>NZ_FPBH01000051.1 GCF_900116445.1 Paraburkholderia aspalathi
TCTTTGCGTCATGCCAACCTGGCTCCACGATTGTCCTGGAGATATAACGCTTGAGACGCTCAACGGTTGTCATGATTTTAGGAAATATCAATAGCTACCATGGTGCTGCGCTGTCCGCACTCAGTCCATCGAGAGTGAGCCAAACCGTGGGAGCTGAATTCAAGCCGCTCGGTGCGCATTCGGTGAGTTCGCAGCTACAGAAGCCCTGGCTAACTCGGCAAGTCTCTCAACCGAAAATTCTTCGTTGAGAACTGCAACCCTAACCAGCGCTAGATAGTGGGCTCCCTTGTCCGTCCATCGCATTTGCTGCTTCTTCGCCATGCGGTGGCTGACCACCAGGTTCACCGCGGACTCGGCAATGCTGCTGCTGATTGGTTGCCCCTTGTGATAGCGCATGCCATAGTTCACGAGCGCACCGGCGTTGTTCTCGATGTAAAAAAACAGACGGCGCAGGTTCCAGTACAACGTCGAATACTCATAGCCGTCGTTCACCATGAGCGTGGCATCCAATGTTTTGATACGGAATACTGATTGCTGGCCCCTTCCATGCCAAACCAGCCACTTGGCGTGATCGATCGCTGTCTCTACTGCAATTCGGTCGTCGGGCTCGATCGTTTTGTTTCCGAACACCGAACTCCTGGCAGCCTTGAACTTCATCGCTATGTGAAACCAGTCCAGGATCCTTGCTCTGGCGAGCTGGCTGCCGTCCACAGCCTTGCCAAATTCGCCGGCGTCATCGCTAATCACGGTTACTCGCTCGTCTTGACCCACGCCACTTTCAAAGAGGAATTGGTCTAGCCGTGCGGGCGCCGATGGCACCATCTTATGCACATACGCAAAGAGACGCGGGGTGTGATCAGCGAGAGTTGCTCGGCCCGCGACGACGTTGACATGTCGATCCTGAGTCAACTTCTGCGCCCAGGGCGATTTCAGCTCGGCAAGGTCGCGCGCCGCTTTGCGGCTCCTGGGGCTGCTGCTAAAGCGCAACCACGCCGAGTCAACGCTCACGCAACCCACGGTGGTCGATTCTCGAACCTGCACTGTGCTCTCCACTTTTGGTCCAGACGCGATATCGCGCTCAATCTGCGCGTCCAGCGCGCTACCAACGGTAAGGATCCGACGACGGATGCTACCGAAGGAGATCCCTTTG
This sequence comes from Paraburkholderia aspalathi, assembly GCF_900116445.1. Classification (GTDB taxonomy): domain Bacteria; phylum Pseudomonadota; class Gammaproteobacteria; order Burkholderiales; family Burkholderiaceae; genus Paraburkholderia; species Paraburkholderia aspalathi. The sequence continues at coordinate 1,151 of NZ_FPBH01000051.1, forward strand.
TCCAGCGGGAGGACCTCCCGAAGCAACTCTGTGGCTTGACGGTAGGGTAGATGGGCGGCCCACCTGGCCTGCAGGTACTCCAATTCCGGCGTCACACGTTGACGTACAGCCTTGCACAGCGGACTCACAGAGCGGCGCGGTTGCCCCGGCTTTGCCGCGCAGCTACACGTCCACGGCCTCGGGCTCGGCACTTTGACCTTGCCAAACACGGTTCGCAGCGCGATCGACCGGGCGTCCTTGTGCGCCAGCATCGAGCCACAACGGTGGCAAGCCAATTGGCTCTCCATCCACCCGGCAGTCTGCTCTGACACCAGTAACGATTGAACCTCGGCGAGCAAGGCGCGGCCTTCGGCAAGTGTGAGTCCCAGGTCGGCGACGCTCCGGTCCTTTCGTTCCACAACAGCAACGGTCGTCGCTTCAGTCTCACTCGTTTTCCCACCCTCCAGGCGGGCCTCGATGATCAGTCGCATAGCAACTCCGATCGGTTGGCAACGTCGCCAGCGTAGCTGATACAGCGAGCGTGCCGGGCGGGCTCGCTGGGCCCTCTTCGTTAGAAACCTCGCAGATTCCACGCGCCGCATCCCATCGGGTAAGGCGCCGTCGCGCCGTCTATGACGGCGATCAAGTCGACGGAAATGGCCTCCCACGGTTTGGTTCACTCTCGGCTTCGATAAACGCTGACATTGGCCATTCTCTTTGTCGCGCAACGCCGCGCCGTAGGTGCCAAGAATCAACATTTGAACGATCGTGCTTTTTCTGCGCTTATCAGATGTACGTCGACGCGACAGGTATGGCCAGCCGCCAACCGTCGGTTATCGGGTCAGGAAGCCGTTCACGGTCAGCCGCAGTGGTTCGTCGGGCCGCGCAAGTAACTTTCTTTGGGCGACCGCGACAATGCGATTGCGACCGTTTTCAAACGTCCGGAGTGTGCGCGTTGCGTCCGCGTCGCGCGATAGCCAGAAGTATTCTTCGAGTGCGTCACGAGCAACCGCGCCTTCGATCTCGCGTCCGCGAATCGACAGCATGAAAATCACAGCGCGTCCGTCCGGCGAGACGGCGGCCACGCGATCAAGAACTTCCATGAAGCACCTCGACGATATTATTGGCGGCCTTTGTATTTGTACTGCGCCGCGCAGCAATAATTTACCAGAAGTTGAAAGCAGGACGATCGTCATTGACACAACGATTCAACCTCACGAGGTATCCGCTATTAATCGCCACGTAACGTACCTGCTCAATAATTTTTGCGGGCGGCCACGTTCAACATACCTCCTTATGGTGAGCTTTTCCGGGAGTCAACGTGAGCCACGGACAGAGGACAAGTTTAACTAAATAGATAACGAAAAATCGATCACTTTAATTAGGTCAAAGCGTTGCGTCAGGGTAGCTGTCGAACCGCAACCCTCTTGGTCGGTCAGATACATGTGCCTGCAATGGGTAGCACGCCACGGCGTGGACGCGTGCCTTTCCCGCAAGTTCTGCCGGACCGACTCCCTTGTTCCCGCAGAAATATGTCAGCCACAGTGGCCCAGTTGTCCATCGATCCGGCAAAGAAAACAACGTATATCGGCGCCAGCCGGTCTGCAACGTCCGAAGATTTTTCTTGAAAAGATAGCCAGGTGGCTCATCCTCACCGAAATCATGGGCCGACAACAGCGTACATCCACTGGTCTGGTATGGCGCGAAGGCTTCTGGCTGACGGGGACCGGTGCTCAGAAATACACGCGTGTAGCCAGCAAACACCCTACTCGGTTGCACTTCCGACATGGGGCCTCCAAACGATCGCCATGACTACGAACGCCCGACTGAGCGATTTTTCACGGTGAGAACTCGAGGCACCTAGCTCCTAGGTGATGCCCGTCCCGCAAGACGGTCACGCTAGCGCACGACATTTCGTCGCCTCTGTGACGGCAGGACGGCTGCTTTAGCGCGGAGCACCCGTCGTCTTTTTCGAGGGCGTTTTCCGCTTCATTTGCTCACGCAGTTGCACTACATCGGGCACCTCGGCGCCCAACAGTGTGTAGACGTAACTGATGTGCTCCTGCGCGAAATGGTCGTCGAGCGGACCGTTTCCAACCAGCAGGCGCATGTAGACCGGCGCATACAGAACCTCGCTCAACGTCTCGATGTTCGGCGGCACGCGAATGCTGGTTGAACTGCGCCACTCTTCGAGCATTTCCCTGACAAGCGCCCTGCGCCCATAGTGAAAACGCTCGCGGAATTCGCGCAGCACGGCTGGATCGGCCTGACCTTCAGCAATGATCTGTGCGACGATCCTGCCGGACCAGCCGGCGTATTCGTGGATCAGCGAAATCAGATGCGCCGCAATGGCGTCGCCAGGCGGCAAATTGTGCGGCATGGGCGTTTTGACGACATGGTGTTCGATGAATGCATCGATCACGACGAGGGCTTTCGAATTCCACCAGCGGTAGATCGTCGCCTTGCCGACACCCGCCTCCTTGGCGATGGCTTCGATCGAGATCGACTGAACCGTGCGGGTTTCGAGCAGACGAACCGTCGCCGCAAGAATCTGCGCACGGGTTTCCTCGCTGCGCGGTCGGCCGACGCCTCTTGTGGTGGAAGCCGCTGTAACGGAAAGCTGGGCGTTTGTCTTCATTGGCATAGCGGAAAGTCGGCGGCAGTATGGCCGCGATACGTCGCGTCGCCGGGAACACCCGGGCGAACGCGTTGCCGTGAGCGCGAAACGCGCAGCACGGAATTATAAGACACATCGTATCCTAATTGCCGGCGAATTCGAAGAATGCCAATCCGCGCGGTTCCCGCCAGAATGACAACGACTGCCAACGCGGTCCAAAGCCGTCAAAGCCCGCCGAGCGCGACATACTTGATTTCAAGGTAGTCGTCGACGCCATACTTCGAGCCTTCCCGGCCCAGACCGGAGGTTTTTACCCCGCCGAACGGCGCCACCTCCGTCGAGATCAACCCCTCATTGACACCAACCATACCGAACTCGAGTTGATCGACAACACGGAAGATTCGCCCTACATCACGCGCGAACACATAGGCGGCCAGTCCGAACGGCGTGTCGTTGGCTAGCGCGATTGCCTCCTCTTCCTTGTCAAAGCGAAACAGCGGCGCGACCGGTCCGAAGGTTTCCTCGCTGAAGATCAGGGCGTCGCGAGACACATCGGCCAATACCGTCGGTTCAAAAAAGCAGCCGCCGAGTGCATGGCGTTTTCCGCCGGCAAGCACACGGGCACCCTTGGACAGGGCGTCCGAAATATGCTCTTCGACCTTGCAGACGGCGTCCTCGTTGATGAGAGGCCCCTGCACCACGCCTTCGCGCATGCCGTTGCCTACCTCGAGGGCGGCCGCGGCTTCGGCCAGCTTCTTCGCGAAGACGTCATAGATGCCTGACTGCACCAGTATGCGATTCGCCGCGACGCAAGCCTGCCCGGCATTGCGGTACTTCGCGGCGAGCGCGCCTTTTACGGCTGCGTCCACGTCGGCATCGTCGAAGACAATGAATGGCGCATTACCGCCCAGCTCCATACTCGTCTTCTTGATGGTCGGCGCGCATTGCGCCAGCAGTTGCGCCCCGACTTCGGTAGATCCAGTGAACGAAAGCTTGCGCACTACCGTGCTGGAAGTCAGCTCACCGCCAATGGCGCGAGCCGAGCCGGTGACGACGTTGCATACCCCCGGCGGCAGACCGGCGCGCTCGGCGAGCACGGCCAATGCCAGCGCGGACAGCGGCGTCTGGCTCGCCGGCTTGATGACCCCGGCGCAACCGACGGCCCACCCCGGGCCGGCCTTGCGGGTGATCATCGCGGATGGAAGATTCCACAGTGTGATCGCCGCGAAAACACCGATCGGCTCCTTCTGCACGAGGATGCGCCGGCCATCGACGCTACGGGGAATGAGGTCCCCGTAGACCCGCTTCGCTTCCTCCGAGAACCATTCGATGAATCCGGCTGCATACAGGATTTCGCCACGCGATTCAACGAGCGGCTTGCCCTGCTCCGCGGTCATGATCATAGCGAGGTCGTCAATGTTTGCCAGCATCAGGTCGTAGAGGGTGCGCAGCACCTTGGCGCGCTCCTTCGGCAACGCCTTGCGCCAGACCTGCATCGCGCGTCCGGCTGCAGCGATTGCGCGGCGGGTCTCGTTCGCGCCGCCATTGGGCACGCGTGCGAGCAGTTCGCCGGTGGCCGGATTGCGCACCTCCAGCGTCTCGCCGCTGTCGGCGGGCACCCATTCGCCGTCGATCAGCATCGCCTGCCGCAGCAGGCCCGGGTCCTTCAGGGCAAGCGTGATCAGTTCATTCATGACGGTCGGCTCTCACACAGGATGACGGCCGACGAAGAATGCCTCGTCGGGATCGCTTGCCGGATTGAGGCCCGCTGCTTCGAGGCCCTTGCGCAAGACGGTCATGTCGCGCTGGTACACGCGCTGCGTCGGATGCGGCATGGGGCCGCCGTTATAGCCCTGCAGCCATGCCTGGTACTTCCACAACATCCGGTTGAGCAGACCGTTGGCCGCGATCGGCAGGCTGGCGAAGGCCTTGCGTGCCGGGTCCATCTGGTACCAGAGCTGCGTGGCCTCGTTGTATTCGCCGGCGCGGATCAGCTTGTGGATTCGTGGCAAAAGCGGGCCGTAGTAGGCCGAATAGTTGGTGCCGCAGAACGGGATGTCCATCACCTGCGCAAGCGGTACGTATTCGTATTCCAGCGGAGACGAAATGACGACTTCCTCGTGGAATTCGCGATGCACCTCGATTGCCGACATGATGTAGGGCATGCCGCCCTCGGCCTTGATCGCGACCACGTTAGGTATCTCATCCACCATGCGGCGCAGCACCGGCAGCGGAATGTCGGCGGGATGCAGGCGGGAAAAGCCCCAGGCCGGCAGCGGGAACACCATCACGCCGAGATTCGTCGACGCGCAGATCACCTTCGTGTACTCGAACACTTCGTCGTAGGACTTCGGATAGAAGTACGGGGGATAGCCGAGCAGCACGAGGTCGGCGCCACCCGCCTCGGCCAGCTTGATCGCCTCGATGTTGTCTTCCAGCGTATTGAAGACCGCGTGATGAACGATGATGAGGCGGCCCGCAGCCTGGTCGGCCATGATGCCGCAGAACTCGCCGTACTGCGCCTGCGTGATGGCCACTTCCGAGCATGAGAGAGAGCCGACGAAGCCGTGCCTGATCGACAGTTCGACGTCGTGCCGGACTGCTTTTTCGTTGATGCGCCTGAAGTCCGACGTCATGGTCGGAATGGTCACGTTGGCGACGCCAACGAGGTTCTCACGTGCCCATTCACGGGCTTCCTTTCTGCTGTAGCGGGCCATGCTGTGCTCCTTTCGTCTGCGTTGCTATTGAATGTCGCGTGCGTTGGCGCACGGTTAGCGCTTGGTTTCGAATTCGATCGGCAGCGTCGTCGTGAGGCCTGCCGCGATTGCCTTGTCGAGGATGAGCTCCGCCACCACGATGTCCTGCAGGCCGCCGCCCACCGACTTGTACATTCTGGTTCTGGCGCTGTTCAGGCGCTCGTCGATTTTTCCGCTCATCAGATCCGCCAGGCTGAATGACTTGTCCCTGAACGCGACGCCAGCTTCATGGGCTGCGAGCATGTCGCCGGTTTCTTCCAGCACTTCCTCGAGCATGTCGCACACGATGATGTCGCTGCGAGCGACGACCGAGACATCGATCTCGCGCTGCTCGGGAATGGTCGAACCGATCGATACGACGGTCGCGCCGGACTTGAGCCTGTCGCCGAAAAGAATCGGCTGCTCGCCCCGGGAGCGGGCTGCGGCAAGCACGAGATCGGCCCCTTCCGCCGCTTCCTGCGCCGAGGCGACACCGCGGGCGGGCACGCCGAGATCGCGTGTCACGGCTTCGGCAAACGCGGCGCGCCGCTCGGGTGTCGGGCTGAAGACGACAACCTCGGTCAGATCCCGCACGCTGGCGATAGCGCGTGTATGCATCGTGGCCTCCAGGCCGCTGCCGAGCACGGCAAGGCGTGCCGCCCCTCCCGGTGCCAGCCGGTCGAGTGCGGCGGCCGAGGTGGCTGCTGTCCGGAAGCCGGTCACGAGGTTGCCGTCGACAAACGCGGCGATGCGGCTGGTTTCCTGGTCGAACAGCACGATCACGTATTCCACGCCGGGCACGGCGGAGCCCATCGCCATGCCCATGATCTTGGCGCCGTAGTAGCGGCCGCCCACCGGCACGGCCGGCAGCGTACGCAGCCAGGTCCTGCCGGCGACAGCCACGGTACGCGGCGGCGTGGACCTGGGAGGAATCGGACGGGCATAGGCCGACTGCAGGGCGCGTATGGCATCCGTCCAGTCAAAGACGGCCCTGGCGGCCTCGCCGGAGACAAACACGGGAGAAAACGAGGTGGTGGTCATGAGCAAAAGTAAAGAGTGAATTGAAGGGGGATGGCTGCGGGCAAGAGGCATTAATGCGTTTCTGCGCAATCCGATGCACGCCCTGGATCAGGGTTGGCAATTCAGCTCGGTCGCAATCGTCAGATGGGACTTCGTTACGACACCGATGGCGAACATCACTTGCTGGTGGACGCCATCCGCGCGCATAACCCAGGCAAGGCAGAGCATGTGCGCTCGGCGCCGGTCAAGCTGTCCGGTTTGCGCCGAGCCGGAGCGCGGCGGCGGCAGGATGGTTGTGGGTCCGCATTGAACGACGCGACTTCCCGGCGGCCCCGGTCTCGGGGCCGCCGATCATGAAGCCGTACAGCACGCGCTGCGCTCAGAACGGCTGAGCGAGCACGCCATATCCTTCGAACAACAGATCGACGGCGCGCTGTCCGCCTCCATGCGGATCCTGCTCCGCCTGGCAGATAGCCAGTGAGATGTCGAACACACGCTTCACCCGTTCGCCGCGACGCTGACCGTATGCCACGAGTGCATCGTCGATACTCGCCCGCTGACCCAGTTCTTCGGTGAGCACGACGGCGTCCTCGATCGCCATGCCGCCGCCGGAAGTTAGCTGCGGCGTGACCGAATGAGCGGCATCTCCCACCAGTACGACTCGCCCCCGATGCCACGGTTGCGGCATGAACAGAATGTCGAACGGACGGTAACTGATGTAGCGCGTGCCATCGCAACGGCCGATGACCGCGCGAAGGTCTGGAGCCGAGAACCCCTCCAGACGCTCCCTGAACATCTCGCTCAACCTCTCTCGCGGCATATGCGCATGGACTTTCGCATTCTCGAGGAAGAAGTAGTAGCAAAGCGTGTCCGACAACGGAAGCCCGCCCACCGCACGACCGTCCCGGTGCTTGTACAGCACCAGCCCATCAAACCCCGCGGGACGCTCAACAGTAAAACGCCACGCCCCTTGTCCGGCATAGGTCGGATGATGCTCAGTGCCGAATACCCTGGAACGCGTCTTCGAATACGTTCCGTCGGCTGCGACCAGCAGATCGCAGCGCCCTGTTTCGCCCGTCGACAGCCGGTATGACACACCGTTGCCGTCCTGCTCGACGTCCTCGACGGAGGTCCGATAGTCGACCCGCGCACCGCTCGCCAGTGCATGCCCTTCGAGCACCTCAGCCAGCTTCGGCCGCATGATGCCAATCGCGCCGGGCGCGTCATCCCTGAACGTGCGCGGAGGACGCCGCTCGCTCACGATCTCGCCTGCATCGTTACGCACGCTGACCGTGTCCCATCCGGATCCCGCCGCCATGCAACTATCGGCGAGCCCCACGCGATCCAGTGCACGAAGCGCGTTGCCGAGCAGGGAAATGCCGGTTCCCTGTTGATCGGATCGGTGGCTGCTCTCCACAACCCTCACATCCGCACCGGCCCGCGCGAGCCCGTGGGCGAGCGTCATGCCGCTGATCCCTCCACCTACGATAAGCACCTTGTGCTGCGAAGCCATGACTGTGTCTCCTTGAAATTATTGTAGTGATGCCGGCTCACATGAAGGGAGCGCGCTCCTCGGGCCACCACAAGCCAGACTGCGGCTGTCCCATGCGGTTGCGCAGGATGCCAATGCCGCCCACTTCGAGCTCTACCACATCGCCTGGCTGCAGCCTGCGGTCGAGTTCGAGCGCGGAGCCCCCGCCCATCGTGCCCGAGCCGATGACGTCGCCCGGCTCGAGGACTTCGCCGAGGCTGACCCATGCGATCAGTTCGTCCACGCTCCACAGCTTGTTCGCGCTCGTGCCTTTGCCCCAGGTCTCGCCGTTCACACGGACCTCCATCGGAATGGCGTCGAGATCGGCAAATTCGTCGATCGTCGTGATCCACGGACCCACCCCATAGGCGAAATCCTTGCACTTGGTCGGCCCCATCTGGATCGGCATTTCGATCGACTGGCGGTCGCGTCCACTGAAGTCGTTGAACACAGTAATACCGAAGAGGTAAGGACGCGCCTGTTCGGGTCTCAGATTGCCGCCGCGCCGGCCGACGATGTAGCCGAGCTCGAGCTCGTAGTCCATATGCCCGATGTAACCCGGCCACGGCACCTCCGCATCATGTCCGATGACCGTGTGTGGCGTGCCCTTGAAGTAGCCAGGAACTTTCAGCAGGCTCTCATGCGGCTTGTGCCCGATCTTCTCGTGAAAACCCTTGATGTGTCCGATGAAAGTCAATCCGTCACGGACAACGGAAGGGTCGGTTGCGGGCAGCCACTTCACCTCTGCGATTGGAATCGACGCCTCATCGGGGCGCTCCCTGTCCGCGCGACGGGCCGTGTCGAGGAATCGCTCGCCCAGACCAATCGCCGCCGACATGCTGCCGGGAAAGAGCGCCTCCGAGAACCGGCGCGCCGCTTGCCCCGTCGCGCCCTGCTTTTCCAGCGCCAGCACCGACGCGCGCTTCAGATCGACGACGCGCCCCTCTTCAGGCAATACCAGTACCAGGCGGGCAACGTCCCCGTCCGGACCATTCACAGCGATGCGACCCAGCTTCATTGTTCGGCTCCAGTTTCCAGGCTGCGGCGACGAAACCGGCCTCCCAGTCTCACCGCACGCACCTTCGTTAGTGATCGGCTCATAATATATACGATACGCAACGTATCGTAAGCGAGGGTTTTTCCTCATGCCGAAAAGTGCCATGGAAACCTTGAGCCCTCTTGCGTGATCAGGAGCCTGGGGAATATTATGATCCGCACCGTATCGTATTAATCGATATCGCATTCATTTTTTCAACAGGACGCTTAAAGTGAGAATTCTTGGACCTGACACACTCGTTTTCGGCGTTGAAGACGTCGAAAGCTGCGCGACTTTCCTCGCCGACTACGGACTGACTCCAAAAGGCGATGGGGCATTCGAGGCGCTTGACGGGACCGGCGTCATCATTCGCCACAAGGACGACCCGTCGCTCCCGAATTGGACGCTGCCGACCGCCAACCAGCTGCGCAAGACGATTTACGGTGTGGAAGATCGGGCCGCGCTTGATGAAATCGCGCACGAGCTGGGCAAGGACCGGGAAGTCAAATTTCTGGTGGATGGCTCGATTGAAGCTACCGACGACGCAGGATTCGTCCTCGGATTTCAGGTATCCGTGCGTCAGGCGCCAACGCTTGCCGCCGAGCAGGTCAATGCGCCGGGCGACGCGCGCCGCGGCCTGAACGTCGCGGGTTCGCCGGCCAACTGCGACGAACCGCCGCCGCTTCCCCGGACGCTTTCGCACGTCGTCTACTTTGTGCCCGACACAGACAAGGCCGAAGCCTTCTATGTGAACCGGCTGGGGTTCCGGGTCAACGATCGCTTCACCGGAATGGGCCCGTTTCTGCGCCCGCAGGGCACCCTCGATCACCACACGCTGTTCCTCATCAAGACCCCGCCGGTCATGCAGGGTTGCGATCACTTCACCTTCCACATGGGCGGCCCGTCGGACGTGCTGCGTGCCGGATACGCGTTCGCGGCGAAAGGCTACGAATCGTTCTGGGGGCCGGGGCGTCACCGGTTCGGGTCGAACTGGTTCTGGTATTTCAATAGCCCGATGGGCTGCCATATCGAATACGACGCGGACATGGATCAGCTCGATGACGCCTGGGTTCCGCGTGTCGCCCCCGCCATTGCCGAGAACTCACAGGAATTTCTCTTCCAGTGGCGCGAGACATGGGCGCCGGGAGGTCCGCCCCCGAAACAGTCCTGAGCGCAGATCGCCATGCCAGACGCTGACTGCTCCCGATGGGTCCGCCTGTGCGAGTTGAACGCGCTTTCGCCTACTGGCGCACGCGGATTCGACCTGCAGGGACGCGGCGTCGACGACCTCTTCGTCGTACGCAGAGGGGAGCTCCTGCGTGCCTATACCAATTCGTGTCCGCATTGGCCCGGGGCATCCCTGCCCTGGAAAAAGCATGCGTATCTCGACCACGGCGAGAACTATATTGTTTGCCACGGCCACGGCGCGAAGTTCACGCCTGAAGACGGCCTGTGCATATCGGGACCCTGCGCAGGCCAGTATCTCGAGGCCGTCTCGCTGAGGATTGAAGAAGGCAGGTACGTGAGCGCGCTTTTCCCGATGCCGCGTTGACGGGAACACCAGCGATTCCCCCGAGGAGTCGGCCACACAAACCAGATTGCACGCAAACGGAAACCGGTTTCCAGATAAAAAACTTCGTACTACAAATCAAAACCCATATAAATACAGGAGACAATGAAATGAAGCGATACAGACTTTACGGGGCCATGTGCGTCGTGGCCAGCTTGGCCCAGAGCCCGGCTTTCGCCCTCGAAAACGGGACGAGCAGCTATCCGTCCGGGATCATGACCGTCATGAGCGGACTGCTTGGCGGACCGGGAACGTACATCTACAGCTACAACAGATTCGAGGACATGACCTCACTGCGCGACGGTGGCGGCAACAGCAGCCCTGCCGGCGCTAACGGCGGCCTGCAGGCTCATGCACTCCGGACGGTCCATGTCTTTGAAACCCCAACCATTTTCGGCGGCAACATAGCCGTTCAGGCAGCCGTTCCCTACGTCGACGGCACGCTGCATCTTCCGTCGTTTGGCATCTCGGGCGGTGGACGGGGATTCGGCGACCCGCTGTTTGGCGTACTCGTTGGCTGGCAGTCGCCGCACTATTTCCAGACTGTCGAAGTCGATATCGTTGCTCCCTGGGGTTCATACGACAAGACCCGCCTTTTCAATCCGGGAAATAACGTCACGAGTCTCTATCTTGCCTACGCCTTTACATGGATGCCGCTCCAGCAGCTCGAGCTCAGCTCCAAGATCAACCTGAACTACAGCAGCGTCAATGCGGCGACCCGCTACCAGTCGGGCGTACAGCTTACCGCGGACTACGGTGTCAATTACCACATCAACCAGAACTGGCTCGTGGGCGTTGGCGGATATGTGAATACCCAACTCAACGACGACAGGATCAATGGACAGTCTGCGTTCGGCGACGGACATCGGACCAACGAGTTGACCATGGGACCGCAGGTCGGCTATGGATCGCAGAAATGGGGGGCTGTGCTTCACTGGCAGCATCAGATCTATGCGCGCAATGCTGCCTACGGCAATACGCTGTGGCTTAATGCCTACGTGAAATTCTAGGGGCGAGGATCCGGGCGTTGCCGTTGCATCGCCCGGCACCCGCGTCGGATCAAGGCGTCGGTGCCGAATTGCCACTGCCGGCCTATTCCCGGACTCGTGGCATTGGCAGCGCGCGTCCTACCCTCAACAGATGCGCAAGGACGAGCGCAAGGACAAGCAGTCCCAGCCCGCAGACAACGAACAGGACGCGTACTGAAACGTGACTGACCGACCAGGCGCCCATGGCGATGCCAAACGATTGCCCCAGAAAGAGCACGCACGAAAACAGCGAAACGGCCGTGCCTCTTGCCTGCGGCGCCATCTGCGCGGCATGATTCTGCAAGACGTTGTGAAGCGCGTAAAAGCCAAATCCGGCCAGTGCACAGGCCGGAACAGATAGCCACCAGACAGGCGAGGCCGCAAGTGTGACAAGCGCTATGGCGAGCAACAGTCCACCCCCTTCCGCGAGGCGCGTATCCCTCAAACGTCGTATTACGCGCTTCGCGTTCAGACTGAAGATCAGCCCGCCGATCCCGTACGTGGCGGCAATCAGTCCCGCCCTGGACCAGGGCAATGCAAACGACGCGTTGAGGTAGGTGGGCATGAACGCCAATGCGCAGTAGGCAAAGGTGCCCTCAACGAAAGTCAGCAGCAGGACAAGGCGAACCCACCTTGCGCCGAGAATATCGATCGTCTGGTGCACGAATGTGAGACGCTTCGTCGAGGTGTCTCGCGAAATGCGCAGCGATACGCTTGTCGCCGTCACCCAGCCGAGCACGAACACGGCACCAACCGACAGGAAGGGTGTTCGCCAGCTCAGGGACGAAGCCAGGGCGCCGCCGCCCCATTGCCCCGCCATCATGCCAAGCACGGTAGCGCCAAGCAGACGCGCCAGCGCTTCCTGCCGCTCGCCGTCCGGGCAGTGATCGCCGATCCACGCCATCGTCAATGGAACAATGCCCGCGGCAGCCGCGCCCGAAAAAAGCCGGGCGGCAAGCAGTTCGTCCAGACTTCCAGCAAGACATGCTGCAAAATTGCCAAGCGCGCAGGCAAACGCCGCGAACGCGATCACGCGTATTTTACCGAGCCGGTCGCCGAGCGGCCCGGAGCACAGCTGAAAGACTCCGTAAGCGAGCGCAAACAACGATATGGTCTGCGAAGCGTGGTCGGCGGGAACCGCAAACTCCCCGGCAAGAGCAGGCAGCATCGAATCGCACAGACGCATCGATGCCATGCTACCAAAGCAGCAGATATAAAGCGCCCATTGCGCGCCGCGGTCAATGGCGTGAGCCGTGCACAACCGCACCCATGTCATCAAGTCGTGACCTCACAGGCTCGCAGGATGGCGACGTGTGAAATCAGGCGCGCACATCGAACACCGCAAACGGGGCTGTGGCAGTGGCAACGCGCCGTGTTCCCGTCGCATCGTGCAGATCGGCTTCCACGAACGACACGCGTCCGCCCAGACGTTTGACGCGGGCATCGGCGACGAAGTCTCCGACATATCCCGGCTCGATCATATTGACCGTGAGACTGATGGTTGCGCACGTGCGGCCGGGCGGAAGCTGCGCGAGCAAGGCGAGCGCCATCGCCAGATCGAGCATCGATGCAAGCGTGCCGCCCGATACCACGCCATTGCCCTGGACTGAGTACTCCGGCGCGGTGAAGCGGATGGACAGCGCTTCACCGCTGCCCACCAGCAACGTGGCGCCAAGCGAGACCAACACGGGATTCATATCGAGCGGGACGTCCCGCGCCTGCGTCGACAGAAGATCGTGAAGAAAGGCGCGATCGGGATTGTCGCGACGTGCCGTCGCCTCGGTCACGTCAGCCATCCTGTTGCGCGACGCAGATCTGTCGTTGGCGGCCCAGCCCTTCGATCCCGGCTTCCATCACATCGCCGTCGCGCAGGAAACGGTTGTAGTGCGTGCCGTTGCCAGCCGGCGAACCGGTACAGATCACGTCGCCGGGCAGCAGCCGCGAATAGCGGGAAATATATTCGATCTGCCGCTCGATACCGAACAGCATGTCAGCGGTCGTCTCGTCCTGCATGACCTGGCCCGACACCGTGAGCCGCATCTGCAGACGATGCGGGTCGGGAACGAATGCCTTGGGCACCAGATACGGCCCGAGTGGCAGAAACCCTGGCTGCCCCTTCGAGCGCAGCCAGTCGGTGCCCAGCATCCTGTAGTCGGTGCGCGGGATGAGATCGCGCGCGGAGATGTCGTTGGCGATGGTGTAACCCGCCACATGGTCCAGCGCCTGTTCGCGGGGAATCTGGTAGCCGCCGCGCCCGATGACGACGGCCAGCTCCAGCTCCCAGTCCGGCTTCACCGTCGTGACCGGCAGCACCAGCGGATCGAACGCCCCGGAGACAGCGGAGACCGGCTTCGTGAATGCGTACGGCTCGCCGCTTGCAAGCCGTTCATCCATCATGGCCTCTGCCCAGCGCCGCAGCCCCGCTTCGTCGAGTCCGTCGGGACCGACCTTCGCATCCACCGTCAAATCGACCACGTGCTTGCGGTAGTTCGCGCCCGTGCAAAAAATCTGGCGCGGCAGATCGACGGCCGGGTGGGTATGCAAATCGGACAGCGCATACCATCCGCCCTCTTTTCCCGGGACCTGCGCGGCGAGGCGACCCAATGCGGGCTCGCTCGTCGACCAGGTCTCGAGAAGCGCGAGCACGCTGGGCGCGTTCGCCAGATCGCGTTCGCCATGACGCGCTGCCAGTTCGGCAAGCGAAGCCACGCGATCATTCACGACGAAGCCGACAAACCGGGCACCGTCCCCCACCGAAAACGTTCCGAGCGCGTATTGCTTCACTGCTGTCCTCCCGTGTATTGCTCCATCATTGAATCGTCGACGATGGTCGAATAGTCATTGTCCGCACCCGCGAGACCGAGCGAGCGGCGATGCGCGATGAGCAGCGCGACGCCCGCTGTCGTCGGACGCAGCGAATCAGGGTTCTGCGCGATCATCGCATCCGCAACGGCGCCCGGAAAGCCGGCTGCCAGCACCGCCTGTCTCGCAACTTCCGCATTCCCGCTCACGCGCCGGCGGGCACGCTCCAGCGCTCGCAGCCACGCCGCGACCCCGGTGTTCGCCTCGCCGCCCTGGCGCACGACGATGCCCTGCCCGGGAAAGTCAGCGTATATGTCCTGCACGCTGGCGATGTAAGCGAGCCCCGCCGCTTGCGCCATCGAATCGAATGGCGGCCCTAACAGGGTTGCGTCGCCCTGTCCCGCCACGAGCGCGTCGAAGCGCTCCTTGACGCCGCCCGCGGGCGTCAGGCGGACCGAGTCCGATTCGATACCCGCATCGCGCAGCATGGCCCTGAGCGCAACCACGAAGCCGTTATCCGGCGCATCGACCAGCAGGTTCGCGCCACGCAGATCCTGCAGGTTGCGCAGTTGCGGCCGCGCGACCACCGTCAACGGCGTGGTTCGCTCGATCTGCGCGACGACGCGAAAGTCCCGCGGACCCGCGCGGCGGTTCCAGCCGATCACGTTATCCATCGACGTCACGACGGCGTCCACGTCCCCGGCCACGAGCGCATCAAACTGCTGATCGGACGAGCGGTTGCGTTCGGCCCCGATAGCGGTTGCCTGCGCGTCCTGACTCGCGACAAGGGCAAGCAGCGGCGGCACGAACCACATCACGCGAATTTTCTGTGTCTCCATGAATCCCGACCGTTGTAATTGAATGCCGCCATTACAAAACGGACCGTTCATATTTGTCAAGCGCGAACAGGGCCAAAAAATGCCGAAAAATATCTCATCCTTTTCCCTATTGACAGGAAACTTGGACTCATTAACGATACGATACGACTCGTTAATGGAGAGAACATGGAGACGCTGGTAAAGAATCACGGGGTGCAGCAGGCAGACGCAGACGGCTATCGCGCGGTCCGGCGGATCGTCACGGGCATCAATGCACAGGGCAAGTCCTGCTTTGTCTCAGACGGACCCACACCGAACCGGACGAACCGGCCGGGGTTGCCGCTCGCGCAGGTGGTCTGGGCGACGGGCGAAGCGCGCGCGCCGGGCGACGATCCGGCGCCGGCCGGTCAGGCGTTCGCCTTCCATTCGAAAGGCGGCTCGCTGCTGCGCATCGTCGATTTTCCGCCTGACAGGAACTACGACGAAGCTCAACTCAAGCAGTTCCTCGACGACAGCGGCGTGCGCGACAAATCCGGCGCGCGGCATTTCTGGTTCCACAAAACGGAGTCGCTGGACTACGCAATCGTGCTCGAAGGCGAAATCTGGGCGCTGCTTGACGAAGGCGAAACACTCATGCGCCCCGGCGACGTCCTGATCCAGCGCGCGACCAGTCACAGCTGGGCGAACCGCTCGGACAAGCCGTGCCGGATGGCGTTCGTGCTGCTCGATCTCGTCGAAGGAGAGCCGCTATGAGCAAGGCGATCATCACCTGCGCGGTGACGGGTGGCGCTCATACGCCCTCCATGTCGCGGTTTCTGCCGGTCACGCCGGAGCAGATCGCAGCCGAATCCATCGCGGCTGCCGAGGCCGGCGCGTCGATCATTCACCTGCACGCCCGCAATCCCGAGGACGGCCGCCCCTCCGGCGACCCCGAAATCTTCCGGCGCTTCGTCACGGCCATCAAGTCCTCGACGAATGCCGTCATCAATATTTCGACGGGCGGCGGCGGTCCGAACATGCCCATCGAGGAACGCACGGCGGCAGGCCGCGCGCTCAAGCCCGAAATGTGCTCGCTCAACATGGGCTCGCTCAACCTCGTGCTGTCGGAGATGGCCGAACGCGAGCGCGAATGGCGTCACGACTGGGAAGTGCCTTTTCTGAAGGGCACGCGCGGGCTGATCTTCCGCAATACCTACGACGACATCGCGTGGATTCTCGAGCATGTCGGACAGGCCGGCGGCACGCGCTTCGAATTCGAGTGCTACGACGTCGGCCACCTGTACACGCTGCAGTACTTCCTTGAGAAGGGTCTCGTGAAGCCGCCGCTTTTCGTGCAGACAGTGTTCGGCCTGCGCGGCGCGATGGGCGCCCACGCCGAGGACCTGCTCCATCAGAAGCGCACGGCTGACCGGCTGTTCGGCAACGACTACCATTGGTCCGTGCTGGCAGCCGGCAAGCATCAGATGCCTGTCGCGACGATGGCGAGCCTGATGGGCGGCAACGTACGGGTCGGCCTCGAAGACAGCCTGTATATCGGCCGCGGCGAGCTTGCGCAAAGCAACGCCGATCAGGTCCGCAAGATTCGCCGGATTCTCGACGAACTGGGCATCGAGATCGCCTCGCCGGACGAAGCGAGACGGATGCTCGATCTGAAGGGCCACGACGAGGTTGCTTTCTAGTAGTACCGGACATGAATTTCTTCCGGGTCGCTGGCGCGGGACCGGCAGAAAAGCCGGCAGTGATCCCGGACCCGGTGTTCGATGTCCGTTGTTCTGTTTGCAGACGATGACACGTTTCCTGGCGCGCTGCGCCAGGAGCAGCCAATACAAGAACGTTGGAGACGACATGACTCATCTTTCCCCCGAAGCCGGGCCGGCCCGCATAGCCGGCGCGCGGCACGGCTGGCTCCTGATGGCCAGCTGCTGGCTCTCCTCGACCGGTGCGGTGCTGATTGCCCCTGTGCTTCCGCAGATGCGGCACGACTATGCGGGCGTGCCGAATGTGGACGTGCTGACCCTGATCGTGCTGGTCATTCCCGCGCTGATGATCGCGCTGTTCAGCCCACTGGTCGGATCGCTGGTCGACGCGTTCGGACGCAAGCGACTTTATCTGGTCGCGGTCGCGATCTACGCGGTCGCCGGCGTCCTGCCGTTCTGGCTGAAAAACCTCTACGCGATCGCCGCCTCACGCGCGGTGATCGGTCTCGCCGAAGCGGCCATTGTCACGATCGCCACCGCGCTCGTCGCCAATTATTTTTCCGGTGTGCGCCGACAGAAATGGCTGACGATGCAGCACGCGTCAGCCTCCGTCGTGGCTGCCTTGATGTTCGCAGTGGGTGGAGGGCTCGGCAGCCTCGCGGCGGGCTGGCGAACGCCGTTCCTGGTCTACGGTTGCGCGATCCTGTTCCTTCCGTTCATCGCGGTGATGATCTGGGAACCCGAGCAAACGCATGCTGAGCATGCACCCGTGCAGAAGTTGCCCTTTCCCTGGCGCGAGGTCGGCCCCCTGTGCCTGTTGATCCTTTTCGCGTCCGTCATGTTCTTCGTCGTGCCGGTGCAGATCAGCTTTCTGCTTGCCGCGCGCGGCGTGACGGCACCGGCGATTCTTGGTTTCGGCGGCGCCATCGCCAATGCCGGCATTCCGGTGGGTTCGTTCGTTTTTCACCGGCTCGCGCGATGGCCTATCAACCGGCTTCTGGTCGTCGCATTCGGACTGCTTGCCTCAGGCTTCTTTGTCATCGCATCGTGCACAGGCGTGAACGCGACAGTTGCGGGTGCCTTTCTCGCCGCAGCGGGCGCGGGCATGGCGCTTCCGCTACTCGGCACCTGGACACTCGCGCGCGTGCCGTTCGCGCAAAGCGGTCGCGCGACCGGCGGCTATATGGGATCGTTCTTCCTCGGTAATTTCCTGAGTCCGCTCGTCGTCGAATCGGTTGGCAGGTTTGCCGGTGGACTTATCCAGACGGTCGCATGGATGGCATTGGTATGCGCAGGCATGGCTGTCGGCGTCCTGATCCTGACGCTTGCGAAGCGTGGGCCCCGCGAATCGGTGCACGCGGCACAAGCAAAAGGTGTTTCACCGGGTTGATGCCCTCACTCGTCCGCAGCGAGAAACACAGCCGCTCACTTTCCTCCACATCGCCCCAACGCAGCGACTGAGCGGGGGCCATTGCCCGTTCCTTCCGGGGGAAAGAGCACGGCAGTATGCGCAGGAGCGATTCAGCGGCTCGTTCCGGCGCGTGATCGAGCTTTCGCAACGGGCCGATCCCGATAATGTGCAGGCACGTTACGTCGCTCGCTGTCTGCTGGTTTCGGTCGGGAGAACTCGAAGCGTCGCGGCGACTCAGGTCCGAGCGTTGCTGGGACCATTGCATCTTCTCCTGAAATAAGGACCTCTGATGTTACATGCGCTCTATTCCCGGAGTTGCGCCGACGCCCTGCTGATTGTGGCTGTCGTCGCCCTCTGTGCCGGCTGCAAGCCAGCCGACAAAGCCGGCGGTGCCGCTAATGCGGATTCGGCGGCCAGTAGCTCGCCCGCCGCGGCGAGCCACTGATTCCCCCGCGTTACGGCATCTTGTCTGCGAAAAACCACCATGTTTAATATGCGCGCCCTGAGCGTTTTCCACCACCACCCCGGAGGGAGATTCTGCTCCGCGAATGCAGGCCTATCACATCGAGTCGCCAGCGTCGGATAGGATGCTCCTCGGCGACTTCAAGCGTCTCCAAAGAACTCGATCCGGCGCGCACGATCAGCGACATTGTCGCGATGATGGTGCGCACGACGGTCCGGATTCGACAATGCACCGCTCGGCATTCGCCTCGGCGCCGCGATGAACCCATTTGCAACAGAGCCCGTAAATCACATCCCGACGTGTCCGGTTTCAAGCCGCGCCGAGCCACTGCTCGATGACCGGACCGCGTTCGCCTAACACCGGATCGCTCGGAGGAAACGGCAGCGACTCCATTGCCGCGAGTTCCGCCGGCTTGAGCCTATCGCGCCGAATGTCCCATTGCTGGCCGGCAGGATACGCGCCCACCACGCGCAAATTACCGGCGAAAGCCTGCAAACAATGCCCGGTTCCGGCAGGCAGCAGCAACGCGTCGCCCGCATGCACGGTGATCACCTTGCCGCCCGGGCCGCCGACGATGACGTCGGCCGTGCCCGACGCAATGCCCAGCACTTCGTGCGCGGTCGAATGGAAATGATGGTAGTCAAAGATACCGTCGCGCCATTGCGGTGGCCATTGGTTGTGATTGAAAAGCGCTTCGAATTCGGTGGCCAGCTCGGCGCGGCTGCCCGGTAATGCCGATCGATATATCGCCACCGCAAGTTTGCGGTTGTTCGGCACCCAGTCGCGCGGTCCCAGTGTGAACGCCTCGTAATGTCCCGGTTCTCTCGTCTGCTCATGTCGCATATCGGCCCCGCTCCCGCAATTGTGGATCCGCCAAGCATCGTCCCGCATCAAGACGCGCAGAAAACATTACATCTCTCCGCGCATCACTTACAACGCTGCCACGCTGCGGGCACAAGCTTGTCAACGTTTCTCGTTGCATCGCTCTCGTAGGAGACGATGCGTCGGCCGCGCCACGAATGCAGGCTCCGGCGCCCTGGTTTTCGATCACTGTGCGCAGCATGGCGCGTGCCGCGAGTGCACCCATGGATGGCCGGCGCCGACGCGGGTGGCCGCCCAGATTGCGCCATGCCTTGCGGACGAAGCTATTACGGGAGCGAGAACACCGTTGCGTGAGGCATACGCCTTGCGGCGTTCGTAGGCGAGTCGTCATCGGCTCGCTAAACATAAATCTCAATTCTGGAGGACTCGCGATGAAAACCTCGACGAAGAAACTGGTTGTTTCAGCGCTGTTGACGGTCTTTGCTGGCGGCGCATATGCACAGGCAGGCGGCACGGGAGCGGGCGGCGGCGGGCCTGCGGGTACTGGCGGCGGCACCGGTGTAGGAGCCGGAGGCGGAACAACGGGAGCGAATGGCACTGTGGCTCGACCGGGCAACTCGCCGTCACAGAACACGGGCGGCTACGGTAGCCCGGGAGGCACGGCCACCGGCGGCGGACAAGGTACCGGTACGGGTGCATCACCTAATATAACGACGCCGAACGGCACGAATCCGAACTACCCGGACGGCACGAAAAGTACGAATGGCGTGAATCAGCCAATGCCGGACACGCTGCAGAAAGGCAAGTAACGATGAGGGCTGCAGAATGCTTTTACGGCGGCGGCGTTGCGTGCAAGGCCGCCGCCGATTCCAGCACGCGCAACAGACGCTCGGGGGTCAGGGGTTTCGCGCAATGCGCGTCGAAGCCCACGGCGCGGGCCCGGGCACGGTCGTCGCGCGACGCGAAAGCGGTGCATGCAATCAGTAACATATGCGCCGTCGACGGATGCGTGCGCAAACGCCGAGCCAGTTCAAAGCCGTCGAGCCCGGGCATTTTGATGTCGAGGACCACCGCGAAAGGTTGCCACTCGCAGGCCGTCTCGCATACGAGATGCGGATTTTCGAGCGCCCGGCATTCGAATCCATCGGCATTCAGCAGCAATTGCAGCGCGTCCGCCGCTTCCCGGTAGTCGTCCACGACCAGCACCCGGCGGTGCGATGCCATCGCATACTGAATCGGTCGCCAGACGACGACGTCTTCGCTGTCGGCAAATCGATTATCGGGCGTCACCATTTTCTCCTTTATCTCCTTTAGCTCCTACGTGCGCCTCATACCGGCATTGGTGCAAGCCCGCAGGATTCGCTGACGAGGGCCATCACCCACGATCGTCGATAAAGCCCTTCAGCATCGCGAGCGTATCCGCGTCGTCGATATGTTTGTCCGTGCGCCAGCGCAGCATGCGCGGGAAGCGCACCGCGACGCCGGACTTATGACGCGGACTCGACTGTATGCCTTCGAAGCCGATTTCGAAAACGAGCGTCGGTGTCACGCTTCGCACCGGTCCGAATTTCTCGATCGTCGTCTTGCGCACGATGGCGTCAACCTGGCGCATTTCCTCATCGGTAAGACCGGAATACGCTTTGGCGAAGGGCACGAGCGTGCGGACACCGTTCGCTTCATCCCAAACTGCGAATGTGAAATCGGTGTACAGACTCGCGCGACGGCCGTGTCCGCGTTGCGCATAAATCAGTACGGCGTCCACCGCATACGGATCGATTTTCCATTTCCACCACGTGCCGGAAGCCTTGGTTCGGCCGACGCCGTACATCGACCCGCGCTCCTTTAGCATCAGCCCTTCGACGCCGCGCGCGCGGCTCTCGTCACGCAATGCTGCGAGCGCGCGCCAATCGGCCCCGAGCACAAGCGGCGACACGCGCAATAGATCACGCGCCAACGAACTGTCGAGCGATGCAGCCAGTGCGTCGAGACGTGCACGTCGCTCGACCAGCTGGCTCATGCGCAGATCGCCGCCATGTGCTTCGAGCAGGTCGTAAGCAAGCAGCGTGGCAGGCGAATCGGCGAGAATTTTTTTCGTCAGCGTCTTGCGTGCGATGCGCGGTTGCAAACGCGCGAACGGCAACGGCGCAAGCGCGCCCGGTTCCCACGCGAGAATTTCGCCGTCAATCACGAAGCCATCGGGCAAGGCCTCACCCAAAGCGGCGACTTCGGGAAAGCGACTCGTGATCAGATCCTCGCCGCGCGACCATAACCACACACGTCCGCCGCGTTTGACGAGTTGCGCGCGAATGCCGTCCCACTTCCATTCGATCAGCCAGTGCGACGGATCGCCGAGCGTCTCGGGATCGGCCTGCAACGGATGCGCGAGAAAGAACGGATACGGCAACCCCAGTTCGCTGTCGTGCCGCGCGGACGAAAACGGCTCATCGTCGGATACCCCTTGCGGCGCGATCAGACGCAGATAGCGCGCCGCGTCCGGTTTCTGTTGCGAGTCGGTCCAACCAACCATGCGTTGCGCGATCCGCTTATGATCGACGCCCGCGACTTCGGCCAGCGCACGCACCACCAGTTGCCGCGCGACGCCCACGCGAAAGCCGCCGCCAATCAGCTTCGTCAGCAGGAAGCGGCCGCTCCAGTCGAGTTCGTCCCAATAGCTGAAAAGTCGCGCGCGCAACTCTTCGGGCGCAAGGCCGCGCAAGCTCAACACGCGTTGCTCGATCCATTGCGTGAGGCCGAGTTCGGAGCGGCGTTGCGCGGGCGGCAGAATGTGCGCGATTGTCTCGGCGAGGTCACCGACCGCCTGATACGACTCCTCGAATAGCCATGTGGGAAGCCCGGCGCGTTCGCGGGCGAACTCGGCGAGCAGACGCGTCGGCACCGATTGACGCGGCTTGCCGCCAGCAAGAAAGTACGACGCCCACGCAGCATCCTCAGGCGCGGCCACAGCGAAGTAGCTGGTGAGCGCTTCGAGCTTGTCGTGCGTCGAGGTGGACGCGTCGAGCGCAGTGTAGAGAGCGGCGAAGTGCTTCATGAACGGCCCGGGGCGGCGTCGGATTCCTGTGCGCCGGGATCGCCGGCGCCGGCTTGATTGCGCTCGAGTCCATCAGCCGCACTTTGCGATGCGGGTTCGTCGCCACCCGCCGCATCGGCTTCCACCGTATCGTCGCCGTATTGCGTGGCGAATGCGCCCGCCTCTAAACCTTGCTCGCGCAGCCAGCGCACCATCGGTTCGACCGAGCCATGCGTGACGATCACGCGTGTCGCTCCCGTCGCGTGAATCGCGGTTTGCAGACCAGGCCAATCCGCGTGATCGGACAGCACGAAGCCACGATCGACGCCGCGTCGGCGGCGCGCGCCGCGCAAACGCATCCAGCCGGACGCGAATGCGTCGCTATAGTCGCCGAAACGTTTGAGCCACGGACTGCCTTGAGCGAACGGCGGCGCGACGATCAACGCCCGGCTGAACACCGCCTTGTCTTTCGGCGCGATTTCGCTGACGAGCCGCACGGGCGGCAAAAGCACGCCCGCTTCGCGATATGCGCGATTGAGCGGTTCGACCGCGCCATGACAGAAGACCGGCCCGATGCCCGTATCGACACTCGCCAGCACGCGCTGCGCCTTGCCGAACGAATAGCAGAACAATACCGACGCGCGTCCTTCGGCGGCGTTATGGCGCCACCATGAATCGATGCCGTCGAAGATCACTTGCGGCGTATCCCATTGGTAGATCGGTAAGCCGAAGGTCGACTCGGTAATGAATGTGTCGCAACGCACCACTTCGAACGCGTCGCAGGTCGGATCGGGATCGAGCTTGTAATCACCCGATGCGACCCACACCCGCCCGCGATGCTCGATGCGCAATTGCGACGATCCCAGTACATGACCGGCCGGATGTAGCGACACGGCAACGCCGCCGACTTCGAGCCGTTCGCCGTACGCGAGCGTCTGCAGGCTGATGCCGGGTAAGCGGGACAGCAGCACGCTCTTGCAAGCATGCGAAGCGAGATAATGCCCGTGCCCGAATCGCGCGTGATCGGAATGCGCATGGGTGATGACGGCACGCTCGACCGGCAGCCAGGGATCGATATAGAAATCACCGGCCGGGCAATACAATCCCTCAGGCCGCGCGATCACGAGGTCGTCACTATCGTCGCCGCGGTTGACCCGATGCGACTGGTCAGGCTCGATCTTCGACAGACCGCCGAGCGATCCTCCCACCCCCACAACGTCACTCAAGGGCATGACTCACCCCACTGTCGTTCACAACGTATCGGGTCACATGACGCGGCTGGCGCCGGTCTGCTTTCGTTATCTGCTTTCGTTATATTCGACCCGCACACCGGCCGGCAGCCACGGCTCCATGTGACAACAGCAAAGCTCGTAGGTCGGCTCATAAGGGCCAACCCGGTCGAAGGCGCCGAGCGGAAGATCCAGTTCGTCGCTATCGAGGTACTCCATGAACGCAACCGATCCGCACGTCGGGCAAAAATACCTTCGCGCCCCTGGCGAACTCTGCCACGCCTGCGTGGCGCCGGAAAATTCCACAACGCTCCGCTCGAACACTGCGTAACCGCCGAACACATTCCCATGTATTCGCCGACATGTCATGCAATGGCATATGGAGACTCGCCTGGGTTGCGCACTTACCCGGAATCGCACCGAACCGCACGCGCATCCACCAGTTTGTTCGCCAGGCTCGCTCGGTGTCATCACCACGCCCTCCTTCGCGGACTCCCTGGACGTCACAGCGATATGCGGATATGTTGCAATCGCGGAGGCGCTGCCGCGCCCCTCAGGCGCGCCGGGAATGACTCGAAAGTTGCTCGATCAGTGTCCTGTTAAATGCGGGAAGATCATCCGGCTTGCGGCTCGTGATGAAGTTGCCATCCTCGACAACCTGCTCGTCAACCCACGTGCCGCCAGCATTGCGGATATCGTCCTGCAAACTGGGCCAGCTCGTCATCTTGTGGCCCTTGACGATGCCCGCCGAGATCGGCAACCAGCCACCGTGACAAATCACCGCCACGGGTTTGCTGGCTCCGTCGACAGCACGCACGAATGCCTGTGCTTCCGGAATCACACGGATCGCGTCGCTATTCACCACGCCACCGGGCAACACGACCGCATCGTAGTCGTTGGGACTGACTTTATCGAAGGTGGCGTCCACATCGACTGCTTCGCCTTTGTCCACATGCACGAAGCCCTGAATCTTGCCTGGCTTTGCCGATACTACGTGCACCTCGGCCCCGGCATCCATCAGCGCGCGCTTCGGTTCGAGCAACTCGGCCTGCTCGAAACCGTCGACCGCGAGCACCGCTACCTTACAGCCTGCGAGTGTTTTTGCCATTTCTCCTACTCCTTTGGAAAAGCTACAGAGAATCGCGATGATCGGCGACAAATCCGCTGCCCCTCAGACGGTTCGTCAACCGCAAAGCCGCAACCGCACTATTGCGTGCAGCAGCAACCCCCAAGCCCCGCCGCATGCGCCGTGCCTGGAACATCGTGCCCCAGGCGGGCGCTGATAGAGATTTTCGGCCGGCCAATAGCACTCCGTCGTGTGTCGCGATCCAACGCAGGCACATGGGCTCTGGCGCAGCAAGTGCAATCGCTTCGCTGGCACGCGCGTCGCGCTCATACTAGCGTCGCGCGTCATCGCCACTATCTCGCGCTTCAAAGCATGTCGGTCCTGTCGCCGACCAGCCGGCTGCCGACAGCATCGAGCTTGCTTTGCAGTTCAGCTGCGCGCTTGGTGATTCTGTCGCCGAGCGCGCGGAGATCGCATTTCGACTTGCACAGTTGCGCAAAGAGGTCTTCCTCTTCCTCCTCGACGTGATGCCCGACCAGCTCGCTCAACACCTTGAAGGTCGCGTCGAAGCCCTTTTCGCCGGCTTTCATCGTTTCCAGCTTCGCTACCAGCGTCTTGACGAGGAAGTGCTCGATGTACGCTTCTTCGACGTCCATCCTGCCGCTTTCAGGCAGTGCCTCCTGCGCCGCCGGATAAAGCAGTTCCTCTTCGAGAATGGTGTGAATGGATAGCTCTTCGCACGTACGCTGTGCGAGCGCTGCTTTCGCTTCGAGATCGTCGTCCGCGGCTCTCTCAAAAGCCTTAAACAGTTTTTCGACTGCGCGATGCTGCGCCTCAAGAACGGTCAGCGCATCGTTCGGGGTGGATCTGGTCCCCGTCTGGACATGTTCCTTCGCTTCCATGCTGATCTCCTCGGTTACTCGGTTCGCCGCTAGCGTTGAAGCGGCAACGACCCTCTGGTGAGCAACCATCGTGCCGATTAGCGAACCACCGAACGCGGTCGCCGGTAGTCGGACAACGTTAACGTCACCGTGTCGCGGCGTCGGCGGACCCGGCGGCGCCGTCAGGCATGTCCTGCAATTGCGGGGACGCCGGCCGGCCGCTCCGCTCCCGGTTTACTGACTGGTCGACGCCGGATCGCGGGCCATCCTGGACATCGGCCCCTTCGGCTTCGATCTGCCGGCGCGCCTCCTCCCAGTGCTTTTCGGCGTTGTCGCCCGACGACGGGTCGTTCTCCCAGATCTGATAGGCCCGGGTACGAATGCGTGCTTCGAGATCGTTGTCCATGATGCGGCGCTCCCTGTAAATGGCGTAGCAACGCGCTATCGGTAATGTGCGGCAATGCGAACCGGTATCGACTTTGCGCCTGGCACCTTGCTTTCCTTCGCGTAGTGCCAGAGCGGCAACAGCGGATTGCACTCCGGGTAATAACCCGCAATGCAGCCGCGCGGGATGTCATAGGGGACGATCCGGAGTCCCTCGACGCGGCGGTCGATGCCATCGTCGGCAATGGTCTGCAACGTGACTTCTTCGCCCTCCTGAAGCGAGCGCAACGCCATGTCCGCGCGATTCATCAGAACCACCATGCGTGTTCCCTTGATGCCGCGAAACCGGTCGTCCAGGTTATAGATCGTGGTATTGAACTGGCTGTCCGAGCGCAGCGTCATTAGGCGCAATGCTTGCGGCTCATGCTCCGTCATATCCGGGTCCTCGTCCAGCGACTCCGGCACCATGAATTCCGCCTTGCCGCTTTTTGTCTGCCACTTTCGTTCACGTGCCGGCAGAGGTCTCGGAAAACCGCCGGGGGTCCACATCCGCGCTTCAAAAGTGTGAAAAATTTCCGGATAGGTCTCGGCAATAGCGGCGCGCACTCGACTGTAATCGTCGCGCCACGCGTCCCAGTCCACTGTCGATTTCGTCTCAAGCGTCGCCTTGGCAATGCCGGCGACGATAAACGGTTCCGAGCGCACGTCGGGACTGGCCGGCTCGGTCACACCGTGCGAGCCGTGCATGCGACCAGTACTGTCTTCCATCGAGACGGCCTGCTCGCCACCGGCCTGCCGGTCGATTTCAATGCGGCTCAGACACGGCAGAATGTAGGAGACGGCGCCATGAACGAGGTGGCTCCGGTTGAGCTTGGTAGCGACATTGACCGTGAGGCGCAGTCGACCCCAAGCCGGTTCTGTCTGTAACCGGTCGGGCACCGAACGGACGAGGTTGCCACCGAGGTTGAAGACCGCGGTGACTTCTCCCTTCACCATGGCCTCGAACGCCTCGACGGTGTTCGTCCCTTTTTTGCGAGGCGGTTCGAAGGAGAACTGCTGTGCAAGCTTGTCGAGCGGCGCGAGTTCCGGCTTCTCGGTAATGCCGACCGTGCGTTGGCCTTGCACGTTCGAATGCCCGCGTACCGGAGACGGCCCCGCCCCCGGCTTGCCGATATTGCCGCGCAGCAGCAGGAAATTGCACAGCATGCGCACGTTCTGCACGCCCAACCGGTGCTGCGTCAGACCCATGCCGTAATGGACAATCACCGCGTTCGCTTTCATATATTCGTCAGCGGCACGCTCGATGTCGGCGCGCATCAGTCCACTAACCCGCTCAATGTCCGTCCACTCAGTCTGCCGAACATAGCGCGCGAAGTCTTCAAAGCCATGCGTGTGCTCGCGAATGAAGGCGTCGTCCAGCACGCGCGGGCGTCCACCAGCCATTGCGGCATCGTCCGCGGTGATGACAGCCTTGCAAAGGCCGACGATTGCGGCGGTGTCGCCGCCTGTCCGCAGCTGGTGATATTGCGTGCTGATCTGCGTATGGTCCGGCGAGAGCATCTGCACAGGCGATTGCGGATTGGCGAAGCTGACGAGGCCCGGCTCGCGCAATGGATTGAAGGTGATGATCGGCACGCCGCGCTTGCGGGCGTCCTGCAGCGGGTGAAGCATTCGCGGGCTGTTCGTGCCGACGTTCTGCCCGAAGAAAAACATGAGGTCCGTCTTTTCGAAGTCTTCCAGCATGATCGTGCCCACACCGACCCCAATCGCCTCTTTCAGGCCGACGCTGGTGCTCTCATGGCACATGTTCGAACTGTCCGGCAGATTATTCGTACCATACATGCGTGCAAACAGCTGCAACATGTACGACGTTTCGAGCGATGCGCGCCCTGACGTATAGAACACGACCTGCTCCGGGTCCATCGCATTCAGTTCACGGCCGATCTCGTCGAATGCCTCTTGCCAGCTCACCGGTACGTAGCGGTCCGACACCGGGTCATAGCGTAATGGTCCGCTCAGGCGGCCCGCTTCCTCCAGGTCATGGTCGTGCCACGTCAAAAGCTCGCTGACCGAATGAAGCTGGAAAAAATTGGCAGTCACCCGTTTAGCCGTGGTATCCCACGCTGTCGCCTTTGCGCCGCTCTCGCAAAATTCGAACGTGTGCGGATCAGCAGGTTTCGCCCAGGAGCAACTGACGCACATGAAACCGTCCGGCTTGTTCTGGTGCAGCAGCACTGCGCTGTCTTTCAGCACGACTTTTTCCCGGCTGAGAATCTTTGCGACGGCCCTGAGCGATCCCCAACCGCCCGACGGGTGCGGATACGCTTCATTCAATTTTTCCTTGTCCATGGAACGCTCCTCGCGGCGGTGACGTTGCTAAATGCGAGCAAGCGACGTTCCAACGCGGCAACAAGCCCGGCAGGATTGCGCGGCTCAATGCTCTACCGCACGCAATTTTCGCGCGCGCATTGTGATGGGAGTGGGCGATGGCATCAGCGGTACGCTCGAGCAGGCGGCGAAAGTTGTCGCCCAGGCCATCACATATAACCGGGCGATCCTGAGCAAACGTGAACAAGGCAGGTGTCGGCCACCCTTGTCTGCTGTTCGCCAGAGTGCGTTGAAAGGCGGCCAGCAGGTCTGTCAGCCCGCGCTATTTATGAATTGCGTCGCGCACCCCGGTCACATCGCGCGTCGTGACGGGTGGCGCCGCGTTGCCCCACGTGTTGCGGATAAACGTCAACACATGAGCCATTTCCTCGCTGGTGAGCTGATCCGCGAAGGACGGCATCTTGCGCGAGAGCGGTCCGTTCTCCGTGCGCGGGCTTGCGCCGCCCTCGACCAGCAGACGTACGAGCGATGTGGTCTGCGGCGCAAGCACTGCCGGGTTGCCCGCGAGGCGCGGATACTTCTGCGCGACGCCTAACCCATCCGCCTGATGACACCGCGCGCAATAGCTCTGGAAGATGCCGGCGCCTGGCCGCTCGACATCGCCCGTACGCAGCGCCTGCACGGTTTGCTGCGCCGCGCGCGAATGCATGTCGTAGAGCCCGGCCGCCTCGCGCGGCGGCAAGCTCTTCAGGTACGCGGCGATGGCGGCCAGATCGTCGTCGCTCAGATACTGAGTGCTGTCTTCGACAACCTGAACCATGCTGCCAAACGTGACAAGCCCCCCACCGTGCCCGTTTTTGAGGAACGCTGCGATGTCCTGCGCCTGCACGCGTCCAAGACCCGCACCCGGGTCACCGGTCAGGTTCGGCGCAAACCAGTGATCGTTGGTGCCGCCGGTCAGGTAAAGGTGCGCATCGCCGTCATAGCCACGTTCCTCATACGCCGGACCACGCGGCGTATGGCAGGCACCGCAATGGCCAAGCGCCTGCACGAGGTAGGCGCCACGATTCCACTGCGCATCGCGTCCAGGCTGCCGCACATATTGCCCGCTCGGCACAAACGCCCAGTCCCAGAACATCATCGCCCACCGCTGGCTGAACGGAAAAGGCAGCCGCGTCGGCGGCGCCGGTTGTGCGACCGGTTTGACGCCATGCATGAAATACGCGTACAGCGCGCGCATGTCGTCGTCGTTGATCTTCGCAAAAGACGGGAACGGCATTGCCGGATAGAGCCGCTTGCCGCCAGGCGCAATCCCCTCGCGCAGCGCGCGGGTGAAGTCGTCATAGGTATAGCGGCCGATTCCGTTGACGGGATCCGGTGTAATGTTGGACGAGTAGATTGTGCCGAACGGCGAGGCCATGCCCAAGCCCCCAGCGAAGGAAGCAGGCAGTGTCTCGTGGCCAGGTTGGCCGCCGGTGGGCGCTGCGGTATGGCAGCCCGCACAATCGGCGGCTTTGGCCAGATACGCGCCACGGGTGATCAGTGCGGTGTCCGGCGCGGTTTGCGTGGCGCCGGCAGCCGGCATCTCCGGTTGGCCCGCGCGAAGCGCCGCTGACGCCGCCAGCGCCCCCACGAAAACCGCGACGCAACCCGCCGCCAGCACGCCGTGCAAACGCCAGCTGCCGGACCCGCTATTGAAGCGATCCTGAGGCGTTGGCCGGTCTACGGATTTACGCGCTCTCATCTTCACCACCGGCAAGGTGAGACGATCAGCACGACGATATCGGTGGCGATCAGTGCGAACATGAACAGAGCGCTGCTCATCGCCCCCACCTGTGCGAGGAAGCTATCCAGAAGAACCGGTTCCTCACCCGCATTGCCTGGCATTCCACAACGAATCCGTCTGATGAACCGGACGTTGCGCCATGCGGAGAAGGCACCACAACAGCCCAGCACCAGACAGGCGCCATTGACCGCGAGAATGATGGCATCCAGCCACGGTAACGTCGGGGCCGTAAGCGGACGATTGCGAGGAAAGCAGGTCTGTGCGGCCAACGCCTCGGTGATGCCCATCTGCGCAGCCCATGCGAACGGCGCGGCGAGCATGCCGATCAGTGCGCGCGATCCGGGCAGACGTGGCGGAACTACAGGCGTCGGGGATTGCGCGGGCGACGGTGCGACGGTTCTGGCTGAACTCATGATGCGCCCCGGAACAGATAAGGCGTCAGATACAACGTAGTGAAGATAAACAGCCACACCACGTCAACGAAGTGCCAGTACAAGCCGCCGATCGTCAGCGCTACGCAACGCCGCTCGTCGAAGTAACCCAACGCCGTCCACAATAACAGCAGGAACAGGACGACGACGCCCACGGCGACGTGCACCATGTGAAACCCCGTGATCGTAAAGTAAAGCGAGCTGTACAGCTGCGCGGTCAATCCATAGGGATGGTTATGCCATTCGCGCAACTGGATACCGATGAACGTGATGCCGAGCACCACCGCCACCCCCATCGATGCAACGCCCCAGCGCAGCCGCCGGCGCCGCACGCAGCGCTCGCAAAACCAGACGAAGCCGCTGCTCGATAGCAGGATGCCGGTGTTCAGAATACCGAGGCCAAGCTTGGGCAGCCCCTCTGGTGGCCATTGCTGACCGGTTTGCGAGGCAAGGTACAGATACGAAAAGATCAGATAGCCGAATAACGCACCCTCGGTCACGATCAGCGTGAGGCAGCCCCACCATCCGCCGGAGCGCTCGCCGGCGCTGCCGACCGGCAACGTGTATTCGGGACGCGTCGTGACTTCGCTCATGTCAGTCTCCCGCGTCGGTCACGGTCTGCGGCTCGCGCTGGATCAGCGCGCGTTCGGGCCACAACCACACCACGATGGTTATCGCGCAACCGAGCAACGCCGCGGCCGTAAAGAACTCGGTGCGCAGCGCGAGTCCAGCAAACACCAGCGTCGCGAACAGGCCAAGCCAGAACGGTGCGTACGAGTCGTCGGGCATCTTGAGGATCACATCCGGTCTGCCTTCGAGCGCTGTGGTGCCGAGCGCCTCGCGGCCTTCGCCCAGCAGGAAGCCCTCGTCGAGCGTCGAACGGCGGCGCGGCGCCCCGTCCGCCATGCCGTGTTCCATCCGCCCTTCCCACAACGGATGACGGCTTGCGACAAATGGCACTACCGCGAAGTTATACGGCGGCGGCGGCGACGAAACGGACCATTCGAGCGTCGGCGCATCCCACGGGTTATTGCCTGCGACGGCACCCCGTTTGACGCTGTAAAGCAGATCGGCCAGGAAAATCAGCACCCCGAACGCGAACACGAACGAACCGAGCGAAGTCACCAGATTCACGGTGTTCCAGCCCATGTCGGGCGGATAGGTATAGATGCGCCTCGGCATGCCGAGCAGCCCGGCGATATGCATCGGAAAGAACGCGGCGTTAAAGCCAATGAACATCACCCAGAAGCCGACCTTGCCCAGCCGCTCGCTCATCATCCGGCCGGTGAATTTGGGAAACCAGAAATAGATGCCGCCAATCACCGGAAACACGTTGATGCCAAGCAGCACGTAGTGCAGATGCGCGACTACGAAATACGTATCGGTCAGTTGCCAGTCGAACGGCACGGCGGCCGTCATCACGCCCGACACGCCGCCCACCACGAACAGGAATACGAAGCCGGCAAAGAAGAAGAACGGCGCGCGCATGACCGGCCTGCCTGTCCAGATCGTCGCGATCCACGCGAAGGTTGCCACCGCGCTCGGCACCGCGATTACCATGCTGGCCGCGCCGAAAAACGACAACGCGAGCGCCGGGATGCCGGTCGCGAACATATGGTGGATCCACACGACAAACCCCACCAGCATGGTCGCCACCGTGGAGAGCGCCACCGGCCCGTAGCCGACCAGCGGTCTGCGGCAGAACACCGGCAACGCATCCGAGACGATACCCATCGCCGGCAGCACCACGGCGTATACCCATGGGTGCGCGAAAATCCAGAACAGGTGCTGCCAGAGCAGAGGCCGTCCACCGTTGAGCACGTCGAAGAAGTGCGTGCCCACGCGCCGGTCCAGCCACAGCAGAAAAAACGCCAGGCTGACCGACGGCACCGCCAGCAGATTGGCGCCCGATGCGGTCAGCGTGCCCCACACCAGCACCGGCAGCCGGTCGAGCGCCATGCCTGGCGCGCGCATGCGCAGCAGCGTGACGACGAAGTTGATCGAGCCGACCGTGGTCGAAATACCGAGTAGCACCATGCCCAGCGCGTACACGTCGATGTTGGGTCCGTTGTTGTATTCCAGGCCGGATAGCGGCGCGTAATTGAACCAGCCCGCATTCGGCGCCTCGCCAAGCGGAAAACTCGCGTAGAGAAACAGTCCGGCGAACACGAAAACCCAGTAAGAAAACGCGTTGAGGCGCGCAAACGCCATATCGCGCGCGCCGAGAATCAGTGGCCACAGATAGTTCGAGAAACCGGACAGCACGGGCAGCGCGTACAGGAAAATCATCGTCACGCCGTGCATCGTGAAGAGCTGGTTGTACTGTTCGGGCGTCAGTAGCGTCGCGTTCGGGCGCGCCAGCTGCAGGCGCATCAGCAGCGCTTCAATGCCGCCCACCAGCAGGAACAGAAAGGCGGTCACCAGATAGCGCAGACCGATGGTCTTGTGGTCGACCGTCGAGAACCAACCGCGCCAGCCTGGCCGTGCTTCCCACAATTTCCGCAAGCGCGCTTCTTCCGCACTGCCAGGTTCGACGCGGCCAACGCGCAGCGTGCGCGACAGGCGCAGTGCGTCGGATTGCGTCGGTGATGCAGTGGTATCGGCCATCGGCTGGGCTCCCTGGTCACTGCAGCGTGGACAGATACGCGGACAGCGCAGCGGCATCCGCAGCGCTTAGCGTGATCGATGGCATCAGCGACTCGGGCTTGATCCGCTGCGCATGCAGGATCCAGTCGAGTTGATGCGCGGGCGTATTGGTGAGCGCGCCGGCGGCGAGCAGGCGGCGCGAGTTCAGATGGGTCAGATCGGGGGCCGCGACCCCCAGTGCATCGGTGCCGCGTACTGTGTGACACCCCGCGCAGCGCTCGCCAAAGAGCCGCTGGCCCGCGACTGCAGCGGCGCCGCTCGCCGGTCGCGCGGCCAGCCCCTGAGCGCGGCGCCACGCGTCGAACTCCTGGGCGCTTTGCGCGACCACCTCGAACGCCATGTGCGCATGCTGCGCGCCGCAGAACTGCGAACACTGGCCGCGATAGGTACCGGGCTGGTCGGCCTCGATCCATTGCTCGTTGATCTGACCGGGAATCGTCTGCGTTTTACCAGCCAGTTGCGGCACCCAGAACGCGTGAATCACATCGGCGCTTTGCAATTCGATCCTCACCGGTTCGCCGACTGGAATATGAATTTCGTTGGCGGTTACGAAGTTGCGTGCCGGGTCGGGCGCGTCGCTGTAAGCGACTTTCCACCACCAGTCGTACGCGGTGACGGTGACCGTCAGGTTCGGCGGCCTCGCGGGGGACGCGACCGTTTCGAGGGTCATCAACACATAAACAAGTGTCCCGAGCAGCACGACCGACGATACCCCCGTGCCGACATAGATCCACGCAACCCCGCCGCTATCCGGCTGCACCGTGGCTGGATCGGCGCGCGGCCGCCGACGCACGATGGCGACGCACAACAGCACCGCAACCAGCACCGACACTGCGACCGCCAACGCAGCGAGGATCCAGCCGAGGCGCATGGTGGGCGCCGCGGCAGGACCGGCCGCGTGCAGGAAATAGTTGAGCGGCGCGATACCTGGCGTGGGTTGCGCATCGGCGGGCGTCATGCCAAACGTCACGGCAAGCCACGCGGAGGCCGCACACGCGCACGCGGCGGAGCAACCGCGCAACGCCATCGCGAACCCTGGCCGTATCCGCATTCGTCCCTTCTCCGTAAGTTCCTCGTTTTGCGGCAGGATGCGCTGAAGAATCAGGTCCCGCGTGTGGGCGAGCAGCAAAAAACAGGCCGCACCGCCAACGAGGTCTGCGACCAGCCCCCGCGTACCCAGCATGGCCGTGACACGGCGGCTGGGCATGTCGATTGCTTCGCGTCGATGCGACGTCATCCTTGTGCAAAGGCAACCTCACACTGGAACGAATCCCAATGTCGGATCAAAGTACCTCCTCCCATGACAAACAGGACCGCGAAAATTCCGGGAACCCGCCTGAGCGCGCCTCCGGTGATCAGGGCCGGCAGGACAGTAAGGACAACGGCAGCACTGGGGGCAATGACAAAGGCAAGAACCACAACGGCGAACCATCCGGATCCCACAAGCGCTCCAGCAAGAAACCTCTGATCATCCTCGGCGCGGTCGCCGTCCTGCTGGCGCTCGCCGGGCTGATCTGGTGGTTCGCGACACGCAACCAGCTCAGCACCGACGACGCCTACACGGACGGCAACGCCATCACCATGGCGCCGAAGGTGTCGGGCTACGTGGTTCGGCTTGCGGTTAACGACAACGTCTATGTGCACAAGGGCGACCTGCTGCTTGTCATCGACAAGCGCGACTATCAGGCCCAGGTGGACGCCGCCCGCGCGCAGTTGGGGCTAGCACAGGCCCAGTTGAACGCGGCCCAGGTACAGCTCGATATCGCGCGCGTGCAGTATCCAGCGCAGTATCAGCAGGCAAAGGCGCAGATTTCGTCGGCCCGGGCGAACTTGCAGCAGGCGCAGGCCGCGTACGACCGCCAGCATGCGGTCGACCAGCGCGCCACCTCGCAACAGAACGTCGATACCGCCGACGCGCAGCGGCAAACCGCCAGCGCAAGCGTCGAGCAGGCGCGCGCGCAACTGCAGACCGCCAGCCTCGTGCCGCAGCAGATCCGGCAAGCCGCCGCCGCCGTCGAGGAACGTCGCCAGCAGGTTCAGCAAGCGCAGGCGCAACTCGAGCAGGCCGAACTCAACCTCTCGTATTGCGAAGTACGCTCGCCATCAGACGGCTGGATCACACGCCGCAACGTGCAATACGGCACCTTCCTGCAGGCAGGCGTATCGCTCTTTTCAATCGTGACGCCCCAGGTCTGGATCACGGCCAACTTCAAGGAGTCGCAACTCGAGCGGATGCGTCCGGGCGACAAGGTGAACGTCGAGGTGGATGCGTATCCCAAGCTCAATCTGCACGGTCATATCGATAGCATCCAGCTTGGCAGCGGCTCGCGCTTCTCGGCGTTCCCGGCCGAAAACGCAACCGGTAATTTCGTCAAGATCGTGCAGCGCGTCCCCGTGAAGATCGTGATCGACGACGGCTTGCCGCGCGACAAGCCGCTCCCTCTCGGCCTGTCGGTGACGCCCAAGGTTTACCTCAAATGAGCGCAGAGGACGCAAAAGGCTCGAATCGGCCGCCGCAGGACGGCGGCCAGTCCAGTTGGCGCCCCGCGGGGAATCCGTGGCTGATCGCCATCGTCGTCACGCTCGCCGCGTTCATGGAAGTACTCGACACGACGATCGTCAACGTCGCGCTGCCGCACATTGCCGGCACCATGTCGGCGAGCTACGACGAGGCCACCTGGACGCTCACCTCGTACCTGGTCGCCAACGGTATCGTCTTGCCGATCTCGGGATTTCTCGGGCGCTGGATGGGACGCAAACGCTATTTCCTCGTCTGCATTGTCGCTTTCACGATCTGCTCGTTCCTGTGCGGCGTCGCCACCAATCTCGGACAACTGATCGTATTCCGGCTTCTGCAAGGCTTTTTTGGCGGTGGTCTGCAACCGAACCAGCAGTCGATCATTCTCGACACCTTTCCGCCCGCGCAGCGCGGCCGCGCGTTCTCGATCTCGGCAGTCGCGATCGTCGTCGCCCCCGTGCTGGGACCCACGCTCGGCGGCTGGATCACCGACAACTTCTCGTGGCGTTGGGTGTTTCTGCTCAACGTGCCCGTCGGCGTGCTCACTTCACTCGCGGTGATGCAACTGGTTGAAGATCCACCATGGCGCAAGCGCGAATCCAAAGTGTCGATCGACTATATCGGCATCACGCTGATCGCCATCGGTCTGGGTTGCCTGCAAGTCATGCTCGATCGCGGCGAGGACGACGACTGGTTCTCGTCGCCCTTTATCCGCACATTCGCGGCGCTGGCGGTGCTGGGAATCGCCGGCGCGATCTGCTGGCTGTTGTATGCGAAGAAACCCGTGGTCGATCTGGGTTGCCTGAGAGACCGCAATTTCGCGCTCGGCTGCGTAACGATCGCAGCCTTCGCCGCGGTTCTCTATGGCAGCGCGGTGGTGGTGCCGCAACTCGCGCAGCAGCAACTCGGTTACACGGCGATGCTGGCCGGGCTCGTGCTATCGCCCGGCGCGCTGCTGATCACGATGGAAATTCCGTTGATCAGCCGGCTAATGCCCTATGTGCAAACACGCTTTCTCGTTACCTGCGGATTTCTTCTGCTGAGTTGTGCGCTCGCCTATTCGCATACGCTCGTACCGGATATCGACTACGCCACGCTCGTCAAGATGCGCAGCGCGCAGTCTCTCGCGATTGGCTTCCTGTTCGTCCCGATCACGACACTCGCCTATCTCACCGTGCCGCCACGCCTGAACGACGACGCATCCGCGCTCTTCACGATGTTTCGCAACGTGGCCGGCTCGATCGGTATCTCGCTGTCGACCGCATTGATCCGCGAGCGCACCCAGGCGCGTATGGCGCACCTGTCCGGGCATCTTTCACCCCTCTCGCAGAACTACAACGACACGCAGCAACGTACCGCGCAAACCATCGCGGATATGACCGGCCAGCCCTTCGCGCAAGCGCTGCAAACGGCGTCCGGGCGCCTCTACGAGACCTTCATTTCACAAGCGACAATTCTGGCCTATGTCGACGTGTTCGCGATTCTCGCGGTGTTCTGCTTTCTGTGCATTCCCGTTACGTTCTTCTTCTCTCCGGCCAAAGCAGCCGGCGGTGCGGGAGGCCACTGACATGTCGCATAGGCACCCGGCGCTCATCTTGCGCGTCACGATCCTCACGCTCGCTGGCCTGCTCGGCGCATGCACCGTCGGTCCGGATTTTCATGGGCCGAAGGCCGACGTACCCGCGCGATGGCACGATCCGCAACAGGCCACGGCTGCAGCAAACACAGCGTCAGATGCAACAGCGTCGCGGCCAACCGAGGATTCCGATCCCGATCCACACTGGTGGCGCACCTTCGGCGACCCGACACTCGACGCGCTGATCGAGCGCGCCGCGCAAGGCAACCTCGACCTGCAGGAGGCGGTGCTGCGGATTGTCGAAGCGCGCACCCAGGTGCAAAGCGCCGCTTCCGAGGGGTTGCCGAATCTGCGCGCTACCGGCAGCTACGAGCGCGAGCAGCTCGGTGTCAAAGGTTTCCTCGAATCGCAGGGGGTGTACGACAAGGTCGACCAATTGGGCGCGCCAAACTCGCCAGTCAACCAGATTGCGCCTGGCGCGGGCGCGGCATTGCAAAACGGCGCCAACCATGTTCTCGATCAACTGACGGCGCCCGTCAATCTCTGGCAAGCCGGGTTCGACGCCTCATGGGAGCTCGATCTGTTTGGCCGCGTGCGCCGGTCGGTCGAAGCGGCCAACGCGCAAACGCAGGCCGCCATCGAGAGCCGCAACGACGCGTTGCTGTCGCTCGAAGCGGAGGTCGCGCAGACCTACGTGCAATTACGCGGCGCACAGGCGCAACGGCAGATCGGCGCCAGCCTTGTCGAGCAGCAGCGCGAGATCGTGACCCTCACGCAAAGCCAGGCGCGCGTGGGCCTCGCCAGCGAACTCGACGTGAAAAGTGCGGCCGCGCAGCTCGCGCAAACGCAGGCGCAACTGCCGCAGTTCGACCAGCAGATCGCCCAGACGCTGAACGCGCTGTCGTATCTGCTCGGCGAGCCGCCGGGTTCGCTCGCCGCCGAACTTTCGGCACCCGCCGCCGTGCCACCGGTGCCGCCCGCCGTGCCCGTGGGCCTGCCCGCCACGCTGGCGCGGCGGCGCCCGGACATCCGCCGCGCCGAGGCCAGCCTGCACGCGGCAACGGCCAACGTCGGTGTGGCGGTCGCCCAGTTCTACCCGGACATTTCGCTCACCGGCGAGATCGGCACGCGTGCGACCAACGCGAGCGATCTATCGCGCTGGTCGCATCTGTTTTATTCGTTCGGCCCGAGCATTTCGCTGCCGGTGTTCCAGGGCGGCGCGCTGGTGTCGAACCTGCGTCTGTCGCAGGCGCAGCAGGCTGAAACGGCGCTCGATTACCGCAAGACCGTGCTGATGGCGCTGCGCGATGTCGACAACGCGCTCGCGGTGTACCGTACCGATCAGGACCGTCGTGTCGCACTCGATGCGGATGTCGCCGCGCAGCAAAGCGCCTTCGAGCTGGCGCGCGACAGCTACCGCAAGGGCCTCGTCACGCTCATCAACGTGCTCGATGCCGAGCGGCAACTTGCACAGGCCCGCCAGCAGGACGCACAAGGCACGATGCAAGTCAGTACCGATCTGGTTGCGCTCTACAAGGCGCTTGGCGGCGGCTGGCAGGACACCGCGACCGCAGCCGTGACGCCCCCCGCACCGCAGCGCGGCGATCCAGCGCCGCAGTAGCGCACCAACGCGCGACTCGATGCGCGAGGTGCATGTCGCCGTTTTGGCATACGGGTTGTTCGCGCGCGTTGCCGTCAACCTGGTAAGCGTTGCAAGAGATTGCGAATATTCCACGTAACGTGCGTGGAGAGACAACCCGCGAATCCCGTTGCCGCCGGCGAGGCTGCCAGATCGCCACACGGCCACCGCCTGCCGAGGTCACCGGTTCTCTCTTGGCACGACTTTTGCGCTTCCTTTCATATTGCACATGTCATGGCGGATGGAAGGTGAAAATCATGATCCAACGAACGATCACACTTGTTTCCGCGGGACTGCTCGCCGCGATTTTATCCATGGGTGCGCTCGCTCAAGGGGCGCCTCAGTCCATTACAGAAAAACGGACTGATGTCGTCCAGCTTTCCGCTGGATACCGAGCCTCAAAACTCGAAGGCGCAACCGTCTACAACCGGGAAAAGGACAAGATCGGCACCGTGGACGACCTCGTTGTCGCGCCGAACGACAATAGTGCCTATGCAATCCTGTCCGTGGGCGGCTTTCTAGGGATGGGCAAACATCTGGTAGCAGTGCCGTTCCACGATCTCCAGATCGACCGGCGCCAAGTCATCCTGCCGGACGCAACGAAGAAGTCCGTGGAGGCATTGCCCGAATTCAAATACTCACCGGAATAGGCGCGAGGTCCGCGTTCGCATCCGTGGCAATACCCAAACCGGTCTTTCATGCTTGAACACGTACGTCATCGGAACGCCCGGCCGGAACCCAATGGGCGCCGCGCCGGAACGCCTGCCCTGATACTCGGCGCGCTCGGCGTGGTGTTCGGCGATATCGGCACCAGCCCGATCTATGCGCTTCGGCAAGGCGCACTGGATGCCGGTGCGTCGACTGAACAGATCGTTATGGGGGTGTTGTCAACGATTGTCCGGGCCGTGCTCATCGTCGTCATGCTGAAGTATGTCTGCTACGTGATGCGGGCCGATAACGAAGGAGAAGGCGGCGGCGTCGCATTGAGCGCACTCGTCGAGAGTGGCTACGAGAAAAATGATAAGGCCGCGCCGCGCGCGCTGCTGCCGATCGGGCTGTTCGGCGCCGCGATGTTCTATGGCGATTCGATGGTGACGCCGGCGGTTTCGGTCTTATCGGCAGTTGAAGGCCTGCGGCAGATCAGCATGAAATTCGATTCGTTCGTGGTACCGGTGGCGTTGGCGATACTCGCCGGGCTGTTTGCGTTCCAGCGACGCCGCACGGCCGTAGTCAGCCGCTGGTTCGGGCCGGTGATGAGCGTGTGGTTCATCTGGTTGGCGGCGCTCGGCGTATATCGCGTCGTGCAGCATCCGCAGGTGCTGCGCGCATTGTCGCCGGGCTGGGCGATCGAGCTCGCACTCGCACGCCCCGGCATCGCGTTTGTGATCCTCGGCGCGGTAATTCTCGCGCTGACGGGCGCCGAAGCGCTCTATGCGGACATCGGCCATTTCGGCCGTAAGCCGATCCGCATCGCGTGGCTCGATGTCGTGTTTCCGTCGATCATCATCGGCTATTTCGGACAAGGGGCAACCTTGCTGTTCCAACCCGGCTCATCGCAGCAGCCATCTTCTATGCGGCGTCAAGCTGGGCGCTCATGCCTACTGTCTTGCTGGCGCTGCTCGCCACCATCATCGCGTCGCAGGCGGTTATTTCAGGCGCGTTCTCGATGACAAGCCAGGCCATTGAACTCGACTTCCTGCCGCGCCTGCGGGTCATCGAAACCTCTCATGAACAGCACGGCCAGGTGTATGTTCCGGCGGTCAATGCGATCCTCTTCGCGACGGTCATTTTTCTTGTCGTCGTGTTTCGCAGTTCGGAGCGGCTCACGTCCGCGTATGGCATTGCAGTTGGTTTGACCATGCTGATCACCACGATCCAGATGATCGCACTGTCGCGTACGGTCTGGCGTTGGCCCAAGCCGGCGGTCGCGGCGGTGAGCGTGCCACTGCTGGTCGTCGACGGCATGCTGGTCGCGGCGAATCTGCCCAAGAGTCCCCACGGCGGATGGTTTCCCGTGACCGTGGGCATTGTGCTGTTCGTGCTGATGGGGACGTGGAGGCGCGGCGGTCGAACCGCACGGCGGCACGCGGACGCCGCACAATCGTTGCAGGCGTTCCTGCACGAAGCGCTCGAGGGAGCGCAACCGCCGGCACGTGTGCCCGGCACCGCCGTCTATCCCGGCAATCTGCCGGACCGGACACCCGCGACACTGCGCAGCAACGTGCGCCATAATTGCGTTCTGCATCAGACATCGATCTTTTTTACGGACTTGCCGGAATCGGCCCCGCGGGTCGACGATAAAACGCGCATCGAAACGCGCGACCTGGGACATGGATGTTATGAGGTCGTCACGCGGCACGGTTTCGTCGAGCGGCCGAATCTGCCGCGCTTGCTGGAATCGCTGAATGGTCGTCTTGGCGACTGGCGTTTCGATGCGAAGCACACCACGTTCTTCCTGCCGCGCGATGAAATCATCAGGAACGCGACACACGACGCACCGCGTGGCTGGCGCGAAGCGCTCTTTGCGCAGATGTCGTTTCACTCGACATCGAGCGCGGAATATTACGGGCTGCGCGCAGAGGATGTCGTCGAACTGGGGATACAGGTTGCGCTGTAGCTTGAGAGACGCCAATACGGAGAACCCTGACCATGCAGCTCATGCCACTTGTCCTCACCTGGCAAGACGTCGCGATCCGGCTTGCGGTGGCACTCGCTGCCGGCACCACGATTGGACTGAATCGCGGCGAATCGGGCAAGGCCGCGGGATTGCGCACGACATTGCTGGTTTGCCTCGCCGCGTGCGTCGCGATGCTTCAGGTGAATGTTTTGCTGCCGCAAGCCGGCAAACCAGAGAATTCGTTTGTCGTGCTCGATCTGATGCGTCTGCCGCTTGGCATCCTGTCCGGCGTCGGTTTCATCGGTGCAGGCGCAATTCTGCGCAAGGACGGTCTCATCATGGGTGTGACGACCGCCGCAACGCTGTGGTTCGTCACAGTGATCGGACTGTGCGCAGGAGGTGGCCAGATCGCGCTGGCGGTAACCGGTACCGCACTCGGGCTCATCGTGCTGCAGGTGCTCGGCGTGCTCGAACGCCACTTGCCGCGCAATCATCACGCGTGGTTAACGTTTGAATACGCCGCGACATCGCGCCAGCGCCGCGAAGTGATCGCACGTCTCGAGCAGCAACGTTGCCACGTGGAGTCGAAGGGGTTGCGCATGAACGCGAGCAACGGGCTCCTTGAAGAGCGCGTCGAGATCCGCTGGCGCGCGCCGCTGAAGAGCGACGCGGTTGAACGTGCGATGAGCGCGCTCGTCAGCGCCAGCAGCCATGCCGCGTCATGGTCTGTCGAGGAATGAGCGCGCCCGCATGAAAGCCGCCGTGTCGCGAGCGGTGTATTACGCGCTGGCGTCCAACGTCGCTGTGGCGCTCTGCAAGTATGCAGCGGCTGCCTATACCAATTCCGGTTCGGCGCTGGCAGAGGCGATCCACTCTAGCGCCGACTGCATGAATCAGCTACTACTGCTGATCGGCATCCGCGCGGCCCGCAATCGCGCGGACGAGCAACACCCGCTCGGCTTCGGCCGCGAAACGTATTTCTACGCGCTACTGGTGGCTTTGCAGCTCTTTCTGGTGGGCGGCGTTGCTTCGGCCGCGCTCGGCGTGGTGCGCCTGCTACATCGTACGCCGCTCGAGCATCCGTACGTGGTGGTCATTGTGCTGTGCGTATCGGGCCTGATCGAAGCTGGCGCGCTGAAAGCGTCGATCGGCACGATTGATGAAAGCGGCCGCAAGGCGGGGCTATGGACGTGGTTCCGCGAGACCGGGCAGCCACAGTTGCTGCTCGCGATCGGCGAAGATGCCGCTGCGCTGGCCGGCGTGCTGGCGTCGCTCGTCGCGGTCGTTCTGTCGGTCGTCACCGGCAGCCCGGTATTCGATGCATGCGGCAGCATCGCCGTCGGGCTGATCCTGATGGGCACCGCGGTCTTCTCCGTGCGCGAGATCAAATCGCTGATTGTCGGCGAAGCGGCCCATCATCACGTCAGACAAGCCATGCAGGTGTGGCTTACTCAAAGACCGGACGTCCGGCGCGTGGTGAGTCTGATCGTGCTGAAGTGGGCCGATGATCTGGTGGTGGCGATCCAGGCTGAACTGCAGCCGCACAGCAGCGCCGACGATCTCGTGCGTACCATCAATGAGATCGAAAACGATCTGAAGACTGCGTTTC
This sequence comes from Paraburkholderia aspalathi, assembly GCF_900116445.1. Classification (GTDB taxonomy): domain Bacteria; phylum Pseudomonadota; class Gammaproteobacteria; order Burkholderiales; family Burkholderiaceae; genus Paraburkholderia; species Paraburkholderia aspalathi. The sequence continues at coordinate 44,418 of NZ_FPBH01000051.1, forward strand.
CGTCGGCACAATGGATATTCTTCGAGCCTGAGTTGCGCGAACACGGCAGTCATCCGATATAGGCGCCCTGGCATCGGCTCGCCGGAATCCTGCTTTGTCCAAAGCATGGAGAGCATGCACTACACAGACGGGTGGCGAGACGCAACGGACTGACTACAACAGGAGGATGCAAGCGAAGTTTCGACGGCGCCGCAACTCTCCTTCGTCCAGTTACCGGACACAACTTTGACGCTTGGTGCGCCACCGCAGCGAAAGCTGTCGTTGACCGTCGAAGACTGGATCTTTTCTGCAACCACACAGGTCACAATTGTCCATTCACACAATACGGGCGCGACGCTTTCGGTTCGATATGGGTTTTAAACTGGCGTCTTCTGCGCCCCCGATCTCGTCGATCCGGCGCGCAGATTGCGTACGGATTGGGTCGTGGCGTGCGACATCGGAATCGCTACTTTTCGGGCACGCTCCGGTCAGTCGCGATGATCTGCCGACCATACGCTACTGCCGCCTCGCGCGCTTCGGCGGGTGTCGCGTAAGGACCGATCTCCGGTGCCCCGTCGAACGGCAACAGGATCTTCCGGCCGGACTTCCTGAGCGCCCTGAGGCCATCCACGTATCGACCGTCGCTCGTGCATTGGGGTTGGCCAGGTGTATGTGTTGCTGCGCTGGGGTTTTTCGCGGCGGCAGCGGGGCTGCATCTGCGCGACAGTTCGCGCGGGTGAGGAGGTTCCGGGAGCGAGTCCGGTTATTCGGCACGCAAAAAAACTGGCCGGTTCGCCCCGGCCAGTTCTGCTTGATCAATCCGATTGCTTGACCCTTGCCCCTTCATGCGGCTATGCCGGCACCGTCTCCGCCTGGGCGGCACGCGACCATACGCGATGCTGCCCGGCCACCTTGATGAAGGTCTTCAGCACCTCGGCAGCCTGCTTGTCGTCGCCGGTTGCGACACCATCGGCATTGGCCGGCAAGTGAGCTGCAGCCAGCACGTCACGCCCCGCGCCGATGGCCGCAATCGCCTTCAGGTGCTTGAACGCTTCGAGCACGAAATGCCGTGCGTCGCCCGATTGCGCCAGCTTCT
>NZ_FPBH01000012.1 GCF_900116445.1 Paraburkholderia aspalathi
CAGGGGCTTCTAGCCGCTTTCTTTGCTTATCTTTCTTTGCGGCGGCAAAGAAAGTAAGTGCCGCCCCGCACAGGGGCAACGCTAATAGACCACTAACAATTCAAGGAAAGGCACCAAAGCCAGAACAAGGAAAGGCCAAAACCCTAAGAGCACGGACAAAAGCGCCGAGCAGGCAAAAAATCAACCTTGCCGAAGGCAATACCCAGCAACAGCATCCAACACCCCTTCATCCTCGCCAACGGCAACAGCACACCGAATCTCGACAGCCGGATACACCCCCCGACACCTCTCAATCACCTCCGGCAGATCCCTCCGCACATGCCCACCTTGCCCAAAAAACACAGGCACAACAGTCACAACAGAGCACCCGTCGGAGACAAGATCCCCAACAGCAGTAGGCAAATCCGGCTCCATCAACTCAAGAAAAGCCAACAAAACCGCCCCTGCATCAGCGCCGCGCGCAGCGCGCACCTTCTCAGCAAGCCTCTCAAACGGCTCCCGCCACCGCACATCCCTTGCGCCATGCGCAAACAAAACAAGTCCATGCGTAGCCATGACAAAGGCCCCTAATGGCGATCAACCCACTTCAACCCGACCAGCCCGAGCACGAGATAAACCAGCCCCGGCGTAGCCGCAGTCAACGGCGCAGGCCACGTATTCAACGTGCCGATATGCGAGAACAGCGTATTGAACAGCTGGAAACTCATCCCCAGCATGATCCCGCCGAAAACCTTCACCCCCACCACGCCGGCGCGCGTATGCAGATACGCGAACGGCAACGACAACACCAGCATCACGAACACCGCAAACGGATACAGCAGCTTGCGCCACAGCGCGATTTCATACCGCTGCGTGTCCTGATGATTCTCGGTCAAATGCTGGATGTAGCGGAACAGGTTGAACATCGACATCCGGTCCGGCGACACCAGCAGCACCGACAAGATCTGCGGCGTCAGTTCCGAACGCAGCGAATACGCCGGCAACGCCACCTGCTTTGCACGGTACACCGGATTCAATGCATCTGCCGGCGTGCCCGCAGGAGGGGGGACGTCGATCAGTTGCGTGTCCGTCACATCAGTCAGTTGCCAGTGACCCGGCGGCTGGTACGTGCCGCTCTTCGCGATCCGCACGTTAGAGAGACGGAACTGCGAATCGAATTCGTAGATGCGCACGTTGCTGATCGTCGCGTCCGGCTTCAATTCGCCGACGTTGACGAAGCGCGTCACCTGCTCGCCGTCCGCGCGCGCGGTTAGCGTGTCCTTCACCCATACACCGGACTCGAAGTTGCTCGATACCGACGACCCCAACGCCTCAAGCCGCACGCGTTCCGACAACTGATCCGTGTACGGACCGACCACTTCGCCGATCAGGTAAGTCAGGAACACCAGCGGAATGCCGATCTTCATGAGCGAGCGCAGCGCCTGATTGGTGGCGAGGCCGGACACTCGGAAAATCGTGTATTCGGAGTTCGCCGCCATCTGCGCGAACACGTAGATCGCGCTGATCAATGCAGCAACCGGAATGATTTCGTAGAAGCGCGACGGCGTTTGCAGCGCGACACGCAGCACCGCGTACTGGAACTTGTAGTTGCCGTGGCCGACGGAATTCAGTTCGTTGATCAGGTCGAAGAAGAAGAACAGACCCGAAAACGCAAACAGAATGAAGATGAACGTGAGATAGATCTGACGCGCGAAGTACCTTTCATAGATGCGCATCGGTCAGCTCCCCTGCGAACGGCTGAACATCGCCCGCGTGAATAGCGGCCGGTTGCGCACGCGCAGCCAGAAGATGAACGCGACGATCACCGCCACGACAACGTGCAGGCCCACCAGTCCAGCCGCGAACGACATCCTGCCTTGCTCGATCCACGACTGCACGACGTTCAACAGATTGGAATACGTCAGATAGATCAGGACGGCCATCACCAGATTGATCGTGCGGCTGCGCCGCGGGTTCTGGTGCGCGAGCGGAATCGCCAGCAGCATCAGGTTGATCGCGATCAGCGGCAGCCCCGCGCGCCAGGCGAACTCGGCGAGATTTTCATCGGTAGGGTTACGCAGGAGCGTCAGCGTGGGCAAGCTGGTGGTAGTGGGCGTATTGACGACCGGCTGGCTCTGGATCTTCAGGCCGTAGCGTTCGAATTCCATGATGCGGAAATCGGGGTGGCCCGGTTCGCCGTCATAGCGGCGGCCGTTTTCCAGCACGACAAAGCGGTCGCCGTTCTTATGAGTCTCGGTGTGGCCGGTTTTCGACACGACCACGTTGACCTTGCCGTTCTCCGTACTGGTCACGAAGACGTTCTCGACACGCGCCTGGTCGGGCGACATCTTCTCGATGAAGAACACGCGGTGGTTGGTGGCCGACTCGCGGAATTGACCCGGCGCGAGCAGCGAGACTTCGTCGCGCTGCTGGAAGCGCGCGCGCAGCAGCTTGTTCTGCTGGTTCGACCACGGCCAGCCGACGAACACGAAGAACATGATGAGGATGATGATCGGCGTGGAAAAAATGGCGATCGGCTTGATGAATTGCGTCAGGCTCACCCCGGAGGACAGCCACACGACCATCTCGGAGTCTTTGTACCAGCGTGTCAGGACGAACAGGATCGACACGAACAGGGTCGCGACGAGCATGATCGCCAGGTAGCCGATCACAGTCAGGCCGATCAGGACCAGCACGTCGCGCGGGTCGATCTCGCCCGAGGCCGCGAGGCCGACGATGCGAATCATCATCGTCGTCAGCACGAGCGTGAGGAGAACCATGAACACGGCACCAGCCGTATACGCGAGTTCGCGCTGGAGGGAGCGTTCGAAGATCATTATTGATGATGAGGTGGGGCGCTCTCGGTGACGTACGGATTGGTTCCCGTCACGCCTCCGGTGCAGCCGCCGCGGGAAAAATAGCGGATAATTGCGGCTTTCATCCTAAGCCCAGATTTTATCCGAGGACAAGCGCGATGGACTTTAGCATAAAAGCCTGTGATTGGACCAAAGGCTCGTCAAACGGTTTCCTGACCGGGAAATCCGATTGCATCGTAATCGGCGTGTTCGAGTCGCAAACGCTCTCGGGCGCTGCGCTGGAGATCGACGCGGCCACCAAGGGCCTCCTGACCCGCGTCATCAAGGCCGGCGACATGGACGGCAAGGCCGGCACCACCCTGTTCCTGCACGAAGTCTCAGGCATCGGCGCTTCGCGCGTGCTGCTGGTCGGCCTCGGCAAGCAGGATGCTTTCAGCCAGAAAGCCTACGGCGAAGCCGTGCGGGCCGCCTGGCGCGCACTGCTCGGCACCAAGATCGTCCAGGTCACCTTCACGCTCGCCCAGCTGCCGATCCTCGAGCGCTCGGTCGATTGGGGCGTGCGCGCCGCGATCCTCGCGCTGCGCGAGTTGAGCTACCGCTTCACGCAGATGAAGAGCAAGCCGGACAACGCGCCGCGCGCCCTGAAGCGCATCGTGTTCAGCGTCAATACCGGCGACGAAAAGGCCGCCAAGCTCGCGGCCAAGCAGGGCGCGGCGCTTGCCAACGGCATGGATCTGACGCGCGACCTCGGCAACCTGCCGAGCAACGTCTGCACGCCGACCTATCTTGCCAACACCGCGAAGAAGCTCGCCAAAGACTGGAAGCTGAAAGTCGAAGTGCTCGGCGAGAAGCAGTGCGAAGCCCTGAAGATGGGCTCGTTCCTGTCGGTCACGGCCGGCTCGGTCGAACCGGCCCAGTTCATCGTGCTGCAGTACCAGGGCGGCGCCGCGAAAGCCGCGCCGGTGGTGCTGGTCGGCAAGGGCGTCACGTTCGATACCGGCGGCATTTCGCTGAAGCCGGGCGAAGGCATGGACGAAATGAAGTACGACATGTGCGGCGCCGGTTCGGTGCTGGGCACGTTGCGCGCCGTCGCCGAAATGGGCTTGAAAATCAACGTGGTCGGCATCATCCCGGCCGTCGAGAACATGCCGTCGGCCACCGCCACCAAGCCGGGCGACATCGTCACCAGCATGAAGGGCCTGACGATCGAAGTGCTGAACACGGACGCCGAAGGCCGGCTCATCCTGTGCGACGCGCTGACCTATGCCGAGCGTTTCAAGCCGGCGGCGGTGATCGACATCGCCACGCTCACCGGCGCCTGCATCATCGCGCTGGGTCACCACAACAGCGGCCTGTTCTCGAAAGACGACGCGCTGGCGGGCGAGCTGCTCGATGCCTCGCGTGAAGCCTCCGACCCGGCCTGGCGCCTGCCGCTCGACGACGAGTATCAGGATCAGCTCAAGTCGAATTTCGCGGATCTGGCGAACATCGGCGGCCGTCCGGCGGGCAGCGTGACGGCGGCGTGCTTCCTGTCGCGCTTCACTGACGCGTATCCGTGGGCCCATCTGGACATCGCCGGCACAGCGTGGAAGAGCGGCGCGGCGAAGGGCGCCACCGGCCGCCCGGTGCCTTTGCTCGCGCAGTTCCTGATCGATAGGGCCGCGGACGGTCGCGCTGCACAATGACGCATTGCAGTAAGGTTGCAGGCATTGCTGTAGACGCAAAGCGGAGCCGCCGATGACGAGAATCGATTTTCACTCGAACGTCGGCGATTCGCTGCTGTATGCGTGCCGCCTGATCCGCAAGGCGTATCAGGCGGGCCAGCCGACCATCGTGCTGGCCGAGCCCGCGCGTCTGCGGGCTTTCGACGAGCAGTTGTGGACCTTCTCACCCCTCGACTTCGTGCCGCACTGCATGGCGGGCACGGCGCTTGCCGCGCAAACGCCAATCGTGCTGGCGTCGAACCTCGATGATGTGCCGCATCATCAGGTGCTGCTCAATCTCGGCGCCACGGTGCCGGCGCAATTCGCCCGCTTCGAAAGATTGCTGGAAGTGGTCGGTAACGCACACGACGAACTCGCGGCTGGCCGCGAACGCTATCGTTTCTATCGCGATCGCGGCTATGCTTTGAACAACTACAAGCAAGGCAGTTAGGCCCCCAGCCGGGTCCTATTTCGCCCGCGTCGCGTGATGTTTTTGTCGGATGGATTCGACGCGCGCGCGGCCTGCCTCGGCTTGGACTCAAACACGGAGAGCGCGCGTGTCCGATCCTAACGATAGTTCGATCCCGGTTTTGAACGAGATTCTCGTGCCGGGCAATCCCGCCCAGGCGCGCCAGGCGGAGGGCGGCGCAGCGGCGCCGGCTACCCAGCCAGTGTCCGATCCCGCCACTGCGCAAGAACCGGTCCTTACGCCGGAACCCACACACGAGCCGGTGCCTGCGCCTGCGCCAGCATCCCAGCATGCGCCAAAGGAGCCGACGCTCGCGCCGGAGCCCGCGCACGTGTCGGAGGAAGCGCATCCGGCCGAGCACCACGCCCACCCGAAAAAGCGTTCGAGGGCACACCACGCTTCCGATCACCGGCACGGGCATGAGCCGGCCATGGCGCCGTCAGCAGGCGTCTTCGATCGGGCTGAACCGCATGCGCCGATCGAGGCGGGTACGATCGTGCCGCCGGATATCGCTTATGAAACGCAGCCGCAACCGAACCTCGATGCCGATGTCATCGCCGAACGTCTGCGCGGACGGTTCGCGGGTTTTCTGACGGGAGATGGGCGCGGCATCATCGAAGCACGTTGCCGTGATGCGTTGCAGGATCACACCTCCTGGCTCGTCAACCAGATCACACGCGAAGTCGCGTTGGCGCTGGAGACGGAATTGACCGGCTGGGTCAGGGAAGCGGTCGATCAGGAGATCGCGCGGCGCTCGGGCAGCGCCTGATCGTGGCCGAGGGCGCGCCGTTATCCGGGCGCGCTCACCGCTTTCATCAAGCGGCGTTCATTTGAGTCTTCGTTACGTGTGGTTATTTGAGCGTCAGCACCCAGCTCGCCAGCGTAGCCGCCTGATCGGGCGTGAGTTGCGTATTCGCGGGCATCGGCACCGCGCCCCACACACCCGTGCTGCCATCCAGAATCTTGTGCTTCAGATAGGTCGCGGCATCTTCGCGGCCGGCATATTTCGAGGCGACGTCATGCAGCGCCGGTCCCATGAATGGACGCGTCACCGAGTGGCAGCTCATGCAGTTTTCTTGCTGAGCAAGCGCGAGGGCGGCAGGCACCTCCGCGTACGCCGCCGGACTGCCGGCGCCTAACATGGAGCTCAGCACGCTGGCCGTTGCGAGCGCTGCATACGACATTGATTTCATTCTGGTCTCCGTCGGTGCAGGTGCCCGACTCGTGGTGCACGCATTATAAAAGGAAAGGGGCGCACGGTTTCCCGTGCGCCCCTTTGCGCTTTTTCGTAACTGACGCAACCGATGTGGCGTCGAGCGATGCTAGGCGTTGGCCCCGGCGACTCGAGGTGAATCGAGGCGGATCAGCGTAGCGTGCTCAATGCCCGCTCAGCCCGTCACGGCGCCCTTGTTGGCCGGCAGCGCCAACGCGGAGTACTTCGCCAGCACGCCACGCGTGTAGCGCGGCTTCGGTTGCTGCCATGCAGCGCGGCGGCGTTCCAGCTCGGCGTCGTCGATGTTCAACTGCAGAAGCAGCTTGTGCGCGTCGATCGTGATCGAGTCGCCTTCCTGCACGAACGCGATCGTGCCGCCCACGAACGCTTCCGGCGCCACGTGACCGACCACCATGCCCCACGTGCCGCCCGAGAAGCGGCCGTCGGTGATCAGGCCGACGCTTTCGCCGAGCCCCTTACCGATGATTGCGGACGTCGGCGCGAGCATTTCCGGCATGCCGGGGCCGCCCTTCGGGCCGAGGTAGCGCAGCACGACCACGTCGCCGGCCACGATCTTGTCGGCCAGAATCGCTTCCAGCGCGCTTTGCTCGTCGTCGAACACGCGGGCCGGCCCGGTGATGACCGGGTTCTTCAGGCCGGTGATCTTGGCGACGGCGCCGTCTACGGCGAGGTTGCCCTTCAGGATCGCCAGATGGCCTTCCTTGTACAGCGCCTGCTCGATCGGGAAAATCACCTGCTGGTCGGCGCGCGGCTTGCTCGGCACGTCCTTCAGTTCTTCGGCGATCGTCTTGCCGGTGATCGTGATGCAATCACCGTGCAACAGGCCTGCGTCGAGCAGGATCTTCATGACTTGCGGAATGCCGCCGGCCTTGTGCAGATCGGTCGCCACGAACTGGCCCGACGGCTTCAGGTTGCAGATCACCGGCACCTTCTTGCGCATGCGCTCGAAGTCTTCGATGGTCCATTCCACTTCAGCCGCGTGGGCGATGGCGAGGAAGTGCAGCACGGCGTTGGTCGAGCCGCCCGTGGCCATCAGCACGGCCACGGCGTTTTCGATCGCCTTTTTCGTGACGATGTCGCGCGGCTTCAGATCTCTCTTGACCGCTTCGACCAGCACGCGTGCCGACTCGGCCGCCGAGTCGACCTTTTCCTGGTCCGGATTGGCCATCGTCGACGAATAAAACAGCGACATGCCCAGCGCTTCGAACGACGAGCTCATCGTGTTGGCGGTGTACATGCCGCCGCACGAACCCGTAGACGGGCACGCGTTCTTTTCGACCCCTTCAAAATCTTCTTGCGACATGCGGCCGGCCGTGAACTCGCCCACGGCTTCGAACGAGGACACGATGGTCAGGTCGGTGCCCTTCCAGTTGCCCGGACGGATCGTGCCGCCATACACGTAGATGCTCGGCACGTTGGTGCGCAGCATGCCGATCATGCCGCCCGGCATGTTCTTGTCGCAGCCGCCGATCACCACCACGCCGTCCATCCACTGGCCTTGCACGCACGTCTCGATACAGTCGGAGATGACTTCGCGCGACACGAGCGAGTACTTCATGCCTTCGGTGCCCATCGACATGCCGTCCGAAATCGTCGGCGTGCCGAAGATCTGCGGATTCGCGTCGGCGCCCTTGACCGCGGCGACGGCCGCGTCGGCCAGTCGCTGCAGGCCGGCGTTACACGGCGTGATGGTCGAGTGGCCGTTGGCGATGCCGATCATCGGCTTGTCGAAGTCGGCCTTTTCGTAGCCGAGTGCGTAGTACATCGAGCGGTTCGGTGAGCGCGCCACGCCTTGCGTGATGTTCTTCGAACGACGGTTGTATGCCATGGGGAACTCCAATCTGTTTTGTTTTGATCCGTGCTGCGTGTGCGGGACTCAGGTGCTGCCGCAGAGGCTTGCGGTGACGCTGCAATGCGTTGCCGGCGGCGTCGGCCGATACGGCGGTTCTGGTCAGTTCAGTTTAGTTCCGACGCGTTGCGCAAGGGTGCAGTTTTGCGAAGCGCGTGTCCAATATATTATTCAGGCTCGATTAGGTCGTAAAATGTATTAATCATGTTGCCTCCGATTCCTGATCTGCGCCAATTGCGCTATTTCGTGACCGTCGCTGAAGAAAAGCACTTCGGGCGGGCGGCCGTGCGCCTTTCCATGACGCAGCCGCCGTTGTCGCAGGCGATTCGGGCGCTGGAGGAAACACTTGGCGTCGAGCTGTTTGCGCGCACCAAGCGCTCGGTGGAGCTGACTCCGGTGGGCGTTGACCTGTTGCCCGAAGTGCAGCGTCTGCTGGCGAGCGCCGAGGGCCTGCGGCCGCTGGCGCAGAGCCTCGCGCGAGGCGAGGCCGGGGCGCTCTCGCTGGCTTTCGTCTCAACGGCGGATTACGGCCTGCTGCCGCTGCTGCTGCGTGATTTCGGCGCGCGCCATCCACGGGTGCGCCTCGAACTGACCGAAGCCACCAGCGACGTGCAGATCGACGAACTGGTGGCCGGGCGCATCGACGCAGGCCTCGTGATCGCGCCGCTACCGTCGCGCCATGCCGCCCAGCTCTCGTGGCTGCCGATCGCCCGCGAGCCGCTGGTGATCGCGATGTCGACGGACATGGCGAAGCGAGTGGGCAGCGCCGCAGGTTCCAAGGCTGACTCGCCCGCGGAGTGGCTGGATACGCCCATCAGCCTGCGCGACGTCGCCGACGAGCCGCTCGTGATTTTCCCGAGGCGTCTGGCGCCAGGCTTTTATGACATCATTATGGATTGCTACGGCGTGGCGGGCCTCTCGCCCCGGGTCGGCCAGGAGGCGATCCAGATGCAGACGATCGTGAGCCTCGTGTCGGCCGGGATGGGCGTCGCACTGGTGCCGCAATCGTTGCGTAATCTGCGCCGCACGGGTGTCGTGTACCGGCCGCTCTCCGAATCGGTGCCGGCGATCGAGACGGGTTTGGTCTGGCGCACGGCGGAGGTGAGTCCGGTGCTGGCCGGCTTCATCGAGATCGTGCGGGCGCACGCGGCGACCATGGAGGCGCAGTTCGCGGCGCCTCGTGTTTAGGCGAGCTTAGGTGAGCCGCTGCCGCGAACGCATTGCAAGCGGAACCGTCCAACGCATGCGCCGCATGATGCGCACACCGCCGGCTGCTACTTGAAACCCGACTAGAAATCCGCTTCTGAACCTGAACTGCCCATAACAACACGATGCTCATTCACCCGAATTTCGACCCCGTTGCCATTCATCTGGGGCCGCTTGCTGTGCGCTGGTATGGACTGATGTACCTCGTTGCGTTCATCGCGGCGATTGTCGTCGGCCGCTTGCGGCTGCGTTTGCCGTACGTCGCCGCGCAAGGCTGGACCGCTAAAGATATCGACGACATGCTGTTTTACGGCGTGCTCGGTACGATCCTCGGCGGCCGGCTCGGCTATGTGCTGTTCTACAAGGCGAGCTTTTACTTCGCGCATCCGCTCGACATCTTCAAGGTGTGGGAAGGCGGTATGTCGTTTCACGGCGGCTTCCTCGGCGTCACGCTGGCAATGGTGCTGTTCGCCTATCAGCGCAAGCGCTCGTGGCTGCAGGTCACCGATTTCGTCGCGCCGATGGTGCCGACCGGGCTCGCGGCTGGGCGCCTCGGCAACTTTATCAACGGTGAGTTGTGGGGCCGTGTGACCGATCCGTCGGCACCCTGGGCCATGCTGTTTCCCGGCGCCGCGCCGGACGACGCCACGTGGCTCACCACTCATCCGCAACTGGCCGCGCAATGGCATCTGAACGAAGTGTTCGCGCAATATCACATGCTGCCGCGTCATCCGTCGGAGTTGTATGAGATCGCGTTCGAAGGCGTGGCGCTGTTCTTCGTGCTGTTCTTCTTCTCGCGCAAACCGAAGCCATTGGGCGCGATTTCCGCAATGTTCCTGATCGGCTACGGTCTCGCGCGTTTCACGGTGGAATTCGCGCGTGAGCCGGACGATTTCCTTGGGCTCCTGGCAATGGGTCTCTCGATGGGCCAATGGCTCTCGCTGCCAATGATCCTCGTGGGCATCGGGATACTGGTGTGGTCCTATCGCCGTGCGCGGCGTGAACCGGCGCAGCCAGTCGGCGCAAACTGAGCGCTACGTTTTATCGTAGTGAGAAGCCAACAAAAAAAGCCACGGCATGCCGTGGCTTTTTTCTTTACAGCAGGACGTCTGGCGTAAAACTGCTTACTTCATCTGCACCGAGCCCGACACATTGACCGTGACAGTCGACGTGCCGCCTTCGATCGGCACCGGCGCGGATGCCTTCGCATCGGCACCCATTGCGCGTGCGCTCATCATCATCATTGGGCGCGGCATGACGCCGTTGTGCCCGACGTTGACCTCGCGAATCGAATAGCCGTTGTAGCCGAATGCCTGCGCCGACGAAGCGGCTTGCTCGCGGAACGACTTGATGGCTTCGCCGGTGAGCTTCTGCTCCGCGGCACGCTGCGCTTCTGGCGACAACGAGAACTGCACGTTGCCGACCTGCATGATCGATGCCATCTGGCCCGCGAGCTTCGACGCCGCGGCGAAGTCGTGCGATTCAAGCACAACTTCAGTACGGCCGCGCCATGCGGAAATGCGGCCGTCACGATCGGTGGACGGGTAGATCGAGAAGGAGCCGGTGCGAGCCGTTACGCCGTTCACGCCCTTGGCTTTTTGCAGCGCCGCATCGGCGCGTTGGTTCAGCGTGGAGGTGAGCACGGACGGATCACTCGCTTCCTGCTCATAGAAAAGCGTGATATCGACGACGTCTTGCGGCACTTCCGAGCTTGCTTGCGCATTCAGCGACAGCACGCCCGCGGGTTGATATTGCGTCACGCCCTGCGCGCGGGCCATGGCCGGCGTCAACGCGAGCGCAGCAGGCGCGGCGCATACGAGAGCGAGAGCGAGTGCACGTGCGGTGTTTTTCGTCATTCTTGGACTCCTTGCTTGAACAGGTTGTGCACGATTGGAGCGAACGTCATGCGGTGGCACAACGTTTGCGAGTCCGTTAGGCGCTTGTAACCTGAGCTTGGTTCCCTAATTTGACGTTTGCTGAACGTTTGTGTTCATCGGCGCACGGACATGCGCGTGACGCAAGCGGCAACGGGTCACATGCGCGTATGCAAGGTCAAACAAGACGTTTGGTGATGAAGCGCCATTCAGCTTCGGTCACCGGTGTGATCGACAGGCGGTTGCCTTTGACGAGCACACGCATGTCCTTCAATTCTTCATGCTCGCGCAGCGCGGCAAGCGGAATCAAGGGGATCTTCTTCTTGAACACCACATCGACGAGTAGCCAGCGCGGCGTTTCCTGCGACGACTTCGGGTCGTAGTAGGGGCTCTTCTTGTCGAATTGAGTGGGGTCCGGATACGCGGTGGACGACACCTCCGCGAGCCCCGCAATGCCCGGCTCCGGGCAACTCGAGTGATAGAACAGCACACCGTCGCCGACCTGCATCATGTCGCGCATGAAGTTGCGCGCCTGATAGTTGCGCACGCCGGTCCACGGCAACGTGTGGTGCGGTGCCTCTGCCAGATGGTCGATGCTTGCTTCGTCCGGTTCGGACTTCATTAGCCAGTAGCGCATGAATCGAGTTGAACGTTAAAGGTTTGACACAGCAAAAAAAAATCGAGGCCCAAAGAAAAACGGCACCGAACCGAAGTCCGATGCCGTTTGAATAAGGTCCCCGCCTTAGCCGCTAGGCCGGCATCCTGAACCGGGAGTTCAGAATTGGTCGCAGTTAGCAGCACTTCGGGTACATCAGACAGAGTGACGCGCACACCCGTGCTACAAATTTCCACAACCGTGCACATGGCATTGGTTCAAGGAATATATGACCTTGGCGAACCAGGCAGGGAAGTCAAACCGATTGAATTCAAGACGTTTGCATGAATCTTTGCTCATGCACCTCGTTTGAATCCGCAGCCGATCTCAGGACCGGCTACAAGATACTTTTACATGCTGTACTGCTGAATCACAGTACCCAGTTGCTCGTTCATTTGGTGCATTGTACGCCGGATTTCTTCAGCGGGAAATGCTTCTCCGTGCCGCACGCTGCTTTGCAGCTTAAGCAGTTCTGATGCCAGCGACAGCGCGGCCATGACGGCAATGCGATCCGTGCCGCGCACGTTGCTGCTATTGCGGATCTTCGACATCTCGGCGTCGACGCGAGCAACCGCTTCAAGCAACGCGCCTTCAGTTTCCGGCGAGCAGGCGAGACGATAGGGCACGCCGAGAATCGATACTTCGATCTGCTTGGTGGTCATGCATTTTCTCCATGGCGGGTGACGTCGCTCTCCGCTTCTTCCTCATGCGGCGCGGTCTCGAGCAGATCGAGCTGATTATCAGGCTCGCTGTGCGCGCGGGCCCGCGGCAATTTTTCGAGGATCGCATTGAGGCGCACCTGTGCGTCGTCGATCTTTGCCGACAGCGCGTCGCGTTCCGCCTGCAGCGCATCGCGCTCCTCGCGCATCAGCGCGAGTTCCGTGCGCGTGGCCTCGGCTTCGGCACGCGTTTGGGCGAGCTGATCTTCGAGCGCGAGCCGCGCTTCATTGTGGCGTTGGCTGATCGTGATCAGCTTGCCGATATTCTGTGAAAGTGTTTCGAGTTCGGTGAGCATCTGCTGCGTCCTCTAAAGACATCGCATTTTAGCGCGGAATGTCGCAGGTTCCGACAATTGTCTCGTTTCGAGACGTAACAACATCGCTTTGTGCCGGCTTTTATCGACCATATGATGAAAAACAACTCATGCATCGGACAATAACCTGCACTTAACAGAACAGTTTGCGCACGGATTAACCATTCTTGACGGACCCGAGGGCCGCTCCTAAACTGGCCGCACTTTGGTGCCCGCGCGCGCTTTTCCACAGTGTGCGCAGTTAAACGGGAAGCAGGGCGCGCGCTTCGCCTGAACGCGCCAACCTGCGCTGCCCCCGCAACGGTAAGCGACCGCATTCGTCATGCAGGTCGATCCTGATCGCGTGTTTGATGCTTAACACGCGAGTGTGCCACTGCGCGTCACGCGTGGGAAGGCGGGATCGATGTGTCGCCAGCCCGGATACCGGCCAGAGGGAGAGGCTCGTTCCCGCGCAAACGTAAAACAACGCGGGCGCCTCGTTACGCATCGGCCCGCGGGGAAGCGGGCCGCGCACGCTATCCACAGGAATGTCATCCCATGCTGTCCCCTATCGCTCGCGCGGCGTTGCTCGCCTTTGCGAGCCTGCCGCTCGTCGTGCATGCTCAAGCTACTGCTTCTTCTGCGTCACCGTCCTCGTCGTCATCTTCTTCTGCCGATACGGGGGCGAGCGGTTCGTCAGCCGCGGTGTTGTCGCCCATTGTCGTGACCGCGGAGCGCGGGCCGCAACCGCTCGCCGATGCGATCCCGCAGACCACGCTGTTCGACCAGCAGGACATCGCCGATACGGCCGCGACCGATTTGCCCGGCCTGCTGCAACTCGCGCCCGGCGCGCAAATCTCGCGCACCGGTGGTCCGGGTTCCACGACGAGCCTGTTTCTGCGCGGCGCGTCGTCGACGCAATCGCTTTTGCTGATCGACGGCGTGCGGGTCGACTCCGTGAGTCTGGGCGCGCCGCAACTCGCGCAGATTCCCCTCGACCAGATCGATCACGTTGAGGTGGTGAATGGCAATGTGTCCGCGCTTTACGGCTCCGGCGCAATTGGCGGCGTGGTGCAGGTGTTCACGAAAGACGGCGGCGACCATCCGCCGCGTTTCAATTTTTCGGTGGGCTATGGCAGCTATCACACACAGACGCAGCAGGCCGGCGTGAACGGCGCGCTCGATAAAGACGGCAACACCACCTTCAGCATTTCGCTCGCGCGTTCGAAAGACGACGGCTTCTCCTCGCTCAATCCGTCGCAGGCGCCCAACGCGAATCCGAACGCGAACGGCTATCTGAACGAAAGCATCTCGGCTTCGCTGCGTCACAAGTTCAGCGACAAGTGGGACGCGGGCGCCACCTATTTCCAGTCGAACGGCAATAACAGCTACGACAACGCGTACGGCGTGCCGACCGATCTGAACAACCTCTACAGCAAAGTGCGCCAGATGTCGGTGTTCGCGAACGGCAAACTGACCGACTGGTGGACCACGCACTTCATCGTTTCCGAAGGCGACGACCGCAGCGTGGCGAATACCAACGGCATCTACAACGGCCGCTTCGATACCGACAATCGCCAGTACACGTGGCAGAACGATTTTGCGCTCGCCGCGCAGCAGAAACTGCAGGTCGGCTATGAGCATCTGGATCAGAGCCTCGACTCGGATACATTCACTGCGCCCGACCGGCATGTGGATTCGGGCTTTGTCGGCTACACGGGGCGCTTTGGGCGCAATCAGATTCAGGCCAACGTGCGGCGCGATCAGTATTCCGATTTCGGCGGGGCGAACAGTTACTATCTCGGCTACGGTTTCGATATCACCGAGCATTGGAAGGCGACTGCAAGCTATTCGGATTCATTCCGCGCGCCGAGCTTCGACGATCTGTACTATCCGCTCAGCGGCAATCCGTCGATCCAGCCCGAGCGCAGCCATTCGATCGAAGCAGCGTTGCAGTACGCATCGAACGCGCTGGGTGTGATGCGTCTGAGCGCGTTCCAGACGCGTTATTCGAATCTGATCGACTACGAGCAGGTTACGCCCGGCATCTTTTTGGCCGAGAACGTCGGCCGTGCGAAGGTGCAGGGGCTTGAGGGATCGTGGAGCGGCCATGTGGGCAAGACGGATGTGCGTGCGTCGGTGACGTTGCAGAATCCTGTCGACCTCGATAGCGATACCGATCTTGTGCGTCGTGCAAGACGCTTCGCGTCGCTGGCGGTAAATCGCAGCATTGCCGGGTGGCGTGTCGGCGGCGAGTGGATTGTCAGCGGCGCGCGTGAAGATAGCAGCGGCACGCTGGGCGGCTACGGCGTGGTGAATCTGTCGGCGCGCTACAACATCACGAAGGCATGGTACGTCGCCGCGCAGATCCAGAACCTGTTGAACAAGGACTATGAAACGGCCTACTCGTATAACTCGCCGCGGCGCGGTGCGTATGTCACGGTCGGTTGGCAGCAGCAATGACGAACGTACTTGCATGAAAACGTGCCGATGAACCGTAGCTCGAGCCCGATGCCCACGACCACGTTGCGCGTGATGAGCGCAAAGCGCGCCGCCGCGATCTGGCTCGTGCTCGCGGCGATCGCGCTGGTTGTGCTGATGGCATCGCTCGCGCTCGGCAGTGTGTCTATCGCGCCGGCGCGCGTGTTGGCGGCGCTGCTGCCGTCGCACGCGTCGCATGTGGTGTCCGGCGATCTTGCCGGCGAGATCGTGCGCACGCTGCGGTTGCCGCGCGCGCTGGCCGGCTTCGCGTGCGGCGCGTTGCTTGCGCTGGCGGGGGCGCTGCTGCAAGTGCTGTTGCGTAATCCGTTGGCCGAACCCTACGTATTAGGCGTGTCGGGTGGCGCGGCGACATTCGCGCTGGTTGCGATGATCGCCGGTTGTGCGTGGTGGATCGTCGACGCCAGTGCATTCGCCGGCGCCTTCGTGTCGATCCTGCTGGTGCTCGGCCTCGCACGCCGTGAGTTGTGGCGGGGCGAACCGCAGGATACGTCGCCGCGTTTGCTGCTGACCGGTGCGGTGATCGCGGCCGGCTGGGGCGCTGTCATTACCCTGTTGCTTAACCTTGCGCCGGACAATCGGCTGCGCGGCATGCTGTTCTGGTTGACCGGCGATCTGAACGGCGGCGCGATGCCATGGACGGCGCTCGCCGCGCTCGTCGTCGTGCTGATGGCGATCGTACCCGCTGCGCCGCGCCTGAATGTGCTGCTGCGGGGCGATGCCGCCGCGCAGGCGCTCGGTGTTGCGGTGATGCCGCTGCGCCTGCGCGTATATCTGGTGGCGTCGCTGGCGGCCGCTGCGGCGGTGACCACGGCGGGCACGATCGGTTTTGTCGGGCTCGTTGTGCCGCATATGTTGCGGCTCGCGTTCGGCAACGATCAGCGCATGCTGCTGCCCGCAGCGGCGCTCGGTGGCGGTGTCGCGGTGATGGGCGCGGATCTGATTGCGCGTACGGTGATCGCACCGGCGCAATTGCCGGTCGGCGTGATCACGTCGATCGTCGGCGTGCCCGTGTTTCTGTGGATGCTGTTGCGCAGGTGCCGATGATGAACGCACACAACGCTCCGCATTCGGCGCTTAGCGTGCAACGCCTGACCTTGCGTGCGGGCATGCGCACCTTGCTCGACGCATTCACGCATACGTTCTATGCGGGCGAGATCTGGTGCATCGCGGGCCCCAACGGCGCGGGCAAGACGACCTTGCTATCCACGCTTGCCGGTCTGGCGCAGCCATCGGCGGGTCATGTCGAACTCGACGGCGTGCGTCTCGCCGACTGGCAGCCATTGCCGCTCGCGCAGCGTCGCGCGCTGATGCCGCAAAGCGCTGCGGACGCCTTCAGCGCGACCGTGCTCGACATCGTGATGCTGAACCGCTTTCCGCATTTGACCGGCTGGGGTTGGGAGGGCGAGGCCGATCGCGCGGCCGCGCATGCCGCACTGGACGTTTTGGGCCTCGCCGCATTCGCTGCGCGCGACGTGCTGTCGCTTTCCGGTGGCGAACGTCAACGCGTTGCGCTCGCGGGGGTGTTATGCCAGGAAGCGCCGTTGTTGCTGCTCGACGAACCGCTCTCGCATCTGGATCTGCACCATCAGATCGACTGTCTCGAAGCGCTGACCGCCTGGACACGCGAACCTCGGCGTACAGTGATGTTTTCGTGCCACGACTTGAACCTGGCGCGCCGCTTCGCAACGCATGCGTTGCTGCTCGACGGCAACGGCGGCGCGTATGCCGGGCCGGTGCACGACGTGCTAACGCCGACGCTGACGAGCCGTGCGTTCGGCTATCCGTTGATTCTGATTCGCGACGGCGAGCATGAGGCGCTGATTCCCGCGCCGCGCTCGCGTCACGAATCGCCTGCGGCGCATGACACGTCAGCAGGCTAAGCGCTTGATAAAAACACTCTCTTTTCTAGAAACGTCTATGACTTCTTTACCAGGATTGCCGGGATTGGCGGGATTGACCGAAGTCGAACCGCTCGATCAAACGCTGCGTGCCGAACTGCAACACATCATCGATACCAAGACCAAGCCGCCCGGCAGTCTTGGGCGGCTGGAAACGCTCGCGCGCCAGATGGGGCTGATCCAGCGTACGACGCACCCCACGGTCGCACGTCCTGCGATGATTGTGTTCGCCGGTGACCACGGTATTGCGCAGGAAGGTGTGAGTCCGTATCCGCAAGCGGTGACCGCGCAAATGGTCGCTAACTTTCTCACGGGCGGCGCGGCGATCAATGCGTTGAGCCGCGTCTCCGGCGTCGAGCTCGAAGTGGTCAACTCAGGCATTGCCACGCCGATGCCTTCGACGGAGGGGCTCATCGACATTCCGGTCGCAGCCGGCACGCGCAACTTCGCGCACGAACCCGCCATGACGCATGAACAGGCGCTGACCGCGATGCAGGCGGGTGCGGCTCGCGTGCGGCATCACGCGGCGCTCGGCACCAATGTGATCGGCTTCGGTGAAATGGGGATTGCGAATACGTCGTCGGCCGCGTGTCTGATGAGCCGCTTGTGCGGCGTGCCGATCGACGAATGCGTAGGCCGCGGGACCGGTCTCGACAACGCGGGGCTTGCAAAAAAGCGCAACGTACTCGCCTCTGCAGTCGCGCATCACGCGGCGTCCAGCGATCCGCTCAACGTGCTCGCCACCTTCGGCGGCTTTGAAATCGCCATGATGGTGGGGGCATACCTTGCTGCCGCGCAAGCGCGTATGACGATCCTTATCGACGGTTTTATCGCAACCTCGGCGTTGCTGGTGGCCGATGCGTTCGCACCGAACGTCCGCGAGTATTGTGTGTTCGCGCATGCGTCGAATGAGGCGGGGCATCGGCGCATGCTCGATCATTTCGGTGCGCTGCCGTTGCTTTCGCTCGATATGCGTGTCGGCGAAGGCACCGGCGCGGTACTCGCGGTGCCGTTGCTGCGCGCAGCAGCGGCGTTCATTAACGAAATGGCCAGCTTCGAATCGGCCGGTGTCGCCAATCGCGATGCGTGAGCCGTTATACGAAGCGCAGTCATACAGAAACGTGCGTTCGGCTCACTCATGAATCCGCTCGCTGAACTCCGCTATTTCTTCACGGCGCTCGGCTATTTCACGCGCGTGCCTGTGCCGCGCTGGGTCGGCTATGAGCCGCACTATCTGAATGCGGCGGCGCGTTATTTCCCGCTCGTCGGTCTATTGGTCGGTGGATTGAGCGCGCTGGTCTATCTCGCGGCGTTGCATGTCTTTCCCGCGGGCGTGGCGGTGCTTCTGTCGATGGCGGTGTCGCTTCTCGTCACCGGCGCATTTCACGAGGACGGACTCGCCGATTGCGTCGATGCGTTCGGTGGCGCCTATACGCGCGAGGACGTGTTGCGCATCATGCATGATTCGCGCATCGGCGCTTTCGGCGCCATCGCGCTCGTGATTGCGCTAGCACTGAAGTGGCAGACGCTCACCGCGTTGCCGCCGATGCGCGCCGCAAGTCTGATGATTGCAGCGCATGCCGCGAGCCGTGTGTTCGCCATCAGCTATCTGGCCACACTCGACTACGTGCGCGCCGAAGGCAAAGCCAAACCGGTTGCGCAACGCTTGAGCGGCCCCGCGTTGCTCTGCGCCGCGGTGTTCGGTCTGCCGTTGTTGCTCTGGCCGAACTTGCTGGATTCGCCGAATTGGCGCTTCGCCTGCGTGACGCTTGTCATACTGGTGGCGTTGCGCTTTGCATTGGGCCGCTATTTCGTCAGACGCATTGGTGGCTACACCGGCGACTGCCTCGGCTTCGCGCAACAGATCTTTGAACTGAGCATCTACCTCGTGGGGCTCGCATGGATATCGTCCTGATCCGTCATCCTGCCGTCGCGCTCGATTCAGGGGTGTGCTACGGCCACAGCGACGTAGCGCTCGCCGAAGACGTCGAGGTGTCGGCAAGTGCTCTTGCGCTGAAACTGGCGACCTTGCAGATACCGCCGCCGCGTGTGCTGATGTCGAGTCCGTTGACGCGTTGCGCGACTCTCGCTGCGGTCATGGCGAACGATTTCGGTTGCGCGCTCAGTCACGACGATCGTCTGAAGGAAATGAATTTCGGCGATTGGGAGGAGCAGCGTTGGGACGCAATCGATCGCGAACTGCTCGACGCCTGGGCGGCCAACTTCGAGCACGCGCGTGCGCATGGCGGCGAGAGCGTCGCGCAATTCGTCGCGCGGGTGCGAGCGTGGTTCGACGCGTTTGCGCTGACGCGCGAGTTGTCGCCGGCGTATGTGGTCACGCATGCCGGCGTCATACGGGTGATCGCTTCGCTGGTGCTGGAGGTGCCGGTGGAAAGCTGTCTGCGCTGGTCGTTGGAGATGGCGGGGATTGTCTGGCTGCGCAGGGATGATGAAACGCAGCAGTGGTCGTTGGTGAGATGGAATGTGTGAGGGACGGAGCTTGGTCCCCGCAGTCCCCCGAATCGCGTCAGTCCAGCCTTATTCGTGACACTTTTTCAGGAAATTTGTCGCGAAAACAGAAATCGTGACACTTTGAGACGCAAAAAGTGTCGCGATTCACGCGATTTGTGCCACAATGCCATGAAAAAGTGTCGCGATTAGGATTTATCGCGACACATTGGCAAGAGGTGGCGCGCATGAACAGCAGTGGCATCAAGCAGGAACTGGATCTGATCGAGCAGCTCATCGCGGCAAGCGCCGAGGGGCGAGGCGTTCGTGCGCTTGCAGCGGCACTTGCCGGGCGCCGCCATCCCATGCAACGCCGTACGCTGCAACGTCGTCTTGACGTGTTGCTCGAAACGGGCCGGATCGTCTCGGAAGGTGCCGGCCGGGCAGTGTCCTACAAGCAGGCTGCGGCTCCTGGCGCGGCTGCTTCCCCCACCCAGGTTGTCGCTGGCGCAAGCACTTCCGGCGAGGCCTACGTGCCCGTATCCAGTGCTGGGCTCGAGGTGCGCGCGGAAGTGAACCGGCCGCTGCACGAGCGCCGGCCGGTCGGCTATAACCGTGCGTTTCTCGAACGCTATCGTCCGAATCAGGACGCGTATCTATCGCAAGCGCAGCGTGAACGGCTGCATGAATGGGGCCGCACGTCGGCGGATGTGCGGCCGGCCGGCACCTACGCACGCGACATCATGAGCCGGCTTCTGATCGATTTGTCGTGGGCGTCGTCGCGACTCGAGGGCAATACTTACACGCGGCTCGACACCGTGCGGCTGATCGAGCAAGGGCACATTGCGGAAGGCAAGGACGCTCAGGAAACGCAGATGATCCTGAACCACAAGGCCGCGATCGAAATGATCGTCGAGAGCGCGGACGAAGTGGGCTTCAATCGATTCACCGTACTGAATCTGCACGCGATTCTCTCCGACAATCTGATGTCCGACCCGTTCGCCAGTGGTCGTTTGCGCGCGCGCGAAGTGGAGATCAGCGGCACCGTATTTTTTCCGCTCGCCGTACCGCAGCAAATCGCGGAATGCTTCGAGGCGGTGTTGAACAAGGCCGCCCAGATCGACGATCCTTTCGAGCAGGCTTTCTTCAGCATGGTGCATTTGCCCTATCTGCAGCCGTTCGAAGACGTCAACAAAAGGGTCTCGCGTCTGACCGCGAATATCCCTCTGATCCGGCAGAATCTATGTCCGCTGTCGTTCATCGACGTTCCCGAAAAGGCCTACGTCGACGGCACGCTCGGGGTGTACGAGGCCAATCGTGTCGAGTTGTTGCGCGACGTCTTCATCTGGGCGTACGAGCGCTCGTGTCAGCGTTATCTGGCGATTCGACAATCTATCGGCGAGCCGGACGCGTTTCGCCTCAAGTATCGCAATGCGTTGATACAGGTCGTGCAGGAGGTGATTCGCGGCGGCCTTGCTGGTACGCGCGGTGAGATTGAAACTCTCGCACAGAATCAGGTGGATGCGGCGGAGGTATCTTCGTTCGTCGATGCGATTCAGTCCGATCTCGATCAACTCTACCTGGGTAATGTTGCGCGCTATCGGCTGCGGCTTTCCGAATTCGAACGCTGGCCGTTCAAGCGGGCGGACGCCGTCTCGCGCTAACTCGGCGCTGCCTGCTTCACAGCTTTCGCAGCGGCATCACTGCGTGTCGTTCTTCCTGCGCGAGCGCGCTAGCTCCAGGTCTTCGCACATTTGCTTTGCCCCCTGCGCAATACGAGGCGCCGGCCGGTTGATCAGATCGCCGTCGATGGCGAACAGATTGTTGTTCGCCACTGCTTTAAGGCTCGGCCACGCGCGCCATGTATCGAGTTGCGGCAAGGCGGTGTCCGGTTTGGTTGCGCCGGGTGCCGCGGTGACGATCGCTTCCGGATTCGCGGCTAGCACTGCTTCGGTCGAGACGGTCGGCACCAGCGGTTCGAGTTTCGCAAACACATTGCGGCCGCCGCATAGCGCGATCACGTCGCTGACCATATGTTCGCCGTTGAGCGTCATCAACGGCTGATCCCACACCTGATAGAACACGCCGACAGGCGGGCGGCTCGCATAGTGCGTACGCAGTCGTGCGATGTCCTGACGGTATGCTGCGGCCGCCGCATCGGCGGTCGGCGAGGTGCCGAGCAATTGCCCGAGCTTCGTCAGCGACACGGCAACATCGTCGAGATGATGCGGCTCGCTGAAGAACAGCGGCACATGCATCTCACGAAGACGATCGAGCTGGCGCTGCGCATTGCCATGCCGCCATACGACGATCAGATCGGGCTTCAACGCGACGATTCGTTCGAGGTCGAGCGCCTTGTTGTCGCCGACACGCGGCAGTTGCTTCGCTTCGGGTGGATAGTCGCTGTAGGACACGGCGCCGACCAGTTTCGCGCCACCGCCCGCGGCGTACAGCAGTTCGGTGACGTGCGGCGCGAGACTGATGACGCGTTGTGCGGGAACGGACAGCGTGACGGTCGCGCCGGTGTCGTCGGTGATGGTGATCGCGGCGTGCGCGTGCAGCGTGCTCGCTCCAAGTGCTGCGGCGATGACGAAGCGCGCGAGTCGAATCATCGAACAGCCTCGCGCAGACTCTCTTCAAAGCGTGTCCATTCCGTGTCGCTGGCAGGCAGCCCGAAACGCACGCTGCCCGTTGCTGTGAAGAGCCGTGTCCACACGCCGCGTTGTGCTAACGCTTCATGCAGAGCGGCGGCGCGCTCGTCGGCGGTCCATGCGAAGAGCGGTGTGCTGTGCGTGGCGAAACCGTGGGCCTGCAACAGTCTTACCAGACGGACGCTCTCGGCTTCGAGCAGCGTGCGCATCTGCTGCTGCCACGCCGTGTCTTCAAACGCGGCTTTGACTGCGTGACGGGCCGGGCCGCTGACAGTCCATGCCCCGAGCGTAAGCCGCAAAGCGTCGAGCAAAGACGGCGCACCGAGTACGAAACCGGCGCGCACACCCGCGAGCCCGAAGAATTTCCCCGGCGAACGCAGCACGATCAACCCATCGCGATGAGTACTTGCCGCGAGCGACGCCGAAGGCATCGTATCGGCGAATGCCTCGTCGATCAGCAGCGTGCCGCCGCGTGCGATGAGTTGCTTATGCCAGCGCAGCAGCTTGTCGGCGTTGAGATGTTCAGCGGTCGGATTGTTAGGATTCACGACGACAACGTGAGTGAGCGCGTCGGGTAAAGTGTCCCAGGACACATCCAGTGGCACGACCTCGTGCCCAGCACGCTCGAATGCGGGCGCATATTCGCTATATGTGAGCGGCGCGATGCCAACCCGGGCACGTGGCAAAAGCACCGGCAGTGCGCGAATCCCTGCCTGGCTGCCCGCGACGGGTAGCACATGGGCTGCATCGGGCGCGCCATAGTAACGCGCTGCGCAGGCTGCAAAACCGTCACCGTCGTCGGGCAGGCGGCGCCAGGCATCGGCGGGAACCGGTGGCACTGGATAGCCGTGCGGATTGATACCCGTCGACAGGTCGAGCCATTGCGCGTACGGAATGCCGTAACGCTCAGCCGCTTCGTGCAGATTGCCGCCGTGAACCACGGCGTTGAACGTGATGCCGGAATTGGTCGTGCGCTCAACCATTCGATCAACCATGAAAGGGCACACTTAGCAACGCCAGCACGATCAGTACCGCCAGCCAGAGAATGACCGTCCGTTCGACCAGCATCAACGCCGCCGTAACGTGACTGGCCTTCGCAGCGTGTCCGAAACCAAGCGTCGGCCTGTGTTCAAGCGCTCCGTGATACACCGCGGGTCCGCCGATCAACACATTCAGACTGCCCGCGCCCGACGCCATGACCGGCCCGGCATTCGGACTGTCCCAACGCGGCGCCTGTTCGCGCCAGCAACGCAGCGCGGTGCGCGTGTCGCCGAGCAAGGCGTAGCTCGCCGCGGTAAGGCGCGCGGGAATCCAGTTAAGCACATCGTCGATGCGCGCGGCGGCCCAGCCGAAGCGCAAATAGCGCGGCGTGCGGTAGCCCCACATGGCATCGAGCGTGTTGGCCAGACGAAACCCCAGCGCGCCCGGACCGCCCGCGATCGCGAACCAGAACAGTGCGCCGAAGATCGCATCGTTGCCGTTTTCCAGCGCCGATTCGACGGCGGCGCGTGACAGCGCCGCTTCGTCGGCATGAGCGGTTTCGCGCGACACGATGCGCGAGGTCAAGAGGCGCGCTTGCGCCAGATCGCGCCGCGCCAGCGCCTCGGCGATCGGCGCAATGTGATCGTGCAGGCTGCGTGCGCCGAGCGCGAACCACAGCAACACGACATGCACCGCGCAGGCCGCAAAAAAAGGCAGCACGGAGACGAGCCACCAGGCGATCAGCACCGGCGGCATTACCGTCAGCGACCAGGCGAGTAGTCCCTTGAGACGCAAGCGCCGGCCGGTGTTGTAGTGCGTTTCGAGGCGCATCGCCCATTTGCCGAAGCCGACCAGCGGATGCGCGGTGCGCGGCTCGCCGAGCCAACGGTCGACTGCGACCCCCGCCGTTGCCAGCGTAACGATCAAAGGCAGCGACAGCATCACGCGCCTCCCGCTGTTTTCAAGGCGAGCGGCAAGCCCGCGACCATCATCGTGACCTGGGTGCTCAACGCGGCAATGCGCTGATTGAGCCGCCCGAGTTCGTCGACATAGAGGCGTGTTTCCGCGCCGAGCGGCACCACGCCCAAACCGATTTCATTGCTGACCACGATGATCTTGCCTCTGGCGTTGATGAGCGCTGCTTCGAAAGCGGCAAAGTGCGTGTGATAGTGATCGACCGGCAAGCCGTCGCCGTCAGGTGGGCATAGCAGGTTGGCGAGCCACAGCGTCAGGCAGTCGATCAGAATGCAGTGACCCGGCGCGTCGATTTGCGTGACGGCGCCGGCGAGATCCACGTCTGCTTCGTGCAAAGCCCAATGCGCTGGACGCCGCTCGCGATGATGCGCGATCCGCGCGCTGAATTCGGCGTCGTCGGCTACGCGCGCGGTGGCGATGTACGTGACGGGTAGGGCGCTGTCGTTCGCCAGTTTTTCGGCGTGCACGCTCTTGCCCGAACGGGCGCCGCCGAGAACGAAGGTGAGGTCGCGGGAAATCATCGCGTGATTGTACCGGCGTGCAGTGCGTGCCGGCACGATGGGATAATGCCGCGTTCATCGCCCGCATTCATTGTCCGCATTTGCCTATTTACCGCCCAAGCCGATATTCCGTGACCGCCATTTCGAACCCGCATGACGCCGTACCTGTGCCGCGCGGCACGCTGATGATTCAGGGCACCACGTCCGACGCAGGCAAGAGCACGCTCGTCGCGGGTCTGTGCCGGCTGGCACGCCGCGCCGGCGTGCGGGTCGCGCCGTTCAAGCCGCAGAACATGGCGCTCAATAGCGCGGTGACGGTCGACGGTGGCGAGATCGGCCGTGCGCAGGCCTTGCAGGCGGTGGCCGCGGGCATTGCCGCTCACACCGATCTGAACCCGGTGTTGCTCAAGCCGACGAGCGACCGTGGCGCGCAAGTGATCATCCACGGCAAAGCGCGCATGAATCTCGATGCACGCGCGTATCACGACTACAAGCCGGTCGCCTTCGAGGCAGTTCTGGAATCGTATGCGCGTCTGCAAGCGGCGTACGACACGATTTTTGTCGAAGGCGCGGGCAGTCCCGCCGAGATCAATCTGCGCGACCGCGATATCGCCAACATGGGTTTCGCTGAAGCGGTCGATTGTCCGGTCGTGCTGGTGGCAGACATCGACCGGGGCGGCGTGTTCGCGCATCTGACCGGTACGCTCGCGTGTCTGTCGGACAGCGAGCAGGCGCGTGTGCGGGGCTTCATCATCAATCGCTTCCGCGGTGATGTCAGTTTGCTCAAGCCCGGACTCGACTGGCTCGAAGCGAAGACCGGCAAACCGGTGCTCGGCGTGGTGCCGTATCTGCACGGTCTGACGCTGGACGCCGAAGACATGCTGCCACCTGAGTTGCGAGCGGCACACAGCGGCCAAAGCGACGATCCGAACCGGATGTTGCGGGTAGTCGTGCCGGTGCTGCCGCACATCAGCAATCACACGGATTTCGACGCGCTGCGCGCGCATCCGCAGGTCGATTTTCATTACGTGCGAAGCGGCACGCCGCTTCCGCCGGCCGATCTGATCATCCTGCCGGGTTCGAAAAACGTGCCGGGCGATCTGGCCTTTTTGCGTGCGCAAGGCTGGGACACGGTGCTGCAACGGCATCTGCGCTACGGCGGCCGCGTAATCGGAATTTGCGGCGGCATGCAGATGCTCGGACGCGAAGTGGCCGACCCGCACGGCGTGGAAGGCGCGCCTGGAACGAGCGCGGGCTTAGGCTGGCTCGATTACTCGACGGTGCTGACGCGCGACAAAACGCTCAAGAACGTGACGGGGCATCTCGCGTTGCCCGGGGCGCCCGAGGTAGCCGGCTACGAGATTCATATGGGCGAGACGCAGGGTCCGGCGCTCGGCTCGCCCGCGCTGCAACTGGGCGAAACGCCAAATGCGCATCCGGACGGCGCGATCTCGGCCGATGGCCAAATTCTCGCGACCTACGTGCACGGGCTGTTCGACACGCCGGCCGCGTGCGCCGCACTGCTGGCGTGGGCGGGACTGAGCGACGCCGAGAAAATCGACTACCCGGCGTTGCGTGAGGCCTCGCTGGATCGACTGGCCGACACGCTTGCTGAGCACCTCGATCTTCCGAAGCTTTTCGCTGCGATTGGTTGAGCGAACCTGACCGGATGGTGGTGATTAAATCCCATTGGGAAATAATCAAAGCCTAAGAGGTGGTTTTTCACCTCATTTGGTTCGAATACAGTCGTGACGTCGACGCCCGATGCGGGTCGTCTCCCTCTCGTAAAGGACTCGTCATGAACTCGAACCGCTCCGCCGATCTGGCCGCCTTGATCCTTCGTCTGGCCTTGGGCGTTCTCTATCTCGCGCACAGCTTGCAGAAGATTTTCGTTTTCACGCTGCCGGGAACGGCGCAGTTTTTCGTTTCGCTCGGCTTGCCGGGCTGGCTCGGCTATGTGACGGCGTTCGTCGAATTGATCGGCGGTATTGCGCTGCTGCTTGGCGTGCAGGTCCGCTGGGTCGCGCTGGTGCTGCTGCCGTTCATGCTCGGCGCAACGTCGCAGCATCTGCAGAACGGCTGGGGGGTCGCGTCGCCGCACGGCGGCTGGGAATATCCGGCTTTCTGGGCGGTGACTCTGGTTGTGCAGTCGCTGCTCGGCGCCGGTGCGTTGGCGCTGAGCGGTGCGAAGGCGCCGCGCGCAGTGGCCGCCTGATACGCCTCACCCAGGCACGAAACCGCGCCGGCGCTTCAGCGCGCCGGCAACAAAAAAGCACGCGCCGTGTGGCCGCGTGCTTTTTTTATTGCGTTGAGCGAGGCGTACTTCAGGCGTTCCGGGCATTCCGGACCCTGCGCCGCATCCCCCCGCGCCAATCAATCAATACAACACGATCTGCGTGCAGCGAAACAGCGCCATCGTTTTGCCGTTCGGATCGGTGACGGTGGCGTCCCACACCTGCGTGCTGCGGCCCAGGTGGACGGCCTTGGCGACCGCGCGGATCGTGCCTTCCGTCGCCGTGCCGAGAAAATTGCTTTTCAGTTCGATGGTCGTGAAATTGCGCGCCGTCTCGGGCAGGTGGGCGAGGCATGCATAGCCGCAGGCGGTATCGGCGAGACCGATCACCGTGGCGGCATGCAAAAAGCCGTTCG
Source organism: Paraburkholderia aspalathi (assembly GCF_900116445.1). GTDB lineage: Bacteria > Pseudomonadota > Gammaproteobacteria > Burkholderiales > Burkholderiaceae > Paraburkholderia > Paraburkholderia aspalathi. The sequence goes on from NZ_FPBH01000012.1 coordinate 27,402, forward strand.
GCGCCAGCAACTCCTCGCGCACGGTCAATTCAGCGGTCAGCGTGCCTTCCTCCAGCGCCAGAACCTGCACGCCTAGCAAGCCGGGCAGCTTGCCCTTCTGACGTTCGTGCAGACGCTCGATGGAGTATTCCGGGCGAAGTTTGCTCATGAGATTCGGGTCCTCGATGGAAAAAATAGCGATGTAAGGCGGCCAATAGCCGTTTGGGGGCTTCGGCCCCAGTGAATTTGTCGATATTATCAACGGCTGGATCGGCGGGTGAACCTGAAACGGGCACGGATCAGGGCACATCGGCGCAAGTCAGAGCAAACTGCGCGGTAAACCGGCTGGCGGCGCCCAGCCTTCTTTCCGGGAGAATTCATGACGGTAATCGTGGTGGCGAATCCGAAGGGCGGCGTGGGCAAAAGCACGCTGTCCACCAATCTGGCCGGCTATTTCGCGTCGCAAGGGGAATGGATCGCGCTGGCGGACATGGACAAACAGCAGTCGTCGCACGCGTGGCTGTCGCTGCGGCCGCCTGCGCTGCCGGCCATCGAGACCTGGGAGGTCGACCTCGAGAACCCCGCCAAACCGCCCAGAGGTCTGGAACACGCGGTCATCGACACGCCGGCCGGCTTGCATGGCAATCGCCTGAATATCGCGCTGGATCTCGCCGACAAGGTGATCGTGCCGCTGCAGCCGTCGATGTTCGATATTCTCGCCACCCAGGAATTTCTCGAGCGGCTGGCCAAGGAGAAGGCGGTCAGGAAAGGCGCGATCGAGATCGGCGTGGTGGGCATGCGCGTCGACGCGCGCACGCGCTCAGCGGAGCAACTGCATCGCTTTGTCGAGGGCTTGAAGCTGCCGGTGCTGGGTTACCTGCGCGACACGCAGAATTACGTGCAACTGGCGGCGCACGGCCTGACTTTGTGGGACGTCGCGAAAAGCCGTGTGGAGAAGGATCTGGAGCAATGGCAGCCGATCATCCAGTGGACCAACGGCGCCGGTAAAAAGGCTTGAAGTGAATGGCAGGCGGCGTGGCCGCCCGCTTTGTGGAACCGTGCCGTGCGGTGAAAGGCCGGTTCAGATCCGGCTCAGGTCCAGTTCTGGGTCGGCACGTGATCGCGGCTGCCCTTGATCTTGTTGTTGTCGTCGACGAACACCAGATCCGGTTTCCAGCCTGCCTTCAATTCCGCTTCGTCGACCACGGCGAACGCCGCGATGATCACCAGATCGCCCAGTTGAGCACGCCGTGCGGCCGAACCGTTCAGCGAAATCATGCCGCTGCCGCGTTCGCCCTTGATCGCGTACGTCGAGAAACGCTCGCCGTTGTTGATATTCCAGATGTCGATCCGTTCGTTTTCAATGATGTTCGCGGCTTCCAGCAAGTCTTCGTCGATCGCGCACGAACCTTCGTAGTGCAGTTCACAGTGCGTGACCGCGACGCGATGGATTTTCGACTTCAGCATGTTGCGTTGCATGACCAATCCCTTGTACTTCTAATGCGTGTTTGCGCAGCCTAAGACGGCTTCAGATTTCGAGGTTGTCGATGAGACGGGTGGTGCCGAGCTTGGCGGCAGCCAGCACGACCAACTCCGCATTCATGTCTTGCGCGCCCGGCGCCAGCAGATTCGAGCGCTTGCGCACCGCGATGTAATCAGGCTGCCAGCCGCGTGCGGCCAGTGCCGCCATCGCTGCCTGTTCGAGTTTTGCGAAGTCGCGATCGCCTGCAAGCACCGCATCGCGCACGCGATTGAGCTCGGCAGCCAGCATCGGCGCCTCGGCGCGTTCGGCCGTTTCCAGAAAGCGGTTGCGCGAGCTGAGCGCGAGGCCGTCGCTATCGCGCACGGTTTCCGCGGCGATGATGTCGGTCGGCAGCGCGAACTGATGGCACATGCTGCGCACGATCATCAACTGCTGGTAATCCTTCTTGCCGAACACCGCGACGCGCGGCTGCACGCACGACATCAGCTTCATCACCACCGTGCATACGCCCTGGAAGAAACCCGGCCGGAATTCGCCTTCGAGGATGTCGCCCAGATCGTGCGGCGGATGCACGCGGTACTCCTGCGGTTCCGGGTACAGATCCCGTTCCGTCGGCGCGAACAGCACGTAGACGCCTTCTTTCTGCAGCTTCTCGATGTCGGCTTCGAGCGTGCGCGGGTATTTGTCGAAATCTTCGTTCGGGCCGAACTGCAGGCGGTTGACGAAGATGCTCGCCACCACCGGATCGCCGTGCTGGCGCGCGAGGCGCATCAGCGACAGATGGCCCTCGTGCAGATTGCCCATGGTCGGCACAAAGGCGGTGCGATTCTGGCCGCGCAACTGGTCGCGCAATTCATGGATCGAGCTGATGACTTTCATGATCGGACAGGGATTTCCTCGCGCGGCGCGAGACTCGGTTGGCGCAAAAACTCAGGTTTTCGCGTGGCCCGCGGCCTCGCTGGTAATGACAGGTTCGGAGCGCGGGATTGTAGTGGATTTGTTCCCGGGGTGCACCGAAAGGAGGCGTCTGCGGCAGCGCTGGCGCATGCAGGCCCCGTTGTGCGGCATCAAGCCGGCAGATAGGCGAGGCGCACATAGATCGGTGCGAACGGCTCGGCCTGCGTGATTTCGATGAGCGACTCGCGGCACAACTCCAGCATGGCGATGAAGTTCACCACGACCACCGGCACGCCTTTGCTCGTGTCGAACAGGTCCGAGAACTCCATGAAGCGCGCGTTCTGCAGTCGCCGCAGGATCGTGCTCATATGCTCGCGCACCGACAACTCCTCGCGCGAAATCTTGTGATGCTGAACCAGTTTGGCGCGCTTGATCACGTCGGCCCACGCGGCGCGCAGGTCTTCGCTGTCCACATCCGGGAACCGCGGCGTGATGCTTTGCTCGATATACACCTCGGCGCGCAGGAAATCGCGGCCAAGCTGCGGCAGATGGTCGATGCGCTGCGCGGCGAGCTTCATCTGCTCGTATTCGAGCAGGCGGCGCACCAGTTCGGCACGCGGATCTTCGGCTTCGTCGCCGCTATCGGCCTTCTTCACCGGCAACAGCATGCGCGACTTGATCTCGATCAGCATCGCGGCCATCAGCAGATACTCGGACGCGAGTTCGAGATTGGTCTGGCGCAACTGGTCGACGTAGCCGAGGTATTGGACGGTGACATCCGCCATCGGGATGTCGAGCACGTTGAAGTTCTGCTTGCGGATCAGGTACAGCAACAGATCCAGCGGGCCTTCGAACGTTTCGAGGAACACTTCGAGCGCGTCCGGCGGAATGTACAGATCCGTCGGCAGCTTGAAGAGAGGCTCGCCGTACAGGCGTGCGAAAGCGATGCCGTCTACAGTGTCCGGCGTCGAATCGGTGGCGGGCGCGGCAAGCGCGGCGTCAGGCGCCTGTGCGGCGCCCTTTGCCTCGTCGGCGTGACTCACGCGCTTAGAAGTTTTGATAGTACGAGTAAGGCGTCTGCTCCACGCGCGAGGCTTTCTGCTCGGCGCGTTCTTCGAGGTCGATCGGCTGTTTGTCCCACAGCAGCGACCGGCCACGGCGCTGCTCAGCTTCCAGATTCGGTTTTTGTTGCTTGAGCTGGTTCAGGAACTGGGTGATGTCCGATTGATACATGGCTAGACGTCCGTGGTTTGGGGAATGGCGGCTGCTTCGCGGGAACAAACGGGAACAAGCGCGAACCCGCGCGGCATCGCTCCTATTCCATAATTTTACCGCATGCGCCGCGCGTGGTCGAAAAACGATGGGCGGCGCGAGCGGCCGGCATGCAAAAACGCCTGGAACCCCCGCTGCCGCGATGCGTCAAAGGCGGGCGCGTCGTCGGCGAGGCGGTGTGCGAAGCGGAACCGTGCGTCCATGTGGAAATCACTACGCATGCGGCATGGGGCGCGGCACGCTGGGCCAAAACGCCTACCAGGTCTCATACGGCAAACGCCCTTTTAAGAGATGGCGCGGTCTCGCCGATGTGGTCAAATAGCGAGCTTCGGCCGCCGCGGCGAGCCCGAGCGACAGAATTCATCAACCACGGCCGGAGGTCCTGTTTGGCGGGGTGTGCGATCGAAGAGCCGCATAGGCGGCGCGGCAAAACCGGTGACGAGCGAGGGCCGCTGACGCCCATTCGGCGCTGGCTGCACGCGTGGCTGGCGTTCGGCATCGTCATGCTCATGCTTGCCTCGGTCGACGCGCACGCGGCGCGGCGCCCGCCCGCCAGCTACAAGGTCGATATCGAAGCCACGCCGCGCTCGTTGCGCAAGCTGCTTGAAGCGCATCTGGACGTGGCGCGCTTCGCCAAGCGTCCCGACATCAGCGACGACCAGTTTGAATTTCTGATTACGGCCACCCCGCAGCAGGTGCGCGATCTGGCCGCCACGCAGGGTTACTTCTCGCCGGTCGTGCGCACCGACGCGCGAACCGTCGACGACCAGAAGCGTGTGACGGTGAGCGTCGATCCCGGCCCGCAAACCCTCATCACCTCGATTTCGCTATCGTTTCGCGGCCCGGTGCTGACCGAAGACCCGGCGCAGGAAAATGCCGCACGCTTCGCGTTTTCACTGCACGAGGGCGACCCGTTTTCGCAAGGCGACTGGGACGACGCGAAAAACGCTTCGCTCAAGGCGTTGCAGTCGCGCCGTTACCTGGGCGCGAAGATCTACCACTCCGAAGCGCGGATCGACCCACGTACGCACGAAGCGAAATTGTCGGTGACGTACGAGAGCGGCGCGACCTTCACGATGGGCAAGCTCGACGTATCCGGCACGCGGCGTTATCCGGAACAGATCGTCGACAACGTGAATCCGATTTCGGAGGGCGATATCTACGACGTGCAACGCATCGCCGAATTGCAGCGGCAGTTGCAGAACACGCCGTACTACGCGAGCGTGGCGATCGACGTGGACAGTGATCCCGCCAAACCGGTCGAGACGCCGATGCACGTGAAGGTGTCGGAGTATCCGTACAACAGTATCCGCGGCGGCGTGGGTTATTCGACCGACAACGGCCCGCTGATCCAGGGTTCGTATTCGTATCTCGACACCTTTGGCAAAGCGTGGCCGTTCACGGTCGACGGCCGTATCGACCAGATCCAGCAGTACGGGCAAATCCAGCTCGCGATGCCGCCGGGGCCGCGCGCGTGGACCAATAGCGTGCTGGCTTCCTACACCACGACCGACGTGTCCGACACACGCATCTACAGTATCCGCGGCGGCGTGCAGCGGGCCCGGACGTCGCAGTTCATCGACTACAACTACGCGATCCTCTATTACCAGGACCGGCTCGACCAGAATGCGGCCGCACCGACCACCAGTCGCGCGCTGGTGCCGTCATGGTCGTGGACCCGTCGCAATACCGACGATCCGCTGTTCCCGCGTTCGGGCAACCTGATTCACGTCGAAGCGGGCTTCGCGGTCAAAGGCGCGCTGACCGACCAGACGTTCGCGCGCGCCTACGCCCGTGGCCAGCAGTACCTGCCGATCGGCAGGGAAGACCTTGTGCTGATCCGCGCCGAACTCGGCGGCGTGTTCACGAGCGGCAGTTCGAGCGGGATTCCGGCTTCGCTGCTGTTCCGCGCGGGCGGTTCGAATTCGATACGTGGCTACAGCTATCAAAGCATTGGTAATAACGTCGACGGCTCGGTGCTGCCCACCAAGTATCTCGTGACCGCGTCGGCGGAGTACCAGCATTGGTTCAATCACGACTGGGGCGCAGCCGCGTTCTTCGACGTCGGCACCGCCACCGATACCTGGGGCGAGAAAGTCTTTTATCCCGGCGTCGGCGTTGGGGCGCGCTGGCGCAGCCCGGTCGGCCCGGTCAACGTCGATGTCGCCTACGGGATCCGCAACCGGAGCGTGCGGCCGTACCTGACCCTCGGCATCGCCTTCTGATGGAAAGCCGCTTTTACATGATCCACGCATGACCACGGACGTTTCCGCCCAACCTCCCGCGCAGCCGCCCGGCGCTCTTCCGCCAGGGGAGCCCGGACAGCAGCCTCCGTCCGATGCGCCGCCGCCCAGGCGCCGTCGCGGGCGGTTGTTGCTGAAAACGCTTGCGTGGATGGTCGCCGTGCTGGTGCTGCTGGTCGCCGTGGCGATCGGCCTGCTGTACGGCGCGCTGACGACTGAGCGTGGCACGGCGTACGCGTGGCAGGCGGCCGTCAAACTGCTGGGCGGCAAGCTGACCGGCACGCTCGAGAGCGGCGCTATCGCCCACGGCGTGCAACTCCGGCAGGTGCGCTGGCGCAGTCTCGACGGCAGCGGCACCGATATCCAGATCGACCGCGTGGCCGGTCGCTGGGAACTGACGCACAAGCCTTGGCGCTTCGCGATCGACTATCTGCATGTCGGTACGATCGATGCCCGTATCGGTTCATCGTCGTCGAGCAGCAGCGCGCCGCTGAAACTGCCGCAAGACTTGCGCTTGCCGATGCAACTCGAGGTGCGCGACGTGCAGGTCGACAAGCTGCTGTTGCACGAGGGCGGGTCGACGACCGAGCTGTCCCGTTTCATGTTCCATGGCCGCAGCGACGGCCGGCACCACGAGGCCGCGATCGAGCGGCTCGACACGCCGTTCGGCGCCGTGACGGCAACTGCGAAGCTAGATGGGGTGCGGCCGTTTCCGCTGACCGGCGACCTCGGCTATTCGGGCAAGGTCAACAACGAAGCTGTGCAGGTGGGCGGCCATCTGACTGGGTCGCTGGAGAATCTCATCGCCGAACTCGACGCTAGCGGCATGAAGCTCGCCGGCCATGCGCGAGTCGAGGCTACGCCGTTCGGCGACGTGCCGTTGCAACGCGCCACGCTGACTTTTGATCACATCAACCCGCAGGCGTTTGCACCAGGCGCACCGCTGGCGGATCTGGCCGTGCGGGCGGAACTGCAGCCGGTGGGGCCGGATGCGGCTGGTGGCGTGACGTTGGGTGCGGCTAGTGGGGCTAGTGCGGTGAGTTCGGCCAGCGCTTCCCGCGCCGCGAGCACCGCCGGCGCCAGCAGCGCTACTGGTATTGCCGAGCCGCAACACGTTGTCAAAAACGGCAAAGGCGGCGTCAACACCGATGCAGCAGCAAAAGCCGCAGCGGGGTTCGCCGTCGCTGGCCATATTTCGATCGTCAACGCCAAACCCGGTGCGATCGACCAGAACCTGCTCCCTGTGATCGATGCCAACGCCGACGTGCGGCTCGACGCGCAGGCGCAGCGCATTTCGAACCTGATGGTACGGCTCGTGAAAAGCGCCACGCTTACGGGCGGCGGCGCGCTGACTGGCAAACGCGGCCAGTTCGATCTGCAAGTTGCAGGACTCGACCTGAACGCACTTGAAGCGACCGTGCGGCCTACCCAGCTTTCCGGTCCGATCGGCATCCGTCTGAACGACGACGTGCAAAGCCTGACACTCGATCTCGCCGACCCGAAAGCGGGGTTGCGCGCGCAAGGCAAGGTGACCTTCGATCCCGCGCGCTTGAGCTTCAACGACGTGCGTGTCACATCGGGCAAGGGCCGAATCGATCTGTCCGGTGCGCTTAAGCACGACGCGAATTCCACCTACAACCTGAAAGCGCAGCTGACTGATTTCGATCCGTTGACGCTGACTTCGCAGATGCCGTCCCGCACGCCGGTAACGGGCCCGGCGCCTGCGGCAAGTACTGCCAAAAACGTGAAAGGTGCGAAAGTCGCACAAGGCGCGGCAGAAGCGGGCAGCACCGCCGGTGCGAAAAGCGCTGCCCCTGGCGACAAGGCCGCCGCCGTGGTGAAGAACACCGCCAAGGCCGCCGTGCGGACCGAAGTGGTTCAACGTAAAACGCCGCCGCCCAGACACACTGCGCCGCCTGCCCACAAGATCGAGGCACGCGTGAACGGCACGCTCACCGCAGCCGGCATGCTCGGCCCGGTCTTCACAACCAAGGCCGAATTCAAACTCGGCCCGAGCGTCTACGACGGCCTGCCGCTGACGGGCGGCGGCGTGGTCCAGTTGTCCGGCTCGCGGATCCTGCCGAGCCGCGCGAATCTTTCGGTGGCGGGCAATCAGGTGGATTTGCAGGGCAGCTTCGGCGCGCGCGGTGACCGGCTGCGTTTCCGGGTCGATGCGCCGGAACTTGAACGCCTTGGTTTCGGCCTAGCCGGTCTTATCGCCGCGGATGGCGACGTCACCGGCTCGTTCGCGCATCCGAATGTCGTGCTGAACTACAAGGCGGACAGTGTGGTGTTCAGCAGTAACCGCATCGGCCATGCGGAAGGTCACGCCGAACTGCGCGACGGCGCAAACGGCGCGCTCGTTTTCACGACCGACGCGCGCAATCTCAGCGCCGGCGGCGTCGATCTCACCACGCTCACGGCGCGCCTGTCGGGCACGCGTGCCAACCATACGCTGGAGGCGGCGGCCACCGGCAAATTGCAGGACCGTCCGCTCGATCTGACGCTCGCCGCCAACGGCAAATTGACTGAAGCACGTGACGGCACGCGCTGGGACGGCACCGTGACCCGTCTGCAGAATCGCGGCACACCAGCGTTGAATCTCGAGTCGCCGCTCGCCGTAAGCGCCGGGCCGAACCGTCTGACGCTCGGTGCGACCCGCCTCACGCTCGAAGGCGCGGTGCTGAGCCTGAAATCGTTCGCGTTCGACCACGGCAAGATCCAGTCCGCGGGCACCTTGACCGACATTTCACTCGCGCGCCTGCAGGATCTGCGGCGGCAAATCACCGGCGAGCCACCGGCCGTCAAAACCGATCTGGTATTCGACGGTGACTGGGATTTCGCGCTCGGCAGCACCGCGAGCGGCCACGTCCAGTTGAAGCGTCGCAGCGGCGACGTCACGGTCGAGATCGGCCGTGGTCTGGCCTCGCTGGGCATCACGGATATGACCGCGCGCGCTGAATTCAGCGGCGGCAATCGGCTAAATGCGACCTTGCACGCACAGGCCAGCCGGATCGGCGTGATCGACGCCGACGCGCACACCACACTCGTGACGCGCGACGGCTTCCTGACCGTCAACGAAGAGGGCGCGGTCAGCGGGAATGTGAATGCGAACGTGCCGTCGCTGAAAACGACCGGCGGGTTGTTCGGGCCGAGCTATCTGCTCGACGGCCACCTCGCGCTGAAACTCGCGCTCGGCGGCACGGTCGCCAAGCCGAACCTGACGGGGTCGCTGATCGGCGATGGCTTGTCGGCGACGATGGTCGACCAGGGTGTGCAGTTGAAGGACGGCGTGGTGCGCATCGCGCTCTCGCAAAATCTGGTGGACTTCCAGCAGGTCGAGTTTCACGGTGCAAGCGGCACGCTGCGCGCCACCGGCCGTGTGCGCCTGGATGGCGCGGAGCCGGATTTGACCGCGAGTATCGTCGCGGACAAGCTGGAATTGTTTGCGGCGCCGGACCGCAATCTGTCGCTATCAGGCAGCGCGAGCGTGGCGAACGCGGGGGCACAGGGCGGCATGGCGATCAACGGTAAATTCGTGGTCGATCACGCGCTGTTCGATATGCCGGAGCAGTCCGCGCCGAAGCTTGGCGACGACGTGGTAGTGGTGCGTCCGGACAGCACGGTGGCAGGCGAGCGGCCACCGCCGCAGGTAGCGGGCACGAACAAGCCAATCGGTCCGTTCGCGCCGCGCGCCAATATCGACATCAGTCTCGGCAACAGCTTCCGTTTCCGCGGCATGGGCGCGGACCTCGGCCTGAGCGGCACAATCACCGCGATGAGCGCGCCGAATCTGCCGTTGCGCGCGGTCGGCAATGTCCGTGTGACTCAGGGTTCGACCTATACCGCGTTCGGTCGCAAGCTCAACATCGAGAATGGCTTCTTCACGTTCAACGGTCCGGTGGCCAATCCGGGGATCAACATCCTCGCTATGCGCCGCAATCAGCAGGTCGAGGCGGGCGTGCAGGTCACGGGTACCGTCCAGTTCCCGGTCGCGAAGCTGGTGTCCGAACCGAACGTGGCGGATAACGAAAAGCTCTCGTGGCTGCTGTTCGGACACGGCACGGATCAGGGCAACAACCTCGGTCAGCAAAGCACCATGACGACTGCGCTCGCCCTGCTCGGCAGCGCGAGCGGCAAACGGATCGCGCAGACCTTCGGGCTCGACGAGTTTTCGATCGGGCGAAGCGAAGTCGGGCTGACCGATCCGCAAGTGGTCATGGTGTCGAAGGCGATCAACGAGTGGCTCGTGGTGGGCTACGAGCAGGGGCTGCAGTCGGCGAGCAATGCGATCAAGGCGACGGTGAACCTCACGCGCTATTGGTCGGTCGCGGCGTATGGCGGCACGTTCGACGGCTTAGAATTGCTGTACACGCGGCGCTTCGATCAGATTCGGTGGTGAGCTGATCAAGACGACAGCGATGGCCGTGTTCTGATCAAGGCCACGACACAAAAGAAAACGGCACGCCTTTTAAAGCGTGCCGTTTTTGTTGATGCCTGCAGCGTTCGACGCCGCGCGCTTTATTTCACGCGCATGCCCGGCTTCGCACCGCTATCCGGCTCGAGCACGTAGAGGCCCGGTTCGGCTTTCTCGTCAGTGGCCGAAGCCGCCAGCACCATCCCTTCGGACAGACCGAACTTCATCTTGCGCGGCGCGAGGTTCGCGACCATCACCGTCAGCTTGCCGACCAGTTGCTCCGGCTGATAGGCCGACTTGATGCCCGAGAACACGTTGCGAGTCTTCTCTTCGCCGATGTCGAGCGTGAGTTGCAGCAGTTTGTCCGAGCCTTCCACCGCCTTGCAGTCGACGATCTTCGCGATGCGCAGATCGACCTTGACGAAGTCGTCGATCGAGATGATGCCAGGCGTTTCATCCTTATCGGCGCCGGCTGCTTTCGCTGCCTTCGACTTGGCCTTGGCATCCGCCGGCGCCGCCGCTTCCGGTGTGGCTTGCAGCGAGTCGCGATTCGCTGCGATGAGCGCTTCGATCTGCTTCGGATCAACGCGCGTCATCAAATGCTTGTACGCGTTGATCGGGCGCGTGGAGGAGAGCGGCACGTTCGCGTCGGCCCACACCAGCGGTTCGATGCCGAGGAAGGCTTCGACCGCTTCCGCCAGCTTCGGCAGCACCGGCTTGAGCGCCAGCGACAACAGGCGGAATGCCTCGATGCTTACGCTGCAGGTTTCGTGCAACGCGACCGCATTCGCCGCGTCTTTCGCCTGATCCCACGGCTTGGCGGAGTCGACATACGCATTGACCGCGTCGGCCAGTTCCATGGTCTGACGCAGCGCGCGGTTGTACTCGCGCGCTTCGTAGTTCGCGGCGATTTGCGGCACGGCGGCGCGCAGCGTGGCGAGCAGCGGATGTTGCATTGCGCTGTCCTGCACCCGGCCCTCGAAACGCTTGATCAGGAAACCGGCGGCGCGGCTCGCGATGTTCACGTACTTGCCGACCAGATCGCTGTTCACGCGCGCCTGGAAGTCGTCGAGGTTCAGGTCGAGGTCTTCCATCGTGCTGTTCAGCTTGGCCGCGAAGTAGTAGCGCAGCCATTCCGGATTCAGACCCGTATCGATCACGCTTTGCGCGGTGATGAACGTGCCGCGCGACTTCGACATCTTTGCGCCATCGACGGTCAGGAAGCCGTGCGCGAACACATTGGTCGGCGTGCGGTGGCCCGAAAATTCGAGCATGGCCGGCCAGAACAGCGTGTGGAAATACAGAATGTCTTTGCCGATGAAGTGGTACTGCTCGGCGGTCGAGCCCTTGCGAATCCACGCGTCGAAGTCGAGGCCGCGCTTGTCAGCGAGGTTCTTGAAGCTCGCGTAATAGCCGATCGGCGCATCCAGCCACACGTAGAAATACTTGCCCGGCGCGCCCGGAATTTCGAAGCCGAAATACGGCGCGTCGCGCGAAATATCCCAGTCGGCGAGCTTGGCTTCGCCGGCGTCGCCGAGCCATTCGCGCATCTTGTTGGTGGCTTCCGGCTGTGCCAGACCGCCCACCCACGCGCGCAGGAAATTCTCGCAGCGCGGATCGGACAGGCGGAAGAAGTAGTGCGTCGAAGTCTTACGAATCGGTGTGGCGCCTGAGACGACCGAATACGGATTGATCAGATCGGTCGGCAGATAAGTCGAACCGCATACTTCGCAGCTGTCGCCGTATTGATCTTTCGCGCCGCACTTCGGGCATTCGCCCTTGATGAAGCGGTCCGGCAAGAACATTTCCTTGACGGGGTCGTATGCCTGTTCGATGTCACGCGCTTCGATCAAGCCGGCTTCCTTGAGCGCCAGATAGACCGATTCGCTCAGCACGCGATTCTCTTCGGAATCGGTCGTGTAGTAATTGTCGAACGAAATCCCGAAGCTGTCGAAATCGCGCTTGTGTTCCTGCCAGACGCGGTCGATCAGCTGCTTCGGCGTCAGACCTTCCTTTTCCGCGCGCAGCATGACCGGGGTGCCGTGTGTGTCGTCGGCGCCCACGTAGTAGACCTCGTGCCCGTGCATTCGCAACGTCCGGACCCAGATGTCCGTCTGGATATATTCAACCAGATGGCCGATATGGATTTGCCCGTTCGCATACGGAAGGGCCGACGTGACGAGAACCTGGCGACGGCCTGACGGCGCGCCTGCGGAGAGATCGGTTGCGGGTGCTGACATAAGGATGGTGGGAGCCTGCGGTGGGACGAAACGTTGATTCTAGCAGGGCCGGCGTTTGGCGCGGGCTGGGCCGCCTGGGCCGCGGCTGGGTCGCTGCAAGGGTAGGGTGGTGTGTCCCTTAGGGAGATTCCTGCGGAACGAAAACCGAGCGCCCAAAAAAAACCGGGGCTATTAACCCCGGAGCAACAACGACAAGAGGAGAATGGTGACGCGGCGGCTTCGCCAGCCACGTACCGTAAAGACAGACCGCGGATTTTCGGCAGAGTTCGAAATTTTTTTCGTTCTCGTGCGAGATTTTGTTTCCCGCGCTTTTTTACTGCTTACCGGACGCCTCCGGCCAAAGTGGCAAACTTGCAAATGCAGCCGCCCGGCGCCCGGTTGCTTCTCCCTCTTTCAGGCTGTGCCCTTATTGCGTGGCGTGCTGAGCCGTGGCGCGCAGATAGATTTCCACGCGGCGGTTTGCGGCACGGCCTGCTTCGGTGTTGTTGTCAGCGACCGGCTGGTTCTGGCCCATGCCTTGTGCCGACAGGCGTTGCGGCGCAACGCCGCGTTGCCCCAGATAACCCGTCACGCTTTCCGCGCGATTGACCGACAGCGTCTGGTTGTAAGCCGGCTGACCCGTGCTATCCGTATAGCCGATCACCTGGGCGATCAGTTCCGGATTCTGCTGCATGGTCTGCGTCAGTTGATCCAGCACCGGCGCGAACGACGGCTTGACCGCGTAGCTGTTGGTGTCGAACGTGACCGAGCTCGGGATGTTCAGCTTGAGCGAGCCGTCGGGCTGCTCGGTGATCTGCGTGCCGGTGCCCTTGGTGGCGCCCGACAGCTTGTTGTGAATGGCTTGCCAGTTGTAGCCGGTGATGCCCCCCACCGCCGCGCCGACGCCTGCGCCGATCGCCGCGCCCTTGCCGCCGCCGAAGATTGCGCCGAGTGCCGCGCCCGTGCCGGCGCCCACGCCCGTACCGACGGCCGTGTTAGTGCCTTGTTGGGTTGCGCAGCCAGCCAGCAACGAACCGGCAACGGCAAATACAGCCAGGCGAGTCATGAGTTTTGCGTTCATTTTCTGTGTCCTCTTGAGTGAAGCGAGTAAAGCGGGTGGAAGCGATAAATCTATCCGTCGGACGTGACGGCCGTAAAGCGCGCAAGTCGACAATATGAGAATCCTGCGTCTTCCCTGGTCCCGGTCCGACAGCGGAGAAGGGTCTTCCGGCAAGGCTTGGCGCCAGCCACTACAATGATGACTGAAGTACGCAGCGATGCGACCCCATGGCGTTCCGCCTGCCCGAAGGGTGCACGGCACGCCTGGTTTTAGCAATGCTGCCTAACAATTTTTTTCAAATTCTGGCGCGTGGCGGAGACTTGGATTCCACCGCGCCGCAAGTGTTCCCCACGGAGTGTCAATGAGTATCGATCGGGCTTTGGTCGACGCTGCCCTCGCGGCCGTCACTGACCCCAACACGGGCAAGCCCTACGCGGCTGCCAGGAACATCAGGAACGTGGCCGTGGAGGGTGACACGGTTAGCCTCGAGGTGGTACTCGGCTATCCGGCCAAACGGCAGTTTGAAGCGATTCGCACGCAATTCACCGAAGCGCTGAAAGCCGTTTCCGGCGTGGCAAACGCGCGCGTCGAGGTGTCCCAGCAAATCGCCGCGCATACCGTGCAGCGCGGCGTCAAACTCTTGCCGAACGTTAAAAACATCGTCGCGGTGGCGTCGGGCAAAGGCGGGGTCGGCAAGAGCACGACCGCCGTGAACCTCGCGCTGGCACTGGCGAGCGAAGGCGCGTCGGTCGGCATTCTCGATGCGGACATCTACGGCCCCTCGCTGCCGATGATGCTCGGCATTACCGGCCGTCCGGAATCACCCGACGAAAAGTCGATGAATCCGATGACCGGCCACGGTCTGCAGGCCAACTCGATCGGCTTTCTGATCGAGCAGGACAACCCGATGGTGTGGCGCGGCCCAATGGCCACTTCAGCGCTCGAACAGCTGCTGCGGCAGACCAACTGGCAAGATCTCGACTACCTGATCGTCGACATGCCGCCGGGCACCGGCGACATTCAGCTGACCTTGTCGCAGCGCGTGCCGGTGACGGGCGCCGTGATCGTCACGACGCCGCAGGACATCGCGCTGCTCGACGCGAAGAAGGGTCTCAAGATGTTCGAGAAGGTCGGCATTCCGATCCTCGGCATCGTCGAGAACATGGGTATGCATATCTGCTCGAACTGCGGCCACGAAGAGCATATCTTCGGCGCGGGCGGTGGCGAGCGGATGGGCAAGGAATATGGCGTCGACGTGCTCGGCAGCCTGCCGCTCGACATCGCCATCCGTGAGCAGGCCGACTCCGGCAAACCCACCGTCGTGGCGGACCCGCAGGGACGTATTGCGGAGATCTACCGGTCGATCGCACGCAAGGTTGCGATCCATATCGCCGAGCGGGCGCGTGACATGACCTCGAAGTTTCCCAGCATCGTCGTCCAGAACACCTGACCCGCCGTTCGGACAAGGGGTTAAAGCGGGGCCAAGTCGCCAATTTGCGGCTGGTCTCGCGGTATCATGTCGACTTCACAAGTTCGGCTCGGCGGCCGCAGGGGCGGCCACCAGGCCGGCAAGAGGATCGCATGGGAAAACGAATCGACGGGCAGGCGGTGCATGCGTTCATCGTCCTGGCTGCCAGCAGTGTGCTGTTATGCGGCTGTAGCACGTTCCTGAGACCACAGGAAAAGCGTGCTGACGCACAGTTGCTGCCCACCGTGGGCAATCAGGCACGCGGTCTCGTCACGTTCATCGAGCGTTCGGACGGTGTGCAGGTCACCTACAATCTCTCCGGCTTGCCGCCCGATAGCGACCACGCGTTGCAGGTGCATGAGCGTGGCGACTGCAATGCCGCTGACGGCTCCAGCGCCGGCCCGGTGTTCTCGCCGGCAGCCGAGCGTCTGAAAACCGGCGCCCGGGTCGAAGGCGATCTCGGCAACATCCATGCGGACGCGAACGGCGTGGCCACCGGCTTCATCGTTGCGCCGGACGTGTCGCTCGACGGTATCCGCTCGGTGCTGCAACGCGCGGTTCTGCTGCATCACGATGCGACCGACCCTTACGCGTATCCGCAGCATGGCGCGGGCCCCGCGCTCGCATGCGGGTTGATTCGCCAGTGAGGGCAATGCCCTGCGGGTTCATCCGGCGCAAGCGGTTAGCCGTTTGAATGGCCTTGCGGCAAGCCTTTCGCGGTGCCGGGGACGACTCTCAGGTCCCTTCCGCGGCAGCATTCTCCTGATCGCGTAAAATAAGCGCCTTTCGGCGGGGGCGCGTAGCCGGGGGCGCCCAGCCCGGAGCGCGTAGCCGGTGGCGCCCGGCCCGGACCTTATGCCGGATCGTTACCCGTCACACATCTGTCACTCAAGTCGAGCAGCGTTCACCTATGACTATCAAATCCGACAAGTGGATCCGGCGCATGGCCGAGTCGCACAACATGATCGAGCCGTTTGCACCGGATCAGGTCCGCGTCTCAGAAGACGGCCGGAAGATTGTCAGCTACGGCACCTCGAGCTACGGCTACGACATCCGCTGCGCCGACGAATTCAAGATCTTCACCAACATCAACTCGACCATCGTCGATCCGAAGAACTTTGACGAGAAGTCGTTTGTCGACTTCAAGGGCGATGTCTGCATCATCCCGCCGAATTCGTTCGCGCTGGCCCGCACCGTCGAGTATTTCCGCATTCCGCGCAGCGTCCTGACCGTGTGTCTGGGCAAATCCACGTATGCGCGTTGCGGGATCATCGTGAACGTGACGCCGTTCGAGCCGGAATGGGAAGGACACGTCACGCTCGAATTCTCGAATACGACACCTTTGCCTGCGAAAATCTACGCGAACGAAGGCGTCGCCCAGGTGCTGTTTTTCGAAAGCGACGAAATTTGTGAGACGTCGTACGCGGATCGCGGCGGCAAATATCAAGGTCAGCACGGCGTCACGTTGCCCAAGACGTGACGTCGGCAGCGTACTGACCCACCAGCTATTCGGGTGACCGCTGCTTAGTCAAATGCAGCGGTCGTTCTTTTTGGAGAATCGCCCATGAAGTTTCGTTTTCCCGTCGTCATCATTGACGAAGATTTTCGCTCCGAGAATATCTCGGGTTCCGGCATCCGGGCTTTGGCCGAAGCTATCGAGAAAGAAGGCGCGGAAGTGCTCGGGCTGACGAGCTACGGCGACCTGACTTCGTTCGCGCAGCAGTCGAGCCGCGCGTCGTGTTTCATCCTGTCGATCGACGACGACGAATTGCTGCCGTACGTCGATAACGTGGTGGTGGAAGGCGAGACGCCGGAACTGGCGGCCGCGATCATCGCGCTGCGCGCGTTCGTGACCGAAGTGCGCCGCCGCAACGCCGACATTCCGATCTTCCTGTACGGCGAAACGCGCACCTCGCGCCACCTGCCGAACGACATCCTGCGCGAACTGCACGGCTTCATCCACATGTTCGAGGACACGCCGGAGTTCGTTGCGCGCCACATCATCCGCGAAACCAAGGTGTACCTGGATTCGCTCGCGCCGCCGTTCTTCAAGGAACTGGTGCAGTACGCGGACGAAGGCTCGTATTCATGGCATTGCCCGGGGCACTCGGGCGGCGTCGCGTTCCTGAAGAGCCCGCTTGGCCAGATGTTCCACCAGTTCTTCGGCGAGAACATGCTGCGCGCCGACGTGTGTAATGCCGTCGACGAACTCGGTCAGCTGCTCGATCACACCGGCCCGATTGCCGCCTCCGAGCGCAATGCTGCGCGCATCTTTAGCGCGGACCACGTGTTCTTCGTGACTAACGGCACCTCGACCTCGAACAAGATCGTCTGGCACGGTACGGTTGCACCGGGCGACATCGTGCTGGTGGACCGCAATTGCCACAAGTCGATCCTGCACGCGATCACGATGACGGGCGCGATTCCGGTGTTCCTCACGCCGACGCGCAATAACTTCGGCATCATCGGCCCGATTCCGCGCAGCGAATTCGAGCCGGAAAACATCAAGAAGAAGATCCTGGCGAATCCGTTCGCCCGCGAAGCGTTGGCCAAGAATCCGGACCTGAAGCCGCGCATCCTGACCATCACGCAGAGCACTTATGACGGCGTGATCTACAACGTCGAGATGATCAAGGAGATGCTCGGCGACTGGCTCGACACGCTGCACTTCGACGAAGCGTGGCTGCCGCATGCCGAGTTCCACGAGTTCTATCAGGACATGCACGCGATCGGCGCCGGCCGTCCGCGTATTGGCGCACTGGTGTTCGCCACGCACTCCACGCACAAGCTGCTGGCCGGTATTTCGCAGGCTTCGCAGATCGTCGTGCAGGATTCGAAGAACAGCCGCTTCGACAAGCATCGCTTCAACGAAGCCTATCTGATGCACACCTCGACCAGCCCGCAGTACGCGATCATCGCCTCGTGCGACGTGGCCGCGGCAATGATGGAAGCGCCGGGCGGCACGGCTCTGGTTGAAGAGTCGATTGCCGAAGCGTTGGATTTCCGCCGCGCGATGAGCAAGGTCGACGCCGAATACGGCGACGACTGGTTCTTCAAGGTGTGGGGCCCGGAGACGTTCGCGGAAGAAGGCATCGGCTCGCGCGAAGACTGGATGCTGCGCCCGAACGATGCATGGCACGGCTTCGGCCCGCTCGCCGACGGTTTCAACATGCTGGACCCGATCAAGGCGACCATCGTCACGCCGGGTTTGGATATGGACGGCGGTTTCGGCGAATCCGGCATTCCGGCTGCGATTGTCACGAAGTATCTGGCCGAACACGGCATCATCGTCGAGAAGACCGGCCTGTATTCGTTCTTCATCATGTTCACGATCGGCATCACCAAGGGTCGCTGGAATTCGATGGTGACGGAGTTGCAGCAGTTCAAGGACGACTACGACAACAACCAGCCGCTGTGGCGCGTGCTGCCCGAGTTCGTCTCGCATCATCCGATGTACGAGCGTGTCGGTCTGCGCGATCTGTGCGAGCAGATTCACAGCGTGTACCGCGCGAACGACATTGCGCGCCTGACGACCGAGATGTACCTGTCGAGCATGGAACCGGCAATGAAGCCGTCGGACGCGTTCGCCAAGCTCGCGCACCGCGAGATCGACCGGGTACCGATCGACGAACTCGAAGGCCGCGTCACGTCGATCCTGTTGACGCCATATCCGCCGGGTATTCCGCTGCTGATTCCGGGCGAGCGCTTCAACAAGACCATCGTCAACTATCTGCGTTTCGCGCGCGAGTTCAACGAGCGCTTCCCGGGTTTCCACACGGATATCCACGGGCTTGTCGGCGAAACCATCAACGGGCGCATCGAATACTTCGTCGATTGCGTGCGCGCCTGACGATGTGGGTGGTGAAGTCCCTGCTGGGTGCTGACGGCTGGCGGCGCGCGTTTGGCGCGCTGACCCTGACGTCGGCGCTGTCGGTGGCCGTGCTCGGCATCGCGCCGCTTCAGGCGCATGCCGAAGTCGCCGCGGCCGACCCGATCGACGCGTCGATGCGCACCTGTCTGGCGCGCAGTGACATGTCGTCGACGGCGGGGCAGGTGCAGTGTATGGACAACGCGCGAATCGGCTGGAAGGCCGCGTTGGACGGCGCGTGGCAGCAGCTTCAGGCGAAGTTGCCGCCGGCGCAACGCAACGCATGGGAAAAGAGTCAGGCAAGCTGGCTTGCCTCGCGTGATGTCGAGAAGCAGTTGCTCGCTGCCGTGTTCGAGACGACACACGGCACGATGTATGTGCTGGCCGAAGCCGACATGCAATTACAGCCGGTGCGTGACCGCGCGCTTGCGCTGCGCAGCGCCCTGGCCAAGGTCAGCGCCGGCGGCGGAGACTCACAGCGCCGTCTGCGCGCCTGTACGGCGGACGCGCAATGCGAGCACGCGATGTTCGATCTGAACCGCTATTACCGCCGCTTGCAAGCAAAGATGCCGGCGCGCTCGCGCCCGACGCTTGCACGTGCCCAAAAGGCCTGGACTGCGTATCTCAACGCCGCCACGCCGGTGATCGATGAAAACAGCCGCATCGATATCATCGGTGCGCGGGTGGCGACGCTCAAACGCTTGTCGGAGACGGTCGGCAACAGCTGAGTGTTCGCGGCTTACGTGAGCACATGGCTTTCGGCTTGCGACGCGGGCCGCGCAACGGCCGGCTCTCCTAGCAGATCACGCATGGCGTCTTCGATGCCGAGCGACATCGATTCGAGCGCGAGGTCGTTGTCGTCGATGCCGAAGGGCTCTTCGATCTGCGCGGCGATCGCTTCGTGCGCCATGAAGGTGTACGCGACGAACACCGCGAAGACTGGCGTGAAGATCCCGATGCTGTCGACCAGTCCGAACGGCAGGGACGCACAGAAGAAATACACCGTGCGGTGAATCATCACCGAGTAGGCGAAGGGCAGCGGCGTCGACACGATGCGCTCGCAACCGCCGATCACATCCGACAGACCATTCAGATTCCGATCGAAGGCGAGCACTGCCATCGGATCGATCGCGCCTGTTTGCGCGTGGCGCTGCACCCATTCCCCGAGAAACAGCAGGAGTGTTGCCGGTTTGTAGCGCGACGCTATGACGCGGTCAAACAGCGCCTTGGGCAGGCGATCCGCGAGATCTTCACGCGGATCGCTGTCGCGGAGCTGGTGGCGTAGGGCATGGGGGAGGGCGCTGAGGGCGGCGACGAACTCCTTGATGTCTTCCTTTGGCAGCTGTTTATTTTGCAGCGTGAGGGCCTGGCGGGTGAGCGAGCGGGACTCGTTCAGGAGCTGGCCCCAGAGCTTGCGGGCTTCCCACCAGCGGTCGTAGCTGGCGTTGTTCCGGAAGCCTAGAAACACGGCTAACGCTATGCCTAGCAGGGAGAATGGGGTGGTGGTGTTTAGGTTGAGCGAGACTGGCAGCAGGTGGTCGTGGGCGGCGACCGCGACGATCGCGATGCAGAAAATGAGGAATAGCCTGGGCAGCAGTTGCGGGAGGACGGAGCCTCTCCAGGCAAGCAGCATGCGGAACCAATGGAGGTGGGGGCGGATGATCATCGCAGCGGGGGTTTTGCCTTCGGCGGGTGGGGGTCTATTATCGCTAATGGTGGTGGGGCATGGTTTTTTTTGCCTTTGGCGGCGGCATTGGTCGTGTTCTTAGGGCTTTGGGCTTTCCTTGATCTGGGTTTGGTGCCTTTCCTTGTTTTGGTAGTGGTCTATTAGCGTTGCCCCTGTGCGGGGCGGCACTTACTTTCTTTGCCGCCGCAAAGAAAGATAAGCAAAGAAAGCGGCTAGAAGCCCCTGCTAAGTGGGCACCGTGGTCTGCTACGGGTAGTGGTGCGACTGGAATCCGTGTTCTCGCACATTCCGCGTTAGTGACAAAGGACTCATCAGCTCCCACTCCGCACTGCGTGCGTCGCGGACGGGTATGCATGGGAAACCCGGGGCTTCGTTCAAGATCTATGGGAGCCGTCGGCTTCGCCTCGGCGAGGCGCTCTGCACTCACCTGGGAACCCTAACTTCAAATGATATGGCAGGCGCCTTGCAATCACGGTCACGGCACGGGTGCCGTTGCCGTTCCAACAGTGTTCTCGCACACTCTGCCTTGGTGGCAAGGCAGTCATATCTCCAGATTAAGCCAGTCACGGCAAAACCATCTATTTACAACATAAAAAGGCGCTAGCGCCTTTTTATGTTCGTAGCCTAGTACCGCGGGTTTTTGTCAGTGTGCTGTTGCAATAGGGCGCGTGATCGTTTTAAAGCGTCCCTGCCTGTTGCGCATGGTTCCCATTGCGCGCATGCCTCTGCAGTTCTCCGGTGCCCTCTGCGTGGCCTTCGCCAGAAGGTTCGCTGCGCGACGCGCGGTAATGCAGCGTTGGGGTACTCCCTTCGCATCAAGCGCGATGATCTGGTACAACTCGTGATCAATTTCGACTTCTCGCCGATAATCCTCGCCAGTGTCGATCAGTACTTCCAGCAATTTTCGCTGACGATGCCGCTCTTCCCTCGTTACCGCCGGACTCCTGAATATCGAGGCCGCAAGCGTAACTAACTTGTCCAGTTGGCTTAGTTGCCGGTCAACAAGTCCGAAAGCAGACAGGGCAAGTTTTTCGTACTGAAGTGCGTCAACAGGTGGGCGCGATGTGGTTCGTGAATTCTTGGCGGATTTACTCATGGCGCGATCTCCCTGAAACTTACCTGGACCGCCCGACGCACTAGCTTGTAGTTTGCAAAGTGGTGAGCGGGCTCAATGACAAGGTTGGCGACCGGTGCCAAACGAAAACCGGCAGGCCCGAAGGCCTCCCCATCACGGCCCGCCCATAAGACGCGCAGAGATAGACACAGACCTGCCGAGACAGGTCTGCGTTTGGCAACAGGCCGCCAAGCCTGACCGTCGTTGTTTTGACGGCGAATTGAGTTTAAAACGTATCGTTTCGCGAGTGATCGCCTGCCTGGGCTAAAGAGCGTGGGAAACCACCATTTCCGAAATTTCCCAAACGCGCGCCCAAACACAGGACTACAGCACCGAAGAAACTTCAGCAAAGAAACGGAGTATTGATAGATAACGGACCGCGACGTCGCGCGAAGCGCGACGGGGCAAACGCTTCCGGCGAGCACGAAGTGTGAGACGGGAGGTATGACGTCCTTGTCACTAACGCCGAATGCGAGAGAACACAGATTCCAGATGCACCACTACCCGTTGCAGGCTACGGTGCCCACTTAGCATTAGCGGTCTGAGCGCACACAGCTCGCTCATATTTGCGCTGTGGTGAGCGGGCTCAGTGATACGGTTGGCAGACTGGCACCACAGCAAACCAGCAGACCCGAAGATCTCCCTATCACGGCCCGCCCATAGCAAGAAGACGCGCTGAAACAGACGCACGACCTGCCGGGGCAGGAGTACGTGCGTGGTGTGCAGGCTGCCAAGCCCGGCCATCGCTGACTCGACGGCGAATTGAGTTTAAAACGTATCGTTTCGCGAGTGATCGCCTGCCTGGGCTAAAGAGCGTGGGAAACCACCATTTCCGAAATTTCCCAAACGCGCGCCCGAACACAGAACTACAGCACCGAAGAAACTTCAGCAAAGAAACGGAGCATTGATAGATAACCGACCGCGACGGGGCAAACGCTTCCGGCGAGCACGAAGTGTGAGACGGGAAGTATGACGTCCTTGTCACTGACGCCGAATGCGAGAGAGCACAGATTCCAGATGCACCACTACCCGTAGCAGACAATGGTGCCCGCTTAGCAGGGGCTTCTAGCCGCTTTCTTTGCTTATCTTTCTTTGCTTATCTTTCTTTGCGGCGGCAAAGAAAGTAAGTGCCGCCCCGCACAGGGGCAACACTAATAGACCACTAACAAATCAAGGAAAGGCACCAAAGCCAGAACAAGGAAAGCCCAAAGCCCTAAGAACACGGCCAAAACAAGCGCCGCAAAAGGCAAAACAAAAACCTCAAGCAGCCACCAACATCCCATCCGCGGAGCGCCCCACCTGCTGCCGAGCAGCAAACGCCTCCCCGATCATCAAAAGACTAGGCTGCGAAGCATCAAGCCACTGCTGAGCCTCGCCACAAGCGAGGCCCGAAAGCGTAAGAGTAAGCATCCGCTCACGAGGCGTACTACACGCCTCCACAATCGCCACAGGAGTCGCGCCATCGCGCCCAGCATCAATCAACTCTTGCGCTATCTCAGGCCCGCTATCCCGCCCCATATAGAACACGAGCGAATCCGCATTCACCTGCTCCCGAATCGCCGCAGTATCAGCCGCCCGGCTATGCGTAGCCAACGCAACACTGCGAGACACGCCGCGAAGCGTCAACGACCGCTTCAACGTCGCCGCACTGGCAAGCGCCGCCGTAATCCCAGGCACCACCTCATACTCGATACCCGCCGCCTCAAGCGCCCGCATCTCCTCATCAGCACGCCCAAACAACATCGGATCACCGCCCTTCAGGCGCACCACCACGTCGTGCTCAAGCGCAGCATCGACAATCTGCTTGTTGATGAACTGCTGCGCCGTCGACAACTGCCCGCACCGCTTGCCAACCGCAATCCGCCGCGCGTGAGAGGGTGCGTAGTCGAGCATTGCCGGCTCGACAAGCGCGTCGTGCAACACGACATCCGCCGTGCCGAGCAGCCGCGCGCCGCGCACCGTGATGAGATCCGCGGCCCCTGGCCCTGCACCGATCAGATACACCTTACCCATTCGCCTTAACCCCATTCGTCCAGTTCGTGCGAAACCCGAAGCCGCGAGCGCGCGTTAGTTGCCCAGTCGGTGACTCAAGCCGAAAATGCCCGGATCATCCCGGCCGCGACGGTGTGATGCGTCGCTTCGTCGATCAACACGAATGCGCCCGTGCCCTGATGCGAGTCGTACACGTCGCACACCAGCGGCTTTTGCAACGTCAGCGATACGCGGCCGATGTCGTTCATCGTCAGGTCCTTGCGATCGGTTGCCTGCGACAACGTATGCACGTCGAGCACTTCCTTGATCGCGCCGATCCGGGCGAACACCGTGTTGGTGGTCTGCTTCAACAGATACTTGCGTTGCGTCGACAGCGGCGTGTCGTCGAACCAGCACAGATCGGCTTCCAGCTTCTTCGCCGGTTCCGGCGCTGCTTCGCGCAGCACGAAGGTATCGCCGCGCGATACGTCGACGTCTTCCGCCAGGCGAATTGTCACGGTTTGGCCGGCAAACGCGCGGTCCACCGCCGCCGTTCCGCCCGTCACCGGCGCGATGATCTCGGCAACCGTCGCTTCACGGTTCGCCGGCAGCACGACAATGGTATCGCCGACCTTCACCTCGCCCGCTTCGACACGGCCCATGTAGCCGCGAAAATCGTCAGCCTGGCTGCCGTCCTGACGCGCCACCCATTGCACCGGGAAACGCAGCGCCTGACCCGTCGGAACTTCCACCGGCAATGCTTCGAGCAAATCGAGCAGCGGTTCGCCCGCGTACCACGGCATGCTTTCGCTAGCGGTCACGATGTTGTCGCCCTTCAGCGCCGACACCGGCACGAAGCGCACATCGTTCAGACCGAGTTGACGCGCGAGTTCGACATACGCATCGCGAATCTCGTTGAAACGCGTTTCGCTGTAGTCGACGAGGTCCATCTTGTTGATCGCGACGATCGCGTGTTGCAAGCCGAGCAGCTTCACCAGCGCGCTGTGACGCTTGGTTTGCGGCAACAGTTGCGCGACGCCGTCGATGAACGTCACACGCGTTGCGTCGACCAGGATAATCGCTGCATGTGCGGTCGATGCGCCCGTCACCATGTTGCGCGTGTACTGCTCGTGGCCCGGCGTGTCGGCGATGATGAACTTGCGCTTAGCCGTTGCAAAGTAACGGTATGCGACGTCGATCGTGATGCCCTGTTCGCGTTCGGCTTCGAGGCCGTCGGTCAGCAGCGACAGATCGATTTCGTCGCCAACGGTACGCTTATTCTTCGCGCGCGACAGTGCGGAGAGCTGGTCGCTCAACACCGCTTTGCTGTCGTACAGCAGGCGGCCGATCAACGTGCTCTTGCCATCGTCGACGCTACCCGCAGTAATGAAACGCAGCACGCCGAGGTCTTCTGGTTGGTGAATACCGCTCATGATTGCTTTACCTTGGTTCGTGTGCTTAGAAATAACCTTGCTTCTTACGCTGTTCCATCGCGGCTTCGGAGACCTGGTCGTCCATCCGCGTCGCGCCGCGTTCCGTGATTTCGGTCACGGCCGTTTCGGCGATGATCTTCTCGAGATCATCCGCATCGCTTTCCACCGGGCACGTGCAGCTAATATCGCCCACGGTGCGGAAACGCACCAGCGCGGTTTCGCTGGTCTCGCCTTCACGCATCGGCGTAAGCGGCGTAACCGGCACGAGCAGGCCGTTGCGGCGCACGATTTCGCGTTGATGCGCGTAATAGATCGACGGCAGCTCAAGTTGTTCGCGGGCGATGTATTGCCACACGTCGAGTTCGGTCCAGTTCGAGATCGGGAACACGCGCAGGTGTTCGCCGTTATGCAGACGCGCGTTATACAGGCTCCACAGTTCCGGGCGCTGCGCCTTCGGATCCCATTGACCGAATTCGTCGCGGAACGAGAAGATCCGTTCTTTTGCCCGAGCCTTTTCTTCGTCGCGGCGCGCGCCGCCGATCAGCGCGGTGTACTCATGTTCAGCGATCGTTTCGAGCAGCGTCACGGCTTGCGCGGCATTGCGCGAATCCAGTTCGCGGCGCAGACGCACGGTGCCACGCTTGATCGAATCTTCAACGTGACCCACCACCAGTTCAGCGCCGATCTCTTTCGCACGGCGATCGCGGAAGTCGATCACTTCGTCGTAGTTGTGACCGGTGTCGATATGCACGAGCGGGAACGGCAGCACAGTCTTGCGATTTGCGCCAATGCCGAAGGCCTTCAGCGCGAGGTGCAACACCACGACCGAATCCTTGCCACCCGAAAACAGCAATGCGGGCTTGCTGCATTCGGCGACCAGTTCGCGCAGGATGTGGATCGACTCGGCCTCGAGCCAATCGAGGTGATCCATCCGGTTCGCCGTGTTGGTAAGCGGTGCATTCACAGTGGAATCGAGCGTGGTGCTCATGTTTGGGTCCTTCGTTGATTCGCGTCGCAAACGGTTGCTTGCGTCGCGAAAGTATTCAAATCGGTATGTGAGGCGTTCAGGTCGGAAACCAAGGCCTGAACCACCTGAATGCTTTATGCCGAAGCGTTTTCGCTGCTGATGACGCTGATCGGCGTAATCGTCGTGATGTGCAGGCCGCACTCCTTCGTATCGCGCGACTCCCACCACCAGCGCCCTGCCCGGCTGTCTTCACCAGGACGGATTGCGCGGGTACAAGGCTCGCAGCCGATGCTCGGATAACCGCGCGCATGCAGCGGATTGACCGGCACGTCCAACGCTTTCAGATAGTCCCACACTTCGG
Organism: Paraburkholderia aspalathi; assembly: GCF_900116445.1. Classification (GTDB taxonomy): domain Bacteria; phylum Pseudomonadota; class Gammaproteobacteria; order Burkholderiales; family Burkholderiaceae; genus Paraburkholderia; species Paraburkholderia aspalathi. Next base: position 53,841 of record NZ_FPBH01000012.1, read on the forward strand.
CTTCGGTCCAGTCCGTCAGCGGATTGAACTTGGCGATATTGCGAGCGGCGTCGTGTTCTTCCTCGTGCAGTTCGGCACGCGTCACCGACTGCTCGCGACGTTGGCCCGTCACCCATGCACTGACATCCGACAGCGCGCGGTTCAACGGCTCGACCTTGCGGATTTCGCAGCAACGCTTGCGCAGATCGACGCTTTCATAAAACGCGTTCAGACCATGCGAGCCGACATACTCTTCAACCGCGGCAGCCTGCGGGTGAAACTGCTCTATGTCGTAGCCGTATCGCTCTTTCACGCGATCGAGCATGCCCAGCGTTTCCGCGTGCAGACGGCCTGTGTTCAGCGAGAAAATGCCGATCTTGACGCCACGCGACAGAATCGCGTGCGTGAGCAGCATGTCTTCCGCTGCGAGGCTGCTGGCGAGCTTCACGTTCGCGTGACGCGCGGCGATCGAATCGAGCAGCGCATCAAGGCGCTCGACCTTCGCAGCGAGTTCCGGCGTGAGCAATTGTGCGCCGCTCATACCGAGGCCTTCGCCAGTTCGCCCGCTTCGCGGCGACGGAACAGCGGCGACGAGTTCACCGCGCCCTGATAGTTGAAGCTGAATTCGTCGAACGCCTTGAGCGCGTCGTCGAAGTCTTTGTCTTCACGCAGTGCATACGCGTCGAAGCCGCAGCGGAACATAAACGCCAGCTGATCGCGCAGCACATCGCCGATCGCGCGCAGTTCGCCCTTGTAACCATAACGCTCGCGCAACAGGCGGCCGATGCTATAGCCGCGGCCGTCGCGAAACACCGGGAAGTCCACGCCGATCAGTGCGATTGTGTCGAAGTCGCCGACGATATCCGCCGGTTCGCTATCCGCCGCGAGCCACACGCCAATTTCAGCGGTGCTGCGCGACGCGATCAGCGCATCGCGCGAAGCTTGCCACAGCGCGAGCGGCACCAGCACCTTGCCGGCCGGCAAAGCGTCGACTGCGGGCAGCGTGCCGTCTTCAGCGGCGCGCACCACCGTCCAGTCGTCGTTGACGATCGCGCGATTCTTGATAATAGAAGCCATCTGTTCAGTATCCTTTTCGCGGTTACGCGTGAGCCGGTTGACGCGAGGCGTACACACGTTCCTTGAACGGGGCCATGCCGATGCGGTTGTACGTTTCGATGAAGCGTTCGCCTTCGTGGCGATTCTCCACGAACGTGTCGATCACTTTGCTCATCACGTCCGGCATTTCTTCCGCCGAGAACGACGGGCCGATCACGCGGCCGAGATGCGCACCAGTTGCACCCGTGCCCTGCTCGCCGCCGAGCGTCACCTGATACCACTCCGAGCCGTCCTTATCGACGCCCAGAATGCCGATGTTGCCGACGTGGTGGTGACCGCAAGCATTGATACAACCCGAGATGTTCAGCGACACGTCGCCGAGGTCGTACACGTAGTCGAGATCGTTGAAACGCTCCTGAATCGCCAGCGCGATCGGAATCGACTTCGCATTCGCGAGCGAGCAGAAATCGCCGCCCGGGCACGCGATGATGTCGGTCAGCAAGCCGATGTTCGGCGTCGCGAAACCTTGCGCCTTGGCCTTTTCCCACAGCGCGAACAGGTCACGCTTCTTGACGTTCGCGAGAATCAGGTTCTGTTCGTGCGACACGCGGATTTCGCCGAGCGAGTACTCGTCGGCCCAATCGGCGACCGCTTCCATCTGCGCGTCGGTTGCATCGCCCGGGGCGATCGTGGTCGGCTTCAACGACAGCGTGACGGACGAATAGCCCGACACTTTGTGAGGACGCACGTTACGTTCGACCCAACGGGCGAACGCACGGTTTTCCAGCAGGTGGTTCTCGAACGAAGCATCCGTATCCGGCAGCTTTTCATACACCGGCGGCTGGAAGTATTGCGACACGCGGTCGACTTCAGCTTGCGTCAGCGTCGACGGACCGTCCTTCAGGTGTTGCCATTCTTCTTCGACCTGCGCCGAGAATTTCTCCGGGCTCAATGCCTTCACGAGAATCTTGATGCGCGCCTTGTAGATGTTGTCGCGGCGGCCGTAGCGGTTGTACACACGCAGCACGGCTTCGCAGTACGTCAGCAGGTGTTGCCACGGCAGATCCTTGCGGATGATCGCGCCGATGATCGGCGTACGGCCCATGCCGCCGCCGGCCAGAATGTCGGCCACCAGTTCGCCCTGCTCGTTCTTCTTCAGATACACGCCCATGTCGTGAATCTGCACAGCAGCGCGGTCTTCCTTCGAACCCGACACGGCGATCTTGAACTTACGCGGCAGCCACGCGAATTCCGGGTGGAACGTCGACCATTGGCGCAGGATTTCTGCCCAGGGGCGCGGATCCACCACTTCGTCCGGCGCTACGCCGGCGAATTGGTCAGCCGTGATGTTACGGATACAGTTGCCCGAGGTCTGGATGCCGTGCATCTGCACAGCCGCAAGCTTGCGCAGGATTTCCGGCGTCTCTTCGAGCTGGATCCAGTTGTACTGGATGTTCGAGCGCGTCGAAAAGTGACCGTAGCCGCGGTCGTGCTCGCGCGCGATCTGGGCCAGCACGCGCATCTGGTCGCTGCGCAGGTTGCCGTACGGAATCGCGATGCGGTGCATGTACGCATGGCGCTGCATGTACAGGCCGTTCTGCAGGCGCAGCGGACGGAACTCCTCTTCGCTCAATTCGCCCGACAAGCGGCGGCGAACCTGATCGGCGTATTGCGCGACCCGCTCATCGACGATGGTCTGGTCGTACTGATCGTATTGGTACATTCGGGGACCCCAATTTTTTGCGTGACACACGGCGGTCCGGGGGCCGGCCACCCGGTTCCGCCGCGGCTTGAATACCTCTATTTGTCAGGTCAGGCGAATGAGGGTTTAGACCCATCTCTCATTTGCTTATGACAAATACAGATATCCATATTGAAAAAGATGGACAGATCGTAATAAACTCGCCTTATATTTCAAACGACTAAAAAATTCTTTTGATATGCGGAGAGGTTATATATGAACCTGCATCAATTCCGCTTCGTCCGCGAGGCTGTGCGGCAGAATTTCAACCTGACCGAAGCGGCCAAAGCACTGTTTACAAGCCAGCCGGGCGTCTCCAAGGCGATCATCGAGCTGGAAGACGAGCTGGGCGTCGAAATCTTCACACGACACGGCAAGCGCGTGCGCTCGCTGACCGAGCCGGGGCGCATCATTCTTCAGTCGGTTGAGAAGATTCTGCAGGAAGTGGAGAGCCTCAAGCGAGTCGGTAAAGATTACGCGGCCCAGGATCAAGGCAACCTGGTGATCGCCGCCACCCACACCCAGGCGCGCTACTCACTTCCGGCCGCGATCGCCGAATTCAAGAAGCGCTTCCCGAAAGTTCACCTTTCAATTCTGCAAGGCAGCCCGACCCAAGTGGCCGAAATGGTCATCCACGACCAGGCCGACCTCTGCATCGCCACCGAAGCGATCGCTAACTATAAGGAGCTGGTTTCGCTGCCCTGCTTCCAGTGGCACCACGTCGCCGTGATGCAACCGGATCATCCGCTGCTCGACCGCAAACTTTTGTCGCTGGATGATCTGACCCAATATCCGCTGATTACGTACGACAACGCGTTCGCCGGCCGCACCAAGATCAACGAGGCGTTCCGCCTGCGCGGGCTGCATCCGGACATCGTGCTGGAGGCGATCGACGCCGACGTGATCAAGACCTATGTGGAACTGGGTCTGGGCGTCGGCATCATGGCGGATATCGCGTTCAACGCCGAGCGCGACCGCCATTTGCGCGCCATGCCGGTCGGCCACCTGTTCGGCAGCAATGTGACGCGAGTCGCGCTGAAACAGGGCGCCTATCTGCGCAGCTATGTGTATACGCTCGTCGAACTACTGTCGCCGAGCATGAACCGCAAGCTGATCGAACAGGCGCTCAAAGGCGAACACGAAACCTACGAACTTTGACTGACCATGCTTCCCGCTACGGAGACCCTTGATGACGTCGCATAAGAACAAACTTCGCGGCCTCGCCGCTCTCGGCGCGCTCTTGCTCGCTACCGCAGCACAGGCCGACATCAAGGTCGGCATCGATCTGTCGAGCACCGGCCCCGCGGCCGTGATCGGCATCACGAGCAAGAACGCGATGCTAATGTGGCCGGCCACGATCGTCGGCCAGAAAGCCGACTACATCTTCCTCGACGACGCGTCCGACCCGGGCGCGGCGGTGCGCAATATCCGCAAGCTGATCAATGAGGACCACGTCGACGTGATCGTCGGCCCGAATATCACGCCGGCGGCAATGGCCGCGCTCGATCCGGTCGCCGAAAGCCAGACGCCGATGATTACGCTGATCGGCTCGGCAAGCGTGGTCGAGCCCCAGGAAGGCAAGAAGGTGTGGGCCTACAAGATGGCGCAGACCGACAGCGCGATGGCCGACGTGATGACGCGCTACATGTCGAACCACAACGTGAAGACGGTGGGCTTCATCGGTTTCGCGGACGGCTACGGCGAGAGCTGGCTCAACGAGTTCAGCAAGTTCGCGGCCTTGCGGCATATTCAACTGGTGGCGACGGAACGCTATAACCGGACGGATGCCAGCGTCACCGGCCAGATTCTCAAGCTGATGGCTGCGAAGCCGGACGCGATCCTGATCGCCGGCGCCGGCACGCCGACCGTGCTGCCGCAGCGCACGCTGATCGAACGCGGCTTCAAAGGCCCGATCTATCAGACGCACGGCATCGCCACGCCCGAGTTCATCAAGCTGGGCGGCAAGGACGTGGAAGGCACGCTGTTCCCTACGCAGCCGGTCGTGGTGGCGCGCACGTTGCCGGCCGATCATCCGGCAAAGAAGGCGGCGCTTGCGTTCACCAACGAATACGAGGCGAAGTACGGCCCGGGCAGCGTGACCCAATTTGCGGGCGATGCAGCGGGTGTGTACCCGCGCCTGCAGGATGCAGTTGCGCGTGCGTTGAAGACGGCGCAGCCGGGCACGCCGGCTTTCCGTACCGCATTGCGTGACGAACTGGAGCATGCGCATGAGCTGGTCGTGCCGAACGGTGTGGTCAATACGAGCCCGAAGGATCACGTTGGGCTGGATCAGCGCGCGAGCGTGATGGGCATCATCAAGAACGGCAAGTTCGTTTATTTGAGCCAGTGAGGGTTGCGGCGCAAGTTCGGACGCAAAGTGGACACCGTGAAGGATCACGCCATCAGGGATAAGACCGCGCAATGATGCAACTTCGCACGCCCCGCGCGAAGTTGCTACAGTGGAAGTCTTTCCCCGACCAGCCGTCCCACATCATGCGCACCACCCGAGCCATCCACGCCGTCGAGCGGCTAAAAACCCGCAGCGGCAACCCGCAGTTCGCGGCGATCAGCCTGTCCGGCGGCCTGTTTTATCTGGTCGACAAATCGAGCGGTACCGATAAGAAAGTCTCCGATCCGCTGACGCTCGACGACTTCGTCAAATTCGTCGACGGTTTCGGACCGCCGAAGCCGCGCAAAGCGAGCAAGCTCGATATTGCTTTTGAAGAGCAGATCAAGAAGAGCAAGGGCGGTTGAGGGCGAGGGGCGCGCGACGCCAACACCGGGCTATTAGCGGCGGCGGAGGTAGCTCGGCTACTACGCTCAACCATTCGCAACCTCTTGCCACTGACCGTCTGCCGCGCTGCTTGCCAACACGGCGTCGATAAAACGTAGGCCCGCCACACCGTCATCCACCGTCGTGAGCAACAGGCTTTCAGCCGGCAACGGTTGACCTGCATTCAATGCTTCGATCTGTAACGCCGCATCCTTGTACAACTGCGCGAACGCCTCCAGATAGCCCTCAGGGTGCCCCTGAGGCACACGCGTCGCATGCGCCGCGATCGCACTTTTCACCCGTCCGCGTGTCAGTCGCTCAGCCGACCCACCGAGCGGCGTGAACCACAATTCGTTCGGATTCTCCTGATCGAAGGCGAGATTCGCTTTCGTCCCATACACCCGCAGACGCAGCGCATTCTCCGCGCCGCTTGCCACCTGACTCGCCCACAGCATGCCGCGCGCACCGTTCGAATAGCGCAGCATCGCCTGCACGTGGTCGTCGATACGGCGTCCCGGCACGAAGGTATGCAACTCGGCGGATAGCGACGACGGCGTCATCCCCGTGATGAAGGCAGCGAGGTGATACGCATGCGTGCCGATATCGCCGAGGCAGCCGGCAGGTCCCGCTAAAGAAGGATCGGTGCGCCAGCCTGCCTGTTTGTTCGTACCGCTCGCTTCTATCGGTTCAGCCAGCCAGTCCTGCGCGTATTCGACTTGCACCACGCGTATTTCACCGAGCTCGCCTTGTTCGACGAGCTCGCGAGCATGGCGCACCATCGGATAACCGGAATACGTATGCGTCAGCGCGAACAGTTTGTTCTTCTCGCGCGCGAGCTTCGCGAGCGCCTCGCCTTCCGCCAACGAAATCGCCAGCGGTTTGTCGCACACCACATGAATGCCCGCTTCGAGAAAAGCCGTCGCCACCGGCGCATGCAGATGATTCGGTGTGACGATCGCGACCGCGTCGATACCGTCGTCGCGCGCGGCTTCGGCGCGCGCCATCTCGCGCCAGTCTGCATAGCTGCGCGCGATGCCGGCCTCAGCGGCGCTCGCCTGTGCGCGCTGCGGATCGGACGACAACGCGCCCGCTACCAGTTCGAACCGGTCGTCGAGCCGCGCCGCGATTCGATGCACCGCGCCGATAAATGCGCCCTGGCCGCCACCGACCATGCCGAGCCTGAGTCTTCTTTGTGCCATCGCACTCACTCCTTTGCGATCTGCTTCATCCACTTCACGGTTAGCTCGCAGCCAACTCGTTGTCAAATGCCTAGCACGCGTTTTAGCTGCGCTGCATCCACGCCACTGCCCGCGAAATCATCGAATGCATGATCAGCCACGCGAATGATGTGGCGGCGAATGAACTCCGCACCTTCACGCGCTCCATCCTGCGGATGCTTCAGCGCGCACTCCCATTCCAGCACCGCCCAGCCGGGAAAATCGTATTGCGCCATCTTCGAGAAGATCGCGCCAAAATCGATCTGCCCGTCGCCAAGCGATCGAAAACGCCCTGCGCGTTCGACCCAACCGCTATAGCCGCCATACACACCTTGCTTGCCATTCGGACGAAACTCCGCGTCCTTCACATGGAACGCCTTGATGCGCTCGTGATAGATGTCGATAAACGCAAGGTAGTCGAGTTGCTGCAAAACGAAATGGCTCGGGTCATAAAGGATGTTCGCGCGCGGGTGTTGCTTCACGGCGTCCAGAAAGCGCTCGAAGGTCACGCCGTCGTGCAGGTCCTCGCCCGGATGTAGTTCGTAGCACACGTTCACGCCCGCTTCGTCGAACGCGTCGAGAATCGGCGTCCAACGGCGCGCGAGTTCCTCAAACGCGGCCTCTATTAAACCTGCAGGACGCTGCGGCCACGGGTAAAGATAAGGCCACGCCAGCGCGCCGGAAAACGACACGTGCGTATCGAGACCCAAACGCTGCGAAGCCTTCGCTGCGAGCTTCATCTGCTCGACTGCCCACTGCGTCCGCGCGGCAGGATCGCCGCGCACATGCTGCGCGGCAAAGCCGTCGAACAACACGTCATAGGCCGGATGCACGGCTACCAGTTGCCCTTGCAGATGCGTCGACAGTTCGGTGATCGTCACGCCGGCATCTTCCGCGACCTCGCGCAGCTCGTCGCAATACGTCTGGCTCGCTGCCGCCTGCTCGAGATCAATCAGACGGGTATCACACGGCACCTGAATCCCCTTGAAGCCGAGACTCGCGGCCCAGCCGGCCAGATGCGCGAAGTTGTCGAACGGCACCTCGTCGCCCATGAATTGAGCGAGAAAGATCGCCGGCCCTTTGATGGTTTTCATCGTACGGTTCCTCGAACTGTGACGCGCCTGTCACGCCTCTACGACAGAGACATGGCAAGCGCGCGCCGGATGCCCAGGATCAGAACGGCGAGTCAGGAAAATAGAACTGCTGTGCGTTTTCCTTCGTGATCAGCACCGACGGAATGATCGTGGTCGGCGGCAGTTTTTCGCCCTTCAGACGCGCCTCTGCGGTGAGCTTGATCGCGTCGTAGATGAATTTCGGCGAGTACGATACGTCTGCCTTGATCATCGGCGCGCCGTCCATCACGTTCTTCACCATGCCCTTCGAACCCGCGCCGCCGAACACGATCTTGATGTCGGTGCGCTTGGCCTGCTCAATCGCCTTGATGACGCCCACGGCCATGTCGTCGTCGGCGGCCCAGACCGCGTCGATGTGTTTGAAGCGCGTGAGGTAATCCTGCATCACCTTGAAGGCGTCGTCGCGATTCCAGTTCGCATACTTACCGTCGAGAATCTTGATGTTCGGATACGCCTTCAGTACGCCCGTAAACGCGGTCCAGCGTTCGTTGTCGAGCGTCGTCGGAATGCCACGCAGCGCGACGATGTCACCCTTGCCGTCGAGCGCTTTCGCCAGATACTCGGCGGGAATCTTGCCGAACGCCGTGTTGTCACCCGCAACATACGCATCCTGTGCGCTGGTATCCGTCAGGCCGCGATCCACTACTGTCACGTACACGCCCTTCTTCTTCACCTGAGCCACCGGCTGCGTGAGCGAGGCCGATTCGAACGGGAAAATCACCAATGCGTTGATCTTGTTCACCGTCACCAGATCCTGCAACTGGTTCGCCTGTTCGGGCGCGCCGGCTGCAGTCTTTACGATCACCTTGAGATCAGGGTGCGCTTTCTCCAGATCGGTTTTCGCCTTGTTCGCCCACCAGACGATGCCGCCCGTAAAGCCGTGGTCGGCAGTCGGAATCGCGACGCCCAGCGTGACCTTTTCATCGGCACGCGCAACGCCTGCCGTACCTAGTATTCCCAACGCCAGCATGCCGGCGCCGACCGCTCGAATTACCTGCTTCATGGTTGTGTCTCCTATTGTGAGGCGTTCATGCGCCCCGATTCTCGAACTTGCCGCTGTATTCCTTGAAGCTCAACGCCCACCACCTACCGCCGTCCGCGCTGCACAAACGCGACGAAGATAATCACGACGCCCTGCACCGCCGCGTTCAGGTACACGCTGATGATGCTGGTCAGATTCAGAATATTGGCGATCACCGAAAGCAGGATCGCGCCGATCACCGTGCCGACCACGCGCCCTTCGCCGCCCTTCAGCGCAGTGCCGCCCACCACCACTGACGCAATCGCCTCGAGTTCCCACAGCAAACCCGTGGTCGGCGTGGCCGAACCGAGCCGCGGCACATACAGCACCGTCGCGACGCCGACGCAAATACCGAGCAGCACGTACGTCACGATCTTCACGGTATCGACGCGAATCGCCGCGTAGCGCGCAACCTGTTCGTTCGAGCCGATCGCCTGCACGTGGCGGCCAAACGCCGTGCGATTGAGGATCAACGCGCCGCCCGCCGCAACGACCAGGAACACCCAGATCGGAACGGGCACGCCAAAGAAGCTCGCGTAGTAAACCGGTCCGTATAGATCGGACAGCGAGTTATCCAATGTCAGCGCGCCGCCGTCCGCGAGCCACGTCAGCACCGCGCGAAAAATGCCCAACGTACCCAACGTGACGATGAACGGCTCGATACGTCCTTTGGTAATCAGTAGGCCGTGCGCGCAGCCGAACAACCCGCCGAGTACCAGCGCGAACACAATGCCGAGCGTGAGAATCAGCAAGGGCGCGAACGTATGGCCACCGACACCCGCAGCGAGTCCGTTCATCAGCCAGATCATGCTGCCCGCGATCAGCGCCGCCATCGACCCGACCGACAGATCGATGCCGCCCGAAATGATCACGAAGGTCATGCCGACCGCGATGATGCCGATGAACGAGGTGCGCGTGAGCACGTTCATCATGTTGTCGAGCGTCGCGAAATCGCGATTGAGCAGCGTGCCGACGATGCACAGCAGGATCAGTCCAACGAGCGGCCCGAGCGCATACAGACGATGCGCGAAGCGCAACGCGCGGCCGGATTGGACGGCTTCAGTGGGTGCCGGTCGCATGGGCGATCAACTCCTCTTCGGTCAGGTGTTCGAGCGTGAGCGTGGTTTGCAGGCGTCCCGCGCGCATCACGGCGACGCGGTGGCACAAACCAATCAACTCGATCAGTTCGGATGAAATGACGATCACCGCGCGGCCCTGCGCGGCGAGACGATGAATCAGGAAATAGATGTCGCGTTTCGCGCCGACATCGACGCCGCGAGTCGGCTCGTCGAGCACGATCACGTTCGGATCAGGTTGCAGGAACTTGGCGAGCGCGAGCTTCTGCTGATTGCCGCCGGAAAGCATGCGCGCGCGGCTCGACAGATCGCCGGTGCGAATGCCGAAGTCGTGCACAGCCTGGGTCAATGCCGCGCGCCCCGCTTTCATATCGAGCAAGGGATGCGCGTAACGCTCGAGCGTCATCAGCGTGACGTTGTCCTGCAGGCTCAAGTTCACATGCAGGCCTTTGCCTTTGCGGTCTTCGCTTAGATACGTAATGCCGTGGCGCATCGCATCGCGCGGGCTCTTCAGATCGGCACGGCGGCCGGCGATTTCGATGCGGCCCGCCGTGCGTTTGCGCAGGCCGATGAGCGCTTCGAAGGCTTCGGTACGGCCTGCTCCGACCAGCCCGGCGAAACCCAACACTTCACCTGCGCGCACGTCGAAGCTCAGGTCTTCGACCCAGTCTGGTACAGCAAGGCCTTCTACCTTTAGCGCGATCGGCGCGTCGGCAGGCACGGTGATCTTGTCGGGGAACATATCGGACACGTCGCGCCCGACCATCAGATTCGCCATCTGCTGCCGCGCAAGTCCCGCGGTTTCGCTGCGTGCGACGAAGCGGCCGTCGCGCATCACGATCACTTCGTCGGTGATGCGCTCGACTTCATCGAGCTTGTGCGAGATATAGACGATGGTCACGCCGTCGGCTTTCAGCTTCGCCATCAGCGTGAAGAGGCGCTCGGTTTCGGACGGCGTGAGCGTGGCAGTCGGTTCGTCCATGATGAGCAAACGCGCGCGCCGCGACAGCGCTTTTGCGATCTCCACCATCTGCTTTTCCGCGACGATCAACTCGCGCACTTTCGTATCCGGCGCCTTCTCGAGACCCACCTGCGCCAGAAAACGCGCGGCCTCCGCACGCATTGCAGCGTCGTCGACGAACCAGCCGCGCTTTTTCTCGTGGCCGAGATACATGTTCTGCGCGATCGTCAAATGCTCGGCGAGATTGAACTCCTGGTGAATCAGCACGATGCCGGCCGCTTCCGCGTCGCGCGAACCGATGAACTGCTGCACGTGGCCGTCTACCAGCAAGGTGCCCGAGGTCGCCGTTTCGTAGCCGGCGAGGATTTTCATTAGCGTCGATTTGCCCGCACCGTTCTCGCCGAGCAAACCGTAGATGCGGCCCGGCGCCAGGTCAAAGCTCACGCCGTGCAGCACGCGCACTGGCCCGAAGTCTTTGCGGATATCGTCGAAGCGAATGGCGAGGCTCATGGCTTACGCGCTCCTGCGAATTACGAGCCGATGCGGCAGCAACACGCCCGGCACGTTCGCCAACGGATTCGCGAGCCGCTGCAGCAGGAGGCGCGCGGCGGTTTCGCCAAGTTCGCGCATCGGCTGGGCGATGGTGGTCAGCGGCGGATCGACCTGCGCGGCGAGCGAGATATCGTCGAAGCCGACCACCGCGACATCGTCCGGCACGCGCTTGCCGACGCTGCGCAAGCCATGGATCACGCCGATCGCCAGCGTGTCGGAGACGGCGAAGATCGCGCTCGGCGCGTGAGGCTGCTGCACCAGCAAGGCCGCTGCCGATGCGCCTGCTTCGTAGTCGAGACTGTTCAGGTTCATGCGCCAACGCTCGTCCGGCGTGATGCCCGCTTCGGTCAACGCGTCCAGGTAGCCTTGCTGACGTTGCCGCGCGTACAGATAGTCGACATCCGAATTGATGAGGCCGATGCGCTGGTGGCCGCGCGCGAGCAGATGCCGCACCGCGTCGCCCGCCGCCTTGTAGTTGTCGATGCCGACATACGGCACGCCCATCTCCGGATCGAACTCACAGCACGCGACCCACGGCAGCGCGCTGGATGCCTCGCCGAGCGCCTGCTGGATGGTGGCGGGATCGAGGCAGATCGCGCCGTCCGCGCGGCGGCGGCGCAGCAGATCGAAGTAGCTGCGCTCGCGTCCCGGATCGGCGCCCGTGTCGCAGAGCAGCATGAAATAGCCGTGCTGGCGCGCGACGCTGTCGATGCCGCGCACGATCTCCGCGTAGAAGGGGTTGCCGACGTCGGGCACCATCGTCAGCAGCAGGCGGCTTTCCGCGGTGCGCAGGTTGCGCGCGAGTTCGTTGACGCGATAGCCGCTAGCGTCGACGGCCGCCAAGACCTTGTCGCGCGTGGCCGGCCGCACGTTCTCGTGACCGTTCAGCACGCGCGAAACCGTCGCCACCGAGACCCCCGCCTGCTCCGCCACCTGAGCAATCGAAAGGCCCTCAGCCGGACGCTGCGGCTGAGCGTCAGGCTGCGGGCGCGCTTTCGACGACGGCGACGAAGTCGCTCGGGCCGCTTTGGACACCGACTTGGACAAGTGGATTTGCCTCGAGAATGTAATCGATTACATTTTTGCGCGATAGAAGCGGGAATCGCAAGGACGGATCGCTAGGGATTAACACGGGGTCGAGCGGGCATGGCAAGAGTGGTCCGAGGCGCGACACGGCGGCGCACTGCCCGCGACGGCGTGGATTCGCGCCGCCATTTGGTACAATCCCGCAGTTACCCTGCCGTGGCCTGCCATACGAGGCTATACCCCGGAGGCTATACCCCGGAGGCTATACCCCGCGGGCTGTACCCCGGCGTTACACCCGGAGTCGCCCCCCGAGGCCGCCGGCCAGTGGCAAAGAATCGCAAACTCGCCAAACCACACTGCCGAATCCACCATGAACATCGAGCAAGCGCGTTTCAACATGATCGAACAGCAGATCCGCCCCTGGGAAGTGCTCGACCAGGACGTGCTGAATCTGCTCTCGATCGTCAAGCGTGAAAACTTCGTCCCCACCGCCTACCGCGATCTGGCCTTCGTCGACTTCGAAGTGCCGCTCCCGGCCGGCCAGCACATGCTGGCGCCGCGCGTAGAAGCGCGCGTGCTGCAGGAACTGGCGGTGAAGAAACACGAAAGCGTGCTCGAAATCGGCGCCGGCTCGGGTTACATGGCCGCCCTGCTCGCGCACCGCGCGCAGCACGTGCTGACGGTCGACATCGAACCGGAACTGGCTGAACTGGCGAAGAACAACCTCATCGCCAACGGCGTGCTGAACGCCGAAGTCGTCACGGGCGACGCCTCGCGCGGCTGGGCCAACGCCGCACCGTACGACGTGATCTGCGTCTCCGGCGGCCTGCCGGTGCTGCCGCAGGAAATCCTCGAACACCTGAAGATCGGTGGCCGCCTGGCGGCGTTCGTCGGCACCGCGCCGGTCATGAAGGCGCAGATCATCACGCGTATCGACGAGAAGCAGTACCGCATTGCCGACGTGTTCGAAACTTATGTCGAACCGCTGATCAACGCCGTGCAGCCGCCGCGCTTCAAGTTTTAAATCGCACGTTTCGCACGTTTTTCCGGACGGCCGGCACGCCGCCGTCCTCTGAACTGGATGTCCTGCTGATGCAAAATCTGACCGCTCCCGCGCTTGCTGAATGGCTCGCCGATCAATCGCGCCCTGCACCTGTGCTGCTCGACGTGCGCGAACCGTGGGAAATCCAGACGGCGTCGATCGCCGGCGCCGTGTCGATCCCGATGCGTGAGATTCCCGCGCGCAGCGAAGAGCTCGACGACGACGTGCAAATCGTCTGCGTGTGCCATCACGGCGCGCGCAGCGCCCAGGTCGCGATGTTCCTCGAATCGCGCGGCCATACCAACGTCTTCAATCTGCAAGGCGGGATCGACGCGTGGTCGCGTCAGGTCGATCCGACCGTTCCCACCTATTGAGCGCGCTGCTGTCGCCGGTCGATGATGGTTCGTTGACTGCGCTTCCGCAAGCCCCGACGGTGCCACATCCGAGTGTTGCGGCTAAAGGTGCCGCCGGCAAGCTCGGGCGACGGGCTATGCCGAATGCGGCGGCTCCTCAGTAAGCCGGTTCGCTTATTTTTTCCTTCTCCGATTGACCCTCTGCCTGCGCGCGACATTTCATTCGTCGCGCGTGCTGTCGGCTGCTTGTCGCTGCGTGCCGACGCATATGACTCTTCGCACATCCTCAGGGCGCTGATCGCTTTCGACCTCCCTGACACCACCCGTTCATTGCGCTCCTTCCGGTCTGCGCCGCAGTATTTTCCTAAAGTTTCCTGAGCTCAACCCGGGCACCATGCTCCGACCATTTTTGGAGGAGCAAGGTGATGAAGGTTTTGAAGATCGCGATGCTGGCGGCAACGCTGTTGCCGCTTGCATCGTATGCGGTTTTAGGCGGTGCGCCGAGCTCCAGTTCATCCTTGCCGGTGATGCTGCGTGCCACGCCGCAGTCTACCGACGCTGCAAGCACGGGCACCGGCGCAGCCAACGCAACCGCCACTGCTCCCTACTCCGTGCGCGAGTCGCGCGACGCCGACGGCGTCACGATCCGCGAATACGTGCTGCCCAGCAATGTCGTGTTCGCGGTCACCTGGGAAGGGCCGATACGGCCGGATATGAAGGCGCTGCTCGGCAGCTACTTCCCCAACTACGTGAACGCCGGTGAAAGCCGTGCGCGCGGACCCAGCCCCATGGTTGAAGGCAATGACGACTTTCGCGTCGAGTCCGCCGGCCGCCTCGGCCACTTCTTCGGCGTCGCCTATCTCCCCCGCCTGAAACCCGCCGGCGTCCGCCCGGGCGATCTGAAATAAGACGGCCACCGAGTTACTGAGAATATGAAAACCATTCACAAAACGTTCTGGGCGGCCATGACGGCCGCCAGCGTTCTACTTGCGGCCTGCGGCGGTGGAAGCAGTGGGAGCAGCGGTGACGGCAGCTCCATCGGCTGGAACGCCACGCCTGACTGGATCACCCCGCCTAACGGCTCCGGCGGCACCAGCGGCTCGGGTAACGCCGGCTATACGAGCAACATCAAAACCGACAAGAACAATACGGTCACTGTCCGCGTCGACAATTCGATGGGCAGCATCAACATGCTGTACGCGTCGATCCAGGTATGTGCGCCCGGCGCGCAGGGCAAGGGGCCGTGCGTAACCGTCGACCGCATGCTGGTCGACACGGGGTCGACAGGCGTACGCATTGCGGCCAGCGCGCTGCAGTCGCTCAATTCACAGTTGCTCACGCAAGTCGGTGCTCCCGACGACAATACCGGCGCCTTCCCGATCGCTGAATGCATGACGTTTGCCTCCGGCTTCACATGGGGTTCGGTCAAGCGCGCTGACATCACGATCGGCAACCGGACGGCGAGCAACATTCCGATCCAGGTGACCGGCGACGGCGCTTTTAGCACGCCAGCGGACTGCGCTGCACGCGGTGGGGCAGACCTCAGCACCGCCAGAAGTCTCGGCGCCAACGGTATCCTGGGAATTGGACACGGCGTACAAGACTCAAAGGACGCGCTGCAGAAGGCGGTACCTGGACTCTACTACTACTGCCCATCGGCGAATTCCTGCGTCAGTACACGCATGACTGTTGCCAAGGAGGTGATGAACCCGGTTGCGGCATTCGACGCCGACTACAACGGCACGGTCATCCGCTTGCCGGCGATTGCAGCGGGCGGCCAGGCGGGTGTCTCAGGTCAGTTGATATTCGGCGTCGGCACCCAGTCGAACAATACGCCGCCGGCCAATGCCAACATCTTTGCGCTCGACGAGTACGCCACTATGACGACCCAGTATCACGGCACCGTGCTTAACTGGAGCGCCATCGATAGCGGCACGAATGCGTACGTGTTTCCCGACGACACGATTCCCACGACTTCCGAGTGGGAGTGGTACACGCCGTCGAGCCCGCTCAACCTGACGGCAACAATGGAGCCCACCGACGGTTCCAGTCCGCCTGTTAGCGTGACCTTCCCGATCGACAACGCCCTGAATCTGATGGCAAGCGGTAACGCTGCGTACAACAACGTCGGTGCGTACTCCACGCACAGCCGCATGTTCCTCTGGGGCTTGCCGTTCTTCTATGGCCGCAGCGTGTATACGGTGATCGGAAACTCCAAGATCGGCAGATTGACTGGACCGTTCGTCGCGTTCTGACGATTGCGTCGTGTCTTGTTTGGGAGGCGGCGTTGCGAGACGCCTGCTTCCCGCTGTCCTACCCCCTGCCGCCGCGCGGAAGTAGCCGAATCGCATCGGCGTTTCCTACTTATCGTTAGGACGTTTCACAGCCTCTCATTAATCGCCCGCAGGCAACATGCTCCGACCTGTTTTTTGGAGCAATGTGATGAGATTTGTAAAGATCGTGCTGGCCGTGTCGGCTCTTTTGCCGCTCGCGTCGTATGCGGCGTTGGGTGGGGCACCGGGTGCGGGTTCGGCCCCGAAGTCCTTGCTCCAATCGGCAGCGCCCACTTCCCCTTCTGCTTCAACCACGGCCTATACCGTGCGCGAGTCACATGACACCGACGGCGTCAGGATTCGCGAATACGTGCTGCCTACCAATGTCGTATTTGCCGTCTCGTGGCAAGGGCCGGTGCGCCCCGACATGGTTGCACTACTCGGTAGCTATTTTCCGAACGCTGTCGCCGCCGGTGCGGGCCGCGCGCGCGGCACCGGTCCGTTGATCGAACGCAATGGCGATTTTCAGATCGAGTCGGCAGGCAGGGCAGGAAACTTCTTCGGCAAGGCCGTTCTGCCGCGCCTCGTCCCCGCGAATGTTCGTGTTGACGATCTGCAGTAACACGGCACATCGATCTCACGGAACACAAGAAACATGACAACCCTCAATAAGAAACTTTGCTTCGCGTTGCTAACGGCTAGCTTGGCTCTATCAGCATGCGGCGGTGGCGGTGGCGACGAAGGCAATTCGGACGCGACTAAAGACAACGATAAGCCGGCGACGCCGACGCCGAGTCCTACGCCTTCGCCGAGTCCGAGTCCGAGTCCGAGTCCTACGCCTTCGCCGAGTCCGAGTCCGACACCGACACCGACGCCGAGTCCGACACCGACTCCGACTCCGACTCCGACTCCGACTCCGACTCCGACTCCGACACCCACTCCGACTCCGACTCCGACTCCGACTCCGACACCGACTCCGACTCCGGTCACCGACGTCAACACGGTCCCGATCATCGTCGATCGGACGATGGGCCAAACCAACATGCTTTACGTGAGCGCAACCATATGCCTCCCCGGCTCACAAGGAAGCACGCAATGCTCCACCGTCGATCACATGTTGCTCGATACCGGTTCGATTGGCGTGCGCGTGATGGCCAGTGCCTTGGATTCCACGCTCGCCTCCCGATTGCCAGCACAGACTGGGGCTACGGACGACCCGACCGGTGGTGCGCCAATCGCCCAATGTGCGCCGTTCGCCTCCGGCTATACGTGGGGGCCGGTCAAACGGGCTGACGTGGCAATCGGCGGCAAGACGGCCGGCAACCTGCCGATCCAGGTGATCGGCGAGAGCGCATATGCCACCGGACTCGCGAGCTGCGTCCCGCGCGGCGGCACTGACTTGAGCACGGTTGCCGAGCTCGGTGCAAACGGTGTGATCGGCATCGGCCATAGGGCGCGCGACTTCCCTAGCGCTGCGCAGTCCGCCTCTCCGGCGTACTACTACTATTGCGTGTCTCCGTCTTCGTGCACTAGAACGCGCGTACCGCTCGACACGCAAGTCATGAATCCGGTAGCCAACTTCACTTCGGACAACAACGGCACAATCATCCGCTTGCCGGCGTTGCCCTCCGACGGTCAAGCCACGGCCACGGGAGAACTGGTGTTCGGCGTCGGCACGCGTCAAAACAATGTGCTGCCGTCGACGGCGAATGTCGTACCTGTGGACCAGACGGGTTTCTTCACGACCATTTACAAGGGCAAATCGTTCGTCCAAAGCGCGATCGATAGCGGTTCAGGCGCGAACTTCTTCCAGGACAGCACTATTCCGGTAAACAAATATTCGTTGATGTACATACCAACGTCCGCGCTTAGCCTGACCGCCGCGCTCAAACCGAGCAATGGGTCAGCTACATCCGTGGCGGCGTCGTTCCAAGTGGGTAATGCGATGAACCTGATGGCCAGTCAGTACGCCGCTTTTGACAGTCTGGGGGCCTATCAGACTCTCTCCAATTACTTCCTGTGGGGCCTACCGTTCTTCTTCGGCCGTAGTGTATATACCGTGCTCGAAGGCGCCAAGATCGGTACGCAGACTGGGCCGTTCGTCGCCTTCTGACAATCGGCTGCAGCACGGACGTCGTGTACAAAGAAGAGGCCGGCGCCGCGAGGCGCCGGCCTCTTTTCTTGCTACCACTCCCGCCGAATCCCACACCGCGATATCCACGCTCGCGTTCGATAAACCTCATGCGCTGCCCGTCACCACGCGCAGCGTGAGCAGAGCACGCCCATGCACAACGGCGCAGCGACCATGCACCGCAGACGCCCGCTGGCCGATCAACACGCTTCGTTGCGGCGCGGCACGCACCTGAACGAGGCGCACGCCCCGCTCCTGCACCAATTTTGCGCCGCGTTGCGCATAACTTAGGCGGCACATCACCGCCTCACAGCACGGCATCCGTGGACTTCAAGTCGAAATTACTACATGGCATGTGCCTTGCAGTACACAAGCGGCAAGTCATGCGGGATAAGCCCTGCTGGCTGAAATCGACACCCATAAACATTCACCATCAATGGCAAGGGGAAATACATGAAACGTCGTAGTCTGTTGAAGTTCGGCTCCATGTCGGGCGCATTGGCGCTTGCAGGTCAGGTTCCGTTTGCTCAGGCGCAATCGGGCAGCGGTCCGATCAAAGTAGGCGTTCTACATTCCCTCTCCGGCACGATGGCGATCTCGGAGACATCGCTCAAAGACACCGCGCTGATGACCATCGCGGACATCAACAAGAACGGCGGCGTCATGGGCCGCCAACTGCAGCCGGTGGTCGTGGATCCGGCGTCGAACTGGCCGCTGTTCGCCGAAAAAGCGCGTCAACTGATCACCCAGGAAAAGTGCGCGGTCGTGTTCGGCTGCTGGACGTCGGTGTCGCGCAAGTCGGTGCTGCCGGTGTTCGAAGAACTGAACGGCCTGCTGTTCTATCCGGTGCAGTACGAAGGCGAAGAAATGTCGCGCAACGTGTTCTACACGGGCGCCGCGCCGAATCAACAAGCGATTCCGGCAACCGAATACCTGATGAGCGCGGAAGGTGGCGGCGCCAAGCGCTTCTTCCTGCTGGGCACCGACTATGTGTACCCCCGCACGACCAACAAGATCCTGCGCGCGTTCCTCAAGTCGAAAGGCGTGCAGGAAGCCGATATCCAGGAGGTCTACACGCCGTTCGGCCACAGCGACTATCAGACCATCGTCGCGAACATCAAGACCTTCTCGCAGGGCGGCAAGACCGCGGTGATCTCGACCGTCAACGGCGACTCGAACGTGCCGTTCTACAAGGAACTGGGTAACCAGGGGCTGAAGGCGTCCGACGTGCCGGTCGTCGCGTTCTCGGTCGGCGAAGAAGAACTGCGCGGCATCGATACGAAACCGCTGGTCGGCAATCTCGCGGCATGGAACTACTTCATGTCGCTTCGCAACCCGGCCAACGAGAAGTTCAAGAAGCAATGGGCGGCATGGGTCAAGGACAACAACCTGCCGGGCGGCACCAAGCGCGTGACGAATGACCCGATGGAAGCGACGTTCGTCGGCATCCATATGTGGAAGCAGGCCGTCGAAAAAGCGAAGAGCACGGACGTGGACAAGGTGCGCGCGGCGATGGTCGGCCAGACGTTTGCGGCGCCGTCGGGTTTCACGCTCGAAATGGACGGCAATCACCATCTGCACAAGCCGGTGATGATCGGCGAAGTGCGTGCCGACGGCCAGTTCAACGTGGTGTGGCGTACCAAGACCGCGGTTCGCGCGCAACCGTGGAGCCCATTCATTGCCGGCAATTCGAGCAAGCCGGATGTGGTCAGTTCGATTCCGGCATTCCTGAAGCGCTCGCGAGTCGCCTGAGCCTGAGTCTGAACCTTCTGGGCAGAGCCGGAACTGAACCACGGCTCTGTCCGGCAGGACACTGCAAGACGCAAGACAACGGCGTGGCACCGGTGCATCACCTCGATGCCGCGCCGCCTCGCCGGTTTTTCTTCAAAGGCCATCATGGCGTTTTCATTTCCGAAATTCGCACGACGTAGCATCGGCGGCCTTGCGCTCGCGCTTATCGTTAGCGCGCCGCTTGCCGCCTTCGCGCTCGCTCCGGCCGATGTCGCGCCGCTCGCCGGTGACGACTTCGACGCGAAATCCGCGGCAATCGACAAACTGATTGCCAACCACGACAAAGAATCGCTTGCGGTGCTCAAAGCCCTGTCCGAAGACAGCGCGCTCGCCACCGATTCCGGCGCAGTGCTGCTGCAAGACGGCGACACGGCACGCGATGCCGTCACTGGTAAAACGGTCGCCGCGGGCGACGCGCAACCGGTCACTCTGAACAACCTGCTGCGCTCGAAAGTAGCGGGCGCACTCTCGGGTCTGCAACTCGATTCGCCCGATGCAGCGACGCGCGACGCCGCCGTCACCGCACTGCTGCAAAACCCGGATCCGTCGATCAAACCGCTCGTCGATGCGGCACGTGCAAAGGAAACCGACCCGGCGCTGAAGAAGCGCCTCGACACGCTGTGGGCAATGACCGCGTTGCACGACGCCGACCCGGCCAAGCGCCTCGAAGCCGTGCAACTGGTCGCCGCACGGCACGATCTCGACATGAACGAACTGCTGCGTCCGCTCGTCGCGAAGAAGCCGGACGGCACCTTCAATGAAGTGGACGATCGCGTGCGATCCGCCGCGCAAAGCGGCATCGACGAACTCGATTCGATCCAGCGCCGCAGCCAGATCGCGGGCACGTTGTTCGCAGGCTTGTCGCTCGGCAGCGTGCTGCTGCTCGCCGCATTGGGTCTCGCAATCACGTACGGGCTGATCGGCGTGATCAACATGGCGCACGGCGAATTCCTGATGATCGGCGCTTACGCCACCTACGTCGTCCAGAACCTGTTCCAGCGCTTTGCGCCCGGTGCGTTCGACTGGTATCCGCTGCTGGCCGTGCCGGCGTCTTTCGCTGCAGCCGGACTCGTCGGCATCGTGCTCGAACGGCTGGTGTTGAAGCATTTGTACGGCCGTCCACTCGAAACCTTGCTGACCACCTTCGGTGTCAGCCTGATTCTGATTCAGGCGACACGTATGGTGTTCGGCGCGCAGAACGTGCAGGTGATCAACCCGGCCTGGATGAGCGGTGGCGTGACCGTGCTGCCCAATCTGATCCTGCCGTACAACCGGCTGGCGATTCTGGCGTTCTCGCTGATCGTCGTCGGGATTGCGTGGGCTGTCCTGACTAAAACTCGCCTGGGTCTGTTCGTGCGCGCCGTCACGCAAAACCGGCGGATGGCAGCATGCGTCGGTGTGAAGACCGCGCGTGTCGATTCGTATGCGTTCGCGTTCGGCGCAGGCATTGCCGGCCTGGGTGGCTGTGCGCTGTCGCAGATCGGCAATGTAGGCCCGGATCTCGGCCAGAGCTACATCATCGATTCGTTCATGGCCGTCGTGCTCGGCGGCGTCGGTCAACTCGCCGGCACGGTGATCGGCGGCTTCGGTCTCGGGTTGATCAGCAAGGCGATCGAGCCGTTCTGGGGTGCTGTGCTCGCCAAGATCGCGGTGCTCGTGCTGATCGTGCTGTTCATCCAGAAGCGTCCGCAGGGCATGTTCGCCCTCAAGGGCCGCAGCGCGGAGGCATGAGATGACATCGGCTACCTCTTCGGCTCACGTCGGCTCGGCGAGCAGTGGCGCTGTTGCCGGACGCGAAGCGCAGTCCGGCTTCGCGCTCGGCTTGCCGCCGCGTCCCGCACTGCTGTCACGCCGCGCGTGGCTCGCGCTGATCGCACTGATCATCGTGTTCGGTCTCGGCGTGCCGTTCGCTACGCTGGTGGTCCCGGAGACAAGCGCGTTCCATCTGTCCGCGTACGCGATGACGATCACCGGCAAGTTCATGTGCTACGCAATCGCCGCGCTGGCACTCGATCTCGTGTGGGGCTATTGCGGCATTCTGAGCCTGGGACACGCGTTGTTCTTTGCATTGGGCGGTTACGCGATCGGCATGTACCTGATGCGCTCGATCGGCCACGAAGGCAAATACGGCAGCGACCTGCCCGACTTCATGGTGTTTCTCGACTGGCACCAACTGCCGTGGTACTGGCAAGGCACGCAGCATCTCGGCTATGCGCTGCTGCTGGTGGTACTGGTGCCGGCGGTGGTCGCCTGGGTATTCGGCTTCTTCACGTTCCGCTCGCGGGTGAAGGGCGTGTACCTGTCGATCATCACGCAGGCGATGACGTTTGCCGCCATGCTGCTGTTCTACCGCAATGAAACAGGTTTCGGTGGCAACAACGGCTTTACCGATTTCAAACGTATCGGTGGTTTTCCGATTACGCATCCGGGCACGCGCACCGCCCTTCTGCTGATCACGTTTGCAGTGTTGATCCTGGCTTTCATCGGCGCGCGGGCAATCGTCACGTCGAAGCTCGGCCGTGTGGTCACTGCGGTGCGTGATGGCGAAACGCGTTTGATGTTCCTCGGCTACAGCCCGCTCGCGTACAAGCTGTTCGTGTGGACCGTCTCCGCTGTTTTGTGCGGGATTGCTGGCGCCTTGTATGTGCCGCAGGTCGGCATCATCAACCCGGGCGAGATGTCGCCGGGCAACTCGATCGAGATGGCAATCTGGGTTGCGGTGGGTGGACGCGGCACGTTGATCGGACCGATCATCGGCGCGTTCGCGGTGAATGGCGCGAAGAGCTTCTTTACCGCGAACTTCCCTGAATACTGGCTGTTCTTTCTTGGTCTGATTTTCGTGCTGGTCCCGCTGTTGTTGCCGAACGGCATCATGGGGCTGATCGAAATGGTCACGCGCAAGAGGAACCGCTCATGAACGAAAACCCGATGGTTCCTGATCTTGCATTGCCCGAAGAGCCTGCTGAACGGTCGCTGAGCGGTGTCGCGAGCATGGGGCACGCGGTGGTGCCGGGCGAGATCGATATTTCGCACGGGACGATTCTGTACCTTGACGACGTGACCGTGAGTTTCGATGGATTTCGCGCATTGAATGCGCTGACGTTATCGATCAACGCGGGTGAATTGCGCTGCATCATCGGGCCGAATGGGGCCGGCAAGACGACGATGATGGATGTCATCACCGGGAAGACCGAGCCGGATTCCGGCAAGGTTTTTCTGGGGCAGTCGATTGATCTGACGCGGATGAATGAGCCTTCTATTGCGCGCGCCGGGATTGGGCGCAAGTTTCAGAAGCCTACTGTTTTTGAACAGCATCCGGTGTGGGAGAACCTTGAGTTGGCCATGAAGGCCGACAAGGGATGGTGGGCATCTCTGCGTGCGCGATTGGATCGTGAGGCGCAAGCGCGGATTGAAGAAACGCTGGCCTTGATTGGCTTGGAGAGCGAAGCGCGGCGGCTGGCCGGTGAGTTGTCGCACGGACAGAAACAGCGGCTCGAGATCGGCATGTTGCTGATGCAAAAACCGGCGTTGCTGTTGCTCGACGAGCCTGCAGCAGGCATGACCGATGACGAGACCATGCAATTGGCTGAACTGCTCAATCATTTGCGCGGGAGTTGTTCGATGATGGTTGTCGAACACGATATGGAGTTTGTCGCGGCGCTGTCGGGTGAGAAGGGCAAGGTCACGGTGATGGCCGAAGGGCGAGTGCTCGCCCACGGCACGCTTGACGAGGTGAAGAGAGATGAGACGGTGATCGAGTCTTATCTCGGGCGGTAACGGCCACAATCAAATCACGGCCGCAAAAAGCCACCAGAATTCAAGGATCGATCGACATGCTAGAAGTAGAAAACCTCAACCAGTACTACGGCGGCAGCCACATTCTTCGTGACGTGAAACTCACCGTGCCCGACGGCAAGCTCACCGTGCTGCTGGGTCGCAATGGCGTGGGCAAGACGACCTTGCTTCGATGCCTGATGGGCGTCGTCCAAACCAAGAGCGGCTCGATCGCCTGGCGCGGCGCACCGATCACCAAGCTGCCGACTTACTCACGTGTAGAAAAAGGCCTCGCCTATGTTCCCCAAGGCCGTGACATCTTCCCGCGGCTAACCGTCGAAGAAAATCTGTTGGTCGGTGCAGCCAGCAAAAAGGCCCCGAAGAAAATCCCGGATCGTATCTACGAACTCTTCCCCGTCCTGAAGGACATGCGCAGCCGCCGCGGCGGCGATCTCTCCGGCGGTCAGCAACAACAACTCGCAATTGGCCGCGCGCTGATGAGCGATCCACAGTTGCTGATCCTAGATGAACCCACCGAAGGCATCCAGCCGTCGATCATTCAGGACATTGGCCGCACGCTGCGTCAACTGGTCGAAGAAATGGGCATGACCGTGCTGCTCGTCGAACAGTATTACGACTTCGCCAAAGAGATCGCCGATCGGTATTGGGTGATGAGCCGCGGTGAAATCGTCGCGGGCGGCGAAGGCGCGAACATGGATACGGATGGCGTGCGCGCATTGATTGCCGTCTGAGCGGCACAAGCAGTACAAACAGCGCAGCGTGCTATTCTCGCCGCATCCTGTGGCAACGCGGCTCGTCGTTGCCTAACGCGTGCGGGCACGCTGCGCATTGACGCGTCTGTTGCTGCGTCCGCTACTGTGCCCAATGCAGCTCCCAGCCGCTCATTCATTCGCATGTCGCTTCACGAAAACCACGCTGCACTCGCCACCGCGCAACCCACGGCGCACTCGCAATGGCGCGCACGCCTCGAACTCGGCTTCGTCAAAGACGGCGAACGGACGACGCTCAAGCATCGGCTGCATGATGGTCCGTTACGCGTGCAACGGCCGTTCTATCCGGAAGGCCATGCGATCTGCCACGCAGTGATCGTGCATCCGCCGGGTGGGATCGCGGGCGGCGATCAACTCGATATCGACGTGGATGTCGGCGACAGCGCGCACGCCGTCATCACCACGCCCGGCGCGACCAAGTGGTACAAGTCCAATGGCCGTGCGGCACGGCAGAATATTGCGGTGCGTGTCGGCCCCCAGGCAAAGCTCGACTGGCTGCCGCAGAACAATATCGTTTTCGATCAAGCCAACGCGATGCTGGATTTTTCGCTGACGCTTGGCGAAGGCGCTACCGCGATTGGGTGGGACGCTACTCAGCTCGGGCGGCAAGCGGCTGGTGAGCGATGGTCAAACGGGCAGTTGCGAACCGTATCGCGGATCGTTGGCGCGAATGGCGAGGCACTGTGGCTCGAGCGTGCGAGCCTCAGCGCGGAAGATTCATTGCGCGATGCCGCGCAAGGGCTTGCCGGGTTTCCTGCGTATGGGACGCTCTGGGCTGTCGGGGCGGCCTGCGATGACGCGCTCGCTGAAACGCTCACCGCTCAGTTGCCGTTTGACGATGCGTTGCGGGCGGCGGCTTCCTGTGTCACTGAAGGGGTTTTACTCGTGCGGGCGGTTTCGCGCTCAATGGAGACGCTGCAGCGTGCTTTGACTCAGTGCTGGCTTCAATTGCGGCCGGTCGTGCATGGCGTCGACGCTGTGCCACTTCGAATCTGGTCGACCTGATCCGCGCATCAGCAAAGGCGCCTCGCAGCGCGAGCGCGCCTTTCACCTTCGTAAGACGTCACAAGCACCAATCCGGCGCATCCGACCGCTCCAAGTCGGTGCGTCATCGTGTCTTTCGCCCCGCCAAGCCATGCTGCACCGCCATGGCACACACCTTGCATCGAAAGCTCCCACGATGCTGCCACGTCCTGACGGCAGCCGACCACCCGCCACCACCGCTCGCACAACATGACCCGATCGACCCTTCGCCCTGCGCGTCGCGCCTGGCTCGCCGCACTGCTGCTCTCGCCCGTCCTCGCCATCAATGCGCCCGCCGCCCACGCGGATACGCTCGACAACATCACCAAAGCCGGCGTGCTGAAAGTCGCAGTTCCCGAAGACTATCCGCCGTTCGGCTCGGTCGGCGCGGATATGAAGCCGCAAGGCTATGACATCGATACCGCCGCGATGCTCGCGAAGTCAATGAACGTGAAGCTCGAACTCGTGCCGGTGAATAGCGCGAATCGCATTCCGTATCTGCAAACGGGTAAGGTCGATCTGGTGATTTCGTCGCTCGGCAAAACGCCTGAGCGCGACAAGGTCATCGACTTTTCGACGGCCTATGCGCCGTACTACCAAGGCGTGTTCGGTCCCGCCGACATCAAGGTCACCGGCCCCGCTGATCTCACCGGCAAGACGGTCGGCGCCACGCGCGGCGCGCTCGAAGAAATCGGCCTCACGCAAATGGCGCCAAACGCGACCATCAAACGCTTCGAAGATAACAACGCGACCATCGCCGCGTTTCTCTCGGGCCAGGTGCAGTTGATCGCTGCCGGCAATATCGTCGCCGCCGCGATCAATGCGAAGAATCCGCCGCGCCGTCCGGAACCTAAGTTCGTTATAAAGGATTCACCATGTTTCGTCGGCATGAACAAGAATGAAAGCCGGCTGCAGGCGAAGGTCAACGCCGCCATCGCCCAAGCGAAGGCGGACGGCACGCTCAACACGATGTCGAAGAAGTGGTTCGGCGCGCCCTTGCCGACCAGTCTGTAAGCGGGTCGTTAATTCAGCTTGATATCTTTGTAAGCTGATCTGGCAGTAAGCTTGTCGCGGTTTGTTTCGCGTCGCATTTCGATGCGGCCGCGACGGCGCGCAAAGAAGTGCGACCCCGATCGCATCCAACGCCTGTCCTCGCTGGGACAGGCGTAACCCAACCTGATATCCGATGAAGCTGACACCTCGCGAGAAGGACAAGCTGCTGATCTTCACCGCCGCGCTGCTCGCCGAACGGCGCCGTGCTCGCGGCCTCAAACTGAACTACCCCGAAGCGATCGCTTTCATCACCGCCGCGCTGATGGAAGCGGCCCGTGACGGCAAAACGGTCGCCGAGGTCATGCACTACGGCACCACGCTGCTGACGCGCGCCGACGTGATGGAAGGCGTGCCGGAAATGATCCCCGACATCCAGGTCGAAGCCACCTTTCCCGACGGCACCAAGCTCGTCACCGTTCATCACCCGATCCCCTAATCACGCAAGGCAGCCCCATGATTCCCGGCGAACTCCTCGTCGACGACGGCGAACACGAACTCAACGCGGGCCGCGCCACCGTCACGGTGGTCGTGTCGAATACCGGCGACCGTCCGGTGCAGATCGGCTCGCACTACCACTTCTATGAAGTGAACGAGGCGCTCTCCTTCGATCGTGAAGCGGCGCGCGGCTTCCGTCTCAACATCGCGGCAGGCACCGCCGTGCGCTTCGAGCCCGGCCAGGAACGCACCGTCGAACTGGTCGAACTGGCGGGCGACCGCGTCGTCTACGGCTTCAACGGCAAGGTGATGGGCAAGCTCTGATGCGCGACCCGCGCACGCTTGCTTTGACCACCCTGCTCATTTCCGGACCCACACCATGACATTACGCATCGGCCGCCGCGCATACGCGGAAATGTTCGGCCCCACCACCGGCGACCGCGTGCGCCTCGCCGACACCGAGTTGCTGATCGAAGTCGAACGCGACTTCACGACTTACGGCGAAGAAGTGAAATTCGGCGGCGGCAAAGTGATTCGCGACGGCATGGGCCAGTCGCAACGCGTGCATGCCGACGTAGTCGATACTGTCGTGACGAATGCTGTGATTCTCGATCACTGGGGCATCGTCAAGGCCGACATTGGTATCAAGAACGGCCGCATTGCCGCGATCGGCAAAGCGGGCAATCCCGACATTCAACCGAACGTGACGATCGCGATCGGCGCGTCTACTGAAGTGATCGCGGGTGAAGGCCTGATCGTGACGGCGGGTGGCATCGATACGCACATCCACTTCATTAGCCCGCAGCAAATCGAAGAAGCACTCGCGAGCGGTGTAACGACAATGCTCGGCGGCGGCACGGGTCCGGCAACGGGCACGAACGCGACGACGTGCACGCCGGGTCCGTGGCATCTCGAACGCATGCTGCAAGCGGCCGATGGTTACCCGATGAATCTCGGCTTTCTCGGCAAGGGCAATGTGAGTCAGCCGCAGCCTGCTTTGGAGCAGATCGCTGCGGGCGCGATCGGTTTGAAGCTGCACGAAGACTGGGGCACGACGCCTGCTGCGATCGACAACTGTCTTTCCGTCGCCGACGATACCGACACGCAGGTCGCAATCCACACGGATACGCTGAACGAAGCGGGTTTTGTGGAAGCGACCGTGGCCGCGTTCAAGGGCCGCACGATCCACACGTATCACACAGAAGGCGCAGGCGGCGGCCACGCACCGGACATCATCAAGGTGTGCGGCGAAGCGAATGTGCTGCCCTCCTCCACCAATCCGACGCGCCCGTACACCGTCAACACGCTCGAAGAGCATCTCGACATGCTGATGGTGTGCCACCACCTGGACCCGTCGATCGCGGAAGATATCGCGTTTGCCGAGTCGCGCATTCGTCGCGAAACCATTGCTGCCGAAGACATCCTGCATGACCTCGGCGCGTTGTCGATGCTGTCGTCGGATTCGCAGGCGATGGGGCGCGTGGGCGAAGTGATCATCCGCACGTGGCAGACCGCGCACAAGATGAAAGTGCAACGCGGCGCGCTGCCTGAAGATAACGCGCGGCACGACAATTTCCGTGCGAAGCGTTATGTCGCCAAGTACACGATCAACCCGGCCATCACGCATGGCATCTCGCATGAAGTCGGCTCGATCGAGCCGGGCAAGTGGGCCGATCTGGTGTTCTGGGAGCCGGCGTTTTTCGGCATCAAGCCGTCGCTGATTCTGAAGGGCGGCATGATCGCGATGGCGCAGATGGGCGACCCGAACGCGTCGATCCCGACGCCGCAGCCGGTCCACTATCGCGAGATGTTCGCGACGCGTGGTGGTGCGCTGGGACGTACTTCACTGACCTTCGTTTCGCAGTTGGCTGCGGATGCGGGTGTCGGCGAACGTTATGGTCTGAACAAGCGTATCGTTGCTGTGAAGAACTGCCGCAAGATTACGAAGGCGGACATGATTCACAACGCGTGGCGTCCGGCGATCAGCGTCGATCCTGAGACGTATCAGGTTATCGCTGATGGTCAGTTGCTGACCTGCGAACCGGCCACCGTGCTGCCGATGGCGCAGCGTTACTTCCTGTTCTAAACCATGCGCACTCTCGACAAACTGATTGCGCCGCATTTGAAGCTCGCACCTGTTCTGGTGAAGCGCGCGCCGACTTTGACGCTTGCTTTTGATGACCGCCGGAAGAGTCGTCTCGCGGCAACGCTGGATAACGGTGAGGAGGTCGCGCTGCTGTTGCCGCGCGGCACGGTGCTGCGCGACGGCGATGTTCTGGTCGCTGATGATGGTGGTTTGGTGCGCGTAGTCGCTGCTCCCGAAGCCGTGTTGGTTGTCCGCGCGAAAGATGCGCTGACTCTGACGCGCGCCGCTTATCACCTCGGCAATCGTCATACACCGGTCGAAGTCGGTGCGGATTATCTGAAGCTTGAATATGATCCGGTGCTGGCCGATATGCTGAAGCGCATCGGCGCAAGCGTGGATCAGGTGTCGATGCCGTTCCAGCCGGAATCTGGCGCGTACGGCGGTGGTCACAAGCATGGTCACGATGAGACCTTTGCTGAAGACTATGCGTTAGCTCAGCAGGTGTTCGGCGAGCATCATGGGCATGAGCATGGACATGATCACTCGGATCATGATCATGGCCTCAGCCATGCGCACGGTCACTCGCATGACCACGGCCACGACCATTCGCACGATCCCAAAGACGACGATCACGTCCACGACGAATCGTGCGGCCACGGGCATCATCACCATGCGCATCGCTGAACTCACAGCGCTGCTGCATCTCGCGTCGCCGGCATTACCGATCGGCGCGTTCAGCTACTCGCAGGGTCTCGAAGCCGCGATCGAAGCGCAACTCATCACCGATGCGGATTCCGCACGCGACTGGATCGCAAGCGGCTTAACCGACGTGCTCGCGCGTGGCGAACTGCCGTTTCTCGCACATCAAATGGAACGCTGGCGCGCGCACGACGCAGATGGCTTGCGCGAAGCAAACAGCGAATTCCTGGCAAGCCGCGAGTCCGCAGAACTCAGACGCGAAACGGAACAGATGGGCTGGTCGCTGCGACAATTGTGCGTGTCGCTCGAATGGGGCGGCGCAGACCGACGTATGACGCTGGCATCGCTCAAGCCCTTAGCTCAGCCCACGGCCTTCGCCTTCGCCGCGTTCGCCCACGACGCAGCGCCTGACGCCGCTCTTGCCGCCTACGCATTCAGCTGGGTAGAAAACCAGGCCGCTGCCGCATTGAAGGCGGTGCCGCTCGGTCAACTCGCGGGTCAACGCATCATCGTCGCATTACGCGAGCCGATCGACGCCGCCGTCACACGAGCCTTGGCCACTTCACCCGACAACATCAACACCTTCGCGCCGCAATTGGGCATTCTGTCGGCGCGTCACGAGTCGCAGTATTCGCGGCTCTTTCGCTCTTAAAAAGATCCATCATGAACGCACCTCATCACCCCGCTCACTCGTCTGTCCGCACGAAGAAACTGCCGCCGCTGCGCGTGGGCGTCGGCGGCCCCGTCGGCTCGGGCAAGACCACGCTGCTCGAAATGCTCTGCAAGGCGATGCGCGAACAGTACGACCTCGTCGCGATCACCAACGACATCTATACGAAAGAAGATCAGCGTCTGTTGACCGTAGCGGGCGCGTTGCCGGCCGAACGGATCATGGGCGTGGAAACGGGTGGCTGTCCGCACACGGCGATTCGCGAAGACGCGTCGATCAACCTCGAAGCCGTCGATCGCATGTTGACGCGCTTTCCCGATGCGGACATCGTGTTCATCGAATCGGGCGGTGACAACCTCGCGGCAACCTTCAGCCCGGAACTGTCGGACCTGACGATCTACGTGATCGACGTAGCTGGCGGCGAAAAGATTCCGCGCAAAGGTGGCCCAGGCATTACGAAGTCGGATCTGCTGGTGATCAACAAGACCGATCTCGCACCGATGGTCGGCGCAAACCTGGAGGTAATGGCTTCAGACGCGAAGAAGATGCGCGGCGAGCGTCCCTTCGTGATGTGCAATCTGAAGGCGCTCGACGGATTGGATGTGGTGGTGAAATTTATCGAGAAGAAGGGGCTGTTGAAGGTCTAAACCCGAGAGGCGCGCTTCAAAGCTTTGAAGTCAGGGCGCTTCAGCGCCCATTCCCTCACTCCGGCAACACCGCCATCAACACATCAACAGTCCGCGCCGTCGCGCCACGATGGCGCGCGGCAAACGCCGAAGCCGCGCCGCCCATCGCGAGCCGCCTCGCCTTATCGCCGAAGAGCTCACGCAGCGCTCGCGCCAGATCAGCCGGATCCTGCACCTGCACCGCCGCACCCGCCGCAACCGCATCCGCCGTCGCTTGAGTGAAGTTGAATACATGCGGCCCGATCAGCACCGGCACCCCAACCGCGCATGCCTCAATCAGATTCTGCCCGCCCAACGGCAGCAAACTCCCACCGATAAACGCCAGATCCGAAGCCGCATAGTAAGCGCCCAACTCGCCCATCGAATCGCCAAGCAGCACGTTGACGTTAGAAGGCAAAGCAGGCACACCACCGCCTACAGCTGAAGCAGCACCCGACGCCACCGTCGCAGCAGGCGCCCAAGTCGAACGCCGCTCAAGACGCAAACCGGCCTTCTCGACCAGCCCCGCCACTTCATTAAACCGTTGCGGATGCCGCGGCACCAGGATCAACAGCGCATCCTCGATACCCAGCGCCGCGAACGCCTGCAGCACCAGTTCCTCTTCGCCTTCACGCGTACTCGCCGCGACCCACACCGGCCGCGTGCCGATCGCCGCACGCCACGCATGGCCACGCGCCGCCAGTTCCGGCGGCGTGCTCATATCGAACTTCAGATTGCCAAGCACCGCGACATTACGTGCACCAAGTGCAGTAAGCCGCTCCGCATCCGAAGGACTCTGCGCCAGCACACGCGCAAACCCACCGAACACGCCTTTGGTCGCATGACCGAACTTGGCCGCACGCTTATACGAGCGTGCCGACATCCGCGCATTGGTGAGCACCAACGGCACATCCGCGCGACGACATTCGTCGATCAGCGTGGGCCACACCTCAGTTTCCATCACCAAACCAAGCGACGGCCGCCACGCCCGCAAAAACCGCCGCACCGCATGCGGCATGTCGTACGGCAGATAACTGCGCAACACACGGTCGCCGAAAATCTGCTCACCGGTGGCACGGCCACTCGGCGTCATATGCGTCAAAAGAATTCGCGCGTCGGGACGCGCCTTCATCAACGCATCGATCAACGGTTGCGCGGCACGCGTCTCGCCCACCGACACCGCATGCACCCAGATCAACGGCGCATTGTCTTCCGGCAACCGGCCGCGCGAGTAACCGAACCGCTCGGCGATATGCTCACGATAGCCACGCTCCTTGCGCGAACGGATCAGCAAGCGCAGCACGGCGAGCGGCGCGACGATCCACCAGAGCGCGTTATAAATCGCCCTCAGCATCGGGACTCCGCACGCTCGAGCGCGAACCCGAAAGCAAGCGCGCGTTTCACCGCGCGATCGAAACAGACAGCGGCGCTCAAACGAGAGCCCTGCCCTTCAGGCGCTCGAGAATGCCGAGCGGCGCGCAGTCCGGCTGCGCCATCGCCTTGACCGGCAGGAAGAAGGTCTGCTCCAGCATGAACTGGCCGGACATCACCGCATGCGAAGTCTGGTCGGAGAAACACACCCAGACGCTACCCGGCGGAAACGGCATGGTCTCCTGCGGGCTCGACTTCTGATACTCGAGATCGGCCTTCATGCCGTCGTGCAGATTCAGCATCAAATGGTCGTATTCGCTGCGCGGCGATTTGGTCACATGCAGCAGGTTCAGCAGCCACGCCGAACCCGGCATCTGCGGTTTGATGCGCGGCAGGAAGCGCTTAGCCATATCCTCGAACGGTTCGCCGACTCGCCACACGCGCGGCGCGCCATGCGGATTCACGTTGGTGAACACGCGCAGAATGCGCTCGCCGTAATTCGGCCGCGACGGAAAGGCATCGACATGCAGACGGCTATCGTCCTTACGCCAGGACGTCTCGCGCCCTTCCACCTGATGCAGCCGCAGGCTGGTCGGCGCGACGCGCAATTTACTGTTGTATTCGGGAAAGAGTCCATCGACCAGCGTGCGCGCATTGGCCTGATAACGCGCGATCAACGCGCGCACTGCCGATTGCGTGACCGCATCACCGGCCACCCCATGCAGCGCGCCGCCATTCGGCTCAAGACTGATGTTCTTGCGATTCGGATCGGCCAATGCAGGATCGAGCAAGGCCTGTTCGCCGCCTTCGATGGCAAAGCGCAGATTCGGGAAATACAGCACCTTGCCGAGTTCGACGCCGGCCAGCAGCGTCTCGCGCGGCACGGACAGATTGCGTCCGTGCCAGTCGGCGTTCGCTACTTCGATGATCTGGGTTTCGTTCATGGTCGCCCTTAAAAACGGATGGAGCGTAAGGCGAAGCACACCGCATTACAGCGTTACGACATTAGAGCAGGCCGAATCCGGCCAGCGCGGACTTGACCTCTTGCAGCGTGGGCGGCTTGCCAGCGGTGCCGAGATTGACGACATTCGGCGACCAGTAACCGCCGGTGCGCCACGCGGTGGCGAAATTGTACAACTCGACCGTCGGACGCTTCAGCGCCGCCGCAATGTGAACTAGACCTGTGTCAACGCCGACTGTCGCGGCGGCGCCTTCGATCAGGCCGACCACCGCCGGCAACGAGAGCTTGGGCGGCACGATCGCCGCACCGCCGAATTCCTTCGCCAGACGCTCGCTGGTGACGCGTTCTTCCTCGCTGCCCCACGGCAGCACGATCGACGCGCCGCGCCGCACCAAAGACTGCCCAAGCTCGATCCAGGCGGTGTCGGGCCACTGCTTGTCGGCGCGCGAGGTGGCGTGCACGAACACCACGTAAGGCACCGGCAGATTCAGATTCGCTTCCGACAACGCCAGCGCCGCGCGCCCGGTGTCGATGCCGAAGTCGATGTCGTCGGTGGGTTGCGGCCGCGGGTCGTCCAGCGCGGCGGCCACCAGCTGGCGCGTGCGCTCGACCACATGGGTGCGCGGCTCGATCGGCACGCGCTTGTCGTAGAAGAAGCGCACCGGCCATTCGTAGCCCGCGCCGTCGGTACGGTTCGCGAGGCCGACCAGCGGCCCGCGCGCCATGCTCGCGACCCACGCGGTCTTGATGAGCCCCTGGCAGTCGATTACAAGGTCGTAGTTCTCGGCGGCGAGCGCGCGGCGAAACGCGCCGATCTCGCGCCAATTGTCGACCGAGAGGATGCGCTTGCGCCAGCGCCGCAGCGACACGGGAATCGCCCGCCGCACGCCGCTGACGAGCTCCACGAGCCCCACGAAGCTTTCCTCGACGAGCCAGTCGATCTGGGCCTCGGGATGGCGGCGTCGGATGTCGGCGATCACCGGCATGTTGTGAACGACGTCGCCCAATGACGACACCCTCACGATTAGTATCTTTTGCACGCTCAAGTGTGGGAAAACCGGCTATCCGGCCCGAAGATGCTGTGAAAGGACGGCAATTCTATCGCGACATGGGTAAATGGCATGAAAAAACGCGGCGCGGTAACTGAAACCCGCGCCGCGTTCGACTGCAACCGCGGTTCACGAAGAACCGCGCCGCCGCTGGAGCTTTTAGAACGGCAGCTTCGCGTCCGGCTTCTCGGCCATGATCACACGGCGGAAGTCTTCCTGGATGCGCTTAAGCGCTGCGTCGCTATCGGCTTCGAAACGCATGACCACCACCGGCGTGGTGTTCGACGAACGCGCCAGACCGAAGCCGTCCGGGTACTCGACACGCAAGCCGTCGATCTTCACCACATCGTCCGCGCCGGTGAACTTCGCGTTTTGCTGCAAACGCGCGATCAGCTCGAAGTTTTCACCTTCTTCGAGCTTCAATTGCAGTTCCGGCGTGGAATTCGAGTTCGGCAGCGAGTTCAGCAGCTTGCTCGGATCCGCCACACGCGTGAGGATTTCCAGAAGACGCGCGCCCGTGTACAGGCCGTCGTCGAAACCGTACCAGCGGTCCTTGAAGAACACGTGGCCGCTCATTTCGCCTGCCAGCGGCGCACCGGTTTCGCGCAGCTTCGCCTTGACCAGCGAGTGGCCGGTTTTCCACATCAGCGGTTCGCCGCCCTTCTCCTTGATCCACTTGCCCAGATTGCGCGTGCACTTCACGTCGTAAATGATCTGCGCGCCCTTGTTGCGCGACAGCACTTCTTCGGCGAACAGCATCAACTGGCGGTCCGGATAAATGATCTGGCCGTCTTTGGTGACGACGCCAAGACGGTCGCCGTCGCCGTCGAAGGCGAAACCGATTTCTGCATCCGTTTCCTTCAGCGCGCGGATCACGTCCTGGAGGTTTTCCGGGTGAGCCGGATCCGGGTGATGGTTCGGGAAGTTGCCGTCG
The DNA here is from genome assembly GCF_900116445.1 of Paraburkholderia aspalathi. Lineage (GTDB taxonomy): Bacteria > Pseudomonadota > Gammaproteobacteria > Burkholderiales > Burkholderiaceae > Paraburkholderia > Paraburkholderia aspalathi. The sequence continues at coordinate 89,477 of NZ_FPBH01000012.1, forward strand.
ATTTCGGTGAACAGTTCAACCAGTTCACAGCCGAGCTTCTTGAAGAGCTTCGGCGCGAGGCCACCTGCCACACCGTTGCCGGTGTCGACCACGATCTTGATCGGGCGCGCAAGTTTGACGTCGCTGGTGATGCGATCCAGATAGGCGTCGGCGATGTCGTACTCGGTGTACGTGCCGCTGCCTGCAGAAAAGTTTTCGTCGACGATGCGCTGATGCAGCGCGAGGATCTGTTCGCCGTAAATGGCCGCGCCGCGCAGGACCATCTTGAAGCCGTTGTAGTCAGGCGGATTGTGGCTACCCGTCACGACGATGCACGAATCGACGCGGCGCTCGCCGCCGTCGAGCTGCAACGGCACGCTGGCCGCGAAGTAGCCGACCGGGGTCGGCACCATGCCGACGTTGACCACGTCGACGCCCGCCGCACGCAGACCGTCCGATAGCGCCTGGATCAGATCGGGACCCGACAGGCGGCCGTCACGCGCCACCACCACGGCGTCGCCGCCTTGCGCCCGCACTTCGCTGCCAAAAGCGAGACCGATCGAACGCGCTGCATCAGTGTCGAGCGTCTTGCCGATCACACCGCGAATGTCATATGCCTTGAAAATAGATTTGGAGATCATGATGGCTCACTTGCGTGCAATGGAAAATTTTGACCGGCGTATAGCCGAGGGATCGGTAAAACTACCTGCTAAACCGAGCGATGCGCCCTTGCCGGAAGCGATCCGGTTCCAACTTATAATTGCGCCTTCCGGACATGCCCTAATAGACGCCCATTCTAATGCTTAGACGCCCTGCTTTTGCAATGTTGCCGCGACAGTCGGCCAAGTGGGCTGTTACACATTGCGCCCTGGCGCACGTTGCGTCACCCGCACAACACCTGCAACACCTACCACGCGTGCAACCGCATAGGCGAGTGTCGACCGGATGCTGACGCTCAAACGCTTCGCCAATCCCGACGTCACCCGCGCCTTCACCAACATCGTCTGGCTCGGGCTGGAGCGGCTCACGCAGATCGGCGTGGCGATCGCGATCAGCGGCATGCTGGCGCGCTACTTCGGGCCTGACACCTTCGGCAAATGGCAGTACGCGAACACGCTGCTGCTGGTGCTGTCGCCGATTACCTGGGTGTGCGGGGCGGAAATTCTGGTTCCCACCATCGTCAGCCGGCCGCCAACTCAGCTGGGTACGGTGCTCGGCAGTGCCTTTGCGCTGCGCTTCTCGGTTTCCGTCGCGGCCCTGCTGCTCACGTGGCTCGGCATCGCATTGCACTTCTTCGACCCGCTGGTGGGCGCCATGCTCGCCGGCCTTGCGGTCACGATGCTGTTTCGCGAACCGTTCGTCGGCGTGATCAATGCGTGGCTGCAAAGCATGACGTACAGCAAGCCGCAGTTGCTCACCAGCATGAGCACCGCGGTGCTGAAGGCCGGCGTCGTCTATCTGATGCTGCGCGCGATAGCAACGCCCGCGCGCTTCGGCTGGCTGTGGGCCGCGGAATCGGCGCTCATTGGCGCGGTTCTCCTGATCTATTACACCCGCCGGCATGGCGGCAAGCTCGGCTGGCACGTCGACCGTTCGCTGTTCAAGCACTTCGCGACCGCAGGCACGGTGTTCTGGATCGGGCTGATCTGTATGTATCTGTTCCTGAAACTGGACAGACTGATGCTCGAGCGGGCGATTTCCTTCGCCGACCTCGGGCGCTATTCCGCCGCACAGCAGCTGAACGAAAACTGGATCACGCTCGCGCTGATGCTTGCGCAGACGATTGCGCCCGCCTTCGTCTACCGCGTGCAGGACGCCGCGCAATTGCGCCGCAACGTGTGGCGGCTCACCGCCATGACCGCCGCGCTGATGGTGAGCGGCGCGATCGTGCTGGATCTGCTGGCGGGGGTCATCATCCGCCGCGTGTTCGGGCCGGACTTTGAAGGCGCCATCGAGATTTTCCGCTGGGCCGTGTGGCTTTCCGTGCCGGCCGGCATTGAAGCGATCGGCAATCTGATCGTGCTGAAATATCAGGCCAAATTCGTGTTGCTCTCGAAGTGGCTGCTGGCGCTGGCTGTTGCGTTCGTGGTCAATCTGCTGGCGATTCCGCGGCTTGGCGCCTACGGTGCGCTGGTGGGTCTCGCAGCCGGTTATCTCGCCGCCGCGTCAGTTAATCTTTATTACATTCGTTTCAAATTGCGCCCATGACGAATTCATCCGCCGCCGCGCAAATGTCTCTCGACGACGTCGCCGTTCTGATGCCCGCGTACAACGGCCAGGCCGACGTCGATCTCACGCTGGCCTCCTTCAGCGAAAGCGCGCTGATCCACGTATTGATCGTCGACGACGGCAGCACGCCGCCGATCGTCGCGCCGGCAATCCCCAACATGAAGATCGAAGTGCTGCGCATGCCGCAGAACGGCGGCATCGAGCGCGCGCTGCAAACCGGCATCGACGCCCTTGCGCAGCGCGGCTTTCGCTACGCAGCGCGCATCGACGCGGGCGACCGCAGCGTGCCGCAGCGCCTCGCCAAACAACGTGTGTTCATGGAGTTGCATCAGCAAGTGGCGGGGCTCGGCATGTGGACGCAGGTCGTCACGCGTGAAGGCAAGCCGCTTTTCATGCTGACGCCGCCAGCGGAACCGAACGAGATCCGGCGTCTGCGCTTCTTCCGCTCATGCCTCGCGCATCCTTCGATGATGCTACGCATTGACGCGGTTCGCGCGGTCGGCAACTATCGCGCGGCCTATCCTTCCGCCGAAGACCTCGATCTGTTCCTGCGCCTGATGGCACGCTACGACTGCGCGAATCTTCCGGAACTCGGGCTCTACTACGAGCTGAACGAAGGCGGCATCAGCGCGACCAAACGGCGCCGCCAGGTCAGCTCGACGCTGCGACTGCAACTGCGCTACTTCAACGTCACCAACCTGTACGACTGGCTGGGTCTCGCCAAAAATCTGCTGCACTTCGTGACGCCTTACCGCGCCTTGCAGCGGGTCAAACGCACGCTGCTCGCGCCACGTGCGGGCCACTGATTCCGTTACGCCGTCATTCACCCTGTCATTCACCGTCGAGCCCGTTCCCGCATGAAGCCTGCCTTGAAATCGACGCCCGCGCTACGCATTACACTCGTCTGTAACACCGCCTGGGCAATCTATACGTATCGGCAAGGGCTGATCCGCATGCTGGTTGGGCGCGGCGTCGACGTGACGGTGCTCGCGCCGCGCGACCGCACGTTCGAGCTGCTCACCGCGATGGGGTGCCGCTGCATCGAATTGCCGGTGGCCTCCAAAGGCACCAGTCCGCGCGAGGACCTGCGCACACTTTTGTCGTTGTATCGTTTGTATCGAAGCATCCGCCCGCACGTTGTGTTCCACTACACGATCAAGCCGAACATTTACGGCTCGGTCGCCGCGAAACTGGCGGGTGTGCAGTCGGTGGCGGTGACGACCGGGCTCGGTTACGTATTCATCCAGCAGAGCCGCGCTGCGCAAGTCGCCAAAAAACTGTACCGTTTCGCCTTCCGCTTCCCGCGCGAGATCTGGTTTCTGAATCGCGACGACCAGGCCGCGTTTGTCGAACAGAATTTGTTGGTGCATCCTGAACGTGCGCGTCTCCTGCATGGCGAAGGCGTCGATCTCGAGCAATTCGCCTTCACGCCGCTGCCGGAGCGGGCGGAATTCAAGTTCGTGCTGATCGGGCGGCTCCTGTGGGACAAGGGCGTGGCCGAATATGTCGAAGCCGCGCGGCGCTTGCGTGAACGTTATCCTCAGGCGCGGTTCCAATTGCTCGGTCCGGTCGGCGTCGACAACCCCAGCGCGATCACACGCGAAGAAGTAGCCGCGTGGGAGCAGGAAGGCATCATCGAGTATCTTGGCGAGGCGCACGACGTGCGGCCCTTTATCGTCGATGCGGACTGCGTCGTCCTGCCGTCCTATCGCGAAGGCGTGCCGCGTACGCTGATGGAAGCATCGGCGATGGGCCGGCCGATTGTTACGACGGATGTGCCCGGCTGCCGTGAAGTGGTGGCGGACGGCGTCAATGGATTGCTGTGCGAAGTGCGCAATGCCGCGAGTCTCGCGGAGAAGCTGGCGCAGATGCTCGACATGAGCGGCGCCGAGCGCCGTGCAATGGCGGAACGCGGCCGACAGAAAGTCGCGGAAGAATTCGACGAGCGCGTGGTCGTCGAAACGTATAAAGACCTGGTGCAGAAAATGACGGGCGTTTTACTTTAACGGAGCAACAGCATGACCACGAAGGGTACGATTCTGGTAACGGGCGGTGCAGGATTTATCGGCTCGCACACATGTGTCGAACTGCTCAACGGCGGTTACGACGTCGTGGTAATCGACAATCTCGTGAACAGCAACCGCGAATCGCTGCGGCGCGTGGAGAAAATCACCGGCAAGGCCGTGAGCTTCTACGATGCCGACGCGCGAGACGAAGCGGCGCTCAATCGTATTTTCGACGCACACCCGATCACCGGCGCGATTCACTTTGCCGCGCTGAAGGCGGTGGGCGAATCGGTCGCGAAGCCGATCGAGTACTACAGCAATAACGTCGGCAGTTTGCTGGCGCTGCTCGGCGTGATGCGCGATCGCAACGTGAAGCAGTTCGTGTTCAGTTCATCGGCAACGGTGTATGGCGTACCGAAGAGCTCGCCGATCGATGAATCGTTTCCGCTGTCGGCGACCAATCCTTATGGGCAGTCGAAGCTGATTGCGGAGCAGGTTCTGCGTGATCTGGAATTGGCGGATGCGTCCTGGCGGATCGCGACGCTGCGCTATTTCAATCCGGTTGGCGCGCATGAGAGCGGGTTGATTGGCGAGGATCCGGCGGGTATTCCGAATAACCTGATGCCGTATGTGGCGCAGGTGGCTGTCGGCAAGCTGGAAAAGCTGCGGGTTTTCGGTGGCGACTATGAAACGCCGGATGGCACCGGCGTGCGCGACTATATCCACGTTGTGGACCTGGCGCGCGGACATCTGGCGGCACTGGATGCGCTGGTTAAGCGCGATGCCAGTTTGGTGGTGAATCTTGGGACGGGCCAAGGGTATAGCGTGATCGACGTCGTCAAGGCGTTCGAGAAGGCTTCGGGGCGCCCTGTGCCTTATGAGATCGTGGCGCGGCGGCCGGGCGATGTGGCTTCGTGTTTTGCGGATCCGGCAGCGGCTTTGAATGTACTCGGATGGCGCGCTGAGTTTGGGATCGAGCGGATGTGCGCGGATCACTGGCGGTGGCAGTCGGCGAATCCGCAGGGGTTTGCGCAGGCGTAACCTCGGATATCTGTCTACGCTTCTGCGTGTGCTTATGTTTTTACTTTTGCACACGCAGAAGTCATTGAATGGTGAAGGCAGCACCCTCACCAAAGCAGCGATTCAGTTACTTCACGGCGCCTTCCGGGTAGAAATACAAACCCGCGACATTAGCCGCACTGACCAATCCTTCCTTCGGCACCGCTGACACAAGATAGCGTCCATGCGCGCTGCCAATTTGCGCCGCTGTGCAACGCGCCGATTGGGAGAAGACAAGCTGCCAGTTTTGCGCGATGCAAAACGGCGCGGCTCCCTGACGCAGCGCATAAACCCGCGTGCCCACCACGGTCGCCCAGAGGTGCTCCCAGTTCGCAGAACCGTCGAGATCAAACACAAGACCATCGGCTCCGAGTTGCTTGATCGCCGCGTAGACGGCCGGAATCTCCGGGTCGTTGTATTGAGAAGCGTATTCAGGCGGCTGATGGATACGAACACCGGTGAAAACAGCCACGGCGACACAGACGGCCACGGTCACACGGATTGGCACGCCCGTCACGTTGTCGAAAACGCGCTTCAACAGCAACGTCAGCGCAAGCGCTGGCACCGCATAGTAGAAAATCCCGACGTAGACGAACGAAAAATTGTCGACGCCGAAGACAGAATAAAAAAGGAAGCCGACCGTCGCGCTCGCCAATGACAGCACGATTGCTCTCTCCGACCCAACGCGGTCTTCACCCTCCCGCCCCGAATGGTTAGTCGCGAGGACGGCACAGGCGGCAGCGCCGAACAGAATCCCAAAGAGGCCGTTACTCCAGAACAGACCAACGAAACGTATTGCGTCGCCAAGATGGTTCGCGTGATGCACGCGGCCAAAAGCGGCATATTCAGCGACCGGTCCAGGAAAATGGAGAATGGTCTGGATCGCGAGCGGGACAAGAAACAGTGCTGCAATCACCACCGCGATCGCAATCGCCCGAAAATTCCCTACGAGATAGTCACGACTCAATACCCAATTGCCCCGCGTGTTGCCGGTCCGAGCATAAAGCCACGTATTCGCAACGACCGCACATGCGAGCATGATTGCGGCTATCCCGAAGAAGGACGCATGACCATTCAAAAGGAACCCCAGGCTGACCGCAAGCAGCACGAGTCCGTCTCTGCGCCCCATGATCAAAGCAGCAAGGGCCACCGTAAAGGCGGCAAACGCAAAGTAGTAAAGATGCGGGAACCAGGTGCCCGCAAACGCCTGATAGTTGATATACGCGGTGACACCGACAAACAGAGCCGTGGTAGCCACGGCAGCCGACATCGACCCTTGCATCCTTCGCAAAAGCACGCCGATCGATGCGATCCAGAATCCGGAAAGCAACGCCACCGCATAAATCTGCCCGGAGAACGGCGAAGTAACCCAGCGTGTCAGATCAAAAAATGCGGCCTCGCCGGCGGCGAGTACGTAAAGGAACGCGGGGCCCGGATGGTTAAATCCGATTCGAGAATAATTGCCGACCAACAGGCTGAATTGCTTGGCCTGAAGCACCAGCAGGGAATTCGCCGCAAAATCCCCGGTTTCGTGAAGCTGGACGGACGAGAAGGTCTGCCCGAACACGATGATAAACAGCGCCACGCAAATCGCTGAGACGACAAAAGCCACCCACCCCTTGAGCACGGCGCACCTGTTTTCAGGTTATTCGAATGCGGGGCTGTCTTTCGACGTTGTTCGGGCTACGCAACTCTTCGAATAGCCTCGCGAAATCAGCCGCAAGCGAAAACGGTTATGGAAAAACAGGATTGTAAATTAGACCGCCTTATCAAGCCTCATCGAGATGGAACACCGCAACGGCATCCTTCAGGATGATGACCTGCTCTTCGAGGGATTTTGCTGCGGCAGCGGCCTCCTCAACGAGCGCCGCATTGTGTTGCGTCACCTCGTCGATCTGTGTGATGGCCTTGTTGACCTGTTCGATACCGTCGCTCTGTTCATGCGCGGAAGCCTCGATCTCGTTCATGACGCCGGTGACGCGCTGAACCGCGTCCATGGCTTCGTGAATTGTCTTCTGTGCGTCGGACACGAGCGATGCCCCCTGTTCTACCTTGGCGGCCGATTCGCCGATCAGTTCCTTGATTTCCTTCGCCGCCGAGCCGGAGCGCTGCGCGAGGCTACGCACTTCCGAGGCCACCACCGCAAAGCCGCGCCCCTGCTCGCCCGCACGGGCTGCCTCGACGGCCGCGTTCAAGGCGAGGATGTTGGTCTGAAACGCGATCCCCTCGATCATGCCGATGATCTCAGCCACCTTGCGCGATGATTCGCTGATCCCATCCATCGTCTCAGTGACGCGCGACACCACGGCGCCACCGCGCGTTACCGTGTCTAACGCACCCTGCGCCAACCGATTTGCCTGCTTCGCGTTATCCGCGTTCTGCTTCACCGTCGCCGACAACTGCTCCATGCTCGCCGCGGTCTGTTGAAGTGCCGCCGCCTGCTGCTCTGTCCGCGAAGACAGGTCGGCATTGCCTGCCGCAATCTCGTTGGCGCCTTGCGTAATCGCGGTCGTGCTGCCACGCACCTTTGCCACCGTCTCAACGAGGCCATCGCGCATCTTCGTCAATGCGCCGAGTAACTGGCCCATCTCGTTGCGCGACTTGTTTTTGATTGAGATCGTCAGGTCACCCGCCGCAATGCGTTCGAAGTGTTTTATGGTCGCATTGACGGGCTTGACCACCGCCGCCGACAAGCCGACCCGCGCCATCACACCGATCACGATAGAAATCGCGCCGATCCCCGCGAACAGTAGCGTCGCAAGCTGGAACCGCTGAGCTCCCTTCTCGGCCTGCTTGTGCTGGCTGTCCGTCTGCAAGCGCTGCAGCGCGTCGATGGCCTTCGAATAGGTCGCGTAGAAAGCGTTCGCGGTTTCGCCCTGGATGTTGCGGAAGGTATTGAAGTCGAAGTCGTTGAGCGCCTTGAACGCCGGCTCGATCGCCTTGTCGACGAGCGCGCTGCGCGCCTGCTCGACGTTCTGCGCGAGCTTCTTCTCGTCCTCGCTTGCGAACGGGCCGGTCATGTAATCGGCGAAGTCCTTGTTCGACTCGACCAGCACCTTATGCGCGGCCGGCAACAGGTCGTCCGTCTGCTTGCCGACGCTGAAGAGCGTCTGATAGGAGCCGAGCGCGAGCTGCACTTGCAGCAGCTTCTCGGAGCTCGCCTTCAGATGCGACAGCGCTGCGGCGCTGTGCTGGGTTTCGTCGAGGCTGCTATTCGCCAGTTTGAGCGCGCCGTAGCCGACGCCGATCACGGTCAGCAGGAAAACGACGAATACGCTAATCACTAGCGTCAGGCCGCCACGAATGGTGATGTTGTTAAGCATTGGTTCTCCGGAACGTCTCATTGATCGGCGGCGAACCCCGTGATGCGCCGGCGATCGTCTTTTTCGCCGGCAACCTACACCTCACCGCATCTAGGTTAACGGCCCTCGCGAGACCTCGCTGCATAGGTGGAATCCATGACAGGCGTGGCTTTGCGGGCTGTCAAAGCTTCACTATCTGGGATTTTTCGCCGGTTTGGCACGAGCGCTGCTTTTCTGGGCCTCATGCGTTTCGTTTGTATAATTCGGCGTCTTCGCTCAGGCCCACTTTCATGCTTAGTTTTGCGCTCGGCTTCCTCGTTTCACTGCTGATCACGCTGTTGATCGTGCGCTATGCGCATTTGCATGAAAAATTCTCGACCGATACCGATCTGGCCGGCGTGCAGAAATTCCATGTGCGCCCGGTGCCGCGCATCGGCGGGGCCGGAATTCTGGTCGGGCTGATCGTGTCTGCCGTGCAGTTGCATCACGCGTATCCCGCCGTGTCGGGCGGCATCCTGGGGCTGATCGCGTGCGGCATGCCGGCGTTCGGTTCGGGATTGGTCGAGGATCTGACAAAACGGGTCTCGCCGCTCGCACGGCTCGTTTGCACCATGGCGGCCGCCGCCCTCGCCTACTTCCTGCTGAATATCGCCGTGACGCGCATCAGCGTGCCGCCGCTCGACTTTCTGCTCTCGTATGCGGTGATCTCCTGCGCGGTGACCGTGCTGGCCGTCGCGGCGCTCGCCAACGCGATCAATATCATCGACGGCTTCAACGGCCTCGCTTCGATGGTCGCGTTCATGATGTTCGCTTCGCTCGCTTACGTCGCGTTCCAGGTGTCCGATCCGATCGTGCTGTCGGCGTCGTTCATGATGATGGGCGCGGTGCTCGGCTTCTTCATCTGGAATTTCCCGGCGGGGCTGATTTTCCTCGGCGACGGCGGTGCGTATTTCATCGGCTTCATGCTCGCCGAGCTGTCGATCATGCTGGTGATGCGCAATCGCGATGTGTCGGCGTGGTATCCGGTGCTGCTTTTCATGTACCCGATCTTCGAGACCTGCTTCTCCATCTACCGGAAGAAGTTCATTCGCGGGATGTCGCCTGGAATTCCCGACGGCGTGCATCTGCATATGCTGGTTTACAAGCGCTTGATGCGCTGGGCGGTGGGTGCGCGTACCGCTCGTGAGCTGACGCGGCGGAACTCGCTGACGTCGCCGTACTTGTGGCTGCTGTGCCTGATCGCAGTCGTGCCGGCGACGTTGTTCTGGCGGCACACGCTGCATCTGTTCTGCTTTGTGGTGGTGTTTGCGGCGACTTACGTGTGGCTCTATATGAGCATCGTGCGGTTCAAGTCGCCGAGGTGGATGGTGGTAAGGAAAGGGAAGCGATAGTCGAAGCACATATCTGCCTGAACGCAGGCGGCACGAATATCATCAGTTGCATCCATGAATCGCCAAGGGTCCGCAATGAACCGGACTTTTGGCGTTATCCCGATCGACATGATATCTATTTCGTCCGTCAAGCGAATCGCCTTGATGCTTCTCTCCGGCCAGCAGCTTTTGATAGCTGATGCCGCGCCACAAAAAGTCAAAAAATTACTCTGGTATTACGACTGGGCCACGATTGGTGACTCCATTATGGATCTGTCACAAAGGCTTCTGATCGACCCGCGCATATCCATCGATCTATGCATGCCACACGGTCCGGTGGAACTTTTTGTGAGGGATACCCGGTTCCGACGCGTGTCCCGTTCGCTGGACGATTGCGATGCGCGGTATGACATGGTGATAGTCCAAAGCCTCACTACGAAAACCATCTTAAAGAAGATTCAATACCATCCGTTCACGCCGTGGTTTTCGATCATGGGGCACAGCAGGGGCGAGAATTTTTCGAGGATTCAGCTTTCGTACGAACGGATTACGCGCGTGTTCAAATCGACGCACGAATCCGGCCCGATCGCACCCACGTTGACGATCTCTGACCAGGCCGCCGGAAGCGCAGAAACATTTACGATTGCGGTCGCGGTGGGGGGCGGCGACAAGCGACGCAGGTACGAAAACTGGGGGATGCTTATCAAGCAGATTTCGTCGAGCTGGCCTAAGCAGGTCCCGAGCCCGCGGTTCATTCTGATCGGCACGGGCGAAATTGCGCTCGATACGGTGAGAGCGGTCCGTGACGACATTGCTTGCGGCCATGTCGAGTCTTACGTAGACCTGCCGAATATCGCCGCGGCAGCCGAGTTGATCAAGCAGAGTTCCTTTTTTATCGGCGCGGATGGGGGGCTTATGCATATCGCCGCAGCACTCGGAAAGCCCGGTGTCGCGATCTTCTGTCAAATCAAGCCTGAGTGGCGACTCCATGCCCAATCGACGATACGGACCGTTTCCGCTGAGCAGGATATCGACAGCGTTCCGATCGAGAGAATCGCCAGCGAGGTGACTGATTATTGTCGCGAGTTGCTACGGTAAACGAGGCTGGAAGGGACGGCGCGCTCTGGGGGCATCCGCGGAACACGGCACCCCCAAAGGCACGTACGATCTAGGAGGCCCGCGTGACTTGCGTGACGCTACCGACGCTGCGCAAAGCCGGTGCAGCGGCCGGTTGATACTCCGGCACCCAGCGACGCAGATCGCGGCGTACTTCGTCGTCGCTCGGCACGCGATGCTGCATTAGCCAGGGCAGAAGGTTGTCGATGAAGCTGTCCGGCACTTCACGCGCCCGCGCGATACGCAACTTCGGATGCGGCGTACGGGTGGTGGTTTCGTCGTCCGCCAGCAATTCTTCGTACAGCTTTTCGCCAGGACGCAGACCGGTGAACACCACACGAATCTGCTCTTCCGTAAAGCCGTAAAGACGGATCAGATCATGCGCGAGGTCAGCGATCCGCACCGGCTTACCCATGTCGAGAATGAAGATTTCGCCGCCATGTCCCATGCTGGAAGCCTGCAGCACCAGTTGCGACGCTTCCGGAATCGTCATGAAAAAGCGCGTGATTTCCGGGTGCGTAACCGTCACCGGGCCGCCGCGCGCAATCTGTTCCTGAAACTTCGGAATCACACTGCCTGCGCTGCCGAGCACATTGCCGAATCGAACGGTTTCAAACTGCGTGCGTTTTGCGCCCTGCTGCAACGCTGAACAAGCCATTTCCGCAAGACGCTTGCTCGCGCCCATGACATTGGTCGGATTGACGGCTTTGTCCGTGGAAATCAAAACGAAATGGGCGACGTCGTGGCGAATCGCTGCGCGCCCCACGCGATATGTGCCGAGCACGTTGTTGCGCACGGCCTGCCAGGTGTTCACCTCTTCCATCAGCGGCACGTGCTTGTAGGCCGCGGCGTGAAACACGATATGCGGGCAGTAACGCCCCATCACCTGATCGAGAAGCAACGAATCCTTCGCGTCGCCGATGATCGGCACTACCGATACTTCAGGATATTTATCGCGCAGCTCTTCGTTGAGGCGGTAGATCGAGAACTCGGAGACGTCGAACGCCACCAGTTGGACCGGCCCGAAGCGCAGGATTTGCCGGCACAGTTCAGAGCCGATCGAGCCGCCTGCGCCGGTCACCATCACGACACGGTTCTTAAGCAGCGCTTCGACGTGCTGCGTGTCGATCATGACCGGATCGCGGCCAAGCAAGTCTTCGAGATCGATCTGCCGCACGCGCGACAGGAAAGCCTGGCCTTGGGTAAGCGGCGTGAGCGCCGGCAGCGTCATGGCGCGTACGCCTGCGCGCACGCACAACGTGGCAATACGGCGATGCGCTTCCACCGAAGCCGAAGGCACCGCAATGATGACGTGCTCGACCTTCATTTCAGCCGTGATCTTCTGCAGATCGCTGATAGCGCCAAGCACACGGTAGCCGTAGATTTCGCGACCCTGTTTGACCGGGTCGTCGTCCAACAGACCAGCGAGGCGCCACTCTCCGGAACGTTTCAGCTCCCGCACCAGATTCGCGCCGGCATTACCCGCGCCGAGCACCAGCACAGGCTTGCCCTGCCCCACGAGGCCACCGTAGCGATAGAACTCCTTCGCAGCGCGATACAACGCGCGCGAGCCGCCCATTGACAGGAAAAGCAGCATGGGCGAAACGATCAGGACAGAGCGTGGCACGACCGGGGCCGGCTGCAACAGCGCCGAGCCAATGACGACCACTACCGCACCGACCCCAATCGCCTTGGCGATTCTCACGAGGTCGGGCAGGCTGGCGAAGACCCACATGCCCCGATACAACCCGTAGCTGCGGAACATCACGGCATAGATCACCAGGACCCACACCAGTGCATGGAGTCCGCTCGACCAGAATGGGGCAGGCACGGGCCCGTTGAAACGGATCACGTAGGCCAGCAACCAGGCCAGCGCCACCGCACACAAGTCGAACGCAAACGCACTGAACGAAAGCCATCGGGCTTTGAATCTTTTCATTGCGCAGAACCTCAAGATTGCCCGGAACGGGACACATGGCGCCGCCAGTAGCGATCAATGAAAAGCCCGGCGAGCACGAGCACAGCAGCCCATGCGACGACGACAAGCCATTGATAAACCACAGCAATACCTAGTGCCCATAAAGCAAGCATTATGCCCGCGACCATGAACAAATACCAAATTCGGGCCGTTGATGCGTGCCCGAAACCGCCCTGCACCAGTCTTTGATAGTAGTGTTCCCGGTGCGCCTGCCAAAACTTTTCACCACGGAGCAGCCGTTTAAGCAGAGTAACCGACGCGTCACCGATAAAGGGAGAAAAACTTACCGCCGGGAACCAGATTGGCCACACGCCTTCGCGCCAACCCCAGTAGCCGAGGGCACCAGCCAGAAAGCCCAAGGGGATCGAACCCGCATCGCCGAGAAAAATTCGGGCGGGATGAAAATTGAACAGCAGAAACCCCGCTGCCGCTCCCGCCACCACCAGACAAGCCAGCGCCAGCGCGGGGTCCGGATGGGTTGAAATGGACGCGGCGATTGCGTAGCCGCCAAAGCCGAACAGGGCCATACCACCGGCAAGACCGTCCGAACCGTCCATGAAATTGTACAAATTGACCAGCCAGATGAGTAAGAACGCCAGCGCTGCCAGGGCCCACCAAGGTGCTGCAGCCGGGTAGACGACGATCAGCGCAACCACGGCCGCTGCGTGGCCGCCGAACCGGACTCGGGCGGGCAAACCGCGGCGGTCGTCGATTTGCGACAACGCGGCCAGCAGCGCCGCCAGTAGCGCGGGCAACCATAGGGCGGGCGCCGCGAGCCAGATCAGGATCACGACCACCGGCACGATGCCCCAGCCGCCTACGCGCGGCGTTGGACGTGTGTGCAGCGAACGGTCGTTGGGGATGTCGGTGGCTAGGCGCCAGGCCAGGCCCGTGCGGAGCAGAAACCATAGGATCCCCACACATGCACACAGCGCTAGTAAGCCCCAAAGGAGCAGGTGCACGAAAGGAGCGGTAAGGAACGAAGCGATCGGCATTGAGGATGGTTCAGTGCGTTGAGCGGTACCAGGCGGCTGTCTCCAGCAAGCCATGTTCGACGGTATAAGGCGGGTACCAACCGAGGCGCTCGCGGATATGAGAGCTGTCGAGGCGTAGTTCACCGATCAGCCGGTCGACCTGGGCCGAGCGGCCGGTCAGACGGCCGGCAAGGCTCAGTAAACCCACGGGAACGGGTATCAGGCGCGCCGGCGCGTGCAGTTGGGTGGCGAGTGCCCGGGCCAGCTCTGAAACGCTTAGATCGCGGCCATCAGTTACATGGAAGGTCTCGCCAACGGCGCGTGGGTCGGTTGTGCAGTGCACGAGCGCGTCGGCCAGGTTGTCGACGAACAGGAGGCTGCGACGGGCCGCAATTGAGCCGAGGGGCAGCGGAACGCCGTTAGCAATGGCACTCATCAGCTGCAGGAAGTTGGCGCGCACGCCGGGGCCGTAGACCAGCGGCGGGCGCACGATCACGACTTCAAGGCCCGATTCACGGCCGTAGTCGATCAGCGCGCGCTCGGCTTCGAGCTTGGAGATCCCGTAGGGGTCGGTGGGCGCGGGTTCGTCTGCCTCGGTAATGGGCCGGCCGGCGCTGCTTTCGCCCACTGCTTTGATGCTGCTGACAAAAACGAAGCGGCGCGCGCCCGCGCGGCGGGCGGCAGCGGCGACGCGCAAAGCGCCTGTGACGTTGGTGGCGCGATAGGCGGCGAAAGGATCGGCCGTCGTTTCGTGCTTCATGTGCACGCGTGCGGCGAGGTGGATAACCGCGTCGCAGCGCGTTGCCACTGGCCAGCGCTGGTCGATGCCTTCGAAGTCGTTAGCGTCGAAGAGCCATTCGCGGACGCCTTCGACGGTGGTTTGCGGGCGGCGTACGACGCCGACGACGCTGTCGCCGCGCTGCAGCAATGCCCGGGATACCGCGCGGCCGACGAAACCGTTGGCGCCGGTAATCAGCACACGTTGAGTCATCGGGCAGCGTCCAACTGGCGAAGTGACCACGCTCCGGCATGGATTACCGCGCCTACAAACGGCGGGACAGGCTGATGAGACACGATACAATCTGGCATCGGCGATGCTTCTGTGGAAGTCTGTTTGGGAAGCGTATTGTATGCGGGCAGCTTCCGCTGCAACCCGTTTCTCGTAAGCGTTAGGCGCTAAAATGCGCGAGTAGCAAACAGGCTGAAAGCACGGCGGAGTCTCGGGTCGTGATGATAAAACGGACGGGCCCCTCAGACGCCCGCTCGAACACTTCTTAACATCTCAAACATATTCGCGCATGTGGAATTCGCAGTTTAGGTCCGACGTGCTCGACGACAGCACAATCAACTTCGCTCCAGAGCGACGTGGAGGCGCGGCGACCCGCGCTCCGGCGAGTCGACACTTAGTTACCACTGTTACCACTGGGCTTTGCATCGCGCCGCCGCGCGTACGTCCTGCGACGTACCGGCCGGATCGCCATCAGGCATCTTACGGATCGCCGTTCCGCGCCGCGTGATCGCGAGCGCATCATGCGCGCCTGTGCGCTGGCAGAGATTGTCGATCTGATTAAAAGTTTGAGCAGATAGAGTCCCATTCATGAAAGTGCTGTTCGCCACTTACCCAATGGCCTTCCACACCCCCGGAGGCGGAGAAATACAGCTGCTTGCGTATCGCAAGCATCTACCCGCGCACGGAGTGGACGTCACGCTGTTCGATCAATGGAACCCACGGTTCCTCGAACATGACGTGGTCCACTTCTTCTCGTGCGTCGGCGGCTCAGTCCATTTCTGCAACTTCGTTAAGCAGTTGGGCTTGCCCCTAGTGGTCTCGTCCAGTCTGTGGGTGACGGAAGAGACCAAGCATCTCTATCCGATCGGCGAGATCCATCACCAGTTTTCGTTGGCGGACCGCGTCGTTGCGAACTCCGACCTCGAGTGCGAGACACTCGCACGGATCTTTGACCTCCCACGAGAAAAATTCGTCACGGTTCTGAACGGCGTCGAGGAAAGCTTTTACGAGCCGGTCGCGCCCGAGCTGTTTCGTAACGAGTTCAAGATTCACGATCGCTTCGTGCTGAACGTGGGCAACATCGAGCCACGCAAAAACCAGTTGGCGTTGGTCAAGGCGATGAAATCGTTCCCCGAACTCAAGCTCGTTCTGATCGGCCACCAGCGTGATCCGGAATACGCGAAGGCGTGCTTCGCGGAGGGTGGCGACCAGCTCATTTACGCAGGCACGTTAGCCCATGATTCGCCGGCGCTTCGCTCCGCGTACGCGGCATGCGAAGTGTTCGTTTTGCCGAGCACGTTGGAAACACCGGGGCTCGCTGCACTCGAAGCTCATGCAGCGGGATGCCCCGCCGCGGTGACCGAGGTGGGGTCGACACGCGAATACTTCGGCGACGAGGTGGAGTATCTGGATCCCTCAAACGTCGACAGCATTGTTGACGCGATACGCCGAGCAGCAAAACCTCGAGGTTCGCGCACGACGCACGCCGCTGAGGCTCACCGTCGACACCTGAACTGGCAAACGGTGCTCACTCAATTAGAAACGACTTACCGCTCCCTGGTGTGAGAATATGAAATTTCAGTTGCGTCCTTTAAAGAACGTTGAAAAAACGTCGAGTGCGGCTTTCCCGTGGCTAGCGATCAATAACGATCCGCAGTTCTGGATCAAAGGCTGGAAGAAGATGGTGGGCAGACATGTCCGGGTCTCCTTTCAGTTGCAGACTGACAAGCTGCCGGCGTCGCCTTGCGTCCTTTACTACGACGCAGGCCACGGCATGTCCGAAGCAACGGCCATCTACATGACGGTCGGTTCGGACGGCACGGTCAAGCAGGATCTGCTTCTGCCCTTCACCACGAACGCGTTGCGCCTGGATCCGATCGCACAGGCCGGTCTCTTCTCCATTAGCAATTTCAACATCGAGCTTCTGGCGCGTGAGGTGCCGTTCGTTCTGCATCGGCCACGCCACATGCTGGCTTCGCAACCAAGCGTTGTCGCCAACACACCCGCGCCTGTGGCCGACGGCCGTCGCGACTATCCGAAGTGGATCAAGTCGCACGAGCCACAACGCTCCGCATACACCGCGCTGCGCAAGCGTGTGTCGGGCTGGAAGGACAAGCCGCTATTCAGCGTGCTGATGCCGACCTACAACACGCCGGAGCGCTGGCTTCGCAAGGCAATCGATTCGGTCATCAACCAGGTGTACGACAATTGGGAGCTTTGCATCGCGGACGACAACTCCTCCGACCCCAGCGTTCGAAAAACGCTTACGGAGTACGCGCGCAAAGATCCCCGCATCAAGGTGACCTACCGCACCACGAACGGCCGCATCAGTGCTGCGAGCAACAGCGCGCTCGAACTGGTCACGGGTGAATTCGTAGGCCTGCTGGATCACGATGATGAACTTCACCCGCTCGCACTGTTTTGTGTCGCAGAAGCCATCCAGGAGCATCCGGAAGCCTCGTTGATCTACTCGGACGAAGACAAGATTTCGGTAGACGGCGTGCGTTCCGAACCGTACTTCAAGCCGGCGTTCAACTACGACCTGTTCCTTAGCCAGAACATGATCACGCACTTCGGCGTGTACCGTGCTTCGGCAATGCGGGAAATCGGCGGATTCCGCGACGAGTTCAACGGCTCGCAGGACTACGATCTGGCGCTGCGATTCCTTGACTACTGCGGCGAAGGTGCGATTCATCACATTCCGCGCGTGCTCTATCACTGGCGCGTACACCCGCAAAGCACTGCGTCCACGCATGAAGCCAAGCCGTATGCACACATCGCGGCGATGCGTGCAATCGACGAGCACTTGCAGAGAAAAGGCGTAAAGGGCCATGTCGAACCGGCGCCCGGAGCAAGCGGTTACAACAAGGTGTGCTACGAACTCCCGGACGTACAACCGTCGGTCGAAATCATCATTCCGACGCGCGATGCTGCTCGTCTGGTTGAACAATGTGTGGCGTCGATTCGCGAAAAGACCACCTACAAGAACTTTCGCATCACGATCATCGACAATGGTTCGGTCGAGCCGGCAACGCACGAACTCTTTGCCCGCTTGCAGGCAGACGGCGTCGTGACAGTGAAGCGGGACGATGCCCCGTTCAACTACTCGGCACTGAATAATCGCGTAGGGCTTGCGAGTACAGCCGATTTCGTCTGTCTGATGAACAACGATATCGAAGTCATCACACCGGAATGGCTGAGCGAAATGGTATCGCTCGCGCTGCAACTGGGCGTGGGCTGTGTCGGCGCGAAACTGCTCTATCCGAACGACACACTGCAGCATGCCGGCGTCATTATCGGTGTCGGGGGTGTTGCCGGTCACTCGCACAAACATAGCGCCAAGCCTCAGCCGGGTTATTTCTCGAGAACACTGCTGCGCAGTTCGATGTGCGCAGTGACCGCCGCCTGCCTCGTGGTACGGCAATCGATTTTCAAGCAGGTCGGCGGACTCGACGAACAGCTACAGGTCGCGTTCAACGACGTCGACTTCTGCCTGCGCGTTCGCAAAGAGGGGTATCGCAATGTGTGGACACCTTATGCCGAGTTGTATCACCACGAGTCTGCGACTCGCGGATACGAAGACAATCCGGAGAAGATCGCCCGATTCAATCGGGAAGTCGCGTACGTGCAGAACCGCTGGGGTGATTTCTTGTTGAACGACCCATGCTACTCGCCGAACCTGACGCTGGAACACGAGGACTTCTCCTTTGCGTGGCCTTCCCGAGTTGCCGATCTGATTCAGTAAACAAATGACAAAAACAACCGAGTGGCTGGATCAAGCACGACACCCGTCCGAAGGTGAACGATTCGCGTTGCCCAGCGCCGTTTACTTCTTGCTTAAGTTTCGTGCCGATCTTGCTGAGTTTTCCTGCAAGACGCTGACCGACCGGATTGCACTGTATCTGTGGTGGGAATCAGTCGCGCGTACAGACTACCCAGACTTCGATTGGAAACCTAGGTCGCAAGACCTTGCGTATGTCGAGCAACTCGACAACGCAACGCTGATCTCGGAACACCCCCGAAGCATTGCATATTGGCTGAAGAGCACAGCGCCGAGCATTCTGGACGGAAAGCATCTGACCGCAACTTTGCTTGAGCCGGCCGATATCGACGGGCCAAGTGGTTTCGACTTACCTGCGTTCCTTTCGGTAATCGTCGAAAACCGAACCGATTTGAAACAGGTTTTTGACCTGACTACTGTTGCCGGTCGACTGGGGTGCGTGAGCTGGTGGCAAGAGCGCGGCCAAGTCGAATACCCGAGGATCGCATGGTCTCCGGCAGAGATCTTTCACGCGCTTCTCGAAACACACGAAAGCAGTAATGCCGACGAAGTGCCGTGCCCGCGTCTGCTGCACCTCATCAGAAACGAACGCGCCGATTTGCGGCAAGCGTACGACCTCGAGACCTTCGGCGGTCGAATCGCATTTCTGGGCTGGTGGCGCGATCACAGAAAGGACCAATACCCGAGCATCAGATGGATACTTTCTGGCGTGCCTGAGGGTCTCTTTGAGCTCGAGGACTCCGATAACGCCACAGGGATCCCTCTTCCCCGTTTTCTGATTCTGATGTGTCGCGACCGGGCTGATTTGCGGCAGGCGTTCGATCTGAAAACATTGACTGGACGCCTGGCCGCGCTGACCTGGTGGGATAGCGAAGGACAGTTCGCCTACCCGGTTATCCAATGGTCGACAAACACCCTCTTGCCGACCTTGCTGGCATCAGAGTCGGCCCCCGGAACACCCGCGTCTGCCGTCCCCCGATTCCTCGAATCGATCCGGCAGGACCGCGCTGACCTGACCGCGACATTTGACACCAGCACGGAGGCCGGAGCAACCGAGCTGGTACGCTGGTGGCAAAACCACGGCAGAAACGAATATCCAACGCTGGGTTCGATCTCCATTGCTACCGTTAGCGCCAATTCTCACGGCAGCGGCAATCAATACGTTATGTCGATCGAGCGCGCCTGGCGCGCCCGCCCGTTCGGGGTCAACATTGTCGGATTTCCGCAGGGAGTGCTCGGGCTCGGCGAAGACGCAAGAATGGCGTCGAAAGCTCTTGGGCTCTCCGCGATCCCATGCGCGCTGATCAATGCGCCCATGGCAGGCCCAGCGAAACTCGATACGTCCGTCGACCACCTCCTAAGCGTCAACCTCAAGTACGGGTTGAGCGTCTTTTGCCTGCCGCCGCCCGAAATGCTGCGACTTTCGCTCGAGGGCGGACGCAACCTCATCGAGGCTGACACGTACAAGATCGGCGCGTGGCCGTGGGAATTGCCACAGTGGCCGAGCGCCTTCGGCCAGCTTCATCGGCTCGTCGACGAAATTTGGGCGCAGAGCAGGTTCGTACAATCGGCATTCGCGAGACAAGGGGACACTGCAGTCCATCACGTTCCGATGGCAGTGAACATCCCAGCGCCGGTGAATCCCGACCGCAGCCGGTTTGGCTTACCGTCCAACGAGTTCCTGTTCTACCTGATGTTCGACGGCAATTCGTGGCTGACGCGCAAGAATCCAATCGCCGGTATCCATGCGTTTCAGAAAGCATTTGGCGCCCAGACCTCCGGCGTCAGTCTGATCGTCAAAGCGATGAACGTGCGAGACAGCGATCCGACGTGGCGCGCAGTGTGCGAACTCGCTGCACAGGATCCTCGAATCCGTATCGTCTCGGAGCGATTGAGCCGTCAGGATACGGTCGATTTTATGGCCGCATGCGACGCTTATATCTCGCTCCATCGCAGCGAAGGGTTCGGGCGCGTGATTGCTGAAGCCATGCTATTGGGACAGCCTGTCGTAGTAACGAACTTCTCTGGGAATGTGGATTTCTGCGACGAGCAGACATCCTTTCTTGTGGATGGAGACCTCGTCCCCCTGCGCGCAGGCGACTATCTGTTTTACGAGGGTCAGTACTGGTGCGATCCCGACGTGTCGACTGCGGCGGAACAGATCCGTACGGTCTTCGAAGACAAAGACCGCCGGAAACGCGTTGCCAAGGCCGGCCAGGCGCGTATTGTCCGCGACTATTCTATTGAGGCAGTCGCTCGTGCATACGCCGATAGACTGGCGGAAATCAAAGCAGGAGTCGTGTCTCCATGAGAGTGCTGATCTGCGCGCCAGACATCTTCAGCGGCGACGCTGTCGGAAACCATTGCCTCGGCGTGGCTCGAGCTGCGCGGCGGCTTGGCTTCTCCGCGGAGTTGTACGCACAGAACCACGATGCCGCTAACGAGAGAGTGCATCCTCTCAGCGAACTATCTTCCGCGGTTCAGCCCGACGATGTCCTCTTCCTTAGCTATTCAATTTTTGATCCGAACCTGGATCAGATAACGAAGTTGAATTGCAAGAAGATTGGCTATTTCCATGGCGTAACAGATCCGGAACTACTACGCGCTTTCGAACCACGCACTGCTCAATTGTGCCAGGACGCGCTCGCGCAGTTACCCGCCCTCGGCGTCTTCGATTTACTCGTTGCGAACTCGCATTTTTCGGCCCAAGCGCTTGAAGGCGTAGCTGGGCATGCAACGATTGAAGTTGTCCCGCCTGTCTTCGCCGACATGCCCGCATTCAGCCGCAATCCGAACTCGCGCAGCGCACCGCGCGCGAACGCCGAATTGCTGATGGTTGGCCGCGTCGTTCCACACAAGCGGATCGAAGATGGCATCGAGATTCTGCACAGGTTACGCAACCTCGGCGTGCCTTCAACGTTGTCCGTCATAGGCAGCATGCCGAACTATGACTACTCGAAATACCTGATTAACTATGCTCGCAGACTCGGCGTGCTCGACCACGTCGATTTCAAGGGCACGCTCGATGACTGCGATCTGCTTGATTGTTTCGAACGATCAGCTGTTCTGTTGGTGACCAGTCGTCACGAGGGGTTTTGCGTGCCCGTACTTGAAGCGATGCATTATGGGAAGCCCGTACTCGTGCGTGCGGGCACGGCAGCCGAAGAGTTGTGTCTCGCCGAAAGCGTATTGCCGGATGACGCGCCTGCCGATTCATGGGCAACGCTGCTCGCGCAATTGGTCGATGTCACCGGGGGCAAGGCCGGGCAGTCGCGCGAAATCTACTTGAATCGCGCCAAGGATATCCTTCTGAAGACCAGCGATGAAGTGTGGCGCAATCTGTTCACACAGCTTGCGACCGGGAGAACGACATGACGGGTTTGAAATTCCTGCTCACCACGTACAGCACAGCATTCACTGTAAGCGGCGGAGGCGAGTCCGAGCTCGTACAGGTCGCCGAAATCATGAAGGCTTCCGGTGTTCATACGGACATTTACGGCATCGGCAGCCGGCCACTCAGTTTCTACGACGGCATCATCCATTTCTCGGTACACGCCGACGGAGAAGCCATTCTCCGAGAGGCCAAACTTAAGAACAAGCCTGTCTTTCTTTGGCCGAATGTCTGGTGGACCGACGCACCGACCGCTAACGAGGTTGCGAGAATTGCCGAGATCACTCGTGGCGTGCACAAGCTGTTATTCAAATCACAAGCGGAACTCGCCAACTTTACGCAGTATGTCTCCGTGCCGGAGGACAAACTCCTGGTGGTTCCGACATGCGTTTCCGATCGCTTTCTCGCGCCGGCAGACAACGATCTGTTGTCGACGATCTGCAACGCGACTAACTTCGCACTATGTCTCGGCCTGATTGAACCGATCAAAAACCAGTTGCAACTGATCCGGGCGTTGAACGAACTTAAGCTCGAAGGCGTATTCGTCGGCGGTGCGAGAGACGACGAGTATTACCGGCAATGCGTCAAGGAAGCACACCCTGGCATCACCTTCCTACCCTTCGTGCAGCCATGCAGCGCGCTCCTTCGTTCGATCATTTCCAACTGTGCAGTCATAGTTGAAGCCAGCATCGATCCGCCAGGGCGTTCGAGCCTGGAGGGCGCGATCATGCGCAAACCGCTTGTTATTGGAGACGGCCCTTGGCAAAGGGAGCATTTCGCAGACGGTGTCTGGTATGCGCCCACCGATTCGGTACAAGGATTAGCAAAGGCGATCGAAGGCGCAATGACAGACGCGGATCGTGAATCGAAAATCTTGCAGACGTACGAGCGTGTGCTGGACCGGCATTCAGCTTCAACCATTGGACCACAACTCGCCGAGATGCTAGCAAGAGAAAGTATTTGACATGCCAAGAATCCCACGATTACTGGTAGTGCAGCGAGTTTCGCTATCACACGACAAATTGATGTCGAGGTCGATTGCCGCCCGCTTTGGTCCCCTGCTCGGTTATATGGCCAATCACGGCATGATCGAATGGGAGGAAATTGTCGAAGGCGACATTACCATCGGCCAGCTCAGGCGTTTTGACGCGGTGTTGTTCAACAAGCACACCTCCAACCGGGCGGTAGATTTGATGCGCATGGCCAACGATCTAGGCCTGCGTACGATCTACGATATGGACGACTGGATCATTGACTTGCCGATGTACAGCGTCACTGATCTGAACGACGACCTGTTGGCGAACATAACCTGGCTGCTGCGACATGCTTCCGTGGCGACAGTGTCCAACGAAGCACTGCGCAATAAATTGCAGCGTATTCGTTCGTCTGTGTCCATCATTTCCAACGGGTTTGATCACAGCGCTATTCCGTCGGATCCGAGCGATTGGCGAGAAGTCCAACCGCCAAAGATCATGTTTTCAAACACTGACGGCATCAAGCTTGTCCACTTCAGAAAGGACTTTTTCAAGGTCCTTGTGGACTTCATGAATCGGCATACGGAAGTGTCGCTGGAATTTTGGGGCGACGGCTTTCCAGAGATGTCCCGAATTCCGCGGCTGGCGGCCAAGGGCTTTCTCGACAACGCGGCGTATAAGTCCGCCATACGCGACGCGGGTTATCTGTTCTCGGTTGTTCCGCTTGGCGGTCGGGAAGATCCTGAAGCGCTGTTCTTCAATAGTTGCAAGTCATGTATCAAATACATCGACTATGGCAGCCTCGGCATTCCGGGCATCTATTCGAAAAGCCCCGTATACGAAGATGCCGTGACGCACGGAGTGACGGGCTATCTCGTGAACAATACAGCTGACGAGTGGGCTGAAGCCATGGAACAGATGTATCAGGATAGCCAGTTGCGACAGGAGATGAAACGCAATGCGTTCGACGATGTGCACCAGCGGTTTGGACTTGCGGCACCTGCGCAGACGCTGATGACACTTTTAACCAGCGAAAACTCAATCTAGTCGACCCAATCCGAACTATGGACCTTCTACTGATCAGGCACGGCCAGTCGACCGCAAATGCGCAAGGACTGCTCATTTCGACCAACCAGGACCCACTCACGGACCTGGGCAAAACACAATCCACACAACTTGCGAAGACACTGGAGCGGTTTACTTATCAACCGTCCCCCCTCTTTTCCAGCCCGTGGAAGCGTGCCCATCAGACAGCGCAAATCGTCTTCGGTGAATCAGCGCCCATGAAGCTTGACGCCCGGCTTGCCGAGACCAATCCCGGCATCTACGCCACGTGGCGTGAAGCTGACTTTAACGCCGCGTATCCGACGTTCAACGAGGACATCACCAATCGCTATGAGGGAGGTGAGTCGCATCTGGATATGGCCGATCGCGTGCGCAACTGGGTAGATCTCGAAGTACTGCCCCATGCGTCGGAGCCGGGATTGACTGCCGCAGTTGCACACGGCGGACCCATTAGCGTGGTTCTACAGCACCTGCTGGGCATTCCTATCGAAACGCGCTACCCGAGCTTCACCGTACCTAACGCGTCATTCACCTACCTGAAGTGGCGCAGCGACCTGAAACGCTATTGCGTGGAGCGCGTAGGCCAGGTATGAACAAGAGCGTTGCGATCTACGAACCGCTTTATGCGCAGGATCAGGCACTCGCCGACCCTGAATTTATTCCATTAGTGCGGGCGGAAAACGCGCGGGCGGAGTGGCGTGAATTCGGGATCCTTGTCGACATGTATCGCAACAAGGTTCATCTACGCCACGACTTCACGGGCCTGTTCTCTCCGAAGTTCAACCTGAAGGCAAAGATATCAGGCGCACGCTTCCTCGAATTCGTGCGCACACAGGCTGATGCGGACGTCTGCTTCATCAATCCATTTCCGCAGATTGCCTATTGGTCGTATAACGTCTGGATGCAGGGCGAGCATGCCCATCCTGGACTTACCCGTGCGGCGCAAGAACTGATCAACGCTTGCAAGTTGGGTTGGAAGCTCGGCGAGACGCCGAGGCACGATTCCCGGTACCTCGCCTATAGCAATTTCTGGGTGGGATCCCAGCAGTTCTGGGAAAGTTACGTAGGCGGCGTTCTGGTTCCGATCGCCGAGTTTCTGGAGTCTGAGCCGACTCACGTCGCTGCGCGAAACGTCATGGAGGAAACCAGCCATACGGATCCAGCGCCCTTTCTGCCGTTTATCGTCGAGCGTCTATTTAGTACTTTCGTTTCGACGCATGCGAACACGAACACCGTGGCCTATCCGCTCACGCACGAGCAAATAAAGGGCTATTGCAACAACGATTTTGAGCGATTGCTACTGGACCGCATGCGAGCCAGAATTGACGCCGCAGATTCTGGCCATGCTTTCGGATCAGATCTCATCGAACAAATGGATACGGTCTGCGCGCTGTGGCAACAGCATTTCTTCGACTACTATGCTTTGCGACCGCATCCACATACGATGAATGTCGTTACTCGAGGTTAGCGTCGGGTGCTAACGACGCCAGGCGGCTTAAACCAGATTATTTCCTGATTAGAAATACGTCCTGGTGATTGTCCCAGCCGCCCGGGCGATGCTCGACGATAGTCAGGTCGTTTTCCGCGCAGACCTCTTTCACCCAATCGCCGGGAGTGAGCGAGATACCGTAGCTATCGCCAATGTAATCTACGGTCTTTGCCTCAAGCGAGTGATCGACTCGATAGTTCACAAAGCCAAACTGATTTGCGTCGTAGCTGTTCAACAGATGTTGACGTGCGTCCTCGCCCACTTGATAGCAATCCCCAATACCAAGATGTTCGCGAGATTTCTCACCGTGCGTGGTGACTACACCGACGCCTCCTGGTTTGATCTTCGAAAAAAAATGTCCGATGACCGAGCGCGCATTGTGACTGGATAAATGGGTAACGAGCGAGCCTAGCGCAGCAACGTCGAATGTTTCTCCAGGGATGTTTTTGAACTCGTAAACAGGATCAGTGATGTGGTACCCAATGGTCCCGAAGGTTTCAACGCAGAAATCTACGGACGGGGCCATGATATCCGCCACGTGAATGTGCGAAGGGTCAAATCGCTCCGCCAACTGACGCGTTACACGGCCATATCCGCACGGGAGTTCGAGAATCGTCGGCGATTCGGCGCCCGCCAGTTCGGCCGCATGTACTACGAAGTCAGCCATCTGCTTGCCGACCGAAGCGTAGTGTTCCAGCGAACCGTGGAACATGTCGTCGTTAGGGTGAATCGGCGCTTCACGCATTGGCTCTCTCTCCATCTCCGGTTGGCCGAAGGTATGCGTTGCGCTTGCCGTTTCGACCGTGTAAGGGTTGGTAATTGTACATGGCAAGCACCGAGGTCGTTCCTCGCGCCTGCACACGACAACATTGGGCCACCAGCCGGCGCCATCGAGGTCGGCGCTTCCAATCATTCACTCGCTGACGCCGCTCGGTAGATCCGGACCGTCCGTTGCACAGTGGTGCACGCGTAGAGGTAGTTATGCTGGAGGATGAACGGTGCTTCGACCTTGAAAGGCCAGCAACTAGATAGCGTCAAGCAGAGTTCGTGCTGAACGATTCGGAGCGCGAAACCCTGCAAGCGTTGACGATGCGACGCAAGACCGCGCAGGCCCTGGCATTGCGGGCTCGCATCGTGTTGGCCTGTGCCGGCGGCACGGACAACACGACCGTTGCGGCGAAACAGCGAGTTTTGAAGTCGAAGACTTGGAACACAACCATTTTGTTACTATTCGCGCTGCCCCTCTTCGTCCGCGACACACATGAGCGCCACAATCAATCAAACAAAACAAGTTGCAGCTCTGAGCCTGCGAACACCGATCAAAGTCCTCGCGGTGCTGTCGCTATTTATCGCCGGCTTGTCGATCATGCCGTTTGGACCTGCCATGAGCAGCGTCGAGGTCTGGACATATGCACTAAATGAGGCCGTCGCCAATCATCTCGTTTTTGGGCGAGACGTGATTTTCACGTTTGGTCCGTTTGCCTCGGTCTATACCCAGCTATACCATCCCGCAACCTACCCAATCGCACTCATCGGGAGCGCGATCATTGCGATCGGGTATTGCGCTGGCTTTGCCCTGCTTAGCTTTAACAATAGGCCGCTACTGCTCCTGCTGCTTCCGCTGCTAGGCGCCGAATCGTGGGTGCGGGATGCAACGTTGATGACGCCGCCGCTTTTGTTGATGCTCATCGCGTTTCGTATCAGCTTGCCGCCCGGTAGCATCGCGCGCATCAAGATGACCTCGTCGGCTGCGCTGCTTGTCAGCGCAGTATCCATGTCGATCGGGATCCTGCCACTAATAAAGGCGAGCTTTTCTGGCCTTGTTGCGGTGGAACTCGCTCTCTCAGTGGGCATGCTTGTCCGCGGGCAGCATCTCAGGATGGCAGTAGCGGTTGTTGTGATCACGCTTTTATCAATGGCATCTGGTTGGGTTTGGACCGGCCAACCGCTTGACGCGCTACCGCAATTCTTCCTTGCCCAGGCGCCGATAATCTCGGGATATTCCGAGGCAATGTCTATAGAAGGGCACGTATCACAGGCCTATCACTGGCTTATAGCAGCATCTCTCTGTGTTTTGGTTTTCTACTTCTATGTAGTCCGTTCGCGCGGTTTGTTGGGTGCAATCGCGATTGCGGGCTTTGTTTTCTATCTGTTCGTGTGTTTCAAGTCGGGGTTTGTGCGTCAGGACATGCACCCGCGTATCGCGGCAGCGGCGTTTCTTACCGTCGGGTTGTCGCTCGCACCAATGCTGTCGGCCAGACAAGGCATCGTGGTCGCTCTGGTGACGCTGTTCGGATGGGGTGTGATTGAGCATTCATTGCCAGATTTTCGTCGCGACCTCGTGCTCCAACGAACACATGACGTCTACAGGCCGCTGTTCGACACGCTCGCTAGACGTGTAACTGGACTGGACTCCTTCCCCCAGATGTTCGCTGCGACGAAACAGGAGATTCATGATCGGGCGCCGCTCCCCAACATCACGGGAACAGCCGACGTCTATCCGATGCGAATGGATATTCTGTTTGCGAATGACATTAAATGGGCTCCGCGACCGATCATTCAAAGCTACTCAGCGTACACACCGAAACTTGATCGAATGAACGCGGAACATCTGGTCGGTGTCAACGCTCCGCAGAACATCATGTTCACGGTCATCGCCATCGATCATCGGTTACCGTCGATTGAAGATGCGCTCAGTTGGCGAGAGTTGCTCACCCGCTATTCGATAGTCGACCGGTTTTCCATAACGAACCCGGATCAAAGTTATCTACGCATGGTTCGTAGAAACGCGCCCATCGCGTCAGAACTGATGCCCTTGAGCGATACGGAAGCGTCGATCAATACCCCAGTTACGGTTCCGCCAAGCAATGGAATCGTGATCGCAAAGATTGACATGCAGCCGACACTGCTCGGCCAGATAGCACTCGGCCTTTACAAGCTACCTGAAGTGTTCATCGAATTGACCTTGACCGATGACCGCACTTTCCGGTTTCGCTACATTCCGTCAATGGGAAAAACAGGCTTCGTCTTGTCGCCACTGGTGAGGTCGAACAATGACTTCCTAGCGATGGCATCAGGCAACGCCGATGCGTTGCGCGTAAAGCAAATGAAGTTGACGACGTCGACGAACGGTCTTTGGCGCAGGAACATACGCGTCGCCCTCGAGACTCTACGCATTGATCCTCAACCTATTGCAACAAACCTGTTTTTGCCGCCGACAATGTAGGCCACAACGCTTAGGCCTTCGGCGCCCTTGATCAACGTGGCGGAGGCATAGTCCCGACCTTTGTCTTGGCGGACAAGTGCACGTCGTGCCCGCATCGCTCATGCTGATGTAATGGATCGTGCTAAATCAACTCCGCTTCGTTGCGCATGCGTCATGCTTCGATAAGGTTTGATGAATCAGTCAGGCGTAAGCGGCTGGGGAACCCGTCTTGACGGGTTGAGCTAGCCGACGATCACAGCCGGCTGCCAGCGATGCAGATCACGCGAGCCACTCACGCAGCCAGGCGGCGCATTGTGCTGCCTCGGATGTCGGCCAGCTAATCGTTATCGACTGGTCAGCGCGGCGTACTTCGACGCGGATCTCAGCCCGGCGTACGTTCCTCGTCTCCAGCGCAACTGGAAGAATGCGGGCGACGCTGGCGAGGGCACCGACACGTCGCCGCGTGCGACCAGAACGCGCTCGTTTACTTCTGTCTGTTCTACCTGCCGTCGGAGCAGATTCGCGTTCAGCTTGTGGTACAACGCGATGGCCGCAAGCGACACCCTAGGCCCCTGGCAGGTTGCCACCACCCGGGCTTTGAACTCGACGCTATAGCGACGGCGTCGACGCCGGCCAAGCGGGGCTTCTTCTTCGATAGTGTTCGCGTGTCCACCTATTTTTAGTGGATACGATACTCCCAAGACCTTCAATGTATGGGTGTCGAACTGTCTTGGATAGGTCATTTAATACGACTCTGCAAGAAGCGCTTACGATATCTTGACGGCCAGCAAACAACTCGATTAAGGTACGTGAATATTCAATAGGTCCCAAAGGGGCCGCGGCATGCTATTGCCGCGATAAATCATCGTATATACCAACAATCGACCAATGAAAATACACAGCGATCTATTGCCGGGGGTCCCGTTTATCGAAAGCCCGTTCTTCAACAAAGGAATCGCGACGGCGGGGTTTGATAACGAGACGCGCCGGGTTGCAGAAGACCTTTACCGAGACGGCTTCGCCATCATCGATTTTCCTGACGAAGAGTTCGACTCAATAGCAGATCAAATCAAACAAGCTCTGGTAGACAAGTACGAATGGGAATATTGGCTTTCCGAAGGATACGATGCTGGCGATAGCCTGCGCGTCATCGACGCATGGAAAGATAATGAGAACGTGCGCCGGCTAGCAACGAATGCCAAGATCATTTCGCTTCTGAGCAACCTGTTCGGTCGTCAGGCATGGCCGTTTCAGACTCTGAATTTTCCCGTGGGCACGCAGCAGCATTACCACAGTGATTCAGTACATTTCAGCTCGGTTCCAGAGCGCTTCATGTGCGGCGTCTGGACCGCTCTTGAAGACATCGATGAAGATGCTGGCCCGCTGATTTACTACCCGGGGTCGCATAAGTGGCCGATTTATACGAACGAACATCTTGGTGTTTGCTCCGTAGAGACACCTAGCTCGCGGAACCAGCAGACATTTGAGCCGCTTTGGGAAGCCTTGGTTGAGGAGCATGGCATCAAGCCAAAACTCTTTACCCCTAAGAAGGGACAAAGCCTCATTTGGCTTGCCAACCTCCTTCATGGTGGGCTGAAGCAATCGGACAAGACCAAAACCCGTTGGTCGCAGGTCACACATTACTATTTCGAGGGTTGCACGTACTACACGCCCCTAAGTTCTGACCCGATGTATGGCGCCGTCAAGTTTCGGGAACCGATGAACATCCTCACTGGCGAAAGATCCCCGAATAAGTACTGCGGATACGATATTCCGGGCGAATTCGTCGAGTTGGCGACTCGCCTCCAACAAATTGATCGTGCCGCTCCGCTCCCTGCGGATTTCGATGCTGCAGAATATCTAGCCGCCAATCCTGACGTCAAGGCCGCTGGCGTTGATCCGATTCACCACTATCGTTATTTTGGTGCTAGAGAGGGGCGTGCAATCAAAGCTTGACGTACCGGCCGCCCGAAAGGGCGGCTTTCTGTTTCAGAGCGTGAAGTTCAACGACACTATTTTCGCGGCGCACATCCCACCGTCATCAGCACCATCCGATACCGGTACAAGCTGACTGTTCCGGCATGACGACGCCAGAAGCCTCACGATCCGAATGCCCAAATAACGCGTGTGATCCGATATGGCATACTCGCGCGACCATTCCCGGAGAATACGTTGTCGCGCACCCTCTCTATTTGGGCCTCGCTCCTTGCAGCCCTGATTGTCGCCACGTCCATTTATGGCGGGTATCACTTTTTCTCGCCCATCCCTTATGGGGATCAATGGGACGGAGAACTAGGATTCTTCAAGGACCTCACTGAAGGCAACTACGCCGTTTTCTGGGCTCAGCACATGGAGCACCGGATTGTATTTTCGCGCGTGCTCTTCTGGCTGGACATCGTTCTGTTCGGCGGTCGAAATGTTTTCACCATTGTCGCGAACTACGTCCTGCTCTTCGCCGTGGCTCTTGTGCTATGGCGCGAATACCGATCCGGGCACAAGGAATCACACCCTCCCCTACTCGTCGTCGGCCTCATCCTCGGGTTCCTGCTGCTCTGGGTTCAAGCCGAAAACATCAAGTGGGGTTTCCAGAGCCAGTGCATTGCTGTCTATCTGTTCGCGCTGATGGCTTTTGCCCAATTCTCCCGCTCTGATAACCGGCCACTTCGAATCTCGCTGGCGATGCTCTTCTGCGTCGCATCCACGCTAAGTATGGGTAATGGCGTTGTTGCCTTCGGCGTCATGGCGATCCAAGGCGTTCTGCAGCGTCGGCCTATCCGCGAATCTCTCATTGTGGCAGCGGGCGGTGCCTTGTGCGCACTGATCTATTTCCATGGGTACTACAAACCCATTCTGCCTATCGATCCTGCGGCCGCACATATCTCGCTTATCCGGCTCAAATTCTTCGCGGCGTTCATGGGGAATCCGACGTTTTTCGCATGGAACACCATCGCCGCGATGATTTCATCCAATGCCATGGATTGGGGTACATGGAGTCTGAAGATATCTGCCCTGTTCGGCATTGCATCGCTCGCGGTCGCAACAGTTGTCACAGTACGTCTGTTCGCAAAGGCCCAGGTGACCCCATACAGGTCGTTCCTTATCGCCTCGTACGGGCTTGTTGTTGCCTCTGCGATGGGCGCTTCGAACAGTCGCTGGATGCTCGGACTCGGCGCATCGGTGTCGGGACGTTACACCACGCCGGTGGTAATCAGCTTTGCGGTTCTCGCGCTTCTCGTTCTTGATGTCGTGACCACACGTCGTACGCGGCTCCTGGCCTCCGTCGCCCCGCTTGCGCTGCTAACGTTCACCGCGCTCTACCAATCTCAGGCGTTCGAAGACAATGCCTACCTGTACAAATGGAAGCTCGCGGTACTGGGCCAAAAAATCGGTCTCGATCATCCCGAGTATGACGCGACGATCTATCCAGCTTCGATGCACGATTGGTTTGTAGCGAACGCAAATTTCGCCGCCAACTATGAAATCGGACTGTACGGACGCGGCTGGCTGCGCGACGCCGGAGTCGTGAAATTCGATGCCGCCCGCGTGGATCAAAGCTTCTGTCTAGGGCATCTCGACGCAACGTCCACAGACAAGGGCGTTATACATGCAAGTGGCTGGGCGACGACTGCCGGCCGTGAGACCTTGCTTATCGTCCTGACCGACGCTGAAGGCAAAACGATTGGATATGGCGTTTCGGGCGAGCGTAGATTGGACGTTTCCAAGGCGGTCAAAATGGCTTCGCAAGACGCGGGGTGGACCGGATTCGCCAATGCAACTGAAGGGCCCATCTCCGCTTACGTCTACCAGCACGGCCGCTTCTGCAAGCTCCCCTAAAATAAAATCCTTCCGGCGATCTCCCCCTCGCCGGGCACCGCGCCATGGTCGCCTTTCTTCACATTCGCCCCTTAAGGTGACCTATCGGGAAGATGAGTAAAAGAAATCGCCTTTGTAGCTTCTCGTAGCCTTTGGTAGCTTCTCGTAGCCTTTCGTAGCTTCCGGCACTATCATGGGCGAGTTAGCGGGCAAAGGCAAAATCGTGGACGAGCCACGCGCCGCTTGACGCCGCAATATCTCTGTACCCAGGGGTTTACCCAAACCAGCCACAAACCTGGGTCCCGATGTCACTCACGTCCGTTCACGACACGATTCCGGGTTTATCTAGTTCGCATGCAAATCGAGCGGACATCCAGCAGCGCAAGTATCAGCTTTAGCCAAGGAAGGTGAACGGCGTCATTTCAGTGCTCACTTCGCGAGGAAATAGTTGATGAATCGCAAGCAGAAATTGCTCGACGGCCTGAATCTGAAACAACTGACTGGTATTGAGATCGGGCCTCTATTTCGTCCTGTAGTGACGAAATCAGAGGGCGATGTCATCTACATCGATCATGCCGATACCGAATCTTTAAGGAATAAGTATCGGACCAATTCCGCAGTCGACATCGACGCGATTGTTGAGATCGATGCCGTATGGGGCGCTCAAACACTGCGTGAATGTCTGAAGAATAGGACCGTAGACTACGTCATAGCGTCTCACGTAATCGAACACGTCCCCGATCTGATCACATGGCTGGAGGAACTACACTCCATTTTGAATTGGCAGGGAGAATTGAGACTTGTCGTCCCCGATAAGCGTTTTACTTTTGATCTCATCCGCCGCGAAACGGAGCTATGTGACGTTCTAAGCGCCTACATTGCGCATGCCCGTGTACCGCAACCCATATGCATTCTTGACCATCTGCTGAACGTCTCCCACGTCGATCCCAAACGCGCCTGGGATGCCGAATTGAACGCAGAATCGGTCGAGCGTTGCCATTCATTTGCCGACGCAATTCCACCTGCAACCGATTCGTTCCAAAACGGCACATACCACGACGTGCACTGTTGGACGTTCACACCCCGCTCATTTGCGAGCCTGTTTGAAAGTCTGGCGCGCGCCGGACTCGTTCACTTCGCCTGTGATAACTTTTTCGACACAGAGCGCTATGAAATCGAATTCTTCGTCGCGCTAAAAGCTTCGGACGATCAACAGCAGATCGTCAACAGCTGGGCCGCCATGAAGAGTGCGACGACGACTTCCGTGCCGCACATTGCTGCCTCGAATAGCAAGTCGCTCGCAGATCTACTCGAGCTTGAGCGGTCACGCAATCTCGCGCTCTCAAGAAAATTGGAGGCGGCACACCGGACGATCCAGGACCTCAGAGAGTCGACTTCGTGGAGAGTCACTGGACCGCTGCGGTCGTTGGGTTCAACGTTGCGCCGAAAGAGACAAAGGGCGTAACCGATGCAGCCCTAGTGTGATCGGAACGACAGCTTTTTGTGCCCAATATAGCTAGTAAATACGGGCACGATCACACCCACGAGGTGAGCGATTTCCTTCTTGTGCCACACAACTCCGAGCCACGGCAAGACATGAAAAGCCAACACCACGCTCACCACCCACGTCTGCAGCACGGCGACGAGATTCACCAACGTAAAAAACATCGCAGACCGCGATGTGGAGTGAACGCTCTCCGTAAAGACGAATAGCTTCGTCAGAATGAAGGCGGTGATCATGCCTGCGATATACGCAAGTACGATCGCCGCCGTAAACGGCATCCAGTTATTGAAGATGATCCGGCTACCGAAATTCACTCCGGCCGCAACCCCGCCAGCCAGAAGGAATTTGAGGAAACGGGGCGACACCAGTCGCCCCTTCGCGGTCCCTGCGGGCATCGTCACAGCATCCTCGCCATCTTTCGCGCCAGACCGATACTTTCAGAAATGCCTCGATCTTCCGGGTAGTAATAAGACGTATCGGCCACCAGAAGCCCCTTCACCGGAAGCTGGATCGGCGGAAGACGGTCAAGGAAGCCCGGCTCGCAAATCGGCTGCGCGTAGCGATAACGACTCGCGCGTACATCGATGAAATCGTCGCTGGTCAAAGCCGGATTGATTTTCATCAGATAGCGTTTCACCTTGTCGATGAAAACACTGTCCGCTTCCTGGTATTTCGCATGCTCGCCTGGCACGTAAAACGGGACGTACACAATGTGCTCACCGAGCGGGCGGAGATTGGTGTACTCAACGAGGCCAGGAATATCCATATCCGGATCGTTGACGTTCAGCCAGAAGTTCTTCGTCACCGCCTTCTTCAGCTTGGCGATCACACAAACCACCGCCACGTTCTTCACGCTCTGGAACGCGGTCGAAATGTCAGCGGGCAAATCCGGAATGACGCGCGGGACATACGGCAACGGAATCGTGCTGATAACCTTATCGAAGGGCAGCACTTCCCCGTTGACCTGCACGCCCTTGACGGCGCCGTCCTCGATCACAACTTTCTGTGCCGGCGAACCCAAACGGAATTCACCACCGTTAGCTTCGATGTAACGGCGCATGCCCTCGAGCAACGTATCCGAGCCGCCCTCGAGATAGCCAAGCTTCTCGCGGAACAAGTCGTAGCGCGACCGGCCGATACGGCGGATGCGACTCCAGATCCACGCAGCCGACAAGTTGTACGCATAGTCGTAGAACTTGTAGTCGAACAGCCGGCGCCACAATACTTCCCACGCCTCTTCACCAATCCAGCGGCGAATCCAACCGGACGCTTCAACGTGGTCGAGCGGACGCCAGTCGTCGCGCTTGGTGGACAGGAACGCGTGCAGGCCGTAGCGAATCTTCGCCGTCAGACTCAGCCCTTTGAACTTGAGCAACGCGATCGGGTTTCCCCAAGCCTGCACATGTCCCTGGTAGTAGTAGCCCATCTTGGTCTCGACCCACTTCAGTTGGTCCTCGATACCAAGTTCACGCAGCACTTCAAAGAACGCGTGATCGGAGATCGCGTGGAAGTGGTAATAGCGCTCGATCGACAACCCACCGAAATCGAAGCACGCGGCCATGCCGCCTACGCGGTCGTCTGCTTCGAATATAACGGGCTTGCGCCCGTCTTTAACCAACTGGTAGGCGACCCCAAGGCCCATGGGGCCCGCGCCCAACACCGCGATCTTTTCGTCTGTCATCACTATTTCCTACTTCAAAATTCAAGCGCGATCTGGCTGTACACAGGGTCGTTGAAGGTTTCATGCATCGCCTTGGCAAACGGCGTGGCCTTGATCTGGAATATGCCTTCCCAGTCGATCACCTCGAACTCGTCGCCGGCAGTCAACGCTTTCAACTGATCCGCCGTGAAAGGCGGGTTTTTGTCGAACAGCGCGTACACCTTCAGCAGCACATAGAACAGTCCGTACGGAATGCGCACGATCGCGCAACGGGCATTCGTAGCCGCCTTGATTTGACGAATAATGTCGATGTAGTCGACTTGCTCCAGCCCCGTGATGTTGAACACCTTGCCGCTGATGCGCGATTCGATACAACTGATAATCACGTTGCAGAAATCGCCAGCGTAGAGCGGCTGACGCATGTAACGCCCACTTCCGGGAATCGGAAAGACCGGCACGCGCTGCATAAAGCGCGAAAGCCAGCCAAGGTGCTTGCGGTCGAACCAGCCGAACATGAGCGTCGGGCGCAGCACGACGCATTCAATGCCTGACGCCAGCACCATCTCTTCCTGCTGCTTCTTAGTGTCGGTATAGAAATCGTCACCTACGGATTCCACGACCGATGAACTGATGTGCACCGTATACGGGATATTGAACTGTTTGATCGCCGCCAACACGTGAGTCGTAGACGTCAAATTGTTGCGGATGAATGGCTCGAGCGTCGGGCCACCAATCTGGGCCTGCAGCATCACCACAACGGCCGCGCCTTCAAAATAACGAGTCCAGTCGCCCGGCTCTGCCAGATCCGCGTACTCGACCGTGATGTCAGGGTGCACGCTGCGCAGAACTTCGATATTGGCGCGGTGTTTGTCGAGTACGACCAGGTTCGTATACCCGCGCTGCTTGAGACGAGCGACAAGGTTCTGGCCGACAAGGCCGGCGCCGCCTGGGAGAATGATGCGCGTATCGTTCATTGATCTATCGTTCAGATTACTCGAGTTTAGGTAATGCGCGGCACACGGGCCAGCACATGCTCGCGTCAAATAACGCGACATTTTAAACTTTGTGAAACGCCCCTTCTTATTTGGGGCTGCAATTCAAATTCATCACCGCCGTCTGGTTCGAACAGTAGCATCCACACTACTGGGCAACTTGCTCCGGCACTTTGCCTGCCTCGGTCAACGCACAGTACGTATCTCCCTGTTTCGCCAGGACGCGGATGGTCTTATCATCGGCACGGAAAAAACCGGTCCAGCCAACACGGTCGCCCTTAAACTTCAGTACCGTCTCGACATCTGGCCGGTGTCTGCCGACAATCCCATAACCGCGCAAGTCGTTTTGCGCATTGACGATGACAACTTCCGTCGGCTGCACTTTTGCATCCTGATCGTAAATCCAGCCACTGGCCATATATCTGCCCGGCGTGCCGGTCGGCTTGATCAGATCGATCGCGCCTTCACAGGTGCGACTCGCCGTAGTTTGTTCAGGCGCGCAAGGATAGTCTTGCGAGCATCGCTTGAAAATCGACAGGCCTCGAGCCTGCGCGGCTTGCGAAGTAATCCGAAGCGCCTCGCCCCCAGGATACACGACATGTGTCCATTCGCCATCGTATACGTCCTCGCGCACCGCAAGTCCGGCCAACTTCCGGGCAAACAACTGATCCCGGTCCGGCCGGAAGGCTGCACCCTGATACGACAAAACCGTGGCAAGCGCCAAGGCAAATAATCCAGCGTTCACGGCGCGAGCCTGCGGGCGCGGTGCGTTGACCCAGAAGTAAAGCAGTAGCGACAACCATGCAAATAGCGATGACGTGGTGTAGCGATGCGCAAACGCAGATTCGATACCAAAGGGTAAGCGCCCCCCGGCGGTAATGAACGCGCAGCCGCATACAAAAACGGCGAAAGCAAGCAATGCGGGAGCGCGAACCTCTCGGCTGCGCCCGAGCCACAAACCGGCCAGTGTAGCGACCACGACAATGGCACCGGCCAGGTATGTCAGCGAAAGCTGCGCCGTCGCAGCCCAAACTGGAGCACCCAGATAAAGCAGCACGTACTCGACCATCTGTATCGGATGATGGAGTAGAGAGCTCGTCACGCTTCCGTGCACTGGCGGCGACGCGTAGTGCCTGAAGTATGCAGCCCATACCACAGCGGTTGCGAACCCTATCAACGCAACGCGCTGCTTTGACAGACCGAAGTAAAGTGAAAAAGCGAGCAGCACCGGCAATACCAACAGGCCACTAGCCATCCAGCACGCGGCGAGCGCGCCGTATAGCAACGCCAGCAGAAACTGACCACTTCTTCCAGACGCATCACGGCAACGCGCCAATGCGTCAAACGCCAACATCGCGAACAGATAGACGCCGAACCATTGGTTCTGGAATCCCCATGTCAGGTTCTCGTCCTGTATCCAGGAGAACGCTATCGTTGCGATCGCACCGGCAAGCGCGATACCCGCGATCCACGTCAGGCGGACATCGCGCGACACGATCCGGCCAACCGTTGCAGCCAAACCCGCGAGCAAGACGAGATTCGCCACGAGATCGACGATATTACGGCCGCCGAACCATCGAATATCCGTCCAGAAAATCAGCCTGGGCAAGAGCAGTCTATGTTCGTTGTGTTGCTCCCACAGCACGGACCAGTTGTCTGCGAAGCGTATATAACCGCCCAAAGAGCCGTCCCATTGATCCCAGAACGGCACAGGAGAATAGCTTCTCACGACGCCAATGACACAACTGACAACGACGAACAAGCCGCAGAGCCCGAGCACCCACGCGGCAATCGCCGTCAAACGCATCCTCACAACGACGCCCTCTTAAACAAGAACCCCGGCACCGATCGAATGATCAACATGATCCCCGACCAGAACCACGGCGTATAAATCGAATCCTTCTTCTTCTCGACCGCACGAACGATATCGTTCGCGACACGCTCAGGCGTGGCGACAAGCGGCCCCGGGAGCGGCATACCGGCCGTCATCGGCGTATCCACGAATCCCGGCTTGATGGTCAGCACATGTACGCCCGACTTGAACAGCCGCGCGCGCAAGCCTTCACAGAACGTAGACACCGCAGCCTTCGCGGTGCCGTAGACATAGTTCGAAGGCCTGCCCCGATCTCCCGCCACCGACGAAATCACCGCAATCACACCGGTCTTCGCGCTTTCCATAAGGTTCGCCAACGGGGTCAGCAACGCAATGACCGACAACCCATTGGTAGACAGCTCACGCAACGCGACCTTCACATCCTGTTCGCAGGCTTTCTGATCGGACAATGTGCCATGCGCGATCAACGCGACATCGATACCGCCAAGCGTGCCCACACACGCATCGAGCATCGCCTGATGCGCGTCGAAGTCGTTCATGTCCAGCACGTGGCTCGTCGCCGCCTTGGCGCCGCGCGCCACGAGATCCGCGGCAATCTGTTCCAGGCGCTCCGCCTGCCGCCCGACGAGAAACAGCGTCGCGCCTTCGGACGCCCAACGGCGCGCACAGGCGATGGCAATTGCGGAAGTCGCACCGACTATCAGGACTTTTTTCATGTTTGTGTTGTTCGTTGCCAAAAACGGGACATCAGCGCGGGATCGCGCAATGCCTCCAACTGATGCCACGCCGGATACGCGAGCTGGAAATCGCTCGCGGACATATGTGCGTCCTTTGCCGGGTACAAGCGTCCACCGGCTTCCCGGACAATCGCGTCGAGCCGCTCGAACAGCCGACGATTGCTTTCATCGTGCTGCGGGAAATCCAGTGCGAGCGACGCCCCTTCCATCGGAAAAGACAACAGACCCGGCGAGACCGCATCGCCGCAGCGCTTGAGCACGGCGAGAAACGAGCCCGTACCACTTTGCCCGATTGCCTCCAGAATGGCGTGCATGCCGTCGCGGGAGTTAACCTGGGGCAGCACGCATTGATACTGTTGGAACCCACGCTTGCCGTAAATCCGGTGCCATTCGAGCAGGCTGTCGAGCGGATAAAAATAGCTGTCATAATCGACTTCGCTTTGCACCGTTTTCTGCTGCTGACGGTTGTAGTACAGCGCATTGAAAGCGCGCAGCGTCAGCGGATTGATCAGCGAGATCGGCGGCGTGATCGGCACAGCGCGCTTCTTCTTGACCGGAAGTTGCAGACCACCCCGCTCCGCATGATCGCCAACCATGAAGATGCCGCGCCCAAGCGATGACCCACGGCTCAGGCAATCGATCCATGCCACGCTGTATTCGTGCTTGCTGTCGAGCTCTTCCGACAACGCAAAAAATTCGTCGAGATTGCCAAATCGGATGCTTGTTACCGAGACGCGGCTCGAGCGAATCGGCATCAACTGAATTTCCACCCAGGCGATCACGCCGGTGAGTCCGAGGCCACCAATCGTTGCGGCAAAGTACTCGGCATTTTCCTCGGGCGAACATTCGAACACCCCACCGTCCGAGCGGAACAACGCAAAGCGGCGCACGTGACGGCCGAACGTGCCTCGCACGTGATGGTTCTTGCCGTGCACGTCGTTGGCTACTGCGCCGCCCAGCGTTGCGTACTTTGTACCGGGCGTGACGGGCAGCATCCAGCCGCGCGGAACCGCGATTTGCAAAATGTCGTCGAGCGTTGCACCCGCCTCCGCGCGCACCACGCCAGTTTGCCAGTCAGCCGCAATAAATCGATCGAGCGGCCGCGTATACACAACCTGATCACTCGCAGCGAGACAACTGTCGCCATAGCTACGGCCATTGCCATAGGCCAGCGTCGTACCGTTGGCGCCGGCAACCTGCGCCAGTACCGGTTGCAGGCGGTCGCGCCACTGCACGGCATGGCCCGCCTGCGGATGATCTGGGTAACGCCCCCAGGACTTGAGCGGCTTCGTCATATGGCGAACCAGAACACCAGCCCCATCAGCGCGACGGTCAACAAGCTCGTGCGGTCTTTGGCAGCGAACACCACTGGGTCGTCATGCATCAGCCCGCGGTGCGTGATGAGCCATGTGCGGCTGATCCAGTAGAGCAGCAACGGACACGCCAGCCAGATCACCTGCGGATGACTGTAGAGATGCGTCGTCTTTGAGTCCTGAATGTAGAGCGCGAGCACCAGCACCGAAAGATAACCGGAGGCGGCGCCAAGTGACGAGATCATCGACAGGTCGTCGGCTATGTAGCCGCGGCCGCGCGCTTTCGCGCCGCCTGCTACGCGCGTCGCATGCAATTCGGCATAGCGCTTCACCAGCGCCAGGCTCAAAAACAGAAACATCGAGAAGCCCAGCAACCAGAACGTCAGGTTCATCCGGAACGCCGCCGTACCGGCGATGATGCGCGCGGTGTAGAGCATCGCCAGCACCACGACATCGAGAATCACGCGGCGTTTGAGCACAAACGAGTACAACATCGTCAGGACGTAATAGCCTGCAAGCACGGCGGCAAACCGCCACGGCAGCCAGATCAGCGCCCCCGCGAACGCACCGATCGCGAGGACCGGAAACGCCACCATGCCCCAGACGATCGACAACGAACCCGAGGCGAACGGGCGCCGCCGCTTGGTGGGATGATGCCGGTCGTCGTCGAGATCGAGCAGGTCGTTGAGCAGATAGACACTCGACGCGCAGAGGCCAAACAGCACGAACGCGAGCACGCCACGCAGGTCGAGTTCCAGCGATGAAACTTGATGAGACGCCAGCAGCGGGATAAAGATCAACAGGTTCTTGAGCCACTGGTGCACGC
The DNA here is from genome assembly GCF_900116445.1 of Paraburkholderia aspalathi. Taxonomy (GTDB): domain Bacteria; phylum Pseudomonadota; class Gammaproteobacteria; order Burkholderiales; family Burkholderiaceae; genus Paraburkholderia; species Paraburkholderia aspalathi. Next base: position 131,083 of record NZ_FPBH01000012.1, read on the forward strand.
GCAGCGCTTTGAGCCACACGCGAAGTGGGTTCTTGCGAGTCTGCAGCACGCTCTCGACGTTGCCGATTTTCTGCGCCCGCCGCGCTACGCCGGGCGAAGGATTCACCACATAGGCGCGCTCAGCCGCTTCCCAGACCGCGATATCGTCGTGTGAGTTGCCGGCGTAATCGAAGCCCTTGTTGCCGAACTCGCGCACCAGCGCATCACGCTTGCGGCCTGACGACAGATTGACCTTGCCGTCGGTGGCAAGCGTCTTGTCGAACAAGCCGAGATGCCCGGAGATCGCCTCGGCGTAGCGGGCATCGCTGGCGGTCGCAAGCACCAGCGAGCGGCCGGCCGCACGCTCGCGCTTGAGCCACTCGATCACTTTCGGGTCATAGGGCAAGGTCGAGACGTCGACGTGCGTAGCTGCGGCAAGCTTTGCCTTGAGGTGCGCTTTGCCGCCCTGGGCAATCCAGACCAGCGGACGATAAAAGCGCAACGGGTTCGCCTTCAGATAGGCAAAACCCGTCTCGATCAGCATATCCGATCGTATCAGCGTGCCGTCCAGATCTACCGCCAGTGTTTTCCATTGCATTTCGCGAATCCTTCCCCTTGCCGCGTCACGCGACTTCCCGGTATAGCGCACTATATGCTTTGCCAAGCGCCGCGCCCGAAAACAGCGTTTCGTATCGCTCACGAGCGGCGCTTCCCATAGCCGCCGCTACCGCATCGTCGCTCAGCAGCACATTCATTGCGCCAGCCAGTTCTTTTGATTGTTCCGGTGCGACGACAAAACCCGTCACACCATGTTGATTGACGTAGGACGTTCCCGATCCCACTTCGCAGCACACCATCGGCTTACCGAACATGGCGGCCTCGGCCAGCACCATGCCGAATGCTTCAGAACGCAAGTGTGACGGCAATACCATCGCGCGGCATCCTTTAAGCAGGGCGACCTTTTCTTCGTGCGTCACCTGTCCGGCAAAAACGACATTGGTCGCGCCCAATTGCTGCGCCAGCGCCGCGAGGCGCTCCCGTTCCGGACCGGAGCCCGCAATCACGATTTTCGCATTCACATGGCTTGCTGCCTCGATCAGCGTGTGCAGGCCCTTGTAATAGCGCAACACGCCGAGCGCGAGAAAATACGGTTCGCCGGCCGCAAGACCGAGACGATTTGCGATGTCGCGTTGCGCATCCACGGAATGCGGCTCGTCGCGGTAATCGATGATGCCGAGCGGAATGGTCTTCAACCGTTCCTTCGTCACGCATTCCGTCAGCGCCTCGCTGGTCTGCGCATAGGCAGGCGAGGTTGCAACCACCGCGGACATGCTGCGTAGCGTGCGTCGCATCAACGGCCCGTAGACGGCGCCTAGCGCCTTCTGCCGCACGATATCCGAGTGATATGTCATCACTGTGGGCTTTTTCGTTCGGCCCAGCAGATGCAGTACATCGGCGAACGGCCACGGAAAGTGGAAATGCACGACGTCGGCCCAGTCGGCCATCTGCCGGTACTTCATCAACGCACCCGGGCCGCCCAGATCGCACGAGGCCGGCGCCGCCCAGGATTTCGCGCGTACGACGCGCCCCTCGGGATAATCGATCTCGCCTGGCTCGGGTGTCGGCGACAAAGTCAAAATGCGTGGCTCGACGCCGCACTCGCGCGTCGACAACGCGATCTGGCGAATCGCTTCCTGCAAGCCACCTGGCGGATCGGGGAAATAGGTACGGTAAACATGAACCACTTTCACGTGCGCACCTCCGCGCCGTGGTGCTGTTGCACACTGCCGTTGCCCGATTCACGGCCATGGAAAGTGATCTGTAGCATCTTGTCCAGCCGGCGCTCCCACGTGTTGTCGCCCACCGCTGCCCGCGACTCATCCGCGCTCAGCTTGCCGCGTGCAAGCTGTTTCTCGATTGCGGCGATAAAGGCTTCGAGGTCGCCCCCTACTTCGAGACCCGCACGCGGCTCTTTCGCAAAGTCCAGCGGCGTCGAGACCACTGGCAAGCCCGCCGCGAGGAATTCGTAAAACTTCATGGGGAACATCGAACGGGTGTACTCGTTCAGCAAGGTCGGCAGCACGCCGACCTGCATGCCACGCATATAGCGCGGCAAAGTCTGATAGCTGCGATAGCCGAGCAGATGCACGTTCGGCAAGCGCGCCAGTTGCGCGAGCAATTCGCTACGCTGCCCTTCACGCTCCTCGCCGATGATCACCCATTGCCACTGCGGCCGGGCCTGCGCGGTCTGCAGGAGCAACGGAAAGTCGACCTTGAAGTCGGACAGCACGCCGTGATACACGAGCCGCGGCTCCGGAATCGCGGCAAGCTCGGGCGGTAGCGCCCCTTTTGCACGCGCCTCGCCGAAATGCGCTTCGTCCACCACGTTGCCGAAAAAATGCGTGTTGGGGTTAAACGGCTGGCACGTTTCCTTCAACGACATCGCCGTCGTGAAGACTGCCTCGCAGCGCCCCACCAACGCTTGCTGCGCGTTACGGAACGCCGCCACGTCGACGCCGGGAATCGCCGCGATATCGTCAACGCAGTGATACACGAGCGGCCCGCGAGGCAGCGTCGCAATCGCATCGAGCATGTACGGGTGATAAGTCCAGACGACAGGATCCTTGAAGCGCTGCGACTTCGCGAAACGGGTCACGGAAAAGCGCAGCAACGCCTGGTTCAGTGAGCGCACAAACGGCAGGTGGTGCCCGGCCGGCACCATCAACGGCGACAACACCCAGATGTTCTCAGCACGCCGCGGCGGCCCGAGTACGAGCGATTGCACGCCGCGCCACAGACGACGCCACAAGCGGGCCCAGTCGCGCCCGCTACCTACCTTGGGCGAACGGAAACCGACGCTCTCCACGTAAAGCACCCGCCAGCCGCGTGCGGCCAGAATGCTCGCCGTATGCTGCTTGTTCGTCCAGTACGGTTCGTCCCAATCAGCGGTCGAAAACAACACGCAGTCTCGCGCGGCAAACGCCGTGTCCTTGCCTTCAACCACTGAACACCTCGACCGGCCGACCCAGCAGACTGTCGAGAATACGCTGCGAGGCCAGCCCGTCACCGTAAGGGTTCGCGCGATTGCGCAGCGCTTCGCGGCGCGCCGGATCGTCGAGCCAGCCAATCACCGCGCTTTCGATGCTGTCCGACGCCTGACCGGCCAGCGTCGCAAAACCCGCATCCACGCCTTCGCGCCGCTCGGTGTGATTGCGCATCACGACCACCGGTACACCGAAGGTCGGCGCTTCTTCCTGAATGCCGCCGGAGTCGCTGACGACGACCGCGCTGCCGCTGATCAGATAGAGGCTGGTCGGATAGTCGACCGGCTCGATCAAGGCGAGGTTGGGGATGCCGTTCAGTTCGCGCAACACGGGTTCGCGAACAGCCGGATTCAGGTGCACCGGAAATATCCAGCGATATTCGCTATAGCGCTGGCACAGGTCGCGCAGCACACGGCAAATGTCCTGCAACACGTCGCCGAAGTTTTCGCGCCGATGGCAGGTGACGAGGATGTGCTGCTCCGCGCCCGTCCATGACGGCAGCGGACTTTGCGGCGGCGTCGCGTCCCAGCTCCGGCGCACTGCGGCAATCGCATCCACCACCGTATTGCCGGTGACGACGATTTTTTCCGCGGGCACGCCTTCGCTCAACAAGTTCTCACGCGCGAGCTCAGTCGGTGCGAAATGCAACGTGGTGATGCGGCTCAGCAGGCTGCGATTCGCTTCTTCGGGGAACGGGCTCTTAAGATCGCCAGTGCGTAATCCGGCTTCGACGTGGCCCACGGGAATGCCGCGATGAAAAGCCGCGAGACCCGCGCAAAACGCCGTCGTCGTGTCGCCTTGCACGATCACCCAGTCGGGACGCACCTGCTCCAGCGCCCGATCGAGCGCGGATAAAAGCCGCGCGGACAATGCGTTCAGCGATTGCCCGGGACTCATCGTATCGAGCGTAATGTCCGGTTCGATGCCGAAGAATTCGAGCGCCTGCGCAGCCATGTCCTTGTGCTGACCGCTCGCACAGACGATGGTGTCCACTTCGGCACGCAAGGCCCGCACCACTGGCGCCAGCTTGATGACCTCGGGCCGCGTGCCCATTACCACCATGACTTTCATTGCAATGGCTTCCCTGCCTCGACCTGCACGTGAGCACCGCGAAACTCGACGCCGAGCGTCAACGGCGAGGCGCCATTCGACGGCGTCAGAATGCGAAACGTACCACCCTCTTCAATCACCTGGGTCAGCGACCTGAACTTCAGAAAATCGAGCGCCGCGTCCTCATGCATGAAGAGTGGTTTTTGCGCCTTGCTTCTGATGTACGCGATGAATTTCTCGTGGGCATCGATGCGCAATGCCTCATCCGGCCAGCCATATGCGTAGCGTTCGGAGAACGGATGGTCGAGATAGCCGAACAGCGTGTTGGTGGCGTAAGCGTAGTCAAAGGCCTGCTTGAAAATGGCAAGCTTGTCGCCCTCGTTGAGCATGCATTCGCCGTGCAGCATACACTGCTGACTGTGGCCGATGAAGCCTGTCGGCAGGCCGGCCAACGCGCCGCCACGCGCCGTCAGAAACTCCGGATCATTGCGGATGATCCCGCCGATGCAACCTTCATAACCGGCGTCGGCGAGGCCGCGCATCGCATACGGTGGCGACTGGTGAAACGGCGACACGGCGTAACGCACTGGAACGCCCGTCACCGCTTCGAGCAAGGCCGCCGAATGCGCGCCTTCCGCTTGGGCGCTTTCATAGCTGCCACCCCAGTTCGGCGCGTGGGTCGCTGTGTGCGACAGCACCGCGCCCTGCTGCCTGTCGGCCAGCAGTTCACGAAGAATGCCGTGATGCTCGGTGCGACTCAGGTTCTGCGTGTGAACCGCCAACGAGAAAGGCACGCCCAGGCGCTGATAGCTTTCCCACAACGGACGCGCCGACTCGACGTCTTCGTCGCAATCGAGCCGCGAGGTAATCGCCGCGTCGTAACCCCACGGCAACTCGCTCAGCACCGGCTGGCACGGCAGCGTGTCCGAACGGTAGCCCGACAGAAAATTCTCGACCATGCGCCATTCGAATGAATCGCACGGGCCCACGGGGCGGTTGAACCACAGCACACCCGATGCGCCGGTATCCCACAGCGCGGCATACGAAAACTGCCGCTCGCCGTCTACGACGACAGCCGCGAGTTCCGCCTCGGGGGGCACCTGGGCTGCTTGCGCGACTGCCCAGATCGAGCCGTCGCTGCGAATCGCGCCGAAACCGAGGTTGTTCCACTCGTCGGTGAAGTCGAAACGCTCGAACGGGCGATGCCACGGCTGGCCGCCCAGCGTCTGCGCCAATTCGCTATAGCGCACCACTGCGGCGCTCTCGCGCGCCTCGCCCGCGGACGCCGACGCGCTGCGGCTCGCGCTCGCCAACTCGGCCGGCACGTCCGTCGACTGATAGCGCAGATAGTCTGCGAGCGCTACCGGCATCCGGCCGAACACGACGAGCTTGCGGGGCCGCGCGGTCAACCATGCGATCAGGTCCGCACTCCAGCCGTCCGGTGCGTCGACCGCGACGACCACGTCCGGCGCGATCGAACGCAAGGTGCTGCGCGAGATCGATTGCGCCTGGGTGGCGCTGACGGAGCGCTGCACAGCCGCCAGCACATACTGGCCGGCTTCCGCTGCCGCGTCGGAGAAGAGAATGCCGATCATGCAGTGACCACGTGACGAAATTTGGCCCGGCTGCCGACACGCACCAGATCGTCGTGCCCAACATAGGCAATCGTGAACGCGTCCTGCCAGAAGTGACGCAGCTTGTTGGTCGTTTCTTCCGCGTTCGCTGTCGGTTCAAGCACGATTCGCAAGGTGGGCGGCTCGGTTCGCAGATCGATCTGGAACTCCTGAATCCCGCCGACGCGATGGTCGAGCATGTCCTGAATATGGTGTGTCGGGTGCGCCACGCCATTAATCGGCACGACGTCGTGAATGCGTCCGACAACGTCCGTCAGGAAGAAACCCTTTTCGGTCTCCTGCACACGCGCGAGATCGCCCGTTGCGTAGCGAATCAACGGCATCAAGCGGTTGCGGAAACCCGTGAATACGAGCTCATGCGCGCCATCCGGATTGCCTTCCGACACGCGGCTTTCCGGCCACCCTTCGGATTCGAGAATCTGGAAGCCGCCCTCATGGCCGTCGAGTTCGTAGGCCATCACGCCGAGTTCGGCGAGACCGTAGCGATCGATCACCCGACAGCGCAACGCCTTCGCGATCATTTCGCGGGCGTGCGGCTCGAGCAATTCGCCGCTCGATTCGAACACCGCGAACGCCTTGCCGCCGCCGTACTTGCGCTGCACGTAGCAAGCGAGCGCATACATGGTCGACGGATGCGAGTGCGCGAGATAAGGCTTGCGACGCTTGAGCGTCTGCCACATTTCTTCGAGACCCTGATCGTCGATCCGGTCGAAGAAAATGTTGCTGCGATTCATCGCGAAGCATTTGAAGTCTTCGCGCGACGGCCATTCAGGCATCACCTGATCCGGGAAACGGCAGGCAAAGTGCAGTTCCGAACGATGGCGCAGTTTGCCGATCCGTTCACGCGCGTAGAACGTGACCGCCGACGAATAGTCCGCGCCTTCCTGGTCGTAGTAGATCGTGGTCGACAACCCCGTCGAACCACCGGTCTTGCACACGTGATGGCGACCCGCTTCAAGCGGAATCGACAGCATGCGCGCACCCTGCTCGCGGATGATGTCTTTCGTCAGATACGGGAGCTCTTCCAGATACCGCGGGTCCTGCTTGACCTTCGCCGGATCGAACTGCTTTGCCTGGAACAGGTCGCGGTAATACGGCACCTGCGCACCGGCGAATTCGAGAATGCTGGCCAGCCGCTCGAGCGCGATGCGACGACGGTGCGGCATCGGCAACGTGTAGTGCTGGCGCAATTCTTCGATCTTCGGACGTACGCTACGCTTTTCGCGACTCTCCGCAATCGGATACGCAATGTAGCCGCCCGCGAAACCCTTTAACGTGCGAAACGGCTGGCGCACCAGCAGGGACTCGGAATACCGCAGAAATGGATGGTTAGCTCGCATGAAATTCGAACCTTGTTGCGCCTGTGTGGCTCCCGCCAAACGCGCCGCGGGAGGTTCGCGGGCGCGTTCAGTGGCACTGTTGTCACTATTGTATTGGGCGCGAAGCCTGTCTACGGACCGAAGCTCGGCACCCGCATCACACTCTTCTGAATGGTCACACCGGGCAGTGCCGTGGTCACGCGACCCGTTCAGGCACGCCCGCTTGCGGCGTTAGTGCGGCAACCGAGCAGTTTCGCTAATCAACGGCCCCTCGCTGACTTCCGGCGCGATCACCGGTTCGTCGGAGATCATCTTGCCGTGCTCCATGGAAATCTTCCGGTTGCACACTCGTGCCACCAGACCCGGATCGTGCGAAGCAACGACCAGCAGCGATGCCTTGCCCACCAGGCTCTCGAGACGTTCGGCCGCCCTGATGCTGAACTCCGCGTCGCCCACACTCAGCCACTCGTCCATGATCAGGATGTCGGCTTCGACGCTGGTCGAAATCGCGAACGCAAGACGCAACATCATCCCGCTCGAATAGGTGCGCACCGGCAGATTCAGGTAGTCGCCCAACTGGCTGAAGTCGGCGATTTCGTCGATCTTGCTGCGGATACGCACCGGCTTCAGACCGTCGAGAATGCCGCGCAGATAGATGTTTTCAAAGCCGGTTGCATCCGGGTCGAGACCCATCGACACGTCCAGCAGCGAAGCAATCTTGCCGTTCACCTTGAGCTCGCCGCGCACCGGCGCGTACACGCCTGAGAGCGTGCGCAGCAAGGTTGTCTTGCCCGAGCCGTTGTGGCCGATCAAACCCACGCGCTCGCCTTCGGTAAAGCTGAAGCTGAGGTCGTCGATCGCCTTGACGATCGCATGACGACCGGCATCCTGACCGATCCGGCCACCCGTCGTGAGGTTGAGCACCGCCTTTTTCAACGAGCGATGCGAGTTCTCGTAGATCGGAAATTCGACGGAGATGTTACGAGCAACAATCGATGAAGAACTCACAATATCAAAGCCAGTAAGGAACGCGATTACGGAAACGTTTCATCAGGAATTGCGCAAAGGCAAAACCGACAATCAACAGGCCGATCGACCACGCCCACGACTCCCAATGCGTCGGACGACCGGTCAGCGGCGCACGCACCGTTTCGATCAGGTGATAAAGCGGGTTGTATTCGGCGACCCACGCGCGGTTTTTCAGAATTTCCGGGGACCACATCACAGGGGTGAAGAAAAACACGACCTGGATCAGGTTGGTCACGATCGGCGGAATGTCGCGAAAGCGCGCGCACAGCACACCGAGCGTCACGCCGAGCCAGACGCCATGCAGCAGCAGAATGGCGAGCGCGAACGGCACCAGCAGGAATTCCCAACCGGGCCAGCGTCCGAAGATGAGCAGCAGCACCACGACCACCGGCAAGCTGTGCAGCAAAATCACAAAATTGCGCCACGCAATGCGACATACGTGGACGGTAAGTGGCAAGCGGATCTGCTTGATCAGGTAGGCGGCGCTAATAAAGGCAACGCAGCCCTCATTAGCTACCGCGGACAGATACGCCCACACGACCAGACCGACCGCGAGGTACGGAAGATATTGGGAGATTTCCTGATGCAGCAAGGTGGAATACAGCGCACCCAGCACCACCACCATGATGATCGTGCTCAACGTGAACCAGAACGGCCCGAGCACTGAACGGCGATACCGTTGCCGGATATCGTGCCAGCCCAGCGTACCCCACACCCGCACCGCCTTCATGCCAACGATCAGATCGTCGCTTTCATTGTGACGAGTCAGATCTTCCGAATCGTTGCTAAAACTAATATCCATCTCAAGTACGTCCGTAAATGTCTTCGAAGCGGACGATGTCGTCTTCGCCAAGATATTCGCCGCTCTGCACTTCGATCATCACGAGCTCGACCACGCCCGGGTTCTCGAGGCGATGTTTGTGACCCGCCGGGATGTAGGTCGATTCATTGGTCGAAACGAACAACTCCTTCTCTCCGTTAACGACCTTGGCCATACCGCTGACCACGACCCAATGCTCGTTGCGGTGATGATGCATCTGCAAGCTGAGGCTTCCGCCCGGCTTGACCTCGATGCGTTTGATCTTGAAGCGAGGGCCCTCTTCAAGCACCGAATACGTTCCCCACGGCCGATGCACCGTGCGATGCACCTTGTACGTTTCGTGACCGCGCGACTTGAGTTCGGCAAAAATCTGCTTCACGTCCTGCGCCCGGTCTTTGTCCGCGATGAGCAGCGCATCCGGCGTATCGATCACGATCAGGTTCTCGACGCCCACTGCGCCGATCAGCCGGTCGCCGCCACGCAAATAGCAGTTCTTGACGTCGAGCAGCAGCGCTTCGCCTTCGATTCGGTTACCACTGCCGTCCGCCGGCGAGAGATCGCTGAGCGCCGTCCACGAACCGACGTCCGTCCAGCCGATGTCGCAGCGAACCACCGCAGCCTGCTCGCACTTCTCCATCACCGCGTAGTCGAACGACACGTCCGGCACCGCGCCAAAAGAGCCCGGCTCGAGACGAACCTGCGCGCCATCCTTACCCGCGGCAGAAGGCGACTTCTCCATGCACTCGGCAGCCGCGCTGAGAATCTCAGGGCAGTGCAGCTTCATTTCCTTCAGGATCGTGCCTGCGGTAAAGCAGAACATGCCCGAGTTCCACACGAACTTGCCCGAGGCGAGATACTCGCGGGCCTTCTCGAGCGACGGCTTCTCGACGAAACGCACTACCTTGTCGCCATCCGCCTCGATGTAGCCATAGCCCGTTTCAGGCGTCTCCGGATGCACGCCGAAGGTCACCACCTTGCCCGCCAGCGCCAGCTTCTGCGCAGCAGCCACAGCCGCGCCGAACGCCTGCTGGTTGGTAATCAGGTGATCGGCGGCCAGCACCAGCATGACCGTCTGGTCGCCGTGCACTTTCGCCGTATGCAACGCCGCCGTGGCAACCGCCGCAGCCGTGTTGCGGCCGAACGGTTCGAGAATGAACGAGGTTGCACAGCCTTTCGCGTTCACTTCGCGGAAATCGTCTTCAGTCTTGAAGAACAGATCGCGGTTCGTTACCGTGAGCACTTCCTTCACGCCCGGCAGTGCCACCGCGCGCAAGAACGCCTTTTGCAGCAAGCTTTCGCCATCCGCAAGGCGGATGAACGGTTTCGGGTGCGACTCGCGCGAGACCGGCCATAGTCTCGAACCCGCCCCGCCACAAAGAATGATCGGTAACAAACTCACAGAGTCCTCTCAGTACCGTATTTATTACGGAAGCGCCATGACCACGAATAGTCAGCACAACCCACAGAATCAATGGGCCGTGCGACGATCCGCGCGCCCTGAACGTTGACGCGCCAGGCCCACATTCAGGGCCGGCGCGAGCCTTCCAGACTGACCGATATTCTACCCCCGCCCCCTTTCACTATCGTCAGACAGCAAAGGCGCTACGCCGCCAGGCGAGCTTCGAGCGAGGGCGCGTGCTATGCGTTAAGAACGGGCTGCAGGCGACCGAGGAAAAGCATCGGTCAGACACAGCTTCAAGGCATCGCGCCAATGCGGCGCGGCAAGCCCGAACATCTGTGCCAGCTTCTCGTTCGACATGCGTGAATTGGACGGACGCTTTGCCGGCGTCGGATAGTCGGAAGCGGGAATCGGCAGCGCCTTCGGCCGGTTCGGCAGGTCCGCGAGCTCGAAAATGGCCGACGCGAAGCCGTGCCACGAAGTCGCATCGCCAGCGCACAGGTGATAGATGCCCGAGCGCTCGCTCCACCACGTCGCGCTGTCTTCCGCGGCAAAAGCCTGCGCGCTCAGATGCGCACTCAACGTCGCGATCGTGTTGCTCCAGGTCGGCGCGCCGAACTGGTCGGCAACGACCTTCAGCTCGGGCCGATCGGCGCCGAGACGCAGCATGGTGAGCAGAAAATTCTTGCCGCGAGTGCCGTACACCCAGCTCGTACGCAGCACCAGGTGATTCACGCCAGTCGCGGCGATGGCCTGCTCGCCAGCGAGCTTGGTGCGGCCATATGCGTTCTGAGGATCGGTGGGATCGTCTTCGACGTAGGCGCCGTCTTTCTCGCCGTTGAATACGTAATCGGTCGAAAAGTGAATCAACGCTGCGCCGAGCTTTTTCGCTTCTTCAGCCAGCACACCCGGCGCTTCGCCGTTGATACGCATGGCGAGATCGAACTCCTCTTCTGCCTTGTCGACCGCGGTGTAGGCCGCCGGGTTGACGATCAGCGCGGGCCGCACGTCGCGAACAACGGCACGGATCTGGTCCAGATTGGACAGATCCAGCGTGGCGCGATCAACCGCGACCACGTTGCCGAGCCCTTGCAGCGTACGCGCAAGTTCGAAGCCAACCTGGCCATTTACACCGGTGACGAGAATCGTCCGCTTGGCATCATGTGCGCTCATGCGGCAACCCCTTAGGCGAAGACGTCAGCATCGGCAAGGCGCTTGCCTGCCGCATCCTTCGCAGCCAGCAACGGCTCGAAGTCGATCGGCCATTCGATGCCGACCGCCGGATCGTTCCAGACGATGCTGCGCTCGTGTTCGGGGAACCAGTAGTCGGTGGTCTTGTAGAGGAACTGCGCCGATTCGGACAACACGACGAAGCCGTGCGCGAAACCAGGCGGCACCCACAACTGCCGATGGTTCTCCACCGACAGCGTCACACCCACCCACTTGCCGAAATTCGGCGAACTCTTGCGGATGTCGACAGCAACGTCGAACACTTCCCCTTCAACCACGCGCACGAGCTTGCCCTGCGCGTGCTGAATCTGATAGTGGAGGCCACGCAGCACGCCTTTCGCCGAACGCGAATGGTTGTCCTGCACGAACGTCACGTCTTTCTCCACGTGCTCCGCGAACTCCACGGCATTGAAGCTTTCGTAGAAATAGCCCCGGGCATCGCCGAACACTTTCGGCTCAATGATCTTGACTTCCGGCAGCGCCGTAGCGGTTACTTGGATGGCCATGCAACGTGGTCCGTAAGAAGGTTTTGCAGATACTTGCCGTATGCGTTCTTCGCCAGCGGCTTGGCCAGCGCGAGCAGTTGTTCTCCGTCGATCCATGCCTGCCGGTAAGCAATCTCTTCCGGACACGCAACCACCAGACCCTGGCGCTTTTGCAGCGTCGCGATGAACGTCGCCGCTTCGATCAGCGAGTCGTGCGTGCCCGTGTCGAGCCACGCATAGCCACGGCCCATGATCTCGACATTGAGCGCGGCGTTGGCCAGATAACGCGAGTTGACGTCCGTAATTTCGAGCTCGCCGCGCGGCGACGGCTTGATGTCCGCCGCGATATCGCAGACCTGCTTGTCATAGAAGTACAAGCCCGTAACGGCGTAGTGCGAGCGCGGCTTGGCCGGCTTCTCTTCGATCGACAACGCGCGGAACTGCTTGTCGAATTCGACGACGCCATACCGCTCCGGATCGTGCACGTGATAAGCGAAAACGGTCGCGCCTTCGTCTTTCTCATTCGCGCGTTCCAGCTGCTTCGCGAGATCGTGGCCGTAGAAGATGTTGTCGCCGAGAATCAGCGCCGACGGATCGTTGCCCACAAAGTCGCGGCCGATGATGAACGCCTGCGCGAGGCCGTCCGGCGAAGGCTGAACCGCGTACTGAATGTTCATGCCCCACTGGCTGCCGTCGCCGAGCATGGCTTCGAAACGCGGCGTATCCTGCGGCGTGGAGATGATCAGCACATCGCGAATCCCCGCCACCATCAGCGTGGACAGCGGGTAGTAGATCATCGGTTTGTCGTAGACCGGCAGCAACTGCTTGGAGACGACATGCGTGATCGGATACAGGCGCGTGCCCGATCCGCCCGCGAGAATAATGCCTTTGCGCGCCATTGCCGTGCCCTTACGCGCGTTGCGCGTAGTTGGTCTCAACCCACTTCCGATACTCACCCGAAGCGACTTCGTCAGACCACACCTGATTGTCCAGATACCACTGGACCGTCTTGGCGAGACCTGTTTCGAACGTCTCCGCCGGCTTCCAGCCGAGTTCGCGCTCGAGCTTGCGGGCGTCGATCGCATAACGGCGGTCGTGGCCGGGACGATCCTTCACATAGGTGATCTGGTCGCGGTACGAGGCGCCCGCCTTCGGACGCAACTGGTCGAGCAGGTCGCACAGCGTATGCACGACGTCGAGGTTCTTCTTTTCGTTCCAGCCGCCAATGTTGTACGTCTCGCCCGGCGTGCCGCGCGCGAGTACTTCGCGGATCGCGCTGCAATGGTCGCCGACATACAACCAGTCGCGCACGTTCTGACCGTCGCCGTACACCGGCAGCGCCTTGCCGCTGAGCGCGTTGGCGATCATCAGCGGAATCAGCTTTTCGGGGAACTGGTACGGACCGTAGTTGTTCGAGCAGTTCGTGGTGAGCACCGGCAGGCCATACGTGTGATGGTAAGCGCGCACCAGATGGTCGGAACCCGCCTTGGTGGCCGAATAAGGGCTATTCGGCGCGTACGGCGTGGTTTCGGAAAACTGAGGATCGGTAGCGGACAGCGAGCCGAACACTTCGTCGGTCGAGACATGCAGGAAACGGAACGCGGCCTTGTCGGCCTCGCTGAGCGTATTCCAGTACTGACGGGTGGCTTCGAGCAGCGTGAAGGTGCCGACCACGTTGGTCTGCACGAAATCAGCCGGGCCGTGAATCGAGCGATCCACATGGCTTTCAGCGGCAAAGTGCAGCACGGCGCGTGGCTTGTGCTCGGCAAAGAGCGCATCCATCGCGACACGATCGCAGATATCGGCCCGCGCGAACACATGGCGGGAATTGCCCTGTTGCGATTTGAGCGTACCCAGATTGCCGGCGTAGGTCAGTTTGTCTACGTTCAGCACCGCTTCGTCCGACGCATCGAGCCAGTCGAGCACGAAATTGGCGCCGATAAAGCCGGCACCGCCCGTTACCAGGATCATGAATTTCCCTTCTAGATGTTGGCGGCAAACCGGCATCGTTTCGCCGATCTACGCGCCCCGCGTGGTGGAGTCCGAGTTTTTGTCAGCGCCTCGCGCCGCCCCTCGTACAGCGGGCAGGCGCTCAAACGCCAATCTTATAAAGCCCTGATTATAAAGCCGCCCGGGGCAAAAACTAGAACCCTAACAACTTGAAACAGCTTGACAAGTTTGGTTTCCGTTCCCTACCAAGGGAATGGTTTGGCACGACGCAACGGCACAAGATAACGGCAGATACCCGCAGATACCGCCGATTGCGCCAATTAAGCGGCCAACATCCAACGTAGCGTATCCATGAAAGGAATCGCCTCGACCGTCGGCACCAGCGAGCGCAGCTTGGCGGGCGACCCGGCCAGCATCTTCACGTCGGTTTGTCGCACGAACGCCGGATTGATCTGGATTTCGAGCTCATGCCCGGTCAGATCGCTCGCTGCCGAGAGAATGTCCCGTAGCGTGTACGGCGTGCCGGTACAGACGTTGACCGTTTCAGAAGCGACGCCTGAGTCGAGCAAAGCTTCATAGGCGTTCGCCACGTAACGCACATCCGAGAAATCACGCGCCACGTCGATATTGCCGAGCTCGATCGCCGGTTCGCGCCGCGCGAAATGCTCGACGATCTTCGGCACGAGGAAGTTCGACGCTTGCCCGCGGCCGGTGTAGTTAAACGGCCGCACGATCACGACGGGCAGGCGGTCGAACCAGGTCCGCACCATCGTTTCCATGGCCGCCTTGCTGGCGGCATAGTGGTTCACCGGCGTGACGGGGAAGGTTTCGTCGATGGCGTCGCTAGTGACGTTGCCGTACACATTCGCGCTGCTCGCGATCAACAGCTTGCGCGGCGTATGGCCGACGGCCGCACAGGCCTCCAGCAGATTCAGCGTGCCGATCACGTTGACGCGGTAAAAGTCGAGCGGATCATTGTGGCCGACAAAGCTGATGGCCGCCAGATGCACGATGTAGTCGGGCCGCGCGGTTTCGATCACGCGCCGGCAGGCGTCGGGCGACGTAATGTCGAGCCTGAGGCGCGTCGGCGTTTCAGGCTCGTCGCGCCCGGCCACCGTTTCGATCACCGTATGGCCGCGGCCGAGCAGGTTGTCGACCAGATAGCGCCCAGTGAAGCCGCTCGCCCCAGTAACGAGGGTGCGAATAGGTTGCTTCGCATCAGCAGACGACATGCTTTCTCCGTTCACGAGGGTCATCCTGTTGTAGTGCAATATCGCGCGCGGCCCTTGCGGTGCGCCTGACAACGCCCCTGGGAATGCCACTTGCTTGCGGCTCCCGACGGCGCTTGCCACGATATACGTGCTTCAAACGGGCTATTATGTCACGCTAATTTGCTGCACCGCCCAACGCGGCACGCCTTGTTCGTAACCGCGTGTATCGAACTGCACCGACTTTCCGATGACATCCTCCACCGCTTCCACCGTCGCTTCTCCTGCTGCGTTTGGTGCCGGATCCGCTGCCGTTTCAGAGGCGCACCCGCTACCGCTCGCTTTCGGCGACCTGCAAGGCTGCCGCACGCCGTTCCAGCAACTGCTGGCCAAGGCCGCGCCGCCCGAAGGCACGCCGCTATGGTTCGCGGGCGACCTGATCAACCGCGGCTCCGAATCGCTTGCCACGCTGCGCGACATCATCGCGTTGGGAGATCAGGCGGTGCCGGTGCTGGGTAACCATGACCTGCATCTGCTGTCGGTGTCGGCGGGGATTCGCAAATCGAAGAAAGGCGACACGATCGACGACATTCTCGCCGCACCAGATGCCGCGGATCTGCTCGACTGGGTCCGTCATCGTCCGATCGCGCATTTCGATAACGGCATGTTGATGGTGCATGCGGGCGTGCTGCCGCAATGGGATGCCGCCATGACGATGGAACTCGCCGATGAATTGCAGCGAGCACTGCGTGCACCGAACTGGAAGGAAACGCTCGCGGGGCTCTATGGCAACGAGCCGAATCGCTGGACGCCCGGCATCAAGGGGATCGAGCGGTTGCGCGTGACGTGCAGCGCATTGACGCGCATCCGCTTCTGCACTGCCGAAGGCGTGATGGATTTCAGCAGCAGCGCTGGCCTGAATTCGGCGCCGCCGGGCAGCATGCCGTGGTTCGACGTGCCGTCGCGCAAGACCGAGGACATCACTGTGGTGTTCGGCCATTGGGCCGCGCTCGGTTTGACCTTGCGCGACAACCTGATCGGGCTGGATTCCGGCTGCGTCTGGGGGGAGAAACTCTCGGCCGTGCGCCTTGCGCAGAATCCGGCGGAGCGTACGCTGACCCAGGTCGACTGCGAGACTTGCCGCGTAGCAGGCGGCAACTAAGCCGACCCGCTAAGCCGCCCTATTAAGCCGACCGGCCGGACTGATCGACAGGATCGATCAGCGCCGGCGAAACGTTAGAAGTATCCGAGACGTTGTGCGTGTTGCGCGCATCGGCTGATGAAATCGACGCCGCGATCGCAGCACCCGACCTCGTCATACCACCCTGCATCTCCCGCAACGCCGCAGCAATCACCCCTTCCGCCTCCGCCGCCAGCGTGCGCCGATCCGCACCTGGTGCAAGCGGCGCGCCGACATACACGTGCGCGGTCAACGGCCCGCCGCTCAACAACATGTTCAGCGAATCAGCCAGCGTCAGATCGTCGATATACGCAGGCGCGGTGGATTGCCGGCCCTGCGCATCTTCGTACATGATGCACAGCGGCTGCACCGGCACCGAGGCCGACACGGCGGCCTGGAACATATTCGCGTGAAACGGCAGCAGCGCCAGACCGTTCGTTGTCGTCCCTTCAGGAAACACGCACATCAGCTCGCCCGCGCTCAGGCGGTCGGACAGTTCGTGCATGATCCGCTTCGCGTCGCTGCGCTTCTCGCGCTGGATGAACACCGTGTCCAGTTGCTGCGCCAGCCAGCCGACTACCGGCCACTGCCGGATCTCGGCCTTCGAGACAAACGGCGTGGGCCGCCACGCATTGATCACGTAGATGTCGATCCACGAGATGTGATTGGCAACCACCAGCGCGCCGCGGTCGAGCCGCGCGCTGTCGTTATGCACGACGAGCCGCATGCCGCATAGACGCAGCATTTTCAGTGACCATTCGCGGTTGAGCGTCTGCCGCCCCTCCGCACCGACCTTGGAAAAGCGCGTCGCAACGATCCACATGCCATGCAGCAGATGGGCGACGAGACGGGCCTTGCGTAACGCGAGCTTCATTTGTCGGAGCTTTCCGTAACTGGGCAATGCCGCGAATATTAGCGCTGCTCGAACGCAACGTGACCGGACACGATCGTCGCCTGCACGCGCGCCGGCAGTTCATAGCCGAGGAACGGCGTGTTGTGCCCCTGGCTCTTCAATGCACGCGGTTCGACGCGCCAATACGCGTTGCGGTCGAACACGCAAAGATCGGCGACAGCGCCCACGGCGATGCGGCCAGCCACTTCCAGCTTCAGCACGTCGGCCGGCGCCGTGGTGATGCGGTTCAGCGCCTTGGCCAACGGCACGCCCGCTTCGTCGGCCCATTTGACTGTTAGCGACAGGAACAGCTCCAGGCCCGTTGCGCCCGGCGTGGCTTCGGCGAACGGCAGGAGTTTTTCGTCGTCGTCGACCGGTGTGTGGTCGGAGCAGATCGCGTCGATCGTACCGTCGACGAGGCCCGCGCGGATTGCTTCGCGATCGCGCTGCTGGCGCAACGGCGGATCGAGGCGGAACTGCGCGTCGAAGTAGCCGATGTCGACGTCGATCAGATGCACGTGGTTCACGGTGACGTCGCACGACACCGGCAAGCCCTCGGCCTTGGCCGCGCGCATCAATTCGATGCCCGCCGCCGACGACACATGCGACAGATGCACTCGTGCTCCCGTCACGCGGACCAGTTCGAAGATCGTGTGCAGCGCGATCGTCTCTGCCGACACCGGCACGCCCGACAGCCCGAGCCGCGACGCCAGCGCGCCGCTCGCGGCCACACCGCCCTTGCCGAGATACGCATCAACCGGGCGCAGCCACACCGTGTAGCCGTAAGTCTTCGCGTACTGCAACGCACGCATCAACACCTGCGTGTCGACCACCGGCACATCGGCTTGCGAAAAACCGATACAGCCCGCCTCGGTCAGCTCGACCATCTCGGTGATGACCTGGCCTTTCAGGCCGACGGTCAACGCGCCGAGCGGATAGACATGCGCCTGGTCCAGATTGCGCGCGCGGAACTTGAGCATCTCGACGAGGCCCGGCTCATCGAGCGTTGGATCGGTGTCCGGCGGACACACGAGACTCGTCACGCCGCCTGCGAGCGCCGCGGCCATTTCGGATTCGAGCGTCGCCTTGTGTTCGTAGCCCGGTTCGCGCAAACGCGCGGACAGGTCGACGAGGCCCGGCGCGATATGCAAGCCTTTGGCGTCGATCGTCTTCGTTGCGCTGAAATCGGCAGGCGCGTTGCCGATGGCGACGATCTTGCCTGCTTCGATAAAAATGTCCTGCTGCTGTTCGGTGCCCGCTGCCGGATCGATCAGCGTGCCGCCTTGAATATGAATCTTCATGCGCTGCCTTAATGTTTAGCCAAGCGTTCAGCTAAGTTCTGCGTGTCTTGTCGCGTGTGCGTGTGTGGGTGCGCGCCGTGGCGAAAAATCAATCGTGATTGCCCGCGACGATTCCCATCACCGCCATCCGCACCGCGATGCCGAACGTCACCTGGTTCAGAATCACCGATTGCGGACCGTCGGCCACCTGCGAATCGATTTCGACGCCACGATTCATCGGCCCCGGGTGCATCACGATCGCATCGGGTTTGGCGAGCGCGAGGCGCTCCGGCGTCAAACCCCAGCTCTTGAAATACTCCTGGGCCGACGGCAGCAGCGCGCCGCTCATCCGCTCGTTTTGCAGACGCAGCATGATGATCACGTCGACGTCTTTCAGGCCTTCGTCGAGATTGTGGAATACGCGCACGCCCATTTGCTCGAGACCGCCCGGCAGCAACGTGCGCGGACCGATCGCGCGCACTTCCGGCACGCCGAGCGTGGTCAGCGCATGAATGTCCGAGCGCGCGACCCGCGAATGCAGAATGTCGCCGACGATCGCCACACGCAGATTCGTGAAGTCCTTCTTGTAGTGGCGGATGGTGTACATGTCGAGCAGACCCTGGGTGGGGTGTGCGTGACGGCCGTCGCCGGCATTGATCACATGCACGTGCGGCGCGCAGTGCTGGGCGATCAGGTACGGTGCGCCGCTCGATGCATGGCGCACGACAAACATATCGGCATGCATCGCCGAGAGGTTGTTGATCGTGTCGAGGAGCGACTCGCCCTTGCTCGTCGAGGACGCATTGATGTTCAGATTCAGCACGTCGGCCGACAAACGCGTCGCGGCAATTTCGAAGGTCGTGCGGGTGCGCGTCGAGTTCTCGAAGAACAGGTTGAACACCGACTTGCCACGCAACAGCGGCACCTTCTTCACTTCTCGATCGGTCACGCTGACGAACTGGTCGGCGGTATCGAGAATGTGATTGACGATCGCCTTCGGCAAACCTTCGATCGACAACAAATGTTTGAGCTCGCCGTTCTTCGTGAGCTGCGGATTGCCCTTCAGGAAGCCATAACGGAAGCGCTCGGTGGCGCTGTCGGTGGAATTCTGCGAGGCCTGGGTGGCGGTGTTCATGGAGTACCTGCTTCAAATACGGGCTTCAACGTGTTCGGCGTCGACGCCTTGCTCAATGCGCAAAGCTGCGTTCAATCGACGCGTGCTTCGGTGTGAAAGGTGAAACGCTGAGTGCCATCGGCGCCGCCTGCTTCGCGGGCGAGCACGAGCGTTGCATCGGCCGGCACATCCACCACGCCGCCGACAAAACGCGCCGCCACCGGCAACTCGCGTCCGCCGCGGTCGGCGAGCACCGCCAGTTCGACCGATGCCGGACGGCCGTAGTCGTACAGCTCATTCAACGCCGCGCGAATCGTGCGGCCGGTGTACAGCACGTCGTCCACCAGCACGATGCGGCGCTTGTCCACGGAAAACGGCAGCGAGGTCGGACTTGCCTGCGAGTGCAGGCCTTTTTTTGCGTAGTCGTCGCGATGCAGCGCGACGTTGACCACGCCGAAGCTCGGCGCCTTCAGATCGCGCGCGAGGCGCTCGGCGAGCCACGCGCCGCCACTGTAGATGCCGGCCAGCACGGGGCCATCGGCAGCGCTGAAGGCGTCGCCATACGCCGCGCGAACCTGGTCGAGCACGGCGCGATAAAGTGCTTCGGCGTCAATGGAACTCATGATCGTCGGAAAGTCCGTCTAGATATTGCTGGAGGATGATGCTGGCGGCTTCGGCGTCGAGCATGTCGGCGCGGCCGTTGCCGGCGCGGATTTCCGCCTTCGCCTCGACCGACGAATAGCGCTCGTCGATCCATGTCACCGGCAGATTGAAGCGGCCATTCAGCTGATTGCCGAAGCGCTTCGCGAGTTGGGTCATTTCGTGCGGCGTGCCGTCCGGGTGCATGGGCAAACCGACCACCAGCGCGTCCGGCTTCCACTCGCTGATCAGCTTGCCGATCGCCTCGAAACGGTATTCGCGGCTGCGGTTCTGCACGATCACGAGCGCGCGTGCGCTGCGGGTGAGCGAATTGCCCACCGCCACGCCGATCCGCTTTTCACCGTAGTCGAACGCAAGCAGCGTCGCTTCACGTCCGGCTGCCAGGCTCATGCGTGACCTGCTTCGCCCGACAGCATCGACAGTGAAATGCCGAGCAGCGCGAGCGCCGCTTCCAGACGCTCTTCGGCAGGTACGTCGAACACGATTTTCGGGTCGGCTTCAACCGTGAGCCAGCCGTTCTTCGAAATCTCTTCTTCGAGCTGACCCGCGCCCCAGCCGGCATGGCCGAGCGTGAGCAGAAAGCGCTCCGGACCAGTGCCGCTCGCGACGGCTTCAAGCACGTCTTTCGACGTGGTCATCTCGAGCCCGCCCGGCACCGACATGGACGACGTATACGCATTGCCGTCTTTCGGATCGTGCAGCACGAAGCCGCGCTCGGTTTGTACCGGGCCGCCGAAATACACAGGCACATGGAGAAGGGGTTCGATCTCGAGCTTGAGATCGATGCGACTGAAGAGCGCTTCAAGGTCGATATCGGTCGGCCGGTTGATCACGAGGCCGAGCGCACCGCGCTCACTGTGATCGCAAAGGTAGACCACCGTTCCTGAAAACGTGGGATCGGCCATGCTCGGCATGGCGATCAGGAACTGGTTGGTCAGATTGATGCGATCGGTACTCTTGGACATAGTTCGGATTTTAGCAAAGACGGTGCGGGATGGCGGGCTTTGAGCGCGTGACCGCGATGTGCGCGATGAAGTGCGCCGCGAGCCATCGACGGCGAATCAAGTTGCACTCTATCACGCACGCAGACCTTGTCCATGGTGCGCTCAGCGGTGTTTACGACACGCATATCGCGTGCCTCCGGGTTCGAACATTGCGCCTCGCTGTTGCCGGCAGAGCATGCGTGCCGGCGCGCAGGGCGTGCTGCTGATTGATACCGCAGTGATACCGCAGCCGGCAGTTCAGGCGCCGCCCTGCTCGATCGAACGCGTCAATGCGGCCAGCGCCGCGTTGCTGCCTGTCGGCGCGACGCCCGCAGCGACTTTGTGCAGCATCGCACGCAACGCCTCGGCGGCCTGCTCGAGCGTGCTCGCCGCTGGTGCACCGACGATGACATGGGAGCGCACCGCCGGCGTCGATACGCCGGCGTGCGCGCGGCGGCGCCAGGCGAGCCCGAGCGCATCGGCAACCAGCGCCACATGGCCGAGGCCCAGCGCGCACGCGGCGGCACCCAGCCGGTAGGCGGCGTCGCCCGCCTGCAACGCTTCGCTCGGATCGGCTTTCTCCGGCTGGTCGGCCGCACGGGCGTGCTCAGTCAGCGCCGAAATCGAGGCATCGGCCGTTTGCAGGAAATCTTCATACGCATGCGCGTTGACGGCCAACACGCCCAGCTCGCGCGTCAGCGTGCTGCGGGTCGCGCTGACCGCCTGCGCCTGTACGGCGCCCGCTTCCCAAAGCATTTCGGATGCCTGGGTGCCCGCGACGTGCCAATCGACCGTCAAGCCATAGTCGTGCAGCACTTCGACCTGATCGGCGTCTTCCGCTGCAGCGCCGAACAGCGCGTAATCGCGCCACAGCAGCGCCAGCGTCGCGCGCACCAGCGAACGCGGCGCGCGCTCGATGCCGTGCGCATGGTCGGCCAGCGTGAGATTGCAGCGCGCATAGAAACGCCGCGCGTCGGCATCGCCAGTGGCGCGGCCGCTGACGCGCAGCGCCTTGGCACAAGCTTTGGCGAGGCGCCAGAAATCGTAGGGGTCAGGGCCGGCGAGTTCGGTAAAGACGGCGTCCAGTTCGTCGAGCGCCGCGTTCGTGAACGCCAGCGCAGCACCACTGCTATCCGGCTGCGAGCGCAACACCGGCAACAGCGCGCGCTCGTAGCGCGCCCGCAAATGGGCGAGTTGATCCGCGGACTGGGTATGCAGCGACACCGGCGGCACCGGGCGCGCGCTCAGCGCGAGATCTTCGAATGCAACGGTCGAACCCGGCGTGTGCTCCGACAGATGAGCACACAGCGCGTGATAGTGATGGAACAGCGTGGATGAACAGGACAGTTCGCGCAGATTGTGGCGCTCGAGCGCCGCGCGGAAATCGTGCAATGCGGCGCCGAACACGGGCCGCGCGCTGTCTGCGTCAGCCGGATCACCCTCGGCCAGAGGCGAGAGCCGCACCAGCGCGTCCGCGAAGCGCTGCGCGCTCAGCCAGCCGGCCTCGCGCAACGCATGCGACGCGCGCAGCAGCGCCGAGGTGCTCTCGCGGTGTTGTTCGAACGCCAGCAACGCCTCAGCCAGCGCCAGCTCCGCGGTGCGGACAGCGCCGCCGCGAGGATTGGGCAATGCATCGAAGGAATCGGGTGCAGCGGGTCGAAGAGTCATGGGCAGGCGACAGGAAGCTGACGGGCCGCCGCTTCGGCGCTGCACGAGAGACTGACCGGCTAACGCGCGAACTGGCGACAGGACAATGACAGATTACCGCTGCGACACGGTGCAACCGGGGATGTTCCGCGCCACCGCGTTGGGGCTGCACGCCGAGCGCATGAACCGCGTTCGATCCGGCCGACGCCGCCTGCAAAAACGCCGCGCCGCAACCACACAGCATGGCGCTCAGCTGGAGACCGCCGTTTACCCCTCGGACCTCAGATCTGGACCATCTCGAAGTCTTCCTTGCGCGCGCCGCATTCCGGGCAGGTCCAGTTAATGGGAACGTCCTCCCAGCGCGTGCCCGGCGCAATGCCTTCCTCCGGCAAACCGGCTTCTTCGTCGTAAATCCAGCCGCAAATCAGGCACATCCAGCTTTGATATTCCATTCTTGTGTCGCGTCGTAGAGTCCGTGGAAACGGGAGCCATGATGGTACCGTGTTGCCGCCCCAATGCCTAGCAATCAGAAACGCGCAATCGTAGTGTGCGGCGGCCTGTGGCTAGAGGGTTGCGTCGGTTTGGCCAGCGCTTGCGCGTGGGGTCGCGCCTGGTTGCCGCTTATGTGCTGCTCGCTTGCGGCAACCTGCCGAAGAATGCGAAAAAACGCCCTCATGACAGTTTAGGCCGCATAATTGAGCCGATTGCGCACCGTCTGCGCCTAAATACAGCTCCTTTTTGTAAATCTTCATGCCCAGCGATACGCCTCCGATCGTCCTCACCTTCGGCCTTTCCGATCCCACCGGCGGCTCCGGCCTGCAAGCAGACCTGATGACCCTTGCCAGCATGGGCTGCCATGGCGTCTCCGTGCTCACGGGCTATACCGTGCGCGACTCGGCAAGCTGCGATGAAGTTACCGGGCTCGATCCTGAAGTGGTTGCGACCCAGGCCCGGATGCTGCTCGAAGACATGCCGATCGCCGCCTTCAAAGTCGGCGCTTGCACACGCGCGGAAGTGGTCAGCGCAATTGCCGAAGTGGTCGCCGATTACGACGACATCCCGCTGATCCTCGCCCCCGATTTCACGCTCGACGACGAACACGTGCTCGCCGCCGACGAACTGCGCGAAGCGATCGCCGACCTGCTCGCGCCGCAAACCACCTTGCTGGTCGCCGATTCGGCCACGCTGCTCGCGCTCGCCCAGCCAGACGGCGACGCCGAAGCACCGAGCCTCGACGCGGCAATCTCGCATCTGCTGTCGCAAGGCTGCGAATACATTCTGTCGACGGAAACCGGCACGCACCGGCTCGTTAATACGCTGTTCAGTGAAGACGGCCAACTGCGCCAGGATATGTGGGACCGCGGCGCCCATCGGATCATGGGTATTACCGACACGCTCGGCGCCGCGATTGCCGCCTTGCTGGCCAACGGCCAAGAGCCGGCGGAAGCCGTGCGCGAGGCGCAGGAGTATCTGTATCAGGCGATGCGCAACGCGTTTCGGCCGGGAATGGGCGCCTATCTGCCGGATCGCTTTTTCTGGGCCCGCAGCAGCGACGACGACACGCCGCCGGCAACCGGCAAGGACGCGGCACCGGGCGAAGCACGGCATTGATTTGACGGCTCGAAGCGTCTGCTGCGCAAGCGGCAGGCGCTTGGCGAGCGTTTCCACTTCAGCGGCGGCCCGACAGCCCCGGTAAAGAACCCGCATTTCTGCGGGTTTTTTGTTTTTGGGAAGCACGCCTCGCGGCCGCGTGCCACCAACTCGCCTTTCCCCGTCTTGATCGATGTTCGCCGTGGAAAGCCCCGCGCAAGCGGACACGCCTGTACGTGATCTCTTCCTCAGGCCTCGCCTCAGCACATGGCTGAGCTCGACTTCCTCGCGAAACCCAACGGAACTACCGCTCCTTTCACGACGCCAACATGCGTTTTAACTTGTAATTAAACGTTACAGCACCGGTTTTATCTCCGAGCTAAGCTTTCTATTTCGTAAATCTGTCATAAGCCCCCATGGCCTCACCAATTTTTTTCATCCATCCGCCTAAGAGCGGCGGATCAACTGTTATCTCATTTTTTGATCTGAATAAAGGCAAAGATCAGTTCGTGAACTTCGAATGGGATCGAGAAGGCTGGGAAAGCAGTCACGCCAAATTGATGACCACGAGGATTGGCGGAGGCCATCAACCCTATGGCATGCACAGGAACCTGAAGAGCGCGCTAACGTATTGCACGATTCTGCGCGATCCACTTGCACGTCAGATATCGCACTACTGGTACGCAGCCAACGGCAAGAACGGCGACGTTGTGCGAGGCGCCAGCGTGTCGGCAACCGAAGCCCTGGTTCGGCGCGGCACCATCTCGCTCGACGAGTGGGTCAGCGAATCACTCGCGGGAAAAAACCTGTTTACCCAGATGTTGAGCGGTCATTCCGTGGTTGACGAAAGCAGCCTCGAAGTCGCACGGACCCATGTTCTCCAACATTTCGCGGCAACCGGCGTCTGCGAGGACATGAGCGAGTTTTTACTTCGGCTCTGCGGAAAGACCGGGCTCGAATTGCCCTTTTTTTTCGAAACCAACAAAACGAGTGGCTCGCCCAAAAACAGAACTCATGTGAGTGAAACAGCAAGGCAAACGTTTGCCGAAGAGAATCGTTTCGATTACGAGATATTTCAGGACGTCAACCAGGCGATAGCGCAACATGCCCTGCAAGCAGGCGACGTGTTTTCAAAGGCCCTGGCGTCGGTGCGCACCATTCAGGAGGCGATCAATCAGCTCGAAAATCCGTACGCGCACAGTTCGATCGTTTTCGGTTTTGACGAAAAATTCCTCTCGAAAGTGGTGAGCGTGATCAACCAGTTTGATCTCACTCCCATCAAGGAATACATAGAGTTCGCGCAGAGCCAACCGCACACTACCGCCGACATGTACGACGGTTTTGTCGACGCCGTCCATAACGGCGTGATTTCGGGCTGGGCCGTCAATCTCACCCGGCCGGAAGAAAGAGTTCCGCTCGAAGTCCGCGTTGGTACGGAGGTCGTCGCGAGAGGTTCGAGTGGTGAGTATCGGCCCGACGTTGCTGGCGCGGGATACCCAAGCTCCCACGCTGGATTTTCAATTCCTCTGCCTGCGGGCGTGTCAGACGGTTTTCACGTCACGATCGAAAATTCGCTGGAGCGCCTGCACAACGCAGGCGTCTGGCGGCAAGGTTGGCACTGCGCCGCCTGAGTCGAGAGAAAACAATGGGACAGCCCCTGCCTTTTCTGCAACGCTTCCATGGTGAAGTGACTGCTCGCGACCGGATGCAAATGTTCCGCCACAAGCCGGTCACGATCTGGCTGACGGGGTTATCCGGGGCGGGTAAATCAACAATCGCTTTCGCACTCGAGCAGCAACTCGCATCGCTAGGCCATGCATGCTACGTCCTCGACGGGGACAATATCCGCCACGGTTTGGCGTCCGATCTCGGCTTTGACAAGAAAGACCGGCGTGAAAATATTCGCAGGGTGGCGCACGTGGCCCAGTTGATGAACGACGCAGGCCTCATCGTTATCGCGGCACTTATCTCACCCATGTGTGAAGACAGAGCGATGGCGCGCGAAATCGTTGGACCCGGCAATTTCATCGAGACTTATCTTTCCGCCTCGGTCGACGCTTGCGCCCGTCGTGACCCGAAAGGTCTCTATGCCAAAGCCCGCGCCGGCGAGATTGCGTCGTTTACCGGCGTATCGGCACCCTATGAAGTCCCGGCTGATCCTGAGTTGAAGATAGATACGGCAATGTCGACGCCGGCCGAGAGCGTAGCGCACATATTCAGCTACTTGCGCGACAACTGCCTGATGAACACCGATTGCATCGAGCGCTAGTCATAGCGAACCGGCTTATCGTTAGCCCCAAAACAAAAAACCCGCATTTCTGCGGGTTTTTTGTTTTGGGAAGTACGCCTCGCGACGCACCTCCCCATGTGTTTCCAACTGAGCCTCAAACGAGGCCCAAGTGAGGCTCAATCGGAAATTACATGTCCATGCCCATGCCGCCCATGCCGCCGGGCATACCGCCGCCCATCGGAGCATCTTCCTTCGGCAGTTCGCAAACAGCTGCGTCGGTGGTCAACAGCAGGCCAGCGACCGAAGCTGCGTTTTGCAGCGCCGTGCGCGTCACCTTCGTCGGGTCCACGACACCTGCGTCAACCAGGTCGACGTACTCGCCGGTTGCAGCGTTGTAGCCGTAGTTGCCCGTACCAGCAGCAACAGCTGCCACCACGACGCTGGCTTCTTCGCCACCGTTCGTGACGATCTGACGCAGCGGCTCTTCCATCGCGCGCAGCACGATCTTGATACCTGCGTCCTGATCGGCGTTAGCGCCCTTCAGGCCAGCGATTGCCGTACGTGCACGGATCAGTGCGACGCCGCCGCCAGCAACGATGCCTTCTTCCACAGCTGCGCGCGTTGCGTGCAGTGCGTCTTCGACACGTGCCTTCTTTTCCTTCATTTCGACTTCGGTCGCAGCACCGACCTTGATCACTGCAACACCGCCGGCCAGCTTGGCCACGCGTTCTTGCAGCTTTTCACGGTCGTAGTCCGACGTAGCTTCTTCGATTTGCGTGCGAACTTGCTTCACACGTGCTTCGATGGTTGCTGCTTCGCCAGCGCCGTCGATGATCGTCGTGTTTTCCTTGCCCACTTCGATGCGCTTCGCTTGACCCAGTTCAGCCAGCGTTGCCTTTTCGAGCGTCAGGCCGGTTTCTTCAGCGATGACTTGACCGCCGGTCAGGATCGCGATGTCTTCCAGCATGGCCTTACGACGATCGCCGAAGCCCGGAGCCTTGACAGCAACAGTCTTCAGGATGCCGCGGATGTTGTTCACAACCAGCGTAGCCAGCGCTTCGCCTTCGACGTCTTCTGCGATGATCAGCAGCGGACGGCCAGCCTTAGCGACTTGCTCGAGGACCGGGAGGAGGTCACGAATGTTCGAAACCTTCTTGTCGTGCAGCAGCACGAACGGGTTTTCGAGCACTGCAACTTGCTTGTCCGGGTTGTTGATGAAGTACGGCGACAGGTAGCCGCGGTCGAATTGCATACCTTCGACAACGTCCAGCTCGTCTTGCAACGACTTGCCGTCTTCAACGGTGATGACGCCTTCCTTGCCAACCTTGTCCATCGCTTCAGCGATACGGTCGCCGATCGACGAATCGCTGTTTGCCGAGATCGAACCGACTTGAGCGATTTCCTTGTTGGTCGTGCAAGGCTTGCTGATCTTGCGCAGTTCTTCGATCGCTGCGAACACAGCCTTGTCGATACCACGCTTCAGGTCCATCGGGTTCATGCCCGATGCAACGTACTTCATGCCTTCGCGGACGATCGACTGAGCCAGAACCGTTGCGGTCGTGGTGCCGTCACCTGCGTTGTCGCTGGTCTTGGAAGCAACTTCCTTGACCATTTGTGCGCCCATGTTCTGGAGCTTGTCTTTCAGTTCGATCTCTTTCGCGACCGAAACACCATCCTTCGTGACCGTCGGGCCGCCGAAGCTGCGTTCCAGGACAACGTTGCGACCCTTCGGGCCCAGCGTGACCTTCACAGCGTTCGCGAGGATGTTCACGCCTTCAACCATCTTGGCACGGGCGGAATCACCGAATACGACGTCTTTAGCTGCCATCTTCTAACTCCTTGAATTCTTTGGGATATGACCGGGAAAAGTAGCGACTGGCGCTTACTTCTGCACCACGGCCATGATGTCTTCTTCGCGCATCACGAGCAGTTCGTTGCCGTCGACCTTGACGGTCTGGCCTGCGTACTTGCCGAACAGGACGCGGTCACCGACCTTCACGTCGAGGGCGATTTGTGCGCCTTTGTCGTCACGCTTGCCCGGGCCGACTGCCAGAATTTCGCCTTGATCCGGCTTTTCTGCTGCGGCTTCGGGGATCACGATGCCCGACGCGGTCTTGGTTTCTTGATCCAGACGTTTGACGATCACGCGATCATGCAAAGGACGAAGGTTCATACATACTCCTCTCTTGATTGAGACTGAAGAACGCTGAGAAAACCCGGCTGGCTGAGCCAACCGGCGATGTTGTTAGCACTCTCGTGCAGCGAGTGCTAATTATATGGACGGGTGGTGACAAATTCAAGAAGGGATGTCGTTTTGACAGTTGTCGATGTCGACATTCGCTCACGCCTGAACCTTGCACCGCAGCGAAAACCGGACATGCTGAAGGATCACCTTTAAATACAGCAGGTTATCCGTGCGCACTCGCCGCCATCAGGTTGCGCGCTGCGCGCTTCCGGACGGCTATTCCTCAGCTACGTACGCGAAATATGTGCGTAATCCCTAGACCAGGGAAATCCCTTGACCCGCCGGCAATCGAAATATCTCGCTCCAACTCGGACACGATGGCCGTTCGGCTAATGGAGTAGACCTGCAAATTAACTTGCATCCCGATCAAATACTGTATAAATTTACAGTACTGTGTTTACATACAGGATCGGCCATGAACCAGCTCATCCGCATCTTGAACGACGGTGATCGCGAAACACTTGCGTGGTTGCGCAAGCATGTCGGAGACGTACGCGTGGCTGACGCGGCGCGACATCTGGGAAGCAACGGCAAACCCTATCTGTCAGCGGTGTGCCGCTACCTCGGCGTACGTCCACCAACGCCTCATCAACATATCCGGCCCGTTGAAGACTGTACGGTCGGCGATAACTATCTTGCCCAGATCCGCCAGTTATTGGCACAGCGAAACCAGGCGTTGTTGAAGCATCAAATTTGATGCTGCGAATTGCAGCGAGTCCTCAGGAAAATAACAGTATGAATAACGACTCCGCTCTTGATATGGATGTCCAAGACATCAATCCTGTCGCTCTCGAACGCGCACTTCGCAGTGCGTCGCTCGACCTTCAGCAGATCATTGCCACGGTCGCAGGTCGTCACCTCGACAGTGGCCGTCGCCGTTACTCAAGCAGCGCGCAATTGCCGACCTGGCGCACGTTGCTGACAATCGACGAACAGGTCTTTGAGAATCGGGGCTTCCAGGCGCGGCACAGCGAGGCAGTGCGCTCTACGTTTATCCGGTTTGAGGACAGTCGTTTGTCCGGAATGGATCTCGACGAACCCGTCGACTGGCGACGTGACGACGACAACTTGCCAGCCGTGTACCTGCTCGTGCGCGCATTGGTACAGGCCGACGCTACCCATGCGGCCGCTCAGGACTAATGCGCCGATTCAACTTTGAACTCCCGATCTGCGCCCGGCCGTCATCGAAACAATAAGGTTTCAAGATCGCCGATCCAGAGTTCTTTCGAGCAAACAAGAAAGCCCGCATCACGCGGGCTTTCTTTAGTGCATCTATCGATTAGAACTTGTGGCGAATGCCAACAGTTACAGTAGCCTGCTTGTTGGAACCCGAGTCGCCGGTTGCCGAGCCGATAACAGCAACAGCGGCCGTGCCCGACGAGTCTTGCGTTCCCGATGCGGTCGTGTAGCCAGCAAATGCGTAGACATCCGTACGCTTGCTAAGCGAGTAGTCCGCTGCAACAGCGAACTGGTTGTACTTTGCCGACGAATTGCCGCTCGACTTCATGTACACGTAGCCGATCTCGGTCTGCAGCGGTGCCGATACCTGCCACACGGCGTACACCGAACCCGTGTTGTACTTTTCCGTCTGCGTGAATGTCGAGCTGGCGTCTGCAGTGTATTCGGCATGGCTGAAGTAGCCGCCCAGGGTCACCGAGCCGAACACGTAGTTGCCGCCGATACGGGCATTGTTGATCGACGCCGCAGTGGAGTACGCCGCGTTGACCGATGTGTTGAACAGCGAATCCCACGTCGTCGTACCGCGGTTCGTGCCGTTGCCGTTGCTCAGGTGATAGTAACCTGCGGCCAGGTTGACGGGACCATTGCTGTATGCCGCTGCGGCAGCGTAGCTCTGACCCGAGCCCGTTGCACCAGCCACCCCACCCAGCGAGTACATGGTTTCGAACTGGAAGCCGGACCAGGTCGGCGACGTGTACTTGAGCGAGTTATTGACCCGCGCGCTGTTGTCGGCGTTGTCGATGTCGCCCGGCGAGATGAATACGCCACCGAGGAAGCCATCGCCCTGCACCGGCTGCACCAGATCAACCAGCGGATCGTATTGACGTCCGGCCGTGAGCGTACCCCACTTGTCGCTGCTCAGGCCAACGAACGCCTGGCGACCGAACATGCGGCTACCCTGGCCGAGCTTGCCGTTCGTCGAATTAAAGCCGTTCTCCACCTGGAAGATTGTTTTCAGGCCACCACCGAGGTCTTCTGAGCCTTTCAGGCCCCAGCGGCTACCCGACTCGTTACCCGACGACATGCTGATCGACTTGCTGCCGCCGTCGTTCGAAAC
Source organism: Paraburkholderia aspalathi (assembly GCF_900116445.1). Lineage (GTDB taxonomy): Bacteria > Pseudomonadota > Gammaproteobacteria > Burkholderiales > Burkholderiaceae > Paraburkholderia > Paraburkholderia aspalathi. The sequence continues at coordinate 162,347 of NZ_FPBH01000012.1, forward strand.
GTAGGTCAGGCCGGTATCAATGATGCCGTACAGCGTGACGCTGTTTTGTGCGTGAGCTACGCCGGTTGCGCCAAGCATTACCAGCGAAAGAGTTGCCAGTGTGGTCTTCTTCATCTGCGTCCTTAAGTTTGTGTTGATGAGCCTGCGGAGCGCAGAATAACTGGCGGTAAAACGTGATTGAAAATAGTGTTGGGTAAACACGACCAAAAATTAGGAATGGGAACTTTCTGCATCTTTCCCTTTCCGCATCTTTCTCGCAGGCAAAAAAAAAGCTATGCAACTTCGCATAGCTAAGGTCTGGACCTGCGTGGATTACAACAAAAGAAAAGTCATCCAGACGGCCGCAAATTTAATGTCCGAGTTCCGGGAAGTAAATAGCCGAAACGGGTAACTTCATTTCCAAAACTTCCCACCCTTCCCTCACCCCTTCCGACCGCGAGCAGACCACTCGGCATTTACAATGCGGGTATAAGGTTGCGACAACGCCTTCGCCGATCTGATGAGGTCTTCCAGCATCATCGCCCGCTTCTCCGGATCGGTATCGCGGCTTGTCATGAAGCAGAGCGCTGCAACAGGGAGACCGGTGCGATCGCGTATGGGTGCCGCCATGCAGAGTCGAAAAGTATGGGACAGACCCTCGGTGCAACAGTAGCCCTGATCAGCGGCGCGTTGGACATCGCAAAGAAAGTCCTGAAATTCAACGCGTCTGCCGTTGTCGAGGATAAAGTCTTCGTCTGGGATCAAGCTGCGAATTTCCTCCGCCCGCATATGGGCGAGCAGCAGGCGGCCCGATGCGGTCCACGGAATCGGCACCTTCACGCCGATGTCGGAACTGATGTTGAATGGTCGCGAGCTGTTCTCCGATAGAACCACGGTGTACTTGTTGCCTTCGAGCATGCACAACTGCGCGGTTTCGTCGTGCGTTCGGACGAGCGCGAGGATCGCCTGGTGGGCGCGACTGATCAGGTCGTTATGGACGGCATAGTCGGAGCCGTAGTAATGCATCTCGCGGCCAAAAAACACGCTCCCGTCGACACTCGTCTCGAGCCATCCGGCTTCAGTCAGCATGGTGACTAATTCGTAGATGCTCGAGCGTGGCGCGCCGGTCGCTTCAATCAACTCGCGCATCGTCATCGGACGCCGCGCGATATGCAACTGCTTGAGAATGCCGATGACGCGGTCCACCCCCCTGGCCCTCGATGATTCCGATGCAGACATTCCTTCAACTCCGTCGGCGATAGTGATCGCAGTTTATCTTTTGTGTGACGCGAGTTTAGCGCGTAAAGGGCGACGCCTTGCCATCACGCAGCACGAAGACGCCTGACGCCCTTCACGGGTGCTCAATGGTCGAGCACACGATGCAGGAACTGTCGCGTACGTTCGTTCTGCGGGTTCACGAAAATCTGCTCCGGGGCGCCCTGCTCCGCGATGACGCCTTTGTCCATAAACACGACGCGGTCGGCGGTCTTGCGCGCGAAGCCCATCTCGTGTGTGACGACGACCATGGTCATCCCGTCGCGCGCCAATCCGCGCATGACTTCGGTCACTTCGCCGACGAGTTCCGGATCGAGAGCGGACGTGGCTTCGTCGAAGAACATGATGCCCGGCTCGACGGCCAACGCTCTGGCGATCGCGACACGCTGCTGTTGGCCACCGGAGAGCTGACTCGGGTAGTGCTCGGCTCGATCGGCAAGTCCCACGCGGTCGAGCGCATCCATCGCACGTTTGCGTGCGTCTGCGGCGCTCATCTTGCGTGCCTTGATCAGGGCAAGCGTCACGTTACCCAGCGCACTCTTGTGCGGAAACAGATTGAATTGCTGGAACACCATGCCGACATGCCCCCGAATTTCCTTCGCCCGGCGCGCATCGTGCAGCGGCACTTCGTTGACCCAGACTTCGCCCGCATCGGCCGTCTCCAGACCGCTCATGATGCGCAGCACCGTGCTCTTTCCGGAGCCCGACGCCCCGATCAGCACGAGTACTTCGCCCGGCCGCACATCAAGGTTGATCTCCTTCAGGACCTGTGTAGCGCCGAATGACTTGCTGACGCCAGTGAGATTGATGATGGGCTTCGACGTAGTGACGCTGGTCATGACAGCAGGCTCCTTCTTCGGTCATGGTGCCGCACCCACTGCGACAGTGGAAAGCACACAATGAAATAAAGCACGGCAACGAGTCCATAGATTTCCACCGGTTTGCCCACCCGGTCGACGATAGCCTGACCACCATGCATCAGTTCCGACATACCGATCATGCTGACGATCGACGTGTCCTTGATAAGCGACAAATACTGGCCGACGAGCGGCGGAATCACGATCTTTCCGGTCTGCGGCAAGATCACGGAAAAGAACGCCTGGATCTTGCTAAGCCCGAGGATCTGCGACACCTCCCACTGGCCTTTCGGTACTGCTTCAATGCCTGAGCGGAACACTTCGGAAATATAGGCACCCTGATAGATGCTCAAGCCCACCACACCCGCTGCGAACACATCGATCGCGTAGCCGAAGTACGAAACGCCGAAGTAAATAAACATCAGCGTGATCAGCACCGGCGTACCGCGAAACAGCTCGGTATAGAGCCTGGCGATGCGCGGCGTACCCCACGGCCCGAATGAGCGTAATACCGCCGCCAGCAGTCCGATCAGCGTTCCACCAACGATTGACGCTGCGGACAGAAGCAGTGTCGCCAGCAGTCCCTGAAACAGGATCGCCAGGCTGGTCATTAACAATTCTTGCGACATGGCCGGTCTCCGGTTGGGTGCTCAGGTGCGATCGGCCTGTCGTGCGACAAGGAACCACCGGCGCGTGCGTTTCTTCATGACGAGCGGCGGATGAAAGACACGCACGCCGATCTGGCTCGCCAGCCACGACAGCAGATTGCTCAGAAACAGGTAGGCAATCAGGGTGATCGAGAAAGTCTGGATATAGAGCAGCGTGCGTGCGTTGATCACCGTCGCCGTTCCGCTCAACTCGGGTAGCGCGATCGCAGAAAGAAGCGACGTGCCGAGCAGCAACTGAATCAGGTTGTTGACGATCGCCGGATAGACGGCGCGCGCCGCCTGCGGCAAAACCACCTCGACGAAAATCTGCGAACGTTCCAGACCGAGAATCGACGCCGCTTCAAGCTGACCGCGCGGTACCGACTGGATACCCGCACGAAACACTTCCGCCAGATATGCGCCGACATTCACCCCTAACGCGATCACGCCTGCCGTATACGCATTGAGGGTGATGCCAAGCGACGGCAACCCGAAGAACACGATGAAGATCTGCAGCAGGACCGGCGTATTGCGGATCGCTTCGATGTACGCCCGCGCGATCGCCCGCAGCAGCCCGACGCGCGATGCGCTCGCGAGAGCGGTGAGCAAGCCGAGCAGCATCGCGAGGAGGAAGGCCAGAAGCGTGATCTGGAGTGTCAACCACGCTGCGCGAACGAAATCGCTCCAATAACCCGCAAGGGTCACCCATTCATAGCTCATGGCTCCTCCGTCGGTCGAGCAGTGCGGCGCTAGTGGGGTTTCAGTACTGCGGATTCAGCGGAAAGCGCGGCTCGGCGCCAAACCACTTCTTGTATAGCTGTGCGTTCTGCTTCGATGCGTTGATGTTGAACAGGAACAGGTTCAGGTAGTTGAGCCAGACCTGATCTCCGGACTTCACACCGAACGCGTTGTATTCGAGCGGAACCAGTGCTTCATTGGTGACAGTCAGCTCCGGATCGAGCGATGCCTGGTAAGCGAGAAAGTTGTTGTCCTCGATCATCGCGTCGGCCTGACCCTGCTTGACGGCGAGGATTGCAGCCTGCGAGCTGTCGAACTCCTGGATCTTGACCTGCATATTCAGCGAGCGCACTTCGTCGCCATTCGTCGAGCCCTTGACGGTTGCAATCGTGCGATTCGACATGTCATTGATGGATTTGATGCCGCTGCTCTTCTTGACCAGCAGCGCCTCACTCGCGACCACGTAGGGATTCGTAAATGCGATTTCCTTCGCTCGCTCGAGGTTGCGGGTGAAATTGCAGAACACCACGTCAACCTTGCTGGTTTGCAGATTCGGAATGCGGTTCGCGCTCGTCGTGTTCACGACTTCGAGCTTGACGCCCATCTGCTTCGCCAGTTCTTTCGCCAGGTCGACGTCGTAACCATCGGGTTGGCCGTCCTTGTTGTAGAAACCGAATGGCGCAAAGGTCAAGCAGTCGCCTACCCGCAATGTGCCGCGTTGCAGCACCTGCTTCAGCGTCGAATCAACCGCGGCACCCTGTTCCGGCGGGGCGACTTTCGTGCAGCCGGCGAGCACCAACAGACCGGCTAAGGCGAACAAACAAGTGAACTTTGCGCTTTCCCTGACAAATTTCATTTTTCAGTCCCGATCTGGTGTGAGAAGTCCGTGCGTGGACGGAAGCGGCGCTTAGCAAGCCCTTCGCGGCATGCGCGCCAATGCTCGACTGTCTGGTATATCGGACTCATGTCCGACACAGCAGATGAAGCGCAGTGTTTCACGGGAAAAAAATAGTTGCAATGGGGTTTGCCCCGCCGCGACTGGGGTCCGGATCAGGAATGCAAAATTGCTTATCTGGCCGTGTCCCATGTCGTCTTGCGGTTGCAAGCGGGACTACGCGGGCGGCGTCGGAAAACTGAAGTGGTATGCGAAAAACGGATAAGCGCCGGCTTAGCTGCCGCACGCATGAATCAGGAACTGCTGGAACGCCAACGCTGGCGCATCGAGCGTTGCACCCTTGCGCCACAACATCCCCGCGTCCATCTGCGGGATCGCGTTGAGAATCGGCCGGGCATCGATCCGCTTCCCTTCCAGCGACCATGGCCGAAACACCATGTCCGAGAGTATCGTCACACCGAAGCCATGCGCCACCAGTCCGCGCAACGCCTCCATTGAACTCGTGCGAAACGCGATATTCGGCTCGACGCCGTTTTCTTTCCAGTAACGCAGCGTCGCTCGTTCGCTCTCGTCGACGGTGATGAGGATATACGGATACGCCGCAATGTCCGCGAGCGACGGCGAGTTCACCTGTGCCAGCGGATGCGTCGGCGCGGTCCACAACTGACGCCGCGAACGGATTAGCACGTGATGCTGAAACCGCTTGAGATGATCCACATTCGACAGCAAGGCCACGCCCAGATCGATATCGCCATCGAGTATGGCCTGCTCGATCTCGGGACGATCGGCGTCGCGCAGATCCAGCTCGACGTGTGGGTAAGTCGCACGAAACCGCCCCAACAGTTCCGGCAGGAAATAACCGAGCAAGGTGTACGAGGCAGCAATGCGCACCGTGCCCTTAAGGTCGTGTGAGCGAAACGGCGCCTTGTAGATCGCGTCACGTACCGAATCGAGGATATGACGCGCGTGATTGAGAAAGTCCTGCCCATCCGGCGTCAGCGCGACACCCTGCGGAAGGCGTTCAAAGAGCCGGGTTCCCAGCGTCTCCTCCAGCGCAAGCACCGCATTGGTAATCGCGGATTGCGACACGTGTTCGGTCGCCGCCGCCATCGAAAACTGCCCGTTTTGCGCGGCCGCAACGAAATAACGCATCTGCCGCAATGTGACGTCTTTTGACATGTGTTTTTCGCATAGCAGGGTTCGGTATTTGTGATTTTACGATGGGAATTCGGCTTCCTATACTCGCCAGGACAATAAAGCTTCCGGAGACGCCGCCCCATGAACGCCCCCCTATCGCCCCCGCTGCACGACGCCCTCGCCACCGTTTCACTCGACGATAAGTACACGCTTGAGAAAGGCCGCGTTTACATGAGCGGCACCCAGGCGCTGGTCCGCTTGCCGATGCTGCAGAAAGAACGGGATCGTCGCGCGGGACTGAACACGGCGGGTTATGTATCGGGCTATCGCGGCTCTCCGCTCGGCGCATTCGACCAGGCACTGTGGAAAGCGAAAAAGCATCTGAAGGAACACGACGTCGTGTTCCAGCCAGGGGTTAACGAGGATCTCGCCGCCACCGCTGTGTGGGGCACGCAGCAACTCAATCTGTGGCCCGACGCGAAAGTCGATGGCGTATTCGGCATGTGGTACGGCAAGGGTCCGGGCGTCGATCGCACCGGCGACGTCTTCAAGCATGCCAACTCGGCAGGCACCGATCCGCATGGCGGCGTGCTGGTGCTGGCGGGCGACGACCACGCGGCGAAGTCGTCAACCGTTGCCCACCAGTCCGAGCACATGTTCGTCGCGAGCGGCATTCCGGTGCTCTATCCGGCGAGCGTGCAGGAGTATCTCGACTATGGTCTGCACGGCTGGGCCATGAGCCGCTATTCCGGTCTGTGGGTCGCGATGAAATGCGTGACAGACGTTGTGGAAGCCAGCGCGTCGATCGACATCGATCCGGACCGTTTGCAGATCGTGTTGCCGGATGACTTCGAGATGCCCGAAGGCGGCTTGAACATCCGCTGGCCCGATCCGCCGCTCGCGCAAGAAGCGCGTTTGCTCAACCACAAGTGGTATGCGGCGCTCGCCTATGTGCGCGCAAACAAACTGAACCGCGTGGTGATCGACAGCCCAACGCCGCGCCTGGGCATCATGACCGCGGGCAAAGCGTACCTCGACGTGCGTCAGGCGCTGGCCGACTTGTCGCTCGACGACGACACCTGCGCACGGATCGGCATTCGTGTGCTCAAGGTCGGTTGCGTGTGGCCGCTCGATGCGCAGAACGCACGCGATTTTGCTACGGGACTCGACGAGATTCTGGTGGTCGAAGAGAAACGCCAGATCCTCGAATACGCGCTGAAGGAAGAGCTTTACAACTGGCGCGACGACGTGCGCCCGAAAGTATTCGGCAAGTTCGATCAACGCGATGACGCAGGCGGCGAGTGGTCAGTCCCGCGCGGCCAGGCGCTGTTGCCGATGCAATACGAACTGTCGCCGGCGCTGATCGCAAAGGCGATCGCGCGGCGTCTTGCGAAAGCCGATTTGCCTGCGGACGTACGCGCCCGGATCGAAGCACGCATTGCCATCATCGAAGCGAAGGAACGGGACGCAGCCACGCCGCGCACCGTCACCGAACGGCAGCCGTGGTTCTGCTCGGGCTGCCCGCACAATACGTCGACGCGCGTCCCCGAAGGCTCACGCGCGCTCGCCGGCATCGGCTGCCACTACATGACCATATGGATGGACCGCAACACGGAAACCTTCAGCCAGATGGGCGGCGAAGGCGTGGCGTGGACTGGCCAGATGCACTTCACCAACGAACGTCACGTGTTCGCGAATCTGGGCGACGGTACTTACTTTCACTCGGGTTTGCTGGCGATCCGCGCCTCGATCGCGGCCGGTGCGAATATCACCTACAAGATTCTCTATAACGATGCGGTCGCGATGACCGGCGGCCAGCCCATCGACGGCGTGCTGACCGTGCCGCAGATCGCGTTCCAGGTGACCGCCGAAGGTGCGAAGCAGGTGCTCGTCGTCACCGACCAACCCGAAAAATACGCTACGGGCGTGCGCTTGCCGGAAGGCGTGAAGGTGTATCACCGCGACGAGCTCGACCGTCTGCAACGCGAGTTGCGCGAGGTCGCGGGCACCACGGTCCTGATCTACGACCAAACCTGTGCGACCGAAAAGCGCCGGCGCCGTAAGCGCGGCACCTATCCGGATCCGGCCAAGCGGGCGTTCATTAACGACGCCGTCTGTGAAGGCTGTGGCGACTGCTCGGTAAAATCGAATTGCCTGTCTGTCGAACCGCTGCAAACGCCGCAAGGCACCAAGCGCAAGATCAATCAATCGTCGTGCAACAAAGACTTCTCGTGCGTGAACGGCTTTTGTCCGAGCTTCGTTACCGCTGAAGGCGCGCAGTTGAAGAAGCCGGCAAAGACGGCCAGTGGAGCCGCGCTTCCGGACTTCACAGCGCTGCCGCGCCCGGAGATCGCCGGTCTTGCCAAACCCTATGGCGTGCTCGTAACGGGTGTCGGCGGCACTGGTGTCGTGACGATCGGCGGCCTGCTCGGCATGGCCGCGCATCTCGAGAACAAAGGCGTGAGCGTGCTCGACATGGCGGGCCTCGCGCAAAAAGGCGGCGCTGTACTGAGCCACGTGCAGATCGCAGCAACGCCGGACGAGTTGCACGCAACCCGTATCGCGACCGGCGAAGCGCGTCTGATTCTGGGCTGCGACGCGATCGTATCGGCGTCCGCCGAAGTCCTGGCACGCACGCAACGCGGTGTCACCAAGGCCGCGATCAACAGCGGCGCAACGCCGACCGCGCAATTCGTGCGCGATCCGCAGTGGGCCTTTCCCGGCGACCAGATCCAGGGCGACCTGCGCGACAGCATCGGCGAGGACTGCGATTTCATCGACGCCAATCGCCTCGCGCTCGCGCTGCTTGGCGACACGCTGTACGCGAATCCGCTGCTGCTGGGTTTCGCATGGCAACGCGGCTGGCTGCCGGTCAGCTACGAAAGCCTCGACCGTGCCATCGAACTGAACGGCGTGGCGGTCGACAAGAATCGCCTCGCGTTCGAATGGGGTCGCTTTGTCGCACAGAACGGCGAAGCAGCGGCCGATGCATTCGCGCCGCGCGCCAATCAGCAACAGGCAATCGTTGTGCAGATGCCGGAGTCGCTTGAGCGGCTCATCGAGCGTAACGTCGAACTGCTGGGCCTCTATCAGAATGAGCAGTATGCCGCGCGCTATCGAGCGGTAATCGAACAGATGCGAGCCAAAGAAACCGCGCTCGCCGCGGGCTCGAAGCTACGCCTCACGCCAGTGGTCGCGCGCAATCTGGCCAAGCTGATGACCTACAAGGACGAGTACGAGGTTGCGCGTCTGTATGCCGACCCGGCGTACTTCGAAAAACTGCGGGCACAGTTCGAAGGCGAACCTGGCCGCGACTACAAGCTCGGCTTTTACCTCGCACCGCCCCTCCTGGCGAAACGCGACGAACACGGTCACCTGAAAAAGCAACGCTTCGGGCAATGGACCCTCCCGATGTTCCGTGTGCTGGCGAAGCTCAAGTTCCTGCGCGGCGGTGCGTTCGATGTATTCGGCAAGACTGCCGAGCGGCGCGGTGAACGCGCCCTGATCGACCAGTACATCGCGTTGATCGACGAGTTCTGCAGCACGCTGGACAACAGCCGTCTGGACGTCGCGATGCGGCTTGCCAACCTCCCTGACGAGATTCGCGGTTTCGGTCACGTCAAGGAGCGCAACGTCCTGGCCGCGGCGACGAAACGCGACAAATGGCTGGCGGAATATCGCAGCGCAGCTGACCAGGCGGACTTCCAACCGGTGAGAAAGGCGATCTGACAATCTGGTCTTTCAGTCAGCGTGGCGGCACGCGGCGTCCAGGGAATTCCCCTGGCTTTTCGCCGCGTTTGCCGCCCTTTCACGCTGGAGTGTCGTGATTCGACTGCAGGATGGCGTTTTCGCGCGCTATACGACGCCTTGCGCCGACGTTCCCCGGTGCTACCCTCAAGAAAGCAGCCTTCGCGGAAGTGAGCCGCCGTTCAGCGGCAAAATCAGCAGGTACGAGAACATACCGCGAAGCGCGATTGCCGGCGAACGGCGAAACATCGCTGCGGGAGCGACTGCGATGGGAATCAAAACATATACGGCATTGACGCTATGGGTGTTTAGCAGTGCTGCTTTCGCATGGCAGCCACTCGTCTACCCCATCCGAAGTCAAAGCGCTTATCAGCGCAGCATCGACACCGCGATGTGCTACGCCACTGCCAACAAGCAGACGAAGATCAACATCGCGCACGAATCGCAGCTTCCACCGCGCAAACCTGCGGCAACCAAAACGTCGTCGACGGGTGCCCCGTCGCGGCCACCCTTGCCCCAAAGCAGTTTTTCGGCGACCCCGCCTGGCGCAAGCATGCCCGCAGCCGCAACCGCGCCTGCCGCAAGCGGGGCCGGCGTGAGCACGGCAACGACCGCTGCAGCGACCAAGTCAGCAAGCTCGACCGCGGCAACCGCAACGACGACGACGGCGGCCACGCCGGCATCGGCAACCAGCGCGGATAACGGCGCCTCGGAGACGGCAGCAGCCGGCGCGGCACAGACGGCCGCTGCATCTGGCGTAAAGCTGCCGCCGCTGCCGGCGTCTGAACCGCCAATGACACAGTATTGGGCCGCTTATGGCGCGTGCATGCAAGCGCGGGGTTACGTCGTCGCACAGTAATCCCGCTTGCAAGCCTCGCTGCCGTGCCTGGTTCTTTTTGATTGTGGCGCCGGCATTCGACGCCCCTTTGCGAAACGGCAATGCTTAGCGACGTTACTTCCGATCAGCATGATTACCCCCAATGCGAGCACTGCGGTGCGTCGCTAGCCGGTCGCTTTACGCCGTGCACCGAGTGCGGCGCGCGTCCGGTCGATTCGCTCGGCGCGCGCCGCACGCCGCCTCCCTCCCTGAAAATACCGCTGGGCGACCCCCAGCCGATGCTGGCAACCCGGCTGATGACGCCGCGAATCTGGCGCCCGTCTTCGCGCGAGCTAACCAATCCGTATGCCGTCACCAGCGAGACACCGGTCGCCGCCCCCGTCGTGCACAGGCTGCGCCAGCCGCTCGTGCTCAGCGTCTCGATGCTGCTTGTGGCGTCCGCCGTGTACCTGGGCTTCATTCACACCTACGACTCGGACGACGGCACCCCTATCGCGGTGTCCGGCAAGGTGAAGACCCAGCACGTCAAGCCGCCGGTTGTCGTCGCTCAGCGGTCCGCGCCGGTCTTCGTTGCTCAACGGCCCGTGAAGCCCGCGCCCGTGCGATCGGCTCCGGTCCCGCCAATCGCTGCGCCGCCACCGGCCCCGCGGCGCGTGGCAACTGCGTCGGCCGAGGCGAAGCGCAACCCCGGTGGCCAGACCTACAACCCGCCCGTCAAACCTAACGTAGACGCTTCAAAGCAGATCAGGTCCGCCCGCGCCAATCTGCAGCAGAACAATCTGTCGGCGGCGAAAGCGCGCCTGGCGGCAGCCATGGCGGCCCAGCCGGACAACCCCGACGCGCTGCGCATGCGCGAAACCGTGACCGCGCGTGAACAGCAGCGGGACGCACTTTTGAGCGTGGCGCGAGGTTGTGGCTATGTCGCACGATGGGCGTGCGTCTGGCACAAAGCCGGCGACGCGCTGCAGGTCGACTCAAGCAGCAAGGAAGCCCAGCGCCTGTTGACTCTCGCGATGCGCGAGTCCGAACTGGCAAGCGCGTGGCCGTCGACACCCGCGCCCGAATCGACGCCCGACGAACGCGGCCTCTCAATCAGCCACCATTGAAAGTCGGGGGTTCCGGCGCAAGCAACAGGCCGGAAACAGGCAGGGTCAAACCGAAGAACTATCGGGCCGGCACGGCGAGACGGCTGCTGACCTGATGCGCGATTGCCCGATAACGGGCCGCCGTATCCCTGAGCGTCAGACCGGCAAGCGAGCGTTGCGCCCGCGCCTGCCCTAGCGCCGCGACCACGGCATCCGCATAGCACGGCACATCGTCCGTATCGACTAACTGCACACCGGGAAAGCCGTTCGCGAAGGCAAACGACGGAATCCGGCTCGCGACGATCGGGATACCGGAAGCCAACGCCTCAAGAAACGCGACGCTGTGCGCCTCGGAACGCGAGGGCATGACAAACACGTTCGACTCCGACAGCACGCTCGCCACATCGGTACGCGGACCGGCCACCACGACGCGGTGCGCGATCCCCAACTCCTGCGCGAGGCCAATGACAGTGCGCTGATACTCCGGATCTTCGACCACGCCGTACAAGACGAGGCGCGCGTCCGCCACCTGCTCGAGCACCTGGCCGAAGGCACGCACCGTCAGAAGCTGATTCTTCACCGACGCATAGCGCCCGATCTGCACGACCTGAGGTGCCCGGCCGTTGTGCGCGGCGCCGTCAGTGAACGCGAAGCGGCCGAGGTCGACCCCGTTGGGCACCACGGTCATCGCAGGATGCGGTCCGATGGCCTGCACGTAATCGGTCATGCCTTGTTGCGACACGCTGATCACGACCCGGGCACGTCCGGACAGAATGTGCTCGACGCGCCGGAACAATGGCCGCTCGAAATCGTTGGTTGCCGAATGCATGACGTAGACAACCGGGACCCGCAGCGGCAACGCGCGCGCATAAAACGAAGGGATCGTGGCATGCGCGAAAATCACGTCCGGTTTAAATCGCCGCACTGTGAAGAACAGATTCCACAGTTTGCCCGCGAGGCGCCTGCGCCGTGAAGGAAACCAGCACTGCACACCATGCCGCTGCAGCTCGTCCTGCAAGGGCAGGAATTCGGCGTGCACAGGCAACAGCGAGGCCACGCATACGGCCATGCCTTCGGCGCTCTGATCGATAGCGAGATCCTTGGCGAGGACTTCGGCGCCCGACAAACGCGGCGCCAGAACCAGATGTAAAACGCGCATCACGAAGTCCTTGCGGTCAGCGTTCTGAACAGCATCCACGCCGCGGCGCAGCCAAGGCCAAGGGTCATGGACCAGGCAATGCCCGTCACGCCCCACCAGTGAACCGCTGCAGGCACGCTTGCCAGCAGCACGACAACCTGAATCAGCGACGCATGCACCGTCGCCTTCGCGTCACCCACCGCGCGCAGATAAGCAACCAGCACGGCAATCAACGCGCCGATCGCCATATTGATCACCAGAATCCTGAACAGCGGCACCGCAGGCAACCAGGCCGCGCCGAGAATCAGCGAGAAGAGCGGCTCGGCGATCAACCTCAGCACCGCGACGAACCCCGTCAGCCCGATCGCGATCACGAGCAGATAAATCTTGATCAACCGCGATGCGGCCTGCGGACTCCGCCGATGGCGTGCCGCGAAGGTGGGAAAGAGGTATTGCGACATCGCGATAGCGGCGTCGGCAAGCAGCATCTGCGCGAGCCGCGACGACATCTGATAGCCACCCAGCTGCGCCGGGCCGAGCAGTTTGCCGACTACGACCTTGTCGAACTGGTTGAGCAGCAGGTTGATCACGCTGCTCGCCCAGATCCAGCGGCTGAAGCCGACGTAATGACCGATACCCGACCACACGGCGCGCATCGGCGGACGCGGTTTCATCGTCGCCCAGGTCAGGATGCTTTTCAGGCTCTCGCCGGCCACGAGGCCGAGCAGCACCGAAGCCGCACCGGCGCCGAAATACGCGAGCCCCAGTCCGACCGAACAATCGACAAAGGCCGCCCCAACCTCGACGCCGGCAATATGCTGGAAGCGCCGCTCGCGCTGCACGAGGTAGTAGGTGGGCGAGGCGAGACCGCGTAACAGCGGCAGCAGCGCGGCAAGCTGAATCAGCACCAGTGAGCCGTTCAGATGAAACTGATTGCTCAACAATGGTGCAAGCGCGACCAGCAGCAGTGAGATGAGCACGCCGCGCGCGGTCAGCGTCGTCCACACCGCGCCGAGTTGCGAACGCGACGGTGGATGTTCACCTTGAATGACCGCTTGCGCGAGACCGGTGTCCGACAACGCCTCGGCAATCGCCACCGCGAGCAAAGCCACGCTCACGCTGCCGATCGCCGCCGGCCCGAGCATCCGGCCGATCGCAAGAAATTTGATCGCTACAAGTCCACGCACAGCGAACTGCTGCAATAGCACCCACGTCGCCGCGCTCGCGCCGAAGCTGGCCGCTATCGAGAGCGCCGGAAGCCTGATCGCCCGCAAGCTGTTTCTCCGTCGAATCGGAGCGCCGTTGAGTCGGTCATAAGCAGCGATTCAATACATCGCTGCGAAACGCCGCCGGCGCATAAATTGTTAGATTGCACCAGCAAGCTGGCGAGTTTTTTCATCGAATTCCATATACGACCTTACAGCGAGAGAATCGGCAACAACCGCCATCAGCTAGGTCAGTTCAGCCGAAGCCATTGCGCGCTAGTACGTTTACCCACAGAACGGGTCAAATAGACGGATTCACTGACGCCGCCGATGCTAACGTTGTTCAGCTAGCGCCTCAGACAGCCGGCGCAAGGGTGCTTTTCCACAACACATTCGACCACTGAAGACCACTGAATCGATGGAACAAGACTACGTCCTGATTGTGGAACCCAACCTCACCGGCCACCGCTGGCGCTATGTCGAATGGACCATGCAGGCCTGCACGGAAGCCGGCTATCCGTGCATCCTCGCCACGGAATCCGCCAACGAAGACCACCGGCTCGCGAGACAGATCGTCGCCGCGAACCGCGCGGATCTGCAGATCGCGTTCGTCGATCCCGAGGAGCGGCCCCGCGGGCTGTTGCCCCAGTCGAACCAGTATTCGCGCTTTCACCGCTATTTCAAGCGCGTGCATCGCATCGTCAGCCACGCGCAGCCGATCAGGCTGGTGGTCGTGCCCTATGTGGACTACTTCTTTTATGGATTGCCGTTTCTCGGTTCGCCGTTTCGCAAGACGCCGTGGATCGGCATTACGATGCGCTCGACTTTCCATCATCACAAGGTCGGCATCAAGTCGCCGGATCGACCGATTGTGAATGCGGTCAAGGCGCTGCTTTTCAAGCGCGCAATCCGCTCTGTCGGGCTGCGCACACTGCTGACGATCGACCCGACTCTGCCGGAATGGGCCGCGCACAATACTTCGAAAAACAGCGCCGCGGTCGCCTATGTCGCGGACCCGTTTCCGGACGAGCGTGCGGAAAATCCAGTGCTGGCCCGTGAGCGTCTCGGGCTGGACCCCACGCAACGTTATCTGCTGGTGTACGGCTCGATCACCGAACGAAAGGGCATCTACGAACTGGTCCACGCGTTGACGCGTCTCGAGCATGCGCCCACGCTGATCGTTGCCGGTGAGCAGGATGCTGGCACGCGCCATTTCATGCGCAATCACGTGCGCAGCCTCACGCCCGCGCCGCTGGTGCTCGATTCGTTCATTGCAAACGACGTGGAGCGCGATCTGTTCTCCGCCTGCGACGCAGTCTGGCTAGGCTACAAGGGACACTACGGCATGAGCGGCGTGCTCGTGCAGGCGTACCGCTTCGGCAAGCCCGTCATTGCAACGGAAGATGGACTGATCGGCTGGTTCAGCCGGCGCTGCGAACTGGGGCCGATTCTGAAGGACCTGAGCTCCGCCTCGATCGGCAAGGCGATCACCGAGACCATGACCTCGTGGCCGCACGAGCCCGAGGCCGTTCCGGCCGCACGCGAAGATCTTCTGTCACGGCATACGCTCGGGCAATTCAAGCAGACCTTGCTGCAGCAGATGGCCTGATAGCCTGATCCGGCAACACGCCTTCGTCGAGACACCCTCACTTCGGCAGAAACTCAGAGCGCCTGGCGCGAGGCCAGGCCGCTCATGGTTGAACTTGAACGTACTCAGGACAACTGGCCGCCCGCAACTGGCACTTCTTCCCGCACCGAGCTGTTGCGCTTTGCCGGGAACAGCGCATTGCGCATCAGCAGGAACGGATACTCGATCGCGCGCGTGGTCACGTAGCCGATCGCAATCGCGAACGCAAACTGCGCGGCAAGCGCCACGATCCAGATGACGCTCGGCGCAAGACCCATGGCGGTCATTTTGTGAATCAGCATGTCGCCCGGGGCGAGCGCAAGCGAATGCCACAGGTAAATACCATACGAATAGAGGCCGATCCAGGCAATCCCGCGATACACCCACGACGTCTTGAACGATCCGGAATACTCCAGCACGAACACGATCAGTGCGGCAAAACCGAGCGCCTGAATCGTATAGCCGATGCTTTCGTCGAGCGCGATGTGTTTCGTCGCAAGGGCGAGCCACGCGCACAGCACCACGACGCTGGCGATCAGCAGCCATTTGCGCTTCGCGATCTGATGATAGACGCCTGGTTTCATCCAGTAGATCGCGGACAGAATCACGCCGACCAGCAGACTGTCGATGCGGTATTGCGTGTACGCGAATGCGCCTTCCAGGTTACCGCCCGCCACCGCGAAGCAGCGCGCCGTGAGCACCACCGCGCAGATTCCCGTGAGCACGCCGACGATCGTCCACGCACTGAGGCGCCAGCGCGCGAACAGCAATAACAGTGCCGGCAGCACAAGATAAAAGTGTTCTTCGACCGCGAGGCTCCAGGTCTGCGTAATCGAGGTGCCCAGATAGTTCTGCAGGTGGGTCAGGTTCTGGACCAGAAAGGTATTCCACGGATGGCGTCCGGCCAGTACATGAAACGCGATCAACACGTAATACGCGGGCCAGATGCGGAAAATCCGCCGGACAATAAAGCGCTTGGCGTCGACGTTACCGGTTTCGGCGTACTGTCGAAGCAACAGGCCGCCAACCAGAAAACCGCTCAGCGTAAAGAACAGATTGACGCCTTCCCGCCCGAAATTCTTCAGGGGATATTCAACGATCTCAATCAGGAAATTGCCGGTCTGAACGGCATGAAAGTGAAACCCCATCACCATGATAATGGCGATGCCCCGCACGAAATCCAGCTCGATGGCTCGCCCGGCTGTTGAGGGTCTCGCCCCGCCGAATAATTTCATGTTGTTCTCCCCTGTCACCATTCGTGGGCGCATGTCCCTTTTTGCATCTTCGGTGGCGGCACGCGTGCGTGCGCGCCAACATCAAGGCATTGGCCGACAACATCAGCAAGTGTGCGCGCGTCTTGCAGGGAGCGCCCTTGCCACTGTCGCCAGAACCCAGGCAAACGGCGACGAAAAGGGGTGCGCAGAGCGGCCACGCGGGGATATTCCCGCACAATGACCCGATGCGAGACCGTCCGCTTTAGACCGACGGCGGATCGACAGCACGGGGAGGAATCAGCAATGCGCCATCAGTATGCGACGCTCTGGATATGGTTATTTCTGTTACCGCTTGCGCTGGACTATAAAGCGCCCGACGCCAACGTAGGCCACTTCGTCCAGTTCATATTCGTCATTCCCGTGATCGCCGCGGGGCTCGCTCTCGCCCTGATCGCGCCACGCTTTCACAACGGCTCGCGGCTGCGCTCGGTGGTCACCTTCAGCGTGCTGCTATGCGTGCTCGGCAGCATCGTCGCCCAGTTTGTTCAGGATAACGACACCGGCAACTATCTGCGCGTTCTTCTGCCGTTCCTGCTGTTTTTGCTGGGCTATCTCGTAGCCTGCCGTCCGTGGAGCGAATACAGAATCGCGCAGTTCGAGAAAGCGCTGTTTGTCGCCAACGTGATCTGTCTCCTGTTTACCTTCGTCTATGGCCTCGCCACAAGCGGCGATCTCGAGGATGCGCGCTTTCGTATCATCTCGGTGACGTTGCTCGGGCTGCAAGGCGTGCTACTGCACGAATTCGTCGTCGCCAAACGCTTTTCGTTTTTCACCGTCTCAGTGTTCGCAGTCAGCGTGATCGTCGAGCTGCTGAGCGTGACGCGCAGTTTGCTGGTGGGTACGGTCCTGCTGTTCCTGATCGCGATGGCACTGAGCGCACCGTCGATCCAGCTTATCTGGCGCACGGCCGCCCGCAGCGTAATAACCGGCGCGGTGCTCGCCGGCGTAGTCGGCATCGTGGCAGTGAGTTTTCCGACTGTCACCGAGCACTGGACGCAGCGCATTTTCGCGTCCGAAGAAACCGTCACCGGCAAGGATCCAACCACGATCACCCGTCTCGCCGAGATGCGCGATCAGTATGACCAGGTGACGTCCTCGCCGGAAACGCTGCTGTTCGGCGAAGGCTACGGGCACTACTACCGCTATTCCCCCGTCTATCTGCCGGACCTTGCCGGCCAGATCAGCGAGAAAGACTTTTACGCGATCAACGAATGGCCGGCGGGTCACAATTTCTGGGTCTATCAGCTCTTCGCGGGTGGACTGCTGTTCGGCATCGCCATGCCTTTGGCGAGCCTGGCCGCGCTGGTAATCTGCTTTTTCTCCTACCGCTACTGGCGCGTGGTGGTTCCCGACGCGCCCATGCTTCCGGTGCTGGGCCGCGCCATCATGCTGTTCGCCGCGCTGCCGGCTACGTCGATCGGTGGCAATCCGCTCGGGCCGCGTTTTTCCGGGCTGATATTCGGCATTGCCCTCGGCCTGATGATCGCCACGCACGCGCGCTTGCAGCGCGCACTGCCGGCTCGTGTGAAGCGCGCACCTAAGCCCCCGCATTTGCACCCGGCCGCCATGCCTGAATTGCCGGGCAGAATCCAGCCCGGCATGGGTCGCGCGGATCTCGCGACGACCCTCGGCATGTCGCACGCGGCAAGCACCGCGCCCGGCTCCAGCCAGTTCGGTGCCCTCGTGTCGCACACCACGTCGACGCGAAACACCAATCGACGGAATATCGTCCGATGAAAATTCTCCATTTGCTTGCAAGCGTCGATCCCCGCGCCGGCGGCCCGGTTGAAGGCGTTCGCCGAAGCGGCGCGGCGATGCAGGACGCCGGGCACGAAATTGAAGTGGCCACCTGCGACGCGCCCGGCGACACCTACCTCGCGTCCTTTCCGTTTCCGGTCCACGCGTTTGGCCCCGTCACCAGCCGCTATAGCTATAGCGCGCAACTTGCACCGTGGATCGCGGCCAACGCGAAGCGCTTCGACGCGGTCATCGTGCACGGCCTGTGGCAGTACCACGGCTTCGCGGCATGGAAAGCGCTGCGCCAAAGCGACGTGCCCTATTACGTGTACGTGCACGGCATGCTCGACCCCTGGTTCAAACAGGCTTACCCGCTCAAGCATCTGAAGAAGTGGCTGTACTGGCCGTGGGCCGAATACCGCGTACTGCGCGATGCACGCGCCGTCATCTTTACGACAGAGGAAGAGCGTACGCGCGCCCGTCAATCGTTCTGGCTGTACCGCGCGCATGAGCAGATCGTGCCGTACGGCGCGACCGTGCCGCCGCTCGACGCAGCGTCTGTGCGCGAAGCGTTCCTGCAAGCCGTCCCCGGCTTACGCGGCAAACGCATCGTGTTGTTTCTCGGCCGCGTGCACGCGAAGAAGGGCTGCGATCTGCTGATCGATGCGTTCGCGCGTATCGCCGGCCGCGACCCGTCGCTGCATCTCATGATTGCCGGTCCCGACGAGACCGGCTGGGTGGCCAGCTTGCGCGCCCAGGCTCAGGCAGCCGGCATCGCGCACCGCCTCAGCCTGCCGGGCATGCTGCAAGGCGATCTCAAGTGGGGCGCGTTCCATGCAAGCGACGTGTTCGTTCTGCCCTCGCATCAGGAGAACTTCGGCGTAGCGGTTGCCGAGGCGCTCGGCTGCGGACTGCCGGCGCTGATCTCCGACAAGGTCAACGTGTGGCGCGAGATCGAAGCGGACGGTGCGGGGATGGTGGCCGCCGATACGGTCGACGGTACGGAAAAGAATCTCGTGCGCTGGCTCGAACTCGACGACACCGCGCGCGCCGCCATGCGCGCTCAGGCAGTTCACACTTTCGAAGCACGCTTCCGGGTCGAGACCATGGTCAACGCGTTGACCGCGCTGCTGGAAACGAAAGGCAGCATCGGCGAAACGCGCGCAAACACGCTCAGCACGCTGCGCGAAGCCACGACTCAACCAAGCCAGTGAGGTTGGGATAACGGCGCGCGCCGCGAGGCGCGCACCGTCACAGGCTGCTCTTCAATACTCCTTCAACGGCGTCAACGTCGCGGCTGTGATCGGCAGGGTTTCGACTTGGGGCTACCAGGAAACCGGCTGCAGTCTGCCGTCGAACTTTGCCGTGCCATTCGCAGGGATCACGACCGCACGCGAAGCGTTGCCGTAGTACAGGTTTGTCCGCGTCCCTCCCACGCTGGTGAGCTTGACGGACGACAACGTGCCACTGCTCCACGCGAGGTCCACCGCAAACCCGCCTTTCGCCCGCAGCCCCTTTACGCTTCCAGTACCCCATTGCGACGGCAACGCGGGCAGCAGCGTGATGCGATCCATCCTGCTTTGCAGCAGCATCTCTAATATCGCCGCCGGACCGCCGAAGTTCGCATCGATCTGGAATGCTGACGAGTTGCTCGACAGCGCGTAGGCGTCGAACATATTGGCAAACGTGCCGTTCACCCCGTCGTTACCCGCCGAGTAGTTCAACAGCTTCGGAATCATCGAATAGCAGGTGGCGGCATCGTGGAAATGCGCCCAGCAGGCGATGCGCCATGCCAGTCCCCAACCGAACGAGTTGAAGCCGCGCGCGGTGAGCAGGGCCTTTACACCGGCCACGAGTTTCGGATCGCTGTCGAGCGTGATGCGCTCGCCTTCAAACCACCCGATCAACGGCGACAGGTGCCGGTGCCCCGTTTCGCCGACGACGCTGTCGCTCATCCATTCCTGAAGCTGGCCGGTCGTCGGGCTCACTTTCGGCAGATAGAGGTTCGACTTCAGCGTCGCAAGTGTCTGCGCGAAATCCGCGTCCTTGCCAAGCAACTGGCTCGCCGCGACCGTGTTGGTGAACAGGTCCCAAACGAGTTCCTGCGCATAGGTAATGCCGAGCTGCTGGTGAGGTCCCTGCTCCGGCGACCAGTCCTTGTCGTCGATGAGCAGCCCCGTCGCCGGATCCCGGATCAGGCGCGCCTGCCAGAACTCGCAGGCAGATTTCATCACGGGGTAGATGTTCGCCAGATAGCGCTTGTCCAGCGTGTACTGGTAGTGATTCCACAGCGTGCGGCAATACCATGCGCTCGCCGGCGGGCTCCAGTCCCAGCCGAGCGAGCCGTAGATGCCGGTCGAAATCGCCACCGTCCAGCCCGCCACCTTGCCGTTCGAATTGCTGTAATTCACGTTGGCGGCATCGTTGAAATGATTCCGGGTGGACTGGACCCACGACGGATATTGCCCGGTGACGTAATCGGCAAACGGCAACTGACACTCCGGCAATCCCGCGCGATCGGCAAGCCAGTAGTTCATCTGCACGTTGATATCGGTGTGGTAGTCGGCCATCCACGGCGGATTGTTCGTCGTACTCCACAAGCCCTGCAGATTCGCAGGCATCGAGCCGCGCGACGACGAGATCGTGAGGTAGCGTCCGAACTGCACGTACATCGCTTCGAGTTCGGGATCGGCCAGCGCAGGGTTCGCTCCGCGCGCCTGCAACCGGGCCGGGATTGTCAGCGCCCTCTGCGCGGCGCTCGAGGTGCCGAGGTTCAGCTCCATGCGCCCGAAGAGACCGCGATAGTCGCGCACGTGGCGCCACAGAAGATCCCAGTAGCCCCGAGCCGCGGCGTTCGTCACGTCTGCGATCGTGGCGCTGCGCGGGTTGATGCCCGTCAGGTAACTGTCGACGTAACGCCCGGTGTAGTCGGTGCGTGCCGCAACGATGATCGTGAGCGCAGGGCAATTCTGCAGCGTAATCTGCCCAGTGGCGGAGTTGAACCGCGCGACGCCCGCATCCGGAATGACCGACAGGTACGTGGCGTACAGCTCTCCGCTACCGCTGACCGAACCCGAGAACGACAGTGCATGATTCGACTCGCCAACGGTCTGGGTATCCTGCCCGTCGATCAGCGACACGGTGCCGTTATAGGTGCCGCCGTCCGAGGTGAGCCGCACGACGATCACGTTGTCGGGAAAGCTGCTGAAGATCTCGCGCCGGTAGGTCCTGCCGCCGACGCTGTACTGCGTGCGCACGAGCGCATTGCTGATGTCGAGCGAGCGCTGGTAGCTCGTGGCGCCGGCGTGAGCAGGCAGATCGATATAGAGCTTGCCGAGCGACAGGTAGGTGCCCATGCCGGTTGTCGTATAGGCCAGGTCGACGACGTCCTTGCTGCCCGACCATAGCGTGATCTCGTTCAGGTAAAGCGCTTCCCTCTCGCTTGCGCCGCCTGCCAGCGCACCCAGACGACCATTGCCGACCGGCAGGCCCTGAAACTGGATGCTGGATTCGACGGCGGGTTGATCGTACTGGAACAGCAGCGCCTGATCGGCGGAGAGGAGCGGTGAAGCGGCTTGTGCGGGAGTGGAGAGGGAATCGGTACTCGGGGAAGTGCCGGTTTCGCTGGCCTGTGCGGAACTGATCGCCGCATAGTTGCCGGTGCCGCCGCCTGCCACCGGCAGGATGGCGGCTGCACCGCCGAGTTTGAGGAGCCTGCGACGCTTCTGGTTTACGGACGTTTTCATCCTGTCTCCTGGTTCGCGAAGTTTCCCCGAGAAATCCACCTATAAATATTTTGTGCAAATATGCACTTAACAGGGATTCTCCAGACATTAGGCTTTTCCCTCGGTACGCGCGCAGCAAAGCGACACCGAAATTGGGCTGTCGGTCTGGCGGGGAGACATACGTGATCGGTCCGGCGAGCGTTTTGTGCATCTGCAAAACGCTCGCGGTGCACGGGTGGAAGCGCTGAAATAATCGGTAGGGAGTGAATGAACTTCAGGAGGCGTTTCCCGCTATGTGAGCAGGATGACGAAATATCGTCGCGGCAAAGCAGTCGGGCGACCGCTTTGCCGCGATGCAGGCTGCGGTCGGCAGGCTGCATCGGTCAAAATCAATATCACCGGTGACTGCGCCGCGAGGGGCGCCCTGTCACCGATTGTTCTTCACTGCTCCTTCATCAACGGCGTCAAGGTCGAGGCTGCGATCGGCAGCGTTTCGACTTGAGGCTGCTGGGTCTGCATCGACATCAGGGAACTGTTGGCGGCGTCACCCCGCGTATTGCCGACGATATCCGGCACATCGAGCTGCCGCACCAGATGACCCGCGAGGCGCAACGCAAGCGCGGCGATCGTGATGGTCGGAAAGTTCGCGCCGACGGTTGGAAACACCGAACTGCCCGCCACATAAAAATTGCTCATGCCGTGCACTTTGCAATCGCGATCGACCACGCCTTCGCGTGGCGAATCGTGCATGCGCGTAGTGCCCATGTGATGCCACGTGCCCTCCAGCTTTGCCGGCCAACGGCGGCCTTCGAGCGGCGCGTCGAGTTCGACATCAGCAATGCCCGCCATCTGCAACTCCAGCGCGAGCAACGCAAACGTTTTGTCGAAGGTGCGTTGCACCTGTTCGCCCAGACGCCACTCCACCTTCACGCGCGGCATGCCGAACCGGTCGCGTTTGTCGGCCGACAACGTGACCCGGCTATCGGGATCGGGCACCGCTTCGACGATCGCCTGCAAGGTCACGTCGGTGATCAACGCGGGCCATTGCAACAGCCGCGTCAAACCGTAGCCTACGGTGTGCAACGGATGCGCGATCATCGTCGCGACATCGGTTTTCAGACTGCGGCCCGGCTGATCCTTCTGCAACAGCGCTTCCTTGCAGTGGATCAGCGCCTCGGACCCTGCCGTTCCTTCGCCGTACCAGCGCGAATAGAGCCACACGCGCGAATTCAGCAGCTTCTCGCGTTCCATCAACTCCTGCTTCGGCGCGAACTGTGAAGAGATCTTCGTGCCGTGCGCGGACACCGCGGCGTTCTGATAGTGATACTTGATGTCGTACAGCTTATTGCGTGCGTTGCCCGGGCGAAAACGCACCTTGCCGGACATCATCCGCGGATGATCCATGAAGTAGCGGCCTACCAGATCGTTGGCATTGCCGAGACCCGCCGCCTGCACGTTGTTCGAAGCAAGCAGAAGCCGCGCATTCTCGATGCCGCCCGTGGCGAGCACGAAAATCCTCGCGGTCACCGTCATCTTGCGTCCGCTGATGGTCGCCACCTGAAGCCGCGAAACGGACGTGCCGTCAGCATCGGCGTCGATATTCTGCACATTCGCATACAGAAACACGCGCACCCGCGCCGAGCGTGAGAGTTCGTCACGATAGGCCTTGCCGAAACGCACAGGCGGGCTGAATTGCGCGACGGTATCGCGCATATCGCCGGTCGCAAGCGGTATGCGGCGCACGTCATGGCGTCCGATCTCGCGCTCCCAGTAGGCAGGGTCGAAATTCTGCGGGCCGAGCTTCAGCAGTTCATGCGTACGCGCGTAGTACGGCGCCAGTTCGTCGAGTCCGAACGGCCAGCCGCTGTGCGGAATCCAGTCGCGCTTGTCGAAGTCCCACGGATCCAGCGGGCGGCACCAGCCGCCCCAGCAGTTGCTGCTGCCGCCGAAATAACGGCTGCGCGAGCCGTCCGCGAACGAATAGGGAAGTCCGACGTTTTCGCCGCGATAGAGGTCGCGGGTTTCGTCATCAGGCCCGAAGCCCCCGCTTTCGAGCATGCAGGTGTCGACCCCGGCCCTCGACATCTCCAACGCAAGCGTAATGCCGGCCACACCTCCGCCGATGATGCAGACCGTCGTTTCAATGACCGTATTGTGTTCAACAGTGCGAGTATCGATGAACATCCCTACTCCCATCTTCTTCATGCATGTCTGAGTGCGTCAAACCGGCTACTTATCCAACCGGGGCTGGCAAGCAAACCACGCACACGTCGTTGCCGAACGCATCTCCGGCGTCGCCGCAGGTGTCGATCAAAGGCATCGATCGACATTCCGGCTTGTCAACGACCTGGCCTCCTCAGCGTACAAACGCTGCGGTTCTCTCTCTGTGCTTCAGGTCACGGAATCGAAACGGTTCCGGATAAAACGACATGGATTTCCGCCATACACACCCTCTGGATCAAGCGAACGATGCACGACGGACAACGGCGTCACCACGGCCGACCGGCCGATCGTCACACCCATCTGCACAACACATTTCGACGTGATCCAGACACCGTCCTCGATGACGATCGGCGCGACGCGCAGATCCATCGTCGTGCTCATATCGTGAGAGCCGGCACTGAGGAACGTCCCCTGGGAAATGCAGACATTCGAGCCGATGCGGATTAGCGCCTGGTTGTAGATCCAGACGTCGACGCCGAACCAGCAGTTATCCCCTACCTCCAGGTTCCACGGCGACTTCACGCGCAATGGATGCACGAAGCGGCAACCCGTGCCGATCTTCGCGCCGAAGAGGCGTAATAGCGCAACGCGGACCGACGAGAGCGGCAGCAGTTTGTTGTTGATGAGGCAGGCTTCCACGACAAACCAGATGAGCTCGATCAGGGCGCCGCGCTTCGCGCGATAGTTCCCCTTTCCAGCCAGACTGAGATCGATGACACGGCCATCCTCGCGAACGCCTTCGACTTCCGGCATACGCCCGATCTGCGGATCGTCGGCAGCGTTACCCATCAGATTTCTCCAGTCCACGAACGGCAATCGACATACCCGCGCATCACGCTTACATTATGTTTCGACTCCTTACTGAACCCGCCTTCATGGCCGTACGAGCAAGCGTTTTGGCGGCTGCACGCGTACCGGTTGGCGCACGATAGCTCTATTGCGACCGCATCTTCCTGGGGCATCCGATGACCATTCCGTTCCGGCACATAACACCCGCTCTGCTTCTCGCCATCGCGACCTATGCCGTACCGGCGCTCGCGCAGAACGCAGCAGCGCCCGCGCCCGCTGCACCGGCTCTTGCCGCTACCGCTGCGACCAGCTACGGCACCCCCGCTCCTGCAGCGCGCGCCAAGCCGCGGGCGGCGAATCGCAACAGCGAAACGCAGTTGCTCGGCGCTCCACGCGACTACGGCTCGCCAGACGCGCAGCAAGGCAATACCGCCGACGCCCAGCAGGCAGCCCTGCTCGACGAACAACGCATGACGGTGCTGGGCGGAGCGCAGCCTGCCGTGCGCAAGCAGCCCAACAAGGCGCAGGCCGCCGGCAACGGTAAGGTGCGCGTGGCCGGCCAGCCGGGCGGTACGAATGCAGCCGAGCGCCTGATGCCCGATGGCGCGGCGAAAACCACTTACGCCGATCCGTTCGATGCGGGCAAGCACGCCGTCTACAAATCCCCGTGGTGATATCGCATTCATGAGATGGCCGCGTGCCGGATCAATCCGGCGCGGCTTCCTCCGTTGTAGCCGGCTTGCGCCGCCGGGCCACCGTGGCTGACGGCCTCGGGCCGCCGAAATACGGCGTCTCCACGTTCGTATGCTTGCCACGCGCATTCGTGCCACATGTGTCACAAATCAGGGTCGCGAGCCGCGCTTCGAAGGTACCGATCGTCGACTCCGGCGATAGCGCGCGCTCCGCATAATCGCGTGCCGCCTTACCCAACGCCGCACGGCGTTCGGGATCGCTTGCCAGCACCGTGATCGCTGCCGCCAACGCCTTGACGTTATCCGGCGGCACGATCACGCCGCGCGGCACCACTGCGTCGTAGAGAGCCGTGCCGCGCCGCGCCATCGCCACCACAGCGCGCCCGCTCGCGAACATGCCGGTGAGCTTCGACGGCATCACCAGATCCGCGGCGTCGCCACGTTGCGGCAGCACATGAATGTCGGCGAGATTGAGCAACTCGTTCAAACGTTCCACGGGTTGCAGCGGAATGAACACGCAGTTCGTCAATCCTGCGCAGCGCTGGAGCAAACTCTCTTTCGCCGCGCCGCTGCCACAGAAAACGAAGGTGAGGTCGGTACGTGCAGCGAGCGATGCCGCCGCATCGGCGAGCGTTTCGATACCCTGTTTCGCGCCCATGTTGCCCGAGTACAGCACCACCTTCTGGCCAGCCGGAATGCCCAGCAGGCGCCGATAGTCGCTCGCGCGCGTCAGCGGAAAGATGGTCGCTACGTCGACCCAATTGGGCAGACACACAACCCGCGAAGGCTTAACGCCCTTGACCACCGCGCGCGCACTCATCTGCGGCGTAATCGACGACACGGTATCGAAGCGGCGCAGCAGCGTGCTTTCGATCCAGCGCGCCACGCGTGCTGCGAGCGAGCTTTTCAGAAGACCCAAATCGAAAGCGGCATCGACCTCGAAGTCCTGAATATGCAGCCACGTACTCGCGCCCGCGAGACGCGCGAGCGCCAGCGTAGCGGGCGCGCACATCAGGGTCGGCGCGATCAGCATCGCGGCATCGGGGCGCCATAGCATCTGCCGGGCGAGCAGCGGCAACGAACTCACCGCGAAGCTCGCCAGATGCAGCATCCGCTTCAGCCCGCTCGGACGCGCCGGCACCCATAGCGGCGCGCGCCAGATCGTCACGCCGTCGCGCGTTTCGTGCTGATACCGCCATGACACATAGTCCGCCGCCACGCGCCACTCAGGGTAATAAGGGGGCGCGCACACCACGCGAACCTCGTGGCCACGCCTCGCCAGAAGCACGGCCATCTCTGCGGTGTACTTACCCACCCCCGTCAGTTCGGGCGCGTAATTGATGCCGTAGATCAGGATCTTCATTGTGACTGCCAGGACGAGTTAGAGCTTCGCATGCGCGACGGGGCCGTGAGGCGCCTCAGTCGCTCAGCATTAGCGCACAGCCACGCGCGATATTGGCGGCGGCAGAAGGCGGATCGAAACGGCGAATCACATCCATGCAACGGCGCGCCGTGCCGCCGGCGTCGGCGAATGCCTCCATCGCCTTGAGCATCGTGCGCTGCAATCCGGCGACATCGCCTGCCGTAAATGCATAGCCGCTCACGCCATCGATCACCAGTTCCGGCACACAACCGCAACTCTCGCTGACCACCGCGGGGCAACCATGCGCGAGCGCCTCGTTGACGACGAGTCCCCACGGTTCGCTATAGCTCGGCAGCACCATGCAGGTCGCGCCGTAATATTCGCGAGTGAGCGGCTCGTCCTGCAAACTGCCGGCGAAAGTGACGGCGTCGCCCAGTTCCAGATCGGCCACCTTCGCCTGCAGCGCGTCCGCCATCGGCCCCGTGCCGACAATGCGCAACTTCGCTGCAGGAATGCGGCGCCGCAACCCGGCGAACGCCTCGATCAGCGTGCCGATGCCCTTCTCTTCCGAGAGACGGCCGACGTACAGAAACACCGGCTGATTGCCGGCGCGTGCCGCGACCCGCTCGACCAGCGCACGCTCCGGCGAAAACGATCCAGGCATTGCCGCGGCCTGGCACGGCACGAAAATCTTGTCGCGCTTCGCGCCGAGTGACTCGAGATACTCGCGGCTACGTTCGCCGAAACCGAAATAGCCATCACAGAGCGAAAAGAACACGCGCTTCGGAATCGACGTCAGCAATTTTTTAGGCCGGTCGCGCGCGGTCGAATCGCAGAACACCGCGCGCCGCTTGCCAGTCACGATGCACGCCGCCAGCATCGCCCAGTATTCCGGACGGTGGTAGCCCGGCAGGACGATCAGATCCGACTTCGTCCGCAACACTTCCCACGTGAGCCGCGCGATCATCTTCATCGTCGGCACATCTTCGTAGCAACCGTCGAACAGCTTCTGCATCGGATAGCGATGGTAGGAATAGTCGACGTCCGAAAAACCAACCCGGTCGTGCTCCGTATCCGCAATCTGCACCATCGAGTAGCGAATCGCGCCGGATGCCGAGATCTTATGCAAGGCGGAGAACACGACACCCTTGTGACGCGACCATACGACGTTGTGGAAGATCGTGACTGACGCAGTCATTTTTATGCCACTCCTCGAAAATCGTCCCTGTGTGCGCTGCACGCTATTCGTGCGAAACGCTCCACGCGCTCCCTCATTGCCGGAATCGCGCCCAGCAGCCTTCAATGCGCGCCTAAACGTGCATGACGGCGGCGGCGGTCGAGCCGGCGTGCAATTCAACGAATTCCCGATACGTGGACGTGATGCCCTCTTCGAGGCCGATGGTCGCGTGCCAACCCATTTGCGCGAGCCGCGAAACGTCCAGCAGCTTGCGCGGCGTGCCGTCGGGTTTGGACGCGTCGAATACGAGTTCACCCTCGAAGCCGGTCACCTTGCAGATACATTCGGCCAGTTCGCGAATCGACAGGTCTTCGCCCACGCCGACGTTGAACAGGCCTTCTGTCACGTTGTGCTCGAGCACGAAGAGCGTCGCCGCGGCGAGGTCGTCGACATGCAGAAACTCGCGGCGCGGCGTGCCCGAGCCCCACACCGTCAAGGTCGCGGAGCCGTTCACCTTCGCTTCGTGCGCCTTCCTGAGCAGAGCCGGCAAAACATGGCTGCTGTTCAGGTCGTAGTTGTCGTTGGGGCCGTACAGATTGGTCGGCATCAACGAGACGTACTGGGTGTTGTATTCGCGGTTGTACGCCTCGCACAGCTTGAGGCCGGCGATCTTCGCAATCGCGTAAGCGTCGTTGGTCGGCTCGAGCGGCGAGGTCAACAGATACTCCTCGCGGATCGGCTGCGGACATTGCTTCGGATAAATGCACGACGAACCGAAGAACACCAGCCGCTCTACCTGCGCGCGAAACGCAGCGTGAATCACGTTGGTTTCGATCACGAGGTTTTCATAAATGAACTCACCCGGCTGCGACGCATTGGCGAGAATGCCGCCCACGCGCGCGGCCGCGAGCAGCACCACGTCGATCTTTTCCCGCTCGAAGAAGCCGTTCACGGCAGCCTGATCCTTGAGATCGAGCTCCGCCCTCGAGCGCGTGATGACGTTGTGATAACCCTCGGCATTGAGCCGCCGGACCAGCGCAGAGCCGACCATGCCACGGTGGCCCGCCACGAAGATGCGTGCTTGTTTGTTCATCGCCGTTACTCGTGATGTTCCAGTGCCGTGAAACCGGCCAGCGTGACAAGTGCGTCACGTCTCGCAATCTGATAGTCCGACCGCACCATTTCCTTGACGAGCGCACTGAATGGCGTGGTCGGCTTCCAGCCGAGCTGCGCATGGGCTTTCGACGGATCGCCCAGCAGCGTCTCGACTTCGGCTGGCCGGAAGTAGCGCGGATCGACACGCACGATCACATCGCCGGGCGACATCTTGATTTCGCGCCCTTCCACCTTTTCGACAATGCCGACTTCATCCACACCGGTGCCTTCGAAACGCACCGTGACGCCCAACTCAGCGGCGGCATGCTTGACAAACTCACGCACGCTGTACTGCACGCCGGTGGCGATGACGTAATCCTCCGGCCGTTCCTGTTGCAGCATGCGCCATTGCATCTCGACGTAGTCACGCGCATGACCCCAGTCGCGCAACGCCGACAGATTGCCGAGATACAAGGTCTTCTGCATGCCCACCGCGATACGCGCCACAGCGCGCGTGATCTTGCGCGTCACGAAGGTCTCGCCGCGCACCGGCGATTCGTGATTGAACAGAATCCCGTTGCAGGCATAGAGCCCGTACGCTTCGCGATAATTGACCGTGGTCCAGTACGCAAACAGCTTGGCGACCGCATACGGGCTGCGCGGATAGAACGGCGTGGTCTCGGACTGCGGCACCTGTTGCACGAGGCCGTACAGCTCCGAGGTCGAGGCCTGATAGAAACGCGTCTTGTGCTGAAGCCCCAGGATGCGGATCGCTTCCAGAATTCGCAACGCGCCGAGGCCATCGGCGTTAGCGGTGTATTCCGGTTCCTCGAACGAAACCGCCACGTGGCTCTGCGCCGCGAGGTTGTAGATCTCATCGGGCTCCACACGCTGAATCACGCGCAGAATGCTGGTCGAGTCGGTCAGGTCGGCGTGATGCAGGAAGAGTCGCTGGTCGGGATCGTGCGGGTCGCGATAGAGATGATCGATCCGGTCCGTATTGAACAGCGATGACCTGCGTTTGATGCCGTGTACGTCGTAATCCTTGGCGAGCAGCAGCTCGGCAAGATACGACCCGTCCTGTCCAGTAATGCCGGTGATCAGCGCGACCTTGCGTTTCATGAACCCCTCCTTTCGTTGAACTTTGCAATGCCAGTGCAACATCACGATTGAATGAGCGGCCCCGTCATCGGGGCCGTCACATCAACCCGCGATGCTGTCGTATCCGTAATAACCGCCTTGATAGCCGGAACCGAGGAATGCCCCTTCCTGAGGCACATCGGTCAGCAGCACGCCTTTGAGCGATACGCCGCCGTTGAGCAGCCGCTTGGCCGTCTCGGCAATCTCGTTCAGCGGATGGCGGCCATGGCGCACCACCAGCAGCGTCGTACCGGCGTACTTGCCGATCACCGTCGAATCGGTCACGGCAAGCACCGGCGGTGTGTCGACGATCACGATGTCGTAGTGCGACTTCAACTCGTCGAGCATCGTTTGGAAACGCTTGCTCATCAGCAATTCAGATGGATGCGAGGGCAGCGTGCCCTTGGCGAGCACGTCGAGTCCAGGCAGCACGTCGCGCTGGACCATCGACGCGAGATCGCCACCGCTCAGCACGTCCGAGAGCCCCGGCTGATGCGCGATGCCGAAATGCGAATGGACGTCGCCGCGCCGCATGTCGCCGTCTATGATCAGCACCCGTTTGTTCGCGGACGCCACCAGCGCCGCCAGATTCACCGACAGGAACGACTTGCCGGTATCGGGCCGCGAACCCGTGATCATCACGACGTTGTTCTCAGCATGATCGAGCGACAACTGCAACGATGTCCGCAGGTTGCGCACGCCTTCCACCGCGATGTCTTCCGGCGCCTGTTGCGCGAGCACATGCAGCCCGCGACGGCGCAGCATGACGTTTTCCTGCAAACGCAGTTGCGTCTGGCTGCGCGGCACGATTGCGAACACCGGCACGCCGAGCACTGCTTCGAGCTCGTCCGGACGCTCCACGCCGCCGTACATCGCGCGCTTGAAGAAGGTCAGCATGATGCCGATCAGCAAGCCGCCGCCAAGCGAGATCAGGATCGCCAGCACGCGCTTCGGGCGCACCGGCTCGTCAGGCGTTTCGGCGAAGTCAACCACCCGCACATTGCCTACCTGGCCGGCTTTCGCCACCCGGAGTTGCTGCGCGCTGTTCAACAGATTGGTATAGAGCTCCGTGTCGACGTGCACGTCGCGCAGCAGACGCAACGCGGTTTGCTCCGTGTCCGGCATCACAGCCACGCTGCGGTTCATAGTGGCCGCTGCGCCCTGCAACGCCGCGATCTGTGCATCGAGCGCGGCTACCGCCGGGTGATTCGCCGTGAAGCGCTGCGACATCTCCGCGCGTTGCTGCTGCAGATCGAGCAGTTTCGTCTTGTTGTCGACGACCTGTTGAAGCAATAGGCGGCTTTCTTCACCGAGATCGACTGTGCCGTGCGCATTGCGGAATTTGTTGTAGCGTTGCTCAGCGTCGTCGAGTTCCTTGCGCAAGCCAGGCAGTTGCTGGTCGAGGAAGGCCAGCATGTGCTCCGCTTCGGTCGAACGGCTTTCCACGTCCTGACGCACGAATTCGCGCGCCATGCTGTTGACGATCGCCGCCGTCAGCGCAGGGTCGCCGCCTTCGAGGCTGGTGCGGATCACGCCGGACTGCAGCGTGGTTTCGGCCACCACGAGCGCCTTTTGCAGGCGGTCCACGGTGCCCAGCGTCGAAGCGCGCTGCAGCTCGAAACGCGCGCCAGGTTCGCCGACCAGCTTGTCGACATGCAACGCGATCGGGCCGTCGGCGGTGTCGGTTTGCACGGTCTCGCCGACGTGGCCGGAGAGAATCGCGATACCGTTCTTGTCGCGCAGCACGTACGAACCCGCATCGCCCGCAATCAGCGTGAAGGTCGTGTCGTAATAGTCCTTCGACGTGTCGAAACGCGACACGGCAATGCTCTCGTTACCCCATGCGAAGCCCGACACGTTGATGAATGACGGCAACTTGAAGCCCCATTGCCCGTTCACCAGGCCCGCGATCATCCCGCCGATGAACGGCATATAACGCGGCGAAGCCGTGATATCGAGGTGCAGATTCTTGACCGTTTCCTCGGTGACGAGACGCGACTTCAGCAACTCGATCTCCGCCGCCGTCGAGGGCTTGGTGTCGAACATGCCGGTGAGCGGCGGCAAGGAATCCTTGCCGTTCGCATTGGCATTGGCTGTCTTGTCCTCAACGTGGAACAGCACATCTGCGCGGTAAGTCGGCGGCGCAAGGAACGCATACGCGCACCCCAGCGCGAGTGCGATCAGCGTCACCATCACGATCGTGCGCCAACCTCTCACGATCGTGCGCAGATAATCCGACAGGTGCAGCTCGTCCGGTCCGGACACGTCGGTATAGCGGTTTTCGAAATTAATTGCCATTTTGTTCACCCAACAAAGCCCGGCGGTTCATGGTCACGTTGCACGGTTGTTATTTCGCAAGAACGGCACCCGTTACAGCCGCATTGATCGCCGGCAGCAGCAGGTTCAGCACACGGTTGAAGCGGACCAGCCCGCCTTGACCGACATACACGACGTCCTTCGGTTGAAGCTCGAACTGATTGGCGAGGATCATGGACACCGGCGAGGTCGCATCGAGGTGGTAGACCTGCGGCGATTCGCTGGTCGAATTGCGGATCACGAACAACTGTCTGGCCGCCGCCGTGTTCGAGTCGAAGCTGCCGCTATCGGAAATGGCCTGCGAAAGCGTCAGCGTGCCGTTACGCATCGGCAGGATCGTCGCCGGCTTGTTGACTTCGCCCATCACATACACGCCGCTGTCTTCGCGCGAAGCCACCCGCACGATGTCGCCCGCTTGCAGATAGATGTCCGACGGATTGCGGCCGCGCTTGATCAGGTCGTCCACGTTGAGCGGATACGTCACGCCGTTGCGGATCAGCTCAACGCGGCTGCGATCCGCGTTCGGGCTGAAGCCGCCGCCCTGGTTGATCACGCTCGTCAACGACAACGGAATGTCCGTGACCGACTGCGCGCCAGGAGTGCGCACTTCACCGTCGACATAAACCTGCGCGTTGCGGAACGAGGCCACCCGTACCGTCACCTCAGGCTTCTGATACACGTTGCTCAGACGCTTGTGCAGATCCTTCTGGATCGTCCCGACGTCTTTGCCAGCCACGTGCACCGTGCCTGCATACGGAAACTGCACGTCGCCGTTTTCGTCGATCAGAAAACCAGGCGCGGCGTCCGACGTCTTCGCGTTCTGCGCGGGCTGGCCCAGCGCGGCGGCGAGCTCCGGGTGGTCCCACACGACGATCTGCAGCACGTCGCCCGGGCCGACCTTGTAAGAGGTCGGTTTGCCGAACAGCGCGGTTGTCTGCGGCGGCAGCGTCGTGGCCGTCTGCGTCGCGTTCATCTTGCGCAGCAGCGCGAGGTTGATGTCAGTAATCGGAATCTGCTGTTGCTGCGACGCTTCCGTGCTGTAGTCCCCACCCGTGTCCTGAACCGCGGCTGGGGTAATCATCTGTTGACCCGGTACGATTCCGCATCCGGAAAGCACTGTTGCAACTGTGAAAATCACGAGACTTCCCGTGCGTATACCAAGCGAGCTCATGGTGTTTCCTCCTTGCGCCAGGGACTGTCCTCGGGGGAGGTAGAGCCCAGCGTGCTTGTTAACTACTTAGTACTTAGTAAGCGTTTCGATGCGCCAGTCCGGCAACGATCGTCGCGCCGATAATCCGCATGTCGAGTGCGAACGACCAATGCCCCAGGTAGTACAGGTCATGTTCGACGCGACGCTCCATCTTCTCGATGCGGTCGGTTTCGCCACGAAAGCCGTTGATCTGCGCCCAGCCTGTAATGCCCGGCTTGATCCGATAGCGATTGATGTAGCCGGCGACCACTTTCTGATAGAGGTCGTCGTGCTCGAGTGCATGGGGACGCGGTCCAACGACCGACATGTCGCCACGCAACACGTTGAAGAATTGCGGCAGTTCGTCGAGGCTCGTGCGGCGTAGAAATGCACCGACGCGCGTGACGCGCGGATCGTCGCGCGTCGCCTGTTTGAGCGTGCCCTTCGGCTCGGCATGCAGTCGCATCGAGCGGAATTTGTAGATCGTGAAGACGTGGCCGTCCGCGCCTTTGCGCTTCTGCTTGAAGAGAACCGGGCCGCGCGACGAGAGCTTCACCGCGATCGCTATGGCGAGCAGGATCGGCGCGAGGCCAATCAACGCCGAAGCGGCGAACAGGCGGTCGAAGATTTCCTTCTTCAGCATCGAGCTGGCTGACAGCGGCGAGGCGACCAGGTTGATCGCCGGCATGCCGAGCAGATCGATCACGCCGCTGCCATCGAACAATGCGATGCTGCGCACGTCGGGCATGAAGCGGATATTCACCAGATCGTCGCGGAACTCGTTGATCAGTTTGCAGATCAGCGGCTCTTCGGTGAGCGACAACATGAGCCAGAGTTCGTGCACATCGTTGGTGCGAATGTAGTCGGCAAGCGCATCCACCGTCTCGCAGACAGGTACCCGCGGGCTGGTCACAGCAGACACGTCAGGGCGCGTGTTGTAGACGGCCGTCGCGCGAAAGCCTGTGCCGGGCGCCGAATCGATCCTGCGGATGATCGCGTCGCACTGCGAGCCGCTACCGACGATCGCAACCTGATGCAGATTCAGACCGGCACTGCGCGCACGCGCCAGCACCGCATGCATGATCAGCCGGTCAGCGATCAACAGGCCGCCCGTCACCGCAGTCCAATACGAGAACCACAGCCGCGAGACGAAGTCGATGCGATGCAGCGAATACATCAGCACAAGCGCGCTGCCCTGCACCATCAACCACGCAAGCGACACCTGTCCGGCCAATGAGAGCTTGGAACGGCCGCGCCATGATTCATACACGCCGAACGCTGGAAAGGTGGCCAGCGCAAAGGCGGCGGAAAA
The DNA here is from genome assembly GCF_900116445.1 of Paraburkholderia aspalathi. GTDB lineage: Bacteria > Pseudomonadota > Gammaproteobacteria > Burkholderiales > Burkholderiaceae > Paraburkholderia > Paraburkholderia aspalathi. The sequence continues at coordinate 197,547 of NZ_FPBH01000012.1, forward strand.
CATCACGAGCGCCCAATAGAACCCTGATTGAGCGAGGTAATCAAAGCGGATCTGCGACGCCACCGCCGCACCCACCAGTACCAACGCGACATCGAAAACTCGCGCGAGCAAATCCTGAAACTTGCGCATTTTGCTTACCTCGTTCTTGCCGTTCGTTCTTTTCCACACATGATTCCGGGGGCGCTGTTAGGAGCAGCGGCCGTAGTTGTCGTTGAACCTCACAATGTCGTCTTCACCGAGATAGGTGCCTGACTGGATTTCAATGATTTCGAGCGGTACTTTCCCCGGGTTTTCGAGCCGGTGACGCGTGCCGAGTGGAATGTAGGTCGACTCGTTTTCGCTCAGCAGGAACTGCTCTTCTCCGCGCGTGACGAGCGCCGTGCCACGCACGACGACCCAGTGTTCGGCGCGGTGGTGGTGCAGTTGCAGCGAAAGCTTTGCGCCCGGCGTGACGACGATGCGCTTCACCTGGAAGCGTTCACCGTGGTCGATGGAATCGTAGAAGCCCCACGGGCGCCGCACCTTGCGATGCGCATCGGCCTCGGGAGCGTGTTGCGCCTTGATGCGCGACACCAGGCCCTTGACGTCCTGCACATGTGAGCGGTCGACCACCAGCACGGCGTCGGCTGTTTCGACGACCACCACATTGGTCGTGCCCACACAGGCGACAAGCCGGCCTTCGGAATGCGCATAGCTCGACACCGCGCCTTCGAACGTCACGCGGCCGCGCCCGGCGTTGCCGTTGGCGTCCTTATCCATTGCGGCCCAGACGGCGTCCCAGGAACCGAGATCCGACCAGCCCGCATCGAGCCGCACAACGACGCCGGACGGATTTGCAGCGGAGTCTTGCGGGTCAGTGACATGGGGCGCGGCTGTCTCGTCCGTGGCGCTCGCGTCACTCACGTCGCTCACGTCAGTGAGGCGCTCCATCACGGCATAGTCGATCGAGTCAGCGGGTGAACTCAGGAAAGCGTCCACGAGCGGACGGAAATACGCGCCTTCGCTGCGGCCGTTCGCGAATGCGCGTTCGCAGGCTGCGTGCATCTCCGGCTGCAGGCGTTGCAGCGTATCGAGCCACACGCGTGCCCGCACGACGAAGATCCCTGCGTTCCACCAATACGTGCCCGCAGCGACGTACTGCGCGGCAATTTCCTCGGCCGGCTTCTCGACGAAGCCGTCGATTGCATAACCTCCATCGGGCAATTCCGCGCCGATACGGATATAGCCGAAGCCCGTATCGGGGCGCGTGGGCGGCACACCCAGCGTGGCGATCAAACCACGCTCCGCATACCTGGCCGCGCGTTCCAGCGCGCCTTGCAACGCAGGCACATCCGCAATCGAATGGTCGGCTGGCATCACGATGAGAATCGCGTCGTCGCCGTCCGCGCACGCGAGCGACGCCGCGAGCGTCAACGCCGGCGCCGTATCGCGCCGCGCAGGCTCGACGATCAGACGCGCGTTCACGCCGTTTTCCAGAAGCTGCTCGGAAATCACAAACCGGTGTTCTTCGCCGCACACGATGATCGGCGACGCGTCCACGTTCCAGCCGGCGGGAAAGCCGTCCATACGCCGGGCAGTCGCCTGCAACAGCGAGTCTGAACCGACCACGTCGATCAGTTGCTTCGGATAGTTTTCGCGCGACACCGGCCACAGCCGCGTGCCCGAGCCGCCGGCAAGAATGACCGGGACGATGCGCGCGCAATGCGCACCGGCGGTCCCGGCATTGGCACCGTCCGGATTCGCCGACGCAGCGTTCACAACTCCCTTAGTCAACATATTCGGATTCCTTATAATTTTTTGAGATCAAGGAAATACTTACCGAAGCGCGGTACGAGACGACTACGTGTTGGGCGCGCTCAGCGCGGTTCGCGGCGCGCGCTATCCGCCGACCATGCGGCGGCTTTGAATCCGGAACTCAGTCGGGGAAATCCTCATCCGCTTACGGAAAACCTTCGCGAGACGGTCACCGTTACCCATGCCGGTACGCCGGGCAATCTTGTCCACCGGCAATTCCGACTCGGTCAGCAGGCTGCAGGTCACCGCAAGGCGCTCATGCAACAGGAAACTCGAGGGCGTGATGCCCATTTCCATCTTGAAGCGGCGCAGGAAGTTGCGCTCGCTCATCGCGGCGAACTGAGCCGCATCGGCAATCGAAATCGATTGCTGGCAATTCTCTTGCAGCCAGCGAGCCGCCGCGCGCACTTTGTCGCCGGGGCTCAAGCCGCCGTCTTCGCCAAGCAGCGGTGCGAGGTTCGAGCACGAATCGGCAAGCAGACGCTCGGCCACCGTGCGGGCGGTCGCGCCGCCGAGATCGCGCTTGATCATGGCGAGCGCGCTTCTCATCGATTCAAGCCGGTCACCCGCGTCGCCGTTCTGCTCGGTCTGGCGCGACGACATCGACTGCGGCTGGTGAAATTCGCCGCTTTCCTTGCTGTCCGGCACATAGGCTGCTTCGAGCAAGGCGCGCCCTTCCGCGATCGGCCGGATCATGCCCGTGTTGCGGCGCACACGCCGTAACCAGGCGATCAGCCGCTCGTCGCCGGCTGCGGCGAATGCGCCTTTGCCGCCGGCCACATACAACGCGTCGAAGCCGCCGTAATGGCGCGCGTCGAGCCCGTCGGTCCAGACCCGCAGTGCCGATGACGAGGTCACCATGCCGCCGTCGGCCGACAGGAAAGAAACGTCATACAACCAGCCACCGGATCCGGACGATGCCAGTTCGTTAGCAGCCTGAAACACTTCGGCAACCACGCCCGCGCCCTGCAGCGAGCAGTCGTTGAACATCAGGATTGCGATGCGACGCATACCTTTGTTCGGTGCGTGCACCCAGCGCAACATGGCAGACTCGAGACTCGCGCAGGTCATAGTCATCCTCTCAACTGAAAACGGATCTACTTTTCAACCTTGAACGCCCACACAGAGGAATGCTCTGTGCAGTGCATCATAGCCATCCGCAATCAAGCATTTAGCCGCCATGACCGAAAGTGCAGACATGTTGGCGTTTCAATATGGTGGCCAGCCAGTGATTTTCGGAACAATTGCTCTGCTACTATTTTTCAACGAATTAATTGCCGATTCTGCATATGAATGAATTCACATTCCGCGAATCCTAATGCTAATTAATGTGATTTTTTGTGTGCTGGCGCACATACAACCGCCACTCGAAATGCTTGAGTTGCAATTTGATCTGCCCGGCATTCTGCAGATTCGAAGTGACTTCTTTCCGTCACATCGCCAGAATGAGCGCAGCCCCCTTGTTTGCACCAGTCATTGTTCTTACCGGATGCCCGCGGGGCTTTCTTCTGACGATATATTTGGTCGGCAGAGACATATAAAACAGTATCCAATATAAGCACTTTTCGAGAGAGAAAATTATTTAATTCGTTGTTATTGGATCTGGAGAATATAAACATGACGATTAATGTTTCAAACGTGAAACACGGCAATAAGACAGCTTTAGCCAGCCCGGCAATAGACGGGCCAATGGCGGATTCTGTCGGATGAGAGCCGGTATGTTTCCGCCATAGAATTGCGGAAATGGCCTATGCGGTTTCCGCAACACATTGCGACACGAGGTGGCCTGAGGCGGGTCTGGCCTGGTCAACTAGCCATCTGGTCACGCCTTATCGTTGCAACAGGCCGCAACCTATGCGTCGAAAGACACGGGGAACACATGTCTGATGTATGTGAATATCGCTCGCTGCAACCACGCTCCGGCGCCTGTGTCGCCCACGGGTCAGTGCTGCGCGTTGCCGCCTCGGTGGCGGTGTTTATCCTGCTGGCCATGATGGCCTCCTCGTGTAGCGCGGCAGCGGCTTCAGCCGGTCCTGACAGCGCAAGCAATGCCGATCTGACGGTCGACGGCAGAAAGTGGACACCTTGCGCGGCGGAATATGGAACCTGCCGGTTCAACGGTACGCGCGACGTGCTGTACGGCACCGTCGAGCAACATGTCATCAAGACGTTCACGGCCAGCGCCGATTGCAATAACGGTGTGTTCGGCGATCCTGCACCCGGTGTGGAGAAGCGCTGCGCAGTTGCGGTCACTGCGGCTGACTCGAGCACGGCGGCCAAGGCTGAAGCCGCTGCCTCGGCGAAAAAAGACACAGCGCCTGCCGCCGCGCAGGAATCTGCGGCCACGGTATCCACTTCATTAAAGGCGCCGCCCGGGCAGGGTCTGCGCTGCGGCGCGCCCACCTCACAAGTACGCGCGGCCGCAAACGGCGATCTGCTGGAAGCGGACACGCCGAGCGACGGCACGCGCCTGTTCGCAGCAGACAAACCGTTCGCACTCGTCTTCACGACACGACCTGCGCAAAACGACACGCTCAACTGGCAAATCCGCGACAGCTGGAATGCCGTGCGTGCCAGCGGCCGCTTCCCCGTTGCGGCGGGCGCCACGCTGTCGACGCTCAGTTGCGCTTCAACGGTCGCCGGCTACTTCGCCGTCTCCGCTTCGCTGGAACGCGCACACGGCCAGCTCGAATCGCATGGCACACGTCCTGCGGGAATCGCCACCTTCGGCGTCCTGCCCGACACCTCCGCAGCATTGCCCGCCGTTCGCTTTCCCTACGAAGACCTGCACCGATTCGGCGGACAGGGCACTGCATACCTTGCGCCCGGGCAACATTGCTGCGACGGCGACGGCTATCGGCCGGCTTACACCGCGCTCGGCCTCTCGTGGGCGAACGACAATCGCAACTGGTATATGGAAGAGCCGAAAAACGCAGGCGCGTTCGATCCCGCGAGCAAGCAGTTGCTGCCCTACTTCCGGCGCGGCGACATCATGCGTCTGATCCAGCTCGACGGTATTCCTCAGTGGGCTAGTCCGACCGGCAAGGAGACGCACAGCTATGCGCCGACCTCGCTCGCACAAATGAAGGACTACATGGCCAAAGTCGGCGCCGAGTCCAACCGTACGCGGATGACCTACTTCCCCAAACAGCGCGACAACTACTATCAGGTGACATGGGAACCGGACGCCGACGGCGGCCTGCCGTGGCGCGACACCGACGCGAATTTCGTCGCAATGTATAAGGCGGTTTGGGAGGGCATTCATCAGACGGACCCGCATGCCGTAGTGATGGGGGTGACGTACGCGTCAGTGCAAGTCAATGTCGAGAAGATGCGCCGTCTCGGTCCGCTCGGGATCGGCCGCTATATGGACGGCATGACCATTCACGGCTATTACGACATCGGCACCACACCATCGCACCCGCCCGAGCGCGTCGCCAATTCAGGCAACCAGGGCACCGTGCCTGGCGCGCTGCCCGCCGCGATGCGCGCCCTGCGGCACGAGTTGCGTCTATACCTGAAACCCGGTGCGCCGTTGTTCGTCACCGAAACCGGCATCAGCTATGACATCGGTGCGGCGTATGGCAAGAACTATCCGGGCGCGAACGTGCTGTATGCGCAAGCCGCGGTCGTGGCGCGCACGCATCTCATCCTGCTCGGCGAAGGCGCGGACATGACCTACGTGTTCTACCTCGCGGACATGCCGGACGCGGCGCCCGGCTACGGGGTTTTCTTCGAACTCGATCATCCGACTGGCGCCTACGGCGCCGCGCGCATCAGCCCCAAACCTGCCGCGCTCGCGGTGGCGGCGATGACGCGGATCATCGACGGAACGGATACGCTCGGGCCGCTCAAAGCTCTGCCGAAAGGCGTCTACGCGTACGCGTTCCGCCGGCTCGGCGGCGGCAAGATCGTGACGGCGCTGTGGACGCATGACAACGACGCGTGGAATGCCAAAACCGGTTTCAGCGCGAGCCAGAGCGCGGATTATCGTCTGCGTGTCGACGCACCCGGCACGTCAGGCGAAGTGACCGTGTTCGACATGATGGGCAACCCATCGAGCTTGCCGTATCGCGACGGTGTCGCGAACCTCAAGCTGTCGCCGACGCCTATCTATGTGGTGTCCGCCAACGCCGGCGTGTTCAAAGACGCGGTCATGACGCCGGAGGGTTACGTGCCTCGCTAGATGTACCGCACAAGGCGCGGGGTGCGCGTAGCGGCCGCCGTAGACCCCTCGATAGGCACCGCTTGCTGTCGAGACGCGGCGATACTTCGGCGTGATGTGACAGGGCAAGTCGTTTCTTACACCCGTAAAATCCAGAAGAAGACTACCTCGCACGCATATCAACGCGCCGGAACCGAGAAATGAACGGCCTCGCATGGACAATGCTGGTGCTGGCCGGGATGGTTGGGGCGTTTGTCTTCGCCACGGTCGGCGCGATTCTGGTCGCACTGCTGCTGGCGAATGTCTCAAGCCGTCTCACCCGGGATGATGAACATCATGGCGACTACTAGTGCCTTCAGCATCGCCTCACGATCACCCTGCGCTCAACGCGACGCGCACCCTGCAGGAGATGGAATGCTGACCGAGATCGATTTCCTGGACGTGGTGCGTCTGACGCCGCTGGTCGCGATCGATCTGATCGTCAGCGACGCCGAGGGCCGCGTGTTGATCGGCCACCGGCGCAATCGCCCCGCCCGCGGCACATGGTTCGTTCCCGGCGGGCGAATTCTCAAAGACGAAACACTCGACAGAGCGTTCACGCGCATCGCCGACGCCGAATTGGGCATCGGCAGGCTGACGCGCTCGACCGCGCGCTTCGAGGGCGTTTTCGAACACCATTACAAAGACAATTTCGCCGCCGAGCCTGACGTGTCGACGCACTACATCGTGCTCGCCTATGGTCTGCAGTTCACTAGCACCATCTCGGTCGGCCGGCTCGACCAGCACAGCGACTATCTCTGGCTAACACCTTCTGAGCTGCTCGCACGCGCCGATGTCCACGAGAACACCAAGGCTTATTTCCGCTAGCGCCAACAGCCCCGCCACCCGCATGACCCATTGCCGGTGCGCAAAGTGATATCTACTGTGAGTTCGCCAACGCGGCAACTCACGCCGGTACAGTATGATCGAGTTCACCGTCAGGGCTCGAATCAGACATGCGATCATCGGCAGCCAGGCTCGTTCGCGATTCATCCATTGCTCTTCTAGCGCTACTTTTTTTCGCTCTCTTTCCGGGCGCGGCGCGCGCGGCCGATTGCGGCGCCGGCACGCTGGTGACAGTCGTCGCTCACCTCGACGACGATCTGCTCTTTGTCGACCCCGCCATCAGCGAACGGCTCGACGCCGGCTGGTGCATCACCACTGTCCATCTGATCGGCGGCGCCAACGGTGCGGATTTCGCTTACGTGCAGACCCGCGAGCGGGCCTCGCGGCTCGCGTACGCGCGCATGGCGGGGGTGCCTGACGAATGGATCGAAACGAATATTCCGATCGCCGGCAAGCTAGTGCATCAGATGGTGCTGAAGGCCAAGCCGCAAGTCCGTCTGCTCGAATTCCGCCTGCCCGGCGGCGCCGTGCGCGGCGGCCGCGAACCGCTCGGCCTGCTGTGGGAACAGCGCGCCACGCTTTCCACTTATCCGATGAACGCCGACGGTTCGGTGCGTGTGCAATACGATCGGGCCTCGCTGTCGGCCACACTGAGAGTGATACTCGCCGGGGCGTCGCAGATCTACACGCTCAATCCGGACACCGTACCGTTTCTCGAGCACCCCGATCACATCTACGCCGCGCGCATCACGCGCCACGTCGCCCAGACGCTGAACAAAAGCGTGCCGATCGAATACCACATCACCTATCCGACCGGCGACTGGCCGGGCAATGTGTCGGCGGCCGAAGTTCAGCGCAAGCGCGACATCGTCGCCAGCTATTTTTCTGTCGACGGTAGCGAGTTTTCGCACGTATTCGGCGAGTTCCAGTGGGACGGTAACTGGGTCGCGCGCCGCTATGCCTTCGCCGATCGCAGCGATCGCCACGTCGCGGATTTCCAGCCGCATCCCATTCAGCTATTCAATGCGGCGGCAACTCGCTGCCTGACCTCCGCAGGCAGCGGCCAGGCGCCGACACTCGCCGCATGCACGGGCTCGTCCACGCAACAATGGCGCTGGGATCCCGTGACGGTCTATCCCGGCAATGCGCGCAACGCCGCGCTCGTCAGCGTCGCGACTTCGCAATGCATCGCCGAACGCGACGGCTATCTGATCTCCGAGACCTGTGATCAATGGGACATGGCGCAGCGCTGGACGCCGTGGGACTTCGGCCTCGTTTATACGCCGCTGCGGCACTGCCTCGGCGAAAACGACGGCAAGCTCACCATGCGCGGCTGCACCCAGCTCACCACACGCTACCGGTGGGCGACCCAGCAGCGCACCCAGGCAACCGATTTGCGCCTCGCAACCGCAATGGTCGGCGACGTCGCCGGCACGGGCGAGCAAGCCGCGGTCTACGTGCAACGACAACACGACGGACCCGGCTTTAATGTGTATGCGGCGTCGCTCGTGAAAGCGTCGCCTCCTGCGCTCTGGTACGCCGGCCTCGTTGCTTTCGATCCCCGCGCCACCGCGCCCAGTTGCACGGATGACAAGCTGTGCTTCGATAGCGCGCGCTTCCTGCTCGGCGATTTCGACGGTGACGGCAAGACCGACTTGATGGTCATCACCGCGCGCCAGGGTGGCACCGCGTTCTGGTTGCTTCGCAGCACAGGCGAGCGCTTCGAGGCTCCACGTCTCTGGCTTCAGACGAGCCGTGAGTTCAGGCCCGCGTTGACGCAGCAATATGTGGCGGCGGACTTCGGCGGAATGGGACGTGCCGGCGTGCTGATCGCACAGAAACGCGCCGATAGCGGGCTTGACCTCTGGACGGCGTCTTCCACGGGCTCGACGGGCTCAGCGCCGACACTCATGGCGCAAGCAAAAACGCTGCGGCAAAACGCCAATCTTCTGCCAGTCCAAACTGCAGGTTCACGCACGTCGCTGGTCGCGGTGGATGGTGCGGACGGCCGGCTCGCGCTCACGCCAATTTCCAATGACGGCACACGCATGACCATCGGCGAACGCAAACTATTGCCGGCGAGTTTCCTGCCCGACTTCGTCAAAGTGACGGTCGGGGCCGTGCACGGCAAAGCGAGCAATACGCTGATTCTTTTGACACCGCATCTCGACGGAACGAACGAGGACGCGTTGATCGACGTTGCCACGCTCGACACAGCGGACGCGAGCGCCGTGCCGGTCCAGGCGGCGACGCTGCGTGGCATGTCGTGGTCGGATGTCTTTCCGGCTTTCGTGCGTGACAAGCGCAATGCCGCGCTCGTGCTCTATCGAAGAACGGACGCCACGCTCGGCGATTTCTATTTCACGGGCGGCGCACCAGCGCTGACGCGCTATCCGGTAGGCGATGGTTTCGCCTTGGGTGCAGCCCAGGATCTCGGTGAACTCCCGGGACTGTTCTCGGAGACGGTGCGAATCGACCGGTTGGCGCAGTAGCGCAAGCCGGTCGACCCGACGCGGTTCAGGTCGACACGCGCAGCGGCTGAACGAACTGGCGCGCGATCGTCATGTAGCGATCTGCCGTGTCGTGCAACGTGTATCCCGCCAGTTGCCGGTTCGCTCGCGGCATATCGAGCGCCTTGAGCAAGGCGCGGCCATAGGCCTCCGGATCGGCCGTGTCGACGAGACTAACGCCGGCAAATCCACTGGCAAAACCGAACGACGGAATCCGGCTCGCCACGACAGGAATGCCCGAGGCGAGCGCCTCCAGAAAGCCGATGCTCTGCGCTTCGAAACGCGAAGGCATGGCGAAGACACGTGAAGAGCGAAGAATCGCGGCGACATCCAGGCGCGGCCCGCATACCGTCACGCGGCTGTCGAGGCCAAGCTGATGAACCAGCGACACCACCGCCTCGTAATAGGGAATCTCCTCGATGACTCCGCACAGCAGCAGGCGCGCTTCAGGCTCGCTCTGCACGACGCGCTCGAACGCGCGGATCGTGTCCAGCTGACTCTTCCCTTCTATATAGCGGCCTAGCTGAACGATCTGCTTCGCAGGCACTGCGATATCCGGTACGGATGGGTTGCTGTCTTCGGCGAACAGCGACGCGTCCACGCCATTCGGGATCACGACCATCGCCGGATGCTTGCCGATTTCTCGCAGGTAGTCGTCGATATTTTGCTGCGACACGCCGATGATCGCTCTCGCCCGCCGTGACAGCAGGCGCTCCGCCTGCTTGAGCGCGCCGTTCTCGAAGTCATTGACGCCGGAGTGCATCACCCAGGCGATCGGCGTATGCACCGGCAGAAGACGCACATAGAGTGCGGCGAGCGTGGCATGCGCCACGATGAAGTCGGGACGGAACTGGCGCACCACGCGATACAGGTGCAGCAATTTGCCCACCCTGCCGTGACGGCTGGTCGGGAACAGACAGGTGACGCCTGCGGCTTCCAGCTCCGCACGAATGCCGACGAAATCGTCCTGCTGAGGAAGCAGTGACGTTATACAGACCTCATGGCCGCCGCGCTGATGTTGAATCGCGAGACCTTTTACAAGTACTTCTGCCCCGGAAAGTCGCGGGGCATGAACCAACTGAAGAATTCTCACGATTTATCTCTCTGGATAACCGCCTTTTTTGCGCAGCGGATGGACAAGCCGACCAGCAAGTACCGCCCCCAAAAACCGTCGACATCCATCATCGTTCATCTGGCGCGCCCCTTTCGCGGGACGCGGCCTCGTCTCCGTAAAACAGCGACAGTTCCGCCGCGAAGTCACTATCGCGAGGAAACGTTACACCGAAGGCCCAGCACTTTTCCGCCATCTGCAAGGCTCCTTCGGCTATGCAATGAGCGCTATCGCCCATTTCTCAGCGGTTTACCCCGATTCGTATAGTTAGGCATCCGTTGCAAATCTTTTCGACCCCATTTCTGTTTGGCGGACAAAGACTAATCTCCTCATACGTATTTTTTTGTGCGATCAATGCAATTAGTACTGCCTTATTGTTCATACGTAACGACTCGTTACTTCTTTTAAACATACTAATGAGTATTGTTGCAGTCGATTCTTCCCATCAGAGCCTTTCTTGCTTACAGGACAGTAAAAAGTTCATCGAATGGCGCGATGAACTCAAGCACTTCGATGTGGATTGCGCTGTTCCTCAAGACGTTCGTTGTATTCGTCACACCTTCCCCGGTCGTCCGATTCCGCCAAATCTGCCATGACGAGTGGCATGGATTCGTACGATAAGAATTTCTCTGCAGAGAAATGCGTTCGGGGCCGACAACCCGGGAAGGCATCACACCTTCGCGCGACCGAATGGTTGCGCATCCAGGACGGCCAGTGTCGATGCCTCGGTCATCGGCTGGCTTGCAATTGAACCCCGATGTTTGCTCTGTCTCCCTACGCGCCTTGCGCGAAGAGGCAAGCGAATATTCACAGAACGCATTGGTTAGATTGATGAAATCGCAACTACTCCTACTTTCGACACTTTCTCTCGCGCTAGCGGGCTGCGGTGGTGGCGGCGGCGGTAACGGCGCCAGCAACAACGCAACAAGCCAGCTCAACGGCAGCTCCGGCTCGTCCAACTCGACTGCGGCGGGCAACAGCAGCACCGGCGGCACCGCCACGGTGAACGGCGCGGGCACCACCGTCGCGACGCTCAGTTGTGCATCGCCGGCCGTCTCGGCGGGCTCCGGCAGCGCCACCATTTCCGCCGACACGCCGAGTGCTGACGGCACACGCATCTTCGCTTCCGGCACCACCTTCCAGCTCGCCTTCAGCACCAACGTGCCGAATGCCGACACGCTGAACTGGGCCGTCACGGACACCATCGGCCGAGTGGCGGCGAGCGGCAGCACCGCCGTCCCGAGCGGTTCGAAGACCATCACGCTCAACTGCACTTCGACACTCGCCGGCTATTTCGCCGCGACGGGCACGCTCGCGCAGAACGGCGGCCAACTGCCACAGGCCGGCACGCGTCCGGTCGGCATTGCGACCTTCGGTGTGCTGCCGAACCTGTCCCAGGTCGTGCCTGCGGTCACCTACGCGCATCAGGACCAGCACCGCTTCGGCATGCAGGGCGCGAACGACAACGGCCCTCTGCTGGCCGACCTCGGCATCTCGTCGACGATCGACGACCGCCAGCTTTCGACGATGGAGCCGAACGGCGCGAACACCTTCAACCCTTCCACGAACAATCTCGATCCGTTCTACAAGAGCGGCAACGTGATGCGCCTGATCCGTCTCGACGGCATCCCTGCCTGGGCGAGCAGCACCGGCGCGTTCCAGGACGACACGAGCGTGCCGACCAACCTTTCGTATTACCAGAACTACATGAGCCGCGTCGGCACGGAATCGAGCGCGATTCGCGCGGCGTACTTCCCGACCCAGTCGGCGAACTACTATCAGGTGACGTGGGAGCCCAACGAGTTCTGGACCGACACCGATGCCAATTTCATCGCGCTGTATCAGTCCGTCTATCAAGGCGTCCATTCCACCGATTCGAACGCGGTGGTGATGGGCCCGGCCGATGCGTTCCCGAGCCTGACCACGACGCGTCTGAAGCGCCTCGCGCCGCTCGGCTTCGGCCAATACATCGACGCGGTGGCAACGCATGGCTACTACGACGCGGGCACTTCGCCGTCGCATCCGCCGGAGCGCTACGACAGTGACCCGTCGACCGCCTCAGGTTCGCTGCGCGGCCAGATGCGTGCTCTGCGCGCTGAAATGGCCACCGACTACCGCACGGGCATGAAGCTGTTCTCCACGGAAGCCGGAATCAGCTACGACCTCGGCAGCTCGTACGGTCCGAACTATCCGAGCGCGAACGTGCTGTACGCGCAAGCGGCGGTCGCGGCGCGCATGCACATCATCACGCTGGGTGAAGGCGCGGATCAGACCTACGTGTTTTACGGTGCGGACTATCCGGGCGAAGTCGGCTACGGCACGTTCTTCGACCTGAGCGATGCGCAGGGTGCCTTCGGCGCGACGAACATCAGTCCGAAGCCAGTCGCGATGGCAATCAGCGCGATGACGCATACGCTCGATGGCACGCATACGCTTGGAGCGGTGAACGGCACGCCAACCGGGGTCTACGCGTACGCGTTCCAGCAGGTGGGGAATGGGGCGGTGATCACCGCTTTGTGGGCGCACAACAATAGCGTGTGGGATGCGAGTGTTGGGTTCAGCTCGAGCTATAGCGTGCCGTATAGCCTCACTGTGGATGCGCCGGGCACGAGCGGTACCGTGAAGGTGGTCGATATGATGGGGAATGCTTCGAGCGCGAGTTACAGTAATGGGACGTTGACGCTTAATCTGACTGAATCGCCGGTGTATGTGGTGTCTAACAACGCTTCGGTTGCGAAGTCGAATGCGACGGTGCCGGTGGGATACGTCGGTATCTAATTAGCAACCGCCTCATCATGCGGTAGACGTAAAAACGTCAGCCGGCTTCAGGGCCGGCTGACGTTATTTTTTTCAGACATGGATGGCGGCGCCTGGCCGCGCACTCGCAGTGCGTCAGCTTTCCCCCAGTCGCCCCTCGAGCCCGCTCAACTCCTGCTCGCGCTCCTTCGACACCTTGCCGATCGGCGGGCCCGCAAAGCTCTTGCGCACACCGGCGCCGTACCAGATCGCCAGCAGGATCGCGAGCAAACCAACAATGACGTACACCACTTTCTGATTAGGCGGCTGCATGCCGACATAGGCGAGCACGAGCGCGCCGAACACCGCCGCCACCGCGAACGGCTTCGACAGCATGCCCAACTGGAACGGCCCTTTTTCCTTCCACGTGCGCCCCTCGGCAAAAATGCCGGCTGCAATCGGCATCGCGTAGGAGATGAACAGAAACACCGCGCTCCCCGCGCTCAGCACCGTGAACGCGTCGCCGTACAACGTCACCACAATCGCCAGCACCGCCGAGGTCCAGATTGCAGCACCCGGCGTGCGGTGTGCCGCATTCACCTTGCGCAGCCACTTCGAGCCAGGCAAGCCGCCGTCGCGGGCAAACGCGAACATCATGCGCGAGGTCGACGTCACGGCTGCGAGACCGCATACGTAGTTGATGAAGAACATCAGCAACTCGATCAGGATGCGCAGCGGTCCCGGAATCGGCGCAAGAATCGCTTCGAAGAACCCGGTGCCCTGCTTCACCCCCGCAGTGATATCCGGCATCACCAGCACGAACGCGCACACCATCACATAGCCGAAGGTCGTCGACCAGAACACGGAGCCAACGATGCCGCGCGGCACATTGCGCGCCGCCTGATGCGTCTCCTCCGAGGTATGCGCAGAAGCATCGAAGCCCGTGATCGTATAAGCGGTCAGCAGCAAACCGGACAGAAACGCCATGGCAATGGTCTGCTTGGGCCATGCACCGCCATCGATACCCGTGAAGTTGGTGAACGTGTAGAGCCGCGACAGATCGATCTTGACCGGCGAATACACCAGCAGGGACACCACCAGCATGACCGTCACCACAAAGATCAGATAACCCGACAGGTCCGTGATCTTGCTGGTGATGCGAATGCCGCGATGATTCAGGAACGCTTGCGAGGCGGTGATCACCGTCAGAAAGAGCGTCTGCTGCCACCAGCCGAGCGAATCTGGACTCACACCGAACATTGGCGCGATCAGCGTGCGAAAGAACGGATCATAAGTACCGTAGTTGATCGCGGCGACCACGAACACGAGACCGAGCAGATTCAGCCACGCAGTGAGCCAGCCCCACATTTTGCCGCCGAGAATCGAACTCCAGTGATAAAGGCCGCCAGCCGTCGGATACGACGACGCGATCTGCGCCATCGCTGCCGCCACGACCAACGCGAACAGCGAGCCGAGCGGCCAGCCGAGTCCGATCGACGCCCCGCCCGCCGCCGACAAACCCATCTGGAACGACGTGATGCCGCCCGACAGAATGCAGATCAGCGAGAACGACACCGCGAAGTTCGAGAACGCCCCCATGCGCCGGGACAGTTCCTGCGCGTAGCCCATCTTGTGCAACAGCTTGACGTCGTTGTCGGCGGACTCCGCCGACGGCACGGCCGTGTTGATGTCCATGACGCGATCCTTTGAACAGGGTTATGACGAAGCGGCAAACTGGCGTGACCGCGCGACGAAGGACCGGCTCACGCAGCCGTAAAGCAGTTGTCGACGTACAGGTGTGCGCCGTTGACGAAACTGGCGTCGTCGCTGGCGAGAAAGAGCGCCGCGCGCGCGACTTCTTCCGGCGCGCACAGACGGCCCTGCTGCACCGACAGCGCCGCTTCGCTCGCATCGAATCCATACTTCGCCAGCGCGCTGATTTCGCGGCGCCCATGCGGGGTATCGATAAAACCGGGGCATACGGCGTTGCAGCGAATGCCACGGTCGCGATACTCGACGGCAATCGATCGGGCGAACATGGCGCATGCGCCTTTGGTCGTGCAGTACAGCACTTCGAGCGGCGTGGCCGCGACCGACGAAATCGACGCGGTGCACACGATCGAACCGCCGCCTGCCGCGAGCATGTGCGGCAGCACCGCGCGGGTCATCATGAACATGCTTTTCACGTTGACGTTCATGAGCCAGTCGTAATCTTCGTCGGTGGTATCGACGAACGGCTTCACGACGATGCTGCCGGCGTGGTTGAACAACACGTCGATGCGCCCGAAGCGCGCCATGATGTTCGCCACGGCGGCGTCCACGGCCGCGCGCTTCGATACATCGGCGGCGAACAGTTCGGCTGTGCCTCCCGCCGCGCGAATTCGCGTCACGACCTCCTCGCCCGCATCGGTATTGATATCGACCACGGCGACTTGCGCGCCTTCCTGCGCGAATAGCAGCGACGCCGCGCCGCCCGCACCGGTCGCGCCGCCTGACACGATTGCGATCTTGCCTTCCAGCCTGCCTGCCGCTCTGCTCATGCGTGACTCCCGTTCCAGTGTCCAGTGCGTTGTGTTGCATTGCGTTGTGCACAAAGTAGGGGCGGCAAAAAGCGGCGACTATCCAAAATTGGCAAAAAGTAAAAATCCCGTAAAAATCTGCCTTACTGACAAATGCATTACATGCGGTGATTCGAGCGCACCCGGATGAGCGCAGACGGCCTGAGCCCCGGGTGCGGCACGGACTTTTTTTCGCATACACTGGTCGGCACGAGGCTTTCGGGGAGCGCCAACAGAATCGGGAGAAGCTATGCAGCCGGCCAATCAGACAAGCAGCGCCGTCGAGATTCGCTATTGCCGGAACATCGACGAGCAGGCGATGTTGCTCGACGCGTGGAACCAAAGCTATTGCCAGATTTCGCGTGGCGCCTTCGACGGCTCGGTGAGTTCGTTCGCCGCGGGCGGCGTGCGGGTGTTGGTGGAGCGCCTGAACCGCACGGTCTATCAACGCGGCCAGGTGGCGCGGTCCAGGCTCGCCGTGGGCATTCCATTTCAACTCGAAGGGCATGCACTGCTGTGCGGGCAGACGAGTCATCGCGACGGTCTGCATGTGTTTTCCGGCGATGGCGGGTTCGAGTTTTTGTCGCCCGACACGCATC
This sequence comes from Paraburkholderia aspalathi, assembly GCF_900116445.1. Lineage (GTDB taxonomy): Bacteria > Pseudomonadota > Gammaproteobacteria > Burkholderiales > Burkholderiaceae > Paraburkholderia > Paraburkholderia aspalathi. The sequence goes on from NZ_FPBH01000012.1 coordinate 213,905, forward strand.
TGGTGGTGAATCTGGAGATCGAACCTGACGCGATTGGCGATCATTTGCTGCGCTCGCAGCTCGACGAGATTGCGCCGTTGCTGGGCGCGAGGCCTGGTGTGTTGAATGTCGATCCTGCGAGATTGCAAGGATTTCGCGAGGTGCTGAAGCCATTGCTTGACGCCGTGAGTGCGACGCCGACTCTGCTCGATGATGGCGGCGTGGCGGCCTCGTTCGAGAAGTCGGTGATATTTGGTCTTGCCGAGGCATTGCAGGGAATGCGGGATGCGGATCCACACGGGAATGTCGAAGCGCGTACCGCGCGGAACTGGCAGCTTGTGCGCAGCGTTCGTGAGCTGGTGGAAGAGTCGCCGGATTGCCCGCTGTCTGTCGCCGAGCTATGTGCGCGGTTTCGCGCGAGTCGGCGCACTTTGCAGTATGCGTTTGAGGATACGGTTGGAGTGAATCCTTCAGCGTATATACGAGCGGTTCGGCTTGATCATGTGCGGCGGGAACTGAGAGCCGCTGGGTCTGTTACTGAAGTCGCCACGCGGTGGGGGTTTTGGCATTTTGGGAATTTCTCCAATGAGTATCGGGGGCAGTTTGGGGAGTTGCCATCGGAGACTTGGCGGCGCAGTAGGGCGCGCGCGGGTTGAAGGGTGGGTTGTTGCCTGCGGCGCTTGTTGGCCGTGTTCTTAGGGTTTTGGGCTTTTCTTGTTCTGGGTTTGGTGCCTTTCCTTGCATTGTTAGTGGTCTATTAGTGTTGCCCCTGTGCGGGGCGGCACTTACTTTCTTTGCCGCCGCAAAGAAAGATAAGCAAAGAAAGCGGCTAGAAGCCCCTGCTAAGCGGGTCCCGCAGCCCACGCAGGGTAGTGGTGCATCTGGAATCTGTGTTCGTGCCCGTGCATAAGCTTGTGACAAGGGCGTCATACTTCCGGCGGCGCTGCGCGCGCCGAAGAGCCGTTCATAAAACCATCCGCTACGTTTTGACTCCCACCCCTCGCCACCGGATCGCGGCTCGACCTTGCACCGCGCAGCCGCGACCGTGATAGCGGGGCACGGACATATCATTTGAAGTTAGGGTTCCCAGGTGAGTGCAGAGCGCCTCGCCGAGGCGGAGCCAACGGCCCCCACAAACCAAAACCGAAGCAGGAGGTTTCCCATGCAGACCCGTCCGCGACGCACGCAGTGCGGAGTGGGAGCTGATGACTCCTTTGTCACTAACGCGGAGTGTGCGAGAACACGGATTCCAGTCGCACCACTACCCCAGGCAAACCACGGTGCCCGCTTAGCAGGGGCTTCTAGCCGCTTTCTTTTGCCTACTTTTCTTTGCGGCGGCAAAGAAAAGTAGGTGCCCCCCGCACAGGGGGAACGCTAATAAACCACTAACAATTCAAGGAAGGGCCAAAGCCCTACGAACACTGACAATAAGCGCCCCGCAGGCAAAAAACCCCAAATCCTCTCCCATAAAAACAAAATTCAGCGCACACTATCCAACTAGCTCCCTCGCGGAGCGATAAAAGCCTACTGGGGAGCCCATCATGGCAAAAGGTCAAATGCGCAGTAACCGCGAAGTAAAGAAACCGAAACAGGCCAAGAAACCCACACCGGCCACGACGCCATCGGGCGCACCTCCGATCCGCGTAGCGCCAACCGTTTCGGCAACGCCAAAGAAACACTAAAGAAGCACGAACCAGGCAGCAAGCCCGCCCCGCCAGGCGGGCCTCCCAGCTTTACCTCGAAATATCCTCCAACGCGACATCCCGCGTCTTCGGCCCAAGCGTCCCGATCGCCAACATGACGATCATCATCGCCCCCGAAATAAACACAAACACCCCATTCACGCCAAAACGGTTCAGGCATCCCGCAATCACAAACGCGGAAAACATCGCCGAAATCCGGCTCCACGAATAAACAAACCCCACCGCCCTCGCGCGAATACTGGTCGGAAACAGCTCGGCCTGATATGCGTGATAGCTATAAGAAATAATGTTGCCAGCCAGCACCAGGCACACGCCCAAACTCACGAGCAATACCGTCTCCCGCGCCTGGCTGAACAGCAACCCACACACCACGTTCACCGCCGCCATGCAGATAATCACCGTCTTACGCTCGAAGCGGTCGGCAATCAGCATCCCCAGCAACGGTCCAAGCGGCGCCGCAATCGCGATGATGCTCGCGTACATCAAACTCGTCGTGACGGTAATGCCCTGCTTGATCAGCAACGTCGGAATCCAGTTCGCGAAGCCGTAATAACCCATCGTCTGGAACACGTGGAAAATGATCAACATCAGCGTGCGCTTGCGATACGGCGGCACCAGCAGATCGCGAAACGTCGCACGCGCGCGAACCGGTTCTGGCAACGCCGGCTCCGGCAAAGGCCGTCCATATTCTCGTTCCACGCGCGCTTCGAGTCGCTTCATCACGGCGTCGGCTTCATCGATGCGGCCCTTCTGCGCGAGCCACCGTGGGCTCTCCGGCAAACGCAGACGGATCCACCACACCACGATCGCACCCACTACGCCGGTCAGCACGACCAGACGCCAGCCGTCGAGGCCGAAGTAGCGGTGCGGCACCAGCAAATACGATAGAAACGCGACGATCGGCACCGCGCAAAAACCGACTGCCTGCGAAAAGGCTGACGCACGGCCCCGCACATGTTTCGGCACGAGCTCGGAAATGTACGTACCGATCGTCACGATCTCCACGCCGATGCCAATCCCTGCGATGAAGCGCCAGAGGTTGAGTCCGAGCGCCGTGTCCTGGAACGCCATGATGATGTTGGCCGCGGTGTACCACAGCAGCGACCATGTGAAGATCGCGCGCCGCCCGAAGCGGTCAGCGAGAAAACCGCATGCGGCCGTGCCGATGAACAGGCCCGCGAATAACGCCGCGATGAAGCTCGCCACACCGCTGGTACCGAACAGACCGTGCGTCGTCGCAGTGAGAATGCCGCTGCGCACGAGGCCCGGCGCGATATAGCCGGAGAACATCAGGTCGTAGAGTTCGAAGAAGAGTCCAAGGCTCAGCAGCATCACCAGTTGCCAGATCGAACGCGTCGCGGGCAAACGGTCGAGTCGCGCCGAAATGCGCGCGCCATTCAGCGCGATCTCTTCAGCACGGCCGCTGGCCGACGCACCGGCGCCTGAGGGCAAACCACCCAGCGCGCCGGCATCGCCGACCGCTGTCGCATACACCGCATGATTCGACGATTTCATCGTCCGTCTCCATGATTTCCGGTCTGACGCCGGATGAGATTGATTGACTACGTTTGACACATCGTGCGCAGCGCTACCCTCACGCAGCTTCTCGCGGCGTCTGCGCTACGCCGCCACCCAACGCCGTGATCTGTGCTTCGTCGTAGCCCAAACCGCGCAGCACGTCGGCGGTGTGCTCACCGATCTTGGCGATCGGCGAGCGCGGTTGCAGACGCGCGCCATCCATCGAAATCGGCAGCAATGGCATCGCGGTTTCGCTTCCGTCATCGAGTGTCAATCGCGCGAGGCCGCCGCTCTCGTTCAGATGCGGATCGTCGAACAGGTCCTCGGGTTTCGTGATCGACGCGAAGGGAATATGGTCACGCTCGAACAGCGGCACGAGGGCCGCGCCTTCGAAGCGACTCAAAGTTTCACTGAGCGTCTGCAGCAACCACTCGCGCGCCAGCACGCGGTCGTTGTTGGTCGCGAGGCGCGGATCAGCCAGCAGGTCGGCGCGACCGAGAATCGCGCACAGCGCGCGCCACTGGCCGTCGCCGGTCGCGGCGATAAACATCTGCTCGTCGTTGGCAAGCCGGAACACGTCGTAGACGGCCCAGGCGCTGATGCGTTCGGGCATCGGCGCAGCGGGCACACCGGTCGCCGCGAACTGCTGCATGTGTTGCGCGGAAAGCAGCACGCAGTTTTCGAACAACGCGCTCTGCACTTCCTTGCCGCGTCCGCTCGTATGCCGTTCGTGCAGCGCGGCAAGCACGCCGATTGCGCCGAACATGCCACCCATGATGTCGTTGACCGAACTGCCCGCACGCAACGGACGGCCTACCGGTCCCGTCATGTAGGCAAGGCCGGCCATCATCTGCACGACTTCGTCGAGAGCGAGACGGTGCTCGTATGGCCCGTTAAGGAAGCCTTTGTGCGAGACGTAGATCAGCCTGGGATTGCGCTCACGTAGCGACGCGTAATCGAGAGCCAGGCTCGCCATGCGGCCCGGCTTGAAGTTCTCGACGAATACATCCGCGGTATCGACCAGCTTGTGCAGCGCGGCCAGCCCCGCTTCGCTATCGAGATCGAGCGCGACACTCTTCTTGTTGCGATTGAAAGTACGGAAAAATCCCGCGCCGGTACCGAGCAAACGGCGCGTACCGTCGCCGCGCGGCGGCTCGACCTTGATGACTTCGGCGCCGAGGTCGCCAAGAATCATTCCGCAGGTTGGCCCCATCACCATGTGCGACAACTCGATCACGCGGATGCCTGCAAGCGGCAACGCGCCCTGTTGCCCTGCTGAAGACGTAGGTGCAGAAGAAGCAGACGTAGAAGAAATTGAAGTCATTGCAGCACCCGTGATCCGGAAGATTCAAAACGTTGAGCAGCTGCACTGAACTGCTTCGGCAAACCGGCGCGCGCCAGATAGCCGTACAGCGGTTCGCCGGGGAGCGCGTCGGCGAGAATGTCGCGCGACGCGATAAGTCGGGTGAGGTCGATGCCGGTGTCGTAACCCATGCTGTCGAGCATGAACACGAGGTCCTCTGTGTTCACGTTGCCGGTCGCGCCGGGCGCATGCGGACAGCCGCCAAGGCCTGCCAGCGACGCGTCGAATTCGCGGATACCGTGCTGCAGCGCAATCAGCGTATTCGCGAGGCCAAGGCCGCGCGTGTCGTGGAAATGCAGCGAGCGCAGCTTGCTGCCCGCGACCTCTCGCACCAGCTCGATGATTTCGCCGACCTGGCGCGGCGTCGCTTCGCCGGTGGTGTCGCCGAGCGCGATAACGTCGGCGCCCGCCTGCACCGCAGCGCGCGCAATCGCGGCGATATCGGCGTAAGGCACCGCGCCTTGCAACGTACAGCCGAACACCGTCGACAATCCCGCGATCAGTTCGACGCGTCGCGCGTTCGCACTGGCCGCGCTATCGATCAGCTCGCGCATCGCGGCAAATGACTCGATCATCTCGACAGGCGTCTTGCGGACATTGGCAAGGCTATGCGCCGTACTCACCGAAATCGGCGCGACGATCCGATGCACGCCCGAATCGAGCGCACGTTGCGCGCCCTTCAGGTTCGGCACCAATGCCGTCACGATCAGATCGTCGTAGGTGAGCGCGTGGGCGATCACTTCGTCGGCGTCGGCCATTTGCGGCAATAGCTTCGCCGGCACAAACGACGCGACTTCCATATGCCGCACGCCGGCGGCATAGGCGGCGTCGATCCAGCGCCGCTTGAACTGGGTGGGCATTGTGCGTGCAATGCTTTGCAGGCCGTCGCGCATGCCGACTTCGGTCACGACGACGCGCTCCTGGGTGTCACTCATGGTCTTGAATCCCGGTCTTGAATCTTGCATGGAATGTGGGAAATGAAGCCGCTGAGTGACAGCGTGCCCGCGCGCGGCCGTGCGGCAAAGTCTGCGTTGACGACGCACTCCATCGCCGCTCGCGATGGCTGCAGTGGCATGCGGGGCGGGCGTGCGCCGTCGCAAAGGGGAAACCCTTAAGGGCTTTTCAGAGGATGCAGCAGATGGTCGAGTAAATGCGCCGCCGTCAGCGTCAGCGCCTTGCGGTCGCGCATGCAGATCACAAACCGCCGCTCCGCCCAAGCTTCGCGCAAAGGCACGGCGACGATGCCGTATTCGTCAGCCGCATGTTTGGGCAGCGCCTCGCTCGGCAGGATCGCGACGGCAAGACCTGCCTGGATAAAACGATAGGCGGCGTCGAAGGTCGACACATAGGTTCGATAGTTGAGCTCGCCGCCTTTTTCCACGGCGATGCGTTGCATCAGCGCATTCACCGATGCGTTCGATGCGAGCCCGAGATGATCGAACGCCAGGGTCTGCTCGAAGCCAACCGCGGATTCACCGGCCAGCGGATGATCACGCGGCACGATCAGCGCGAGATGATCGGAGCGATACGGCAGCACATCGAGACTGCCCATCGGCAGCACATCGCGGCAGATGCCGAGATCGGCCACGCCCTCTTCCAGGCCGCGCACGATCTCGGCGCTGACGCGCTCTTCGACATCGACACGAACCTGCGGATTGGCCTTCAGAAACACGGACAGCGCCTCGGGCAGAAACTCGACCATCGACGAGACATTCGCCAGCACCCGAACATGACCGCGCGCGCCGGCCGCATATTCGCTGAGTTCGGCCTGCAAGCGTTCGTGGCCGCGCATGATGAGCCGTGCGTGCCTGAGCAGCGCCTCACCGGCGGCAGTCGCGCGCACGCCGCGCTGACTGCGCGAGAGCAGCGCGACGTCGACCAGCGCTTCGAGATCGGCGAGCCGCTTGCTGACCGCGGACGGCGCGATGAACTCGCGTTCGGCCGCCCGCGCGATCGTGCCTTCCTCGCAGACGGCGATGAACAAGCGCAACGTCACCTGATCGATTTGCCACATGAACGGGCGCGCCCTGGATGTTTGAAGTGGGAAAATTATGCCCGAGGAAGGCGGCGGCCAAGTCCATCCCAGGGTATCCACGGCCTGCACGCTGGTTGGCGATCGTCGAGCGCGCCCCGGGTTGTGGCCGTTAATCGTGTGGCAAACTGCGCAATCAGAACAACTGACAAAGGCTATCCCATGTCCACCGCCAGTCTCTTCGTCACCTCCGCGGGCGTCGGCCTCGCGATTGCCGCACCGGTCGGCCCGATGGGCATGTTGTGCATCCGCCGCACGCTGACGGGTGGTCCGCGCGCGGGGCTCGCAATCGGCTTCGGCATTGCGACCGGCGATGCAGTCTATGGCCTGATCGCGGCGCTCGGCCTGGTCGGCATTTCGCAGTTCATGCTCGCCTACGACCGGCCCTTGCATCTGGTCGCCGGTCTGTTTCTGCTTTATCTCGGCGTGCGTACGCTGCTGCAAAAAGCGCCCGCCGACGCGGCAAACGGCAACAGCGACGGCAACGGCAAGCTCGCCCAGGTAGGCCGCGCCGGCGCACTGCGCGCGTATGCAAGTTCATTGCTGCTCACGCTGACCAATCCGCAAACCGTCATTATGTTTGCCGCGCTGTTCACGACGCTCGCTCCGCGTGGCGCGTTTTCATCGAGCATCGCGTTGACCACCGTAGGCGGCGTATTTTGCGGTTCGATCGCGTGGTGGTGTTTTCTCGTGACCGTGGTGTCGCTCGCGCGTCATGCGATCGGCAGCAAGCTGCGCGTCGCGATCGACCGGATCGTCGGGATCACGCTGGCGGCGTTCGGTATCGTCGAGATTCGCCGCGCGCTCTGAGTAAGGTTAGCGGGGCTGCGCAACGGCGCTCAACGAACGATGCGCCTTCTGACTCACGAGCGGCCCCGCAGCGCCACGAACACCACACCGGCAATCGCCATCAATCCGCCGCAGAGCGTCGCAAGACCTGGACGCTCGCCGGTCAGCACGGCGGACAATGCCGTCGCCACCGCGGGCGTCAGATACAGGAAATTGGCCGCGCGCGCCGCGCCGAAGTAGCCCAGCGCGAATGTCCACGTTGCATAACCCAGCGCCGCTGGAAATACGCCGAGCACCAGCACCGCCTGCACCGTGCCGTGCGGCGCACTGCCCAGCGAACTCAACGCGCCCGGCAGCCACGGCGCCAGCAACACCGCTCCTGCCAGCAACGTGTAGGCGGTGCACGTCAATGCCCCGTAGACCGGAATCAGGCGCCGTTGCAGCACGAAGTAGCTCGCCGAACACAGCGCCGCGCCGAGAATCAGCGTGCTGCCCGCGCCGAGCGTCAGGCCGCCGGGCTGCCCTCGCGCAATCACCGCGATGCCGGCGAGACTGACTAACGAACCGAGCCATCCCCACCGATTGAATCGCTCGCCGAGAAACACGGCTGCCAGCAGCGCCGTGAAAATCGGCAGCGTATTGACGATGAAACTCGCCGCCCCTGCCGCCACCGTTTTCTCGCCGGTGTTGAGCAGCGCGTTGTAAAGCGCGATGCCGAGAAAACCGCACAGCACAAAACGCAGACCGTCGCGCCATGTCGGCAAGGGTGGACGCCGATAGGCAAGCCATGCGATCACCAGCAGCGCCGCAGTGGCGAAGCGCGCCGCCGCCAAGGGCAACGGCGCCAGACCCTGCAAGCCGATACGAATGAATGGAAAGGCGGACGCCCAGGACACGATAGTGCAGGCGACCGCGCCTGCGGCCAGCAGCGGCTGCCGCGCGGAACGGGGCGATGGGGACGAAGTGAGTGTGTTCATGCGCAGATGGTGCCGCGCCGTGAGCTGCTAAGCTAGCGCACAAATACACATCGTGATGTGAATATGGCTCACACCTCCTCACCGACCTCATCGGCGCGGCCGCCGCTTGCGAGCCTCGAAACCGTTTGCGCCGTCGCCCGCGAAGGCTCGTTCCTCGCCGCTGCCGAGGTCGCCGGATTGACGCACGGCGCAATCAGCCGGCGGGTGGCCGCGGTGGAAAACTGGCTCGGCATGACCTTGTTCGAACGCCATGCGCGCGGCGTGCGGCTGACGCCGGACGGGCAGCGCTTCGTGGGGCGTATCGAGCAGGCGTTTGGCATCATCGACAGCGCGGCGGATCAGTGGCGCTCGCCGCGCAGCCCGCAACTGGTCAAGCTGAGCGTAGTGCCCGCGTTCGCCAAACTGTGGTTCTTCGAGCGCCAGGCGGCATTCGAGAGCGCTGCCCCGGCGCTACGCATCCAGCTCGATATCGACCATCGCAACGCCGACATTGCCGGCGGCGAAGCAGATCTGGCGATTCGCTACGGGCGCGGCAGTTGGCGTCAGCTCGAGGTCAAGCCTTTCCTGCCGGAGACGCTTTATCCGGTCGCGCATCCCGAACTCGCCGCACGCCTCGCGAAGCAGCGGCACAAACATGGCGACGCCGCGCTGCTCGATGTGCCGCTGCTGCACGACTCGGATGTGACCGGCTGGCGCGCATGGTTCGGCGCGCTAGGTATTCCGCTGAAGCCGCGCGCGCAGGACCGGCGCTTCGAAGACTACACACTGGTTCTGGCCGCCGCCGAAGCGGGACTCGGCGTGGCGCTGGCACGCGTGCCGTTGGCCGACGCGTATCTGCAGAAGAGTGGCCTCGTGCGCGTGAGCCGCCACGAAGTCGCCTCGCCGCTGACTTATTACTTCGTGCATGCGAAGGGCGAGAGCCGGCCCGAAGTGCTGGCGCTAATCGATCGTATGCAGGGGGCGCAGCAGGGCGTGTCATAGCACTTTGTACGCAAGCGCGGCAGTTTTGCGACAATAGCGGCTTTCGCCGCGCCGTCGCGGGCCTGTCGCCGGGATGCGCCCGCGCTCAAAGGCAAGTGCGCGCCGGCCTTGCCGTCTAACCTGTTCAACCCACCCGACCGTCAGCGGTCTGCTCAATGGCTCTTCCCCACATCGATCTGCTGTACTCCGTCTCCGGCCTGTTCGTCGGCTTTCTGGTCGGGCTGACGGGTGTCGGCGGCGGCTCGCTGATGACGCCGATCCTGGTCCTGCTGTTCAACGTGCATCCGGCTACCGCGGTCGGCACCGATCTGCTGTACGCGGCCGCCACCAAGGCGACCGGCACGCTGGTGCACGGCCTGAAAGGCACCGTCGATTGGCAGATCACCCTGCGCCTCGCGGCGGGCAGCGTACCGGCGGCGACCATCACCTTGATCCTGCTGCATCGGTACGGGATGGACACACCGGGCGCGAGCCGGCTGATCCAGATCGTGCTCGGCGCCGCCCTGCTGGTCACGGCCGTGGCGCTGATCTTCCGCCCGCAACTCGCGGCGCTCGGCGCGCGCCGTCAGCGTGCGCCCAGGCAAGGCCGTACGCTCGCGCTCACCATGCTGACCGGCGCGGTGCTGGGTGTGCTGGTGTCGCTGACGTCGGTGGGTGCGGGCGCGATCGGCGTGACGGTGTTGCTGCTGCTGTATCCGTTGCTGCCGACCACACGCATCGTCGGCTCCGATATCGCGCACGCGGTGCCGCTCACGCTGCTGGCGGGCGCCGGTCATTGGCTGCTGGGTTCGGTCGACTGGTCGATGCTGCTGTCGCTGCTGGTGGGATCGTTGCCGGGCATCGCGATCGGCAGTTATCTGTCGTCGCGTGCACCGGACGCGCTACTGCGCAACGTGCTCGCCGCCACGCTCACGCTGGTCGGCGTGCGCCTCGTGCTGTCGTAAAGCAGCCGCGCTATTTGAAAAACCGGCAGGTCAGATCGGTCTCGAACTGCCTGACCCATTGGCCGTGATGGTCGTGATATGACTGCGCCCAGCCGCCGCGCCGAACCGTGACAAGGCGCTCGTGTGCGGCATCGCCCGGGTCCGGGCAGGCGCTGATGTCGAAATGCGCCGGCGCAAAACCATGCCGCGCGCATACCAGTTCGAAAGCCGCCCGATCGCTGATCGGCAGATCGGTATAACGCAATTGCGTGGTTTCCATGGCGTTGACTCCGGTTCCACTTGCATCACAGTACGCTTCGCGCCGCGTCGATAGTGTGTCACAGCGCACAAACGGGCTGTTGCGGCGCCGACGTTCAGTCCGGTACTGGCCGATTCATCATCACCGCTTCAAAAATCACCGCCAGGAAAAATAAAGCGAAAAAAAAGCTCCGGGTATTCGCCGGAGCTCTCGCTTATGCAGGCCGCTTAGCGCGGCCTGCTCATTGCAAGCGTCTTACTGCTGCACAACGGTCAGCTTGTTCGACACCGACGTCACACCGGCAACGCCCTTGGCCGCTTCACCGGCAGCGTCGATCTGGCCTTGGTCAGGCACCGAACCCGTCAGCGTCACTGCACCGCCACGAGCACGCACGGCGATGTTCGAGACGTCGATGCCTTGCGCCTTGGCGAGCGCGCTGCGCACCTTGCGACCCAACTGGCTATTGGCCTTCTTGCCGGCCTTGGCACTTGCAGCCGGCGCTGCGGTCGTGCCCGTAGCCGTTGCATCGCTTGCCTGAGCGTACACATTGCACGCCACCACCATTGCCACAACCGAGCCCAGCGTTTTCAGAAAACCGACCGATTTCATAGTTTCTATTCTCCTTAGCTACACATTGGACCGCATGTACAAGCGGCTTCGTTACGACTACCGGCGGCCATGCTTAAGACGCGTCAACGCGCGGCTCAGCGACGGCCGACTATGGCTGCGACACGGTGTGCGAGAGGCGAGAGAGGCCGGCCACCGTTAGTCGCATGCGATGCGCTACGGGAGCCGGCAAGCCGCGAGGTCCGCCAGCGCGCCCGGTTCTTGTCTGTCGTGCCGGGTCACGCTGTGCAAACATCTGTTCGCGGCAGCGAACCACAATTTAATCTAGCCGCGCCAGAAGCGCAAAGGGTTTAGTCATACGTTGCGGTGCGTTCCGGTTGTCACAGGGGGCATCGGGCGTGTTTCGTTCATGCGTTGTTCATATTCTGGTTCGGGCGTGCCTGGCCGGCCGGTCAATGTGTCGTTCATGGGACGTTCATATGCCGGTCATGCGCCGTTCACGAATTGTTACGGGTTTGACGGCGCCCGCGCCGGCTGGACGCTGCGCCGCCGCGCTAATCTCAGGTACCATCGGCGCGTCGCGCTGCCGCGCGGCTTGTGCGGTTTTTTGTATGTCCCGCACGGCAGCCAGGCCGGCATGGCGCGAATGCTTCGCCCGGTTCGCGCGCCGCGGAACGCCGCCATCCTGTTCACTTTCGACCGTAGCCGTCACGTCACCCGATGAAGCCAGCCACCGGCCGCAAACGCCCTCCCCGTCTCGTCGCCCGTTTTGTGGCGATCTCCTGGCGCGATCTGGCGGTCTCGTTCGGACCGCTCGTGCTGATTGCCATCGCGGCGATCTGGGTCGCCGTGCGCCTGATCCAGCCCGCGCCGCCCAGCACGCTGACGATCAGCGCCGGCCCCGAAGGCAGCACCTTCTGGAATGCGGCCCAGAAATACAAGGAGATCCTGGCGCGCAACCGTATCACCCTGAACGTCTTGCCCTCGGAAGGCTCGCTGCAGAATCTCAAACGGCTCTCCGACCCGAAGTCGAACGTCGACGTCGGCTTCGTGCAGGACGGGGTCGCGCCCGGCGCAGCGAACGAGGGCTTGATGTCGCTCGGCAGCGTGGCCTATGTGCCGCTGGCGATCTTCTATCACGGCCCGACGATCTCGCGGCTCTCCGAATTCAAAGGCTTGCGCCTCGCGGTCGGCGCCGAAGGCAGCGGCACGCGCGAACTGGCGCTCGCCCTCCTCAAGGCCAACGGCATCGTGCCGGGCGGTCCGACCAAACTGCTGCCGCTCTCGGGCGACGACGCCGCCCAGGCACTCGTCGCCGGCAAAATCGACGCGGCGTTTCTGGCCGGCGATTCGGCGCAACCGGCAGTGATGGGCAAGCTCTATCGCACGCCAAACGTGCAGTTCTACGACTTCACCCAGGCCGATGCCTACACCCGCCGTTTTCCGTATCTGACGCAGCTCCAGATGCCGATGGGCGCGTTCGACCTCGGCAAGAATCTGCCGTCCACGCCGATTCATATGGTGGCGCCGACCGCCGAACTGGTGGCGCGCGATTCGCTGCATCCCGCGCTCTCCGATCTGCTGATCGAAGCGGCCCGCGAGGTCCACGGCAAGGCAAACATCATGCAGCGCGCCGGCGAATTCCCCGCGCCGCTCGCCCACGATTTCCCGATCAGCGACGACGCCGCCCGCTACTACAAGTCAGGCAAGAGCTTCCTCTACCGGATCTTGCCGTTCTGGCTGGCAAGTCTCGCGGACCGGTTGCTGGTGGTCGTAGTGCCGCTGATCGTGCTGCTGATTCCGGCGCTGCGCGTCGTGCCCTCCCTGTACACGTGGCGGGTGAAATCGCGCATTTACCGCTGGTATGGCGCGCTGATCGCGATCGAACGCAGTGCGCTCAGCGAGTACTCGGCCGAAGAACGCGCCACGCTGATCGAGCGGCTCGATGCGATCGAAGAATCGGTGAACGGGCTAAAAATGCCGCTCGCCTATGCGGATCAGTTCTACGTGCTGCGCGAGCATATCGGCTTCGTGCGCGAGCGGCTCACGCATAGCCGCGAGGCTCAGCGCGACGCGGCGGAAGACTCGGACGACGAGCCGCAGCCACCTGCTTCGGCGCACGCATCAGAAGCCGATGCCGCAACGGAATCACCTGAAGCGCGGGGAGCCGACGAGGCCGACGAGCCTTCGGCCGGCCGCCACGCCTAGAGACCCGTACCGACTCACGGGGTCGAGTTTGGCGGTCGCCGTGTCGGCCATCCCCGGTCCAAATCCATATTGACGGGTGCAAGCGGCGGCTGCACCGCGTAAGATCATTACAATTCCGACGGTCCAGCAGACGACACCGTTCGGAAAGGGCAATCCGGGAGACACTTATGACCGTAGGCATCGACGCCAGGCAACCGCAGTGGTTTTACGATTTTGTCTCGCCGTTCACCTACCTGTTGCTCGAGCAACACGACAAGTGGCCGGGTTTCGACTTCGCGTTCACGCCGGTCGTGCTGAACGAGCTGTATCGCCACTGGGGCCAGCGGCCCGCTTATAGCGTGCCCGCCAAACGCACCTTCCTGTACCGCCACGCGCTGTTTCGCGCGGACCAGCTCGGCATTCCGTTCAAGATGCCGCCGGCCCATCCGTTCGACTCGATGAAGCCGCTCCTGCTCGCCACCGCGGCGAAGGGCGACATCAGCTTCGTACGCGAGATCTTCCGTTTTATCTGGCGGGAAGGCCGCGATCCGTCGAGCAACGGCGCATTCGCTGAACTGTGCGAGCGTGTCGGCATGCCGGACGGCCCGGAACTGATCAAGGACGAAGAAGTGAAGGCGCAGTTGCAGCGCAACACTACGGATGCAATCGGTCTGGGCGTCTACGGCGTGCCGACCTTCCGTCTGAACGATCAATTGTTCTGGGGCGAAGACGCGTTGCCCATGGTGCTGTATTGCGCACGCACGCCGAACTGGCTCGACTCGAAGGAAGTGAAGCGGATCAGTTCGCTGCCTTCCGGCCTTGCCGACGATTAAAGCGAAAGCAAGACGTAATATTCGTGCAAACAGGCGCGCCGTGCCTGTGCTTGCACAGGCCTTTTCGGACGTGATGGTGTCAAAAAGGCCGTCCTGATGCCGGCCATACCGCGCCTGCTATGCCGCCACACCGCAAACGGGCCTAAGGTTATAACCTTTGCGCCCCGCTCTCGCGATCTGGCTCGCGGGCGGCTCCGTACGACGCTTCATCCGGACCCGACCTGCTTGCATCGCCTCGCCTAAACCATGGACGATTCCGCCGCTTCCCTCGATATCTGGCTCGTGCGCGTGCTGCGCACGCTGATCGTCGAGCGCAGCGTCACACAAACCGCGCTGCGTCTGAATCAGACCCAGCCCGCCATCAGCACCGCGCTGCGCAAACTGCGCGAGACGCTGAACGATCCGATCCTCGTGCGCGGCAAGTCGGGCATGGTGCCGACCGAATACGGCGAATCCTTGCTGGCCTCGGCGCAACGCGTGCTGCGCGAAGTCGATTTCGTTGCGACGCCGCACGGCGACTTCGATGCCGGCCGCTCGCGCCGGACCTTCCGCGTGGCGGCGCCGGACTATCTGAACGACTTCTTCATGCCCACCGTGATCGCGCAGTTTCGCGAAGCGGCGCCGCATGCGCGTCTGGAGATCGATTCGTTGAGCCCGATGCTCGACCATTCGGCCGCGCTCGATGCCGGTGAACTCGATCTGGTGATCGGCAACTGGCCGAAGCCCGATCCGCGTTTCGAGCGCAGTGACCTGTTCTCCGATACGGTGGTATGCCTGATGCGCGCCGATCATCCGCTCGCACGCACGCCGATGACGCGCGAAGCGTATCTCGCCGCACCGCATCTCGCGCCAACGCCTTATAGCGGCGCCAGCGGCGGCGCCGTCGACATCGGGTTCGCGAGGGCACGCGCCGAGCGGCGCATCGTCACCACGCTGCCCTACTTCGGCCTCGTGCCGCAAACGCTGCTGCAATCGGATCTGATCTTCACGACCACGCGGCGTTTCGCAATGCACTATGCCAGCATCCTGCCGCTCGCGGTGGTCGAAGTGCCGATTCCGTTTCCGCGCATCAAGTGCTATCAGCTGTGGCATCCGCAGCCGGATCGGCCGAGCGATGTCGGCTGGCTGCGTACGCTGATGTCGCAAGTGTCGGATGAATTGATCGCGCAGAAGGTGCGGCGCGCGAAACGGCCGGTGAAAAAAGAAACGTCAGCCGCGGAGGGCTGACGTTGTGGTGTGGTGCTTGACGGCTCGATGTTGCGTTTGAAGGCTCTCTCCGCCTAGACGCTCGCGCAAAGCTTCTGCATTGCCGCCTGAGCCGAGGCTTGACGTGAACGGATCTGCAGCAACTCGGCACACACCGCGACCGCGATCGCCGAAGGCGCTTTATCCACAATGCCGGTCACGCCGATCGGGCACGTCATCTCCACCAGCCGATCCAGATCCACGCCTCGATCCAGCAAACGACGCTCGAATTTCACACGCTTTGTCTTCGATCCGATCATGCCGAAGTAGGTGAAATCGCGCCGCCGCATGATGCGCGCGGCGAGCGAAAAGTCGAGCGCGTGGTTATGCGTCATCACGAGGAAATACGCGCCGGGCGGCGCAGTGTCGACGATCGCTTCGGGCGTGTCGGTCGCTTCGATCTGCACGTTGGCCGGGGTTTCGTCGGGGAACAGTTCGTCGCGCTCATCGACCCACTGGACGACGCACGGCAAGCTGCCCAGCAGCGTGACGAGCGCATGGCCGACGTGCCCCGCGCCGAACAGCACGATGTGCATCGGCGCCGGACGCGGCGCTTGCACGGCGCTGCGCCGGCCGATCTGAACGGAAGAGAAGTCGTTCATGGCGATCATTCCAGTGAGTTTCGATATTTGCACGATTGTCCTTAGCTAGCCAGTTGCGCTTTACTGCCGCGCCGCCGCGGTTGCCGCCCGCACTGCGCCGACTGCCTTCAAGATTTCCTCGCTGGTCGCGGGCGCATTCAGCGGCGGATTGACCTTGTGGTCACCCACGGCCGACACCGCATCGCGCACGGCAAAGAACACCGAGAACGGCAGCAGCAGCGGCGGCTCGCCGGTCGCCTTCGAACGGTGGATGCTGTCCTCCGCATTGCGGTTCTTGAACAGACGCACACGGAAATCGGGCGGCGTATCGTTGACGGTCGGAATCTTGTAGGTCGACGGCGCGTGCGTCATCAGCTTGCCGCCCGCGTTCCACCACAGTTCTTCGGTCGTGAGCCAACCCATGCCCTGGATGAACGCGCCTTCCACCTGACCGACGTCGAGCGCCGGGTTCAGCGATGCGCCCACGTCATGCAAAGCGTCCGCGCGCAGAACGCGCATTTCGCCGGTCAGCGTGTCGATCACCACTTCCGACACGGCTGCGCCGTACGAGTAGTAGTAGAACGGGCGGCCTTGCAGCTTCGATTGATCCCAGTAGAGCTTCGGCGTGGCGTAGAAGCCGTCCGACCAGAGCTGGACACGTGCGACGTAGGCCTTCGCGATCACTTCTTCGAACGGCACGATCATCTCGCCGACTACTACGCGGTCGTGCACGAAACGCACTTCCGAGGCGGCCACCTGTCCTGCGCCGAAACGCTCGGCGGCGAAGGCCGACAGACGCTCGCGCAACTGACGAGCGGCGTCTTGCGCAGCCTTGCCGTTCAGGTCCGAACCGGTCGATGCAGCGGTCGCCGACGTATTGGCAATCTTGCTCGTATCGGTCGCCGTGACGCGGATGCGGTTAAAGCCGATGCCCAATTCATGCGCCACGACCTGGGCGACCTTGGTGTTCAAACCCTGGCCCATTTCGGTGCCGCCGTGGTTCACCAGCACCGAACCATCGGTGTAGATGTGCACCAGCGCGCCGGCCTGGTTAAAGTGGGTCACGTTGAACGCGATGCCGAACTTGACCGGCGTGAGCGCCAGGCCCTTCTTCAGCACTTCGTTGTTCGCGTTGAACTCGTTGATCGCTGCACGGCGCGCGCGGTATTCGCTGGTCGCTTCGAGTTCGTCGATCAGTTCGTGAATCACGTTGTCTTCGACCACCTGACCATACGGCGTCTGGTTGCGCTCGGTCTTGCCGTACAGATTGCGGCGGCGCACGTCGAGCGAATCTTCGCCCACCGAACGCGCGACGTTGTCCATGATGTACTCGATCGCGAACGCGCCTTGCGGACCGCCGAAGCCCCGGAACGCGGTGTTCGACTGCGTGTTGGTCTTGCCGCAGAAGCCGTCGATCGTGACGTCGGACAACCAGTACGCGTTGTCGAAGTGGCACAGCGCACGCGTCATCACCGGACCGGACAGGTCGGCGGAGAAGCCGCAACGCGAGGTCATGTCGACCGTCACGCCGTCGATCACGCCCTTGTCGTCGTAGCCCACTTCGTACGTGTAATGGAAATCGTGGCGCTTGCCCGTGACCATCATGTCGTCGTCGCGGTCCGGACGCAGCTTGACCGGGCACAGCAGCTTCCATGCAGCGAGCGCCGCGCAGCACGCGAACAGACCCGATTGCGATTCCTTGCCGCCGAAACCGCCGCCCATCCGGCGACATTCGATCAGCACATTGTGCGACGCCACGCCCAACGCATGCGCGACCATGTGCTGCATTTCGGTCGGGTGCTGCGTCGAACAGTAGACGTGCATGCCGTCGTCGTCTTTCGGCACCGCGTACGAAATCTGGCCTTCCAGATAGAACTGCTCCTGGCCGCCGAGCAGCATTTCGCCGGCTTCGCGACGCGCCGCGCGGGCGATCTTCGTATCGGCTTCGCCGCGCGCGAGTTTCATCGGCGGCAAGACGTGCTGGTTCGCGGCGCGGGCCTGTTGCGCGGTGAGGATGGCCGGCAGTTCTTCGTAGACGATTTCGGCGCGGCGCGCAGCGAGGCGCGCGATGTCATGCGAGGTCGCGACCACGATGAACATCGGCTGGCCGACGTATTGCACGACACCGTCCGCCAGAATCGGATCGTCGCCGTGGACGATCGGACCCACGTCGTTGACGCCGGGGATATCGCCCGCGGTGAAGATCGCGACCACGCCGGGCGTGGCGCGCACTTTGTCGAGCGCCATCGAGACGATCTTCGCGTGCGCTTTCGGCGACAGGCCGAGCGCGGCGTGCAGCGTGCCGGCGAGCGTCGGGATGTCGTCGGTGTATGTGGCGCGGCCACTCACGTGCAGATGCGCGGACTCGTGCGGGCGCGAGACGTGGACCTGGGTAAAGTCGTCGAGCTCCTTGAGGTCTTTCAGGAACGGTTCGGCTTGCTGATTCATTGTGGTGTTCTCCGTATCCTTTGGCTTCTTAAGCGCCGACTGGGGCGCAGGCAGCGGCGACTGCACGAACATCCAGCGCGCTCTTGGGCAGCGGATTGTTCGGACGCGTTTCGAGCCAGAAGCGGTACAAGGTGTTCTTCGCTGCTTCGAGGCGGTAGTTGCTGGTCGCGCGCATGTCGCTAAGCGGCGCGTAGTCGTTGCCGAGCGCGAGCATCGCGGCCTGTGCGGTAGCTTCGTGCCATTCGGCGTCGCGCAGCACGGCTTCAGCGTGCGTCGCGCGCTTCGAAGTGGCGGCCATGCCGCCGAACGCAATGCGCGGCTCGCGGATCACGTTGCCGTCGGCGATGAAGGAAAACGCGGCGCACACGGCCGAGATGTCCGAGTCGAAACGCTTCGACAGTTTGTAGGTGCGGAACTGCAGATTCTTGCGCCCGCCGTTACGGGTCGGCACCTTGAGGCCGACGACGAACTCATGCTCCGCCATATCCTTCTTCTGATACGCGAGGTACAGATCCTCAAGCGGCATTTCGCGCTCGATCTCGCCGCCGCGCACGATCACGCGCGCGCCGAGCGCGATCAGGCCCGGCATCGAATCGCCGATCGGCGAGCCGTTGGCGATATTGCCGCCGAGCGTGCCGGCATTGCGAATCGGCAGCGACGCGAAGCGCTGCTGCATTTCGAACAGTTCCGGGTACTGCTTGATGATTTCCGTATAGGCCTTTTCGACGCTCACGCCCGCGCCGATCTCGATCCAGTCGTCGTTGGTTTCGAGCTTCTGCAATTCGGCGATCTGTCCGACATACACGATGTTGCCGAGCTCGCGCATCATCTTGGTGACCCACAGACCGATGTCCGTGCTGCCGGCGAGAATACGCGCGGCCGGTTCGGCTTCCTTGATCTTCGCGAGCGCCGCGACCGTGCGCGGCGCGTCGAACTGCTGACCGGCGTGCTGGTAATGAAAGGTGTCCTTGCGCTCGAGCGTGGCGAGTGCGTTCGACAGCGCTTCGATATTGACCGGTGCTTTCGGCGCGGGCGCTTCGAACATGCGCACGGCCGCATCGACGATCGGACGATAGCCGGTGCAGCGGCACAGATTGCCCGTCAGCGCATTGCTGATCTCGTCACGCGACGGCACGGATTTATTTGCGCAGCTATGTTCGTGACCGTGCTTTTCGTACAGCGACCACATTGACATCACGAAACCAGGCGTGCAGAAGCCGCATTGCGAACCGTGGCACTCGACCATCGCTTCCTGCACCGGATGCAGCGAGCCGTCCGGCTGACGCAGGTCCTCGACGGTGAAGAGCGCTTTACCGTCCAGCGTCGGCACGAACTGGATGCAGGCGTTGACCGCCTTGAAGTCGACGCCGCCCGCCTCGTTACGCTCGCCGATCACGACCGTGCACGCGCCGCAGTCGCCTTCGGCGCAGCCTTCCTTGGTGCCGGTGCAATGCACGTCTTCGCGCAAATACTGCAGGACGGTGCGGGTGACGGGCGCATCCTTGATCTCACGGATCGCGTTGCGGTGGTAGAAGCGAATCGGCTCAGTCATGTCTCGTTACTCTCAATGTTCTGTGTCCGTTGGGACGTGCTGCGATGATGGTTCGAAAACTATCACCATCAATAAATACAACCCATAGCGGGGATCGCATGCGGGACATATTCGCGAAACGATATAGAGATGGGTTTGGGGGTCGGTTGGCTTATGTTGAATTGGCTGTTTTGCCACATTTTTTGCGTAATTATAGTTTTTTGGCCATCCACAGCTAAAGTCCATTCATCCAGTTGGTATCGAAAGACCACTCGTGCAGGGTGAAAACGGATCACTATATCGATCCGGCACCGTTATTTAGGCACCGAAATTATTAAGCAACCCCTGCAAGGGAATCGGTTCCATGGGAAAATCACGCCTTCCCGCCGTTTTCAAGTCTCGTTTTCCCCATGTCCACCGACTCAGCGACACCGCGCAGCGAATTTGCGACGACCATGCAGATCATTCCGGTCGTCTTTTTCACGTTTCTTTGCTACCTGACGATCGGCATTCCGCTCGCGGTGCTGCCGGGCTACGTCCACGATGACCTGGGTTACAGCGCGATTCTGGCTGGCGCGGCGATCAGTGTTCAGTACCTGGCGACGCTGGCATCGCGGCCGCTCGCCGGCCGTTCGGCCGACACGTTAGGGCCGAAGCGGACGGTCACGATCGGCCTGCTGGGTTGCGGCGCGAGCGGGATCCTGTTGCTGCTGGCGGTGTTGTGCGGGCGCTGGCCGGTGGTGAGTCTGGGGCTGCTGGTGTGCAGCCGTCTCGTCCTCGGCTTCGGCGAAAGCCTGTGCGGCACCGGTGCGATTTTGTGGGGCATCGGCCGGGTGGGCACGAGCAACAATGCGCGGGTGATTTCGTGGAACGGTATCGCGACATACGGCGCGCTCGCCATTGGCGCACCGCTTGGCGTCGCGATTGCGCACACGATCGGGTTTGCCGCGTTGGGCGTTCTGGTGATTTTGCTGGCGGCGCTCGGGTTTTATCTGGCGCGGCCTATCGCGCCGGTGCCGATCGTGCATGGTGAGCGGATGTCGTACCGGAGCGTGTTCACCCGGGTGCTGCCGCATGGGATCGGGTTGGCGCTGGGCTCGGCCGGCTTTGGGTCGATTGCGACGTTCATCACGCTGTTTTATGCCGCGCGGCATTGGCCTAATGCGGCTTTGTCGCTGACTGTTTTTGGCACGCTGTTTATCGGTGCGCGGTTGTTGTTCGCTAATACGATCAAGGCTTACGGTGGGTTCCGGGTCGCGATTGCTTCGTTTTCGTTTGAATGTGCCGGGTTGTTGATGTTGTGGTTGGCGCCGGAGCCACATATTGCCCTTGCGGGGGCGGCGTTGACCGGGTTTGGGTTTGCTTTGGTGTTTCCTGCTCTTGGTGTTGAGGCGGTCGGGCTTGTGCCGCCCGCTAGCCGGGGGGCGGCTTTGTCGGCTTATTCTGTGTTTCTTGATCTTTCTCTGGGGATTACGGGGCCGTTGGCCGGGTATATCGCTGGGGAGTTTGGTTATGCGCAGGTGTTTTTGTTTGCGGCGGTTGCTTCCGCGATGGCGGTCGTGCTGTCGACGATGATGTACTTGCGGAATTCGAGAGCGCCGAATGCGCCTGCGGCGACCTGATTTTTTTGCTTGCTTGGCGCTTGTTTGTCCGTGTTCTTAGCGCTTTGGCCTTTCCTTGATTTGTTAGTGGTCTATTAGCGTTGCCCCTGTGCGGGGCGGCACTTACTTTCTTTGCCGCCGCAAAGAAAGATAAGCAAAGAAAGCGGCTAGAAGCCCCTGCTAAGCGGGTCCCGCAGCTCGCTCACGGTAGTGGTGCATCTGGAATCTGTGTTCGTGCCCGTGCATAAGCTTGTGACAAGGGCGTCATACTTCCGGCGGCGCTGCGCGCGCCGAAGAGCCGTTCATAAAACCATCCGCTAGGTTTTGACTCCCCCCTCGCCACCGGATCGTGGCTCGACCTTGCACCGCGCAGCCGCGACCGTGATGGCGGGGCACGGATACATCATTTGAAGTTAGGGTTCCAAGGTGAGTGCAGAGCGCCTCGCCGAGGCGGAGCCAACGGCCCCCACAAACCAAAACCGAAGCCGGCGGTTTCCCATGCAGACCCGTCCGCGACGCACGTAGTGCGGAGTGGGAGCTGATGACTCCTTTGTCACTAACGCCGAATGTGCGAGAACACGGATTCCAGTCGCACCACTACCCCAGGCAGACCACGGTGCCCACTTAGCAGGGGCTTCTAGCCGCTTTCTTTTGCCTACTTTTCTTTGCGGCGGTGTATAGACCGGAGACATAGCTGACAGGTGTGCGGGGACATGGT
>NZ_FPBH01000015.1 GCF_900116445.1 Paraburkholderia aspalathi
GTCACGGGCCATATGCTCGAGCCGGCGCAACTCGGGCAAGGTATTGCGGTCGCCTTTGTGGCGACGTTGTACGGTCTCGCGTTGGCGAATCTGGTTTTTCTGCCCTTGTACGGAAAGATCAGGGCGCAGGTGGATAGCGAATTGCGCTTCAGACGTTTGTATCTCGATGGTTTGCTCGCGATTTCGCGCAAGGAGTCGCCCCATACGATCGAAACCCGGCTCGCGGGTGATGTCCGGGAGCGATCGGCGGAGTTGCTGGGGTAACCAGGGGTCGCCCTGGGGTTGCCCTGGGATTGCCTTGGGATAACTCGGGATAGCCGGCCTCGATCGGTTGGCGCTAGCGCGCGACGCGCCCATTCAAACGCAATTCGGAAGCACACGTTTCGAGCATGACAATCTCCTCGGGTAACAAGCGCCTTGCGGCGGACAAAGCCGGCTATCGGCACGACGATGACGACGGCGATGGCGAGGCGCAATCCGGGCGTTGGTTGATTTCCTACGCGGACCTCATCACCACGTTGATGGTGCTGTTCCTGGCGCTTTACGCGCTGCAGCTGGCGAAAAACCGGGAGCTCGAAGTCAGGATGCTGGAGCGCCGCGAGGTGAAAACGGCGACGGCTGCCGGCACCGCCCACGCGCCGGTGGCAGCAGTGCCGGGCGCACCGGAAGCCGCGAGACGGCAGCTTCTTGCCTTGCTGGCGCCGCTTCAGGACAACCGGCAGATCACGATTTCGAATGCATCACAGGGCGTGGAAATCGCCATCAACGCGAAAATTCTCTTCAACTCGGGCGACGCGCGCTTGTTGCCGGAGTCGTTCGGCGTCCTGGATCAGATCGCAGGGGTGCTGCGCGACCGATCGAAGAACAACATCCTCGTCGAGGGGCACACGGACAATGTGCCGATATCGACAGCGAAGTACGAGTCCAATTGGGAGCTGTCGTCGGCACGAGCCGGCGCCGTGGTTCGATTCTTTGCCGACAAGGGCATCGAAGCTCACAGAATGGCCGCCATTGGCAGGGCGGACAACTTCCCCCTGATCATCGGCGACGATGCCGCAGCGCGCGCCGCGAACCGCCGCGTCACCATCCTCGTGGCATATTGAGTCGCAAGCAGCGTGAGTACGCTGCGCGTCAACACGGATCTCTCTACGGTCCACATGAATCAAAACCGGCCATTTCTTGCCGCATCTTACTCAGCGCTGAACTAAGCCGGACACCGCGTGCTTCGCGAGCATCCAGGAGGCTATGCGACGCGCCAGGTACGAAGTTTTTTATCCACCGTCCGCAAAACCCCATCGTTTGAAACGCACCTTTTCGCCGCGTGACGCGCCACCAGCAAGGCGCTGCGTTTAGTGCGAGGCGAAGCGAGTGCATCGCTTACGCCACGCAAAAAAATTCGTGCGGCAGCCAGCCTGTCCCACGTTCAAGCGATTCATAAATCCTCCGTCAATCCCCGTAGTGCGGGCCAGCACACATAGCGATGCAGGTGCAGGCGCGTCAATCTCGCAACCTGTCCGCCAGAACGACCGCTTGCTGTCTCAAGCTTGCGACACACTGGTCCACGACCTGTAAAAGCTACTTTTGTGTGTTGAGACCCGGCATTTTTGACCTGGGCATTCGTCAAACCATTGCCAGTCATCGTGGCTGCGGGTTTCCCCACCCTCCAGAAATCACGCGTGGCGCATCGCGGCAACCCGCCGCCACGGCCGCTCACGGCGTATCAAACACGAATCATCGCGTGATGCGAACTCCCTTCTGCGGGCTGCACCGAATCGCTCATCACCGCCCAGCAAGGTTTTGAGGGCACATGGCACAGCGCGTGCAATAAGGGAGTCACAAAGCGAAACACGTTGCAGCCGGGAAGCAGCAAACGAGCAGAAGCAGCAGAAAAAAATCCCGGCAGCAGCAACAGTCTTCGTAGAACGCGTCGGGGAGTTCAACGCGCTTTACGGGGTGCGGCGGGGCCAACGAAAAACGGATGTCGATAAAGCACGGCGCGAACGATCGATACGGGGTATCGACGATTCGTGACCGGGACGACGTGAAGCGCTGACCTCGCCACTTTTTCCGTCTCTGTGGACGGACCTCAACGCCGCACCGGTGGACCTGTTTTCAGGCAACTGACGCGGCACAAATCGAAGTCAACTTTCACTCTTACGGGGGTTAGCATGAAGAACACGATCCAACAATTTCTGCGCGAAGAAGACGGTGTTGCAGCGATCGAATATGGCCTGCTGGCCGGGCTGATTGCGGTGGCGATCATTGCGATTGTGACGACAATGGGTACGAACCTGAAAGCAGTGTTCACCACCATTTCGAACAAGTTGGCCACTGCCGCCGCGGCCTGACGCACTTCGCAGCCTCAGGCGCAAAACCGATCGCCCGCCCTGTCTCGACGGTCCTTCGAGATAGGGTAGCGGCGGCTCGGTGCTTAAAAGAAGCGACTCCAGAAGGGCAATTCGATCCTTGAAACGGAGCAGACAATGAACGGGGTTCCTTTTCCGGTTGGACCGTGCGTAATGACGTTGGTGTTGCTGGTCGCCTTGTGGGACTTGCAAACGCGCCGGATTCCTAACTGGTTGGTAGCGACAGGATTGATCGTGGCGATACCCGTGCAGTGGTTTACGCAGGGCGGTATCGACGGGATGCAGATGTGGTTGGGCGGCATGCTCGTAGGTGGTGCGATATTTTTGCCGGGCTACGCGATGCGGCTGATGGGTGCGGGCGACGTGAAGCTGATGGCGGCGATCGGTGCTTTCTGCGGCGCTTACGGCGCACTCGAAATAGGTTTGGCGACCTGTGTGATTGGCGGAATCGGGTCGCTTGCAATATTGCTCCGGCGGCGCCAGATGCGCGTCGGACTGAGCGGGGTGGCGGCATTGCTGATCAGTTGCACGACGCCGGGAAACGGCACAAAGCAACGGCTGGGCAGTGTGGCTGAGAGTAGTGCGACGGGGACCATGCCGTACGGAGTGGCCATAGCAATAGGTAGCGCACTCGTGTTGTTCTACAGCGTGTGACGCAGACCCGCAGGCAAAAAATCGGGGGTTGAAAATGAAAAACGCGCGCGCTGTAACGATGCTGCTGATCGCGACGCTGGCCGGTCTCACCGCGGTGGTGTTTGCCTCGCGCTGGATGGCTTCGCAGGCGTCGAATGCCACGACCAGAATCGTGGTGGCCGCAACCGATATCAATCTCGGTCAGCGGATTGGACCAGACTTCCTCAAGGTCGCCGAATGGCCGTCGGACAGCGTGCCGCCCGGCGCGTTCACCGACGTCCGGAAACTCGACGGCCGCGTGATAAAGGAAAGCCTCTTGCACGGTGAACCGATTGTCGACGCGAAGCTGACACCGGTTGGCACGCTCGGCGGCCTGTCGGCAGTCATCGGCGAAGGCAAGCGGGCCATCACGGTGCGGGTGAACGACGTGATCGGCGTAGCGGGCTTCGCGCTGCCGGGTAACTACGTCGACATCATCGTCAACACGCAGAAAGACAATCGCGATCCCGGTACGCAGCGCGATCAGAACATTTCGAAGATCGTACTCGAAAAGATTCTCGTGCTGGCCGTCGCACAGGAAGTGGGCCGCGACGAAACCAAGCCGAAGGTGGTCGATGCGGTGACGCTCGAAGTGTCGCCGGAACAGGCCGAGAAAATCGACCTGGCGCGCAGCATCGGCACGCTCTCACTGGTGTTGCGCAACCAGATCGACCCGCAGGCGATCGACACCGCCGGCGCGACCAAGGCAACGCTGCTCAAGATGCCGGTTGCAGTAGTCGCCGCGTCTGAACCGAAACCGGTGCACATCGTACGGAAAGTGGCGGTGCGCGCGCCGGGCAACTGTGTCCGTGTGCTCGACGGCGCCGACGCAAGACAAGAATGCTTTTGACAGGCCTTAGCCTGCAAGCCGTGACCGATATGCGTGACTGACCTCCAAGTTCAGCGCGTCAAAAAAGCGGCACATAACGGGGGTAGGACATGAACGCCAGAACGAATCAGCGCGCTCGCGCGCCGCAGGACCCGCTTGGCCCAGGTGAATCACGCGGATTGCATTCGCGCTCACCTCGCGGCCGGACCCGGATCGCTGAAGCCTGCACCTGCGTGGTGGTCGGACTGTATCTGTCGATGCTACCGGTCGCGCAAGCGGCCGGACAGAATGCGGCCGCCAATGTGCCGGGTCTGCCGGATATGCCGCTCACCGTGGCGTCAAACGGAGCCGTGCATCTGACCATCGCGGCAACGGGCATGAGCGGCGGCGCCTCTTCCGGCGGCGCGGCGCAGGCCAGTCGCGGACCCAACTGCAGTGGCCCGGTTGCGGAACATACCTCAGTGACGATCCCGGTTGGCAAATCCGCGATGGTCGATGTGCGCGAACCCGTGCGCAGTCGCACCGTCGGCAATCCGTCAATCGTGCAGGCGATGCTGGTGTCGCCGCAAACGCTTTATCTGCTCGGCTCGGACGTCGGCACCACCAACATGATCGTGCAAGGCCGCAGCGGCTCCTGCACGATCATCGACGTGAGCGTCGGCGCGGACCCGGGCGGCCTGCAGCAGACGCTCGCCGCGCTGATGCCGGAGGAAACCGGCATCCAGGTCAAAACAGCCGCCGATACGCTGGTGCTGACCGGCACGGTCACCGATGCTGTGAAGGCCGAGCGCGTGATGGAACTGGCGCGCGCCTTCGTGGCCCGGCCGACCACCGCGTTGCAAGGCGGTGCGCAGATGGGAAGCGGTCCGTTGCCGATCGGTGCGGCGCCGCGCGCGATGGGCGCATCAGCGCCGGCGCCGGCGCTCGGTGGCGGGAGTGGCGAGCGCATCATCAACATGATGCATGTGGCTGCACCGCAGCAGGTCATGCTCGAAGTGAAGGTCGCCGAAGTCTCGAAGACGCTGATCGACCAACTCGGTGTCGCGGCCAACATCCAGGGCGGCATCGGCAGCTGGAGTTTCGGCTTGCTGGCGAATTACCTGTCTGGCGGGTTGAGCGCGCTGACTGCCTCGAAGGCGAACAATCTCCCGCTCAACCTCGCGGTCGATGCGCAGAAAACCGATCAGCTCGTGAAGATCCTCGCGGAGCCGAATCTGATGGCGATCAGCGGCCAGGAAGCGAGCTTTCTCGCGGGCGGCAAGGTCTACATTCCGGTACCGCAAAGCAACGGCGCTGGCGGCACGACGATCGTGTTGCAGGAAGAACAATACGGTGTCGGGCTAACCTTCACGCCGACGGTGCTCGAAGGTGGCCGTATCAATCTCAAGGTGTCGCCGGAAGTGTCAGAGCTGTCGTCGACCGGTGTGGTGGTCACCGCCGGCAACTCGAACACGACCTCGATTCTGCCTTTGATCACGACGCGGCGCGCCTCGACCACGCTGCAGGTGTTCGACGGTCAGAGCTTCGCGATCGGCGGTCTCCTGAAGAGCAACGTGACGGGCTCGATCAAAGGCCTGCCTGGCGCTGCTGAACTGCCGGTGCTCGGCGCGCTGTTTCGCAGCACCAGCTATGAACAGGACAAGACCGAACTGGTGTTCGTCGTGACACCGCGTCTCGCCAAGCCGCTGCCGCAGCACTATCCGCTGCCGACCGACGGTTTCAGCGACGCCAACGAAGGGAACGTGTATCTGACAGGCCATATGGAGGGCACGAAGCGCGCCGCGCCAGCAGCAGGGGCCACGGCACCGGTTGCACCGAATTCGCCGAACGCCCCCTCGACACCGGCCGCGCCTGACATGCCCGCGGCAATCAGCCAGACACCGGTCGTGACTACGCCTGTCGCAACGCCGGCTACGTCCACGCAACCGTTGCCACCCACGCAACCCAAGCCCGGCCAGGACGATCGTACGCCGGCTCCGGTGGCCGCGACCACCCCGGCCCGCTCATCGACGGCAACGGCTGGCGGCGCGTCGCAGCAACTCACCGCCGTGAAGCCCGACCCGGCCCACGACGCCGCTCTCGTCAGCCAGGCATCGGCGGCCGGCGCCGACTCACACGCCGCGCGCTGAATCGCGGCCCATCGGAGACCGACATGACATCCACCAAGACACTGATCCGCGCAGCCTTATGCGCCGGCCTGAGCGTTGCGCTCGCCGGTTGCCTGACTTCGACGCCGCACTGGGACGCGACGTTCGGCGACTCAGTCAACCAGATCAAGGAAATGCAGACACTCAACCCGCAAGCCTCGGCCAATACCGATCCGGTTGCGGGCATCGACGGTAATGCGGCGGCAGCGGCACAGAAGAGCTATGCCAAATCGTTCACGGCGCCGCCCCCACCGGCCAACAGCCTCACGATCGGCGTCGGCTCATCGAGCAGCTATTGAAACAGCGCGGCCAGGCGGCTCGGGCTCGAGCCAGCGGAGACACACCATGATCGACATTCTCCTGATTTCGTCCAGCGCGGAGCGCGCGCCGCACATCGCAGCGCGTCTCGAAGCTAGCGACGTTGCGTTCCGTCTGCGTACGCTGCACGGCACCGCGAAGCAGTTGCGCGTGCATGCCGCGGCGATCAAGAGCGCGGATCTGCTGATCGTCGACGATGCCGAGCTGACGCCACGCGAACTGGGTGGCGTGGAAGAGGCGCTGTCCCATACGCCGAATCTGCACTGCATGCTGGTGACGCCCGCACCGTCGACCACGCTCCTGATGGCGGCGATGCGCGTGGGCGTGCGGCACGTGCTTTCCTGGCCGCTCGACGAACGCGAAATCGGCGATGCGCTCGCGCATATCTCGGCGAAGAAAACCGCCGGCGTGCGGCGCGACGGCCGTGTGGTGTCATTCACATCGTGCAAGGGCGGCAGCGGCACCACGTTGATCGCCGTGAATCTCGCCTACACACTCGCCGCGTCGCGCGACAAACGCGTTCTGTTGATCGATCTGAACCAGCAGTTCGCCGACGCGAGCCTGCTGGTGGCCGACAAGCCGCCGCCCGCGACGCTGGCCGACCTGTGTGCGCAGATCGATCGCCTCGACGTGGCGCTCTTCGAAGCTTGCGTAATGCACGTGCACGCGAATCTCGACGTACTGGCCGGCGCGGGCGATCCGGTCAAATCGGGCGAGCTGCGAGCCGCGCATCTGGAGCGGATTCTGACGCTGGTGCGCGAGCAATACGATGCGGTGTTGATCGACGTCGGCCAGAACATCAATCCGTTGGCGATTCACGCGCTCGATCACAGCGACTCTATCTGGATGGTGGTGCGGCAGAACATCCTGTATCTGCATGCTGGCCGCCGCATGCTCGACATCTTCAAGGAGCTCGGTTATCCAGCGAGCAAGGTGAAGGTGATCGTCAACCAGTACGACAAAAAGGCGCGGATCGATCTCGCGACGCTCGAAGCAACGCTCAACGCGAAGATCGCACACCATCTGCCGCGCGACGAGAAACAGGCGACTGAAGCGCTGAACCATGGTGTGCCGCTGGTGACGTCGGCGAAAGGCAGTGCGCTTGCACACGGCATCACGCTACTGGCCGAGATGCTCTGGCCGCAGCCTGTCAGGTCGCGCAAGAGTGTGCTTGGGCGTCTGTTCGCAAGCAGGACGAATGCTTCTAATGCGTCGAATGCTTCGAAATCGCCGCCGCAACTGAAGGCCGGACATTGAACCTGGCAAGGTCCGACTGAGTCCGGTTGCCATCGAAAAGAAAAGCGGAGAGCACCATGTCATTGCGCGAACAGTTAATGATGCAAAACGTCACCATGCCGTTCGACGGCAGCAGCGGAAGCACCGCGGCAGCAGCGGGCGTTGCGGCCGAAAGCCTTGCGGCACGGCGCGCGTACCAGCAACTCAAGATGAACGTTCATCAGGCGATCATCGACCGGGTCGAACTCGACAAGCTGCAACGCCTGTCGCCCGAGCAGATCAAGCGCGAACTCGCGCAACTGGTGGAGCGGATCCTCGAGGAAGACAAGATTCCCATGAACGAGCTCGAGCGCCGCCGTCTCGCGCAGGACGTTCACGACGAAATGGTTGGGCTCGGCCCGCTCGAACCGCTGCTCAGCGACCCGACCGTCTCCGACATTCTCGTCAACACGTCGCAGCACGTGTACGTGGAGCGGCGTGGCCGCCTCGAACACACGGACGTGACCTTCTACGACGACGCGCATCTGATGAAGATCATCGAGCGCATCGTCTCGCGGGTGGGTCGCCGGATCGACGAATCCACGCCGATGGTCGACGCGCGTTTGCCCGACGGTTCTCGCGTCAACGCGATCATTCCGCCGTCGGCGATCGACGGTCCGCTGGTGTCGATTCGCCGCTTCGCCGTGAATCCGCTGACGGTTGCCGACATGATTGACAACCAGAGCTTTACGCCCGCGATGGCGCAATTGCTCGAAGCGCTCATCAAATCGAAGCTGAACGTACTGATTTCGGGCGGCACGGGCAGCGGGAAGACGACGTTGCTCAATCTGCTCTCCGGCTTCATTCCTGAAGATGAGCGCGTCGTTACGATCGAAGATGCCGCAGAGCTGCAGATGCGCCAGCAACACGTGCTGCGACTCGAGACGCGGCCACCGAATATCGAAGGCAAAGGTGAAATCTCGCAGCGCTCACTGGTACGCAACGCGTTGCGGATGCGCCCCGACCGCATCGTGCTCGGCGAAGTTCGCGGCGCCGAAGCGCTCGACATGCTGCATGCAATGAACACCGGCCACGAAGGATCAATGGCGACGCTGCACGCGAACACGCCACGCGATGCGTTGACGCGGCTCGAGAATATGGTGAGCATGGCGGGTCTGACGATGCCAATCAAGGCGGTGCGCCAGCAGATCGCATCGGCGATCACGGTAGTGGTGCAGGCCTCGCGTTTGACCGACGGCCGCCGCAAGCTGATGAGCATTCAGGAAATCACCGGCATGGAAGGCGACATCATCAACATGCAGGAAATCTTCACGTTCAAGCGGACCGGCGTCGACGAAAACGGCATGATCAAAGGGCATTTCTGCGCGACCGGCGTACGGCCGAAGTTCTGCGAGCGGCTGGCGGGTTTCGGCATTGCGTTGCCGGACCAGATGTTCGATCCGGCACGGCGCTTCGAGGTGTGAGCATGCCTAACACAATGGCTTCAGGGAGGCGGATATGAACACTTCGTTTATCGGTTTTGCGGTGCTGGCGTTTCTTGCGATCGTGCTGCTGATCGAAGCCGTCTATCTGTTCTGGAACAGTCGTCACGGCACGGCCGTGAAGCGCATGGACGAGCGCCTTCGCGCACTTTCGGCGGGCGGTAATGTCGGCAAAGAGCAAATGTCGATCCTCAAGCAGCGCCTCCTCAGCGAATCGCCGTTTGTCACGCGGCTACTGCTGCGTGTGCCGCGTGTACATACGCTGGACCGGCAGTTGCAGCAGGCAGGGATGCGCTGGTCAGTGGCGCGGTTTGCCACCTATACGCTGTTGTGTGCCGTCGCCGGCGCCGTGCTGGGTTTCCTGATGCAGGTGCCCGCCGTGGTGATGGCGGTTCTGGCAGGGGTGCTGAGCCTGCTGCCCATGATGATCCTGCGCCGCAAGCGCGCGAAGCGCGTGTTGCAACTCGAACGCCAGTTGCCCGACGCAGCCGACCTGATTGCTCGTGCACTGCGTGCGGGCCACTCGTTTCCTGCCGCGCTCGGCATGGTCGGCGAAGAACTGCCCGACCCGCTCGGAGGCGAATTCGCGCTGGCGTTCGACGAGATCAACTATGGCGTGTCGATGAACGACGCGCTCCTGAACATGGTGAATCGCGTACCGGTCGAAGATCTACGCTACTTCGTGATCGCCGTGCTGATTCAGCGTGAAGCGGGCGGCAATCTGGCGGAGATTCTCGGCTGCATCGCCGGCATCATTCGCGAGCGGTTGAAGCTGCTCGGCAAGGTGCGGGTGCTGTCGGCTGAAGGGCGGTTGTCGGCATGGGTGCTCGGCGTCCTGCCGTTCGCGATTCTCGGCCTGCTATCGGTCCTCAATCCAGGTTACATCACTGTGTTCTGGAAAGACCCGGCGGGTGTGCAACTCGCCGGTATCGCAATCACGATGATGCTGTTCGGCATCTTGTGGATGCGCAAAGTCGTGCGCATTCATATTTAGACCGCCGGTCCCAAAGATTCGGAAAGAGGAGCGCGGGTTCTGCCCGCAGACCATGAGAACAGAACAGATCGTTATGTTAGGGGTGATGTTCCTGATCGTGTTCGGTGCCGCGCTGAAAGCGATGATGCTGCTGAAATCCGATCCGGTGCAACAGCGCATCGAGAAGGTCGGACAGTCCGGCGCCACGAACCATGCCGATGCAGAAGACGAGTTCGGTGCAGAGAGGAGCTGGGTCGAAACCGTCACCAAGGTATCTGAGCGTGTCGCCAGGCTTTCGCTTCCGAAAGACGACTGGGACAAGTCGGCTCTGCGCCTGCGCTTTGCGAATGCGGGCATTCGCACGCCGTCCGCGCCGGCCATCTATTTCGCCGCAAAGACGCTGCTGGCGCTCGTTCTGCCGGTCGTCGCGCTGATCTTCCTCGCCAACAGTTTCGACGCTGACAAGCGGGTCTGGCTGTTGCTCGCGGAGTTGGGGGTGTCGGCGGTCGGTTTCTATTTGCCGAATCTGGTGCTCACGCGTCTGATCGAAACCCGCCAGCGCAAGCTGTTCGAAGACTTGCCCGACGCGCTCGATCTGATGACCGTGTGCGTGGAAGCGGGTCTCGGGCTCGACGCGGCGATGATGCGTGTTACTCAGGAAATCGGCGTCAAGAGTCACACGTTGCAGGACGAGTTCGAGATGGTGCTGCTGGAATTGCGTGCCGGATCGGGTCGCGACAAGGCGTTGCGCAATCTGTCGCTGCGCACCGGCGTGGATGATATCGACACACTCGCCGCAATGCTGATTCAGGCGGACCGCTTCGGCACTAGCGTCGGCGATTCGCTACGCGTTTATACCGACAACTTGCGCACCAAACGGCGCTTGCGCGCCGAAGAGCAGGCTGCGAAGATCGCATTAAAACTGCTCTTTCCTCTGATGTTTTTTATTTTTCCGACGCTTCTGGCCGTGCTGGTCGGTCCGTCGGCGATCCAGGTCGTGCGCCAGCTGTACCCGGCCATGGCTGGCATGTCGGGTGGTTGAGCGATCGAGCGCACCGTATCTACCGGGGAATTACATGTTCGCGTCGAGCCCGTTTCCTGAACTGCTTCGCCACGCCACTCACTGGCTGGGCGGCTACGCGCTCGCACTGGTGATGATGGCTGTGGGCGCGTCGCTAGAGCGGCGCTGGCCTGTCGAGTTGCTGCAATCGCGCGCCGGGATGCGCTTTAACCTCATCTACGCAGCGCTGTATATGGCGCTCGCAGAGACAATGCGGCCGCTGACAGCAGTGATCAGCGTCGCGGTGGTCAATGCGCTCGGTGGCGGCTGGGTCGTGCTTGCTTCGCAGGGGTGGAGCGCATTGGCCTCCATCGTGGTCGTGGTATTGACGATCGATCTGCTGGAATATGCATTTCACCGCCTGCAGCACGCGTGGCCCGTGCTTTGGAAGTTGCATTCGCTGCACCACAGTGCCGCTGATTTCAATGTCACGGTGACGTTCCGGCATCACTGGTTCGAAGTGTTCATCAAGGGCTGTCTGCTCTATCCGGTGGTCGGCGTGCTATTCAAAGTCGAGCCGTGGATTGTCGGCGTGAGTTCCATCGTGTTCATGTTCGGCAATTATTTTGCGCATATGAACCTGCGCGTCGACCTGGGCCGCTTCACGACCTGGGTCAACAATCCGCAGTATCACCGCTTGCATCATTCGATCCGCGCCGAGCACTTCGATCACAACTTCACACAACTGCTGCCGCTGTGGGACCACCTGTTCGGCACGTTATGGGTGCCTGCAAAGCACGAATGGCCCGCCACCGGTCTGGACGACGGCGCACAACCGCGTTCATTGCTGGGCGCGCTGAGCTGGCCGCTCCGCTCGCAGGCCGGCGGCAGCGCCGGATTGGACGGCGAGCGCATTGCAATCCTGAACAAGGAGGCGAAATGAAAGCCACTTGCAAAGTTACTCGTGCGGAATCCGCACGACGGGATACGCGCAAGCAGCGCGGCGTAGCGACGATTGAATTCGCATTGCTCGCGCCGGTGCTGTTCCTGCTGTTGTGCATTGCGATGGATCTGGGAGTTGCGCTGTGGGTCAACCTGACGATGCAGTACGCGGTGCGGGAAGGCGCGCGTTACTCGGTGACCGGTCAAAGCAACCTGGATCCGAACGCAACCAATCAGCAGCGCTATCTGGCGATCGTGCAGGAGATCAAGGACAGCTCGATGGGACTCTACACGCTCGTTTCGCCGAGCTATGTGATCACCATCAACGGCGCAGCCCAAACCTACAACACGCAGACCAGTTACAGCACTGGCATGTTCGGCAATCCGGGCGACATCGTCGTGTTGCAGATCAATTGCATCTGGCCGTTGCTGACACCGCTGGTCAAGCCGTTTTTTGCCAACGGCCAGTTCAGTTTCAGCGTCGCGGCGACGATGCGTAACGAGGGCTTCTGACATGCGCACCCGTTCTTCGCCAAGAGGCCGCCACGCAACCAGAGGCATCGTCAGCGTGGAAATGGCGCTGTTGCTGCCGATGCTGGTGGCGCTCGCATTGCCCGTCTACGACATCGCGCGCAACATTCAGGCGCAGATGATACTGATCAACGTAAGCCGCGAGGGTGCGAGCCTGTCGTCGCGCGCATCGCTCACGTATCCGATGCAGACCATCATGTCGTCGTTGACTTCGACCACTCCGCCGCTGGACATGAACGCGCACGGGATGATCTACATCACCGAAATCATGGGCAACAACAACTGCGACAGCAACGGCAATAACTGCACAGGCGTCGTGGTCGCCCAGTATCGCTGGAACGGCGGCAATTATTTCCCGGCGAGCCAACTGTGGAGTTGCGGCAACAGCGGCACACGCTGGGCGACGGACGGCAGCGGCAGTTGCAGCGGCATTCCGGCGGCGGGGGCCAAGTCGCCGGTGGTGAACCTGCTACAAGGCAAGCTTTCCGATGGCCAGATCGCCTATGCAGTCGAGACGTTTTATTTGCAAACACCGCTGCTTGGTTCACTGGATCTGGGCAACGGCGTCAAAACACCGGCGCTCTCGCCGAATCTCTATGCGATGACGGTGTTCTGATTCAAGCAGGTACTGACTCAAAATAATAAAGCGCAGGTCGGGGGATTCAATGAAAAGAATAGCGGCACATAAACGGCAAAAGGGATCGGTCAGCATCATCGTGGCGGTGTCGCTGATTGCGTTGCTGGGCATTCTCGGGCTCGCGGTGGACTCCGGTTTCGGCTACATGATCAAGGCGCGGCTCGACGCCGCTACCGACGGCGCGGTGATCGCCGCCGGCGAGGCAGTCACGCGCGGCAACAACCAGACAGAGCAGACCGCCAACGCGCAGCAAGCGGCAACGGCATTCTTCGCGGCAAATTATCCGGCGGGTTTTCTCGGCTCGACAGTGACGGCAGGAACGCCGTCAATCGTGTTCAACGCCGGTACGGTCACGATCGACATGGCGGCGCAGGCGAGCGTGCCAGTCACGTTCATGCAGACGCTCGGCTTCAAGGTGCTGAACGTGAGTGCCTCGTCGCAGGCGATCCGCAAGACGCTGGATATGGCGTTCGTGATCGATAACACCGGCTCGCTGAACACGTCCGGCGTGCCGGCTGCGGTGCGCTCGAATGCGGTTGCGTTCCTGAACAATTTCGATGTGACCAACGATCGCGTGGCGCTGATGCACTTCGCGTACGGCACCGTGGTGGATGTGCCGTTCAACGGCAATACACGCGGCTTCGATCGCACGGCGATGGACGCCGATATCAACAAATACACCTTCAACGGCAGCACCAATTCAGCTGAAGCGATCTGGAATGCGCGCAACCAGTTGAATACGGTGATCACGCAACCGTCCAGTCTGCGAGTGATCGTGTTCTTCTCGGACGGTGCACCGAATAGCTTCTCGTCGTTCTTCACGACGAATCAGAGCGGCTGCAATAACACGGCCGGTACGATCGCGAGCCCTGATAGCGCGGGGACGATGTCGGGCCTGTACAACATGAACGCGCTGAATCAGGCGCTGGGCTCGCCGTGCTTCCAGAGCAACGTGACGAAGCTCGTCACCGCCATGCCGAAGTGGTACAACGCGCACAACGTCAACGAACAGATCTTTCCGATCTGGCCCGTGACCGCACCGCGCGCTGTGCCGAATGGCAACATCACGTATGTGAACGTCAATCGCGCGTCGCGCAATCTGCTCGAAGCGATGGCGGCGCAGGCGCGTATTGAGGGCACGTATGTGTTCACACTCGGCTATGGACCCGAACTCGTCGCGCCGGCCGGCCCGGACAACGAACTGGGCGAGGATGTTCTCAAATGCATGGCCAACACGCCGGATTCTCTGCCACGTTGCTACAACCCGGCACAACCGGTCGGCGTGTTTTGCTACGCCGCGACACCGGCCGATCTGAAGCCGTGCTTTTCGCAACTGGCCTCGCAAATTCTCCGCATTTCCAAGTGAGCGCGCTATGACACCGACGACATCTTTGCAGGATCTGCCTCTCTCGCCCAGCCCTGTGGACGCGGCACCTTTGCCTCAAGCATCCGCTGCCGATATGAGCGAGTCCACCGGCTTGCGCCGCGCGCTGGTGGAAATCACAGCACGGGCTGGCGCCGCGACGATGCTGAGCCTGTTCGCCTACGCCGCGATCATGCAGTGGCGCGCGGCGCCCTCGCGGATCACGTTGCTGCTGCTGGTGGTGGCCGCGTGCGTGACAGTCGGTCTTTCGCTGTTTTCGCGCGTGCCGATGAAGCGCGACTGGCGGCTGTTCGCGTTCGTCTGTTCGATGGGCGGCACGTATTACTTCCTCGCCGTGCGTCTTGCACCCGGCGCGCAACTGGTGCCTGAGATGGTCGGCGCATCGTTGCAACTGCTGGG
Source organism: Paraburkholderia aspalathi (assembly GCF_900116445.1). Lineage (GTDB taxonomy): Bacteria > Pseudomonadota > Gammaproteobacteria > Burkholderiales > Burkholderiaceae > Paraburkholderia > Paraburkholderia aspalathi. The sequence goes on from NZ_FPBH01000015.1 coordinate 14,916, forward strand.
GATTCTCTGGCAACTGTTCGCGAAGGCGTCGCTGCGCCGTTCATTCGGCATCTTGCCGGCGAACCGTGGCGTCGTATCGCGTGGCGCATATCGCTTCGTGCGTCATCCGATGTATCTGGGTTACTTCATCACCGACATCGGCTTTCTGCTGGTGAACTTTGGCCTGCAAAACCTTCTGGTGTACGGCTGCCAGTTTGCCTTGCAGGTCGGACGGATCGTGCGGGAAGAGCAGCTTCTATCGGCTGACGAAAGTTATCGGACGTACAAGGGGCGGGTACGTTATCGCGTGATTCCCGGCGTCTTCTAACCAACACTCGCCCCACGCACCGCTTTCCCACCCGTCAAACACACAACCATAGTAGCCACGACGAGCACGCATAACGCCACGCGCAAGCCGAGCAAACCCGCACCGAGTCCGATCAACGGCGGCCCCACCAGAAAGCCGGCATAACCCGCCGTGGCCGCCATCGAAACACCGACAGCCGGCGTCTCAGTCGAGCGGCCCGCCGCACTGAAAATCACCGGGACGATATTCGCGAGGCCGACGCCGACCATGGCAAAGCCCACGCAAGCCGTGAGTACGGTGGGCAGGCTCAACACCAGCGCGAGTCCAGCCGCCGCCAGCAGGCCGCCGAAGCCGATCACCTTGCTCGAACCGAAGCGCCGCACGGACACATCGCCGACGATGCGGCAAGCCGCCATCGAGAACGCAAACGCGGAATAGCCGACCGCCGCGACGCTGGCCGCTTCGGTCAAGGTAGCGCGCAAATACACCGCGCTCCAGTCGGCCACCGCGCCTTCCACCATCATGCAAAGGAACGCGAGCAACGCAAGCTTCATCACTTTGGCGTTGGGCAACGCGAAGCCGCTGGAGGACGCGGCCGCGCGCGGACCGAGATCACGCAACGCCAACACCGCGGCAGCGGCCATGAGGACGGCGATGAACACGGCCGGCAGCATGAGACCGCCGATCACGCCGACGCCGTTTTTCTGCAACATGGCGCCCGTCGCCGCGCCGAGCAGGCCGCCCGCACTCCACGCCGCGTGAAACGACGACATGATGGGCGACTTCCATTGCGTTTCGATCGTGCTGGCGTGGCCGTTCATCGAGACGTCGAGCGCGCCGTTCGCCGCACCGAGCAGGAGGAGCACGATGCCCAGTGTCGCCAGGTTCGGCGCAAAGGCGGGGAGCGGGAGCGCGATGACAAACGCAGCGCCGAGCAGCGCGGTGGCCCGGCCGCTGCCGAAGCGCGGCGCCAACTGTCCGGCCAACGGCATCGCGATGATGGCCCCCAGCGCGAAGGCGAACAACGCGATCCCCAACGAAGTGTCGCTGAGCGACAGGCTTTCCTTGATACGCGGCACTTCGACTGCCCAGGCGCCGATCCCGAATCCGTTGGCGAGAAACACGCCGAGGGTGGCCACCCGCTCCTTGAGCGGTTTCATGAGTGGCGTGCTGATCGGAGTAACGAGTGTTTTCATGAGCGCGCCACCATCACGTTGTCGCACACCGCTGCGAGTTGGGTACGCCGCGCGGCCGTCACATCCGCTTCGACGAATAGATGGTCCACGGCGCGCGCCGGCGCGACGTAAAACGGCGCAGCGGTCATCAGTTTTTCCGACGTCACGGCGATGGCGACCTGGCTGCTGGCCTGCACCATCGCCCGCTTGAGTTCGGCCTCTTCAGCATCGAACGCGGCGACTCCTTCGTCCGGATCGAACGCGCACGCACCCAGAAAGCAGAGGTCGGCTTTGATCTGCTGGATCTGCAGCAGGGCGGTGGCGCCAGTCGCGCCGGCTGCGTGCCGAGCGATGCGCCCGCCGATGAGAATGATGTCGAAGCCCGGCCGGTTCAGAAGGCGCGCGCAAGCCTCGGGCGAGTTCGTCACGACGGTTAGATCCGCGTTGTCCGGGAGCGCCGCGGCGATCGCGACGTTGGTCGACCCGGTGTCCAGCAAAATGATCTGTTTGGGCCGGACGATGGACGCCGCGACGACGGCGAGAGAGGCCTTCCGATCCACGGCTTCGTGCATGCGGACCGAGGCGTCTACGCCGGCAGGCGAGATCAACAGGGCGCCGCCGTACACGCGTTTGCAATGGCCCTGATCGGCCAGCTCGCGCAAGTGACGGCGGACCGTATGTTCAGATGTTTGGAGTTCAGCCGCGAGTTCGGATGCCAATACGCGGCCCTGCGCCCGTAGCCGTTCCAGAATCAGCCGCTCCCGTTCCTCGGGCAGAAGCCCGTCCACTGCGTCCTGCCTCGTTCGTTGCATGACTTCACCTTGCTCGATTGCGAAACGATCATAATCGAGCATAATTTAACGTAAACGAGCATGGCGAGCAACGGTGCAGTCGAGATTCTTCTGAAGGGACGGATTTGGCAGGTTGTTAAGGCGTTGGCGCCGTCTGGGCGGTCTGCTTAAAGGGGCTGGAGGCCTGTAATCGCCGAGGCCGCGATCCATGCGCGCCATTGCGACGTGAAATTGAATTCGGCATCGATTGCAAATGCCGAGTCGAGCGCTTCGTTGAGCGTCGTTCCACGTTGCAACGCATCGAAAGCCGCATGTGCGGCGGCGCATTGAACGAGTATCTGCGGCTGCCACTGCGGTCGCACGACCAGTACATGGGTCGGTGACTCGAAATTTGCCGGAAAGGAGCCACCTGGCTGATGCGCTGCCCAGATATCGGCGATCGCATAGCGCGACGAGATGAGCGCGCAGGCGGGATGCACGGCCAGTTTCGCTTCGAGCAAATCCTCGGGGCGGATGGCGGCCCATTCTGCAGGCGTAAGCACGTTGGCGTCCGCGGCAAAGTAGGCCAGATGCAGCGACCATTCGAGACGCGCGAGATCGGCGAAATAGCGGAAACGGGGAGCCTGTTCGTAGGTTTCGATGAAAGCCGGTAGCGCTGCGCCGAAGCGATTGAGGTCGCCGCTCTGTGACGGATGGGTTTCTCCGTAAGCCGCTGACAGCGCAGCAAAGTAGTCTTCGCCGACTAGCGCCAGCAAGACGGGATAGGCGCTGGTGAGTGCAGTCCGACGGTTCGCGTGAATACTGCTTCGATAGAGGTCGACGCGCTCGCGCAGATTGCCCGTGAGCTTGATGCCGCTAAAGCAAGGTGTTTGTTCCGCGACGTATGCAGGACTCTCAGCGCGACCTTGCGCCTGATCGACTCCGCGCCCCGTGCATTGCAGCTGCGAAAGCACAGGCCGCTGTTCGCCCTCCAGCGATTCAGCGAACATGCGCTGCAGTGACTCAAGCGGCGTGCGCATCGCCGGCATCATGTTGATTCGAAGGGCTGAGGGCCGATCGCCTGGCGTGCACGGTGTTCTGAATATCACGTGCGCGATCCGCTTCATCGAGCAAGACGCTTAACGCCGGTACATCGGTATCCCACTCGATCAGCGCCGGTATCGTGCCGAACCGCTGCAGTGCGTATTCATAGAGCGCCCAGACTTCGTTGACGACACGTGAGCCGTGATCGTCGATGACGGCGACGTCCGTCACGCGATGACCCGCAAGATGAATCTCGCCAATCGTGCCGATCGCCAGCGCGTTCATGGCCGCGACGGCGTCCTCTCCATGATTGCATTGGTTCACGTATAGGTTGTTTACGTCGAGCAATACGCCGCAACCCGTGCGTGACGCAAGTTCGGCAAGAAATGCAGTCTCGCCGTACTGATCGTCGCGGAATCGAACGTAAGTGGAGACGTTTTCCAGTAGAACCGGCCGGCCGAGCGCGTCCTGCAATTCGCTGATACGCGAAGTGAGCAGCGAGAGCGCCGCCTCGGTCAAAGGCATCGGCAAAAGATCGTTCAGATGGCCGGCCGACGTCGCGCCCCAGCAAAGATGTTCGGAGACGACAGCCGGCTCGATCCGCTCGATCAGACGTTTGAGCTTCGCAACGTGAGCGAGGTCGAGTGGCTTCGTCGAGCCAAGGCCGAGACCGACCCCGTGCAAACTGACAGACAGGTCGCGTCGCACGGTGTCGAGCACGTGCAGATCGAAGCCGCCGTCGCCGAAATAGTTTTCACTGTGCACCTCGACCCAGTCGACCGCCGGCATAGCGTTGAGGAAGTCGCGGTAATGGGCATGGCGCAACCCGATTCCGATGCCGGGCGGCGCGCAGGCAGAAGGGACGAGGGGATGCATCATTGGCAGCGGCTGGCACAGGATCGCCGCATCCGCATCAGGAATGCTGTTCGTCGATCTTGCCGCCCATCTTCTGGCAGGTTCCTTTCGGCACGGTCTTGAAGTCGCCTTTGTCGTTGTCGACCTTCGCCTCACCGGCGCAGCCGTGCACACCGGTCTTGCTCGCACAGTCGTTCTGACCGGCCTTGGCGATGCCAAAGCACTGAACCTTCTCGTCCGCATGCGCGGCGCTGATGCCGGTGGCGGCGAGTCCTGCGAGGGCCGCGGCGATCAATGCCGGCCGGCTAAGTTTCGAGTTCAATTTGCTTCTCCTGAGTAAGCGGCGGTGGATCGCTCGCCGCACCATTTCAACCGTCGCTTCGCCATGGGCTGCTTCCGGGCTGAGGCGGTGCGCCTGATTCGCAGCGCCCGGGCCATGTGTAAGCCGATTTTAAGCCTGCCGCATTAATTATCCGGCATGTTACTGGCTCATCGTACTCGCGCTTTTCACGGCACAGGAGGCGGTGACTTTCTCGCCGTCGCTGAATGAGAACGCCAGCGGGATCGTCGTGCCGATCTTGAGCGGCTGTTTCGGATGCTCCAGCATCACGTGATAGTTGCCCGGAGCAAAGACGAGCGAGCCGTGCGCGGGCACCGCCACCTGATGGACCATCGCCATGGAAGACGTGCTGCCCTGGCTTTGCGTCTGATGCAGCATGGCCATGCCGAAAGCGTCAGTGCTGATACCGGTGAGATTGACGGGCTGATCACCCGTGTTGCTGGCCTTGAAATAGCCACCCGATGGCAGATCGCCCGGCAACGCGCGGATCCAGCAGTCCGATACGCTCACGGCTGCAGCGGCACCGGCGAAGGCCTGAATGGATGATCCGCACAGCAAGGCGGCGAGGAGAAGTTTGCGTGTTGTCTTCATGAGGTGTTCCTTGTTTTTAACAGCGGAAATGAAGCGTTAAGCAGCTTGCCGCGTGGCGCGGCCAAAAATCGTGCGATCGGCAAGCCACACTGCGAGCAACGTGGCGCCCATCAACGGAAAGACGATACCGAGCAGAACGAGACTGGTTTTCCAGCCACGCATCGGCGGTGCGGCACGTTCGCGCGAGGGTGCGCCGAGCGAGCGCTGCGGGCGTCGCTTCCACCACATCACGCAGCCGGTCACGGCCATTGCCGCGAGCCCAAGCGAAATCGCAGCGCAGAGGATCTGATTGGCGACGCCGAAATAGCGGCCCATATGCAACGACGTGCCGTACGACACGGCTTTCGACACCGCGCCGTAATCGCCGTAGCGGATGTCTTTCAGCACCGTGCCGCTGTATTGGTCGATGTACAGCGTGCGCTCGTCTTTCGGGTCGGCGGGAAAGTACGAGACGGTGTAGACGCCCGTAGCGGATGACGGCAGCACGATGTCGTAGCCGCTCTGGACACCGAGCGATGCGACGAGGGCGACGATGCGTCCGAGCGGCAGCGCTTGCGCCGCGTGTGCATCGGCGGATTGCGGCACCGGCGTGTTGCCGACGGCCCATGGCGTGAGCGGCAACGGCAAATCGTCCATCACCATGCCCGGCATCGAGTCCATGTTCGCCTGATCAGCGCCGTGCGCCGCTTGCGTTTCACCACGCGCTCCCGGCAGGACAGAACGCAACGGCAAACCGCCCCACGAACCTGGCGGCGCGCCAAGATTGGCGGCGGTCGCGAGCGCCTTGAACTGCTTACCCCATGAGCCTGTCCACGGCAGACCGCTCAGCACGAAGATGAGCGCACCGAGCGCGAGCCAGATACCCATCACGGCGTGAAGATTCTTCCAAAGCGCGCGTCCCTGCAGCGAGAAACGCGGCACCAGCGCAGCACGTGCGGTGGTCTTCCCGCGCGGCCACCAGAGTGCGATGCCGGTGCCGATCATCACCAGCGTCCAGCACGCGGCCAACTCCATCAGCAATTCGCCTGGTTTGCCGAGCAGCAGCTTGCGGTGAAGCATGCGGTCCACCTGCATGAAGCGGCGCTCGACGCTTAGCGTGCCCAATACTTCGCCGGTGTAGGGGTTCAGATAGACACTCTGTTTTTCGCCGTCGGCGAGGCGAAAAATGAACTCGGTGCTGCGATCCGGTGCGCTCGCGATAGGAGCCGTCACCGCGCGCGCACCGGTCGGCATCGCCGCGCGGGCTTTGGCGAGCAACGCGTCTTCAGTGAGCCTTGGCGTGGCTTGCGGTTCGACGATCAGGCGGTGCGGGTAAAGCAGCGGTTCGATTTGCGGCTGGAAGCAATACAGCGTGCCGGTGATCGCAAGCACGACCAGAAACGGCATCACAAAGAGACCTGCGTAAAAGTGCCAGCGCCAGAGCGTCCGGTAGCCGGCATTCGCTGCGCCTGTTGCCGAAGTCGCGCGTTGTGCGGTGGTGGTGGACATTCAATCCTCCTGAAGCAAAAATGGGTCGATCGGTTTGCGCAGTGATGCACGCGCTGGTTTGCAACTCACGAGTGCAAACCGCGCATGCCAATCGCGTGTTCACATACGCAACTTTGCTTCGACGTAAAACGTGCGGCCCGGATACGGGTGATAGACGAAGTAGCGCGCGTCAAACAGGTTGTCGACGCCGATACCAACTTCACTCAGCTTCGTCGGCTTGAACGTGAATTTCGCGTCCGCCACCGTGTACGAACTGGTGCCGCCGAATACATCGGGATTCGTGTCGGTATTGGTGAGCGTGTTGTATTCACGGCCGGAGTAGCGCGCGGCAAGCGTGATCGCTGCGCGTTCGTCGATGTGATACGTCGCGGCGAGATTCGCGCGCCACAGCGGAATCCGATAGAAGTACTTGCCGACGGTGGCCGGGTTCTGCGCATTCGCGATGATCTTCGACTGCGTGTACGCCACGCTCGCCAGCAGATCGAGACCACGCACGAATACATCCTGTCCCGAGTAGCTCGTTTCGACGCCACGCGAGCGCACCTTGCCGATGTTCTGGAAATTCGTCACATTTGGAATCACGGTCGTATCGGTCTGACTGAAGATCGTGTTCTTCACGTCGTCCTGAAACAGCGAGAAGCGGAACACGCCATTCCAGTGCGCCCATTCAGCGGTCAACTCCTTCGAGAGATCGTCTTCGGGCTTCAGGTTCGGATTGTTGTTGATGATCGAGGAGCCGTTGATTTGCCCCTGGAACATCTCACCCACCGTCGGAAACCGATAGGCGCGGCCAATCGATGCGCGCAAGCTCAGATCGTCAGTGACATCGAACGACAATGAGGCTTTCGGCGAAAAGTGATGCTGGTTCGCGTCGCTATACGGGAACACCTTGCCCGGCAGTGCCTGCGAGCCGCCGTAGGCTTGCCAGTCTTCGTACCGTACGCCGTAGACCAACTTCCAGCGCGGCAGAAAGTGCCAGGCATCCTGGGCGTACAGCGCCTGGGTCTGCGTCTTGCCCTTGAAAGCATTGGCAAACGAGGTCGCCGCGCCATCGCGCCAGTTCAGCGTGTTGTAGCTCTCGTTGTCGAGGAAATAGTTGTCGTAGTGATAGCCGAAGCTCAGCGCATGACTCGTCAGGCCCGCTTGCGGCGTGACGGGTGTGTAGGTGGTGCGCAGATCGAGCGTTTTCCAGCCGGTGCCGTCGCCGAAGATCACCGTGCCGGGGCCGTTGCCCGGCGCGCCCGAATTCGCGGTGCGCGCCACGCTGTTGCCGACGTCGTAGTACGAAGCGATTGCTTCGCCATTCCAGCCGGTGGCGTTGCGGGTTTTCAGCGTGAGCCCGTATAACCAGTTCTCGCTGTAGCCGAGGCTCGGGGCGAGGGCGGCCGCCGGAATCGTGTACTCGTAGCCGCCGATCGCGACCTTGCCGCTGTATACCGGGTTGCCGTTCGCGTCGCGCAGGAAACTCGACGTCGCGCTGTTATAGGTCTGGTGCCAATAGCCGAGTGTGAAGGCGGCCTGCAGTGTCGGCGTGAAGTCGTACTGCATCTTCAGCTTGAACTGGTCCTGTACCGTGTGTTCGATCCCTTCGCCGTTCACGCCGAGCACCGCGGTCGGCGTATTGGTCTGGTTGTTGTAGAAGTACGCGCCGGTCACCGGTGTGTCTCCGGCTTTCGCGGGCGTATTTGACTTGGCGAGCGTGGCGAATTGCAGCGGCTGGCTCGTGTTCTCAAGGTGATTCACGCCCAACCGATACGAGAACTTCCCGATCTGATCGCCGATCGACGCGCTTGCCTCGCTGCCGTTGAAATTCTGATTCACACCGAACAGGCTGAAGTGCTGGGTGAAGGCTTTGACGTCCGCGTCGGCTTCGAACTTCTTCGGCATGCGGGTGCTGATGAGCACCGTGGCGCCTAGCGAATTGCCCGGATAGAGCGCGGAAAACGGCCCGTAGATCACGTCGACCTGCTGGATCTCGTCGGGAAACACCATCGACCAGCGCGGCGGAAACGAATAACTATTGCCGAGCAGATTACTGAGCAGGAGGCCGTCCGCATAGACGAGACCGCGTGCGCTCTGCGAATTGCTGGTGCCGCGTACGGCGATGATCGAGTTCAGATCGCCGATAAAACGCTTGCGCACGGCAAGGTTCGGCATGTACTTCAACACGTCTTCGGTATTGACGACGTTCCAGTTGTCGAACTGTTCGCGCGTTACGGTTTCGACCGAAGCCGGCAGATTAGGGTCGACGGCGCGCGGGTTGGCGACGGAATTGGCACTGGCGGTAACGCTGACGGCAGGCAGCGTGGCGTCGGCGGGTGCGCTATCCGCGTGAGCCGGGGAGGCGATAAATGCCGGCGCCAAGGCCGGAACTAGCGCAGAAAAATAAGCCGGGAAATGCGACAGCGGCAGCCGGCCGGATGGAATGCGCCGGGCGCCGCGGCGGGCGCAAAGACGCAGCCTTCGCAAAGCGAAGTTGAGCATGAACGTTTCCTTGATGCATTGAACAGGCGATCGCGCGCCCCCTCAGCGGGTGCGGCAAATGCGCGATCAGGAACAACAGCGATCAGGAAACGGCGGGCGGGCCTCTTGGGCGTCCGGACGGGAACGCGCCGAGCGGCGTGAAGCGGGTGGAGAGGGCGGGCGGCACAGTGCCGGCAAGCGCGAGCGCGGGGGGTGGTTCGACGGCCGCAACGGTCGGCATGGCGACGTGATGCTGGAGCAGGTGGCAGTAGCCGCATGCGCCGAAGGCGTCGTCGTGGCTGAGATGGACGGGCGCCGGGTTGGCCTGCGTGGAATGGCTCACCAGGCTCTGATTGGCCGGCTGTAGCGCGGAACAGAGCGCCGCGAAGGGCTCGTTCGCGCGGTTCGACACCAGCATCTGACTCACGACCGGCGCGAACACGACAAGCCACATGGCGATCAGGCCAAGCCATGCGGTCATGCGGTTATGGGAGCGTGGAGTCATGGTGATGAACGTAAAGACGCGGGCGATTCTAGCACTGCCGCGCGGTCTTTTCTCCTGTGATTCCGCCTATAGCGTCGGATTAGAAGGCCGAAACCGGCTCATTTCGGGGCGTTACAGCGTGACTGTTTCCCTTAAGCTGCATGGTAAATGTTCGGCTTTCCCTGTCGGCGCTTCGACCTCCTGCGCGGCCGCGCAGATACGCGAAACGCCGGACAGGGCAGGCAAAACACGATTGACCCGGCTGACCGCCGCCACCCGTTACCACGACTCATGACTGCCACGCAGACGCCAGCATCCTCGATAGCCGACATCAATCAGCAGGCGGCATTGCTCTGCAAAAGCGGGCAATTCGCCGATGCCTGGTCGTTGGTGGAGCCGATCCTCGACCCGCACGACGAGGTGGAGGAAGACGCGCGGGCCGACGCGTTGAATATTGCGGGCGCCTGCTGGTACGGCATGGGCAATCTGTCCGACGCGGAAACCTATTGGCGCCAGTGTCTGCGCGCCAAACCCGACTATGCCGAGGTGTACAGCAGTCTCGGCATGCTGCTCAAATCGCATGGCCGCCTGTCGGCGGCCAAGGCGGTCTATCGGCAACTGGTTGCACTGCGGCCCGGCCAGGCCGACGCGCACAACAATCTCGGCACCGTCCTCTACGGGATGGGCTACCGGGATGAGGCGGAAGCATCGTATCGTCAGGCGGTGACGATCCGCCCCGACTACGCGGAGGCGCACTACAACCGGGCTATCGTATTGCACGAACTGCGTCGCCTGCATGAGGCGGAAGTGGCCTATCGCGAGGCGCTGATCGGGCTGCCGGAACACGCCGAGGCGCACAACAACCTGGGCAACGTGTTGATGGAACTCGGCCGCGTTGCCGAGGCGGACGCAGCCTACCGGCAGGCGCTGACCATCAAGCCCCAGTATCCCGAAGCGCTCAATAACCTCGGCGGCGCGCTGAAGGCGACGTATCGTCTGCCCGAGGCCGAACTGGCCTGCCGGCTCGCGCTGGCGATTCGCCCGGATTACGCGGAGGCGCACCTCAACCTCGGCGCGGTGCTGGCTGATCTCCAGCGTCTGCCCGAGGCTGAAGCGGCGTACCGGGAGGCAATCACGCATCGCCCGGACTATGCCGAGGCGCACTACAACCTCGGCCTCGCGCTAACCAGCCTGGAGCGTCTGCCCGAGGCCGAAATGGCTTACCGGGAAGCGATTCGCTGCCGGCCCGACATCGTTCACGCGCACAACAACCTGGGCTGCGTGCTTCGTCAGCTCGACCGTTTGCCGGAGGCTGTCGAGGCCTTCGCGCAAGCACTTACGCTTCGTCCTGATCTCGCCGAGGCTCACTACAACGTCGGGGCCGCGCTGGCGCAACTCAAGCGGCTGCCGGAAGCCGAAGCCGCTTACCTGCGGGCACTTGCTTTACGTCCCGATTACGGCGATGCCAGGTTCGGTCTGGCTGTGCTGGTGCTCAGCATGGGCCGCTTTGAAGATGGCTGGCGCTTGTACGAGTGCCGCTACGACCAGCCGGGTTTCGTGCATCACAAGACGCGTTCCATGTTGAGCTGTCCGCAGTGGCAAGGCGACTCGCTCGCCGACAAGTCCTTGCTGGTCTGGCAGGAAGACGGGCTTGGCGATATGGTCCAATTCAGCCGCTATTTCGCCTTGCTCAAGGCGCAAGGGGCCGCGCATATCGCCTTTGTGTGCCAGCCTGCCTTGCACCGGCTGATGGCTACGGTGGACGGCGTGGATGCCGTGCTCGATCACGATACGGCGTTGGCCCATGTAGCCGCATCGACATACGACTGCTGGACGAGCTTGTTGAGCGCGCCGCTGCACTTGCGTACGGCAGTGGACACGATTCCGCGCCCGGTCCGTCTCGCGGCCGAGCCGTCGCTCGTCGAAAAATGGCGGCCGATGCTCGAGACCCTGCCGCCCGGCCGCAAGGTCGGGCTGGTGTGGAAAGGCAATGCGAAACACCATAACGACGCGAACCGGTCGATCCCAACGCTAGCCACGCTTGCGCCGCTCTGGAGCGTGCCGGGTCTGAGCTTTGTGAGTCTGCAAAGAGGCCAGGGCGAGGACGAGGCGCAAAACCCGCCCGCAGGTCAGCCGCTGCTCGAACTCGGTTCGACGGTGAACGATTTCGCGGACAGCGCCGCGATCATCGAACAACTCGATCTGGTGATTTGCGTGGACACGTCCATGGCGCATCTGGCCGCCTCGCTGGGCAAACCGTGCTGGGTGATGCTGCCGGAGAAAGACATCGACTGGCGCTGGATGCACGAACGCAACGATTCGCCGTGGTATCCGCACACGCTGCGGCTATTCCGCCGGGCAGTGGGCGAAGACTGGACCGTGTCGGTCGAGAGAGTGCGGCAGGCGTGTGTGGAGCGGTTTGCCGTTGAACGCGCTACCGAACTCTGAACTCCTCCGGATTCCTCACTTGACCCGCAGCCCACGCTTGCGGCCCGCTTGCGTTGAAGCGTGGAACTGGCTCTCGGTCGCCTCGATCGCGTGGCCGAGGAACTGCAGGAACATGCTCATCGCGACGGTCGTGGTCAGGTCAGAGCGCTGATAAAGGCAACTGAACGACTTCGCGCCCGCATCGGCGAGCGCAGTCCACGCAAGCTTGCGTTGCGTCACATCCTCCGCCACGTTCTCCGCAATCAGGAAGCCGATCCCGACACCGTCCGCAACGAGCCGGCGCACCATCGAAACCGAACTCGTCTCCACCAACGGACGCGCCTTGCGTTGCTCGCGGTGGTCGATCTGATCCACCATGGCCCGCAACTCCGTATCCGGTGTCATGAGGATAAGCGGGTAGTCGAGGCAGTCGCGTAGCCGGGGCCGCTTGCCGAGCTTCGTCAACGGATGCCCAGGCGGCGTGACGAGCCCGAGGTGTTGCGAGAAGGCGCGCACTTCCACGACGCCGGGCGGCGGCTTGCGACGCAGGCCATAGCCGATGTCGGCTTCACCGGTCTCCACCCACTTGAGAATGCTCTCGCCGTTGCCCGAGCGCACGCTGTAAGTCACCCCCGGATAGCTTTTCATGGCGGCCTGAATGGCTTCGGGCACCAACTGCTCGGCCGATGAAGGCGACACCGCGAGGTTGATATGGCCGCGGCGCAACGAACGCAGGTCTTCCACCTGAGTCATCGCATTGTCGAAATCGCGCTGTCCGCGCCGCACCGCAGCAATGATGATCTCGCCAGCCGTGGTGAGTTGCATGCCGCGCGGCAACCGGTCGAAGAGCGGCGAGCCGACCTGCTCCTCGAGATTAAGAATTTGCTGGTGCACGGCGGCCGCGGTCAGGTGCAGCGATTCTGCCGCTTTGCGGATCGAACCACGCCTGACTACCTCGTCGAAACAACGGAATGTCTGCGATATTGGACGCATAAATCGACCGTATAGTTTTTTCATACGGCCCGTAAAGAATAATCAGATTTTATTGACGGAACGGATAGCCTAGATTTCGCTTCATCATCTTAACGGAGCGAACCGTGACCACGACAGTCGATCAAATTACCCAGCGGCGCCGCGGCGTCGGCCTCATCGCTCACGACCCCAGGGTTTCGTTCGGCGGGTATACGCTGATTGCTCCGCAAACTGCGGGTGGCCGCGTCTATCTCATCGATATCGAGGGCGCCATCGTGCACGAGTGGAAGATGCCGGTGCGGGCCGGCCGCCACGCCGTGATTCTTGCCAACGGCAATCTCGGCTACAACGGCAGCCATGCAAAATCGGAAGACCGTTACGCGCCATGGTCGATGTGGCACGGCGGCGATTTCTCCGAAGTCACGCCTGAGGGCGAGGTGGTCTGGCATTACGAAGATCCCGCGCATCATCATGACGCGCAGTGGCTTGCCAACGGTAATTTGCTTTACGCCGCATGCGCACCCGTGCCGGCCGGATTTGCCGTGCGCGTGCCGGGTGGCACGGCGCACGGTCCCGAAGAAGTCATGTACGGCGATGTGATCCGCGAAGTGAATCGTGCGGGCGAACTGGTGTGGGAATGGAAGGCATGGGAACACCTCAAGCCCGAAGACTTTCCGATAGCGACCGGCTTCGGCCGCTATCACTGGCCGCTCGTGAATGGGCTCGGCGTGAATGCGAAGGGCGAGGTGTTGATGAGCCTGCGCACCACGTCGGGCATCATCGCCGTCGATCGCAAGACCGGCGGCGTGACGATGCACATTCCGCCGAGCGTGGTGTCGCACCAGCACGCACCCGTGGCGCTCGCTAACGGCAACATTCTCACGTTCGACAACGGCAATTTCCGTAGCGGCGCGCACGTGGCTTTCTCGCGCGTGCTCGAGATCGATCCGTCGAACAACGAGGTGGTGTGGTCATACGCCGACGACATGGTGAATGCGTTCTACAGCGCTTTCATGGGCAACGCGCAACGACTCGCGAATGGCAATACGCACATCACCGAGTCGGCAACGGGCCGCCTCTTCGAAGTGACGCCCGCAAAAGAAGTGGTGTGGGAGTACGTGATTCCCTGGTTCGACCAGTACCCGGACGAAGCAGCGCGCAAAACCGGCCCTGGCCAGTTGAACAGCGTCTTCCAGACCTTCCGCTACAGCCGCGAGCAATTGCCGTGGCTGCGCGCCTGAACGCCGCGTTTTCGATCCCTCGGGGGTAACGTGAATCCAGACCCAGCCACACATAGCGTCGATACGCGCCTGCCTGCGTGGCAACTCGCGCTGTTCGGCTTGCAGCATGTCCTGTCGATGGCGGCTTCGCCCGTCACCGCGGTTTTTCTGGTGTCGAGGATGCTGTCGCTCTCATCGGACATGACCGTGCATCTGATCGGCGCGACCTTCTTTGCCTGTGGCGCCGGCACGCTGTTGCAATCGCTCGGGGCGGGGTCGATCGGGGCGCGGCTGCCCTTCGTGATGGTGCCGGGCGGGGCGCCCGCCATGCTGTTCGCCGTCATCGCCACGCAGACGGATCTGCGCACTGCCGCGGGCGCGGCGATTCTCACCAGCCTGTTCTACTGGCTCGTCCTGCCGGTATTCGCGCGCTGCCTGCGGTTTTTCCCGCGTGTGGTGGTGGGAACGATGCTGCTGCTCGTCTCAGTGAGCCTCATCAAGATTTACGCCGGCATCATCGTCGGCCAGCCGGGCACGCCTGGTTTCGCGCGGCCGCAGTCGCTCGGCCTTGCATTGCTCACGATCATGGCCACGCTGGCTGTGGCGCGCCTCTTCAAGGGCACGGCGGGGCGGCTTGCCGTGCTGCTCGGTCTTGCGATGGGCACGTGTGCCGGCTGGGCTATGGGACTGATGCCCGCAGGCGATATGTGGGGCGGTCCGCTCTTCACGCTGCCGGTTTTGCTGCCTTTCGGCATGCCGCGTTTCGACTTGCTCGCCGCGCTGCCGATGCTGATTTTCAGCGTGATCTCGATGGCTGAGGCAACAGGGCAGACGGTTGCCGTCGGCGAGATCACCGGCAGGAAGATCGACATGCGCCGCGATGTGCCGAGGACGATTCGCGGCGATGCGGTGGCGTCGCTGCTCGGCTCGCTGCTGGGCACCTCGCTCATCATCACGAGCGCGGAGAACATCGGCGTCGTGCAGACCACCGGGGTGCGCTCGCGCTACGTGACCGCGACGGCGGGTGCGATGTTGATGGTCATCGCGCTGTTTGCGCCGCTCGGACGCTTCGCTTACGCCATTCCCGCGCCGGTGGTAGGCGGCACGGCGCTGATCGTGTTCGCGATGATCGGCGTGATGGGCGTCAATCTGCTCGGCAAGGTCGACCTGCATGCACGCGGCAATCAATACACGCTCGCTGCCGCGCTCGTTGCGGGGCTGATACCGATTCTGGTCCCCAACGTCTACGCATCGTTCCCGGGCTGTGTGCAGATCGTATTGGGCAACGGCATGGCGGCGGGGACGCTCACGGCCATCGTCGTCAATCTGGTTTTCGGCGCATGGCATCTAAGCCCCGCGGAAAAGATTCAACCAACCTGATGAACTCGGGCTTTAACTTCTAACGCACGGCCACGCAGTTCTCCCTCCAGCGCTTCAACCAACACGCCATGAAAACCCATTTCGCTTTCCGCGCGACACTCGTCGCGTGCTTGCCTGCGCTCGTCGTTTCGACTGCGGCCAACGCCCAGAGCAGCGTCACGCTGTACGGCAGTCTCGACGCGGGTCTTGGCTACGTGAGCAACCTGCACGGCGCCCATGCGTATATCGCCGAGCAGGGCACCTTTCAGGCCGACCGCTTCGGGTTCCAGGGCGTCGAAGATATCGGCGCGGGGCGCTCGGTGGTATTCAGACTCGAAAGCGGTTTCGTCACGACAACGGGCGCGTCCGCGAGCAGCAGTACCTTCTTCAATCGTCAGGCCTACGTGGGACTGTCAGATCCGATGTTCGGCACCGTGACGCTCGGCCGTCAGACCGACTGGAATTTCGATTGGCTCGGCTCGGTGTCGACCGGTCAACTGCTCGGCGACTTCTCTGCGTTTCACCCGGGCAATCTCGATGGCCTTGGAAGCACTTTGCCCGTGCAGCTATCGAGCACGGTGAAGTGGAAGAGTGCCAACTACAGCGGACTCAGTTTCGGTGCGCTCTACGGATTTCCCGGCGCATCGGCCAGCAATACCAATGGACGGACCATCAGTTTCGGCGCCAACTATACGAACGGGCCGCTCAAACTGGTGGCGGTGTATTCCGAATACCGCGACCGTTTGCTGCCGCTTTCCAATGGACTCGGCCTGACGTCGTTCGAAGGGCAGACACTCGCGCCAGGCGCCACCTTCAACGCGAAACAGGTGCGCGACATGGGGATCGGCGGATCGTATCGTTTTGAACGCGTGACGCTGCATGCGCTCGCAACGGATGTGCGAATCCAGTCGGACGGCGGCAGCGAGCACTTTCGCACCATCGACGGCGGCGTCAATGTGCGCCTGACGCCTGCGGAGGAGATTGCGGCGGGGGCATGGACCGCGACACTCGCGGGGCGTCGCTGGACTCAATTGACCGTGGCGAACGTGTATTCGCTTTCGAAAGCAACGCAACTCTATGCCGATCTGATGTTCGAGACCGCAGGTGGCGGGGCGGTGGCGAATACGCTCGGGATCGGCGCGGCGTCAGGTGGAAGGCAGACGGTGTTTCTGAGCGGGATACACCATCTGTTCTGATTCGAGCGCGGGACGACGGAGTTGCAGTCGCGCTGTGCCGCGTGTTCGAGAACATCGTTGAACAACGCGCTCCTCAAGGTTCCAAGCCGGTCTCGCGTTGAACCGACTCATTCCGATAAACAGATTAGATGGCATTGCACGCTCCTTTAGGTGCTTCCTCGCCACCTTCGAAACCTACAATAGTACCCATCACATAGTGAATACAGGTGGGTTGGAAATGGCAGGCAAGGCGATGTTGGTGGTGAGCGCGCATAGCGCCGATTTCGTGTGGCGAGCAGGTGGTGCAATCGCTCTGCACAAAAAAAACGGATACCGTACGAAGGTTGTATGCCTCTCATTCGGCGAGCGCGGAGAGTCGGCCAAACTCTGGCGCAAGGGCGAAATGACGATCGAGAAGGTCAAGGCGGCGCGCAAGGAGGAGGCCGAGCGGGCCGCGGACATCCTCGGCGCGGAAGTCGAATTTCTCGATCTCGGCGATTACCCGTTGCGCGTGCCGGACGAGGCTCTGATGCGCCTCGTCGATGTGTACCGTGAACTGCAGCCGGCGTTCGTGTTGAGCCATTCGCAGAAGGACCCGTACAACTTCGATCATCCGCTCGCCATGCACGTGGCGCAGGAAGCGCGGATCATCGCCCAGGCCGAAGGCCACAATCCCGGGCAGAAGGTGGTCGGTGCGCCGCCCGTCTACGCGTTCGAACCGCATCAAACCGAACAATGCGAATGGATGCCCAATACGTTCCTCGATATCACCGAGGTCTGGGACACCAAGCGCCGTGCGATCGAGTGTATGGCGGGCCAGGAGCACCTGTGGGAGTACTACACGCGCGTCGCCCTGCAACGCGGCGTACAGGCCAAGCGCAATATCGGCATCACCGCCGCGCGCGATATTCAATACGCGGAAGGCTATCAACGCATCACCCCGGCCGTGACGGGAGAACTGGCATGAAGCGAGGCGTTGTGGTGACGACTATCCGCCGCGCCGATCCGCGCGACGTGGCCGTGCTGCAGCATGCGGGCGCCGCCACCGTTCACGAGGCGCAGAACCGGCTAGGCCTGCTTGCGTCGTACATGCGACCGATCTACTCGGGGCCGGCTATCGCGGGGTCGGCGGTGACGGTGCTGGTGCCGCCCTCGGACAACTGGATGCTGCACGTTGCCGTCGAGCAATGCCGCGAGGGTGACATTCTCGTTGTGGCGCCGACTTCGCCTTGCGAGGACGGTTATTTCGGCGACCTGCTCGCGACCTCGCTTACGGCACGTGGCGTGCGCGGACTGATCATCGACGCGGGATGCCGCGACGTCGCCTCACTCAGGGAAATGAAATTCCCAGTCTGGTCGAAGGCCGTGTCCGCGCAAGGGACGGTCAAGGAAACGCTCGGTTCGGTGAATATCCCGGTGGTATGCGCGCAGCAGATCGTGCATCCCGGCGATGTCATCGTTGCGGACGATGACGGCATTGTCGTCGTGCCGTTCGATACCGTGGCGAGTGTCGCGCAGGCGTCGCAAGCCCGGATCGCGAAGGAAGAGAAGACGCGTTCGGTGCTGGCCGGCGGCACGCTCGGCCTCGACTACTACGCGATGCGTGAGAAGCTCGCGCAAAAGGGCCTGCGCTACGTCGCCTCGGCCGAAGATATTTGACGGAGAGGCGAGGTCATGCCCAGTCGCGCACAAACGCGCATTCCGTGCATGATGATGCGCGGCGGCACGTCGAAAGGCGCCTATTTCATGGCGTCGGATTTGCCGGCCGATCCCGCTCTTCGGGACCGTGTTCTGCTTGCCGTGATGGGCTCGCCCGATCCGCGCCAGATCGACGGTATCGGCGGCGCCGATCCGTTGACGAGCAAGGTGGGGATCATCTCGCCCTCCACGCGCGACGATGCCGACGTCGACTATCTGTTTGCACAAGTCGTCGTGAACGAAGCGCGGGTCGATTTCGGACAGAACTGCGGCAATATTCTCGCGGGCGTCGGCCCGTTTGCGATCGAACGCGGTCTCGTGGATGCACGCGACGGCAGCACACCGGTCGCGATTCACATGGTCAACACCGGGCAGATCGCGGTAGCGACGGTAAGCACGCCGGGAGGCCAGGTTACCTACGAAGGCGATGCCCGCATCGACGGCGTGCCAGGCCTCGCAGCGCCGATTCCGCTCGAGTTCAGGGACACGGCTGGTTCCACTTGCGGCACGCTGCTGCCTACGGGGCATCTCAAGGATACGGTCGACGGTATCGACGTGACGTGCATCGACAACGGCATGCCCCTCGTGCTGCTGCGAGCGCGCGATCTCGATCGCACCGGTTACGAAACGCGCGAGCAACTCGACGCGGATGACGAACTGAAAGCGCGCATCGAAAAGATCCGGCTTGCTGTGGGGCCAATGATGAATCTCGGCGACGTGAGCGCGCGCACGGTGCCGAAGATGTGTCTGGTGGCCGAGCCTCGCCACGGCGGCACGATCAGCACGCGCAGCTTTATTCCGCATCGCTGCCACGCGTCGATCGGTGTACTCGGTGCGGTGAGCGTGGCCACGGCCGCGGTGCTGCCGGGTACGGTCTGCGAGGGCCTTGCCGAGGTGGACGCTGACGGCGCGCGGAAGCGCGTGTCGGTTGAGCACCCGACAGGCGAGTTCACGGTGGAACTCGTTCTCGGCGGAAGCCCTTGTCAGCCTGAAGTGCTGAGCGCGGCGCTCTTGCGCACGGCGAGGTGGCTATTCGACGGAGCAGTCGGCATTCCTTCGGCAGTGTGGCCGGCACGGACATAAGCGGACTTCAGGCGGGTCGCTTCGCTGGGTTTCAGCGCGGTTAGCGGTATTGCGGGTTGTTTGTGGAGTTCAACCCGATAAATAAGTCAGAGGCATCCGCGCTGATTGAAATTCTGCCTATTCTTAAAATTGATGCGCGTTGTAATAAATGTTTCGCAATGTCGAGGTAGGGATGGTCGCCTCGATAAAGTTTCGGTCTGTAAATACAATATTCAAATATAAACAGACTCAACGAATTCAAAATGAATCGATCGTGTTAATTAAGCCGTCGATTCAAACATTGGTGTGTTGAATGTATCAGCCATCAAACCATGCCCGGCGGGCATCCACGGGGCTGTGGCAGTGTTATCGAGGGGCATTGCGGGGCCCTGTAATGCGGAAGTATTCAACAGACAAAATAGCAGTTTTGATAAAGCGCATCCCGCATATTGCATTTGAAAATTGAGCGGTTATGATGGCGTCTCCCAGATGCGATTTCTCGAACGATCGCTTACGGAGACGGCAGGAACATTTGCCGGGCATTAAAGCTGGAGGGGGTAATTAATACTTCCCGCGCAGATGGACTAAATCGAGGAGACGATATGTTGAGTCCCCATGAATTCGCTACGTTAATGCTCATCAAGAACGCCCCGGATCAGATCGAACTGGGCCGCGCCGAGCTCGACGCTCTGCTCGAGCGACAACTCATATCCCTGGAAAACCTCGCGTCGGGACGTTCACGTCCTCAGATCACAAGCGAAGGCGATTCCATTCTCAAGGCGGTTGCCCGGATGCGCTAGGCATCTGCATCTGCGACACCCACATCGATTTATTCACCATCGCGATCCGCCGCAGCACACCCGTCCGATCGGGGCTTCGCGTGCCGGACCGAACTTTGAGGAATTCACAATGACTCTATTGAGTCCCGAGCAGGTTGCTGCACAGAAGGCCAACGTCGACGCGTTCTTCGGGGTGGCCGGAAAGATCTTTGAAGGCTTCGAGAAACTGGCCGCGCTGAACCTGCAGGCCGTCAGGGCCACGCTGGCCGAAACGCAGGAAAACATGGCGAAGGTGTCTGGCACGACGGAGCCGCCGCAATGGTTCGCGCTGCAAGCCGGTTTCACCGCACCCTTCGCGGAAAAATCACTGTCACACAGCAAGCAGGTGTTCGAGATCGCATCGAGCACTCAGGCTGAAGTGACGCAACTCGCACAGGCGCACTACGAGCGCTATAACGACCGCGTGCAGGCATTCGTCGAAGAAACGGCGAAGCATGCTCCCACCGGCTCCGAAGCAGCAGTCGCCGCATGGAAGTCCGCGATTGCCGCCACCACGACCCTGTACGAAACGCTGCAGAAAACGGGGCAACAGGCTGTGCAGTTTGCCGAAAGCAATCTTGATGTAGTCACAGCCTCGGCATCGAAGGCCGTGCAAGGCAACTCTGAGAAGGCTCCCGTAGCCGCGGGCGCGAAGCGATAGAACTGAAGCCGATAGTTCGCTAGTTCCGCAATGGAGGTCGCGATGAGTGAAGCAGTGGGAATCGTTATGGGTTCGTTCGTGCTGGCGATGGCGCCTGTGTTCGTCGCCGCTCATTATTACCGGGAGCAGATGCGTCGCAAGCGGCTTAGACATCTCGATCACCGCCACTACTGGCCGCATTGGAGCAAAGCCCGGCATTGAGCCTCCGCGCTCGCCAGGCTGTTATTGCCGTACCTAGGTGCTGCTGCGTTCCAAGGCGCAGCAGCACCTTCGGATTCTGCTGGACGTCTTGACCCACAGAATTTTCCAAGCCAAGGCTTCACGCCTTGGCTTTTTTTTTGTGCGCGTCTCTCATGGAAATCCCGTACGGCTCCTTGGTCTCCGTGTAAGCCGAGGGAAGGATTCGCTCTCCTAGAATCGGCCCATCGATGCAGACGGGCGGCACTCCGCCGCACCGGACAATAACGGAGACAATCGATGACCCCTCGCATTCGCACGTTGCGCCATATCGCCGTTGCTTCCGGCCTGCTGTTCAGTCTTGCGTCGCAGCACGCGATAGCCGCTGACGGCGAGAAGATCACGATCATGGTCGGCGGTATCACGAAGCTGATCTATTTGCCGGCGCGCCTGACCGAACAACTCGGCTATTTCAAGGATGAAGGGCTCGACGTCGAACTGCTGTCGCAGCCGGCAGGCGTCGATGCTGAGAACGAACTGCTGGCCGGCGCCGTTCAGGCCGTCGTCGGTTTCTACGACCATACGATCGATCTGCAAACCAAGGGCAAGGATGTCAAGGCGATCGTCGTGTTCGGGCAGGTGCCGGGCGAGGTCGAAATGGTATCGACCAAAGCGGCCGAAACGGTCAAATCGATGGCGGACGTGAAGGGCAAGACGCTAGGTGTGACCGGCCTCGGTTCTTCGACAAGCTTCCTGACGCAATACCTCGCTGGACAGCACGGCATCCCGTCCACGCAATACACGATGCTGCCGGTGGGCGCCGACGCGAGCTTCATCGCGGCGATCAAACAAGGTCGCATCGACGCCGGCATGACGACTGAGCCGACTGTCTCGGCATTGCAGAAGTCCGGCGACGCAAAGGTGCTTGTCGACATGCGCACAGTGGAAGGCACGAAGGCGGCATTGGGCGGCACCTACCCGGGATCGAGCCTCTATGTGCAGGCGGCATGGGCCGATTCCCACAAGGCGGAAGCAGCGAAGCTCGCGCACGCGTTCGTTCGCACGATGCAATTCATCAACACGCATAGCGCGGAAGAAATTGCAGCGAAGATGCCTGACGACTATCAGAAAGACAAACCGCTCTACGTGAGCGCGTTGAAAGCATCGCTGCCCATGTTTACGAAGGACGGCAAGATGCCGGCCGACGGTCCCGAGACCGTGCTGAAGGTGCTGTCGGCGTTCAACCCGTCGGTCAAAGGTAAGCATATCGAGCTGGCGAAAACCTACACCAACGAGTTCACCGGTTCGAAATAAGCCGGCGCTTGCCGGTCACTGCTGCGTGTTGGTTGCGGAGTGATTTCGTTGCGCCGCCGGTGCCGCTTTCGCGGTACCGGCGCCTCGCACGCATTTACCTGATGAATCCCGCTGTTTCCAAAGACGCTCCGGTGATCGAGTTCGACGCCGGTGGCGTACCGCTTTTATCTCCGAACGGCCTGCGGCGCTGAAGTGGGTCGGCATCATCCTGCGCGGCATCGATACCGCGTAGCGAGCGCCGAATTAGCGACGTATATCGGTGAATTCACTTAGTTGTGCCGGTGATGCGGGAAAGCGGCGTGAAGGATTGAGAAAACTAGGATTGCGCTCATCGACTGATCGGGGCTGTTGTCCGGATCTCCGGACCGCAGTCACCGCAGTCGGCGAAAACGAAAATTTCAACGTTGTAATCAGAGGAGACGATCGTGAAGAAAAAGTATCTGGCTTTGGCCGCTACGGCAGGCGCTTTTGCGGCAACCGGCGCGCACGCCCAATCGAGTGTTCAGCTCTATGGCCTGATGGATCTGAGCGTACCGACCTATCAGTCGCACGCGAATGCGAACGGTGATCACGTGATCGGCATGGGTATCGGCGGCGAACCGTGGTTCAGCGGCAGCCGTTGGGGCCTGAAGGGCGCGGAAGATATCGGTGCCGGTTCGAAGATCATTTTCCGGCTTGAAAGCGAATACGTTGTCGCCAACGGCCAGATGGAAGATCCGGGCCAGATTTTCGACCGTGACGCATGGGTCGGCATCCAGAACGATACGTTCGGCAAGATTACGGCAGGCTTCCAGAACACGATCGCACGCGACGCATCGACGATTTATGGCGATCCGTACGGCACCGCGAGTCTGACGACGGAAGAAGGCGGCTGGACGAACGCGAACAACTTCAAGCAGATGATTTTCTATGCGGCCAGCGCGACCGGCACACGTTATAACAATGGCGTGGCATGGAAGAAGCTGTTCGACAACGGCATTTTCGCCAGCGCAGGCTACGCATTCGGCAACTCGACGAGTTTCGGCTCCAACGCCAACTACCAGGCAGCGCTCGGGTACAACGGCGGGCCGTTCAACCTGTCGGGTTTCTATAGCCACGCGAATCGCGTCGGCTTTACCAACCAGTCGTTCTCGGTCGGTGGCAACTACACGTTCGGTATTCTGCGCGCCAACGCGGGTTACTTCCGTTACCTGGGCAATCAGGGCGCGCTCGGCCAGCGTCAGGACAATGCCTTTACGGTGTCGCTCAAGCTGTCGCCGAAGGGGCCATTCGACTACGAACTCGGCTATCAGCAGATGCGGGTACACAACGCCGCTTACAACAGTGACGGCGATATCCCGAACGCGAACATCGGCGCTTTCGATCCGACGTCGGGCCTCCACAACGGTTACAAGGAAACGCTGTACTGGTCTGCGTTCTATCACCTGTCGAAGCGTACTGAAGTGTATCTGGCGGGCGACTACATGAGGCTGCATGGCGGCTACACAGTCGGAACGACGTTCGGCGCAACCAATCAGCTCGAACTGACTTCGGGCGTGCGCACTCGCTTCTGATGCAGGAATCAGATTCGCGCTGCTTCGTTCATCGGCGTGCTCCTACTAGCGGTGGGCGGACTTATCCGCTCACCGTTTTTTTGGGGCTCACCATGTGCAACCTCCCACGCCGACGATAGGTCCAAGAACTAGCGTATGCGGTAGATAGGAGGAGGTGTGCGATGAACGGTCGAGCAGCAGTACGGTGCATTTGCGCCGCTTTACTCACGTTACTCACGTGCGGCTTTCTCGCCGGTGTTGCCGGGTGCAATGCGCTAAGCGGTCCACCGGCGGCGGAATGGCCAGGGCCTCACACCCCTTATCCTTTCCCGGACGATGTTCCGCATCGTACCGAATGAGCCGCACGCACTCCGTCGCGCCACTCCAAGTCAACCGACGGCCCCGCACGCGACGTTCGGTGCTGTGTACGGGGATGGATACGCAGACGTGGGGCCGCTGACGAGGCGCAGTCGCTGGGTCGCCAATACGTCGGCTTCCGTCGTTTCGCGTCGGGTGAGCGCGGTGCCGGTGGCGCGCACAGCGGTCAGGGGCTCGTTCACAGCACAGCTCAGCGTTTTGCCGTCGGAAAGGTGCACCGTTGTCGAATAGGCGTAATTCGGCTGAGCGGCTTGGCTATCGGCAGCCCAGAACGCGGTGACGGCGAATAGTGCGAACAAAAAAGATTGGCTTTTCATAGTGCTTCCGTTGTCTTGATCGTCACTATTCGACCAAGGCAACAGCGGCATATTCTGGCGATCTTTGTAATTCTGAATTCCAGATTTCAATGACATTAGCCACGCTAAAGCTGGTTTGCAGCGATGCTGATCGTCCGCGTGACATCGACAACCGAGAGCCGGATCGCGTCGATCAACGCACGCGCCGCGGGTGAGGGCGTGCCGGCTGCCCGCATGGTTAGGCCTATGTCGCGCCGGGTGTTGTGCAACTGCACGTCGAGCATCGTCAACTGGCCAGATTGAACTTCGTAGTGCAGTTGCTGACCCGACAATGCCGCGACCATGTCCGTGCCGAGCAGCAGCCCACGAATCACGGCGAGGTCGGCCGTCTCGACCGTGGGCATGGGCGGCTTCACTTTCATTCGCTTGAATTGCGCTTCGAACAGCGCGCGAGCCGGCGCATTGCTGCGCGGCACGATCCACTGCGCGTCGCGCAAATCCATGAAGGTCAGATCGCGTGCGCGAGTGAGCGGGTGATCGCGACGCACCAGAACGACCATATCTTCCGACATCAGGCGCTCGTTCTTCAAACCGCTGCTGGCGTCGTTATCGCGGAGCGCGCCGAGAATGAAGTCGATATCGCCCGCGCGCAGGCCGGCGACCAGCGCCTCATAGGCGCTTTCGTCAGTGACGACTCTCACGCCCGGATGCTGCGTGGTCATCCGCGCAATCGCCTTGGGCAGGAGCAACGTGCGCCCGAGCGGCAATGCGCCTACCGTCACCGCACCCTGAATCTTGCCGTGCAAGGCGGCGATATCGTCGGGCACATGCCGCAATTCGTTCAATGCGCGGCGCACGTGAAGCAGAAACGTTTCGCCCTCCGTGGTGAGCAGGATGCCGCGCGCGCTGCGATGGAACAGACTCAAACCGGAGCCGCTTTCCAGCACCCGGATCGCTGTGCTGACGGCCGGCTGACTGATGCCGAAGGTCTTCGCCGCACTCGGCATATGCCGATGACGGGCCAATGCGATGAATAGCTGAAGCCGCCGGGTGTTGAGCAGATAGGCCGGCAACGCGCCTTCTGCTGTCGGCCGTCGGCGTGCCTGCCTCGTGGAGCACCACTGCGCGAGTTCTTCCAGTTCGGCGAAGATCCGCTCGCACCGCTGCAGCACGGCGCGG
The DNA here is from genome assembly GCF_900116445.1 of Paraburkholderia aspalathi. GTDB lineage: Bacteria > Pseudomonadota > Gammaproteobacteria > Burkholderiales > Burkholderiaceae > Paraburkholderia > Paraburkholderia aspalathi. The sequence goes on from NZ_FPBH01000015.1 coordinate 40,680, forward strand.
CCAACGGGCGTTGGAAGCATGCCGGAGGGGCCGCGATCGAAGAGGGGCTCGCCGAGTGCCGACTCGAGTTCCTGTACCGAGCGCGTCACAGCCGATTGGGCGCGAAATAGCGCCGCTGCCGCACGCGTGGCGCTACCCATGTCGGCGACGAGTCGAAATGCGCGCAATTGCGCCAGGTTGAGGAGTTCTTTGCTGCTCACGGATGGCGGCGTTCCGGCTGGCGGATGTTCAACGTGTCCGCGATGGTGTGCTGGGTGATCTCGTTCATGGGTGTCTGCTTATTCGAGGCCATCAAGTATAGCGACGCATCAGGTCCCGTACCACGCTTGCCAGACGGCTTGCGACTTCGTTTCCCGGGCATCTGTTTTGTTTATCGCATGTGGATAGTCAGGAGTGTAGGCCGGGACTCGGCACGCTCGCCAGTGATACCCGACACCCTATATCCGGTGGGGCTTCCAGCGCTTATCCGTGCGCCGGCCACGGGCATTCAGGGTGCTTGCGAGCAATTTAATCGGTGCAAATGTGGTTTACCCGTACTTTCGGCAAGCCTGCATGATCTTTATGGTTGCACCTCAAGATGGTTGCAAAGGCTGCCACCCCGGTAGCGGCGACCCATCCGATTGGCGCTTGTTGAAGCACGGCACGAAGTAACGGAAGACAACGGGATATGGCAAGGATCATTGGTGGAATCGGCACGTCGCATGTGCCCACTATCGGCATGGCGTACGACAAGGGTAAGCAGAACGATCCCGCGTGGGCGCCGCTCTTCAAAGGCTACGAACCGGTGGCCGACTGGCTCGCCGAGCGCAAGCCGGACGTGATGGTGATGTTCTACAACGACCACGCAAACAGCTTCTTCTTCGATTGCTATCCGACCTTCGCGCTGGGTGTATCGGCCAATCACGAATTCGCGGACGAGGGCGCGGGCAAGCGCCCGCTGCCGGACATTGCCGGTCATCCCGATCTGGCGATTCACATTGCCGAGCAGCTCGTCAACGACGAGTTCGATCTGACGATTTTCCAGGACCGTGCACTCGATCACGGATGCAATTCCCCACTTTCGCTGATGTTGCCGCACGACGGCGGCTGGCCGATGTCGCTCGTGCCGATGGAAGTCAACGTGCTGCAATATCCGCTGCCCACCGCGAACCGCTGCTACCGTCTCGGTCAGGCGCTGCGCCGGGCGATCGAGTCGTTCGAGCAGGATCTGGATGTCGTGGTGGTCGGCACCGGCGGGCTGTCGCACCAGGTCCACGGCGAGCGCAGCGGCTTTAACAATACCGATTGGGACATCGAGTTCCTCGATCTGATCGTGCATGAGCCGCAGCGGCTCGCCGCGATGAAGCATGTCGACTATGTGCGCCTTGGCGGCGCGGAGAGCGTGGAGACGATCATGTGGCTCGCGATGCGCGGCGCGCTCGGGCCGAAGGTTCGTGAACTGCACCGCAGCTATTACCTTGCGACGAGCACGGCGATGGCCGTGACCCTCTACGAAGAGGAGGTGACGCAATGAACCCGCAACTGATCGGTATCGAGGAATTGACGGGCACGTATCCGTTCGACATCCGCCAGAGCATGAAAGCGATGCGCCTGAACCGTTTCTTCTGGCAGATGCGCGAAGCGCCGGCTCGCACGCTGTGGCTGGAGAACCGGACCGCTGCCTACGACGCGGTCGGCCTGACGGTGGAGGAGCGCGCGCTCGTCGACAACACGGACTGGATCGGACTGATTCGATATGGCGTGTGTTTCTTCGTGCTCGAGAAATTTGCGCGCGTGGTGAAGATCACGAATCTGGGCATGTACGCCAGCATGCGAGGCGAAACACTCGAGGCGTTTCTGAAAACGCGCAGGGTGCCGGAGGCCGTCTAAGGCGACTCGACCCTGCGTCACATCTTTTTTTTAGCGGCTTTTTCATTTCAATACCAAGAAGACCCGGCTTCGACAGAACGCCGGGGCGGGAAACTGTTTTCTCCGGAGACACGCATGAAATCTGCAGACTCAGTCGACATCAAGGCGTTTATCGACGCACGCAAGATGTCGGCGTATCAATGGCTGGTCCTCGTTCTATGTTTTCTGATCGTCATGATGGACGGGCTGGACACAGCCGTGATGGGCTTTGTCGCGCCCGTCATCATGCATGACTGGAATGTCAGCCGGGCCGCCTTCGGTCCCGTGATGAGTGCCGCGATGGTCGGCCTTGCAATCGGCGCGCTGTCTGCAGGGCCGATTTCCGATCGCATCGGGCGCAAGAAAGTGTTGATTGCCTCCGTGCTCTGCTTCGGCTTCTTCAGCCTGACCTGCGCATTCGCCGACTCACCCTTGGAACTCGTTGTGCTGCGCTTTCTGACGGGCCTGGGCCTCGGCGCCGCGATGCCGAATTCCACCACGCTGCTCTCCGAATACGTACCGTCGCGCAGTCGCTCGCTGTTGCTCACGATCATGTTCACCGGCTTCAACTTCGGTTCGGGGGCCGGCGGATTCGTGGCGGCTTCGCTGATTCCGCACTTCGGCTGGCGCGCGGTGTTCATGTTCGGCGGTATCTTGCCGATCCTCAGTATTCCCGTGTTGTTGTTGCTGCTGCCTGAGTCCGCACGTTTGATGCTGGTGCGCAAAATGTCGACCGAGCGCATCGCCGCAACGCTTGGCCGTGTCTGCGGACACGTCTTCGGTCAAGACGTGCGCTTCACCGCACCCGAACCGGTGGTCACAGCGAAGGCACCGGTGCGGATGCTGTTCGCGGACGGCTACGCGTTCAGCACGCTGATGCTGTGGCTCACGTACTTCATGGGCCTGCTGATCATCTATCTGCTCACTGGCTGGCTGCCCACGTTGATCAAGGACGCCGGCCTGCCGGTCGAGCGTGCTGCCGCGATCACCGGCATGTTCCAGTTGGGCGGCACCGTGGGCGCCATTGCGGTCGGCTTCGCGATGGACCGCATGGATCGCAACGCGGTGATCGGTGCGGCGTATCTGCTCGGCGGCGTGTTCATCTTCGCGCTGGGCATGGGCACGCTCAAATCGAACCTGCTGCCGGTTCTCGTTACCTGTGCCGGCTTTTTCATGAGCGGCGCACAGACCGGCCTCAATGCACTTGCCCCGAGCTGCTATCCGACACGTGCCCGCGCAACCGGCGTGAGCTGGATGCTTGGGTTCGGCCGACTCGGCGGCATTCTGGGATCGCTCGTGGGGGGCACGTTGCTGTCGCTGGGATTCAGTTTCGAAACCGTATTCGCGGTGCTCGCTGTGCCAGCGCTGATCGCTGCCGTGGCGATCGTCATGAACCGTCTCGCGCTGCGCTTTATCACTAGTCCCGTGGCCGACGCCTGAGCGCGGTTGCAACGGCGGCCCCACGCAGCGGCTTGCTGGCCGCTGCGCGCACGGCATCCCTTACCAGAAGTTATTGAAGGAGAGCAGACATGGGCGGCAATTTTAGCGTGAGCGGAAGCGGACTCAACAAGGGCGAGGCGACGAATGTGACGGAATGGCCGAACCGCATGGCCATGATTCGCGCGGGCGTGATCGGTGGGTTGGTCGGCGCCGTGATCATCTGGATTTACGAAGCGCTCATCTGGGTAGGGGCGCAGCACCTGATGCCGTTGGCGGGGATTCCACGGAACGCGACGGGGCTGGTGTTCGGCAAACAGGTGCAGGAATCAATCGGTGTGTGGGCTTATATCGTCGGCACGGGCATTCACTTCGTGTTCGCGTCGGCGTGGGGTGTTCTGTTCGCGGCAATCTGGCCTTACTTTCGCCGGCGCGGATACGAAGCCACTTTTGTCGCCCTGTTTTACGCGGTTTTCGCGTGGATCGTCATGCATGTGGCAATCATGATCGCCTCCGATAACCATCCGAACTACTACGACCCGGCTGTGATCATTGGTGGCTTCATGTCCCATATCTTCTTCACCGTCCCCCTAGCCTTGACGGTAAAGCGACTGCTGCAACCGCAAGGGCAATAGAACAAAGTGTTTGGCGAACCTCGAGCGTCAATGCCGATTAAGACAATTTCAACAAGACGTACGATTTGGAGATCTGCAGCATGAATAAAAGTATCAGACGAGTAGACGTTGTGCTGTTGGGCGCAGCGATCGCGGCTTCTGTGCCGGTTTTCGCGCAAAACAGCGTCACGTTATACGGTATCGTCGACAACGGCTTTTCTTATACGAACAATCAGACGTCGCTTGGCTCCACTAGCGGAGGAAAATCGGCCGTCAAAATGGCGCAGGGTGTATTTGCGGGCAGCCGCTTCGGCCTCAAGGGCGCGGAAGACCTGGGTGGCAACACGAAAGCGATCTTCCAGCTTGAGTCCGGCTTCAATTCGGCAACCGGTGCCCAGCAATACAGCAACGCGATGTTCGGCCGCCAGGCGTGGGTCGGCCTGACCAACCCGACGTACGGTACCTTCACGGCGGGCCGCCAATACGCTTCGTACTACCAGATGCTCTCCCCGTACAGCCCGACCACCTGGATCACCGGCTACTACGGCGCGCATCCTGGCGATATCGACGGCCTCGACACGATCTACCGTGCGAACAACACGCTGGAGTACACGTCGCCGAAGCTCTATGGCCTGACGGTGAGCGGATCGTATTCGCTGGGCGGCGTGGCAGGCAGCACGAACCAGGGCTCGACCTGGGCGACCGGGATCCAGTATGCGATGGGGCCGGTCGGCCTCGCAGTCGGCTTCTCGCGAATCAATAACTCGACCGCGGGCGGCGGCTCATGGGGCTCGGATTCGACCACCTCGAACGGCGGCTCGCAAATCGGCGTATCCGCGTTGACGAACGGCTATCAGACCGCGCAGGCGCAACAGCGTTTCGCTGTGGCTGGCGGCTATAAGTTCAATGGCGCGTGGGATATTACGGCGACCTATTCGAACGTCCAGTACATTCCGGGAACTGGCTCGAAGTTCCACGATACGGCGATCTTCAATACGGCGGGTACCGTCTTGCACTGGAAACCGGCCGTTGCGTGGGATTTTGCCACGGGGTACAGCTATACCCGTGCTACGCGCGCGAACGGCATTCAGGACAGTGCGCAATACCACCAGTTCAATCTCTCCGAGTACTACGCGTTGTCCAAACGCACGGGTTTGTATGCGTTGGAGGCCTATCAGAAGGCGAAGGGCAAGACGCTGGGCACCAACGGCGCCGGGCAGATCATCGACGCCACGGCGACACTCGGCGATGGGTATAACACCACGCCGTCTTCCTCAGGCAGTCAGTTGGCGGTGGGCGTGGGCCTTATTCACCGGTTCTGATTGGTAGTTTTTGCGGTGGGAAAGGCCGGGGGCAGTTCAGACCCGGCCTTTTTGCTTTTCGTGAACGCTTGCACGGCCGCGTGCCGGTTACCGAAACCTATTACATCCGAGGTAATTGGCGAGCCGCACGCTCACGCCTAATCTTCGGTCATCGCGCAACTCATCCCGAGCGGCGCTTACGATCGAGGACACACCATGTCGACGTTTCACATTCACACGATTGAATCCGCACCCGAACAATCCAGGCCGGTGCTTCGGCAACTCGAGCAAAACTTCGGCCTTATCCCTAACATCGCGGGGGCGATGGCTGGATCGCCGGTGTTGATCGGCGGCTTCATCGGCATCTTCCAGAAGGTTCATGCGGGTACTTTCACGGAAGCGCAGATACAGACGCTATTGCTGACTAACGCAGTGACCAATGCATGCACGTGGGCGGTTGCGTTTCATACTGCGCTCGCGCTGAAAGAGGGTCTTTCACCCGTCGATGTCGAAGCGATTCGCGATGGCCGCGTACCTGCCGATCGCAAGCATGCCGCGTTGTCCACCTTGACGAAAACGGCGATCGAGAAGCGTGGACACCTGGAGGACAGTGACGTGAACCCGTTTCTTGAAGCCGGCTTCCGTCAGGATCAGGTGCTCGAGGTTCTCACGGTGCTGGCTGCTTCCACTATCACGAACTACGCCGGCAACATCACCAAGCCTCCGCTCGAAGCGCCGTTCCAGGAATATGTCTGGACCGCGTAGGTCGCGTCTGGCAGGGCCGGTCCGCAACTGGGAGTATGCTGACCGGCGCGGTTCGAACGACTGGTTGGCGCCGGACATCTGCGATGCTCCGGCGCCACCGATCACCGAACCTGATCTGTATCGACTAACGGACCACAGACCGATGAATCCTGCGAATCCCGAAAGGAAGACGCCGCCGAACGACCTCGGCGCGTTGTTGCGTCACTGGAGAGACATGCGCGGCATCAGCCAATTGGACCTGTCGTTCAACGCGGGTGTCTCGCAGCGTCACATTAGTTTTATCGAAAGCGGACGCAGCGTGCCGAGCCGGCAGATGCTGTTGGACATCGCTCAGACGCTCGACATTCCTCTGCGCGAACGCAACACGCTGCTATTGGCGGCGGGCTATGCGCCGATGTATGCCGAAGGCGCCTGGAACGCCCAGGAAATGCAGAGCGTCACGAAAGCACTTGGGCGAATGTTGCGCCAGCACGAGCCGTTTCCCGCGCTCGTCATGGACCGCTACTGGAACGTGCTGATGACCAACGAATCCGCGCCGCGCTTTTTCAATTGCTTCATCGATATGGCTGCGCGCAAGGGACCGCGTAACATGCTGCATCTGATTTTCGATCCGGATGGAATGCGTCCGTTCGTTGCCGATTGGCAGGCGGTGTCGAATAGTCTGATTCAGCGTGTCTATCGGGAATCGGTTGGTCGCGTGGTCGACGAACAGACGCACGAGTTGCTTGCCGCGTTGCGCGCCTATCCGGATGTGCAGTCTGATGTGAAGTCTTCTCAACGGGCCGTGGAAACCGGGGCCGCTGCTGCGGCCATGCCGGTGATCCCCATCGGTTTCATCAAGGACGGCAAGGTCCTGAACTACTTTTCAATGGTCGCAACCGTGGGCACGCCACAAGCCGTCGCGGCACAGGAGTTGCGTATCGAATGCATGTTCCCCGCAGACGACGAGACAGAAGCGCGTCATCTCGAGATGATCGACGCGGTCCAGCAACAACACTGAACGGCAGCGCCGGCCAACCGCGCCAGCGCCACCCGAACCCGTCAGAACCCATCAGAACCGGTGCCGCAAGCCAATGCTCACAATAGCCTGGGACTGCGTGTCCGACGAGTGGCTGTTGCCCTTGTCACTGACCGACGCGGTCGCCGCGACCGGATTGCCGAGCGCATCCAGCGTGACGCCGGACGCGTGCTGATAGCCGCCCATCAGATAGACCGTCGAACGCTTCGAGAGGTTGTACTGCGCGCCGAGCGTCACGTTGTGATATTGCGCGCGCTCATCCACACCTTCCACTTCGCCGCCGCGCGTGTAGCTGTAGCCTGCGAACAGTTGCACGGCGGGGCGGATCGTCCACTGTCCGAACACGCCCGCGATATTGAACGTCGCATGCCCGTTGAACAACGAATCGGCGCCCGAGCGGTACTGTACGTTGCTGTAGTTCACACCGAGAATGGCCGGGCCGAAATTGTACGTAGCGCCCGCGCCGATGATCTGTTGCGATTGCGCGCTCGCGTAGCCTTCATTGATCGATGAATTGAACAGGCCGTCGTCCGTGCCGTTCCATTTGCCGACCGTCGAATCTTGCGGCCCGCTCTTGCTGTTATCCGAACGCTCGTAGCCGACGCCCACATGCAAAGGGCCGTTGCCGTATCCCGCGCCCACGCTCCACGTGTTCTGCTGCTTCAGGCTGCCCGGTCGACCGCCGAATCCATACAGCGCGCCGAACGTAAAGCCCGAGTAGTTCGCGCTCGTGTACTTGATCGAATTGTTGACGCGCGCGGTCTGATCGAGATCGTCGATATCGCCCGGATGCGCGCCGTAGCCACCCACGAACGCGACCGGCGAAACGGGCGCGACGAAGTCGTTCAGCGCGGTGTACTGGCGGCCGAGCGTGACCGTGCCGTATTGCTGGCTGCCGATGCCAACGAACGCCTGACGGCCGAACAGGCCGCCGTTCTGGCCGGTCTTGCCGTTGGTGATGTCGAAGCCGTCTTCAAGCAGGAACAGCGCGTTCCAGCCGCCGCCGAGGTCTTCCTGGCCCTTGATGCCGAAGCGGCTGCCGGAGAGGTTGCCGCTCGTCAACGCGACGTTCGAGTGTCCCGTGTAAGCGCCGACGGAGCCGGTGCGCTCGTTGCTGCGATAGCTGATACCCGCATCGACGATGCCGTACAGCGTGACAGAGCTCTGCGCGGCCGCAATGCCGGCGAAGGACAACAGCAGGGGTGCAGCAATCAATTGCTTTTTCATCGTGGTTATAGCTCGGTTGGATCGTCTATCTCAAGTCGCCTGCATGGCGATCTCTCTTTTTTCCGCGCGCACGCAGTCCGCTCCTGACCAACGGAGCAGATTGCGTGAAGCGGGGGAAGCGGCTTGCGCGACCCTTGTTACTCGCCCTGATTGCGGGCGCGCTGCAAGGGCATGTTTAGCGGCTTAGTGGCTTAGCGCCGCACCAGGTGGCATTTCGGGCGCATGCACCGTGACAGTCTTGCGGACCTTGGCGACATCCGCCGCGCTGACCGTCGAACCGGTGTTGCCCCAGCTAGTGCGCACGAAGTTCGTGACGTCAGCGACTTCCTGATCGTTCAGGCGCCAGCCGAAGGCCGGCATCGTGAACGAGGAGGGCGCGGTTTTCGTACCTTCGAGCGTGTTGCCGGTCAGCAGGACATGAATTAGCGAGGTCGCGTCCTTGCCTTGCACGACAGGATTGCCGCCTAGTGCCGGGAACACGCGTGTATAGCCGCGGCCGTCACTGCGGTGGCAGGCGGTGCAGTTGTCGCGGTACACGGCGGCTCCTGGCGCTGTGGCGTCGCCGGTGCGCAGAGCGTGAGCCGCCGTATCGTTGTACACGTACGGCGTTTCCTTCGGATCGGTCGACGGCAGCGTCTTCAGATAACGCGCGATTGCCGTCAGGTCGGCGTCGTTCATATGCTGCATGCTGTGCTGAACGACGTCGGTCATGCCGCCGAATGCCGCGCTGTGCTGCGTGCGTCCGGTCTTCAGGAATTGCACGATATCGGCCTCGCTCCACGAGCCGATGCCGGTGCGTGGATTCGCGCGCAGGCTCGACGGGACCCAGCCATCAATCGCTGCGCCGCCCGCGAGAAACTCCGAGCCGTCGAGATCGCTCAACGCGCGTTCCTGCATCGTCACCGCACGCGGCGTATGGCAGGCGCCGCAGTGGCCGAGGCCCTGCACGAGATAGGCACCGCGTGCGACCACCGGGTCGGCATAGTGCTTCGAATTGAACGCCACGGGATCAGGCGCGAACAGATAACGCCAGATGCCGAGCGGCCAGCGCATCGACAGCGGCCAGACGATATCGACAGCACGGTTCCCCTGGTTCACCGGTGCGACGCCTTGCGTGAAGTACGCATACAGCGCATGCATGTCGTCATCGCTCAAACGTGCATACGAGGGGTACGGCATCGCCGGATACAGCGTGTCGCCGTTCGGCCGCACGCCTGCACGGACCGCGCGATCGAACTGCGCGAAGGTCCATGAGCCGATGCCGGTCTTGCGATCGGGCGTGATGTTGGTCGAGTAGATCGCGCCGATCGGCGTGTCGAACTTCAGGCCGCCCGCGAAGGGTTTGCCCGACTGTGCGGTATGACACGCGATGCAGTCACCGGCACGCGCGAGATATTCGCCGTGCGCGATCAACGCCGCGTCGGATTGACTTGGGGGCGTTGCCGCTTGCGCGGCGAGCGGAACGGACAACGTAGCCGCCACGCAGAACGACGCTGCGCGCACGCGTCTGAATGCCTGACCCAGGCGTTTCACATCGATGTTTTTCTTCATACGCTCACCAGCGGGCCGGGGTTCTTCAGATACTGCTCGCGGATCGCACGCGCCGACCAGTAGGCGAGTGCGGCGACAAGGCCGGTCGGGTTGTAGCCGATGCCTTGCGGGAACGCCGACGCGCCCATCACGAACACGTTGTGCACGTCCCAGCTTTGCAGGTAGCGGTTCAACACGCTCGTCTTCGGATCGGTACCCATGATCGCGCCACCGACGAGGTGAGTCGTCTGATAGCGGCGCGAATCGAAGTGCGCGCCGAATTCGCGCGTATAGACGCCGATCGATTTCGGCCCCATCTGCTGCGCGATCTTGTGCATCTGCCCGGTCACGTATTGCGCCATCTTGATGTCGTTGTCCTTCCAGTCGAAGGTCATGCGCAACAGTGGCTGGCCGTATGAATCGCGATAAGTCGGATCGAGATCGAGGAACACGTCGCGGTACGACATGTTGGAGCCGTGCGCATCCATCGAAATCGTGTGCGCATAGTGGTCCTTCACCGACTTCTTCCAGTCCACGCCCCAGTTGGGCGTGCCGGCCGGCGTCGCGATGCCGCTGATCGGTTTGGTGCCGGCCTGATTCACCCACAACGGCGAGCCGCCGACAAAGCCGAGCGGACCGTGATCGAAGTTGTCGGCATTGAAGTCGTCGACGGCGACGCCGTTGCCGCCCGCGCCGATGAACGGATTGGTGAAGGTGTCCTTGTCGAAGAACGCGGTGATCGTCGAGAGGTTCTGATACGCGAAATTGCGGCCGACCACGCCTTCGCCCGAGACCGGGTCATACGGCTTGCCGATGCCCGAGAGCAGAAGCAGGTGGACGTTGTGATACTGGAACGCCGCGACGATCACGAGATCCGCAGGCTGAAACACTTCGTTGCCCGCCGGATCGACGTACGTCACGCCCTTGGCGCGTTTTTTCGTGTCATCAAGTTCGACGCGCAGCACGTGGCAACGCGAGCGCAGTTCGAAATTCGGCGACTGCTTCAGCGCAGGCAGGATGTTCAGATTCGGCGACGCCTTCGAGTACATGTAGCACGCGTAGCCGCTGCAGAATCCGCAGAAGTTGCACGGGCCCATCTGCACGCCGTACGGGTTCGTGTACGGACCCGAGGTATTCGCCGAAGGCAGGCGGTACGGGTGCAGTCCGAGTTCGCGCGCGGCCTTGCCGAAGCGCTCGGCCGAGTAGGTGTTCAACTGCGCGGGGAGCGGGAAGTTGTCACTGCGTGGCGCGTCGAACACGTTACCGTCGCCGACCACCTTGCCGTTGACTTTATAGGCCTGGCCCGAGGTGCCGAACACTTTCTCGGCGAAGTCAAAATGCGGTTCGAGTTCGTCGTAGCTGACGCCGTAATCCTGAATCGTCATGCCGTCAGGAATGAAGCGCTTGCCGTAGCGCTCTTCATAGTGGCTCTTCAGACGCAGCTCTTCCGGCGTGATGCGGAAATGCACGCCCGACCAGTGCAAGCCGGCGCCGCCGACGCCTTCGCCCGGCAGAAACGCAGCAAGCTGCCGATAAGGCAGTGCCGTTTCGCCGACGTTATGACGGATCGATACGGTGGTCTTGGAGAGATCGAGGAACAGCTTCTTGCGGACGTTGTAGGTCAGCTCGTCGATCGTGTTCGGATACGCGCCGTCCGGATAGGTGTCGCGATACTCGCCGCGTTCGAGCGCGACCACTTTGAGGCCGGCTTCGGTGAGTTCCTTCGCGAGGATCGCACCGGTCCAGCCGAAGCCGATGACGACCGCGTCGACGTGCGGTTTGGTTTGTGTAGTCATCAGGTGCGTTTTCCTTCAATCGACACGGGGCCATACGGATAGGCCTGGCCGTTCTGGTTGACGAAGTCCATGAAATCGGCGCGCGCGCCGGGGAAGCCGATCATCTTCCAGCCGCCCATGTCGCGATTGCCGCCGTGGATTGGGTCGCAGAAGTAGCCTTCGCGGGTGTTTTGCAGCAACTGGCCGAAGAAGACGCCAGCCGGTACATCCGCGAGTTCGATCGAGCCTTTCTCGAGCGCGGTGAGCACGGTGTCGCGTGTGGGGGCGTCGAGGGCGTCGAAAGTATGCGAGTAGGTCTTCGTGCAGTAGGCGTTGACCGCGGCGATGCCGAGGCGGTACAGATCGCGCGGCACGAGCTTCAACTGATAGCCGAGTTCCGGTGCGCCTTGCTGGAACGGGCCCTGCATGTACCAGAGCGCGCCGTGCGCATACGGCGTGTCCATCTGCCGGTCGATGAACTCGGGCACGCCGGATTCGACCGCACCCGGGCCTTCGCTGTCCGATGGAATCAGGCGATCGACCGCTGCGTGGATAAACGCCCATTCCTTTGCGTCGAAGAAATGCGGCTTGTAGTCGGCGCCGGAAGGCTGGCCCGCGGAGGCGGTGCCGCTCGCGCCCTGAGCAGTCGTGGCAGATTGCTTGACTTCACAACCGGCGAGAGTCCCGGCTGGAACCAGCGCGACAGCCGTGCGTAAGAAGCCGCGGCGGGAGGTAAGAGGAGATTGAGCCATATTGTTCTTTATCGCGAGATTAGAACGCGCCGTGCTGCGCACGGACGGTCGTCGGATTTGGGCGCCATAGTAAATGGAACCGGTTCCAAAGTGTCTCTACTTTTTTACAATAAGCTGTTTCGTGAAGTGATTAAATGACGTCCTGAAAGAAATATGTCTTTCAAATCATAAGTGTTTTGCCGCGCGGAGCACTGGGAAGTTGACGCGAAAAAGCGACGCTTTTTGCTCCGGCCATGGCTCTGAGCGGCCGTTCGGGTGGACGTGGTTTACCCGCGCTTACAGCACGCTGACAACGGCAAGCGGTCGCCGGTCGGGCCTGAGACGGCCATACGGGGCAGGTGAATCCCGCTATATCTTCCAGCCGTATTGCGCCGGCCCCGGCGCGAGAATACTTTTCGCCTGCCGCAAACGCGCGAAAACAGACGAAGCCTACAAATTGAAAGAAATTCCGCGCTGAAGGGCTCTTTTCGACGCCTGTGCCTCGCGCCGCCGGGGGCACACATCACGACGATCATCAAGGAGACAAGCTGTGCTTCCCGCAACCATGCCGATCAACGTTGGCAATACCGCTTTCATGCTGCTGTGCGCGAGCCTCGTCATGCTGATGACGCCGGGTCTCGCGTTTTTCTACGGCGGCCTCGTCGAACGCAAGAACGTGCTGGCGATCATGATGCAGAGCTTCATCTCGCTCGCATGGACAACCGTGCTGTGGTTCGCGTTCGGCTACTCGATGTGCTTCGGCCCAAGCTGGCACGGCATCGTCGGCGACCCGACCTACTATGCGTTTTTGCGCGGCATTACGCTGCAAACCATGTACACGGGCAACGACGCGGGCATTCCGCTGGTGGTTCACGTCGCCTATCAGATGATGTTTGCGATCATCACGCCGGCGCTGATCACAGGTGCGTTCACCAATCGCGTGACGTTCAAGGCGTACTTCCTGTTCCTGACCGGCTGGCTGGTGCTGGTGTATTTCCCGTTCGTGCACATGGTCTGGAGTCCGGATGGACTGTTCGCGAAGTGGGGCGTGCTCGATTACGCGGGCGGCATTGTGGTCCACAACACCGCTGGATTCGCCGCGCTAGCGTCGGTGTTGTATGTGGGGCGCCGTCAGACCCTCACGCACAAGCCGCACAACGTGCCGTTGATTGCACTCGGCACGGGCCTGCTGTGGTTCGGCTGGTACGGCTTTAACGCCGGCTCCGAGTTGCGCGTTGACGCCATCACGGCTTCGTCTTTCCTGAACACCGATGTCGCCGCTTCGTTCGCTGCCATTACGTGGTTGCTGATCGAATGGGCCAACGCACGGCAGCCGAAATTCATCGGCTTGCTGACCGGTTCGGTCGCCGGCCTCGCGACCATCACGCCCGCAGCCGGCTATGTGTCCTTGAGCACCGCCGCGATAATCGGCATTTCTGCTGGTGTGATCTGCTATTACGCTGTTGCGCTGAAAAACCGGCTCGGCCTCGACGACGCGCTCGACGTGTGGGGCGTACATGGCGTGGGCGGCCTCGTCGGTACCGTTCTGCTCGGCGTGTTCGCGTCGAAGGCGTGGAATCCGAATGGCGCGGACGGCCTGCTGTTGGGTGGCGGCGCTTTCTTCGTCAAGCAATGCGCGGCGGTATGCGTGTCCGGCGTCTGGGCGTTCGTGTTCACGTGGGGCATGTTGTGGCTGATCAACCGCGTGACACCCGTTAAGGTGGGTGAAGCCGCCGCGCAGCACGGGCTCGATACCGAGTTGCATGGCGAAGTGGCTTATCTGGACGCGTAAGCCCATGGTCGCCTCTGTGCTAGCGTTGGGTCTGGGCCCAACGTTAAGCGCAGCATCCATGGAAAATCTCCTCAAAAAACTCGATCTCACCTCGCTGCGCCTGTTCGTCGCCGTCTGCCAGGAGCAGAACATCGCGCGCGCGGCTGAGCGCGAGTTCATCGCGTCGTCCGCGGTGAGCCGGCGCATCGCCGAAATCGAGGCATTGATCGGCTTGCCGGTGATTCAGCGCCAGTCGCGCGGCATTACGGTGACGCCGGTTGGCGAGACGGTGCTGCGCTACGCGCTCGCGATCATCGGCAACATCGAACAGATGAGCGCCGAGTTGTCGCGCTTTTCCTCGGGGGCGAAGGGGCGGGTGCGGGTGGTGGCGAATCTCTCGTCGATCGTGCAGTTTTTGCCGGAGGACGTGGCCGCTTTCGGGCGCGCGTTTCCGGAGGTGTCGATCGAACTGGAGGAGGAGAACAGCGCCGACGTGCTGCGTATCGTCGACGAACACGGTGCGGACTTTGGCATCTGCAATCCGGTGGCGGGCAGTGAAGCTTTCGAGCAGGTGCCGTATCGGGAAGACCGACTGGCGGTGCTGGTGCCGGGCGGTCATCGTCTGGCCTCGGCTTCTCGGGGCGTGGCCTTCGACGAGTTGCTCGACGACAGCTTCGTCGGCCTGCGCAGCGAGAGTGCGCTGACCAAGCTTCTCGCACAGCAGGCGGCCAGCGCAGGGCGGCAGATCGACGTCAAGATCCGCGTCAGCAGCCTCGACGCGCTGTGCCGGATGGTCCATGCCGGCCTCGGCATCGCAATCGTGCCCGAGCAGGTGGGGCTGCTCTATGTGAATGCGCTCGACGTGCGCCTGCTGTCCTTGAGCGACACCTGGGCCGTGCGGCATCTCATCATGATCTTCAAGTCGCGCGATCAGTTAAGCGCCAGCGCGGCGGCGCTGGTCGGGTTCCTCGGCAGCAAGCCTTAGCCCGCGGGGCGCCTCGCACCATTCTCCAAACAAGACGTCTGCGTTGCTGGACCGGCACTTCGGCATTGCCTACGCGCGCCGTATAGTGGGCGCAAGGAGAATGCTCATGAGCGATACGATTCGTCTGGACGGCCGCGTGCTGTACCTGTCACAGGACCCCGCGGTGATCGAGGCGCAACTCGCCGGCGAAAATTTCACGCGCGCCACCGCCGGTGCGCTGCGCGATAACGTCTCCACCGACGAAATCACCCCGGTTACCGTCATGCTCACCTATGACGAACGCCTCGGCCAGTATCCGTACGTCGGCTTCAAGGCGGGCGAGCGCATGCCGATCGGCCGCGATGCGGTCAGGAACGGCGGCTTCCAGGTGACGGTGGCGGGCAAGCGCTATGGGAAGGGGTCGTCGCGCGAATCGAGCCCGTTGGCGGAGTTGTCGGCGGGTATTCGCCTGATCGTTGCGGAGAGTTTCGAGCGTATCTATCAGCAGAACTGCGACAACATCGGCATTCTCACGACCACCGATTTCTCCGTGCTCGATCGTCTGATCGCAGGAGAGGCGGTGCCGATCGACGAGTTTCTCAAGGGGCGCGATGCGCTCACGCAGCAGATCATTCGCAGCGGCGGTTTGCTTGCGTACAGCAAGTTCGCGGACTGGCCGGCGCCGCGTGTGCGGGAGATGGCAAACCCGGCAAACGAAGCAAGCACCGCCGAACCGAAGACGCTGGTCGAGAAGATCATCGAGCGCCATCTTCATCCCGGCATTGAAAGCGCGCAGCGCGGCGACGGTGTATTCATCGCCGCCGACTGGCGCTTCAGCCACGACTACTTCACCGGCATGTGCGCGCATCTGATGCATCGTGCGTTCGGCAAGCCTGCGCCGCTGCATGCGCCGGATCACATCATCGCGTTTCAGGATCACCTGGTGCTCGCCTCGCAAAGCATTCCGCACGTGCGCGACGGATTGCTGCCGGGCGTTGCTAACCTGATGGAAGGGCACACGTCGTTCTCGCGCGACTATCCGGTGCGCTCGCACGGCGCGCTCGACAACTCGCCGGGTTCCGAAGGCATCTGTCATGCGCTGATGGCCGAGCAGTACGCATTGCCAGGGCAGGTCGCATGCGGTACCGACTCGCACACGCCGCATTCCGGCGCGCTCGGTTGCCTCGCATTCGGTGCGGGCGCAACCGAAATCGCCAATAGCTGGGTGACGGGTTACGTGCGCTGCAAAGTGCCGGAGACCTTGCGCATTGAAATCGACGGCACGTTGCGCGACGGCGTCACCGCGAAAGACCTCGTGCTGCATCTGTTGCAGATGGACGCGATCCGCTCGGGCGGCGCGATCGGTCTCGTGTTCGAATACGGCGGCGCCGCGGTACGCGCGATGTCGATCGACGAACGCGCCACGTTGACCAACATGGTCGCGGAACTGGGCGGCTTCACGGGCATTGTGGAGCCGGACGAACGCACGGTGGCGTTCCTCAAGGAGCGCCGCGGTGTCGATTTCACCCTTGAAAACTGGATGAAAAGCGATTCAGGCGCCACGTATCGCGACACGATCCGCATCGACGCCACCGCCATCGAACCGATGCTCGCGCGCCCGGGCGATCCGGGCAATGGTGTGCCGGCGCCGCAACTGGAGCAGGACATCGCGATCGATATCGCGTATGGCGGCTCGTGTACGGCGGGCAAGCGCGAAGACTTCGACTTCTATCACGAGGTATTGCGCTGGGGCGTGGAGCAGGGCATGCATGTGCCCGAGGGCACGCGTCTCTTTCTGCAATTCGGCACCATGGCCGTGCGCGCCTACTGCGAGAACCAGGGCTATTTACCGGTTTTCGAGCGTGCCGGCGTGACGCTCGTGATGCCGGGCTGCGGTTCGTGCGCGAATTGCGGACCGGGGCAGTCGGCCGATGCGAGCGAGGTGACGATCAGCGCGATCAACCGCAATTTCCCTGGCCGCTCGGGGCCGGGCAACGTGTGGCTCGCGAGCCCGTACACCGTTGCGGCGAGCGCGCTGGCCGGAAAAATCACCACCTTCGAACAATTGAAGCGCGCCCGCGGCTAGAATGCTGGCCGGACCTTGCGGCCCGGCATCGTGGTGCGTGCGACATCCGAAAGTACCCAAGGCCGGCACAAGACCGGCTGCGGCGAGCATCATCGTGCATCGCCTGAATGACCTGCATCACCAGGAGACAAACAATATGACATCCCCCGATCACGCTCGGTCCGTCGCGCGTAGTGCCGGCGGCGCGGCGTCTTCCGCAAGCGCAACTGCCTCGGCGTCCGCTGCGTCCACCACGCTCGACGCCGGCAGCATCTCCGCGCGCCTCGACCGGCTGCCCGCCACGCGTTCCATCTGGAAGCTGGTGGTCCTGCTGAGCCTCGGCTTCTTCTTCGAACTTTACGATTTGCTGTATTCGGGCTACGTCGCGCCTGGCCTCGTCAAAAGCGGCCTGCTGACCGCGACGACGCACGGCCTGTTCGGCTCCACCGGCGTCGCGAGTTTTATCGCGGCTCTGTTCAGCGGGCTGTTCATCGGCACGATCGCGTGTGGGTTTCTGGCGGATCGCTTCGGACGCCGCGCCGTGTTCACGTATTCGCTGCTGTGGTACACGGCGGCCAACGTCGTGATGGCGTTTCAGGAAACGGCGACGGGTTTGAACTTCTGGCGCTTCGTGGCGTGTGCCTGTGGAATTAAGGGGGTTATTTTCGAACGCTCTGCCTTTCCTGTCGGCCTTGTCGGGCGAAAAACCAGAATTTTTAACCCCTCGCTGGTTCTTAGGAATCAGGCTTTTCGATTTCACAGTGTGAAATTCGAGACTATGCTGCACTGCACTTTTAATTGAAAGTCTAAGACGAGCGGCAGCGATTCCCCGCGCGCGATCGTAGTTCCCAAGCGGTGAATAGTGTCGGACGACCAGACTATCTGGAAGCTGATCATTTATGAGCACAACAAATCTGGATCCAAGCAGTTGCATCGTAGATGCAGGTGCAATTTCGGCACGGTTAGATAGATTGCCGCCTACCCGGACCGTTTGGAAGTTAGTCATCCTGTTGAGTCTGGGTTTTTTCTTTGAGCTCTACGATCTTCTGTACACCGGGTATGTAGCGCCCGGGCTTGTAAAAAGTGGCCTCCTGACGTCTTCGACCCATGGCATCCTCGGCACTACTGGGATCGCAAGCTTTATCGCTGCACTATTCGCTGGCTTATTCGTTGGCACTATTGCGTGCGGATTCCTCGCCGACAGATTCGGGCGGCGCTCAGTCTTTACGTATTCTTTGCTTTGGTACGTTGCAGCCAACGTCATCATGGCCTTTCAACAATCGGCCACCGGTTTGAATTTTTGGCGCTTCGTTGCAGGGATCGGCATTGGCGTCGAGCTGGTGACGATCGGCACGTATATCTCCGAACTTGTGCCCAAGCAGATCCGAGGGCGCGCATTCGCATGCGAGCAGGCGGTCGGTTTCACGGCCGTGCCGGTGGTGGCGTTCCTGTCGTATCTGCTGGTGCCGCGCACATTGCTCGGCCTCGACGGCTGGCGCTGGGTCGTGCTGATCGGCGCGCATGGTGCAGTGTTTGTCTGGTGGATTCGTCGAGCCTTGCCGGAAAGCCCGCGCTGGCTCGCACAACAAGGACGTCTTGCCGAAGCGGATCGCGTAATGACCGAACTCGAAGCGAAAGTGCGCGCAGAGTATGGTCGCGAATTGCCGCCGCCCGCGTCGTCGATGCCGGTCGCGCCGCGCGGTAGCTTCAGTGATATGTGGGTGCCGCCATACCGCAGCCGCACGTTGATGATGACCATCTTCAACATCTTCCAGACGGTGGGCTTCTACGGCTTTGCAAACTGGGTACCGACGCTGCTCATCAAGCAGGGCATCACGATTACCACGAGCCTGATGTACTCGAGTGTGATCGCGTTGGCCGCGCCTATCGGTCCGGTGATCGGCCTCTTTATCGGCGACCGCTTCGAACGCAAGACGGTGATCGTTGTGATGGCTGCCGTGAATATTGTCTGCGGGCTGTGGTTCAGCCAGGCATCGGGCGCGGTGTTGCTGGTGAGCCTTGGGGTGTGTCTGACGCTTGCCGGCAATATCATTTCCTACAGCTTTCATGCCTACCAGACCGAACTCTTTCCAACCAGCATTCGCGCGCGCGCGGTAGGGTTCGTCTATTCATGGAGCCGTTTTTCGGCGATCTTCACAGCGTTTCTGATTGCCGCCGTGTTGAAGCAGTTTGGCACCACTGGTGTTTTTGCCTTTATCGCTGGAGCGATGCTGATCGTAATGCTGGCAATCGGCTTGATGGGACCACGCACGAAGGGTATTGAGCTGGAAAAAATATCTCAGTAGCTTGGAGAGACGAGTCTGTGAAAAGGCTGCTTACTGCGGCCGTAAAAATCGCTCCCCTTAATTGACAGCGCAGTCCCCGCGAAACGATTGAACTACACCCGGTTCGTACCATCGCCGAATATGGTCGATGCAAAAACCGATAGAAATCGTTCGAAGTGGCTGCTACCTGGCTGGACCGTCAACATAGCGAGCTCAGTCAGCGGACTTGGCGCGGCCCGGCGAATGGCTGGAACCTTTAAAGATGGTGTGACCAAGCAGCATCGCTTGGATGCTGGTGTGGGCATACAAAAATGTTTGCTCCAGACCCGTCAGGAAAGGGTTTGCGGGCGAGCGGCAATTCGCACAAGCCGTCTAAATTGTGCGCGGCACCACGCTTTTATGGGCGCACAACAAAGTCTGCACCAATCGGTTTTGGCCCTTTCGCGGACAACAAAGTGTGCTCCAAAGCCAAAAAGTGCGCTGCGATGCAGCATTCGAGATAGCAAGTAGCTATCAGAGCGTCTAATGGCGCCGGCACAGAGCCGAGAGACAAGAGCGGCACGCGGTGATAGACGTCGAAAGGTGGGGTTGATCTCGCGCGGGATGAGGCACGACAAGCATACCGTCGCTGCGGTAGTCGTCGCCGGCGCATCCGTCAGCGGTCTCGTATATGTGCCGCATGGTCGAACCATCTGTCTGCGGAGTACCCCGCAGACACCGATGTATTCGTCGAAGTCGTCGCAAAGCAAGCCTTCGCCAGACGCTGAGATGCCAAAGGCATTACGTTGTCCGGGCGTCGCAGCGTCCAGTCTTGGAAACCACGTTCACAGAATGCGGAGAAAACGCCCGTCGTCCAATGCGACGGCAAAACTCTGTCGTCAAACAGCAGGTCAGTTGCGAACGACGTTACCCGATATGAGGCAACGCTTTCCGTTGGTGCTGGCGGAAACTGCTCTAGAAACACTTATAGATGTAACTGTGCGAAGTCCAGGATGTCCAGTAATCGCTCGGTCATTGGCCTCGCCACACCTGTCGCGGCAATCTCGCGGTGGTTAGCATGCGTGTTTTATTGCTATCGATGTCGTGTGAACGGTCGAAAGCAGTTGTGTCTATTTACGGAATATCCCGATGCAACATAACTCCCAAGCTCAACGCATTGTCCTGGCTGCGCGGCCCGAAGGCGAGCCTAAAGCAACGGATTTTCGGCTGGAAAAAATGTCGATTCCGGGGCCGGCCTTAGGCCAGGTCCTTCTTCAGACCCTTTGGTTGTCGCTTGACCCTTACATGCGCGGGATGATGGATGACGTCGAGTCCTACGTGGAACCTGTCGCGCTAAATCAGACGATGGCTGGTGAAGTCATCGCGCGCGTACTCGCTTCTCGGCTTGACGGATATTCCCCGGGTGATGTTGTGCTGGCGCCCATCGGTTGGACGACTCATGGCCTCTCGGATGGGACGAGATTGCGCAAGATTGCGCCCAGTACTATCCCATTGGAAGCTCACTTGGGAGTTTTGGGCATGCCGGGGTTTACTGCGTATGCTGGGATGGCTGAAATCGGCAAGCCGAAACGTGGCGAGACGGTTGTGGTCGCTTCGGCCAGTGGCCCGGTAGGCTCGCTCGTCGGCCAGATTGCCAGACGTGCCGGGGCGAAAGTGGTTGGGATTGCAGGCGGTGCTGAGAAGTGCTCTTACGTGAAGGAAGTCTTTGGCTTTGACGTAGTCATCGACCATCGCAAAGGCAACCTCGGGCAGGCGTTGTCAGACGCATGTCCGAACGGAATTGATGTGTATTTTGAAAACGTCGGCGGCCCCGTCTGGGACGCTGTTTTCCCGTTGCTCAATCGCTTTGCACGAGTACCTGTCTGCGGCTTGATTGCCGACTACAACGGCATTTCAGGTGAAGACACGATTACCGCCCGGGACATTATGTTGATGACTCTGGTAAAGAGCTACACCATTCGTGGCTACATCAATTACGACCTCGAGCATTTGCTGCCCGCATTTCTGGCTGACATCGCACCGGGTGTAGAGGACGGCAGTATCGCTCACAGGGAGCAGATTGTTCAAGGATTGGAGAACGCACCCGCTGCTCTCAACGGCCTATTGAAGGGCGCAAACTTCGGAAAGCTGGTTGTTAAGGTAGCTGAATAGTTTGGGCCCGGGAGCGCCGCGGTTGTACTTTTTGGTTCCGATGTCTCCGGTCCATACAATCGGAATCTCGACCCGCTGAGACGCGTTGGAAGCTGGCCTGCGTGTGGCACACAGACGCACTTCAAGCGTTTTTTGCGAAATAGGAATTTTCCGAAACCGTGATGAACACCCAGCCGTCGCCGGGCATTCCGTTCATGGTTTCGTTGACCGGCGGACGGGGCTATCTGTTCCGATCCCAAGAGGCGCCCGCACGTTGCTCGAATCCGTCGCCACGCCGACGGCCATAAATTGAGTGGCTAGGTAAGACCCGTAAACGATAGCTACGAGCGATTGTTCGCCGCGTCCGGGCCGCTATGGGGCTGCTAGGGAGGCGGCGCGGAAGGGCTCCGCGCCATAGCTAGCGTAAATGGAGCGGCCGGCATCCCGCTCGCAGAGGGCAACTCGCCTTGCTCGACCTCGGGGACAGAGTCCGTCGCTTCGGCACTGGTTTCGAAGGCGTGTGATGCGACGCCTCGCTTGCGCAATGCTTGCCCGAACATAAGACGATATGTGAGTCCGCAGCGAGCAGCACTGGCGCTTCTCCGCGCCGGTTCGAGGCGTGGCGTCGTATTCTCCTCTCACTGTGCGGAGAGAAGGCAAGCGGGGATGCATTTCGAGCCCGGGTCGTGGCCGACTCCGGGTGAACTGAAGCCGGCTAGCAAATGAAGGATTGCGGAACGTTGGGCGTCCGACCAATCCGACGCTTACATTCGCCGGATAACTTCGAACGCGGCAGGCAATTCAGCAGCTTCAAAGCCTTTGGCCTTCGTTTTTTCCAGGTAGTCAGAAAATAGCTGGAGCAAACTGTACTCGACTCCGGCCGATTTTGCTCGGTCCCGTAGAGATTGAACACCATACGAATGCACGACAATCGAGGCCTCGTTCCCCGCGTAATCATTTCGCGAGATGGCATCGGTGGCCTTTGCGACTGACTTATCCAGGACGTGCCGGAACGAGTCCACTGCGTGCTTCAGGGTGTCGACGGATACGTCTGCTGCTTGCAACATCGCGGCACTCTGCAGAAAGCCGAACGTGGTCGCATAGTACATCGTTAGCAATCCACCATCGAGATGATTGGCTGCTGCGGGATTCTTTCCGACGTAGGTGAAGGCTCCGCCTAACAGATGGAAATAATCTGCGTATTGCTTATACGAAGCCTCAGGCCCAGAGGCTAGGAGCATGCATTCTTGAGTACCGATAGCGCGCGGATAATCCATAATCGCACCGTCGAGATAGTTCATCCCGATGTCGTTAGCCCAAATGGCGGAGCGAGCGGCTTCGTCACCGGTTCCGGTGGTC
Source organism: Paraburkholderia aspalathi (assembly GCF_900116445.1). Classification (GTDB taxonomy): domain Bacteria; phylum Pseudomonadota; class Gammaproteobacteria; order Burkholderiales; family Burkholderiaceae; genus Paraburkholderia; species Paraburkholderia aspalathi. The sequence goes on from NZ_FPBH01000015.1 coordinate 63,539, forward strand.
AATTGGAGAAGCGTCTTTCCCTTTAACAGCCTTTCAATTTCGGGCGTGCGGAATAGTGCGTCGCTCGTGCCGTAATCGCTGAGGCAAACGACGATTAGTTCGCTCGCGTTGATCGCTTCCTCGATGTTACCGGCAAGCTCAGCACCGAGTGCTACCAACGGTTTGGCCTTTTCTGCGCTTCGGTTCCAGACAGTGACTTTGTTTCCGCCTCGCAGGAACGGCGCAACTAAGGCGCTGCCCATCTGTCCCAAGCCGACAACCGACACAGAAATTGATTTCATGAAGCCCTCGAGTTCTAAAGAAAACGCCAAGATGTAAACGTCTCGGCAAAATATGACTTTAAGCGTCCCATATTTGGCGGTACATGTGCATTGGGGCCAACCCGCCAGGCGATTGCCACAAGTTCGACAACGGTTCGCCTGGCTAGGCTGTCCACTTCCGCCATCGTGCTACTCGACTGCCTTCACCATGTCCTCAATCACCTTCTTCGCATCGCCGAAAACCATCATCGTTTTGTCCATGTAGAATAGGTCATTGTCAAGGCCTGCGTAGCCCGCCGCCATCGAACGCTTGTTAACAATCACGGTACGCGCCTTGTACGCTTCAATGATTGGCATGCCAGCAATTGGAGACTTCGGGTCGGTTTTCGCCGCCGGGTTCACGACGTCATTCGCGCCGAGCACCAGGACGACGTCGGTTTGCCCGAACTCGTTGTTGATGTCGTCCATCTCGAACACGAGGTCGTACGGTACCTCGGCCTCAGCTAGCAACACGTTCATATGGCCAGGCATCCGTCCGGCCACCGGGTGAATCGCGTAGCGAACGTCAATGCCTTTCTCGACGAGTTTGTCCGTCAATTCCTTCAACGCATGTTGTGCGCGAGCGACGGCTAGGCCATAACCAGGCACGATAACAACCGACTCGGCGTTGCCTAGCATAAAAGATGCGTCGTCCGCTGAACCGGCCTTCACGGGGCGTTGCTCCTGTCCCGCTCCGCCAACGACAGCGCCTGGTTCAGCGCCAAACCCGCCTAGTAATACATTGAGGAATGAGCGGTTCATTGCGTGACACATGATGTACGACAGAATCGCTCCCGACGAACCAACCAGCGAACCAGCAATAATCAACATTGCGTTGTTCAACGAGAAGCCGATTCCAGCCGCGGCCCAACCCGAATAGGAGTTGAGCATTGACACGACAACGGGCATATCTGCGCCGCCAATCGGGATGATGATCAGCACGCCCAGAGCAAAGGCAATCAGGGTCATGGCGATGAACGGCAGCCATGACTGCGTGACAACGAAAATGACGCCGAAGCTAACCATCGCAATTGCGAGCAACAGATTGATTAAGTGCTGACCCGCGTAGATGACCGGCGCCCCCTGGAAGGGCCGAAACTTGTATTTACCAGCCAGTTTGCCGAAAGCAATCACTGACCCGGAGAAGGTGACAGCGCCGACGAACGCGCCGACGAAAAGCTCGATACGGTTGCCGTATGGCAGGAGCCCTGTATTCGGACTATCTGGCGATACGAGACCGAACGCCGATGGCTCGGACACGACGGCGTAGGCGATACAAACGGCGGCAAGGCCAATCAGTGAATGCATCGCAGCAACGAGCTCGGGCATTTTGGTCATCTCGACCCGCGCTGCTAGGAAGGCGCCGATAGTGCCGCCGACAATAAGTCCGGCGAGCAAAAGACAAATTCCCAGCCCGAGATTCGAGCCAAGAGCCGACGCTTGCTTCGAAATCAGGGCTATGGTTGTCAAAATCGCGATTGCCATACCACCCATGCCGAACATGTTGCCGGCTCGAGCAGTCTTCGGATTCGACAGTCCTTTGAGCGCCTGAATGAAGAACACCGACGCAACGAGGTACAGCAATGTGACGACGGTCATACTCATTTCGATTTCTCCATTGTGAGCTTTTTCGGCTCCTTCTTCTTGAACATCTCTAGCATTCGTCTGGTCACGAGAAAACCGCCAAATACGTTTACCGCAGCGAGTCCAACGGCGAGCGTGCCGAAGAATTTTCCGGTTCCTCCGATAGTCAGGCCGGCCGCAAGCATTGCTCCCACGATGACGATTGCCGAAATTGCATTGGTGACAGCCATCAGCGGCGTATGCAAGGCTGGTGTGACGTTCCAGACGACGTGGTAGCCGACATAAATGGCCAAAACGAAGATAATTAGGTTAATCACTGTATGGTTAATGACTTCCATTCCCGTCTCTCCTCAAGCCTTGCGTGTGAGTTCACCGTCTTTGGCTAGTAGTGTGGCCGCGATGATGTCGTCAGAGAAATCGATGTTCAAGGTTCCCGCCGGCGTGAGTATCAGCTTCAGGAAGTCGAGCATATTGCGTGCGTAGAGCGCTGATGCGTCCGAAGGCACCATGGAGGCCAGATTGGTGTACCCGGCAATCATTACTCCGTGTTTGGTGACAACCGTATCGACTTCGGTAAGAGGGCAATTGCCGCCTGGCCGCCCTTCGAATTCCGGACCGCGACCGGCAGCAAGGTCAATGATTACGGAGCCTGCCTTCATCGCCTTGACTGTCTCAACAGAAATCAAAGTCGGGGCCGCTCGACCTGGAATGAGGGCGGTCGTGATGACTATGTCAGCCTGCTTCGCACGCTCATGAACGATGTTGGCCTGACGCGCCAGCCAGCCCGGCGGCATTGGGCGTGCGTAACCGCCAACGCCGCTAGCCGCTTCCCGCTCCTCGTCTGTTTCGTAAGGGACGTCGAGGAATTTGGCGCCGAGCGATTCAATCTGCTCCTTCACTGCTGGGCGAACGTCCGACGCTTCAATCAATGCACCGAGTCGCTTGGCCGTTGCGACCGCCTGGAGGCCTGCTACGCCCGCGCCCAAGACAAGTATTCGAGCCGCTTTCACTGTGCCTGCCGCGGTCATTAGCATCGGCATGAAGCGTGGATATAAGCCCGCAGCCAAAAGGACGGCTTTGTAACCGGCAATATTGGCCTGAGACGAGAGAACGTCTAGGCTTTGCGCGCGCGTCGTACGCGGCGCTGAGTCCAGAGCGAAAGCGGTGACGCCGGTAGCCGCCAGCTTGGCAGCGTTATCTTTGTCGAAAGGGTCCAATATCCCGATAAGTGTCGCACCGCGCCTCAACAGAGGGAGTTCGGTTTCGGTGGGAGATTGGACCTTGAGAATAATGTCTGCGCCAAAGGCGGTTGCCGTATCGACAATCTCTGCACCGGCGGCAGCGAAAGCGCCGTCGAGATAGCTTGCCGTTATGCCTGCACCGCTCTGCACAGTCACCCGATGTCCTTGGGCGACATATTTTTTCACTGTTTCGGGCGTGGCGGCGACTCGCGTCTCGTACGCCCTCCTTTCGGTAGGCACTCCAATATGCATTTCTGGGTCTCCGTTGCATGTAACAACTGATGGCACGAGCCATCGAGTCAATCAAATGGGTAAGCTTGGACGTGTGTGAACAGGAGAGACGTCGAGCTCGACGTCTCTCCCCCGGTATCGAAAAAGTGCCAGCGTCAAATCCCTACACTTTGTTTATGCAGTTTGGCTTGCCTTTGAGGGCATCTGATGCAGGACGTGGTCACAGGAGGGGGCGCACGCCTGCGTCTGTACCATCGGTTGTGAACCCTCTGCGCGTATGCCAAGGCGTTCAAGCAGCCGCCGGTCGGCGTCAACCTGTGGATTGCTCGTCGTGAGCAACTGGTCCCCGTAGAAAATTGAATTGGCTCCCGCGGCGAAGCAAAGAGCCTGCAGGGCTTCATCCATTTTTTCACGCCCGGCTGAAAGCCGGACCATTGCGCGGGGCATGGTTATGCGTGCTATGGCGATGGTGCGCACAAACTCGAAAGGGTCGAGCGGTGCAGTACCAGTCAGCGGTGTACCGTCAACCTTGACGAGATTATTGATAGGTACAGACTCTGGGTAGGGCTCCATATTGGCGAGTTGCGCAATTAGTCCCGCGCGCTCTCGCCGAGATTCTCCCATTCCTACAATCCCTCCGCAGCATACGTTGATTCCAGCGTCGCGGACATGCTCGAGGGTGTCCAGGCGGTCTTGGTATGTGCGTGTGGAGATAATCTGACCGTAGAATTCGGGTGACGTATCGAGGTTATGGTTGTAATAGTCGAGGCCAGCTTCACGCAAAGCCAGCGCCTGGCGCGCCTCCAACATGCCGAGTGTCACGCAGGTCTCCATACCCATTGCCTTCACGCCCCGAATCATGTCTTTTATGGGCTCGAGATGTCGGTCTTTCGGGCTCCGCCATGCCGCGCCCATGCAAAAGCGAGTTGCACCGCTCTGTTGCGCCAGTCGAGCAGCAGCGAGAACTTCATCCACGGCCATAAGTTTGTCAGCTTCCACATTAGTAGCGTGATGTGCCGACTGCGGACAGTACGCGCAATCTTCCTCGCAGCCCCCGGTCTTGATAGAGAGAAGAGTAGATAGCTGGACCGTATTTGCGGAGAAATGCTCGCGATGTACTTGTTGCGCACTGAACAGCAAGTCGATGAACGGCTGCTCGTAGAGTGAAACCACGTCTGAAACCTGCCACCGCATTGCAGCGCTTTTCGATGTGAAATTAGTACTGCGTAACGGGATTTTTGAGTTAATCATCGCGAATATCCATTCCAGTGGTTCGTAAATTAGGGGCTTGTCAGACCGCTGCCTCGCGAGCACCGAAGAGGTGGCGGGTAGGTGTCTTCTTCGGCCGCTTCTGCGCTTAGGTGAGGTACGCGCGGAGAAAGTGCTGTGTAGACGGCCACGATATGGCATTTTGAACTGGCTTCGCTTGCCGTTTCGAAGGCGCGGCGGCCGATGCTAATGTCCCGCTGGGGGAGTCCGCCCAAGTTGCTTCCCGTACTCATGGACGCGGGGTCGCTCATGAAGCAGTATCCGTGCAGCTAATATCGAAGTCGGCCGCCTGATTTCGACTTCATATCGTCTGTGACTATTTCGAGGCACGCGGCCCTACGCAATAGATACGGTCCGCATCTTTTGAAAAAAACGCACACCGCTCAGTGCTAGCCCGAGAGCGATAACAAGCAAAACAGCGGAACCGAAACCAATGTAGTGCAATCCTCCGAGAGAAAAGAACAACGCGCCCAGAGCCGGACCGGCGGCAGCACCAAGGTTTAGAATTGCGCCGCCGATAGCGGCACTGCGGCCTGTATCGTCGAGCTCCGCAAGAAGGGCTTGGACATAGGGAAGTGTAAAGGTCAGGGCAGCGGAGAGCGTGACGGTCGACGCCAGGAAAAGCAACCGCGTCGGGACGACGTACATTCCAAATGAAATCGCGATTAGCAGAATCAGCCCGATAAAAATGGGCAGGCGGTAGCCAAGCCGCGTTCCTAGCCATGTAGCTGCAAGCGCCGCTGGGATCTGTGCCAGAGCTAAAGCAGTAAACGCGGTGGTTATCTCCGATTCGGCTAAATGCAAGAATTGAGCGGCGGCTTCGGCGAATGTCCAGCAGACCGCCTGCGATGCAAACATTGCGAATATGGAAACAAGAACTTGTATGACGCCGACTGGCACTATGGCTTTTGGGGAGGAGCTGACGCTGCTTATAACCGGTCGCGTGAGCTTCGCGCGTGGAACGCCGAAGGAGAAAAGCCCGACAAAGACGAGCAGGAGAAGCTCGACAAAATCGAATCCCCTCGGTCCGAATTCACTGATGGCAGACGGGACGCAATACATGAGCGCAGAGAACATGAAGGACATCGTCAGCAACATCTGCGCGTATGTTTTCTCTGGACTTTTGTACATCGCAGGCAGTGCGTTTGTGGTAGCGGTCAACACCCCGAGTCCTGCGCCAACGATAAGGCGCGATACAGTGGCTGTGGTGGAATTTTCCGCGAAAGTCGACAGGAGAGAGCCCGCTATAGCGATTGCGACCGCCGTAACCGAGAGAAGCCGCTTATCACGAAATTCAATCGAACGGCCTGCGACCACCGCCGCGATGGTCAGCGCAAGAAGTTCGGCGGAAGCTATCCAGCCCGCTGCCGCCTCGTTCACGCGAAAGCGATTTGAAAGACTCGAAACCTCATATGGGAGACTTGTAAAACTCAGCCACGCCAAGGTCGCGACAATTAACAGGGAGAGCCTTTCCGTGCGGTCGAGGCTGGGGTGATGGTTGTTCATCGAGTTACCTTCAATTTTCGCCGGGTTGACAGTACGATATTCGTCGACGAGCCTGACGCCCCGTCCGAAATACGATTCATATGAAAGATTGGGCGCCCCTGCAGTTTGTCAGTGGCCATTCACTCCCTTTGAGTTTAAGGAGCCATAGTCCTGATGAGAGGTGCGTCGAGGTCATTTCTAAGTGCGCCCAGGTCAATGTGAAGGGCCACTGGTTGACGAATGGGTACAAACCAGAATCCGCTCGACATCAAAATCGGCAGAGATTCGACTTGCCCTACAAAGGTTACGACGCGGTAGAAAGTTCAGATGCATTCGTGGTCTCCCTGTAGGTTGCCTGACAGGGAATCCCACTACACTTGCGAATGCTCGCGCGTGCATTCTGTAATCAATGTGCGCGCGAACCACAGGGAGCTCATCCGGAGGTCATTGGTTCACATCTCGCACCCTGACCGTTGAAGGACGGCCACTATCAATTTGGCACGTCGGACAAAATCTGGACATCTTGGGGGGGACTATTTGGTTGACCGGCAAGCATCACATGTTGTTGTAGATTGGGCTGCCACCGCCTTCCGGCGTGACCCAACCGATGTATTGGGTCGGGTCCTTGATATCACATGTTTTGCAGTGGATGCGGTTCTGGACATTAGTCTGCAGTTGCACGTTGCTACCAAAGAGTTTCGGCTCCAACCCGACCATTAGCGTTCCGAGGCGTAAGCCTTTATTCATGCTTTGAAGGCTTGCGAATATGCACACAGTTCATCGCGCTGTCGGCCTTGATCTCACTGCACCGGCGGTGGCTTCCGCTGCTAGCATCCCAGACTTGATTGCGGCGTGGCTTCCCCCGACGCGTGACGCGTTGAGGAAACCCGCCTTACACCCCACGAGTGCTCCATCGTTGACTGCCATGGGTGGTGTTGGCACAACAATCGCTCACAATTCGCGAAAATCGTTCGGACTTCTGGTGACGCTTGACTTATCCGAAATTTGCCCATCGCTCTCGATGACCGACCATGCAAAGCTGCAAGTCCATGAGGTGCGGCTATATGCCGCAAGGAATACGTTATGCGCGCTCGTGAATTCTGGAAGACGTTCGAAAAACTACCTGTGATTCCTAGTGACGCGCTCTTTATTAGACACCTTGTCGATATTGGTAAAGAGTGCGACTGAAAGTTAAAAAAAGCTAGATAAATTGATCGGCGCCACGACGCACAGCGAACCGCGCATCGACGACGAGCTGACGCAAGGGATGTTGGTCCTGTAAGTGTCGGCTTGCCAGCATGATCACGCATTGACTAATTGATTCTATCGATATTCGCTGTATTTGCAATGCTCCCACAGGCCAGAAAGAGCGAGACACATGGCCAACTTTCACCTCGACGCGGCCGCGACGTGCTGTCAACCTATGGCCGATTCACTGCCTGTCTGATTTGCCATGAAGGTCGGTGGCCATGTGTCACATCTTGATTGTCACAGATCCACATGTCGATGCCGAAGACCAAACCATTGACTGGAGTGAAATCCGAAAGGCGAAGTCTTGGCGGGCCACCCAGAATCGCTCACATAGAGGGAGTGCAGGTAACCGCGCGTCGCTGGCCTGGAGCATTGGTAGAAACTTCAGGCAATCAAAAATCGGGATTCGGCTCCTGAACATGAGATGAGGAGTCTCGTATCTCACGGAGTGAAGACTCCAGTGAAATAACCTTTGAGGAAAAGATGTCACAGTCGAAACTAACAAGACTTACCAACGCGGCGACCGTTGAAGATGTTGTGGCCGTGATTGAACGGGATGGAGGCGTAATCATAGAGGACTTCCTGTCGGAAGACGTACTCCGCAAACTGAACGCCGACCTTGAACCTATTTTGAATGTCACGCCGTTTGGGGAGGATCCGACGTTCGCAGGTGTCAAAACGCGACGTGCCGGTGCTTTGTTCTCGCGGTCGCGCTGTATGGTCGATATCGTTTTGCACCCCCTGTACAAGGGAGCGGCCGATTCAATTCTTAAAAAGCCGGTTGATGTGTGGTTCGGCGAAAATCGGGTGGCGGTGACGCCGATGATTCAGGTCGGCATGACACAGGCGATTCAGATTGGGCCGGGGCAGGGGGAGCAACCACTTCATCGCGACGACACGGTATTCTCCTGGCGGCATCCCACTTTCGCCCGTGAAGCGCGGCTTCAAATCATGGTCGCCGCCTCTGATTTCACTGCTGAAAACGGCGGCACGCTGGTCATCCCAGGTAGCCACAAATGGGATGACGAACGACAGCCGTCGCGGGCCGAAGCTATTTCCACGGAGATGACCGCCGGTTCTGCATTGATTTGGGTTGGCTCGCTGTATCACGCCGGCGGTCACAACAAGACTGAGACGGCAAGACTCGGCGTCACCATGTCGATTGACCTGGGAAATCTTCGTCAGGAAGAAAACCAGTATTTGAGCTTGCCCGTCGAGAAGGTGAAGTCGCTACCAAGTGAAGTCCAGCAATTGCTCGGATGGTCGGCGGGTGACAACTACATGGGTTGGGTCGAGATTGATGGGCAAATGTGCGACCCTCAAGTTCTATTGCGGACAGAAAGCGATAAAACGATAGAGAAACGCCAGTTGCAGGCGCTTAAGCAATAGCACGCAACTGTAGCTTGCCGAGAGCTTGACGATCTCAAGTACCCCTATAGCCATGCGATTATGCCGGCTACAGCGTTTGGGCTCTACGCTAGGGGTGCGGATACGTGGAACGTCCTCAATTCAGCCGTATCACCGTAACGTGGAGCTTTGGAAATACCAATATGAAGCTTAAAGATAGGGTGGCAGTCGTGACGGGTGCGGCAGATGGAATCGGGCTCGCGACCGTGCGACGACTTTCAGAGGAAGGGGCTGTCGTAGTCATGTGCGATATCGCCCATGCGCAGCTAGGCGAAGAGTGGGCAAAGCTCGATCAGATTGGCCGTAGAGTTGCGTGTTTTCCGTTGGATGTGACCTGTCGTCCTGATATTGATTCGATGGTCGGGGACGTGTGCGAGCGGTTCGGCCGGATTGACATCCTGATAAATAATGCTGGTATTACTCAAGACGCACGGCTCGTCAAAATGACCGACCAGCAGTTCGACGCCGTCATGAATGTCAATCTCAAAGGCGTTTTTAACTGCACCCAGGCCGTTGTGGACGTGATGCTCAAACAAAGACGCGGCGTGGTGCTGAATGCGTCCAGCATTGTCGGTGTCTACGGCAATTTCGGCCAGTCGAATTACTCTGCTAGCAAGTTCGGTGTGGTTGGTTTAACAAAAAGCTGGGCGCGTGAGTTTGGTCCGATGGGAATTCGTGTCAATGCTGTTTGTCCTGGATTTATCGGTACAACCAGCTTGCTCAAGATACCGGAGGATGGTCTCGCCAAGATGCGCAGTTCGTGCTGGCAGAGACGCCTTGGGCTGCCCGACGAGGTCGCGAATGTCTATGCGTTCTTGGCGAGCGACGACGCAAGCTTCATTAACGGTGCTGCAATTGAGGTGTCCGGCGGGATGACGCTGTAATGGTTGATAACCCTCGCGGCGGCGAGCCATTTTGAGGCACGCTGCTACTCACAAAGACACTTGCCCAGATATCTTTTGAACTTACAGCCCCGTCTAATTTTTGGCCGCAGCAAAGAACTAGTAGAGCCCTGGTTGTTGATATTCGACGAAGCGTAGCTCGTACGACCCGAGCAGGTTCGGAATACTTGCCTTGACGGTGTTCCGTGAACGTGCCCGTGCGGTCGGGCTCAAGGCAACGTGACCGCCGACCCTGCGGCGTGTCGATGGTCGTCGAGTTGCGAAAGCGTATCGTTGACGGTTTCCAGTGTCCTCTCCGCGAGCCAGTGTGCAAGCTCGCTGTTCAGAACGTATGGAGGCAGAAGATACACTGTGCGTCCGATCGGACGAATCAGCAGACCGTGCTGTCTACCCTGCATGTGGAAACGTTCAGCAAATCGGGGACCGGCAAATTCGTCACGGACGTCAAATGCCCATATCATGCCGCGCTGCCTGAAGCTCTCAATGCGGTGGTCAGCCGCGAGCTCTGCCAATGCTTTCGTTAGAGTCAACCCGACGAGTTGATTCTTGCGGAGAACATTGGTTTCCTCAAACCTGTCCAGGACAGCTAGCGCCGCGCGGCATGCTAATGCGTTGCCCGTGTACGAGTGAGAGTGAAGGAATCCACGCGAGATGTCATCGTCGAGAAATGCGTCGAAGATAGCGTTACGACTCAGAACAATCGAAAGCGGGAGGTATCCGCCGGTGATTCCTTTCGAAAGGCAGAGGAAATCAGGCCAGATAGCAGGTGCATCTGGCAGTGTGGCTTGCTCGAAAGCGAAGAAGGTGCCTGTACGGCCACAGCCGACAGCTATTTCGTCTGCTATCAGATGAACGTCAAATCTATCGCAAAGGGCACGCAGCCCGCGCAGGTAGGCCGCGTCGTGCATTGCCATACCCGCGGCACACTGGACCAGCGGTTCGATAATTATCGCTGCAATGTCCAGATGCCGTGCTTCGAATAGCGCGTGGACTTCTCGCAGGGCGCGGCTTGCCACGTCTTCGCTAGTCTCGGTGTCTCGCGCGGCGCGGGAGTCGGGCGACATGACCAGGTGAGGGTGCAGCAGTAATGGGTCATATACATGACGAAATAGCGCAACGTCGGTCACAGACAATGCACCGAGCGTCTCGCCATGGTAGCCGCCGCGAAGACATACGAATTCTTTTTTCCCGGCTACCCCCTTGTTGCGCCAGTAGTGGTAGCTCATCTTTAGTGCAATCTCAACTGCGGATGCTCCGTCGCTACCGTAAAATGCATGACCTAATGCTCCCCCGGTCAGGGCGTTCAGTCGTTCGGCTAACTCCACTGCCGGCGCATGCGTGCAGCCTGCAAGCATGACGTGGGGCAGAGTTACGAGTTGATGTCGAAGCGCTGCGCTTATCCCGGCGTCGGAATGTCCGAAGAGATTTACCCACCACGAACTATTGGCGTCGAAGTAGCGTCGACCTTCGTAATCTTCGAGCCATGGCCCTTGTGCTCGTGCAATAGGCAATGGAGGCGCGACGCCGGCCCGCTGCATCTGCGAGCACGGATGCCATACATGACGTGTGCTGCGTTGTTGCCACGTCGCGTTGGCGTTAGATCTGACTTTGCCACCGGACACTGGCGCATGAGATTTCGAGTTGTTCACCATAGTCGAGGTCGTTCCGAATGTATACCCGATTGCATGCCAGTCCGTTGATTGTCACCGGGGACGACGACGGACACTTCCATGATGCGAATCCATTGTCCACGTCTGTGTGGATTTAAAGAGGTCCTGAGCGGACAGATTCCTGTGCGAACGCTCCGCGTCAAGTTACAGTTGAATGCTTGCACGCGGTCGTGTCTTTTGTTGCACTTTTACTGTCCGTTTCGCACCTGTCTTCACCTATTTCCCTGATGTAGCCTCGGTACGTGTTGCAAGCCGGACTTTCACGGGAGCCAATCGGAAGACGATGTGCTGTGGTGCGACCAGGCGGGACAGTGCGATATTGCGCGTCTTTAGACCGCACATGCCGACCCTTCTGCACCGGGCACGGTCCATACAGCCCTCGGAAGAGAGCGTGCGGACGCGGCTACTGTCGCAGGTCGCTCCGCGCTCGGGACTATCAATGACGCTTGCGGGCATCCGGTAAGAGCTTTTTGTCTAATTGTCCTTGTATCGAGCAATACGTTGATGAATATCCTCACAGCCGGCTTTCTCGAAAACCCATATCCGACATACGAACAGTTGCGGAATGCTGGCCCGATTCACTGGAGCAACGAGTTTTTTGGCGGCGCTTGGCTTGTCACACGCTATCGAGATATTGCAGAGGTGTTGCAGAGTCGTCGATATTCCGCGCGTCGCACGGGAGGCTGGGTAACGGCGGGAAAGCTCGAACACAAGTTGGAACTCTGTCCGTTCCAGAAGCTGTTTAGTCGAGCGATGCTGTTTCTTGACTCTCCAGACCATTGTCGTCTGAGGCGGGTCCTGAATCGCGCGATGAAGCAAGCTGTTTCACGGGTTTCTCGCGAGTTCGTCGAAGCCACAGTACATGGGTTGATCGAAGGTGTCGGCGCGACCCGCGAGTTCGATTTCGTGGGTGAGATAGCTACTCCGCTGCCTGCCTTGGTTATCGCTCGGGTGTTGGGAATCGAAAATTTCAGCGAACCCCGTCTCCAGGAATGGTCGGCGGATTTGTCCGCCTTTATCGGCTCTCCGGAGCCGGATCTAGACGTAAGGAGACGAGCTCAGACCAGCCTTCTTGAAATGTCCGGCTTTTTTAGGGAGGTGATTGCGAGCCGTCGAACGCTCGGCTGCGATGATGACCTGGTGTCGTCGTTGATAACCGCCGAAGTGCGAGGGGAGATAGTTTCGGAGCCAGAACTTGTCACGCAATGCGCAATGATGCTGTTTGCAGGCTACGAGACAACGCGAAATCTGCTCGGCAACGGAATGCGGGCGCTCTTGACCAATTCGACAGAATGGAACGCGCTTCTGGCATCTCCCGAGCTCATACCTGGGGCGGTTCGTGAGCTCCTGCGCTATGACAGCCCGGTTCAATATACGGGACGGCGTGTCACTACGGACCACATGCTCCACGGACACAAACTGGAGCGCGGGCAACTAGTCATCGCGTTGATTGGTTCGGCAAACCGCGACCCTGAGAGGTATACGTCTCCCGACCGCCTGGATATCCGGAGGCGAGAGGGATTAAATCTGTCATTTGGGCAGGGTCCGCATGTCTGCATCGGGGCATCACTCACTCAGCTGGAGGCAGAGGTTACCTTTCGCGCCATTGCGAGGCGTTGGCCGGACATGCGGTTATCTGAGGCCAGTGGTTCGCAAAACCGCAACGCTGTCTATCGTGGGCTTGAAAGTCTGTCGGTGAGAACAGGAAGGCATGAATTGGCTCGATCCAACAATTTTGTTGGTTTGTAGCCGGTTTAAGCGGCGCGACCTCGGACTGCAGTTTGCTAACTGGACCTTTCCACACCGGTAGTTGTCCGATGCTCACCTTTTTCTCCTCGCGCCTCAATCGTAATCTGTAGCCAGCAGCCAGTAGAAGGGCGGACGGATTGGGTGACTCGTCACCTCTTAAATCGTCCGGGAACGTACCCGCTCGGTGGACTACAAGGCTGGAATTACTTCCAATTCCCCCCCAGTTCGAACGACCGGGCGTAAGTAATTTCAAGACTACGAGCTGAAACTTTTGAATTGAGGCATCGCGTGGCTTGGATGTAGAGATGCATCGTCTTCGAAGGCATCCTTCATCGTCACCTCTGCAAAATTCATCTTTTTGAATTCAGGAAGATTGATGGACATCAGACAATCCGATACCACAGCAGCGCATCTGCCGCGAATCGAAGAGATTTCGTATGTGCGTCGGTCGTGGACGCCAGCTCAAACCGAGGCGCACATCCGGACACTTCCGATTTGGAACGGCACGATTGAAGTTGAGCAGAAATTCGGAGGGCTTCAAAACCGAACCTTCTTCGTGACAACCAGTTCCAGAGAGAGATTCGCAGTCCGAGTCGGGTTCGACCAGTTCCGGACGAGGCAAACGGCCATCGTCCAGTGCACTATCGCTGCCCACACTCTCGGCGTTGGGCCACGACTAATTTACGCCGAACCGAACCTCACCGTCACCGAGTTCGTTGATGGTACCGGTGTGCAGCTTGAGCAGATGAAAGACCGGGCCATCGTGAAGCAGATTATCGATAGCATGAAGAAGCTGCACAACGGCTCCCACGCAGTAGAGGAAACAATCAGCTATTGGTGGCCGTTCGACTCGGTGAGGCGCTACCTGAACGCTATGGAAAATGGAAAAGAAGCCAACGGCTTCCATCCGTCGAAATGGGTCGAGATGGTGCCCAGGTTCCGGGAGATTACGAATCGGCTCGAAACGGCAATTCAGCCCTATCTTCCGGTCCTGACCCACAACGATATGGTGTTCGTGAACATGATTTTCGACCCTGACGGTCAAATCATGTTTATCGATTGGGACGGAGGCGCGTATGGACATCCCATGTGGGATGTCGCTGAGATGTTGATGTGGGGAGAGGCGGACGACGAAATGACGCGGTATGCGCTGCAGTGCTACTACGGCGAAATCGACGGTGAACAATTGCAGCAGCGTCTCCGTGAAGTTCACGCATTTCAAATCATGTCGGCGCTGCGTCTGTGCACTGAATGTGCTGAACACATCCTCGACCCTTATTTTTTCCTCACGCCTGAGGAGGTATCGAAGGGCATGGATATTGTTCTTCCTGGACAGGATCCATCTCTGGATGGTCTTTACGACCTGATTCTGCCGCGATTCGAATCACTTTTAAGCCAATACGGGCGTGAATTTGAGAGTTGATGTCAGTCGGGTCTGCCGGCGGACTGCGAGCTCCCCCCAACGGAATGAATCGCTGCATAAAGGATACTGACATGAAGCTAGCGGGAAAGAAGATACTGGTGACGGGTAGCACGATGGGTATCGGCTATGGCGCGGCGGCCCAGTTGCTCGAAGAGGGTGCGGTTGTAGCTATCCATGGCCGCGATATGACGCGCGTGCGCGACGCGATTCAAAAGTTGGGCGGAGGCGAGCGTCTCGTTGCCGTCGTCGGAGACGTCGCTGACTTGGACTCGTGCAAATCTATCGTCCAACAGGCCGTGGCGAAAATGGGCGGCCTCGATTGTTTGGTCAACAATGCTGGTATCGGCGAATTGGGCTATCTCGAGGACCTCTCCGAAGAACATTTCGACCGCATCATCAATACGAATCTCCGGTCAGCATTTTTTCTTACGCAATATGCCCTTCCGGAGTTGAAGAAGACGCGCGGCAACGTTATTTTCACAGCTTCGACGGCCGGTATTTGTGCTGGACCAACAGATAGCCACGTGTACGCGGCGGCGAAAAGCGGAATGATTTCTCTTGGGCAATCGCTCGCCTTGGAGCTCGCACCTTATGGCATTCGAGTGAATATGCTGTGTCCGGGATACATCGACACGCCGCTTATCGCGGCCGAGAACGCCAAACTTAACGGTCAAGTGTTCCAGTTCATCGAGGCATGCGTGCCGCTCGGACGCTTGGGGAGCATCGAAGAGTGCGGCTCCGCCATCGCGTACCTAGCGTCAGATGCAGCAGCCTACTTTACGGGTTCTGTTATCTCGAACGACGGCGGGGCAACGGCCGCCCGCTCTTGGGGCGGCCGCAATTGAGCCGGGTTCGGGCGTCGCTGGTGGCCGACCAGATTGTTTTGGGTGTGAACAGGGCGGTACCGAAGTTTGCGAAAGCGTTGAGAGCAGCGCGGGTGGACCGTGCGTAGCTTTTCCTCGAATCCAGGGGCTAATTATGAAAGTGCAAATTGATTTCACGGGGAAGCGGGTTCTAGTTACCGGTGGTAACTATCCTATTGGGCGGGCGACTGTTGCAGCATATCTCGAACATGGCGCCATCGTGGCGGCTCAGGTACCAAACGAGTTAATCTCTGACGAATTGCTCAAAGAGTTAGCTCACGACGACAGATTGATCTGCATAGTTGGCGACCTCAATCAGGTGAGCGGATGCCGATCTGTGGTCGATGCGGCCGTTGCGAGACTTGGTGGCTTGGATGTCCTGGTGAATGCGAGTGGACTACGGGCGGACATTCCCTTTGAAGACGTAACTCCAGAGAACTGGGATTCTGCTATCAACGGCACGTTCAAGGCCGCGACGTTCGTTACACAACAGGCCTTGAAGAGTCTCAAAGAATCGAAAGGAAACATCGTCAATGTAGCAACGAACCTTGGCCTTATGGGCGGACCGGCTGGTTCCTCGGTGCATTCGGCAGCTATGGGCTCGATAGTCAACATGACCCGAATGGAAGCACTTCGACTCGGCGGTGAAGGCGTGCGGTCGAACTGCCTGTGTCACGGCGTCATTGATGAGTATGCATCTCGATGGGGTGCCAGCGCTGATCTCCCTGGGTCTGCGCTAAACACTGAACTGAAGGTACGTCCGATTGGCAGACATGGCCGTGTTGATGACATGACCCCGGCGATTCTCTTCCTTTCGTCATCTAATGCGGAGTTCATGACCGGCTCTGTGATTGTTAACGACGGTGGTAAGTTCTCCGGCTGTTAAACCGCGGAACTCATGCGTTGAAACTATTCGTCTCCGGAGTAAGTGATGCAGCAAAATGCGCTCGTGGCGGGTGTCGGAACTACTCGTTTTGGTCGTCACTCCGACCGCTCGCTCTCGAACCTTGCTCACGAGGCAATTCGTGATGCGCTCGAGGATGCCGGCATTACCATTGACAGGGTCCAGGCAGTTTGGTCGGGTAACGCCGCTGCGGCAGTAACAACGGGACAGGTTTGCATCGCGGGTCAAGCTATCCTGCGTGGCTTGGGGTTGGGAGCTGTTCCAGTCGTTAACGTTGAGAATGCATGTGCTACGGCATCCACCGCCTTCCAGCAGGCGGCGTCGATGGTGACGCTTGGGGCCTACGACATCGTCTTGGCCTTCGGTGTTGAGAAGCTTTACCACCCCGATAAGCAGCGCGTATTCTCGGTCTTTGCAGGCTGCGCCGACGTTGAGCATCCTGACGCTCTGAACGCATTTGTACTGAACGAAGGTCGTGCTGAGAGCGGTGCCGGTCAAACACGCTCTGTGTTTATGGACGTATATGCGCGAATGGCCCGCGACTATATGAAGTCGGCCGGTGCAACGGCGGCTGATTTCGCTGCTGTCTCTGCCAAAAACTCCTTCCATGGAAGCCTGAACCCGAATGCTCAGTTTGTGGAGGTGCTAACTGCGGAGCAGGTCCTTGGGGCTCCTATGATTATCGAGCCGTTGACGAGATTGATGTGCTCGCCGATTGCCGACGGCGCCAGCGCGGCAGTGATTATGTCACCGAGGGCCGCGCGTGAGCTCGGTGTGTCAAAGCCAGTCAAGATTCTGAGTTCAGTCCTGGCCAGCGGCTATGACTACCACGACGGCGACGAGAAGCTAACCGCCTCCGTTTCAAAGCTGGCCTACTGCGGTGCAGGAGTTGGTCCCGAGGATGTCAACTGCGTTGAACTGCACGACGCTTCATCACCAGCAGAACTTGTCTACTACGAGGCCCTTGGTCTGTGCGCTCCTGGGGAGGGCATTCGCTTACTTAGGGATGGAGATACGCGGCTCGGGGGAAGGATTCCGGTCAACACTTCCGGTGGTCTCGTGCGAAAGGGACATCCGATTGGTGCGACGGGTCTGGCGCAGATCCACGAACTTACAATGCAACTCAGAGGATGCGCCGGCGGGCGTCAAGTGCAAAACGCACGCGTCGCGTTGGCTGAGAACGGTGGTGGTTTTCTTGGAGAGGACTCCGCAGCAATAGTGATTTCAATTTTGGGTGTCTAAGTCGCGGCCATTTTGTTCTTCGCTCGTCGCTGGCAAAGACCGAAGTCGGAGAGTTCCGTCGTTACCGCATCCCACGCAATGCCCTATCGAGGCGAACTGAAAACGGAGAAGTCGAGAAATGAGCATCATTCCCGTACACGAGATAATGTTGAGCCATCCGGAGCATGCCCGGGCCCCTCACGACCCTGCTTTCGAGAGCGGCGCGGCTTACGTTGGGAGGATTTGTCCGCTTTCCGACGCGTCAATTCCACTTCTGGATTTGGGATTCCGACACGGCGACGCCGCATATGATGTCGTTAGCGTCAGCAAAGGTCTCATCTTTCGCCTCGATGACCACCTGGAGCGGTTTGCGCATTCTTGCAGGAAATTTCGCCTTAGAAATCCGTTCGATAATCAACGTACTTCTGAGATTCTGACTGAGCTCGTGAGGCACGCGGGAACCAAAGACGCGTACATATGGTGGTGTGTGACCCGCGGGCGGCTTGCTCATGGGGCGGGAAATTACAATACAGACGCGTACGAAAATCAGTTTTATGCCTATGTCGTCCCTTATAGATTCATTGCGGATGACTCGGTTCGTCAACGGGGTATGAAGTTACAGGTTAGTGAGTCATTCATTCGAATTCCGGAACGAGCGGTGGACCCGACTGCGAAGAACTTCCACTGGCTGGACTTGCAACTCGCGCATTTCAAGGCCCGTGATGAGGGGTTTGACCTGCCGGTGTTATGCGACGCGAATGGAAATCTGACGGAAGCGCCGGGGGCAAACATCTTCTTCATCAAAGACCGCGTGGTATATACGCCGGACCACGGAGTGCTTGAGGGCATAACTCGGCGCACAACAATGGAACTGGCGACTGAGCTCGGGCTTACGGTTCGTGTCGAAGCCGTTAATGCTGAACAGCTGAAAAATGCGGACGAAGCCTTTGTTACGTCGACTGCCGGTGGAATTATGCCTATCAATAGCGTTGACGAGAAGGTATTGGGCGGCGAAGCTGGGCCTGGCGAGCTGACAACCGAGCTTCACAATCTATATTGGCGGAAGCGCTGGGATGGATGGCTTGGAAAAAAAGTCGACTACAACCAATGAGCGCGTGCGTGGCCCAACCTCCATTTCGGGGCCGAGCGAGAATCGACGGATGCTCGGCCGTTGAATGTGCTTATCTAGGAGCGGGCGCCCTTTCGGTGAAAGAACATCTAACCGGTGATATCGGTAGCCACTCAACCTTGCAGAACTGGTAGGCGCGTTCGGCTGTCGCTTCCACGCAGCCCGGGTTCCGGCCCGGTGGATGCATGGGATGCTCTGCCCTTGATGGCTGAGCTATAAGCATGGCAGCGGTACGGCAGTCATCGCACAGTTGTCGGAATGGCGCGTGACCGTTATCGAAAGTCGATTGGGCGTAATGGCTCAAGCTCTTGGCTGGAACAGGTGCGTCGAGTGGAATTTTGCCAATGCGAACTCGCAAAAGTCCCTGTTGGCATCTCCCGCGTCATGCATTCCTTGGGCAAAAGTAGCGGGCGCGTCGCTTGGCGCATATATCGGAAAGGGGACGGAAGGTCGCTCCACTGGCGAGGACGCCAGAAAGCCGTTCTGGTTCCCCAGTGACAGTGGCCACATAAACGTGTCCCATCCACACCTCACTCTCGCTTTGGAATTTTCTTAAACTCAAATCGCTAATTATCTTAGCGACTGTTGAGGTGGGGGGCGCGGTGTTCGAAATAATTTCTCTCTCCCCGTTTGTCGTCGTTTTCCAGCAAAGGGCTGCGTCGTGATGCACTCAAATTCGAGCCGTGAAGCCACTCCCCTTGTAGCAACAACGGGTATCCACAACTTTCGGGATTATGGTGGCTACGAGGTAGCAGGAGGAGGGCGGCTGGTAGAGGGCAGACTATATCGCTCGGGCGAGCATGCCAAAGCTTCCGATAATGACCTGCTCGTATTGCGTTCGCTTGGCCTGGATGCCGTCATTGACCTGCGCGGAAAGAGCGAGCGCGCGAAGGCGCCGTGCCGCCGTTACGTCGGTTTCCCCGGTGTCGTCATTGCCTCGGATGGCGAAACTGCCGCCTTCGCTCCTCATGTCGAAGCGGCGTCTCAAGCTATGCAAGGCGCGGACGCGAGAAAAACGCTGACGTCTCGCTATAGAGAATTGCCGTTTCGCCCGGCAATTGTTGACGTGTTCCGCCAGTACTTTCGCACGCTTGCCGAGTGCGATGGACCGACCGTCGTCTACTGCTCTGCAGGAAAAGACCGCACAGGCGTCCTTGTTGCGCTCTTGCACACCCTGATGGGCGTTCACCGGGACGACGTTATCCATGACTACCTCCTCACGAACACGGCAGGCGATTCAGATGCACGTGCAGCTGCAATCAGAGCTGACCTCGAAAAGCGATTCGGGGCTGGACTTACCGATGATGCAGTCCGCGTGATTACCTCCGTAGAGGCGGGATTCCTTGAGGCCGCCTTCGAGGCGATAGCGGAACAACACGGAAGCGTAGATGCCTATGTGTCGACCGTTTTACACGTTACGTCGGAGATGCGCGAGGAGTTGGAGTCACGTCTCGTTGTCTGAATGGTTCCGACGAGCGAATGGAAACGCATAGGGCGGATTATAGCCGTCTCACATGGAAACCTTCAAAGACATGAACATTTCTACATTGCTTGGAAACGCTGCCCGGACATATGGGACCCGGCCCGCTGTTTCGATGGGAGACGAGCAGAGGTTCACCTACTCGGAGATGTATGAGCGGGTCGTAAGGATAGCAGGCGGTTTGCGTAATGTGCTGGGCTTGAAGGTCGGGGACCGTGTTGTCCTTGCGATGAGCAATCGGCCTCAGTACCTCGAAGTTCTGTTTGCGATTTGGCACGCTGGTCTCGTCGCTGTTCCGGTGAACGCGAAGCTACACGCTCGCGAAGTCGCATTCATTATTGATAACTGCGATGCGTCCCTCTGCTTCGTTACTGAGGAGCATGCGGAAGCGATTGCGTCTTTGGCGGGCAGCGGTGAGCGACCGGTCAAAGTTGTGTGTGTCGATGGGACTGACTATTCGGCATTGTTTCATGCCCCCATTACTCAGACCAATGTTGGTCGTGATGACTTGGCGTGGCTCTTTTATACGAGTGGCACCACCGGACGTCCCAAAGGGGCCATGCTCAGTCACCTGAATCTCCAATTGATGGCCTGGAGCTACCTGTGTGACTTCGACCATGTTACCGACCGGGACAGTCTTTTGCATCTTGGGCCGCAGTCCCACGCTGCGGGACTCGTGTCATTGTCGTTCGTTGCGAAAGGGGCCAACAATGTGCTGCCCGTGAGCGGTGGAGTGGACGCGAGCGAAATCGCGCTGCTCATAAATCGTTACGAGAATCTGACTTTCTTTGCTGCGCCCACGATGACCCGACGCCTTGTCGACAGTCCTGACATCGCTCGATGCGCAGTTGAGCACGTCCGGTCTATTGTTGGCGGTGGCGCACCATTCTTCGCAGCCGATGTGAAGCGTGTTCTGGAGGTGTTCGGCCCACGCTTTATCAACGCATATGGGCAGGGCGAATGTCCATGCACTATTACCGGCATGCCGAAACATCTGTATACCCCGGATGTGACTGACGAACGCCTTGTCTCTGTCGGCGTAGCCCGCTCTGGGGTTGATGTACGGATTGTTGATGCGGAAAACCGCGAGGTTGCGTGTGGAGACCCAGGTGAAATTGTAGTGCGAAGTCCAATTGTCATGAACGGATACTGGAAGCAGCCGCACGCGACAGCAGACGCGGTGCGCGATGGCTGGCTGCATACCGGGGACATGGGCACGATGGACGAGCGTGGCTTTGTCTGGCTGAAGGACCGTGCGAAAGACGTCGTCATCAGCGGCGGGTCGAATATCTACCCTCGCGAAGTCGAGGACGTCCTATGCTCCGACCCCGGCGTAGCCGAGGTCGCTGTAGTGGGTGAAGCCGATGCGAAGTGGGGCGAGGCCGTTGTGGCGTTCGTCGTCGCGCGAACTGGACACTCCTTGACAGTTGAGAGCCTTGACCGCTTGTGCCTCGACAATCTTGCTCGCTACAAACGTCCAAAGCGTTATGTATTTCTCGATACCTTGCCCAAGAACAGTACCGGCAAGGTATTGCGCACGGAGTTGCGCGAAAAATTGAAGGTGAGGTGACACAGCTGCATTCTTTGGCGAGGCGATTCCGCGTTTCTTCAATTCCATGAATTGCGCCCGAACGGGATCGAGGCGTCCCCGACGTCTCCGTTTTGAACGGTTCGGCTGAACCTCGAGCCGCGTCCGAGTTGACCAAAATTTTGATAAAGGAAAGTTATGACAATCTCTTCAGGCGACGTCGAAGCTATCGTTCGAATGTTTGAACAGAGCAAGTGGAAGCAACTTGAGCTTCGTGTTGGGAATTCCGAACTTTTCCTTAGCAAAGAGGCCGATGGTCGTGCGTCGTTTTCGCCGACTGCATCGTCGACAGTTTCGACGGCTGCGAATGGCCGACTGGCTGCTGCTTCGGCGGTTGCTACGCCTGCTTTATCGACGGTGGTTAACAAGGACCCGACGCCAAATCCACTGACTGGTGGGAGGATTGAGTTGCCCCCGGGTTGCGTGCATGTTTCGGCGCCGTCACTTGGGACTTTCTATCGTTCACCGAAGCCTGGCGCGGCCTTGTTCGTGGAGCTTGGGCAGGAGGTTACCGAAGACACCGAACTTTGCCTCATCGAGGTTATGAAGCTTTTCACCACCTTACGGGCAGAGGTAAAGGGCACCATCCGCGAAATCTTAGTCAAGGACGGCGACCTGGTTGAGTATGGACAACCGCTCTTTGTGGTGCAAACCAATGGCTAACCTATCCGCCAAGACCGAGCGATTGTTTGTTGCCAACCGAGGAGAAATCGCTCTGCGTGTCATCAAGGCCGCCCACGAGTTGGGTATTGAGACCGTTCTTGGCGTCTCAAAGGCTGACACCGACAGTCCAGCTGCGAGAGAGGCGGGGCAGACGGTAGTGCTAGGGCCATCAGCGTCACGCGACTCGTATCTCAACCAAAACCTGGTGGTTCATGCCGCCGTGGCAACCGGATGTACAGCATTGCATCCTGGATACGGCTTTCTGTCCGAGCGACCTGGACTGGCCGAACTTTGCGCTCAGGAAGGCGTGGTTTTCATCGGACCTACCGCTGAGTCTATTCGCGCCGTCGGTGACAAGCTCTCAGCTAAGCGATTGGCGGAAGCGGCCGGTGTGCCGATGACGAAAGGCAGTGACAAGGTCGCTGACAAGGATGAAGCGCTGCGCATCGCGGAGGCGATTGGCTACCCAGTCATTACGAAGGCATCAGCCGGCGGCGGCGGCCGCGGGATGATTGTGGCGCACAATCCTGAAGAACTCGCAGACGCTTTTGACCGGGCGGCGGCAACTGCACGTGAGGCCTTTGGTGACGACACGCTGTACATAGAAACGTACGTTGAGCGCGCTCGCCACCTGGAGGTTCAAGTTGTCGGGGATGGTTCAGGGGGGGTGATTCACTTTGCCGAGCGCGACTGTTCAGTGCAGCGCCGGTACCAGAAGATGATTGAAGAGGCACCGGCGGCAATTTTACCGGATGACGTCCGCACACGCTTACGCGCGGCAGCTGTCAGTCTTCTGTCTTCGATTTCATATCGCAACGCTGGTACCGTCGAGTTTCTCTATGACGTTGACCGTCAACAGTTTTTCTTCATGGAGGTCAACGCCCGGATTCAGGTCGAGCATCCCGTCTCGGAGCAGATTACCCGAGTTGACCTTATCAAGATGCAGATTGAGGTCGCGCTAGGCCGTCGACCGCTTCCGCAGCAGGAGACAATCGAGCCGCGAGGACACGCAATTGAGGCCCGCATCCTGGCTGAGGACCCAAGCCGGAACTTCTTGCCTAGCCCCGGAAGGATTACACGATGGATACCGCCCACCGGCCCGGGCGTGCGGGTCGACTCGGCGGTGATGGAGGGGTCCGTTGTTCCCCCCTTCTACGACAGCATGATTGCAAAGCTAATCGTCAGCGCTGACACGCGAGACGAAGCGATTGACCGGCTTATCAAAGCATTGTCGAAATTTCAGGTTCAGGGCGTTGCAACCAACATCCCATTGTTGACTGCAATCGTCAGTCACGACGACTTCCGAAACAATCGAATTAGTACCCGTTGGCTGGAAACAACTCTGCTTCCCAGCTTCAAAGCATAAAGGCGAAACCATGGCACATATTGAGTTTGTCGATGAAACTTTCCGCGACGGTATGCAGAGCCTTTGGGGCATGCGTTTGCAAGCGGGTATGGCTCTTCCGGTAGCAGGCAACCTGGACAGAACAGGTTTCAACCGCATCGAACTGAGTGGTTCGAATCACTTCGAGGTTCTCGTTCGATATTGCAAAGAGAATCCATGGGATTCGCTCGACGCCCTTGTTGAGGCGATGCCGCGGACTGTCCTCCGGTCCGGTATGCGTTCAAATGCGATGGGAACGTTCCGCACGTCATCCGATGCAATTATGGACGCTTGGATGCGTCAGCTGAACCGGCACGGCTGTCGCAGCTTTTGGATCTACGATTTGCTCTACAACGTCGACAAAATGACGCGTCTCGCGAAGGTGGCCAAAGAATTCGGCTCCGAAGTGACGGGCGCGTTGATGTATACCCTGTCGCCTGTTCATGATGACGCGTATTACGCCGATAAGGCGGACAAGCTGTCCGCATCCCCGGACATCGATACACTGCTGTTGTATGACACAGCCGGTGTGATTACCAAAGAGCGCATGGCAACGCTGATTCCGGCCATCAAGGCAAAATCTCGAGGGAAACCGCTCGAGATGCACGCAAATAACCTTTTGGGCCAATCGGCGAAGAACTATCTCGACGCTATCGAGCTCGGCGTCTCGGTTATCCACACCGCGAGTCGCCCGATGGCAAACGGCCCGTCGGTACCGTCGACGGAAATCATGGTCCACAATCTTGAGTTGCTGGGCCACACCCACTCGCTTGACAAGCGTCAGTTCCAAGCGGTGGCGGACCGCATGGAGCAAGTTGGTAAAGCAGCTGGCTTCCTTGTCAACCAGTCCGCAGAGTACAACCTGTTCTCTGTCCAGCATCAAATTCCAGGAGGCATGACTGGTACGCTCAAGGCACAACTTGCTCAGCACGGAATGTCCGATAGGCTGGACGAGGTGTTGGCGGAAGTTGCGATTGTTCGCAAGGAACTCGGCTACCCAGGCATGGCGACTCCGTTCAGTCAGCTCGTCGGCATTCAGGCTGTTTTAAACCTTGTACATGGTGAGCGGTATAAGACTATCCCAGACGAAATCATCGAGTATGCGCTGGGGAACTATGGCCAGACCGTGGCACCTATCGAACCGAATATTTTGGACCAAATCCTCAGCAGTCCGCGTGCAAAGTTCGTTAAGGACAATCCTCCGGAGCAACCGACCATCGAGGAACTGCGCAAGCGATATGGCACGCGGGATGATGATGAGCTTTTGTTGAAGGTATTGTTGCCGGAGGCGGATTTGGAGCGGATGAAGGCTGCAGGCCCCTTGAAGCGGGACTATCCTCTCTTGTCTTCGCCGGAAATGGAGCAGGTCGGTCGTCTGATGAAGCTGGCGAATCTTCCGGTGGTGCAGATGCAATCGGAAGGCCTCTCATTGACGCTTCGCAGTTAAGCAAGACAAGCGAAGGTCTGGGAGTATTTTGCCCGCACGGTCTCCGTGTGGGTTTTTTCGCCTCATCTACGCAGGTTGAGCGTTTTGCGCTGGGGCAATAGTCGAGGAGCTCTGGCGCAGAGCAGTATTTGGCGCTTTACGTCAGAGTGCGCGGAAGTTCAGATGCGATTGCCGACACCGATTCGGCCCAAAAACGAGCAAGGTCAGAGCCGGCATTGATGGCGCGCGTAGACGCCGCCTGCCTGGTCCGCTGCCGTGGAGAGATCGGGGGAAGAGAGGTGGCAACCGACTCAGTGCGAAATTGTCGAGGTGATTGGCCGGTCCATCGCTTGAAAGCGTGACGGAAATTTGCGGCATCGCTGTATCCCAGCAATTCAGCAATTTCCTCCGTCGTCTTCGCAGTGGTCGACAGATACTGGGTTGCCAGCGTTCTCCGAACGTCGTTCAGCACCTGAAGATAGGAGGTGTTCATGTCGCGTAGCCTTCTCCGTAATGTGCGTGGCGAGAGGCATAGCACGCTTGCGACATCGGGCAGACTTGGAATTTCGCGGTCGGTGCTAAGCAGCAACGCCTTCATCTCGTCGAGTAGATTCCTTGGATGGCGAAACTCGTCAAGCAGGTGGTCGCAAGCGCGCACGCAACTGGCATGGGTCACAGAATCCGCTTGCGGCAACGGGCGCCGGAGCCACCCGGCATCGAAGACGATCTCAGCGCGGACCGAGTTGGGTTCGACTGGGCAACCGTAAAAGGACAATGTTCCCGACGCGGAGGACGCATAGGCCGGAATCCGGATGAGGCCGGGGCGGAAGTTGGCACCTAGTAGATCTCTGAGCAGCGAAAGTATTGCCGCAATTTCCATGGTGAGACATTCGGCCGCCCGAAAGGTCGAACGCGGACCGTTATCGATTAAATAAATGGATGCATTCGTTCTGTCGGTGGCCAGCGCACTTGTCCACTTGCAATTGAGCAGCGGACCATATCTTGAAGCCAGCTCGAGAGCATCGGAAAGGGTCGCGCTACTCAACAACGCGAACCCAACAATACCAAAAGTGGTCAGATGCATCTGCTGACCAATCTCGAAAGCGAGGCTCGGCTCCGACAGATTCCGAATGCCGTAGTCGAGCGCTTGCAGTTGCTGCGTCAGCGATATCCTCGCCTTCGGATTGCACAATTCTTCAGGTGATACATCGATATGTGCGAGAACCTCGGCTCCCGAGATGCCTCGTGACTCAAGAACGTTGAGAATTGTACGCAGCTCGGCCAGCGTTAATGATGACGTTGTCGCGTTCATTTCACTGTTTTCGAATACGGGAATCATGATAGTTCCAATCTCAAGGTCTCGAGCGTACCTGTTGGGGCACCGGTGAGAGACAAACGCTGATGCAGCTGCTAAAGAGGGCCAGCAACAACCAAGTGAATCTGAGGACCGGCTTCCCACGAGCCGCGGACGCGCTGAACGTATTGTGCGGAGACGCGCGAAGCCGGCGCAATCAGCGGTCAAGCTCACCTTCGATATCAGCGCCTTGCGTCATCGTTTGGCGTCCATCGGCCTGCTCACAGGAGCTGTCGCTTCTCCATGTGGACTCGTCAATGAAAACCATTTGAGTGACCTAATTCTAGGCCTCAAGCGACCGAAAGTTCAAGGACAAAAAAATTAAACATCCCCAGTAGAATCCCTAATTACAGGCATGAGAGCGGTATCGCCCGAAAGAGTGATCGCGAGAGATCTCATTATCGACCATGGTTGATACGGAAGTGTATTTTGGTTTTGTGACCTATTTTTTAGGCCAAACTCGTCATCTGCCCTCGACAGACGAAGGTGTGAATATTACGTATTGCCTTCAATTTATATTTCAGGGGCATATCAATCTGCGAGCCTGTTCTGCTGCCATGCGGTCCTTGCGTCGCGAGGCACTAGCCCACTAGGGGGCAATCCTCCGTGAGCAGCTTAGACGAGTCCCGGTTCTCGGCTGCCTTGCCAACCTTGCAATGCTCGCAAGTGAATTGATGGACGTTGTTTCTTTGCTGTTGAGTCGATTGTGGGTTCGCCGTATCTGGGATGTTGCGCAGTCGCTCGCCCTGGCCTTTCGACCGACTTTCTTTGACCCGGTTACACCTGTTGAGCTCGCATGTGTCCGATAGGCTAACGCACAGCGATAGAACGGACGGGTCCAGGCACTTTGATAGATGAAAGTCAGCTGCCGGCTCAACGATTCGCCACTTTTCAACATGCGCATTGATGTTGTGCTGTACGAGTGATTGATATTCAACGGTACTTCAACTAGTCAGCCGGATCGTCTTTGACGATGGAGGGAATCACGAACGGTCGGATTTTTTTCGCTTTCGAGGTCTGAACCGCCACTTGTTCGCAAATGCAGCGGGTCGGCCGGGATGAGTAGCCGCAGCACTCGATGAAGACCGCAACTGCCGCGTGTATTCGTTTCTTCCTTAGCTCACGGACTTTTAAAGCAGCCGGTACGCGGAGCGTGCCGCGAACGGTCGATTCTTACCAAGGAGTTTCATTTTGAAGGTATTGGTAGCAGTAAAACGGGTGGTCGACTACAACGTTAAGATTCGCGTACGTGGCGACGGGACAGACGTCGAACTTGCCAACGTGAAGATGTCTATGAATCCATTCGACGAAATCGCAGTGGAAGAAGCGGTGCGTCTAAAGGAGGCTGGTGCCGCGAGCGAGGTGGTGGTGGTGTCGGCCGGTGGTCCACAATGTCAGGAGACGTTGCGAACGGCCTTGGCTATCGGTGCAGACAGGGCGATTTTGGTCGAATCAGCAGAGACCCTGCAACCTCTCGCCGTGGCGAAGATTTTGAAGGCTATCGTCGACAGGGAGCAACCGCAACTTGTCATTCTGGGTAAGCAAGCCATCGACGATGACTCAAACCAAACCGGCCAAATGCTTGCGGCCCTTGCGCAACTGCCGCAGGCAACGTTCGCATCCAAGCTGAAAATTGCTGACGGCCGAGCAACCGTTTCCCGTGAGGTCGATGGTGGCTCGGAAACGCTTTTGCTGACCCTGCCTGCTGTAGTCACAACCGACTTGCGCTTGAATGAACCTCGGTATGTGACTTTGCCAAGCATCATAAAGGCGAAGAAGAAGCCTTTAGAGACCATCAAGCCTATAGACTTGGAAGTCGACATTCTCCCTCGCTTGAAGACCTTGAAACTGGTTGAGCCGTCAAAACGCAACGCCGGGGTAAGCTTGCGAGACGCGAAAACACTAATCGAAAAGCTGAAAACCGAAGCGAAGGTTCTGTAAAGGAAGATGCGAAAATGACGATTCTGGTGATTGCAGAGCATGACAACACTTCGCTGAAGACGGCAACGCTCAACACGGTGGCGGCTGCGTTATGTATCGGTGACGACGTTCATGTCTTCGTTGCTGGGCATGACGCGCGCGGAGTCGCTGAAGAAGCGGCCAGGTTAAGCGGAGTAACGAAGGTTCTTTGGGCCGACGCGGAGCATCTTGGCAACAATCTGGCTGAGAATATTGAAGCGACCGTACTTAGTATCGCCCGAAGGTACTCTCATATTCTAGCCCCGGCGACGGCTTACGGTAAGAACGTCGCTCCCCGCATTGCGGCGAAGTTAGACGTCGCTCAAATTAGTGACATTACTGCGGTAGTCAGCTCTGATACGTTCGAGCGGCCTGTCTATGCTGGCAATGCGATTGCCACTGTTCAGTCAGTCGACGCAATCAAGGTCATAACTGTCCGGACCACGGGTTTCGATGTTGCAACCACCGGTGCGGTCGCGACGGAGGTTGAGGTGATAGCCGCAGCTCCGGACTCGGGCGCGTCACGTTTTGTCGGCCGTGAGGTAACGAAGCTGGATCGGCCTGAACTGACGTCAGCCAAAATCATCGTTTCTGGTGGCCGCGGCCTTGGCAGCGGTGACAATTACCAAAATGTCCTTGCTCCACTTGCGGACGCTCTGGGCGCAGCATTGGGCGCTTCTCGCGCAGCCGTCGATGCAGGATTTGTACCCAACGACTATCAGGTTGGCCAGACCGGAAAAATCGTTGCACCCGAGTTGTATGTCGCGGTCGGAATTTCAGGCGCGATCCAACATCTGGCCGGGATGAAGGATTCGAAGGTCATCGTCGCAATCAACAAAGACCCCGAGGCGCCCATTTTCGGGGTCGCCGACTACTCAGTCGTGGGCGACCTGTTCTCGGTAGTTCCCGAACTGGTTAAAGAGCTAACCTAGAATCAATGCAGTATTGATTCTGAGCAGCACTAGAGACGGGGGGCGGATAGCGCGGCGTTGCTGAACGGGCGCAGAGCTTATCTGCCCCACCGGCAGCGACCCTGATAGTCTTCGAGCATCGCCGAGCTGCGCAGTAAGCTCTGGGCGCTTCCTTGTCGGCACCGGACTTGCCCGGTCGCCGAAGTCAAATATTCCTCCCGCTATCTCGAGTGTACTGCCTAATGGCAGGAGTAAATCGGATCTTTCAGTGCGGGAGCGTAGCTGCCGCACTTAAGCTCAGATGGGTACTTCAGCGTCTAGCGCGCTCTTACGGAATG
This sequence comes from Paraburkholderia aspalathi, assembly GCF_900116445.1. Classification (GTDB taxonomy): domain Bacteria; phylum Pseudomonadota; class Gammaproteobacteria; order Burkholderiales; family Burkholderiaceae; genus Paraburkholderia; species Paraburkholderia aspalathi. Next base: position 93,270 of record NZ_FPBH01000015.1, read on the forward strand.
CCTTGAGCGTAATGTAGTAGAGGATGCCGAAGGCCATCCAACCGAACCCAAGTTCGAGAGCGGTACTGGACATCTGCGTAGCGACCGCAATGATAATTGCGATTCCCGCTATGGGGCATAGCATATGCGCAAACCAGCGGCCGGAGCGCCTCCGGAAGCCAAGTAGGACGAGGACGGCTAAATGCACGCCGATGTACGCGCAAAGTGCTCCAAAGTTCACGATGCCGGTTAGCTCGTCCGGATGAGCCGCGAAGGTCAGCGCGATGGCTACAGAAAGGACGGTTGACACTAGCAGGGCGCGATGAGGTACTTGATGACGCTTATGCAGCGCAGTCAAGAATTTGGGCATCTGTCCGCCCTCCGCCATCGCGCAGAGAACTCGTGAGACTGCTGCCAACATGGGGGGCGTAATGGCAATGCCGGTTACGGTCGCTGCGGTCCATGCCATGATGGCGCCGGCTGAGGGAGATACACGTGCGCCAGTGAGGTCATATACGCCACTGGCTAGGTCCTTAAAGGTAAATCCCTTCGCGAGAGCGGAAAGCACCCACGACTGCAGGACCGCCACGGCACCGATGAAAAGCAATACGACGACAATCGAGCGACCGATGAGATGCCTTTGACATGGTTTTACCTCGTCCGTGAGCGTCGTTATCGCGTCGAAGCCAATGAAGGCGAGAATACAAATTGACGTTCCCGCGAACAACCCGCTTGCTGTTACGCCAGGTGACCACAAGGTCGAAGCGGGAAAGGCGAATTCGCCGTTAGCCTTCAATTTGAAAATCGCCCACCCAAGAAAGCCAGCAACTGCTACGAGTTGGACAACCAGGAAGAGGATATTTACCCGGGCAGTGAACGCGATGCCGAACCAGTTGACGGCCAAACTAAATCCTGCGAATACGAGCACCCAGATCCATCTTGGTATGTCAGGAAGGAACGTATTGAGGGCCACACCTGCAATCACATACATTAGTGCCGGGATGAGAAGATAATCAAGAAGGACCATCCACCCGGCAATGAATCCGGGACCAACTCCCATGGCATGGCGTACATATGCATACACGGAGCCGGAACTCGGCACCTGCGTACAAATTTCCTTGTACGAATGAGCGGTGAAGTACATACAAACGACGCCGATGACGTATGCCGCGACTGCGGCGTGTCCCGATAGATCATAGACGTACGCGAACGTGCCCCATGGCGCTATCGGGGCAACAAAGACAATGCCGTAAATGACGAGGTCCCGAAAGGACAGGACCTTTGCGAAATGGCCGGCACCGCTGCTTTCCCTCGGAAGCGAAGAGGCATCGGTAGCTGAGATGTGTTCCATCACTTTCCTCAATATCAATAGTAAGATTGAACAGGCCGAACTCACGCTCCGAGCTTCCGTTCGCCCCAGGGTATATCGCCGTGGCTGACTGATGAAATCAGTCACTCGTGGCAGTTAGTGGGGTTGTGGGCCGATACGTACTTCTGGTCAACAATACACATCCACGACGATGGTTTGCCGCAAGCTGGTACAGCTTTTCCGCGCAAACACAGCTCCGTTCGGCGCTGCCAAGTATCGTCTCTGATTGACGATCCAGTGCGTATGTTTGTTGAAGCCAAAATGTGTGTGATATTAGGACAGTGAGCGATTCGTTCATCCGTGCCCGCGACGCGCGAGGTGACCAGAGAGGGAGAGCGTTGGCTCAAAGCGTCTGGAGATAGAGACCTGAGGTTCCGATGACCTTCCGTCTTAGACGGAGCTACGCATCGTCCAGGAGGTCATCCCGAGCTCTGTAGCAAGCCGCGGCGGTAGCAAGCTGACGGAATGCGGGCAGAGCGATGACCGGTTTTCATCGAAATTTTGTCCTGTTTGAACATGGTTGAGGTGGTGTTCATTCTCTAATCTGTAATCTCAGTTGATTTCATCTGTAGTTCTCGCTGCATCGGGCCAGCGTCCTGAGTCAGGAATTCACAACTGGAGTCGTTCTAGGTTAATGAAGATCGCATTGTAGGATTGAAATAAATATGTACTACGAATGAAATGTGGAATCTTTGTTGCCTGAGGATCGTGTTGACGAATGAAATAGCGCCGAAGCCGAATCGACGAAAAGTGGATTTGAACGGAAAGACAATAAGTATCGCAGGACGGGCGTTACGCTTGCCGGTCGAGAAATGGCTTAATCCGACTCTTTCGCCACCGGCGCGGGTGACCAAGTTCCGTCGTACGCGCTCAATAGCGAATAATCCGGAGAATTTCAAGCTTACGAGACTGGGACGTATGCGAGCAATACTGCCGGTTGAGATATGTCGTCCACCGTTGTTCAGAACCGCGACAAGCAGGTGTTCTTGGCTGAGACGGTAACGTTTAACATCTTGATGAACCATATGCTAAATGAGAAATATTACATCGCCGGCTGACGCGCAAGCGCTTGTTGGTCAGGGGGTGCTCCTTTCGTCTTGGACTGAAATCGGCCAAATGCGCATAGATGAGTTCGCTGCGGCGACCGGGGACCGGCAGTGGATTCACGTGGACGTCGAAAGAGCCGGCGTTGAGTCACCCTTTCGGAGCACAGTCGCGCACGGCTTCCTCACCTTGTCTTTGCTTCCGTACTTTCTGGACTCGTGCCTCGAGTTCAAGCAAAAAATGGCCGTTAACTACGGACTGAACAAGGTCAGGTTCATAACGCCGGTTCCGAGTGGAAGCAGGGTGCGGGGACGGATTGCTCTGATCTCGGCGGAGGAAGCGTCTGGGACATTGCAACTGGTTTGGTCCATTACCGTGGAGCTTGACGGTAGCGTGAAACCGGCATGTGTAGCAGAGATGCTGACTCGCCATGTTTTTTGATTGCATCGCTGGTGGAAGTTTGGCTTCGGTGACTTGGCCTGCGTTGAGACTAATTTTTGACGAGCGGGCTGAGGCATCGGCATCCCCAGCAGACTAGGTATTGCCGAAGCAAGAGGCGTTTGCTCTTGGCAAAGCGAAAATTGAGGCAACGGTTAAGCGACTGCTTCGTTGCATGACAGGCGTACCGGTCGTGGTTACCTCCGCCGAGTTGACCCATTCAAGCTAATGGATTTCCTGGACATGGTCTCCAGTTCCCTGAATCATTGGCGACCTCCAACGAGGGTAATAAGATATGTATTACGCACCCGTACAGGACATGCTCTTCACTATCGAGGAATTGACGAGCTATTCCCGTGTCCAGAAGCTTCATAGATTTTCCCACGTGGATTCAGCTACGGTAGCGACCGTGTTGGAGGAGGCTGGACGTTTCGGACGTGATGTCCTAGCGCCGCTAAATGCGCCGGGTGACCGGGATGCTGCCGTTTTCGAGGCTGGGAAGGTTCGCACGGCGGCCGGATTCAAGGAGGCGTACAAGCAGTTTGCGAAGAACGGTTGGCAGTCACTCGCTCATGATTCGTCTCTGGGCGGGGAAGGGTTGCCGGGAGTTCTTGCTGCTGCGTGCGAGGAAATCTGGCATGCCGCAAATATGTCCTTCGCCCTATGTCCGATGTTGACGGAAGGAGCGATAAAGGCACTCAACATGACCGGCTCAGAAACTTTGAAAAGGCTTTTCGCAACTAAACTGGTCTCGGGGGAGTGGACGGGCACGATGAACCTGACGGAGCCACAGGCGGGCTCGGACCTTTCGTTAGTTCGTACGCGCGCGGAGCGCCAAGCGGACGGAACCTATAAGATTTTCGGTACGAAGATTTTTATCACGTATGGCGAGCACGACTTCACCGACAACATCATTCATCTGGTACTCGCGAGGGTAAACAGCGCGCCTGCTGGTGTGAAGGGGTTGTCTCTCTTCGTTGTCCCGAAGTTTCTCGTTGAGGAGGACGGAGGCATCGGTTCGCGAAACGACGTTGCGTGCGTTAGTATCGAGCACAAACTCGGAATCAAAGCGAGCCCGACGGCGGTGTTGCAATTTGGCGACGCTGGCGGTGCGGTAGGCTACTTGGTTGGCGAAGAAAATCGGGGCCTTGAGTACATGTTTATTATGATGAACTCGGCACGTTTCTCTGTAGGCATCCAAGGGGTTGGCCTATCTGAGCGGGCCTATCAGCAAGCGCTCGCCTATGCTTGCGAACGTCGGCAAGGTCGCGACGAGGGGACTACCGAAAATCCGACGGAAATCATCAATCATCCTGACGTGCGACGCCAATTGGCGACTATGCGCGCTTCGGTTGAAGTTTCTAGAGCTTTAGCCTACAGCGCCGCTGCTTTTGATGATCTGGGCAAATATTCGGACGATGTCTTCGTAAGAAACTCGAACGCAGCGAAGTACGAATTTATGGTTCCGATCGTCAAAGGCTGCTGTACGGAGGCCGCAGTCGATGTGGCGAGTGCGGGGGTTCAAGTCCATGGGGGGATGGGATACATCGAAGAGACTGGTGCCGCGCAATATTACCGTGACGCCCGTATTCTTCCCATTTACGAAGGAACAACTGGTATCCAGGCTGCGGATTTTGTCGGTAGAAAAATCGCGCGAGATAAGGGTCGGGTAGGTTCAAGCTTTATCACCGAGATGGAAGAGGTAATTTCGGAGTTGGAAGCGCATGCCGGAATAGCCTTTCTACGGGCAGCACGTTCGCTCTACTTCGCTCGTCGGTCGTTTGGTATGGTTATCGACTTCGTTCTGCGGAACTACGATTCGAACAGGGTGCTGGTGCTCGGCAACTCGGCTCTGATTCTAAAGTTGTCTGGCCTTGCGCTTGGCGGTTTGCAGATGGCGCGGACGATGCTGGCTGCCTCCCGAAGGATGAACGAAAACAGGGTGTTCTTTCAATCCAAGCTGGAGATTGCGGATTTTTATATGCGTACAATTCTTCCGACATGTACGTCGCTGGAGATTTGCATCTGTAATGAGGATGGCAGTGGGAACCACGTGCCTTCGAGACAGGCGTTGGCTTCGGTTTGAATGTTCCCATTCGCAGGGTTGTACTGGAGCAGCCCTGCGTCCATTACCGCGGCGTTATGGCGCGAACTACGAGAAGAATTCTGCGGGACTGGGAGCGAATCTGTTCGCAGTGGCACGGAGTTCGGTGAGCAATAAGTCAAGCTGCACTCCCCCTCATGGCGGTCCTTGTGTACCGGTTGCGTGTGAGGGAAAAATCTGACCGAACATTCGGAATGTCAGCATCGCGGCGTAGTCCAGACGAAGCGAGAACTTGGAATCGGCGGAGGCGCGCAAAGTAATTTGATTTGGCGGAGCCGGCGATGTCGAGCCACCGAATTACGATCTCGCGATGAACAGTCTACGCTGCCATAGCCTCGTGAAATCCACTATGCTTTTGCAGCTGCTGACTGCTCACAGTCATTTCACACGGCATATCGCCGCCGCATTCTTTGGCGCGATATTGACGGGGAGCCTGCCCAGTCCAACGCTTAAACGCGTGGCTGAAATTAGCAGCATCACTATATCCGAGCTTCTCTGCGATTATTTCGGTCGTGTGTGATGTCGACGATACATAGTGAAGCGCAAGCTTTTTGCGGACGTCATCGAGAAGCTGGCTGTAGGACGTGTCCATTAGGTCGAGTCGGCGTCGCAGGGTACGCGCTGACATGCAGAGCGAGCTGGCAACCTCGGGAAGGGTCGGAATGATACCCGCGGCATTCATGAGCATGGCACGTACGCTCGCAGCCAGGTCCACGTCAGTGCCTCGTGCTTCCATGAGCTGGTCGCACGCCTCAAGGCAGGCGCGATGGGTACGCGGGTTTGCTTGAGATAGCAAGCTGTCGAGCCAGGCTGCATCAAACCGAATCTGGGCGACACTCCCTTGGCGTACGCTCTCACAACTCAGTAACGCGCTGGCGCGACTCTGGAATTCCGCCGATGTTGAGGGAAGGCAGATGGACGATGTGCGAAACCCTGCAATCTGCAGGTCCCGGAGGAACGTCAATACCTTCGCTACTTCAAATTCGACGCACAGCCCGCTCTCTTCCGTTGAAAGGCCGACAGGCTCGGAGAAGTACAGGATGGCTTCACTTCCTTCAATAGAGAGCGTCGGTCCACATTTCATGTTCAGTAGCAGCTTGTACTGCGCGGTGACGGCCAGTGCCTCTCGCAGCGTCGAACTGCTCCACAGCGCGTATCCGATGATGCCGAATGCTGTCAAATGGACGCGCGACCCAGTGCGAAGAGGCATTAATCGGTCGCCGGTAAAGCGAGTAGCGTTCGCAACTACAGTTGCATGCTGCGTAAGGGTTGTAAGGCATTTTCCCTGATGTAGCACGGCGCTCGTCAAACCTGTGCCCTCCAGCGTGACCATGGATCGCACGCCAAGAGAGCTAGCCGAGTCAATGATGACCGAAATTTCCGTCGGGTTAAGGCAGGAAAACCCTGCGGATGCGTCCATATCCAGTCGTTTCATGCTAGCTCCTACGCGCTTGCGGACAAATTTATGCTGCTGGCTCGACACCGGCATCATTTTTCTCATATAAAACCGGTTGAGTGACCTAAGTTTATGAGTTGACGGACCAAACATGCAAGATGAAAAAAATAAACGTTTTCCCCTATAACACCATGTCAGATAAGGGTAGGGTAAATTCTTCAAGAACACCGTCCAGTCCCGGAAGTGGCGCATTCTAGATGATCAATGTCATCGTAAAACATTCTGTAAACTTGTGTGTTGACCTATAATGGCGTGACAAAGCGCGGAGCGAGTCTTGGGGAGGATGTGGTGTACAGGGTTGGGGCAACGGAGGCGGCGAATATGACAGTGGAGGACTTCGGCGGGTCGGTGCAGAGTCGTAACCGAGAGCGTCGCATTAGCGAAATACTTCGCTCGGCGATTGAAGTGTTTAAGGAAGACGGGTATGCAGGCTTTGCAACCCGCAAGGTTGCGGTACGAACTGGGTTGACACTGAGCAACGTCCAATACTACTTTCCGACGAAAGAAGACTTGCTACGCACGACCGTGCAAGCGTTCCTCGACGACTCGCTCAAACACTATCGGACAATCGCACGCCAAAGCGACATCCCGGCGCACCGCCGGTGCTCGGTCCTTCTCGACCGTATCGTTGAAGAAATTCAAACGACAGACGCAAGAAAATTCCTCTATGAAGTTTGGGCTCTTGCGCAGCACGAGACATACATATCGAGCCTCCTCAAGGCTGCATATAGCGCCTATTGCGACGTGTTCGCTGGACTGCTTCAAGATATTAATCCAGACCTTTCCGACGACGAATGCGCCGCGCGCGCACTTGTCCTAACGGCGCAGGGAGAGGGCATGATGATATTTTCCGGATTTTCGGTGGATTCCGAAAAGGACTACGCCGAATTTATCCGGACTACAAAGCGCAGCGTCAGGCTGGTGGCCGGGCTGTCCGAGCGCGGCGCGCGGGCCATGCCTGAGGAGCGTAGCCTGCAACTCGCGCCAGAATCGAACGGCTGCGACGACGAGGCTCAGCCCGCGCCCACACTGGCAGGCGTTTTCGGGTCAGAAGGCCATCTTCAACACGGCCGGGCGGAGTTGAGCCTGCGGCAGGTTCCCAGTGGCAGCGGTCCCTGTCGTCCGACAATGCAGAACAAGAGAAGGGAGGAGAAGGTCAACAAAATCGTGACCGCTGCCGCGAACGTTCTGTCGCAGGCCGGATACGCCAGCTTCACGCTCGGTCGGGTTGCCAAGGAAGCGGGCATGTTGACGTCGGCACTGCAGCACTACTTCCCGAATCACGAAGATTTGTTGCAAGCTACCATCTCCGCTCTAATGAGAACCTACCAGGACAGGTATGCTGAGATGAGCAGGCCGAGCGGGAGGCCTGCGATGGAGCGTCTGCTCGACATTCTTGATGACGTGACGGATGAGGCGTGTGATCCCCGTGTCTGCAGATTTTCGTTCGAGATGTTTGCTCTTTCCCAACGTTCGGACGTCACTCGCGACTTGGTGAGCAGCATCTATTCCGCTTATCGAAACGTGTATGTGGACTTGGTGAGAGAAATCGACCCGTCTGCTACTAATCGTGAATGCCTGGCGCGAGCGACGTTGATAGCCATGCAGGTAGAAGGTTTGATGGTCTATACCTACGAGGCTGGGAAAGGCACACACGGTATTTCCAGAGTGCGCGAAGTCATCAAGGCTAACGCCGTCCAGATTGCTGTCGGACCATTGAAAGGTAGGGTCCACGACTCTGACGACCGGCCGGCCTAACGCGGGCGTTGCTCGTGCGTGCGGGGGGCGCTAGCGAGTCGCCTCCGCGCGTTGTACGCCGACATCCGTGCCGCAGCGCACGCGGCTTTTGGCCCAATCGCCGCTGCACTTTCCAGTGCTTGCGCGGTTCTTGTGTCCGACTATCGATAGTCCTTTCTCAACGCCTGACTGGTGCGGGACAGCACGTTTCGTCTATCCGCCGCGGCGGCCCATGGCGGATAGACGGGGGCGTGGACAATCGCCGATATAGCCATATCTTTGGGCTCTGTTTGGGATGCCTGCGAATAGCCTCGGGACACTTCCTAAGTGCTAGCAAGGCCACGTCAGTATTTCACCTGGTGCGGTGGCTTCGCCGTGGGTGCCCGTATTGCTCGGTCAAACCGCACACCGTCTTTGGCCGGGGCCCACCTGTTGAACTGCCACGCCTCCTATAGTCTGCATACCATCGCAGCCCTGTCGTCGAGGTAGGTCTACTCCTTCGCCAAGCTGCATCCCGGAAGTACCTAACCTCAGAAAATCTATGTCCGTTGAATTCGAAACTCAAAGTGGCGTGGCGCTTATCACGCTGAATCACGCGCCGGTAAATAGCTTGGGCCTGGCAGTTCGAAAGGCAATCGTTTATGCGGTTCGCAGAGCTGAGGCAGACAGCACAGTGAAGGCCGTAGTTATCACGGGCGCCAACGGGTGCTTCTCGGCGGGCGCAGATATTGAGGAGTTCGCCGACGAGGGCGGATTGGCATTTCGGTCCCCCACGTTGCCTGAGGTGATTGACGTTGTCGAACGTTGCAAAAAGCCCGTCGTTGCCGCAATTTCGGGTTTTTGCCTCGGCGGAGGGATGGAATTGGCGCTTGGTTGTCATTTCCGGGTCGCTGAACGTGTAGCTCGGTTCGCGTTGCCCGAAGTCAAGCTCGGTTTACTTCCTGGTGCAGGCGGGACGCAGCGGCTCGCTCGGGCAATTGGGATGCGCGAAGCGCTTGGCATCATTTGCACTGGTGAGCCCCTAAACGCAGAAAGAGCAGCGCTACTCGGCCTGGTAATCCTCGCTGAGGGGGATGCCTTAGGTATCGCAGCCGCAGTGGCCTTGGAGGCGGCCTCACGCGATGAGAGACCGAGTCTTCGAAATCGAGAGGTCTCGGAAGAAGACCGCACAGACGCAGAGAAAATTGCAAAAGAGCAGCTGTCCACCCTCCGTCACGCGAGATTGGCCCACACGGCATGCATCAAGGCAGTGACGGCCGCCGTTACGCTTCCCTTCGACGAGGGAGCGAAGGTCGAGTTTGAGTGCTTTCAGGAGCTGCTGGAAAGTGCTGACAGCAAGGCGCTGCGATACGCCTTCTTTAGCGAGCGCACTGCGGGCAAGATTCAAAGTGTTCCTGCCAATGCGGGCATTCGCCCAATCGACTCCGTTGCTGTCATCGGCGCAGGAACAATGGGTGCGGGTATCGCGATGTGCTGCCTGAATGCAGGCTACCCTGTCGTGCTGGTCGACCGCTCTCGCGACGTCCTCGACAAAGCGATGGCGACTATAAGAAAGACCTACGACGCCGGTCTGAAGAGAGGCCGACTGACGGAGGCTGTTCACAAGAAGCGGCTCGAGGCGATTGAGACCACGACAAATATGGCTGCAATTGCTCGGGTGGACTTGATTATCGAGGCGGTCTTCGAGCAGATGGACGTCAAGGAGGCGGTGTTCAGAACGATCGACGAGCACGCGAAGGATGGCGCCATCCTTGCCTCGAACACGTCGACGCTGGACGTAAACCGAATCGCCGGCTTCACCAGGCGCGCGGGCGACGTGATCGGCTTGCATTTTTTCAGCCCCGCGCACGTCATGAAATTGCTGGAGGTCGTGCGCCCGAGCCAAACGCTCCCCGACGTGCTGGCCACAACGATGAAATTCGCAAGAAAGATCGGCAAGGTCGCAGTCGTTTCGGGTGTATGCGACGGATTTATCGGGAACCGTATGGTCGAAGAATACTGTCGCCAAGCGTTCTTCCTTCTTGACGAAGGTGCAACGCCGAACCAGGTTGACCGCGCTCTCGAGCAATGGGGCATGGCGATGGGCCCGTTCGCGATGTCAGACCTCGCTGGCAATGACATTACATATGCCATCCGTAAGAGACGCGCTGTTGAGCAGCCTGACCGCCCATATTCAAATATTCCGGATGTAGTTTGCGAGATGGGACGTCTGGGTCAGAAGAGTGGTGCCGGCTGGTACTTGTATCCGGCCGGCAGTCGCAAGCGTGTTGTTGACCACGAGATTGAGTCGGTCATAAGCCGCCTTCGCGGCAAAACTGGCGTTCCGAGGCGTGATATCTCGGACGGCGAAATCGTATCGCGATGTCTGCTCGCCTTGGTTAACGAAGGTGCCAAGATTCTTGAAGAAGGGGTGGCACAACGCGCGTCGGATATTGATGTTGTGTACCTCAACGGATACGGATTTCCCTCTGTGCAGGGTGGCCCAATGTTCTATGCCAACAAACTCGGTATCCCGGAGGTCGTAAGTCAGATGGAACGATTTCAACGAGGCTATCAAGGCAAATTCTGGACGCCAGCATCGCTCATCGCCCAATTGCTGAAGGACAAGAAAGATTTCAATCACGCATAGCCGGTGAGACTTGTCGCCGCGGAGGAAAAAATGAAGGAAGCCGTAATTGTATCAACCGCTCGTACCCCGATTGGCAAGGCATACAGGGGCGCGTTGAACGCGACCAAAGGTGCGACGCTCGGTGCACATTCAGTTCAGGCGGCGGTTGAAAGGTCAGGCGTTGAGCCGGGAGAGGTTGAGGACGTCATCATGGGCGGGTCGCTGCTCGAAGGCACGACGAGCTGGAATATCGCTCGCCAGATTGGGTTGAGAGCGGGCTTGCCTGTCACAACAAGTGGAGTCAGCGTCAACCGATTTTGTTCGACGGGCTTGCAGACGATTGCTATGGCAGCGCACAGCATTCTCGTCGACGGAGTCAATGTGGCAGTCGCCGGTGGGCTGGAGTCCATCAGCCTCGTGCAAAACAAGCACCAAAACATGCATGCCTTCAAGGACGAGTGGTTGGCGGAGCATCGCCCAGAATACTTCTGGTCGATGCTCGAAACCGCTGAGGTCGTTGCCAAGCGCTATGGAATTTCTCGGGAGCGACAGGACGAATATTCCCTCCAGAGCCAGCAGCGATTTGCGAAGGCTCAGGAGGCCGGCCTCCTTGCGTCGGAGATTGTCAGTATCTCGTCCGAGATGGAGATCACGGACAAGGCGACGGGCGAGGTAACTCGCCAAAAAGTGACGCTTGAAAAGGACGAATGCAATCGACCCGAGACTACTATCGAAGGCTTGGCCGCACTCAAGCCAATCAAAGAAGGCGGCACAATCACCGCAGGCAATGCAAGTCAATTATCTGATGGTTCGTCGGCATGCGTTGTGATGAATGGTGCACTGGCAGAGAAGCGGGGAATTGAGCCACTCGGCATTTTCCGAGGGTTCGCTGTAGCAGGATGCGAACCTGACGAGATGGGCATCGGTCCTGTCTTCGCCATTCCCAAACTCCTGAAGCAGACGGGTGTTCGTATGGAGGATATCGGACTGTTCGAACTCAACGAAGCATTTGCGGTACAAGTGCTCTACTGTCGCGACAGGCTGGGAATTTCCAATGAGATTCTCAATGTCAACGGCGGGGCCATTGCGGTGGGACACCCATATGGCATGTCCGGCTCGCGATTGACAGGGCACGCATTGCTTGAGGGGCGCCGCCGTAATGCCAAGTACGTCGTCGTCACGATGTGCATCGGCGGGGGGATGGGAGCGGCTGGATTGTTTGAGGTCGTCAAATGAACTCTCTGATTCTTTCTCGTCGCGATATCAATTTCATGTTGTATGAGTGGCTCGCAGTTGAGTCTCTCACCAAGCGCGAGCGATTCGCGGACCACTCGAAAGAAACGTTCGATGCCGCCCTCGACACATACGAGGAGGTTGCGACGGAACTCTTCGCGCCTCACAATAAAAAGAATGACCAGGTTGAGCCGTCTTATGACGGTGATGTGGTTACGGTCAATCCGGAGGTAATTTCAGCAGTTCGGGCCTTCGCGGATGCTGGGCTACTCGCGGCAGTGCAAGATTATGACTTGGGTGGAATGCAGCTTCCGAACGTCGTTGAGCGAGCGGGAATGGCTTACTCGATGGCCGCCAACCCTTCCACTTCGGGCTATCTGTTTCTGACCGCCGCGAACGTCAATCTGTTGCTGGAATACGGCGGCGAGAATCTGATCAGACGCTTTGTAGCGGACCTTCTAACGGGAAAGGCGTTAGGCACGATGTGCTTGTCGGAGCCTCAAGCGGGTTCGTCACTCGCGGACATCACAACCCGTGCGGTCGCGCAACGCGATGGTACCTACCGGCTCTCTGGAAACAAAATGTGGATCTCCGGCGGCGACCACAATATCTCGGAGAACATCGTCCATCTCGTGCTTGCCAAAGTTCCGGACGAAACTGGGAAATTGCCGGCTGGCGTTGCCGGTATCTCGCTGTTCGCCGTGCCGAAGTTCGTAACGAACTCAGACGAAACGCAAAAGCAGCGCAATGACGTCGTGGTTGCGGGACTCAACCACAAGATGGGATACCGGGGCACCACGAACTGCCTGCTCAATTTTGGCGAGGGCAAGTATAAGCCGCGAGGTCAGGCCGGTGCCGAAGGGTACCTCGTTGGCGAAGTCGGACGTGGGTTGAGCTATATGTTCCACATGATGAACGAAGCTCGCATTGGTGTGGGGCTGGTGGCGGCTGCGCTTGGCTATACCGGATATCTACATGCTGTCGACTACGCAAGAACGCGTCGGCAGGGACGGCCGGCTTCGAGCAAGGGAGCGCCGGCGAGAAACGGACAGGTTCCGATTATTGACCACACCGACGTAAAAAGGATGCTTCTTGCGCAGAAGGCGTACGCCGAGGGCGGGTTGGCGCTGGCTTTGTATAGCGCGAGACTCGTGGACGAGCAGCAGACAGCACCAGATGAGCCGGCGCGTATCCGCGCCGGACGTCTACTCGATTTGCTTACGCCTATCACAAAGAGTTGGCCGTCTCAGTGGTGCCTGGAAGCCAACACTCTCGCGATTCAGGTGCATGGCGGCTACGGCTACACGCGAGATTACAACGTGGAACAGTTCTATCGCGACAACCGTCTGAATCAGATTCATGAGGGAACGCACGGAGTGCAAGCCATTGATTTTTTGGGCCGAAAATTTCCCATGCAAGGTGGTGCACTCGTTCAAACTTTCGCGTTAGAAGTTGCCGCTACAGTCAACGCCGCGCTTTCAATTTCAGACCTGAAGAATTACGCCGAGAGCTTACAGACCGTTATGGCGCGCGTTTTCTACACGGGAGCGCGTCTTCAAGAGGACTCGGATCGTGAACGACAGCTCGCGAACGCATCGAGTTTTATGGAGGCATTTGGCCATGTCGTAGTGTCGTGGATATGGCTTCAGCAGGCGATGGTTGCCGAGCGTGCCCTTAAGGGAGCGGTCGACGATTCAGGCGCAAACTTTTATCGTGGGAAATTACAGGCGTGCAAGTATTTCTTCGAATGGGAACTTCCGAAGATCTCTTCCATGCTTGCTGTGTTCGAACCCTTGAGCGTTGCTTGCCTGGAGATGCAGGACGGGTGGTATTGAGATTGGCACATGGATAACGCCGGCGAGCATCTTTGAACTTCAAAATGGCCTGGTCTCACATTGCTATTGATTCCCGCGAGACTAAAATTTCACACGAATCAGAACACTCGTGTTCGTCTGTTCGCAGCATACGCTGATCTCGATGCAGAACGCTATGCGCCGTTGTGAACGTTCTATCATCAATCTCCCGGGAGCTTCACCGTGTCGTCAACATCCAATGGTCAAAGGCTGCAGCGAGTCCGCGCCGGAACCCCGCCCGTAGAAGTAAAGAAGATTATTGACGCAGATGGTGGCGTCATCATTCAAGGTCTCTTTGCAGAGCAGGTAGACCGTCTGAACTTTGAGTTAGACCCCCTCATGAACGACTGGCATGAGGGGGTAAAGGGTAATGAGTGGATGGTGGAATTTGCCGGGCGGCAAACCAAGCGCATGACTCAGTTGATTGCGCGGAGTAAGGTGTTTCGTGAAGAAATCGTTGACAACCCCACGATGCTCTCGTACATCGACACGATGATGCTTGGAACCTCGGACTCGTACTGGATGAATGCCGCACAAGTAATTCAGCTCCAACCTGGAGAAAAGGCGCAGTTCCTTCATCGCGACCTCGAGAACTATCCAATTTTCAGAAAGTACGGTCCTGAGGGCCCGGAGGTGATGTGCAATTGCCTTGTTGCGTTATCCGAATACACCGAGGAGATGGGCGCGACTCGTGTTATTCCCGGCAGCAACAAATGGTCAGACTTCGAGGAAAGCGGCGACCCGGAGCAGACTGTCGCGGCGGAGATGGAGAAAGGCGACGCTCTGGTCTTCTCCGGTAAGTTGCTCCATGGCGGCGGAGCGAACCGCAGCAACAAGCCTCGGCGGGGCATGGCACTTGCCTTCTGTCCGGGATGGCTGGTTCCCGAAGAGGCGTATCCATTTGTCGTTCCGATGGAGATTGCGCGTACGCTTAGCCCGCGTGCTCAACAGCTGGCAGGTTTCCGGTCGTTTCACAACTCCACCCTCGGCGGGGGTAGCCTTTGGCAAGTCGACTATCTTGAGCTCGGCGACTTCCTCAAGCTGAACGAGCCACTGAACGAGAATTCATAGGGTCTCGGATGTTGCTGCCCGTTTCGCAGTGCCGTTGCAATATATAGGGCGGCAATTGCATGGACGATTTCTTAGTGTAATCAAGTAAGAGAAACTATGAAGACTGTACTTATTCTCGGGGCGACCGGAAATCTTGGCGGCTTGGCTGCTAGTGTTTTGAACGAAAGGTATCCGGAAGTCGGCCTGAGGCTGACAAGCAGCCGGGAGTCGGGTTGTGACTCGCTCCGCGAGCTTTATCCAAATGCAGAAGTCCTTGGAGCAGATTGGTACGACCCGAGTAGTCTGGTTGAAGCCATGCGAGGTGTTGACTCTGTCTTCATTGTTGTCCCAGACTTTACAACGGACGAAAGCATTGTCACTCCGAACATAATCAGTGCCGTCAAGACCGTTGGCGGCATCTCTCAAGTTGTGAGGTTGATTGCTATCCCTCCGGGCCTAACCGCAGCGCAACTGTCGCCGGAGTTTCTGGCAACGCGATGCGGGGCAAATCTAAGCGTTATCGCCAAGCCACTTTTGGATGCAAGTGGTCTTCCGATGACCTACATAAATGTGCCATGCTGGATTATGTTCAATCTGCCATGGTTCCTCGCACCTGAAATAAAGGCGAGGCGTCGATTGGCGATGCCGCGTTTGTCTGACTCCTCGCGGTTATGGATTTCTGAGGCCGACGTCGCGGAGGTCGCAGCCAAGATACTCGCGGAAGACCCGTCGAAGCACGTCGGAGAGGAGTATGTGCTGACCGGGACGGAGCGCATCGATTTCGTTCAGATTACCAAGCTCCTCGGTGAGGTGATAGGCGAAGAGGTCGTATTCGCAGCCGACGACCACCCGCTACGCGACGCCATGGGAGACAAGTTTGACGCACTAATGACGTACTTTCGCCACGAGACACGCGACTACGGCGGAGTGCCGGTGACGAATACGGTTGCTCGTCTCCTTGGGCGCCCGCAAGTGACCCTCAGGCAATACCTGACAACCAATCGAGATCTATTCATCTAACGTTGCTCGGCGCGACTACTCGCGTCGGCCGGACGGAGACTTGCCAACAAGCCTCGGCAGGTCGGGTTTGTTCGCGAGTGATCCGCCTACTTCATCGACACACGCCAGCATGTGTGCGTCTGTTCGAGCCGAATAGAAAGTGCCTGCCCGGCTGCGTCGGATTAACAGCACCCCCGTCGGTGTTTAAGACAAGAACCAGTTTCCCCTGAAGAAAGGCTAACCGAGCGAGCGACACTCGCAATACGGTGCGGGTCGCCGGCCGCCATAACGCACCGTTAAGGCTGGCGAGTGCTTGTGCAACGCCACACATTCAACGATGTTCGTTCGTGACGGTCGGGTATACGCTTACCGGGCGAGCAATCATGTCTTTCACGGCTGGGTCTCCTCAGATTAGGGGGAGCACTCATTTCCTGTCCGAGCACCCCACTTTGGGCCTTGCACCGACGCTAACGTTTGATTCTGCTTACGTCGATGACGATGGCCGCGATTCACAGCCATTGAGGCCTCGATACACATTACCGTTTAATTTTGATCGAAATAGTCTGATGGTGAGCAGGGTTGGGGTCATCGTCAGCGAGTAGCGGGCGTGTGGGCAACGAGGAATTGCCCATCTATTTTCGGTTTCGCATTCTCTCCCGGACTATCTGTAGCGCGGAGTGAGATTGCCTACACCTGATGAAAGATACGTGCACCAGAACGACCGAAAGACTGACCTGGCCGGCGAAAGCAGGGTTACCTAAGGATTGGGGAGCGGAAACGAAATGGCAACATCAAGCGTCGAGGTTTCGTCGGACACGACCGACCGTGGACTGCAACTAAATCAAGACCTGGTCAATCAACTGAACGAGTTGGTACAAGGGGGACACGCCGATTCAGAATGTTGGTCGTCCAGTCGGCCGGTGCTGGTTGAGGGTCTGCTCTGGAGCATTCTTGGGGCGGTCCTCTGGATGGTCACTCTCTATATCGTGTCGTAGGAGTAGCACCATGACCGAGTCCAATCAGAGTCACGCGAGCGATGTTGAGCAGGAAGCGCTGTCTGGCCGCCTTCCCGTTCTTGCCAGTGAGCGCCTCTATGAAAGTTACGGCTCGTTTATGTGGACGTGCTGTACGTTCAGTGCCGCGACATGGGCGTTCCTTATCGGCGGATTTTTGCCGTATGTCGGTGATTGGCGTCTTGGCGTCATCGGCTACGTCATCGGCCTCATTATCGGCATGGTCATCGTGTCACTCGCTTCAGGGATGCCGAGTTACAAGTACGGAACTGACATAATCGATACGGCGAAGCCAAGTTTTGGTTACCGCGGCATTGTGATTCCGTTGTTCGGCGTACTTGCGACGCAAATCGGATGGTCTTACGTCGTTGAAGCATTGACGTCCCGCGGTGCCGCTAATATCGCTGCAACCGTGACAGGTACGGATGTGACGGGTGGCGCTCATGAGAAGTTGGTGATTGTAGTTGCGCTTGCGCTACTACTTGTTGTCTGGCTGTTGGCGTGTAAAGGACCCAAGCTATTCGAGCGACTCAACGGTTATATCGGGCCGCTCCACATGGCAATTACTGTAATGATGTTCGGCATTCTGATTCATAAGTTTGGGGTGCACTCGCTCTGGGTAAATCAACTTCCTTCTGACAAGATGCTGACACACGACAGGACCAGTGGGCTGGCCTTGGCGGTTGAGTTTGGCATGTCGAATGCCATGGGTTGGTGGTCGGTGATGGGCGGTCTGACGCGGCTCGTGAAGCGACGGACTCACATCATGGGGCCATCGATAATCGGTATCGGGCTGATGGGCGCCGCCTTCGTTTCTTCCGTTGCAGCTCTCGCAGCAATCAGTGCAGGGACCTATGACCCGACGGTTTGGATGATTTCCCTTGCCGGACCGATTCTGGGAAGCGCTACGATGGCGGTAGTCCTTAGTGCGAACCTCGCAACAATGGTTGTGATGATTTACCTTGCCGGTGTATCAATCCAGCAGGTGAAGATTCTTTCCAAAATCAAGTGGGAACTATTGTTGGCCCTCATGCTTCTCCCGGGAATTTATTTCGCATTCAAGACGGAGTGGTTGCTTTCAGCCGTCATGAGTTGGTTGTCGTACAACGGCGTGATGTTTGTCGGTGTAACGGGCATCACCTTCGTCGACTACTTCTTTCTTCGGAAGGAGCATCTTGATCCGGCTCACTTCTTTGCGACGACCGGAAGCAAGTATGAATTCTGGGGAGGTGTTAACTGGATTGCTGTCGCCATCACCGGTCTTTCGACGTGGGGCTATCTGTTGCTTTACAACCCCGTTACGTCGGAAACGTACGGGCCGTTCAAATACCTTGGCGCGACTCTCCCGATGGTGATTCTCTCGGGGCTCGCATATTTCATAGCAGCCAAGCTCATCCTCATTCCGCTAAGCAAAGGTGCTTACACAGGCGAATGGAAGACTAGCCGGGCGACGTTAAGTCAGAAGCCCGAAATCGACGCGGTAACTGTTGCACTTTGATGTTCGACTCGGACGTTGAAATCTTCTAATCATGCGCCGTTTCATTTAACTGCCATCCTGGCTGTGCATGTTCGAGCGATATTCATCGGAACGGTGATAGTCGATACGGGGAGGCGAACCTCTGTAGATACAAATCAGGATGGTATGGCGATGATGTTGGCGCGCCATGTATCCTGATCACTCGCGAATTGGGGCTGTAGAAGCAATAGGTTGAAAGTCCGTTGGCGTTGCTTGACTCTCCGAAGAGAAGGCGCTGGAAGGAGATAGACAAAAACGGTGATTCCGTCACAGCAGGTAAAGTCAAAATGGACGTGTCAATGTCAAAAGGACGAAAAGCTTCACTCATCGGGCTCGGCGCTATGGGAGCGGCTTTGGCGCGGGCCTTCATTCAGAATGGCTTCGATCTAACAGTCTGGAACCGGACGGCGGCCCGAATGGAAGCAGTTGTCAAGGAGGGGGCGAGGGGCGCCTCGTCTGCTGCTGACGCGGTGGCTGCAAGCCCGTTGCTTGTAATCTGCACGATAGATAAAGCAGCAGCCGCCCAAATTTTGAAGCTAGACGATGTTGCTTCGTCTCTGATGGGCAAGACAGTTGTGAACCTCAGTACCGGAAGTGTCGACGACGCGCGTGGCATCTCTGCGTTTGTCGAGTCACATGGGGGGAGATACATCGATGGCGGAATCATGTGTTATCCGCGCGATATCGGGAAGCCGGCTACATCCCTTCTTTATTCCGGTGATAGTGAAGCATTTGAAGAATGGAAAGAGTCGCTAGCTGCACTCGGCGGCGATGTGCGATATTTCGGAAATGACCCAGGCACAGCTCCGACTGTTTACCTCGCACTTTATGCGTTCTACTTTGGTTGTGTTGCGTCGTTTTTTGAGGGGGCGGCACTTGCGGAGCGCGCAGGCGTCACTCCGGAGTCGTTTCGAGAAACCTCGAAGATGATGGTCGATATGCTCAACGACGCGCTGCCAGATACGACTCGCCGTCTCGAGTTGGAAGAGTTCTCTGGCGATCAGGCCTCTATTGACGTACACCATGCGGGCCAACTCGTGGTGCGAGATGCGTATAGGGTCGAGAATCTCTCCTGCGAAGTGACAAACGCATACATCACATATCTCGAACGAGCTCAAATGGTTGGCGATGGCCCGAACGACATCGCAACCATGTATCGTGCTGTGAAGGGGGCTTCATGAGGTCTTTGGATAGGGTTCTCAAAAGTCGAATCTATTTACAGATGTAAATGCCAATCTGTGTCGCGAGTCAATAGAGCGTCAATTAACGCGGCATTTCGTCTGCCACTCGATTCGATTCTTGAGAGAGGGGGGGCGCGTCTGAGCCGGTGCTCATGTCGGTCTATACCAAAGACGGGCAGCCGCTAGCTATGTGCGTCTGTTCGCGACTGGACGTTCTGTGCTGTTTGTTCGAATAGACTCACATCCGAACACCGGTGTGGAGCGCGTCAACCAGGTCGACATCCAGGACTTCCCATTCACGGGGCTGGAGATACACGCAACGCCGGCTCTCAGTTTTCGCCATCTGCGTGCCTTCATCTTGGTTGCCTCTCCTCGATTTGCTGCGACGCACGCATTTCTTGGAACTTTGCCGATCTGTACCTTTACGCGCCATGATGGAGTGTCGTCATCGGTCGTCAGGTCGAGCGCTACTGAACTCGATAGCGAAGTGTCCCACACAACCGCCTTTGAGGAAGGGAGGCTCGAGAGGAGGTACGTCGCAGGATGCGGTGAAGTCCCCAGCTCAGGCGCTTTAGCGAAACCTTGAAGCGCTTGGGATACACCAGGAACCTACTTCGCGCGTCTTGGCTAAAGTTAGGAGATTGCTTCGGCCTGATTTAATTTCAGATAGTTGGCGAGCTCGAGATAGTCAACTTGCCAGAGGCTGCCACCCTCAAGTTTGCCGTTGTGGAACGAGCGGAACCCGATAAGTTGTTGGGCTCTCGGGCTAAGAGTGCGCGCAACTTCCATAGGAACGACGAACGGATACGCCTCTTCCGGGACGAGCCAGCCTGGGCAGAATGCGAGTGTCATCGCGCGACGAGGACGATTGCTTCAATTTCCCCGGCACCGTGGAGAAGTTTTCCAGCGAATAGCATCGCATTACCCTTTTCCATGACAGCTGCGACTGTCTGCGATGGATCGCCACGATTTTCAAAGTCTTCCCATTTGTGGCTGCCGGGAATAACGCGCGTTGCTCCCATTTCTTCCGTGTAGTCAGATAAAACAATAATACAGTTGCACATGACTTCAAGACCTTTAGGGCCATAAGCTCGAAAAATCGGATAGTTTTCGAGATCGCGATGCAGAAATTGTGCTTTCTCACCAGGCTGCAATTGAATGACCTGTGCCGCATTCATCCAGTATGAATCGGAAGTGTCGAGCATCAGTTTGTCGACGTAAGACAGCATCGTCGGGTCATCGAGCATCTCCTCACGAAATGCTTTGCTACGAGCGATCAGCTGCGTCACGCGCTTTGTCTTATAGCCGGCGAATTCCTTCATCCAATCGTTGCCCACAATGCCTTGGACCCACTCTTTTACAATGGAGTCAATTTCATCGTATAAGCGGTCGACTTGTTTGGCGAATAGCCCTTTTAGAATCACGTCGCCGTCGGCCTGAGTAAGTCCGTTGACTTCGTCCGCTGGCGTGCCCGTCGCAACCTGTTGAACGTTTCTAATGGTCATTTCTGACGATATGAATATGCTCCTTAACGAATACTGTGAAATCTCTGACGATAACTAAGGTGCGACAGGTATGTGGCGACAGAGGGGTTGTTAGATGATGGACTTAACGAGGCGACAATTTTAGGCTGTCGCAAAAGCTTGCCAATGTGCATAAAGGACATTTGTCATGCCCTCGGGCCGTGCGTCACACAAGGGCGCTGAAAACGAGGTCGGTCGCTGATGGGGTAAGGGTGGAAATTTCGTTTTTTCGACCGTCTGAAATTGGCCGTTAGGCGGGAAATTTTGGCCGGTGAAAACCTGTGTTTCTTTAACGTATCTACATAAAATTTCCAAATTATTCGCAGTACATCGCTTCGAGTGCACTAGCTTCCGCAGCATGAGACCGATGTCATCGCGCACTTCAGGACCCTTGATAGGAGTTTTCACAAATGGCTTTGAAATTGCAGAATCGCGTCGCGGTAGTCACGGGTGCCAGTTCCGGAATCGGACGCGCCATTGCTCTCGCATTCGCGAAGGAGGGTGCGTCGATAGTGTGCTCGGATATCCGCAAGTCGGCGAATTCTGAAGGGTACGAACCTGATCTTAAGATTGATACGGATGACCTCATTGTGCAGCGTGGGGGTGCGGCACACTTTGTGTCTTGCGACGTCACGCAATCGAAGGACGTGCAGGCTCTGGTAGCCGCCGCAGTCGATAAGTTCGGTCGGCTGGATGTGATGGTCAACAATGCGGGCGTAGCGTTCGATTTCGCGACTGTCCTCGAAGAGCGTGAAGTGGACTTCGATATCACTATGGCTGTTAACGTGAAGGGTGTGTGGCTAGGCAGCAAATATGCAATCGAGCAATTCATGAAGCAGGACCCTGTCACGATGACCAACGGCGGACAGGTCCGCGGCCGAGTCATCAATATGGCCTCTATAGCCGGGCTGGTCGGCCTCAAGCAGCAGCCGGCTTATTGCGCATCCAAGGCGGCAGTAGTCGGTCTTACGAAAGAAATGGCCGTTGACTTCGCTGAACACCGCATCAACGTCAACGCGATTTGTCCGGGTTTTCTTGCCACGGCGATGGTGCGCTCGTGTCTCGAGGATGAGGCGACTAGCAAGCGGCTACATGGCCTGACGCCGTGGCCGCATCTAGGCACGCCTGAGGACGTATCGAAAGCCGCATTGTTTCTGGCGTCCGACGACGCAGAGTGGATGACGGGTTCGATGCTAACTGTCGATGGTGGATTCACCGCTCCCTAATGAGCACTTCAAAAACCTCGGCGAACTGGGAGAAGGCTGTGAAACGACTTGAAGGAAAAGTAGCAATTGTGACTGGAGCGAGCTCGGGCATCGGGCGCGCAATCGCACTTCAGTTTGCAGCAGAAGGTGCGAAAGTCGTTGTTGCGGACTTGCACGAAGGCTGGAATCGAGGTGGATTCGAAGAAACGGCGTCAGCGACGACTGTCGAAGAGATAGAGAGGAATGGAGGCGCCGCATTCTTCGTGACGTGTGATGTCACTAGTCAGCAGCAGGTGGCTGCCTTGGTCGATTCCGCTGTTGAGCACTTCGGCACTCTGGACGTCATCGTGAACAATGCAGGAATCTATCGTGTTGGAAAGCTTGTTCACGAGTTCGAGGAGGCTGACCTTGATGCGTGCTGGAACGTCAATCTGAAAGGCACCTGGTTCGGGTGTCAGGAAGCCATCAAGGTATTCCTTGCGAAGGGCGCCGGCACTATCGTCAACATCGTATCGACAGCAGGTCTTGGCGGACATCCGAAACAGTCCGTTTACAACATCTCAAAAGGCGCCGTATCTAGCTTGACGAAGTGTATCGCTATCGAATACGGCCGAGACGGTATCCGCGCGAACGGTATTTGCCCAACTTATGCCAAAACGTCGATGACGCGGGGGCATTTTGATGATGCCGATTACATGAAGGCGTTTGCGGAATCCATCCCGCTGAAACGTTGGGGCGAAGTCGCGGACGTCGCAAATCTGGCGGTATTTCTCGCAAGTGATGAATCAAGTTACATCCATGGCGCACTTATTCCGGTGGATGGTGGGGAGACACTTTGCCGCTACTCGGTAGAAGATGAATAAGGCGCTATTTAAGTCGAAGCTGCCGGTATTCGGAGGGTAGGCTTGCTTGCTTCGATTGAGGAAGATGCATTTTATGTGCTTGGTCGTACGCTGGGTGGAAAATGGGCTGTTGCGTCAATGATGCCTTGAAGTAATTCAAATACTCGAGAGAATTCATGAGCAGTAAACTTAGCAACCTGTCGAAAGCAGATGTCTTACATCAATTTCATCCATACACAGATGCACGGTTGCACGAGGAAGTTGGTCCCCTAGTCATTACGCGAGGTGAGGGGGTCTATGTTTTCGACGAACTGGGGCGCCGCTATCTTGAGGCGATGTCCGGCCTTTGGAGCGTTGGCCTTGGATTCAGCAATGAGCGTCTGATACGCGCTGCTGAGGCCCAACTTCGAACGCTGCCCTTCTATCACCTGTTTTCGCACAAATCGCACGTATCAAGTATCCAGCTCGCGGAGAAGCTCATCGAACTGGCGCCGGTCCCTATGAGCAAGGTGTTTTTTACTAATTCTGGTTCCGAGGCAAACGATACAATCGTCAAGCTCATTTGGTACCGGAGCAACGCTGCAGGGAAACCGGCGAAGAAGAAAATCATTAGCCGCGCGGGCGGTTACCACGGGGTCACGGTTGTCAGCGCAAGTCTCACGGGGCTTCAGGGAATTCACCGCGGGTTTGACCTGCCACTTCCAGGATTTTTACACGTTAGCTACCCGCACCTGTATAGATTTGGCCTCCCGGGTGAAACAGAGGAGGCATACGCCGACCGCCTGGCTGCGGAACTCGAAGACTTAATTCAGAAAGAAGGCCCCGAGACAATCGCAGCTTTCTATGGGGAGCCTCTGATGGGAGCAGGTGGCGTAATAGTTCCGCCGAGGACCTATTGGGAAAAGATCCAGAAGGTCTGTCAGAGGCACGATATTCTTATCGTCGCGGATGAGATTATTTGTGGGTTTGGTCGGACTGGAAACATGTTCGGTTGCGAAACATTTGATATCAAGCCGGACATCATGGTGGTTTCGAAGCAATTGTCTTCTTCGTATCAACCGATCGCTGCGGTTCTGATAAACGACAGGGTGTTTCAGCCTATCGCAGAGCAGTCGCATGATTTCGGTGGATTTGGGCACGGTTTGACTGGTGGAGGCCATCCGGTTGCTTGCGCCGTCTCACTTGAGAACATTCGAGTCATTGAGGACGAGAATTTGGTTGAACACGCCCGACACATGGGGCATCGACTGCATACTGCTCTTACGTCGATGACCGATCATCCGCTAATTGGCGAGGTTCGTGGATGTGGCCTTGTGGCAGGGGTGGAATTGGTTATAGACAAGGCGGAAAAGACAGCGTTACCAGAGAAGGGTAAGCTCGGTCGAGAATTCATCACACGGGCTCATTCGAACGGGATCATTTTCCGAGGCATATACGACACGATTGCGATATGTCCGCCTCTTATCAGTACGTCCTCTGAGATTGACGAACTGATTGAAAAATTTGGCCGCACGCTCGATGACGTTAGTCGTGCTTTAGGCTGAAGAGCATCTAGCCAAGCCACAAGTGTCGCTACGGTGTCACGATGGACTCCCGGCGAGCTGGCGGTGGTGGCGGATTGGTTGGGCAGGAACCTCACGCCGAACGTTATGATGTGCGACGTGATCCCGTCAGGCAGCGAGATAGCTCGCAGTTGAGCCCCTATTCATTGCATAGATCATGCCGTTTGTATATTGGCCCGCGCCTGAGGTCAGAAAGCCAATCACGTTGGCCACATCAAAGGGCGTGGCACAGCGGCCCATTGGCACGCTACGACGATAGAATGGGTGTGTCGACGAAGCCGGCCGATGCGGCATTTGACGCGATTCCGTTGCGGCCGTAGCCAGGTGCGAGACACTTTATCGAGCCATTAACGCATGCTTGCTGGCGCAGTACGCCGCAAAGCCTTTCACCCCCTCGTGCCAGCATCTGGACTAGCCGCGATGAGCGAGCCATGAGTACAAGCGACAGCGGGGGCATGGGAAGCGACCGACGGGGCGATATTCGACTCAAGTGATAGGTGAGCCCGTTCACTTGAGCGTTAGTAGCGGACTCGGGTGGACACCTGAAACCTGTTTACCCTGGAGTAATTCGATCGGGCTGCGCATTTCGCCACCGATTTCGACAAAGCCCATTTTGCTGGAAGGAATCCATGACCAACCTAGGAGTTTCTGCATTTCCTCGGAGAAAGTCTTGACCACCTCCACAGGCAGTGCGAGGTACATGTTCTCTTCTTGGCGGACCTGTGCCAAATCGAACGTCATCGTTAGGCCGGTGCGCGGTTGGTCGGTCTTGTTGCTGCCGCCGGCGTGATAGACCGAGCCCACCCAGATCAATGCCGAACCTGCTTTCATTGCGGCGGGAATGGTTTCTTCCCGTGTCGGCATGCGTTCGTCGTCCCAGCGATGGCTTCCTGGAATCACCAGAGTTGCCCCATTGTCCGCCGTGAAGTCGGTGATGGCTACCATGACCTGGACGCGAGCTTCGCCACTGGTCGGCGTATGCTGCCACAGGAATGCGAAATCGTCGCGATGCAACGGCTGACCACCTTCACCTGGGCCGATCTGAATAACCTGCGTCACCCCGATGCGAATATCTGGCACTTGCTCGACGCGTTCGCTACCCATCCACCCGTAGACCAGCTTGCTCCGCAGAATTTTTTCCGCTGCCCCTTTGAACGTGGGATGGAGCGCGACATCGGTCATGTACTTGGTGCGTGCGAACAACGCGCTGGCTCTGCGTGTCTTGGTTCCGGCGAACTCGTGGTCTGTACCCGTCGGCGTATCGGCAAGAATGCGGTCCAAGTCGATCTTGAGTTTTTGCAGAAGACTTTCACTAAGAAAGTTCTCGATGATGACGCCGCCGGCATCCATGATCGCCGCGACGGCGTCATCGACGGAGGCCGTAGAGGGAAGGCTGGGAATGTTGACTGACATGATTCATTCACGTTTAGTTAAGGAGAGACCGATTTCTGACCAAGGTATAGCTGTCCTGGCCAAGGCATGAAGGCGTTATCCGCCAGTCGGGCTTCTGGATTCGATTGATCACACCGGGCGCAACGAGGGAATCGAATTCGTTGAAGCCTTGGAAAGGCAGGATGGCAATGTGCATGAGTATCGTGGGTGATAGTTCATGCACGATGAGGCACGATTTGTAAATGGTCTCACACGCGTATGGAGACCTCGACGGTGCTTTGAGTTAATCCTGGGCCTTGTCGGAGCTCTGCGAGGAAATTAGAGGCTAAGAGGGGGCGGGTCCTCGTTGCGCACGGCTCGTAATCCAGTCTCTCCAGGATAGTGTCCTCGTGATGAAGGCACGACGAAGAGTCTCATCAGAACGTAGTAGCCGATGCCACTGACGACCGTTGCTGGGATACCAGCCCCAAAATAGCGGAACCATGGCTTTACTGCTAGCGTAATAGGATTGTATGGCAGGAGATACAGCACGACGGCGCCAGCACATACGACGACGGCGATCCAATTGACACCACCCCAAAACCAGTATTTTCCATGACTCGAACGCGTGAAAATGTGGTCGATGTCGATGTGTTCACGGCGCAGGATGAGGTAATCGACAAACGTCACTGCTAAAAGACCGGAGAATATTGTTCCGTTGTACGCTAGCCATGTCATCGTCGAGTCTAGTGTCCATCGCGTGTGAAATGAGACCCAAAGACCAGGTGAGAGAATGATAGCTACCAACCAAGGCCATTTGATTGTTGAGAAGAAGCGGACCTGCTGAATGGAAACACCTGCTTGGTAAACGAGGACCACGCTTGTGGCGACGTTCGCGAACAGCACGAAGGTCATGATCGCCGTACCGAGATAATTCCCGCCAATCTTGATCATCCAGATCGTTGGATCTGCCGTACCCGCCGCGACAGCTGCGTAGGAAGCCACTAGCGCCAGAAAGCCAGAACCTATAACGCCAGTCCCCAACACCATTGGCCCCATAATCAGTCCGCGACGTTTGACCAGTCGCGAAAGGCCTCCGGAGAACGGCCACCAAGACAAGCCGTTCGCAAAGCCGAATTCAACGCCATATGCAAAAGCGGTCTTGGGATCAGAGGTAAGCGCCTTTGATGGGTCGACGTTCATATTCCACAAGCCTGACCCGTATTTTGCAAAAAGCAATGCCAGCATGAGTGCTGTGATAATAAGGTGACCTGGCGAGATGTAGTCCGCCAGCCGCTCAAGCATGTGAGGCCCTTTGCTGGCAAGGATCCATGTCCCTAGCAGCATCGCAATCGCGACGAAAACGACCATCGTCTCGTTTGGTGCGCCGCCTCCCTTGACTGTTTGGATAACGTTAGCGGCACCTCGCCCGGTCATTGCAAATACGACATAGGTCCAGCCGAGCGACGCTGCTAGAACGCCGAATAAGGGAACGATCGACCCTCGTGTTCCGAAGGAAGACTTAGACACGTCGATTCCGTCGATCCCCGAGCGAAAGGACGGAATTCCCATTGCCAGTTGAACTGGCACGATACCGACGATAAGTCCCACGATGTACCCTGCCAACCCAAGCTTCGTGTTTCCCACAAACGGCAGTGCTCCGCCGATCAGAAAAGCGTACGTCGCCGCCGCAAAGGTGACCCCCGTCCACATATAGGACATGTAGCCGTCATAAATACGCTCAGCGGGCAGTACGGGTAACCGTCCAGCCAGTGACTCCCTCCCGCTGCCCGATTTCAAATCGTCAATCATTTCATCCTCTCTTATGCCAGGAAGTTGAGCGCGATAACCCAGATGATCGCTGCCACCACTATCCAAATAACGCCTTCCACATAGGTCCTCGTCAAGGGTTGCCCGTATTGACTGAGGCGATGTTCTGCGCTCTTGAGCATTTTTAGACGGTGGGGGAGATCGACATTGATCTCGCTTTGTGAGGGAGCGTTACTAGCCGTTTGCACAGCAAGCTGCTCTGCTTCGTGTGAACTGCGTATCATGCGCAGACTCCTTCAGGTTGATTCGTGATTCGCGCAGGGTGCGCCCGGATTCTATTTGGGTGCGGGAATGCTCAGGATCCTCCGTCTTGAGCATGCGCGCTTGCGGTCCGGCATCTGGTGAGACACCCGGGGCAAGCCGTCCGATGCAAGGAGCGGGTAAATAATCGATGTTCAAATTAATGGACGCCATGCGCCATCCGGTCAAACCATTGTGTGAAATGGCCAAAGAGACGCGGACTAGTCGGTTCGTCGGGATTTCGAAAGCCTTGGATACCCTCCCCGTGGGCTGCGCTCGTCATTCCGCAATCGGAGACGCATTCCAAGATGACTCTCTATGCTTTCCTCCTGTCCGCGTCATGATTGACGATCTGCTCCCGCGCTGAGCGGCACAGACACCTGAACCCACTAAAACATGCTCATCGCCATATACGAGAGCTATTCGCACGGCCGGTTGATCGTGCTGGCCGCCTGTCTTTCACGAGTCGCTATCTCGCATCGTCGGTGACGCGCGAACGCAAAAAGTCACAACGAATCTGGCCGATCGACTAGTCAGCGGTACTCTGAAAAGCGCCGTTCATCAATTCTGATGCGTGTTTCCATATTCCGCCCTGTGGTATGGGTAGAAAACTGAAACCATTTTCTGTAGTCACGGCATTCTGCTGTTGATGAACGAAGTCGTTACAGGCTTCGGCAGAGCGGTGAGATGTTTGCGTGGCAGTAGTGCGGGTCCAACCGGATTTGTTGGTCTTCGCGAAAGGACGTGCGTCCAGTTACTTCCCGATGTCGGCGGTTGGGCTAGGGAATGCCGTCGACCAGGTCGTGTCGCACGACAACGTGGATTTTGAACGCGGGCTCACTAACTCCGAATATCCGGTCCGCGCGGTCGTCGCCTTGGCGAACATTGATGTGATCAAAAACTGGGCTTGCTGAAACTTGTGCCCAAGAATTTTTGAACCTGCGTTGCTCAACCGTATGGAGAAAACCGGACAACATCCCGCCGTTGGTTAGGCTTGCTCAGCTGGGACTTTCGCCACTATTGATTTTTACGATGAATAGGCTTGGACTGTCCAAGGTAAGCTCTGTGACCTCGGCGCTCGAGAAGCGTATGGCCCGCAGCGTGAGTGACTGCACGCTCCGTCGGACCAGTTGTTGGTCTAGTTTTCATGTGATAAATGCCATGGGGCAAGCCTTCAATTGTCCTTGTCGAACATGGCGGTATACAGTCCTCTGGCTGAGAATGGCGGGGCGCCAAGCGTCCGACAAATTTACGGTGAAAGGATGGCGGGTGCGCCAATTTGACACGCGAAACGACGAGGTAGCAGTGAGTGAAGCCGTAATGACTCGCAGGGTATCGGTTTTCGGACTTGGTGCTATGGGTAGCACGCTGGCGCGTGCATTGTTGCGCGCCGGCCATGACGTCACCGTCTGGAACCGTTCTGCGGGCCGTATCATTGACCTTGTCAACGAAGGGGCGACCGGCGTTGAGGCGGCGGAAGTAGCGACCGCAGCGAGTCCTTTGCTTGTGATGTGCACCATCGATAAGGCTGCAACTGAAGCGATTCTTCGAGCCGAGAGTATCGGGGGAATGCTTTTGGGAAAGACGGTCGTCAATCTGAGCACTGGCAGTTGCGATGACGCGCGCCGCATCTCCGACTACGTTCGGCAAAAGGGCGGCCAGTATATTGACGGCGGGATTATGGCCTACCCCCGAGACATCGGCAAAGCGGAGACGACGATAGTTTATTCGGGAGATGCAGAGGGGTTCGCGAGACACAAAGCTGTGTTGCGAGCCATGGCGGGAAAAGCCGAATTCTTCGGTGACGATCCGGGCACTGCGTCTGTGATTTATCTGGCGCTGTACGCATACTATTTTGGCGCGCTGACAGCGTTCTTTGAGGGCGCCGCGCTTGCCGAGCGGGCTGCCGTCAGCCCTGAGTCGTTCCGAAAGATATCTGGCATCATGAATACGATGCTCGCGGACGGGCTCAGTGACATCACCCGACGCCTAACCGGAGGCGACTACTCTGGCGATCAGGCCACGGTTGACGTGCACTATGCAAGACAGCTTGTCGTTCGTGACGCGTACATCTCTGAGAACATCGGCTATGAGACAACAAAGGCCTATCTGAGCTATCTCGAGAGAGCGCAGCGGGCGGGAAGCGGCCAGAAGGATATTTCCATCATGTACGCATCTGTGAAAGATGGTAGTTAGTCCCTTTCGGCGGTGGCCTGTTAGCATTTTTGGACGGCGAGGACATCGTCTTGGAAGGGGGGAGCCTCGTCTCCCCTGACTACTACCAAACTAATCGCTCACGATATTTCCTCTGGGTAAAGCTTGGACATTACGGATACGTCCTGTGCTTCACCGCTTTCGACACGCCACAAACAGTCCACATGCAGTTGACCGTCTGTCACCGACATTTTGTCCCGCTGGAACATGTTTCGCCCGGAGTGTCTCCTCTAACCTGCTAATCAATCGCTTGTTGAAGTCAAAAGAGTGTGAGCGGCAAGAAAATTCTGACCTTGCCACCTGAATCAGGCCCAGCGCCTCGTTCTCTCTCGATTGCGCGATGGGCCCGGCCGTTAGCACGGCGTAAACCGTAGAGGATGTGATGGCGATTTCCCGGACGAAACTATTTGCCGCGATTTCATTGGCGGCTGTGCTGTTTGATTCCACGGCAGCTGCTGTTGCTGCTGACTTGACGTACGCTGGTGCCGAGGCGGGCGCCAGCAAAGATGGAATTCCCGCATTCGACGATGCCAGCAGTATTAGCCCGGGTTGGGGGCCTGGTAAGAGTCGCGCGGATTTTTGGAAGTACAAAGGCGAGAAACCTTCGTTCGTTATCGACACGTCGAATGTCGAAAAGTATGCGGACAAGCTAACGCCAGGGCAAATTGCCCTTCTGAAAACGAACAAGGGCTACACGATGCCAGTGTACCCGTCGCATCGTGACTGTGTGCTACCCGCCTTCGTGCAGGCGAACACAAAGGCTGCCGCTGGCAAGGCCGCAATTGGTCCCGATGGCTGGTCGCTAGCGAACGCGCAAATGCCGAGCGTACCGTTCCCCGAGCCGAAGTCTGGTATCGAAGCGATGTGGAACTTTCTCACCCGCTATCACGGCGTTGGGCTGGAATGGCAAGATGGTTACACGATGGTCTCCGCAAGCCCGGGCCAGAGCAATCGCATCGACATTCGTTGGAAGCAAATGTACTACTACCCATGGGGTAAGAAAGGACAAACTGCCCCCATGTCAAGCAACGAGCTTATGATGGGCGTGTACTATGGATACAACACGCCGGCCGCCTTGGCGGGACAAGCCGTTGTGAACCGCGTCTACTTTAAGGAAGACACGGAGTCCTATTACTACTTCACTGGGCAACGTAGAGTTCGTCGTCTACCTAGCTACGCGTACGATACGCCGCTCATTGGTTTCGAAAACCAGTATACGGTCGACCAGAGTTTGAACTTCTTCGGACTTCCGGACCGCTTCGACTGGAAGCTTCTAGGCAAGAAGGAAATCTACGTACCGTACAACGCATTCGGTATGGTTGATACCAAAACATCGGCTACTGACGGCGCGCAAGACCACTTTATCAACCCGAACAACCGCCGCTATGAATTGCATCGCGTGTGGGTGGTCGAGGGCACGGTGAAATCCGGCATGCGTCACACCATGCCGAAAAAGCTGCTCTATCTGGACGAGGATTCGTGGATTGCGGTTGCTGGAGACGACTACGACACCCAAGGCAAGGTTTGGAAGGTGAAGGAGTCGCCGGCGATTCCGATTGCCGAGTTGGGCGGCGCATGTAGCGCGGACCAATTCGTTATGTACGACGTCAACTCGAGCCGTTATGTTGGTGACGGTCTCGTGTTCGGCGCGACCAAGGATGCTAAGTACTACGAGGACAGCGGCGACAATGCAATTCTCCGCGACGATTTCTACACGATGCAAAGTCTCCAGCAGCAAAGCAGCCGCTAAACCGGCTGTACGACGCGAACCCACGCTTCGCGTGATTCCTCTCGAAGGGTAGTCCCTTCCGTTTCTGCCTGACTGCGCCCAGTGGTCAGGCCTTTTTTTGCATATCACATTACTCCACAACTTCGCCCGTCTGTAGAGCGACGCAGAGGCGAATGGTTCGTCGTACGTCCCTCTGCATTGCAATCGATAAGTATGCATCTGGAACGATTAGTCGAAAAAATTCTCTGCTCGCATGGTGAGGAGTCCAGCCTCGGCCAATGCGTTGACCACATCAAATAAAGTGGCCTCGCAAACCATTCGCATGGCCATTATCAACATTGGCGAGGAAATTTCCGCTTATTACTGTGCGGTTGTCGGACTCTTATGCGTAGTGGTTCTGGAAGTCGCCGTGAGAAAAACGTCACACGTTCTGGCGTCAGCGGCTAGGAATGTCCGCTCGTTAGCAAAATTGAAACGTTAGGGGAGAGGCATGAAGATTCGGAAAACAAAGTTGGTGTCTGTTGGTGTTCTAACTGCAGTAGCAGCATCGTGTGCGCATGCCTTTACGTTCACATACGGCGGCATCCAGGGGAACTTCGACTCCGCATATACTGCGGGCATTGGATATCGTCTGCACGATCCAAGTTGCGCGTTGACCGGCGACTCTGTCTCATGCGGCGGAACCGCCAACACAGCACAATGGTCGAACGGCGACGACGGCGATCTTAACTATCGGCGTAACCGACTGTTCACGGCGTACCTGAAAGGCACCAACGAGCTGTTCCTCGATGATCCGGAATACGGGTTAAAGTTTCTGGCTCGCGCGACGTATTTCTATGACTTTGCGGCGGCGAATACCAGTCGGACGGAATTGAGTTCGGCCGCTTATGCCCAAATGGTCCGCAACATCCGTTTGCTCGATTTGTGGGCCGAGAAGGATTTTCGTCTCGCAGACCAGTCCGCACACATTCGCGTTGGTAACCAGGTCGTCAACTGGGGTGAGAGTCTCTTCCTGGCAGGTGGTATCAACGCAACTAACTCTTATGACTATCAAAAGCTTCTGATTCCGGGGACGCAGCTTAAAGAAGCTGTCCTTCCGGCGCCAATGATCGAATTTGAATCGGCGCTGGGCCATGGTCTCAATATTTCTGCCTATTACCAGCTCGGATGGAACGGCAACATATATCCTGCGGTTGGATCGTATTTCAGCACATCTGATTCACTTAACAACGGCAATGTTCCGCTCAGCGTCAGTACAGTAAACGGCAATGTCGGCGCGGCCGATGGAGCGACAATCGCCGGTAGCGGTACTCGGGGCGCATACGGGGCGGCGAACAGTGGTTTGGTGAACGGCACCTACGTGGGCTCGCCGTTTAACGCCATCGGTGTTCCCGTGGCAGGTAACGTCTACGGTAAGAACAGCGGGCAGTATGGCATTTCGATGCACTATAAGCCGACATCGATACAGGCAGATTTCGGGTTCTATTACCTCCGCTACAACGACAAGAGCCCTGTCCTCAACATTACGTCAGCCGGCCAGTATCAATATCAATACCTCAATAGTCGACAACTCTTCGGACTAAGTACGAACTTTCAACTTGGGGATTGGGCTATAGGCAGTGAACTCGCCTATCGTCCCCATAGCGCAGTCTCTTTGTCAGGCTGCTACGGCGCGAACGGGCCAATCAACGCAAATACAAATGCCGCCAGTGGATATTGCCCGTTGTGGGAGGACACGAAAAATATCAACCTCGATATTAACGCGTTGCTGGGCATTACCCCGGCAAACTATCCGATAGTCTTGAAGGCTTTGGGTGGTGCGGACACAGCAAACCTTTCGCTCGAGGTAGGCGTTACCAAGTTTCCTGGTATCAGTTCCAACAGTGTTGTCACCCGTACGATCAACGGACAGACCGTCCAGCAAATACCGGCCGCAGGCTACGTGGCGTGGCTTAACGACCCCTCGAGCGCCAACGCGACACCGATCGGAGTCGGAACCTCAACGTCGGCCGGCATGGTGGTGGATTTCAACTGGACATATGACGGGACACTCATTCACGGCTGGCAGGTTACCCCGGGCGCTACTTATTCGCGCACGCTTTTCGGCAATACGCCGACGTTCAGCGCCAACTATCTCCATAACGCGAGTTCGCTCAACGTGTATGTGCTCTTCAACCAGAACCCGGCGACATGGCAAGCGGGCATCAACTGGACTACATATATGGGTAAAGCCCCGTATCAGTACTACCGGGACCGTGACTTCGTCGGCGCATTTGTAACCCGCAATTTCTAGTAGTCCGTCCCCCGCATGGGGGACTTGTTTTCTTGAGGAAGAGACCGTGCTTATAAGTGCAATCGGAAAACTCGAACGTTGGTTGTTCGCGCATCGTGCCATAACACTCATCACTTTTTTGCTCTTCACCCTCGTGATGGGAGCGTTCGCAATCCAGCTGCGAATGGAGGCCGGCTTCGAGAAGCAGATTCCTATTGGCCACGAATACATCAAGACCTTCCAGAAATATCGAGATGATTTGTTGGGTGCCAACCGGCTAACAGTCGTTGTCCGCGCCAAACATGGAACCATCTGGAACAAGGAAGGGCTGACGCGCCTCTACAAGGTCACGCAAGCCGTTGCTTATCTGCCGAACGTAGACCGGCTCGGTGTGCAGTCTCTGTGGACGCCGAACAGCTTCGTCAACGAAATCACGGAGGAGGGCTTCCGCGCTGAGCCGATTATCCCAGGAACCATAACGCCAGAAAATATGAATGCTGCGCAGGTTGAAGCTGCGCGGAAGGCGACCGATCAGGGCGGCTACATGGGCTCGCTGGTCTCGCGGGACCAGAAAGCTGCCATGGTGACGGCTTCGATCAATGAGGTCGGTGCGGATGGCAAGGTTCTGGACTACGTCGCCTACAACAAGTTGATTGAGGATAAAGTTCGCAAGCCATTTGAGGACGCGGGTTACGAGGTCCAGATCATCGGCTTTGCAAAGCAGATTGGCGACATCGCGGACGGAGCCGAGGGTGTTCTGCTGTTCTGCGGTATTGCGTTGGTTCTGACTGGTGTTGCGGTTTACTGGTATTGCCATTCTCTGCGCTTTACGATTCTGCCGATCGCGTGTTCTCTGACATCACTCGTGTGGCAGTTCGGCACGTTACGCCTACTGGGGTTCGGGTTGGACCCGCTAGCCGTGCTCGTTCCCTTTCTGGTTTTCGCTATCGGTGTGTCGCACGGAGTCCAGCAGATTAACTTCATCGTCCGGGAACTGGCACACGGCAAAACGACCGAGGAGGCCGCGCGGCACAGTTTTACTGGACTGCTGATTCCAGGCACGTTGGCCTTGGTCACCGCGTTCGTTTCGTTCGTTACGCTGCTACTCATCCCGATTCCGATGATTCGAGAACTGGCAATCACGGCGTCGCTGGGTGTCGGATACAAGATTCTCACTAACCTGGTGATGCTGCCGGTTGCCGCGTCTTGCTTCACTTTCACGCGTGAGTATGCGCAAAAGGCGATGCAGAAGCGCGAAAGTCGCGCCCGTTGGCTTCGGGTGCTTGCACGTATCGCCGAGCCGCGCAATGCTGTCATCACCTTGCTTGTCGTTGCCGGAATCTTTTCAGCAGCGGTATGGGAAAGCCGTGACCGCGTAGTGGGGACATTGCAACCAGGGGCACCTGAATTGCGTCCTGACGCGCGCTTTAATCGCGATGCTGTATCGATTGCCAACAGCTTCGATGTTGGTCTTGATTGGCTTACGCTGGTTGTCGAAGCGCCGCCGAATTCATGCGAGTCGCCAGCTGTCGGGCAATACGGTGACGCGCTTGCCTACGAGATGAATACCGTGCCTGGCGTCGTGTCGGTCGGTTCATACGCCGGCATGCTGCGGACTTACAACCAGGGATACAACGAGGGCAACCCCAAGATGGGTGTGGTGCCGATCGACCCAGGGAACTACTCGTCGCTCAGCGCTGAAATCAATCGCGTGCGCGGCTATATGCGCCCAGACTGCAGCATGACGGCGGTCCATCTCTACCTTGCTGACCATAAGGCATCGACCATCAACCGGGTGATTGCCGCCGCCAAGGCGTTTGCTTCGAGCCATAAGACTGCGGGAGTCGAACTCCGGCTGGCCGCAGGCAATGCAGGTGTGCTCGCGGCGACAAACGACGAGGTTGAGAAGAGCGAGTTGCCGATGATGCTATACGTGTATCTGGCCATCGTCATACTCGTCTTTGCGGTCTATCGAGATTTTCGGGCAGTGGTCGCATGCTGCCTGCCGCTGACTGTGGGCACTTTCATTGGATATTGGTTCATGAAGGAGTTCGAGATTGGTTTGACGGTCGCCACGCTTCCGGTCATGGTGCTGGCCGTCGGTATTGGCGTCGACTACGCGTTCTATATCTACAATCGACTCCAGGCTCACCTTGCGGGCGGTGAAACGATTGTTAAGGCATTGGAGCATTCGATTCTGGAGGTCGGCATGGCAACGATCTTCACGGCAATCACGCTCGCGATCGGTGTTGCGACCTGGTCGTTCTCAGCGCTTAAATTTCAGGCCGACATGGGCAAGCTGCTCGCATTCATGTTTGTCGTCAATCTCGTTATGGCGATGACAGCGCTGCCCGCACTCGCCGTTGTTCTGGAAAAGCTCTTTCCGCGGCGTCGCCCTGTACGCGCGCCCGGTGTTCTCAGTCACTGAGGTGTTCCGATGCAAAATATTTTGCGGAATCCGTTCCGTTCTCCCGTAAGCGCGCCGCGCGCAGGAATCCGGGCATGCGCAGCCGCTGCCTGCCTGCTGGTTTTCTCGAACTATGTTCTGGCTGCTGACGCACCGGCCGCCAAGCCGGCACTCGCGGTTATGCCGGCTGCGCACAGTGCCGGCGCGCTTGGCACGGCAATGCTTAGCGCGGCCACGGCCGGGAAGCGGATCGTGAGCGTCGGCGACCATGGCGCCGTATTGCTGTCGGACGACAACGGCGAACACTTTCGTCAGGCCAAGAGCGTGCCAGTCAGCTCGATGTTGACGTCTGTCGTCTTTGTCGATGACAAGACGGGCTGGGCTGTTGGGCAGTGGGGGGCGATTCTCAGGACAGACGACGCAGGCGAGACGTGGCGGCTTCAGCGCGTCGACATCGCCAATGACCGACCATTCTTCTCGGTGTATTTCAAGGACAAGTCCGAGGGATGGGCCATTGGGCTTTGGTCTTTGATGCTGCATACAACCGATGGTGGTGCGACATGGAAGGAAGTCGCCCTGCCGCCGCCACCGGGCAGTACAAAGGCCGACGTCAACCTCTACGGCATGTTCCCGAACGCGAAGGGCGAGCTGTTCATTTCGGCTGAGAAGGGTTTCGTGTTGCGGTCGACCGACGTTGGCGCATCGTGGACCTATCTTCCAACTGGATATGCCGGTAGCTTTTGGAGCGGCACGGCGTTGAAGGACGGTACCCTGCTGGTCGGCGGCCTTCGTGGCTCAATCTACCGCAGTAGTGATGATGGACAGACGTGGACCAACGTTTCGACGAGCTTCCACAGCTCGGTGAACAGCATCATTCAGCGTTCGAACGGAACAGTCCTCGCGGTTGCACTGGATGGCGTCTCAATGCTGAGCAATGACGACGGGAAGACCTTTGGCGGAGCGCAACGGTCTGACCGGTTGCCACTGACTGCCGTGGCACAGGCACAGGACGGGAGGGTGGTTCTTTTCTCCGACAGTGGGCCAGTAAAGCAATAGCCTTGGTGTGGGCCTGCCTCTGCAACATTGACGTCATAGCAGTAGGCTACGTCGAAGT
Organism: Paraburkholderia aspalathi; assembly: GCF_900116445.1. Classification (GTDB taxonomy): domain Bacteria; phylum Pseudomonadota; class Gammaproteobacteria; order Burkholderiales; family Burkholderiaceae; genus Paraburkholderia; species Paraburkholderia aspalathi. The sequence continues at coordinate 131,159 of NZ_FPBH01000015.1, forward strand.
TTGGCAGCGCGCGTGGCGAGCGGGGAGCGAGTTTTGCTTACCACGTGCAGCCTGCCATTCCTGGCTATCCAGGAGATCAGGGAACTTGACCATTATGAATCACTATCGAGGACACGTCCTTGCCATTGAGGAGGTGAGAAATACCGATGGCAGCCATAGTGCCTACGGAATCATCTTCTTCAGAGGCGAGGTGCTAATGCGCGCGCGACAGAGCGAGCGATTCGATAACGAATGCGCTGCGTACGTGTCGGCAATGCAGTGGGCGCGGGCATGGGTCGACGAGAATGGATTTGAAGCTACGGTCTGATCGTCGGCTTCATATTCGGCTGACCGGGAAGGACGGTTACTCAGTGGTCGTTAGCTGGTATGAATGAGGTTGCAGTTGTGGGCGCTGCAAGAAGTACCGACAATTCGCTTAACTGAGTTAACCCACTGCGTAGCTTATTTATGCACGATCGCGCGGCATATGATGGGGTGGGCGAGAGCTTTGGGCCCGGCCCGCAGCCTGCCTTGAAGGATAGCCGGGGAGCCGGGAAACACGATTGTGTCGGCGGATAGATTTGCGACGCTCTTACTTAAGGCGCGTTCAGCTTGAGGAAGTCAGCGAGTTCGAGGTAATCGACTTGCCACAGACTACCGCCGCCGAGTTTGGCGTTGTGGAATGACCGGAATCCCATCAACTGTTGAGCGCGCGGGCTCATCTTCCGGGCGATTTCAAGTGGCACCACAAACGGATAGGCTTCTTCCGGCACCAACCACCCGAGGCAGAAGGCGAGCGCCAAGGCGCGGCGTGGTTTGCTGCTACGGTTTTCGCCGCCGCCGTGAAGCATCTTGCCGGAGTAGACGAGAGCGTCGCCTTTCTCCATGACTGCGGGAATGGTCTGCGCAGGATCGCCTCTGTCTTCGAAGTCGGCCCACTTGTGGCTATCTGGGATGACGCGGGTGGCACCCATTTCTTCCGTATAGTCAGAAAGTGCCACCAGGCAGTTACACATCACTTCGGGACCTTCTGGGCCGTATTTTCGGAAGACGGGATAGTTCTCAAGGTCACGATGTAGCATTTGCGCTTTTTCGCCAGGCTGCAATTGGATCACTTGGGCCGCATTCATCCAGTACGAGTCAGCATTCTCGAGCATCATCGTGTCGATGTAAGAAAGCATCGTCGCGTCGTCAATCATCTCTTCGCGAAAGGTCTTGCTTCGTACCACGAGCTGGGTCATGCGCTTGGTTTGACGGCCAGCAAACTCTTCCATCCACTCGTTGCCCTTGACACCCTCGTGCCATTTGGCGATAAGCGGGTCGAGCTCTTCATTCATGCGGTCGACTCGCCCCGCGAATAGACCTTTGACGATGACGCCGCCGTCGGCGTCGATGATTCGTTTAACTTCGGCTGCCGGAGTACCGGCCGGAACTTCCTGGAGGCGTTGCTTGTTTGAGGTTGACGACATGAGAAGGCTCCGTAACGGATATCAGATAGTTCGAATACGCTGATGCGTCGATTCCTCGCGTCATAGCTGTTCGACGCAACGAAATCGATGTGCAATTCAGGAATCGCGTACCAAGTCTAGTCGGGCTTAAATCAATAACAATGTGCGGAAAGGACATTTGACATGTTCACGGGCCGTGCATCACAGGAATTGAATGGATATCGCTGTATACCCCGAGGCGTGGTGCTTCAACACGCATTAGAAGGGTTGCAAGAAACGCATATCCTGACCGGGATACCCCAGCGACGCCACATGTTCTATAGGCCGGGGCACACAAATAAATGTCCCCTCAGAACCTCGAAATGTTGCTGGCGTTTGCGCAAAATAGATTCAAACGCATCGACCTGTATCGACCGTTCGACCTGATCGAGCGGCGACAAATTTTCCGCAGCGAGCATCCTCCATATCATTCAAGGTCAAGACGCATGGAAATTGTATTTCCTACCCCCGACGCGGTCTCGTTTGAAGACGGGCATGCGGTATTCGACGCCATCGTAGACGGCGAGCCCGTGAACTGCCTGATCACAGAAGGTGCCTTGAGTGCAGCTGCGCTTGTGGACCATATTATCCCGAGGAAAGAGGCGTTCTCGATCGGTCGGTCATCGATTTTTGAGGCCGTCACAAGAATCCTCAAAGCCTCTCCCGGGGTGCCCGTGGTGTTGACGTGGGCCGACCTCACGATGGCATCTGTCTCCGCGTCATAGTCACCGGTTTATCGGTCGTACCGATAGCGAAGTCGGGCCATGCACTATCGGGAACGTGGCCCGCTGTCACTGGTTAAAGTCAGTGTGTTGATTTGCACGGAATCCTGACCCACGGGGGGTGCGGCTAAATACTTGGACTGGTTTATGCTGCCATTCCCAGGCTCTCCCGGTATTCGAGCGGGCTGAGAGCGCCTAGCGAGACCTTGATCCGCTTTGCGTTATACCAGCGTATGTAAGAGTCAAGTACCTCAATGAATTGCTCGACGGTCGTAGTCCGCCAATCCCGCGGATGGAACCACTCTGTTTTGAGCCGACCGAAGAAGCCTTCGCAGGCCGCGTTATCGGGTGAGCATCCCTTGCGTGACATCGAGCGAACTAGTTTGGCATCACGTATGCGTGAGAGCCATCCGGGCCAGCGATAGTGCGCCCCGCGATCAGAGTGGACCACAGGCCGTTTATTACTGTTGGCTATCGTCTTGATGCCCTCATCGAGCATGGTATTTACAAGTTCGGCATCTGGCCGCGTGCCGATTGTCCAGCTCACTACCAGTCCATCGAAGCAGTCGATCAACGGAGACAGATACACCTTGCCGGCTGGGATCTGGAATTCGGTAATGTCGGTGAGCCACTTCTCGTTCGGGGCTCCTGCACGGAAGTCGCGATTGATGATGTTCTCCGGCGCAGGGCTTATTTCTCCGCCGTAGGAGCGGTAGCGACGTCGTCTGGCCGTGGCAGCGGTCAACCCATCCTGCCTCATCAAGCGTCGCACCACTTTCTCCGAGATCACTACCTTCTGCCTGCCCAGTGCCGCGCGTATCCGGCGATAGCCATAGCAGCGGTGATTGACCTCAAAGATGTCTGCGATGACTCGACGAGCGCCAGCATACTTGTCGGCCACGAGCAGACGCGCACGATGATAGAAGTAGGAACTGCGCGCTAGCCCCAATACGGCTAAAAGTTCTGACAACGTGTAGGTGTCTTTCAGGGCATCAACCAGCATCGTTTTCTCCCGGTTGCTCAGGAGTTGCGGGACGATGCCCATTCCTTTTTTATCAGTTCGTTCGCCTTCTTCAGGATGTCGTGCTCGAGCTGCAGTTGCCGGACGTCGCGTCGAAGCGATTCGACCTGTTGTTCCAGTTTCGCACGCTCACTGTCCGGTGCTGGCTTCTTCTGGCGTTTCATGGATGCTGGGGCTTCACGACCGAGTAGCTGGTTCTTCCAATTGTAAAGCGTCGGCCTGCTCACGCCTGCTTTCTGGGCAAGCAGGCGCGCGCTTTCCTCTCGGGTGCACAGTTCGATGACTGCCGCCTGCTTCACCGCCGGCGATTTCGGAAGGCTGCCAGTTGCTCTGCCGACAATGCGTTTTCCGATTTCGGGATGCAGCTCTTCGATCCAGGCAACGAGCGTCCCGCGACTTGGATATCCCAACGCCCTCAAGGTTGCAGCAGCACAACGGCCATGGCCTAAGTAATGATCGACGGCCACCTTCTTCTGTTCGGCCGAATATTTCGGCGTGGAACGAACATAGCCGGTCCGCAAATCATGACATCGTTCGTATTCGAGATGCCACGATTTCAGAGAATTCTTTGTCGGATAACCCAGCTGTCGGATGGTCGCCCCGACGCGCTTACCCAACTTCAAATAAAGCCGGACCGCTCGCATGCGGTCTTCGTACGAGTACATGAACTACCTCCAGGTAGTCCAAGTTTTCGTCCGCAGCTCCACGATTTGCATTGAATTCTGACCCACCCGTTGGACCAGCTTTGCGGCTTACTCGGTGGGTGTCTGGGTCTTCTTTCTCTCCTTCTTTGGTTGTGTCGTGCTGTTTCTGAAACGATAGCTTTCGTTGCCTGTTTCTGCAATGTGGCAGTGGTGCGTAAGCCGGTCGAGTAGCGCTGTCGTCATCTTTGCATTGCCGAGCATCCCGTCAATCGCGTTGACGAACTGTTGCCATGGGTCGTTGCCGATCAGCTTCAGCACGACATCGCCTGAATCAACACGCCGCCTTCAATTGTTCGATATCAACACGCTGTCAAGAACGGTCGCGGTCGGACGGTTACGGTGAGGAAGAGAACGTCTTGGTTTCTCAGGAGCTGTTGAAGGCCGCCGCCAGTGAGAACTGTGGGTCCTTTCTCGCGATGAGCGTTCAGCTCGACGAAGCCGTGGGGCGCGTGTTCGATGTCGCGAAGTGCTGCTGGTGTTTTAGTCCTGGTGAAAAGCGTGTCTAGTTACACAAGAAGAAAAGCGTCCGGAACCAGAGTTCGGGACGCTTACCAGTTGGCGATACGGATTTCGTGGGCATCGACGCGTGTCGCCGACGGAAGACATGACACCTGTTCGGTCGAGCTTGCGCTCCTTTCTATGCCGCCGTCTGAAGCAACTCGAAGCGTTGTGCGGCACGCGGCATGGCGACGAGGGCTCCCCTCGGGACAGCAATTTTCGCGACAGACGTCGCACGATATTGACGCGGAGCCTGACCGGTCCAGCGCTTGAATGCGTGGCTGAAGTTCGCGGCATCGCTGTAGCCGAGCTTCTCGGCGATGAGCTCCGTGGTTAAACCAGTCGACGCGACATATCGGATGGCCAGTGTCTTGCGCACATCGTCGAGCAACTGGCTATATGACGTATTCATCAGGTCGAGACGGCGGCGAAGCGTGCGTGCTGACATGCACAACGTGCTCGCCACCTCTGGCAATGTTGGGATTGCAGTGGAGGCATTGGCGAGAATCGAACGCACGCTGGACGCGAGGTCGACATGGCTATCCTGCGTTTCGAGAAGCTGATTGCACGCTTCGAGGCATGCTTTATGTGTGCGTGGATTGGCTTGCGACAGCGAGTGGTCAAGCCATGCGGCGTCAAAGCGGATTTGAGCCACGGTGTCTTTGCTGACATTGTTGCAGCCCAGCAAAATGCCGGCTCTGCTGTGGTGGTCGGCACACGAGGAGAGCAAACGCACGCACGACGGTTGAAAGTGCGGGATTTGCATGTCCCGAAGGAACGTCAGGACCTTCACCAGCTCGAATTCGACGAAGAATTCAGTCTCGTCAATGCTCAGCCCGCTCGGTTCGATGAAGCGCAGAACCGCGGAGCCGCCCTCAACTGAAAGCGTGGGGCCGCATTTTAAGTTGAGCAGCGGCGCATATTCACGGGCCACGGTGAGCGCTTCCCGCAACGTCGCGCTGCTCCAAAGTGCATAGCCAACAATGCCGAAGGCGGTCAGGTGCGCGCGCGAGCCCGCGCGGAGGGCCAGCAGGCGGTCGCCGGTAAGACCTACAGCGTTACTGAGCGCAGTGACGTGTTGCTGCATTGATGTCTTGCACTTCCCCTGGAGCAAGGCGGCCGGCGAGAGCCCGGTTCCCTCCAGAGTTGCCGATGAGGGAATGCCTGTGGCCGTTGCTGTGTCGGCAATCAACGTAATTTCCGCCGGGTTCAGCGCAGCGAACGCGACAGCCGAGTTGATATTTTGCCTTTCCATGTTTGCTCCCTGGGCGTTGAAGGCGCAGATGCCGTTCGAGATACCCCGTCTTCGGCGTATCCGAGACAAATATCTTGTTGCGTGACCTAAGTTTATGAGTTGAGTGACCAACAAATCAAGAAAAAAAATAAAAACAGAACCCGGTAGAATCCCTTATGGGTTGGAGTTTGAGCGCTGTTATAGTGTGCATGTCGCGCTCCATCTTGGTGCGTTTATGGTCGGGATAATTTTCGGAATGGTAATCGTAAGCCGGTGTTTTGACCTATAATGCCGACTGGACAACGCAGGATGTTTTTGTGGGGGGATGTACACGTGCAAGAGAAGTTAGCTGCGCGCGCGGGCGCGATGAAGGTGCAGGGTGAGGCGGCCGAGGCCGGTTCAGTGCAGCGGCGCAACCGTGAACGTCGAATCGGCGACATTCTGGTAGCCGCCACGGAAATTTTTTGTGACGAAGGCTACGCCAGCTTTACTACACGGAAGGTGGCGACGAAGGCCGGTCTCACGCTGAGTAACCTCCAGTACTACTTTCCAGACAAAGATGAACTGCTGTCCATCGTCATCAAGAACTTCCTGCAGGGCTTTCTCGACCAGTATCTCGGCATCGCGAACCGCAGCGGCGCGCCGCCGCAACGTCGGTGTGCCGCGCTCATCGAGCAGATTTTCGAGGATATCAACAAGCCCGATGTAGGGAAATTCCTGTTCGAAACTTGGGCTTTTGCTCAGCACGAATCTTATGCTTCTGCTTTAGTCGTAGAAGCCTACGCTTCGTATCGGAATATTTTCGCCGGCTTATTGTCTGAGATTAACCCGGCGCTTTCGGCCGACGAATGCAGGGCGCGCGCGTTGGTGCTCACGGCGCAGGCAGAAGGCATGATGATCTTTGCCGCGCGCTTTGATGATTCCGAAAAGGATTATGAGGAATTCGTCCGCACGACCAAACGGAGCGTCAAGTCGGTTGCCGGCCTGACGGGGTCAACGTTTGGTATCGACCTAATTGATAACGAGCATTCCGCCGTGGCACTGCCAGCGGCTCCCGCGGGCACGGGCGTTCGGGAGAGCCTGTTCGGTTCCGAAAGCCACATGCGGAGAGGCCGATACGAGATTGCTGTCCGGCAGAGTAGTTCAGAACCAAGCTATCTCCGTCCGACGATGCAGAGTCGCAAACGGGAAGCGAAAATCAACGAGATTGTTGCCGCAGCGGCCAATGTGCTGGCCTCGGAGGGGTACGCGAATTTTACGCTAGCGCGCGTGGCCAAGGAGGTCGGGATCCTCACGTCGGCTCTACAACACTATTTTCCGACACACGAAGACCTTCTGAGTTCGACAATTAACGCGCTCTTCTCCACGTACTACGACCGTTGGTCGGAAATGAGCCAGCCGAACGACAAGCCTGCGATTGAGCGGTTGTGCGAAATATTTCAGGACGTCTTTGAAGAAGCATGCGATCCACGTGTATGCCGCTTCTCGTTCGAGATGTTTGCGCTGGCTGAACACTCTGCCATCACTCACGAACTGCTCGGCAAGTCCTACGCTGAGTACCGTCAGATTTACGTCAATCTTGTGCGGGAGATCGACCCCCTGGCGTCAGGCCGTGAGTGTCTGGCACGCGCGACTCTCATCGCAGCGCAACTTGAAGGATTGCTGGTCTATACGTACAGTGCCGGCCGACAGACACCGGGTATAGATATCGTGCTGCAATTGCTCATGGCAATATCTGTCGAAATTGCTCGCGGCGCAACCGGAAAAGCCAGGGAGACCGCTTCCTAGTTACTGCCGACGGCCCGGTACGTGTGTTAAATGGCACGCTCATTTGACCATAAGACACATGTTAAAAACCATGTGGACCAGATAGTCTTCTCCCAACCAACACGATTGGGACGCATCGCGCATAGGTAGTAGCCGCGAAGTCTTGGTGACTCATCTCATGGCGCGGGAGTTCGCCGCGCTTTGCCCGCAATGAAAACAACGAACCACATCGACGCAGCTGGCCAGCACGTACCGCCCAGTTTCGGCGACGAACTCGGCATCCTGCGCAGCATCACCGGCCGGCTCAATGGCTTTCTGTACCGTTGCATGAATGACGCAACTTACTCGGTCCTGTATGTCACTCCTTCAATCGAGACATTGACTGGCTACGCATCGTCGGAATTTTTCGGGGCACACCCGAGGGCGATGGCATCTTTGCTCGACCGTGAGGACGCGGCTCACATGGAGCGCATGGTCAACAAAGCTCTGTCGAGAAAGGAATCTTGGACGATTGATTACCGGCTGAAGACCAAGGATCGGGGCTCCGTCTGGACACACGAAGTCGGCGGCGGAGTCTTCGGTGAGGACGGTGAACTTCTGTTCATTGAGGGTTTGGTGCTGGGCGTCGAGGGAGAGCGTGCTGCTGAGCTGAAGAAGCAGGAGCGCCTTGTAGCGCTCACTACGGAGACGAACGGCATTCTCTCAGACGCTGACGACATCCTCACCACCATCAAGACGTTGTCGCTTCTGTCTTTCAATGCGCGTGTCGAGGCCGCGAGAGCCGGAGAATCGGGTCGCGGATTCGCTGTCGTTGCCAGCGAAATGAAGCGGCTCGCTGACGGAACGGACCGGCTTGCAAAGGGTATCGCGACCAGAGTGAGCCGCGTTCGGGCGGCGATGGCCAACTGAACTTTGTGAAGGCACGCGAGCTCGCTTCGTTAGGGCTATCGTTCACGTTGCGCGCGTTGCCGCGGTGCGGATTCAAGCGCTGCATCGACAGATTTCAATAGCGACAAGAGGTATTCAATCACCGCTCCGATTGTCGATGAACCCTGCGAGCCTATTTCCACAGTCCTCGACGAGACCTACAAGATTGCTATAACACGCATCGACAATCGAATCCGGGTGGGCGGCATGGCGGAGATTGCTGGATATGATCGGAAACTTCGACAGGCACGCCGCGAGACGCTCGAGATGTGCATGAATGATCTGTTTCCGGGTGGCGGTGACACCGCAAATGCCACCTTCTGGACGGGCCTGCGCCCGATGACGCCTGATGGTACGCCGATTGTCGGACCCACGTGCGTCCCGAATCTCTACATCAACGCGAGACACGGAACGGCTGGATGGACTATGTCATGCGGTTCTGGTCAGTTGCTCGCCGACCTGATGAGCGGCCGAACCCCAGAAATCAAGTCCGATGACCTTTCAGTGTTTCGATACCTCTATCAGAATCGGACGGAGTATGAGGTCACGCCAGCATAGGGCGATGGGCCCGCAAGGCACTCCCTGATTGGCCCGCCACCGAAACTGTTTGGCCGCTCCTAACCTGTTTCGTCATGCGTGGCGACCTATCATCGGATGCATTGCCCTTTGCGGTATTACCGCCTTGGGATTTTGCAATGTCGTTGAACTGTGAGAGGGACAGGCTAGATATGAACATCACGCGCGCCGCTAACGTCATGCTGACGGACCCGTCACATGCACGGCTCGAGTACGCTCCGGAGTTTGACCGTGGAAGCGCGTACATCAACGGGACCTTTTGCTCGATAGACGAGGCAAGCGTGCCGATTACCGACGGCGGTTTCATGCAGGCGGACGCGGCATATGACGTTGTCAGCGTTAGCAAAGGTCTTTTCTTCCGGCTGGAAGATCATCTCGAACGCTTCGAGAACGCGTGCAAGAAATTCTATCTTCGCAGTCCTTACGATAAGAACGAAACGACCGAGATTCTCAACAAGCTTGTAACGCTCGCTGGTACGCGCGAAGCATACGTCTGGTGGGCGGTCACGCGCGGGCCGACGCCAGCGAACCGAACGGATCCGAACAGCTACAACAATCGGTTTTATGCTTTCGCTGTTCCATATCGCTTTATCGCAAGCGATGAGCAACGCGAGCGCGGCTTGGACTTGCTGGTCAGCAAGCGCTACGTTCGCATTCCGCCGGATTCCGTAGACCCCACGGCAAAGAATTTCCATTGGATGGACTTGAAACTTTCACTTTTCGAGGCGGGAGAACAAGGGCGGGAGTGGACGGTGTTGTGCGATGCGCACGGCAACCTGACCGAGGGGCCGGGGGTAAATATCTTCTTCATCAAGAGCGGAAAATTGTTCACGCCAGACTCTGGCTGTCTTGAGGGTATCACCCGGAAAACAACGCTTGAACTGGCGGCGGAACTTGGGATGCCTGTTCATGTCAAGCCGGTTACTGCGGACGAGTTGCGCGCGGCTGATGAAGCGTTTCTTACGTCAACCGCTGGCGGAATCATGCCGATCAACAGTGTCGACGGAATTATCCTCGGTGGAGAAAACGGACCGGGTGCTTTGACCACGAAACTGCATAACCTTTACTGGTCCAGGCGCTGGGACGGTTGGCTTGGAACCAGGGTCAATTACGGGAGATAATGCTGCGGCCGCTCACTTCCTTCAGGAGGGACCTCCAGTTGGTCTAGTAGGCGGACATTGCCACGCGAGTGAACAGCGCACATTCGACGGCCGCGGAGTTCGGATGCCGGTCCACGAGCGAGTTGGGCTACCGTGAACCTTGCACACCGATTCGCATCGCCTCCGCGAGAACTCCTCTTTCTCCTGCGTCTCCGCTGTCACGTCAGTCGCCAGCGTTATGTGTGCTCCCGTGTCTAGAAACAGAGCGCCAGCGGGGCGGTTGTGAATAGAAAATAACTGCACCGTTCAGTTTCCCGAAATCGACACTGATGCCGATACCGCACTGGTGTCTCGCGATGCGCGTGCCATATTCGCTTGCCAGCTGTGGGTCCCAGCTTGACGCAAGGGCAATTGGTCTGAGGGAGTGCAGGTGCTTAATTAGGCATCCGATGCTCGGCTTGTAATGTCCGCCGAGCGGCCAAATTTGGCGTTGAGGTGCGCTTGAGAAAATGTGCTCCACGGTCAGATTGCTGCGCCCTTAGGCACATCTGGTAGGCGTGGAGCGCCGCCAAAAGAAAGCATGCGTTCTGTTTTCCTGACGCCAATTTTGGGGTGAAGCGGCACGTTTGCCTCCAGAGAATTCTGCTTGGCCATTCGCTCGTGAATATTGGCCCTTTCAAACATGTGCTGTTACGCCGTTACTGCATAATATTTTCCAGATTAAGCGTGGTTAAATTGCCTCGAATGTGCGAGCAGTCGAAGCTCTGCAATGATGTTGCCGTACACCATCAAAGCCGATGGCAAGAGTTTTCACGAATGACTTTGAAATTGCAGATCCGTGTCACCGGCGTCAGCTCCGGCATCGGTCGCGCTATCGCTCTTGCTCTCGCAAAGGACGGTGCCGCGGTAGTGTGCTCCGACATGCGAAAGTCGGAGGACGCAGATGGGTCAAGTAATTCGACAGATCAGGAGCGGGGGTGAATCGACTTGAAGGAAAGGTGGCAATTGTCACTGGGGGGAGTTCCGGTATTGGCCGCGCAATCGCCGTCCGGTACGCAAAAGAAGGTGCGAAAGTCGTCGTTGCAGACTTGCACGAAGGCCGCAATCACGGCGGTTTCGAAGATGCTGCGTCAGCGACAACTGTCTCAGAGATTGAGGCAAGCGGAGGTACTGCAATCTTCACGGCGTGCGATGTCACCAGCCAGCAGCAGGTTGCCGATTTGGTGGGCGCCACCGTTCAGCGGTTCGGCACTCTGGATGTCATCGTGAACAATGCTGGCATCTATCGGTCTGGAAAACTTGTCCACGAGTTCGATGAAAATGATCTTGACTGTTGCTGGGACGTCAATCTGAAGGGTACCTGGTTTGGTTGCCAGGAAGCAATCAAGATTTTTCTCGGGAAGGGCGGCGGCACTATCGTCAACATCGTTTCGACTGCGGGGCTGGGCGGCCACCCGAAGCAGTCGGTGTACAACATCTCGAAGGGTGCTGTATCGAGCCTGACGAAGTGCGTCGCGATTGAATACGGCAGAAATGGCATTCGCGTGAATGGCATCTGCCCGACTTACGCGAAAACGTCGATGACGCGCGGGCGCTTTGATGACGACGACTACATGAAATCATTCGCGAAATCCATTCCGCTGAAACGTTGGGGCGACGTCAGGGACATCTCGAATCTGGCGGTGTTCCTCGCCAACGACGAGGCAGGTTATATCCACGGCGCCCTCATTCCGGTCGACGGCGGAGAAACGCTGTGCCGCTACTCGGTGGAAGACGAGTAGTCGGAATATGAGAGCTATGCCTTGGTTGCAGCAACGGTCAGGGCTATTTAGTACACCAATCACAACTGCAGCGCTCGGCGTTTTCCTTGCGCGCGGGTTTTCTCGAATCGCAGTTCGAGGGTCTAAGACGGGAGACTTTGCATGAAGAGCCACCTTGATGTCGTCATTTTGGGTGCGGGTTTTAGCGGAATCGGACTTGGTGTCAAGTTGCTGGAGGCGGGCAAGCGGAATTTCGCAATTCTTGAGCAGGCCGATGATATCGGCGGTACGTGGCGCGACAATACCTACCCGGGCTCAGGTTGTGATACCGAATCGCACCTGTACTGCTTTTCGTTCGCTTTGAATCCGACTGTGAGCCGTGTGTACGCGCGCCAGCCGGAAATTCTGGCGTACATGCAGCGCATCGTCGACGACAACGGTCTCCGTCCGTATATTCGGTTGGGAACGAGGGTTGCGTCGGTGAAATGGGATGACGAGACCCTGCTGTGGAATGTTTCGCTTGCCGACGGCGGTATGCTGACGGCCCGCAATTTCGTTGCTGCGTGGGGGCAGCTTAACCGTCCGCAAACTCCGCTCATCGCAGGGCAAGACACATTCAAGGGTGTCCAGTTCCACTCGGCGCGCTGGAGGCACGACGTTGATCTGAGCGGCAAGCGTGTTGCGAGCATCGGCAATGCCGCGAGCGCCGTTCAGTACATCCCCGAAATCGCCCCCGTTGTTGGGCACCTTGACGTTTTCCAGCGCAGTCCGAACTGGGTTGTTCCTAGAATGGACCGTCCGTACACGGACAAGGAAATCGAGGACTACTGCACCATCCCGAACTTATTCGCGACTCACCGCGAGGATCTGTTCGAATGGCGTGAGACGACCTTTCTGCGCATGAAGCAAGGCAGCGCGGAAGCTGAGGAACTCGAGCGCATCGCGGTGGAGCATTTGCAAAATCAAGTGCCCGACCCTGAACTGCGCAAAAAACTCACTCCGGACTATCCGCTAGGCTGCAAGCGAATTCTGCGTACCGATGACTATTTTCCCGCTATCGGCCGCGAGAACGTATCGCTGATCACGTCAGGCGTCTCTCGCATCGAGCCGGAAGGCATTGTCACTGCGGATGGCGAATTGCATCCGGTCGACGTCATCATCTATGGCACTGGATTCGAAACACAGTCTTTCCAGGGACCTGTTGAGGTTATCGGGCGTGAAGGGCACAGCCTCCGCGATACCTGGAAAGACGGTGCTTACGCGTACCTTGGCATGTGTGTGTGCGGGTTCCCGAACTTCTTCGTGATGTATGGCCCCAACACCAATCTGGGTCATAACTCGATTCTGTCGATGCTTGAGGCTCAGTTTGGCTACGTTGTTCAGGCTCTGGCCGCGCAGGACGAACTTGGCGTCGAGGCGTTGGAAGTACGGCCGACCGTAGTCTCGCACTTCAACGCCGAACTGCAAGGCGAGATGGATGACGCCGCGTGGTCGGGTGACTGCAACAGCTGGTACAAAAACGCCACAGGGAAGGTTATCAATAACTGGTCTGGCACGGTGCATCAATATCATGACAAGACTCGCCGTTTTGTTAGCGATGAGTTCATGATCTTGTCCGTTTCTGAGACTGCTCGCCAGAACTAATATATTGAAGGGGGGCGAGACCCCCTTGAACTTTCAAAGCGAGGAGACCCATGAGCCTGGACCGAGACGTCCTAGCCTATCTGGACCTGGTCGAACGGGCGAAACGACCACCGCTGCACCAAATGACCGTCTCGGAAGCGCGCGCTACATACGCATTGGGGTGCGAGATGAACGGGCTGCCGTGCGATGCGTTGGTAGCGACAGCGGACGTGGTTGCGCATACGTCAGTCGGCCGGCTTAACCTTCGTTCATACTGGGCCAATGAAGACACCGAACGGTCTCTCGCGGCAGGGCTCGTGTTCTTCCACGGCGGTGGCTGGGTCGTCGGCTCACTCGACACGCATGATTCGATTTGCCGTGAGCTTGCTCGTGTATCGGGCTGCCGCGTCGTGGCGGTGGATTATCGTCTGGCGCCTGAACACCCATTTCCAGCCGCTATCGACGACGCAATCGCTTCTTACCAATGGATTGCCCAAAACGCAGCAGGATTGGGCATCGACTCTTCCCGTTTGGGTGTTGTTGGCGACAGCGCGGGTGGCTTTCTTGCGACGTTCGTCGCTTTGTCCGCACGTGACTACGCCGAGGAGATCCGACCGAAGCTGCAGTTGTTGTTTTATCCCGTAACTGACCTCACCGTTGAATCGGCGGGCTATTCGCGCGTTGCGTCCGGGTTGCCCTTCACGTCTGCAACCATGCGATGGTTCCGCGACCACTATGTGCAGCACTCTCAGGGCGCGGACGATGTCCGCCTCGCACCGTTGAACGCTCTGGACCTGACCGGCTTGCCCGATACGCTGATTGTCACATCGGGTTTCGACCCGTTGTGTGAAGAAGGCGCGGCATACGCGCACCGATTGCAGGACGCTCGCGTGCGTGTCAACCACCTTCATCTCGCAGACCAGATTCACGGCTTTCTCACGCTCGGCCTTCGTATCAATACGGCGAGAGCCGTACTCGGCTGGGCGGCAGCCTATGCGCGACAAAAATTGAACGCGGGCGACGTCTAGCACCGGCGCCTTCGCTGTATTCGAAATATCAAGAGGTATGCGTGAAGCCCTTTTCGTTTGAAACCACTCCGTCAATTCGCTGTGGCTCCGGTATCAGCAGGGATGTCGCAGTAATTGTCGCGCCGACGCTCGGGCAACGAGTTCTCATTGTCACTGATGCGGGTCTCCGTAAAGTAGGGCTGCTTGGCCCGATTGAAGAGAACCTCCGCGCTGCTGGAATCGAAGTCTGCGTATACGATGACGTCGCAGCGGATCCGCCTGAGGCAAACATCCTCGGTGCGGTCGAGCTGGCGAAGGAGAAGGGGGTGACCGGTGTGCTCGGGATCGGCGGCGGCTCTCCTATGGACGTTGCGAAGGTCACGGCTCTGCTTGCCGGCAACAAGGGCGCCCTCAGCGACGCATATGGCGTGCGCGTTGCAAAGGGCCCGCGGTTGCCATTGGCGCTCATTCCAACGACTGCGGGCACGGGCTCAGAAGTCACGCCCATCGCCATCGTTACAACCGGTGAATCCGAAAAGAAGGGAATCGTCTCTCCGCTTCTTCTGCCGGATATCGCCATTCTCGATGGTGAACTGACCCTTGGCCTTCCAGCTGCGGTGACTGCGGCGACCGGCATCGACGCCATCGTCCATGCCGTCGAAGCTATCACGTCGGCATCTGCAAACAACAATCCCATCTCGAAGACGCTAGCCATTCAAGCTTTGAGATTATTGGGAGCGAACATTCGTACGGCGGTGTTTGACGGCGGGAACGCAGCGGCCCGTAATGCAATGTTGCTCGGTTCCTGCCTGGCGGGGCTTGCGTTCGCGAATTCTCCGGTGGCTGGGGTGCATGCGCTGGCCTATCCGGTCGGTGCGCGCTATCACGTACCGCATGGTCTGTCGAACGCGCTCGTTCTTCCGCACGTTATGCGCTTCAATGTGAGTCACGCCAACGGCTTGTATGCGGAACTGGCTTGCGAGCTCTTTCCCGAGTTGTCCCGTTCTCCTGCGGCCGAGCGCGCATCCTTGTTGATTGGGCAACTGCAGGCATTGAGCCGCGAATTGGGTGTGCCGCAGCGTCTTCGCGACGTCGGTGTTCCTGAGGACGCGCTCGCAACGCTGGCATCCGATGCGATGAAGCAGACTCGCCTGCTGGTCAATAATCCTCGCGAGGTGACTGAGCGGGACGCGCTGGCCATCTATCAGGCAGCGTTCTAAAGGCCTTGTTCAAGACCAACGTCTCACACGACTCTATTTTAGGTTGAATCATCATGTTGAATACACGGTTTGCTGCGTCAGTCGCTCTGAAGGACGAGAGCCTTGTCAAAAATACCTGCTTCATCAATGGCGAGTGGGTCGGTGCGGACAACGGCGGGATCATCCAAGTCACGAATCCTGCTACCGGCGAAGTGTTGGGCATCGTACCGAAGATGGGGGCCGACGAAACGCGTCGCGCCATCGAAGCCTGCGAGAAGGCATTGCCTGGGTGGCGCGCGAAAACGGGTAAGGAGCGCGCTGCCATTCTGCGGCGCTGGTACGAACTCATGCTCGAGAATCAGGACGATCTTGCTGTCATCATGACCGCCGAGCAGGGCAAGCCGCTCGCTGAGAGCCGGGGCGAAATCGGCTACGCAGCGTCGTTTCTCGAGTGGTTCGCGGAAGAAGGCAAGCGTGTCTACGGTGACACCATCCCCGGTCACGCCCGCGATAAGCGAATCATCATCTTGAAGCAACCGATCGGCGTGTGCGCCGCAATCACACCGTGGAACTTCCCCGCAGCAATGCTGACGCGCAAGATTGGTCCGGCGCTCGCCGCCGGCTGCACGATGGTCCTGAAACCTGCCAGTCAGACGCCGTTCTCGGCGCTCGCACTGTGCGTGCTGGCCGAACGG
The DNA here is from genome assembly GCF_900116445.1 of Paraburkholderia aspalathi. Lineage (GTDB taxonomy): Bacteria > Pseudomonadota > Gammaproteobacteria > Burkholderiales > Burkholderiaceae > Paraburkholderia > Paraburkholderia aspalathi. The sequence goes on from NZ_FPBH01000015.1 coordinate 147,458, forward strand.
GCAGGCATGCCGAGCGGCGTCATCGCCTGCGTAACGGGGGCGGCCAGCGCTATCGGCGGTGAGCTTTCGAGCAATCCCACGGTACGCAAGCTGTCCTTTACCGGGTCCACCGAAGTCGGCAAGGTTCTACTGGCACAGTGCGCGACCACCGTGAAGAAAGCGTCGATGGAGCTTGGTGGCAACGCTCCTTTTATCGTATTCGATGATGCAGATCTTGATGCGGCTGTGAAGGGTGCAATCGCTTCCAAGTATCGCAATGCAGGCCAGACTTGTGTCTGCGCCAATCGTCTGCTGGTGCAAGACGGCGTCTACGACGAATTTGTGGAAAAGCTTTCCCGCGAAGTGTTGAAATTAAAGGTCGGTAACGGACTGGAGAGCGGAACACTTATCGGACCGTTGATTGACAGCAAGGCGGTCGCGAAAGTCGAGGAACACGTCGCGGATGCTGTCGCGAAGGGTGCGAAGGTTGTCCTCGGTGGTAAAAAACATGCTGCTGGCGAGAACTTTTACGAGCCAACCATCCTTTCCGGCACGACACCTGACATGCTCATCTTCCGCGAAGAGACGTTCGGCCCGGTCGCACCTGTGTTCCGGTTTTCGACGGATGAAGAGGCTATCGCGATGGCCAACGATACCGAATTTGGCCTTGCGTCCTACTTCTATAGCCGTGACATTGCGCGCGTCTGGAAGGTCGCCGAAGCGCTCGAGTATGGAATCGTGGGCATCAACGAGGGTCTGATTTCAACAGAAGTAGCACCATTTGGTGGTGTGAAAGAAAGCGGCTTGGGCCGCGAAGGCTCGAAGTACGGCATCGATGACTACCTCGAACTGAAGTACCTCTGTATCGGTGGTGTGCAGTAAGCAGGTTCCACGATCGAACTGGGGCTGGCGTGGTTTGCCGGCCCTTTCCGTAACCGGGCGCACCGGACGAAGGGATCGACGTGGTATCTGCCTGCGTGGTCAGCGCCCGTATCACTAAGGCTGTCGAGTCCTCCATAGAATCTGAGCTCTCTGCGCATTCTTGGGACGGTCGGCGAACCCATCAATCCGGAAGCATGGAAGTGGTATCACACGAACGTCGGCGGCAGCCGGTGTCCCATTGTCGACACATGGTGGCAGACAGAGACCGGTGGTCATATGATTTCACCGCTGCCAGGTACGATGCCTCTCGTTCCGGGCTCGTGCACGTTGCCACTACCGGGCATCATGGCAGCTGTCGCTGATGAGACGGGCCAGGACGTAGCCAATGGACAAGGCGGTATTCTGGTCATCAAACGTCCTTGGCCATCGATGTTGCATAACGTCTGGGGCGATTCTGATCGGTATAAGTCGAGCTACTTTCCCGAAAAGCTCAGCGGGAAGCTCTACCTTGCGGGGGGCGGTGCGCGACAAGGACGCCGGCTATTTCACTATCATGAGGCGCATCGATGACGTACTCAATGTATCCGGTCATCGTCTTGGGACAATGGAAATAGAGTCGGCACTGGCTTCCCACGTGGCAGTTGCGGACGCGGCGGTGGTCAGCCGTCCAGACGATAAGACACGGCAGTCGTTGTTGCTTTCGTGATCCTGACGCGGGAACTTCCTGTAGGCGATATCGCTGGCCCGCTGGCGAATGAACTGCGTGCATGGGCGGGCACAGAAATCGGACCCATTGCCAAGCCGAAGGACGTCCGGTTCGGTGAGGGCCTGCCGAAGACGCGTTCCGGGAAGATAATGCGCCGCCTGCTGCGCTCCCCTGTCAAGCGCGAAGAAATCACTCAGGACGTATCGACTCTCGAGAATCCGGCGATTCTCGAGCAGCTTGCCGAATGGCGTTGACAATCGCTAGTCTGAAAATCGGAAGCGGCCCCTTCGGGGCCGCTACTGCTGTATCTAAATCCGATGGATTGGCATAGACCTCACTTGCGGAAATGCGAAGAAGGGCGAGCAATTTGAATTGCCACTCCTCCCATGCAGCTTCACATCAATTCAGTTTGACGATTGACCGGGGTCGTTGCCGGAGCCATAGGCTAGTCGGTCGCAGCAGTGCCGTCCTGCGCGCTGGTCTGCTCGAAGCGCTCGATGTGCGAAGCGATCAGCTGCATATTTGTTGGATGTTTATTAAGAAATTCAATGCTCTTGATGAGTGGCCTCTAAGGACCACGCAGTGTCCCACCATAACATGTTCCGATTCAGCGCTGGCGTTTAAGCTAACGTCACTGCATAGAACATAATTTATGGAAAGACATGTTCGGGAATTCACGTCGCGGTCAGCGTGGGCCGAATTCATGAAATATGGATAACTAATGACTAGTGTTGGCGTTGGGTTCACTAGTCGAAGTGCCTGTTTATAGGGGATTCCGTGCTAACGCCCGGGCTATTTGCGAGAAAACGTTTCTCGATCGGATGCGCGGCCTGGATTCGAAAGCGAAAGTGGCATCGCCTCGACCTCAATCATGTGATTTCGTTGATTTTTCAATTCGTATGGAATTTCGCTATGAGTATCGTCCTTAATCACACGATGTTGCGGGTTCGTGATCCGCAGAGTTCTGTACGGTTTTATCAGGAGCACTTCCGCATGAAGATGGTGCGTCAGTTTGATTTTCCGGAGGGGAAGTTCTCACTATATTTTCTGGCGCCTTCGGACTGCGAGGAAGATTTTAGCAGTTTGGACTGGATTCCAAAGCAGAAGGGGCTTCTAGAACTGACCCACAATTGGGGAACCGAAAGCGATCCTAACTTTGCTGGTTATCATACCGGTAACGCGGACCCCCGCGGGTTCGGCCATATCTGCTTTTCTGTGCCCGACGTCAATGCATTTTGTGACCAGCTTGTTGAAAAAGATGTTTCGTTTGTGAAGCGGCCGAACGATGGATCGATGAAAGGTATTGCCTTTGTGGCAGACCCGGATGGCTACTGGGTTGAAATCATTGACAAGGAGTCGTTTACACGCGTTGTGTCGTGAGGGGTGACCGAGCCCGCACAAAGTCATTTTCACTGGAAATAAGGAAATAGCCATGGCCCTCCAAGATATTACCCCGCTTAACCCTGCACTGATGGACACTTTGGTAAAACATAGTGATACCGAGGGTTGGTATCCGGATCCGAATGATCCTGAACGTTCCTTCACGAAAGTACTGTGGGCAGGTCACGAATCGGGACGAATCGCATTATTGTATCGCTGGTTGAAGGGATTTCAGGCGCCCCCGCACAAGCACATCGGCGCATCGCACACTTGGATAATCAAGGGGAAGCTAAAGGTGCGTGATGCGACGCTGGAGGCCGGTGACTATGTCTACGAGCCAAATGGCATGATTCACGGTTCGACGACGGCGCTCGAGGATACGGAGTATCTGTTCATAATGGAGGGTGCTATCCTCTTCTTTGACGATAATGGCATTCTTGGGTACGAGAGTTGGGAAGAATATATTCGTCAATCGGAGACCGTGCCGCACCTCAGCGAGCGGCGTGTGTGAGTCGATAACATTAGTAAAAACGCGTCTCACACGAAGTCGCGGGCAAGGTGGCGCCCATAACCAAGGCGATTTTGGGCCTTGCTTGGCGACTGGCGCGGTCATAGGCAGGAGTGGGTGGTACGGCCGCGACCATTCTCAGTCAAGCGGTTGGGGCGATCGCTATGAGTTCGGTTTAAGCGAAGATTAGACGGGGCGATGTGTTCAGGGTGCCGCTTGGGCGGGCTGAGCAAAGGGCAGAGCCGACTGTTGCCGGTACACGAGTAAGACATCCCGCGTACCTGACCCGGATGCAGCGCTTTCGTTCTCCCGCTTCTGGCAGGTCCAAACTACGGGGCTGCAGCCGGCGTATAAAACTTCATTGATCTAGCCGACAAGCAACATGGCAAAAAGCCTCGAATACATCCCGGTACCGTTCTTTGAAGACAATTACGCATGGGTAGTCACGGACGGCGTCTCCGCGATTGTCGTTGACCCCGGAACGGCGGAGCCGGTCGAGGAATTTTGTAAGTCCCGAAATCTGGTCATCACGGCTGTACTGCTCACGCACCATCACGGCGACCATGTCGGCGGCGTTCGGGCATTGCTGCGCTCGTGCGGACAACAGGGCACGCCAGTTTATGGGCCTGCGCGAGAACCGATAGAGTGCGTCACCTGCCCAGTTGGCGATGGGTTCGAAGTCGAAGTCAGCGAACTGGATTTTTGTGCGACGATCATCGGTACGCCGGGGCACACGCGTGATCACATCGTCTTTTTCCAGCGTGGGTTCGATGGTCAGCCAGGCCATCTTTTCGCCGGAGACACCCTATTCGCCAGCGGCTGTGGCCGACTGTTCGAGGGCTCGGCTGAAGAAATGCTTAAGTCTCTAGACGAGCTGGCTACCTTGCCGCCGTCCACACTCCTGCATTGCGCTCACGAATACACATTGTCCAATCTGGAGTTTGCGCGCGCATGCGAACCCGGCAACGAGCACGTCAGGCGCTGGCAAGAGAAAGCAGCCGCGCTCCGCTTGGCGGGCCGACCGACGCTACCGACGACTATCGGCCACGAGTTGACCGTCAATCCATTCCTGCGCGCACAACAGGATGAAATCCACGATGTGCTCATCGACCGCTTCGGTGTGCCAGTTCCCCATCGGCTTGCCGCGTTCATGCTACTGCGCGCTTGGAAGGACCAGTTTCAGGCTCCAATGTCGCGCGAGACGTCGTGGAAATAGGCAGTAACACTTCTGTGTGGTATCGGCATCATTTATACCAAGGGACTCGGCAGTCTCAGTAGGACTGTGTGTCGCTGGCAGTGGCGACTCCGTCCCGTCGACAGCGAAGAGGATTTAATAAATGATTGCTTGGGGGCGCAGCGGTGTTCTCGAGATTCGCCTCCACCGGAGGCGGCTTGGATTTATCTGAAGACTGGCAGGCAGCCTTGTGATGAATAAGTTGCAACAGACAAACATGTTTCGCAAAGATGCATCGGCTGGCGTTCATCGCACTCGGCCTCGGCTCAACAAGAAATTACTTCTGCCTGTCGAAAGAACATTTGCCACTAAGCTGTGTTTGACTCACCATCTGTCGTTGGCGGCATGCCGCGAAGATGCCGGGAGTGATTTCCTCATGAGTCAGCTGGTGCGGTCGTTGTATATGACCTACTTTTTGTGGCGTGATGGTTTCGGAAAGGCCATGCCACAGCTGTTCGAAGACGCGGAGGGCGCCCTTGAGGCCAGCCTCAACAAGGGACGCAATTCGGGCATATGGCGCATGGATGCCGAATGCGTTGATGTCATCGGCAAGGTGCTTCTAATTCATGACGACCAGCTCGCTGCCGCTCCACTCCACCGGGTGCTGGATGCGGAAGCAAATGTCTATGGTTTCCTGCGAAGCTCGGATGCTTCGGACCTTATTCGTTTGAATCACAGCAAGATGCAATCCGCACGCGTCTCCTTGCGAGGTTAAATCGGGCCTCTCTCAAGCGATAATCGGGGCAGTCCTCATGCATATCCCGGCCCTCGTGCTGGAGGAACGGTGTTGGCAACCACGCTGCGATCGCACTTGGTGTGAAGCGTGTGCTGATCATAGAGCACGTGTGTCGGACCGTTCTGTTCTAACGATGGGTTTCAAGGATTACGTTGCTCGTCAGATCCTCGTGGATGGATTCTGGGCAGTGCACGCGATCGCGAAGGGGCAGATGAAATACCCAAGGGAATACCACTCGTGCGCTGCAAAGCGATTCTCCTCCCCGGTCTCATAAACCATTGAGGTTTTACAGGCGATGTTTGCCTAACTGTTCGCATCACGAAACCCCGATGCGTTCCTGGTCTTTGCAAGGATGACCGTCCTTGGTTCATCTGTTGGGATGCGACCGTCGGCGCAATGCCTAACTGCTGTCGGACTTGGCCTGCCCGACGAGTATTTGCCCAGCAGGAAGCGGAACCAGAAATGCCTTGCCACATAGGTTGACACGGCAACTTTGGGTCGGTTAGCCCAAAAAGTTTTTCGCTAAAAGCTTCGATAATAAATTTGATATGACTATTGAGTCGTTCCCTATTTGAAAGTCGAATACGAAGCTGAAAATCAAGGGATTTCACCAACATGAAAAGATGTAAATTTCACTTGAAAAATAGGTCGAGTAGCAAGTAAACTTAGGTCAAGAAACAAGTAAATGTAGGTCAGAAAAACAATAAAGTATGAATTATGGCTAGCTAGCCACCAAGTGCGTTGCACTGGCGTCAAGAACGCGTTGCGACTGCGTGAGGCGTTTGCAGAAGTAGCTGGAATTTGTGTGCGGCACTACGTTCGACACGATAAACGCAGCAGCCAGTGCTGCTCGTGGCGGGTGCTGTTGCGGACTCAGGTGCTTTTCGTGAAGTTGTGCTTGATCGCCCGCGGGGACTCACGTCGACAGGCCTTCTGCAAGGGCTATGGGTACTTTTTTGCAGAAGCATGCGCGGCGTCAACACAGGCAAATGCGATTGAAGGAGTAAGACGTGAATACCGGCGAGAAGTCCCTGCGTGTTCTGGTCGATAAATGGCTTGCGCCGACACCGGCGATGCCGGCTCGCATTAGCCGATTCAGTCGCACGCGCATGAATCGGAGACGCTATGTCTGCGTCGAGGTATCCCGGCCGACCGGCTCGTTTGCCATTTTTTTCTTCTGGCACGATGACGGCTCATGGTGTGTGTTCCCGCCTGCGGTCGAACGTCCGACGATGCATGCTTACCAGCGCGCAGCTTGATCGGGCTACGCATTGGACGGTGGAGCACCGAACAGACTATATGTAACGGGAGTATTGCAATGGACATCTTGGAAATCGCGAAGAACTCTGGCATGCAGGTGATTCTCAATGGCAGAATCGGTCGCGAGGAGTATCAGAGCGTGTATGGGTCCATTCAGGCGCTAAAACGGTTTGCCGAGGCGCTGAGCGCCTCGGCGGCTGGCGCAACTCAAGATGCAAGTTCGGGAATTGAGGTGAGCAAGCCATTGTTGGATTGCTCGGTCTGAACTGCATTGCGTAAACGTTTGACCGCGCCATCAGAACTGGAACGGGTTATTGCAAGGACCAGAGGCGTTATTTCGCGGTGGGCTATTCAGGTGTGATCGGGACGGAGCATGGAGGTATCGGGTAGTTCTCGAACCAAACTTTTGACGAGATGGCTGACGCTATCTGCGAAGGCGTCGACGCTGACGTTAAGCTGCTTGAATTTCCAGCGTTTCACATACCAGTCTTGAATCACCGCTTGGCAATGCGCGGCCGCCATTTCCGCACAAATACAGTCTTGTACGCCGGACGCAATAATTAGCCGCGAGAGATCACGTTGAAAGGCTAGTTCGGAATCCCTGACCACCTTCTTCTGCGTCTGAGGGAGACTTCGCGACTCCATGAATACGAAGTAAAACCACGGTTGCAGTAGTTCCGACATGAAGATATGGCCGCGAAGCATCGCGTCAAGCCGATCGCTAGCGGAGGGTAGAGAGTTGAACCACTTTGGGATCTCGGATCCAACATGCCGTATCACATCTTCAATCATGGCTGCGAGGTCGTCCTTACTGGCGATGTATCCATACAGCCCTCCCATCGACAGTCCGGTGTCCTTGCAAAGGTCGCGAAGTGACATGCCGGCAAAGCCTACTCTGTTCGCGAGCTTGAACGTTGCGTCAAAGATTTTCCGTAGATTCTCGTGCGCGGCATCCGTCCGCTTGACCGTGATCCGTTTCCCATGGCGTTCGATGATGAATTCGAGCAGGTTTGATGCGTTGACTGGTGCGACCTGTTTGAATTGAGCAAAGCTGAATCGCGGCGGTAGTGTCAGGTCCATACGAGCGTCGTGGCGCAAAAGAAAGAATCAATGGAAATCATGAAAACACTGGCGTCGTCGCAACGCCCGTTGTCCGCGCATCTCAAGCCGATCGAACGCTTGCCGCAGGATGAATACCTCTTGCGTGGGACGTCGAACATGTTAATCGGTCGTGCGGAACCCTGCTAGGGGTTGGCCAGCCACAGGTCGACTCGCGATCAGTGTAATCCCGAGTCGCTGTCGGACTTGACAGCATTGCTGTCAAGCCGAATAATTCAAAAAAAGAGCGAGCGCTCGCTCTGTTTATGTGACGAAGAATCAGGAGCCGGTCATGCAATCTCTTGTTGACGAGCGCGAAATTGCGTTCTTGCTATATGAGTTCCTTAATACAGAGGGGCTGCTGGAGCGTCCGCGTTATGCTGATCATTCGCGGCACGTGTTCGACTCCACGCTCGAAGCGGCGCGCCAGATTGCGTTGGATTTCTTCGCGCCTCACAACGCGCTGGGAGATCAACGCGAACCGAAATTCGAGGCAGGGCGGGCCTCTGTTATCCCTGAGACGGCGAGTGCCTGGCGACAGTTCGCGGAGGCGGGATTTCTCCGTGCTCACTGGGAGGAGGCGGAAGGAGGGCTGCAGTTGCCGGAGGTCGTACTACGCGCGGCACTGGCTATGTTTTTTGCTGCGAACGTGGCAACGTCCGGATATCCGTTTCTTACCATCGGAGCGGCCAACTTGCTGCGAAGCTTTGGTACCGATCAGCAAAAGCGCCGCTTTCTCGAGGGGCTCGGCAACGGAAGGTTTTCGGGAACCATGAGCTTGACGGAACCAGCACAAGGCTCCGCGCTCGGCGACATCAAAACCGTCGCTGTTCCTCAGAACGACGGCACATACCGGCTATTTGGTCAGAAGATGTTCATCTCCGGCGGAGACCAGAACTTCACCGAAAACATCGTGCATATGGTCCTTGCGCGGATCGAGGGCGCGCCGGCTGGCGCTAGTGGGGTCTCCCTGTTCATTGTGCCAAAGCGACTGGTAAACGACGACGGCAGCCTTGGTGAACACAATGACGTCGCGCTTGCGGGTCTTCTGCACAAAATGGGATGGCGCAACACCACATCAACGGTCCTGTCCTTCGGAGAACAAGACGGTGCGGTTGGCTTTTTGCTTGGTCAGGCGAATCGCGGCTTGGCGCATATGTTCCAAATGATGAACGAGGCGCGTATTGGCGTTGGACTCATTGCTTCGTGTCTGGCGTATCGCGGCTTCGCCGAGTCACTAAGCTACGTCCGGGAGAGGCCGCAAGGGCGCATGCCATCCCAGAAGGACCCGCTTTTGCCACAAGTTCGGCTGATCGAGCATGCCGATGTTCGTCGCCTGTTACTCGCCCAGAAAGCATTTGCCGAGGGCGGTCTGGCGATGTGCCTTTTTGCGAGTGCATTGTTCGAAGACCAGCACACTCATCCGGAGTCCGACGAACGCGCACGGGCGTCACTACTTCTCGATCTGTTGACGCCGGTGGTGAAATCATGGCCGGCGAAATATGGCTGTGCGTCCAATGATATGGCTATCCAGCTGCTCGGAGGAGCGGGTTATACCCGGGAATATCCTGTCGAACAGCTCTATCGAGACCAGCGCCTCAACCCAATCCACGAAGGCGCGGAAGCGATTCACGGTCTGGACCTTCTTGGACGGAAGGTTTCCGTGAGAAACAGGGAAGCTTTGTATCTTTTCCAGCAGACGGTTGGTACAGATATCCGACGTCTGGAAGGTGATTCCGAACTGGCCAGCCTCGCGCATGCACTGAAGACAGCGTTGAACGGCTTGGTGGCAGTCACGGAGACCCTCCTTGCACTTGCGATCGACGAACCGGACCTGGCGCTTGCCAATAGCACGGTCTATCTCGACGCGTTCGGGCGTGTAACCGCTGCGTGGATGTGGTTGCGACAGGCTGAGGCTGCCCAGCGGGCGAAGGATCGGCCGGCTACAGAGTTTGATGCAGCTTACTACTCCGGGAAAATTCATACTGCCAAATACTTCTTCGAGTGGGAGCTTCCCGTTGTGACGCAGCAGTTTGCTCTACTTGCGACTTCAAGTCGGCTTCCGTTCGACATGAAAGAGGAGTGGTTCCAGTGAGTTCGCTTATTCGCACCGAACGGCGTGGCAATGTCGCGCTCATAGTTATGAGCAACGAACCTCTTAACGTACTCTCTGCGCAAATGAGGATGGAGTTGCTCGAAGCGTTTGCGGGTGCGCGGAATGACAGCGAGATAAAGGGCATTTTGATAGCGGGTCAAGGTCGCTGTTTTTGTGCGGGTGCCGACATCTCGGAATTTTTGCAACCCGACGACCAACTGTTCTCCGCCGACTGCGATCCACGCGCCATTGCCACGTTGCTGGAAGAAGCCGACGTTCCGGTGCTTGCTGCCATACATGGAAGTGCGTTGGGCGGGGGCCTCGAACTGGCACTTGCGTGCCATCATCGCGTGGCAACGGCCGGTGCCGAGCTTGGACTTCCTGAGATCAGTCTGGGGGTATTGCCCGGAAACGGCGGGACACAACGGCTGCCGCGTCTCGTCGGCCTCGAGCAGGCGTACCAGATGCTCGTGTCTGGTCGGTCAGTCGATGCGGACCGCGCTCACCAGATTGGCCTCGTGGACGCGGTCATTGACGGCGACTTGATCGAGGGTGCTCTTGAATATCTCGAGACGCGAATCGCTTGCGACGAGCCGATTCGCAAGACGCGAGAACGCCAGATTGCGGGGATCGAAGACGCGGCGAGCTTGTTTGCGCGTGCGCGCAAGGAGGTTGCAACACTGCGAGCGAAGGCCACGGCCGCGGCAGCGATCATTGGTTGTCTGGAGAGCGCGCTTGAGCGTCCGTTCGAGGACGGTATTGACTTCGAGCGTCAGCAGTTTGTCGCGTGTAACGCCACGTTGGAGGCCAAGGCTCTGCAGCATGGCTTCTTTGCACGCCGACAGGCAACAAAGATCCCTCAGATCGCGCCAGGTACGGTTTCCCGCAAAGTCGCTTCCGTGGGCGTTGTTGGCGGCGGCACAATGGGACGTGGTATCGCCATGGCCTTTATGAATGCAGGGTTCCCCGTCTTGTTGGTCGAGGCGAACGCCGACCGGGGGCATCTTGCCATCGAAACGATCCGGGATCAGTACCGCCACGCTGCAGCGAGCGGACGCATGACGTCCGATGAGGCGACGTCACGGGCTGCGTTACTCACGGTAGTGCACGCCCTCGATGCGATTCGCGACTGTGATCTCGTGATCGAGGCGGTATTCGAAGACCTGGCTGTCAAGAAAGATCTGTGCGAGGCGCTTGGCAAGGTTTGCAAGCCGGACGCAATTATTGCAACAAACACCTCTACGCTGAATGTTGATGCGCTCGCACGGGCGAGCGGAAGGCCATCTGACTTCGTCGGCTTGCATTTTTTCAGCCCGGCGAATGTCATGCGGCTGCTTGAGATCGTTCGAGGTGAGCATACCGCCGACGACGTACTTGCTACAGCCGTTAGCATTGCCCGCAAGCTCAGGAAAGATCCGGTGGTCTGCGGAGTCTGCTACGGCTTCATTGGCAACCGGATGCTGGAGCCTTATCTGCGAGAGGTCGAGTTTCTATTGCTCGAAGGCGCCACGCCGCGCCAGATTGACTCCGCACTTGAGGCATTCGGAATGGCCATGGGACCGTGTCGCATGATGGATCTGGCCGGTGTCGATGTTGTGGCCAAAGTCGTCATCGAACGCGACAAGGAGGGCCATCTGCCGGCCGACTCGCGTTACCGAATTGTCTCCCGTGCGATGTTTGATGCGGGACGTCACGGTCAGAAAGCGTCAAAGGGCTTCTATGCTTATGAGGGCCGCCGCGCGTTGGATGATGAAGACGCCATCCGCATTATCCAGAAGCTCGCTGCTGAGCATGCCTTGCATGCACGATCCGATATCAGCGCAAATGAGATCGTGGAACGCTGCATTGTGCCGCTCATCAACGAGGGCTTCAAGATTGTCGAAGAGGGCATTGCATATCGACAGTCGGATGTCGACGTCGTCTGGCTAGCTGGATATGGTTTTCCTGCAGAACTGGGAGGGCCGATGTTTTACGCCGGGTCCGTCGGTGCGGATCGTCTCAGGGAGCGTATCGACTACTACGGAAAGGCGTCAGGAGATGCGCATGGCTATTGGGTGCCTGCCGTGTCGCTCGCAGCGTCGAAAGAGGCGCTGCCTGCCAGTAATCCTATTGGAGTGAACTGATGAGAGATGCGGTCATTGTGTCGACAGCGCGTACGCCAATAGGTCGTGCGTTCAAGGGCAGTCTAAGTGCCATTAGGTCCCCAACCCTGCTCGGGCATGCGATCAGGCATGCCGTGCTACGTGCAAATGTAGCGCCGCAGGAGATCGATGATGTTGTGATCGGTACGGTATTGTCCACAGGTACGGCTGGCATGAATCTCGCTCGAAATGCTGCGCTTGCGGCTGGGCTCGGCTACGGTGCAAGCGGTCAGACGGTGGATCGGCAGTGTGCGTCTGGTTTGATGGCCATCGCCACTGCAGCGAAGCAAATTATCGTCGACAAGATGGACGTTGTTGTGGCCGGGGGGCAGGAAAACATCTCCGCGGAACAGCATGAATACTTCGCAGCGATTTCGCGCGCTGCGGACCCGAACGTTATTTCGATGGCGCCCCATGCGTACATGCCGATGCTTCTTACCGCCGAGCATGTCGCAACGAAATACCATATCAGCAGTGAATCACAAGACATCTATGCCGTCGAGTCTCAGCACCGAACAGCGCTGGCCCAGGAAGAACGCAGATTCGATGCTGAGATCGCACCCATAACCGTAAAGCGGATTGCGACCGATGCGCAGGCACCAGATGAGCCTCGCGAAACCGTTCTCGAGTTCTCGCGAGACGAGGGAAATCGGCCTGGTACAAACCTAGCGTCGCTTTGTCAAATTAAGTCCGTTGTGGAGGGCGGCTCCATCACCGCAGGTAATTCCAGCCAGCTTTCGGACGGGGCGTCCGCATGCGTATTGATGTCAGACTCAGTTGCGGCCAGCAGAAATCTGAAGCCTCTTGGCATTTATCGGGGGATCGCGGTGGCGGGCTGCGCCCCAGAGGAAATGGGCCTTGGCCCAGTGCTGGCAGTGCCCAAACTGCTGCGGCAAAGTGGTCTGTCGGTCGACGACATCGGTCTTTGGGAACTGAATGAAGCGTTCGCTTGCCAAGCCTTGTACTGCCGCGACACATTGCGGATCGATCCGCAGAAATTCAACGTCAACGGCGCCGGAGTGGCCATTGGACATCCCTACGGAATGACGGGATCGCGCCTGGTCGGACATGCGTTGATCGAAGGTCGGAGGCGCGGTGTTCGCTACGTCGTCGTGACCATGTGCGTCGGTGGCGGGATGGGGGCGGCCGGACTCTTTGAGGTGATATCGTGAACGATATTCAATTGTTGTTTAGCCTGGCAGAGAAGACCGCTTTTATCAGCGGCGCCTCCGGCGGTATCGGACTTCACATCGCCCGTGTGTTGGCTCAGGCTGGCGCAGCGGTGGTGCTGGCGGCGCGGCGTGTCGACAAGGTGCAAGCCGAAGTCGCAAGTCTTCGCGGGGATGGGTATCGCGCGTGCGGCGTAGCTCTAGACGTCACATCGCCGCAATCCATCACTCAGGCATGGCAGAGCGCGCAGGAGGAGATCGGTGCACCGATCGACATCTTGATCAATAACGCTGGCGTTCTGTATGCAGAGCGGTTTTTGTCCCAGAAGCTCGAGGATATCGAGAGAGTCTTCGACACAAATCTAAAAGGAGCATTCTTGCTGGCACAGAGAGCAGCCCAGAGTATGGTCGAGCGTGGTAGCGGCTCGATCATCAATATCGCGTCGACCTCTGGCCTGCGTGCGGCCGGTCATCTGTCGAGCTACGGTGCTTCAAAGGCGGCTCTTATCCAGCTTACACAAACGATGGCTCTGGAACTTGCGCGCAAGGGTGTACGGGTGAATGCACTCTGCCCGGGAAACTTTAGGACGGAAATGCATCTTTCCTTTCAGGAAAATGGACTGGAGGAGAATATCCTGCAACGTATCCCAATGCGCAAGATTGGTGAAGTGGACCAATTGGACGGCGCAACGCTCCTCTTGGCTTCGGACGCGGGCAGCTATATGACCGGTGCTGTCGTCGTTGTTGATGGAGGTCAGACTCTGAGTTGGATGTGAGCGTTAAAGACGATGTCTGCCGCTGGACCGACACAGAGTCGTCTCCGGAAGACTAACTACCGCAGCTCACAAGTAGATTGGTGTTCGAAAAGCAGCGCGGTCAGGCTGGCAAGCTTGCCGTTCCTGGGTAGCGTCGAAGCCACCAAAAAATCAAATTACTGCGCCGACTATCGTTCAGGGTCATGGGTGATCACCGTTGGCCGGGAGACTTGCAATGTCCACATCTCAATCGATCGACCCGATCACGTCAGCGTATGCCTACCCGTTACTGGTAAAGCAACTGTTGCGCTCGTCACTTGCCAGTTGCCCCGACCAGCAAATCGTTTATCGCGATCTTGTACGCTACACGTACAGCCAGTTCGACGAACGGATTTCGCGGCTGGCGAATGCGCTCGACCGCTTAGGCGTGGCGATGGGTGATACGGTAGCGGTGATGGATTGGGACAGCCACCGCTACCTCGAAATGTACTTTGCGGTTCCCATGATGGGCGCTGTGATGATGACCGTCAATGTTCGTCTTTCGCCGGACCAGGTTGCCTACACGATTCAACATTCCGGTGCGTCGGTGGTGATTGTCCACCGCGATTTTCTTCCCGTCCTGAACAAGATTCGGGATCGGTTGGATACGGTCAAGCAATTCATCTTGCTGCAGGATAGCCCGGAGCCATCGCTGCCGGATAGCTTTTCCCTGGAGTACGAAGCTTTGCTCGAGGCAAGCGGGACATCCTTCGAATTCCCGGATTTCGACGAGAACTCACGCGCCACGACCTTTTATACGACAGGAACAACAGGTCTGCCCAAAGGCGTTTTTTTTAGTCATCGACAACTGGTTTTGCACACACTTTCGGTTGCCATGGCTTTTACAAGCGCAGCCCAGCAGGGGCGCATCCATCGGGACGACGTCTATATGCCGATGACGCCGATGTTTCACGTTCACGCGTGGGGCGTTCCTTATGTCGCAACGCTGCTCGGGATGAAGCAAGTCTATCCCGGCAGGTACAGTCCCGAAATATTCATCGATCTGATCGAACGCGAGGGGGTCACATTTTCACACGGTGTTCCGACGCTTCTCGATATGGTCTTGGGACATCCTCGCGCGCGTGCGACAAACTTTTCGCGCTGGAAAGTCATCATCGGCGGTGCAGCCTTACCCAAAGCGCTTGCCGAGGCCGCGCTTTCACGCGGGATTGACGTCTTTGCGGGATACGGCATGTCAGAAACCTGCCCCTTCCTCACGCTGTCTCAGGTCAAAAGCGCATCACTCGGCGCTGGACCACAGGAGCTTGAACTACGGACAAGGACCGGGTTACCAATTCCTCTCGTTGAGCTTCGCGTCGTTGACGAAGGGATGCAAGAGGTTGCCCACGATGGAATCGCGATGGGGGAAGTCGTTGTTCGTGCTCCATGGTTGACGCAGGGCTATCTGCACGAACCGTCAGCGTCGGAAGAACTATGGTCGGGCGGCTATTTGCATACCAAGGATATCGGGGTACTTTATCCTGATGGATACCTGAGAATCAAAGACCGCTTAAAGGACGTGATCAAATCCGGTGGGGAATGGGTGTCGTCACTAATGATCGAAGATCTGATTTGTCGACACCCGTCCGTACGGGAGGCAGCGGTCGTTGGAGTGAAAGATTCGTTATGGGGCGAACGTCCACTCGCGCTCGTCGTGTTGCAAGAAGGCCTGTCGGCGGATGAATCGCTGATCAAGTCGCATCTTCTATCGTACGTCGAGAATGGAACGCTGTCGAAGATGGGTATTCCGGATCGCGTTCTGTTTGTTGACTCGATTGAACGGACAAGCGTCGGGAAGATCAACAAGAAGCTGCTGAGGCAGAAATATGACGGATGATCGGCGAGGGGCGATTTACGCACCTCGAACGCGTGCGAATATGCGGAGGGACGGCCGGCGGAACTTGCAACACTTCGTGTCCACATTGTCGATGGGTGAGCTCATTTGTCGAACCATGCAACGGTCAGTTTTTTACCACGTGCGGAGCGGATACCCGGCGCTCTCTTAGTGGCTCCAGTGTGAACGCCTCGACGTCCTTCAGTGCGTCGGCCCGCCGCCCGTTATCTACGGCTCAATCGAGAGAGCGTCGCCGAGGGTACTCCTGTATTTCTGCCTACATACCGCGCATTTCGGCGATGGTGATCAGCGATTTCGTTTGAACCACGCCCTTGGCGGTTTGCGTCACTATGGTCTCCGTGTTTCTTTACAGCTCCGCGCGCGCATTTGCAGTTGCAGGCAGAAATAACAGGTGGAGGAGGGCCAAATAACCGCACGTTCGAGGCCAGCAATTCGGTTGGCCGGCAACCGCAGAAATTTGGCCACCACGAACCTGTGCATACAAATGGCGAGCATTCAACATCTGCGAAGGGACCCATAGCTACGGCACGACAGGATGCTCATGCGCAGCGATATCAGCTTCAAGACAACCGATGGCCTGACATTGAAGGGTTGGCTTTATCTCACGGGTGATGCAACCGCTCACCACCGTGCCGTTGTCATGGCGCATGGTTTTACGGCAGTCGCGAGTACGAATCCGCGTACGCCATCGACCGCATCAGCCCTACGCCACTTCAAATCATCGCTGCGCGGAAAGACGCCGTCACCGTTTCGGACTTTGCGCTCAAGTCCTACGAGCGGGCGTTGCAACCCCAGCACCTGGTGCCACTCGACTGCGGGCATTTCGGCCCCTACCTGAGCGAGTTTGAGACCTCCAGCACCGCGGTCGTCGAATGGTTCAAGCGCCGCCTCTGATCAAGCCTACTGCCTTTGAAGGAAACACCTATGTCCGCTGCAAAATGGCCAGAAACCCATAGCCAGTCCAAAGCCCTGTACGACCGCGCCAGCAAGGTCATGCCGGGAGGTATTACCCGCATCTTGCCATGGCAAGAGCCTTTCCCCGTCTACGCCGGGAGCGGCTCTGGCGCTTATGTCACGGACGTCGACGGAACGCGTCGGCTGGACCTGCTGAACAACTTCGCCTCGCTCATCCATGGCCATGCTCACCCGGCGATCGTCGCGGCTATTCAGGAGCAGGTCACCAAGGGCACTGCGTTTACCCTGCCGACCGAGCCAGAGGTGGCGTTGGCCGAGACCATTTGTGCACGCACCGAAGGCTTCGAGTGGATCCGATTCTCCAACTCCGGCTCCGAAGCGGTGATGTGTGCGATCAAGGCTGCGCGCGCGATTACTGGCCGCTCCAAAATCGTCAAAGCCGAAGGCGTCTATCACGGCTCCTACGATTATGCAGAAGTCAGCTTGGACTCTTCACCAGAAAACTGGGGTGATGACCCCAAGTCTGTCGGGTATTCGAACGGTACGCCCGAAGGCGTCAAGAACGACGTCGTGGTGATCCCGTTCAACAACGTCGAAGCGGCAGAGCGGATCATCCTGGCGAACCGCGATTCCATTGCAGCGATCCTTATCGATCCAGCGCCGAGTTACTTCGGTTTCGTCCCGGTGTCGCAAGCCTTTATTGAAATGATCCGTCGTGTATCAACTGAAATCGGCGCCGTGTTTATTCTCGATGAGGTCATCACGTTCCGCGTACACAGCGGCGGCGCGCAGACGCGTTTCAATATCAAGCCCGATCTTACCGTACTTGCAAAAATCATCGGCGGTGGCTTTCCTGTGGGGGCCGTGGCAGGTTCACGTAAGTTCATGCAAGTGTTCGATCACCGTGAGGGCAAACCGCTACTACCATGGAGCGGTACCTTCACAGCTAACCCGATTACCATGACTGCAGGCAGGATCGCACTGGACTTGTACACCCAGGCGGAGTCCGATCGCATGGACTTGCTGGGGGACCGTTTGCGCGCCGGCGTGACCCAGGCATTTGCCAATGCCGGCTTCCCGGGGCAGGTCACCGGCTTTTCGTCGATGTTCATGGTGTTTGGTCATCAGCGCGAGATTCACGACTACCGATCCGGTTATTCGAGCAAGGAGGAGATGAAGCGGGTGACCAAGCTGCAACGAAATCTGGTGCTTGAGGGTTACCATATCGCGAAGACGGGCAAGGCATTCTTGTCGACTGTCATGACTGAGGCCGATGTTGATGGTTTTATTGCCGCGACTGAGCGAGCGGCGAAGCAGGCGATGATCGAGGTCTGACCAGCTACGAGCACGAGGTCATAAAAAACTGCGCGGTGTCTAAGAGGACAGCCGCGCAGCAACAGATATCCATTGTGCGCTTGGTGGCAATTGAATGACTGATTTGTTTTCGAAAATCCCCGTCCAGCCCTTGGCGGAGAAAATGCGGCCCCGGTCAGTTGACGAGGTGGTTGGGCAGCGGCACCTCCTAGGTCAAGGAAAACCACTTAGGCGGGCCTTCGACGCAAAAAAATTGCATTCATTCATTTTGTGGGGCCCCCCGGGCGTGGGAAAAACCACGTTGGGGCGTCTTGCCGCGAATGTTGCCAACAGCGAGTTTGTGAGCATTTCGGCCGTTTTGGCCGGTGTGAAAGAAGTCAGGGCCGCGATTGATGTCGCTCAAAATGCACTTGACGTTCAAGGTAAATCAACGGTTTTGTTTGTTGACGAAATACACAGATTCAATAGGGCGCAGCAGGATGCACTGTTGCCACATATCGAAAGCGGTTTATTTATTTTTGTCGGCAGCACGACTGAAAATCCATCTTTCGAAGTAAATAGCGCGCTTCTCTCTAGGGCTCAGGTTTATGTTTTGCAGCCACTGAATGAAGCCGATTTTCGCCAGCTTTATCTCCGGGCGCTCCCGCATCTAAATGCTATCTCATCTGGATGAAAATGCGATGTCGGTATTGGTGGGGTTCGCCGACGGCGACGCGCGTAGGTTTTTGAACTTAATCGAGCAAGTGTCTACCGCTGCGTCTGGCGCTGGCGTTAGCGTGGTGACGGCCGATTTTGTGCTGTCAGCAAGCAGTCCCTCGCTACGTAAATTTGATAAGGGTGGTGACGAGTTTTACGACCAAATTTCGGCCCTGCATAAGTCCATTCGCGGCTCGCAACCAAATGCCGCGCTATATTGGCTCGCGCGAATGCTAGATGGCGGTGCGGATGCTCGTTACGTTGCGCGTCGGTTGATTCGGATGGCCAGTGAGGAAGTCGGAAATGCCGACCCCCGAGCTCTCCAAGTGGCCATTAACGCTGCGGAGGCGTACGAACGTCTAGGTTCGCCTGAGGGAGACCTGGCCTTGGCTCAGGCTGCTACATATATCGCGATGGCGGCAAAGTCGAACGCGGTCTACGTTGCATGGAATGAGATCCGGGCCTTTGTTCAAGCCGACGGTTCCCGGCGGGTGCCAATGCACCTTCGGAATGCGCCGACCAAACTGATGTCTGAGCTTGGATATCACAAGGGTTACAGGTATGCGCATGACGAACCGGATGCTTATGCCGCGGGCGAACGGTATTTTCCCGACGAGATGCCAGAACCTCAATGGTACAAACCAGTCCCGCGCGGACTTGAGATAAAGATTGCTGAAAAACTTCGATGGTTACAGTCGCTTGACGATGGCGCTCGTTCGAAGGATTCGAAAAATTAAAATTTGTCCCGCGGTTGTAGGCGAGAACCACGCATCGGATGTCACCATGCATAGTACACATGCAGACAGTGATGCCCTGTTCTCAGGACTGAGTGGCGCTTTTGATCGAGATATCTATAGATTGGATATAATCTCGACTGCTCTGGTAAATTTTGAAGCGAGCGACAGCAAGTTAAAAATTTGCCGATGAATTTACGAGGTATGTCATGGACGTTCTTGATTTCGTCCCAAGCGTTTCGTCAGACGGAAGCAAAATTACCTTCCGATTGTCCGAACGGATCGGCTCCGAAGAGTGCGCAATCACACGCAAGGCACTTGAAGCGCATTTCTGGCTCTCGCCGGGTGCCGATGCAAGTCGCATGCTGAAGACGTTCGCCGACGGTCGAAATCGGATTGCCGCAATCGCGGAAAGGAAGATGCGGGCTCGGCCGGACCAGCCCGTGCAACTTACAAGTGATGACTTCATCACAAAGCGTTAGGTGGCCTCGGCTCAATCCAGGCACAGTTCAGATCTCCGGAGTCTTCCGGCATTACGTTCGATTGCCATCAATCGAGTAAAAGACACGAATGTGCATGTCGATGCCATTCTTAAATGTCGTAGCGATGGCTAGATAGATGTCGGGTTTTGACTCTGTCGCCCTGACCGCGATCTGCCCGTCCGGATACTCACAGACGTCAATATAGCGGTGAACCAGTTTTTGGTTCCCCGGTGTGTCCGCGAGCAGGTAGATCATGCGGCCGTACTGCACGGTCAGCGACTTCGTCACGCGCCGCGGCTCGCGCCAGGTCAGGATCGCGTCAAAATCCTCATCATCACGGCAGCTGGTGTACATCGAACGCGCTCTTCGGCGGTTTCGCAAAGCGCACATTGTAGGAGGCGATAGAGGCGGGCGCGTACGCATTCGCGGCGTCAATCGTGCTGATGCCGCGCAGCCGCAGCTCCTTCCCCCCCGGTCCTGCAGCGTCAGGTGTGCGCGCCCCACGCAGCCCTTGGCCGAACTGCTGTTCGCGCACCACGTGTCGATGTTCAGCTCGTACATCGTGAGGTCACTTGCTGCTGCCGCAAAATCCTGACAAAGTTCAGCACCGTTGGCGACTTTTCGCGCTGCCGATGGATTAACGCGATACCGGTCAAGAGCGGCTTGCCCCGCAGTTCGTGATACGAGACGCCTTCGACCTGGATCTGCCGGATCGATGCAGGCACCACCGCAACCCCGAATCCAGCTGCCACGAGGTTCGCCGCCGATGAGATCTGCGGCGACTCCATACTGATGGTTGGCGCGAAGCCGGCTTCGCGGCAGGCGCTGATGATCGAGTCGTAGAGATCAGGGCCGATTGGCCGCGGAAAGAGGATGAACGAATCGTGCGCAAGGTCTGCCAGATCGACACGCCGTCGCCGGTTCAGGCGATGGCTTGCCGGCAGCACCGCCAACATGTCTTCGTCGACCAGCGGCTCGACGATCAGATCCCGGCAGTTCAACGGCATGCGCACCAGAGCGGCATCGAGCTGCCGCTCGGCGACTTTGTCGAGCAGCAGCGAGCTGTTGCTTTCCTCGCAACTGATCGACACGCGCTCATACGCATGCCGATACCGTTGCATTGTCGTCGCGACCGTCGGATGAAACACGGTCGAACCCGCGAAGCCAAGCGAAAGCCGCCCCGTCTCTCCGCGTCCTGCGTTTTGTACTTCGACGAGCGCTTGCTGCGCATCCTCGACGATGCGTAGCGCGCGCTCGCGAAAGAGCCGTCCCGCTTCGGTCAATTCGACGCGGCGCGGATGCCGGATAAACAATGGAGTGCCGATTTCCCGCTCGAGCTTCAGGATCTGCTGGCTCAAAGGCGGTTGTGCGATGCCGAGCTGTGTCGCGGCATCCGTGAAATGCAGGCGCTCTGCGACGGCGAGGAAGTAGCGTAACTGACGAAATTCCATATCTTTTTCGTCTCCAAAATGTGACTTTGAGATATTGGACTAATGACCGGCCTGATTTTAACCTTTGCGTCAACCTGATGCGCTCAAAGGCCGCACCCGAAACGGCTGGGCGAAGTTGATGCGCGTCATGCTCAACGTTTCGTGAGGAGAATTCGATGTCAGCAGCGCGTGCACCCCTAGCCATCCTTCCGGCCGACGCGGCCCACACGTTGATTGCCGATCTGGGCAACATCGTGGGCAAGAAGCACACCCTGACGGATGACCGCGCGACCCGCCGCTACCGCTCGGGCTTTCGTTTTGGTGCAGGCAAGGCGCTCGCGGTGGTCCGTCCCGGCACGATCGTCGAGCAATGGAAGGTGCTGCAGGCGTGCATTGCGGCGAACGTGATTGTCATCACGCAGGCGTCGAACACGGGCCTCACGGGCGGCTCGACACCTGACGGCAACGACTATGATCGCGACATCGTGATCGTCAGCACGAGCCGCATGAAGAAGGTGTACGTGATCAACGATGGCAAGCAGGTCGTCTGCCTTCCGGGTGCCACACTCGACCAGCTTGAAAAAATGCTGAAGCCGCTTGGCCGCGAGCCGCATTCGGTGATCGGATCGAGCTGCATCGGCGCGTCGGTGTTTGGCGGCGTGTGTAATAACTCGGGCGGTGCGCTGGTGCAGCGCGGCCCGGCGTACACGGAAATGGCGGCATTCGCACGGGTCGATGCGACAGGCCGACTGAGCCTCGTGAACCATCTGGGAATCGAGCTGGGCGAAACGCCGGACGACATCCTTGGCAGGCTTGAGGGTGGCGAGTTTTCGGATTCCGATGTCCGGCATGACGCGGGCGCCGGCTCGGACCACGGCTACGCGACTCATGTTCGTGAGATCGACGCCGATACACCGGCGCGTTTCAACGCCGATCCACAGCGCCTCCATGAAGCGTCTGGCTCGGCCGGCAAGCTGATGGTGTTCGCGGTGAGGCTCGACACGTTTCCGATTGAGCGGAACGCAAAAGTGTTCTATATCGGCACGAACCGACCAGACGAGCTCACTGAGATCCGCCGTCATGCGCTGCGCGACTTCAAACACCTGCCGATCTCGGGCGAATACCTGCATCGCGACGCCTTCGACGTCGCTGAGGAGTACGGTAAGGACAGCTTCCTCGCGATCAACTATCTCGGCACGTCCCGGCTGCCCGAGCTGTTCGGACTGAAAAGCCGTTTCGATGCGTTGTTCGATCGCCTCGAGTTTTTCCCTTCGCATTTCACCGACCGCGTCATGCAGGCCGCGAGCCGGCTGTTCCCAAGCCATTTGCCGCCGCGAATGAAACAGTATCGTGACAAGTACGAGCATCATCTGATATTGAAGGTGACGGCCGAGAGTGTCGAAGAAACGCGCGCCTTCCTCTCGAGCTACTTTGAAAACGCCGCCGGCGGCTATTTCGAATGCACCGACGAAGAAGGCAGGAAAGCGTTCCTGCATCGCTTTGCCGCCGCCGGTGCCGCAGTCCGCTATCGCGCCGTGCACAGCCGGGAAGTGGAGAACATCGTCGCGCTCGACGTTGCGCTGCGCCGCAACGATCGCGACTGGATCGAGACGCTACCGCCTGACATCGAAGAGACGATCTCCATCAAGTTGTATTACGGCCACTTCTTGTGCCACGTGTTCCACCAGGATTACATTATCAAAAACGGTAACGACTGCCTCGAAGTTGAACACAAGATGTGGACGCTGCTGGACCGCCGCGGAGCCGAATATCCGGCGGAACACAACGTCGGTCACCTGTACCACGCGAAACCCCAGCTCGCCGCCTTCTATCAGCAGCTCGATCCTTGCAACTGCTTCAACCCGGGAATTGGACAGACTTCGAAGTTCGCAAGGTACCGAGAAGCGACGGCCTAGCTGCTGTCTATTGCAGACAGGTAGAGTTCGCAGTCGCTATTTCTGTTGTCTGAGTTGCCGCGACGAGAACCACAGAGTGTTGCTATGGCGCATGGCGTCGTGCCGTGCACAAGGGCCCGTTCTGGCCGGTTAAGGGACGCCTCTCGTTCGACTTTTTCTCTGCGGCAGTCGTTCGCAGCAACGTCTGTTGCCCGATAAGATGGGTTTGGCTTCTGCCACCGACTAGCGCGATGGCAGTTTGATCTCGCATAACCACTTTTGCTGGCTGTGGGCCAGGGATTAACTGCGACACGGTTGTCAGATGTTTACTTTCGGTACCGGTAATAGCTCACCGCTGCAGGTTGTTTACAAGTCAAAATATCGCAATGGGCATCGCTTTGCCCGCTTCGCGTTGCATCCGGCCAGCCGACGTTGCCTGCAACCGGTCGAGGCCACCGAACTCGTCCAGCGTTCGTTCGACGCGTGAAGGCGTGACGCTCGCCAGCTTTCTCTGCAGTGCCGCAACCGGAATGGGATAGACCACCAGGCATGGGCCCTTCGGCCGCACGTAAAGCACAGGCAGCTCAGTGCCGAACCGGGATGCGTGCGCAAACAGGTCATCCAGTGGCAGCAGGACGGCACCACACTCAAGGGCAAAAAACGGCACCAGCGTCGTGTGCAAGGGTGTGTTGCGGAAGGCGCGTGTCTCGCAGTGCCAGTGCCGCCTGTCAAAGCGCCTGCCGAATGGACTGACATCATGGCGCGACGCATCCACGACCAGCATGTGGCGGCTGGTGGTCGCATTGCAAAGGCCCGGCGGCGGGGCATCGACCGTTGCGATGAAACCGGTGTGGGGGCGGTGCGCGAACAGCTTGCTGACGGGTGTGATGAAGGGCAACGGCTCGCATACTTCAATGCGTCGACCGGTCGCCGGCCCGGTCCAGGCAAACGGGTGACCGGGCGGCGCGGACCGCTCACCGTATGCCGTGGCCAGCCGAAGCGCGCGAACGGTGCGCCGCGCCGGTTCCTGCAGGGGCTGGTGCCTTTCCCGGTGCAGCACATGCTCAAAATCTTCCCGCGTGGGCCGACCGCATTCGCAGTCGTCGAGCGAACACGATATTTCCTCTTCGGCATCCAGGTGAACGCCGACGTGATGGCTACAGGCCTGTGCCCGCAGCCGCCGGAGAAAACGCAGGCCCTCGAGGAGCTCGCCCGACTGGTCATTTGCCCTCACCGCGTCGATGAGCGCGGGTTCGCGCTGTTCCAGTATCCAGACCAGCACTTCGGCTTCAATAGCGGACACCCCTTTGTCCTGCGTCGTGTCCAGTTCGCGAAGTAACTGGATCGCGTGGTGCAGCGCGTCGTCGACGTGCGGGCAGGAGCAGGTTTGCGCATGGGGTCTCCAGGACGTCGCAATGTGAAAGGATGGTCCTTTCTATAGCGATGGCTTTTAGACACGCGGCCGGTTTCCAGAGGGACCCTGTTCCCTGCTCCTGCGCGCACCGTCCGGCAGACGCATGAATGCCCCGACGCAGCAGGACAGGCGAGGGCCTCGCTGGCGTCGACGGTGGTAGCACGCCAGCAGGGCTTCGTCATCGCGCGGCGACCTTCTTACCCGGGATGACGCCCGGCCAGCCGCCGCACCACGCTGTCCACGACAGGCACGTCCCGACGTCGCGCGAGGCGTCCCTGCCTGATCCAGAGCATCTGCCGGCGGCGGGGAGGCAGACCGCAGGGACCCATGGATGCGGACGTCCGCTTCCTGTCCGACCTCTTTGTCAAAGTGGCGCTGCTGTCCCACCGCCGCGAGGGGTGCTGCGCCCGAAGGCCGCGCCGACCTGGCGTGCGCGCCGCGCATCGTCGGCGTGCAGATAGGTCGAGGTCGTGGCAATGGATGCATGGCGCAGGTTGTCGCGCACGGCAACCAGTTCGACGCCGTGCTCCAGCGCGTGGGTCGCGTGGGTATGGCGCATCCAGTGGGGACTGGCGCGCCGCAGCCTGGCGGCGAGCGTGGGATCGTTGTCCTCAAGGCGCGTGGCGGCCTGCACAAAAAAACGCTGCAGCACCTGGCGCAGCCGCGTCGCGGTGATGCCGGCCTGTCGGCTTGCGGAGAGATCACCGGCGCGTCCGAGCGTCGGGATTAGCGGGATGTCCGGTCGCCAGCCCCGGCGGCTGACCGGCAACCCGCGCTGCATGAGGAAACGGTCGAGCGCCTCGCGCGCCAGCGGCGGCAGCGCCACCTTGCCGGACTGCGCGCCCTTGCCGGTCACCTGCAACCATGAGTCGTCGCGCGCGTCGGTGCCGATGTCACCGAGCGTCGCGTTCACGAGCTCGTGCGCGCGCAGCCCCGTCGCATAGCTGAAATCGAGCAGGAAGCGCAGGCGTTGGGGTCCAGCCAGACCACCCGGTTGATTCCAGACCGTCGGCGAGGGCGCGCACCGTCCGCCATTCATGACCGGTGAGGCTGCGGGCCGTGTCGAATGGACCGTGACTGCTGGCGCCGCGCACCCGGATGCCGGCAAACGGATTGGCCAGTACATAGCACTGCTCAATGAGCCAGCGGAACAGCGCACGGATGACTGATAGCGCATAGGCCGCCGAGCGGGGCGACAGTCCGTGGGCAAACGGGCGCCATCCGGCGGAGCGGCGGGAGCAGGGCGGCCCGGTCCAGCGTCCGCGCGGCACCGGTCGCCGCAGGAAGCTGCGGTACGCGATCGCATCGTCGGTCGTGAGGGATGACAGCGGCTGCTGCCGTTCGGTGATCGCCCACAGGATCAGCCGCTCGGCCTCCTTGCGGTAGGCGCGCTGCGTATCGGCCGGTTCATGCAGGGCGAGCCACGACTGGACCGCCTCATAGTCGTTGCCGGCATTGAGCAGACACGCTTCACGCGGGGCGCGGAAGCGGCCGCGTGAGCCGTCAAGGTCTTCCGGTAACACGAGCTGCTCCCACGGCACGACGAGGGTGTGCTGCTCATCCTGCACGGGCTGCGTCGCGTCCACCAGTTCTCGCGCGCGGGCAGTGAGCCGCGGGTGGGCAGCAAAGAACGCCTCGACGTGCCGCGCGCCGGTGGCACCGAGCCCGGGGATGGCGAGCCACCAGCGGCGCCGGCGCGGCGCGCGTAGCGTCAGTTCGGCGAACGTGCGGATGCGCTGCGCGTGAAGCGCGCGGACGGCGCGCGGCGCCAGCCACAATGCGAGGTCATCGGTGAGCCGCGGCGCCGGCATGGGCGTGGACCGCAGCAGGTCGATCGCGTGGACAACGGCCGCCGCGCGGCGGGTGCGGTCTGCTGCCGGCTGGTCGAACGGGTGCGCGAGGTCGTCGCGTTGCCGGGCGTGCGCAAACGCGACCAGCGCGCGGCGGATCCGGCTGATCAGCGCGCGCGATGACTGGCCATCGGCGCGGCGGTGCGGGAGATAGTGCGTGACTGCGGCGCGCGCGGTGAGGCCCTCGTACCAGGCGCGCAGGGCCGCGAGCGAGGCGAGGTCGGGGAAGGCGGGGGCCGCAGGGTGGGCGGCGTCAGTGGCGGCGGGCCCGATAGCATCGGACCCGTCAGTCGCGGGCGGGGCACCACGGCCGCGGCGGGCGCGGGACGTGAGTGTTTTCATATAACCAGTTTAGGTCGCGGATGTGTCTATTGCGATAAGGCAGAGGATTTTTAGCGAAGCGGAAGCGGCGCACCGGGATGAACGCAGGCACGGTATGAAATCCGCGTCCGCTTCGCTAAAAATTCTTTGAGCTAAACCGCTCCGCTGGCGTCAGCAGCTATGGGCATTGAATCAGGGTGATGACCGTGATGTTGCAGATGGCGGTGCTGGATGCGTCGTGGAAGACGTGCCGCTGCTGCGTGCGAAGGTAGCGAGGACGCTGGTGCGATCGTGACGGGCGGTGTGATGTGGACTGTGGCGTCGCGATGGCTGCGGCGCGGCCAAAGCGCTGCCGCAACCGGGCGACCGGTTGTCCGGGCAGGTGCGCGGAGCGTGAAGGCGCGGGCGTCACGGCACACCAGCCGGAGGTGCCCGCGGCCGGGCGTGATGCGGCAGGAGTTCGATGCATACCATGTGTCCGCGCGCACACGCTGGACAGTCGCGCAGGGATCGACCGGTGAGTCTGGCGTAGCGGTCACGATAGTCCTGGCTGAGCTCATCAGTGGCAGTCGCGCGCGGTGGTATGACCTCGAGCAGACGCCGGCATTCGGCGAGTCCGGTTTCGCGGCGCCGGTTGCTGAGGAACCCGTAGTGACGGATACGCTGCAGTCCGCGCGGCAGCACGTGAAGCAGGAAGCGGCGGATGAACTCCGGTGCGTCGAGCCGCATCACGCGCTGTGCGGATTCATGGCGGTAGTCTTTCCAGCGGAACGTGACGTGTCCATCAGCGATGGCGATCAGGCGATTGTTCGAGATGGCGACGCGATGCGTGTAACGCCCCAGGTAGCCGAGTACCTGCTGCGGCCCGCCGAACGGTTCCTTGGAGTACACCACCCATTCCGCGCGTCGCGGGCTATCCAGATAGCGGGCGAACGCCTGCACATGCTGCAGGGGCGCGAGGGCGTTGAAGAACCGCAGGCGCCCGGTCTCAAAGGCACGCTGCAACCGCTCGAGGAACAGACGCCGGAACAGGCGTGATAGCACGCGCACCGGCAGGAAGAAACCAGGACGGCAGGCAATCCAGCGTGAGTGGTCCGGCGCCAGACCGCCACCTGGCACCACGCAGTGCAGGTGTGGATGGTGCAGCAGGTTCTGCCCCCAGGTGTGGAGGATCGCGATGAAGCCGATGTCAGCGCCGAGGTGTTTCGGATCAGCAGCGATGGTCTGCAGTGTTTCGGCGGTGGCCTGGAACAGGATGTCGTAGACCACCGCCTTGTTCTGGTAGGCGATCGCAGCGATCTCTTGCGGGATCGTGAACACCACGTGGAAGTACGGTACCGGTAGCAGATCGGCCTGACGGTCGTCGAGCCATTGTGCGCGGGCAAGTGACTGGCACCTGGGACAGTGGCGATTTCGGCAGCTGTTATAGGCGATGCGCTGATGGCCGCAGGCATCGCACTGTTCGACATGTCCGCCGAGCGCAGCGGTCCGGCATAGCTCAACCGCGCTCATGACGCGCCGCTGGGCGAGACTGAGTGAGCCGGCATGGGTTTGACGATACGCGGTGCCGTAGCGACGCAATACATCTGCCACTTCCAGTTGAGCAGTCTTCATGGACGTGCTCAGACGTTTGCGGGTGGTGCTTCTGGCGGGTCAGGCGCAACTGGTTGAGGGAGCAGGTCAAACGGGCTTATGGTCGCGCAGATTGTGCTGGTAGCCACCTTCAGATAACGCGAGGTGGTGGCGAGGCTGCGGTGGCCGAGCAGCAGCTGGATGGTACGCACGTCGGTACCCGATTCGAGCAGATGGGTGGCGAACGCGTGGCGCAGCGAGTGTGGCGTGACCGGCTTGCTGATGCTGGCCCGGCGCCGGGCCTGCTGGCACGCCAGCCGTATCGTCGCAGGAACGACGGGCTGGTCAGCGAACCGTCCCGGGAATAGCCAGTGCTCGGGTCGACCGGTCTGCCAGTAACTGCGCAGGATTTCCAGCAGTCGCGGCGAGAGCATCACATAGCGGTCGACCTGGCCTTTGCCCTGCTCGATGCGCAGCACCATTCGCTGGCTGTCGATGTCGCAGACCTTCAGCCGCGTCACTTCCGAAATACGCAGGCCGCCCGCGTATGCCGTCATCAGGATCGCGCGGTGTTTGAGGCTCCTGATTGATTCGAAGAAAGCGGTGACCTCCTCGCGACTCAGGATCACCGGTAGTGTGCGTGGCTGCTTCGACATGACGATGTCGTCGACCGCCCAGTCGCGTTTGAGCGTAACCGTGTAGAGAAAGCGTAGCGCGGCGGTCGCGGTAACCAGGCTGCTGCGCGCCAGTTGCCGAACCTCGACGAGGTGCAGTTGCCAGGCGCGAATCTCTTCGGGTCCCAGCGTCGCCGGGGAGCGGCCAAAGTGCTTCGCGAAGGCGCCAACTTGCTGCAGGTACGCGCGTTGGGTATTGGCCGAGAGATTGCGAACGCGCATATCCTCGACCATCCGCTGACGTAGGGGTGTCATGGCAGGACTCCTTTCGGGATGAGCAGGTGCGGTGAATTGCACTGTCATCGTCGCACCCGGAAAGGAATGCCCGCGGCGCCGGCCAGGACGGGGACGTCGGTCAGCCACCATACCGCGTCAGCGGTTTAGTTCAAGGCTATTTATCGCAATAGCACGGTCGGCAGGCTCACCTGCGCAGCGGCGACCTGCGGCGCAGCGGGCACTTCGGGCCAACCGACCCGGTGCGGTCCCGCAGCGACACGCGCGAGCGTCCGGTGCTGCCCATAGTTTCTGTAATTCAGCAGATAATTGTGCAGCATAATGCGGCTGAAGGGGCCAAGCATCGCTGGCCAGAAGAGGCAAATATTGGGCCGAACAGCGGACGATTTCAGAGACCTGAAGTCTGGGCGACGGCCTCGGGTGGCTGCTGGGGACGGCAATGCAAATAAGACAACTCAAGGTCACAAATTTCCGGGGCATCGCGTCGTTGGATTGGTCTCCGGGGCTCTGCTTTTGCTGTTTAATCGGCCCAGGTGACTCGGGGAAGTCGACCGTCCTTGACGCTGTCGAAGCAGCTCTCTCGTCTCGCTGGTTTGCCTTTTCTGAGGCGGATTTTATCGGAGGCGACACCACTAGGACGATGCAGATTGAAGCGACTGTAGGAGAGCTCTCCAAGGCCCTCAAATCTGATGAACGCTTCGGCCTTTACATTCGTGGCTGGGCTCCGGAGGGCGTCATACGTGATGAAGCAGACGATGGGGATGAAC
The DNA here is from genome assembly GCF_900116445.1 of Paraburkholderia aspalathi. Taxonomy (GTDB): domain Bacteria; phylum Pseudomonadota; class Gammaproteobacteria; order Burkholderiales; family Burkholderiaceae; genus Paraburkholderia; species Paraburkholderia aspalathi. Next base: position 177,593 of record NZ_FPBH01000015.1, read on the forward strand.
CAGTCCTGACTGTGCGACTCACCGTGGACGCGACCCTCGAGCCCGCGTGGGAGGTTTACTGTGACCGCATTGAGAATGTGCGTACGCTTTCCAATCGGGATCGGGCGCTCTTTGGTTTGGTGCGTCTGGCTGGTGACGATGCTAGGCACTTGGCGTGGGGTCAAGGGTCGGTGCTGTCCCGTCTGACGGGTGACAACGAAGAAGCGTCGGCCAGATTGGCGCTCGCCTACAAAGCTGCTCGTGATAGCGCGCGACTTGACGAGATTGAAGCACTGATGACAGCAGCCACTGCGGCTCAGGGCTACGCGAAAGGGATGGGGGCTTACGTGGAAGGAAACTATGCCCCCGGTCTTGAACTCGGTCGCGGTGGCCTTTCCTCAGGATCTATCGCGCTGCACGACGAGGGGATTCCGCTGCGCATGGCCGGCTTGGGTACTAAGCGACTGGCGACGCTTGCGATTCAGAAGTCTGCGGTGTCAGAAGGTGCCATCGTTCTCGTTGATGAGATTGAGCATGGGCTCGAGCCACATCGCATCATGGGGGCAATCTCCCAACTCCGGCGTGACCAGAAGGTCGCCTTCGAGGCAAACCGTGCTGTCGGCCAAATCATCCTGACGACACACTCTGAGGTTGCGCTGGGCGAGGCCGGTGCCAAGTCGCTTTTTGTCTGTCGTACATCTCGGCCTGCTCGTGTGACGACATTGACCAAGCCAGCGGCACCTGATCCCATCCACGCATTGATGCGATTCAACCCGCGAGCTCTGTTCGCGCGACGAATCCTCGTTAGCGAAGGAATGACCGAAGTCGGGATGCTCAACGGCGTACGGGAATTTTGGCCGCCTCGACATGACGGCATGCCGTGCGAACACCAGGGAGCTTCGGTAGCAGATGGCAACGGCGGGCAAACCGTGTCGATTGCATTGGGGCTGTCGCAGCTGGGGTATGCCGTGGCGGTGTTTCGAGACTCTGATGTCCCGTTGTCGGCAGACGCCGCTGAGTCTCTCGCCGCTGGTGCGATTCCGGTGTTCGAATACGGCGGAATTCTCGACGTAGAGCACGCTCTCTTTTCTGCCGCAGACGACACGCAGGTTCAACGCTTGCTGGACTATGCTCGGGAAGAGCGTGGAGTCGGCAAAATTAACGACAACCTCCATGCTGCGTTGGATCTTGACCGGGATGTAATTGCAGGCGACTTCAATGCTTGGGATTTGCTTTCTGCATTTAATGGTGCGGAACTGCGCGACAGGATTGCTGGCGTATTCGGCGCCAAAAAGTGGTTTAAGGATCAGCGCATCGGACGCGGTCTCGCTCCCATCGCATGGGACATCGCATCAACCAATTCAGAGTCTCCTTTGGCCATGACGCTGGGCTCCGCCGAGGCCTGGTTATATGCTTGAGGCGGAAGATCTCGTGCGCCTCGGCAACGGGGCCATTGTCGCGCCGGCCGGGCATGGAAAGACTGAGCTAATTGCGAAAGTCGCGGCGCTTGGACGACGTACCCTCATCCTGACCCACACTCACGCCGGTGTACAAGCAATCCGGTCGAGGCTCAGACGCCTGAAGGTTCCGCATCCGGCAGTGGCCGTCGATACCATCGCAGGTTGGTCGATGCGATATTCGCACGCCTTCCCCGGAATTGCTCAGCCCTGTGACGGCATGCCTCAAGGAGCCGAATGGGATGACCTGTACAGAGGAACCGTTCGAGCACTGGGTGTAGGCGCGGTTCGTCAGGTCGTGGAAGCCTCGTATGACCGCATCTTGATTGACGAGTACCAGGACTGCCATAGCTTGCAACACGAGCTTGCCACAGCGCTCTCGACAATGGTTCCTACTGTAATCTTCGGCGATCCGATGCAGGGAATTTTTGAATTTGCCGGGGCAACGTTAAGCTGGGAGCAAACCATATATCCCCAGTTTCCTTTAATCGAGACGCTAGATATTCCGCATCGCTGGAGCGACACGAACCCCGAGCTCGCTGCATGGATCGCGGAGGTGCGCGAGAAGCTGATGAGCGGCGATGCGATTGATTTGTCGTCGGGACCGGTGCTCTTTCGTCACGCCGACAACGCTTTCGACATGGGGCCGTTGTTCGAAGGTTTCGAAGGGGAAGAAGGCACCTTCGCTGCTATCCACTGTAATAAGGGCATTTGCTATCGGTTGGCTCGCGCAGCTGGTGGTGGCTACCAGGCTATTGAGGAAGTCGCAGCGAGGCGGTTGCAGGAGTTCTGCGCGGACTGGGACGCAAGTGAATCCCGACGAGATAGAGTGAACGCTATCCGCGGGCTGGTCGGTGATTGCATCAACGTAAGGGCGTTGCCCGATGGCGAGGAAGACAGTCTGGGCGATCTAGCAATCAACGCGCAGATTAGCTCTGCAGCAACCGAGCTTTTTGGTCCCGCGGCGGCAGAGGCCGGAGCGGCAGTCTTGTTCCTCATACCTAAGCGTTCCCGTTACCAACTCTATCGCAGGGAACTTTGGCGCGATGTCGAACGAGCCTTGGCGGACGTTGCCGCAGGTCGTTGCGAATCGATGGCAGACGCCGCTGACCGGGTGCGCCAGCGTGTGAGTCTTGCCGGTCGAAAGCTACCGCGGCGAACCGTTTCTACACCGCTTTTGCTGAAGGGGTTGGAATTTGATCACGTGGTGGTGCCCGATGCCGTTCATTTTGCAAACGAGCAATATGCACAAGCCAAGCTTTTCTACGTTGCAATTTCTCGAGCGACGCGCTCGCTGACCATCTCCGCACGGGACAACTGCGCGGATTTTCCCATACCTGATTTTTGAGTGGTTGCGAGTGACTGTCTGTGTTGGGCTGATGACGAGCGGCGGAGGCCGTTGGCAGGAAGGCGTCAGTTCGGTTCTCCCCGGTGGGGTTGTCCCTTCCGCACGTTAGCGGGTCCGCTATTCGACAACCTTCAGTCCGCCATAGGGCAAGCTGTTTCTGGAACTTACAGCTAAATACGGCTTCGGACCATGTTGTGTGGCATTGCTCAAAATTTTTGTTTTCGAAATGCACTTGCTCTTTAACAGAGCTTTTGAAAAAATGGATTCGGAACAGAAGTTTTTATGACATACGCATAGCGGTGAGAGCATATCTGGTGATATACATCATGTGTCACGCGTCGCCGAGCACGAGCCGACCGACGTTTAGGGCCGCCCCTTCGACTGAAGGGTTTCGGTGAGTGACCGCTTGCGTGGACGGGTGTGACCGGTGGCGCGCTAGGGTAATCCGTACCACGGGGATGGGTCCTGAGATAACGGACGCGCTGGCGAAGCTAGAGGCGCGGGACCCGAGACAGTCTGGCGGAACCATTGCGTATGCGAATGGCGGAAGGAGTCTCGGCGACGCTGCTGGGGGCCTTCGGCTATTCCTTTCTTGTTTGCATCTGCATATCTTCGCTAGAAACCCTAAAGGGAGGATATCCTTCCTGAGGGATGGTTTTTCCATTGTTTGCTCTGGTTATTCCTTCCTGAGCTTGTTGCGCACAGAGATCTTATTGGAATAACCCTTGAATCCCTCGAGTTTGAAATATCCGCGTTGAGCCGCTGTGCGGCTTGCTTACCAGGAGGACTAGTGACCGGATGTGGGGCGGACGTTTGATGGCGTGAGGGGGAGGGCGAAAGGGCTGTCGCGAGTGGCGGGAGTGCGGATGCCAGGCGCTGTGTTACTGACGTCCGCTTCCGGGACGTCACATGAGCTGCCGTAGCTCTTAAAGTTTCGTGGGGAGCCACTGGCAGCCAGTGAGGCTCGCGTTCGATCTGGTCCGTGTGTGCGGGTTCCTGCAGACCGCGCATGTTCCTGTCGGGGACGCACTTCGAACGATCCCGTGATGCACATGATAATGACTAAGACCGTCGATTCACACATGACAAGCGCAATGAGACCGGAGTCCAATGTTCCCGAGCCCGGTAGCGAGAAAGCTACCGCAGAGAGTACCGACGCAAAGAGCTTTGGGGGCGCGCGAACGTCTCGCCGCGCCGGCGACCAGCCCCTAGCAACAAGTCCGGCGGCGGCCGGTCCAGCAGGGGCGTTGTTAGAAGGGCATGTAGGCGCACAATACTTGCTACCGCTTCTATCGGGTGGAGAGGCGCGTGGGCTGCCAGGTGTTGTAGTGACGCGCGTAGCGTTCCAACGGGCTAGTCTCAACCACCCGATGGACGATGTTATTGTCACTGGTAGTGACCGGCAAGGCCGCGCGGCAACGCTCGAGGTGCAGGCTAAGCGCACGGTTGCCTTTACGGCAAGCGACCCAGTCTTCGCAGACGTAGTTGCATTGGCTTGCCGGGTGGCGGCCAAGCCGGATTTCAGCGCGACACGCCATGAGATCGCTGTGGCGATTGCGCGTACATCTACTAAGATCGAGCAGCATATCCAAGATGTGCTGAGGTGGGCGCGCGAGTACCAGAGGACTGACGATTTTTTTCGTCGCCTCGGCCAGCCCGGTGGTGCGCACCAGACAATGCGCACGTTCGTTGAGACTTTTCGTTTTCTCATGAGTGAAGCCGACGCGCCGCACGACGACGCGGCGGTACGGTTGCTGCTGTCGCGCTTTCAGGTGCTGGCGTTCGACATGGAACAGCCGGGTTCAATCTGTGCACTGCTGGCTCGCGAACGATGTGCTGTACAGCTTGCGCCAGCGGACGCCGGGCGAGCGGGCGAATTGTGGGACTCGCTGCAGCAGATAGCCTTGGAGGTAGATGCCGCTGGTGGGGACATTGACGCCCCCACACTGCGGGATCGTCTCGTTTGCGAGCGCGGGTATCGTTTCGCCGGAGACCGACGCTTGCATGTCGCCCGTCAGCGCATCGCCGAGATCGCTGATAACACCTTGGCCGGCATCAGTTCGTGCGTGCGGGGTGTCACAATCGACCGCGCTGACCGCGTGGCCGCAGCACTCGCGGCACTCGAACGCGGCAGGTATCTTGAAATCCGTGGTGCTGGCGGGGTCGGCAAATCGGGTGTGCTGAAGGATCTCGCTCAACGTATTGGCGTCGAGTCGCGTGTAGTCGTTATTGCACCCCACCGCGTCCCCGGAGGAGGCTGGGCAGCACTACAAGCTCAGCTTGGCTGTGAGGTAGACGCGCGGGAGTTACTGGCCGACATTGCCGGCGATGGTGGTGGAACGTTGTTCATTGATGGCGTCGACCGGTTTGATGACCCTGGGCAGCGCGCTACCGTCGCCGATCTCATCCGTGCGGCGGCCGAGGTGCCTGGGTTCAACGTCGTGGTTACCGCGCGGCTGGATTTCGACGCCGACGCCCGCATGTGGCTGCCGGCGCACGCGCTGCAGAAACTGCGCGAAGCGCAACCGTTGGTCGTAGAGGATCTTCGCGATGAAGAGGTGAGTTGGCTTTGCAGTGCTGATCCCGCGCTCGCCGCGTTGCTGCGGGCGGGGCATCCTGCTGAAAAGCTCGTGCGTAACCTATATCGGTTGGATCGGCTAGCGCGGGGCGTCACGACCGACCACTCTGGGTTGTTCAGCGAAGCCCAGATGGCACGACAGTGGTGGACGACTGGCGACACTGCGAATGCCGCGGGCCGTTTGGAGCGACGTCGAGTGCTTCGATCATTGGCAGTCCATTCGCTCGGATCTTCGGCCCCAATGGACACCGGTGACTCGTCGGCCGACGCCGTCGCAGCGCTCACCGAGAGTGGTTCCTTGCGTGCTCTCAGTTCAATTCACTTTGAGCCCGCGCATGACGTTCTGCGGGACTGGGCTATCGGGTGTCTCCTCTTTGACGAGCCAGTGCATTTTGGTGCGATGACGCTTGAGAATCCGGCGTCGGTGCGCTTGCTTCGAGGCGTTGAACTCGCTGCACGATTGCACGCTGAATTCGGTAGTGACGAAAAACCGTGGAGGACTCTTTTGGAACGCGTGAGCATTCCCGAAGCACACGGCTCGTGGAGACGAGTTGCACTGTTAGCACTTGCCCGTTCGGAGCGCTCGGAAGAAGTTCTGAACCGCTGCTTGCCAGCATTAGCTGAAGGAAACGCTCATTCTCTTGCTGATCTTGTTCGTGCGGCCATCACCGTCGACTCACAATCGGCCGCAGCAATTTGGTCCGCGCTTGGCGCAGACACCAGCAAGCTTAGCGATGATTTCGTAGCGCCGCTGGGTCCTACGTGGCCTAACATAATCATGTGGTCGATCTCTATCGGTGATCGCTTGCCAAACTCCGCAGTGCCGCAGTTTGTCGACCTTTATAGTCGCTGGTGCATAGCGCTCGCGGGCATGGATAAGTGGTCGCCAGTGCTGGTAGCGCGGCTGTACAAGTGGCTGGTCGAAGTCGAGGCGAAGAACCACCCGAGGGCATCAGAATTTTCAGCGTGGAAGAAAGCTGCGGATACGCCCGGACTATCGATGACTGCGGCGCAGGAGAGCGACCTTCGAACCGCCTTTCTGATGTGGTGCAAGCTTCGCCCTGCGGATGCAGAGTCATACCTTCAAGGGTTGATTGCTCACCCGCATCGGCACGTATTGTTCCGGCAGTTGTTGCCTTTCATTGGGACCGCATCGTACGCAGCACCACGAGCTCTAGCGGACCTCTTCCTTGAATCGCTGCCCGAAAGAGACGACGAGGATGCGGATCGGGCGTTACGAATGCAGGATGTGTTTTCAGGGTGGGATCTCGAATACTTCCCTCATTCTCCCGCGCGCACGCCGTTTCTGGATCTCCTACAGGCGAACAAGGAACAAGGCCTGCGTCTGGTACGCGGGGTTATCGCTCATGCGGTAAAGCGCCGCTCATTGGGACTTGAGCCGGGCGACAACTGCATCGAAATTCCATTCTCGACCGGCAAGCGCTCGTTTCCTTGGTGCCAGTCCTACACGTGGTCTCGTTCTCAGGGCAGCAACATCGTCGCGTCAGCCTTGTTGGCCTTGGAGGCTTGGGCGCATCTCCAAATCGAGCGCGGCGAGGCTGTGCATGCAGTGGTTGACGACATTCTCGGTCCTGCTGGCTCCGCTGCGGCCTATGTGCTTGTCGCAGTGGACGTGATGCTATCGCATTGGCCCAAGACACGGGAGTGCATATGGCCGTTTGCTGCATCGGCCAGGTTGTTGGCGATGGACCGCGAGCGTTATGCTTACGACGTAGTGAACGGCAGCACGACCCACCCCGTCTGGGTACACCCCGAGCCGGCCGGGGCGATGAAGCTGGACGACCTGCTGCGTCGTCCTTCGCGCTCCACGCCGCTTGACGCCGTGCTATCCGACTTTGGTTTGTCCGGACCCGCAAATGTACGCGAGGCTATGCAGAAGGCACTGCAAAGTGACGTGGCAACATTCGGCGCACCCGATGAGGAGAGCCGCGGCATAGCCGATCCCAAGTTCGCCGCCATGAGCGCCCTTAACTGGCTTGATTCGGCGAACTACGTGCCTCGAGGCATAACCGAGGATGGTCAGCCTACCTTCGAGTACGTGACGCCGGCTGAAGAACGACGGCTACTCGCCAAGTTCCGAGAAAAGACACACCAAAGCAACGCGGAGGTTTCAATTCGCGGGCAGCTCATGCGTGCCCTGACCGAATCGCGGTGTTCTGCGCAGCTTCTCGAGCAGGGCGTGAAGTGGGCGAATCAGCATATGTTCGAGTCTCAGACCGACGCTAATAGAAATGAGCAGGAATTTACCGAGATCACGCGCTTCATCGTCGCCGCGCTGGTTATGCGAGACGGTTCGCCTGAGTTGAAAGCTGCGCATGGCGAATGGGCTCGGGCGCAACTGGCGGAAGCCGCGACGCGGAACACGGACGAAACCAGCTTTCCGAAACAACTGCCATATAACGCGTACGCGATCGCCGCTATAGGTTATCTAGCCACATATCGCGAAGATTTCCAGCCTGGCGACCTGCAAAGTTTGCTCGGCCTCGCAGCCGAACGAGGGACTGGGATGACATCCGTGCTGCGAGCCGAGGCCTCATTCGGGCGCCAACCCAGTCCGGAACTGACAAGGTCGATGATTCGGCTTGGCTTCACTTCTGCAATCTATGCTGTTAGAAGACGCGACGATGATGACGTCGGTGGCATCGACGAGTACGTAGCGCGTCAGCAAGCGTTGGAAGATGACCGTAGGGAGGTAGAGCGAGCGAAGCTAGGGAGGGCGGTGGGTGCAGAGCTGGACTGGCTGTCCGGCGAAGGGCCTGAGCCAGACTGGCCTGACTTTCCCGATCCCAACCAGCCGAAAGAGCGGCGTGGAATATCGCTGGGTAAGGTGCGGCCGCAACAGAAGCGGTTAGATGCCACATCTCGGACTTTTGCCTTGGACGCTGCCGCGGCGGCGCAATGGCTGTCGCTCGCGACAGAACTGTGGCGTGCGTGCCGGCCCGATTTGTTGCGCGCGTTGGTGCGCCATTGCTGGCCTTGGACCGCTGACGCGAATGGCGTGGGTTGCGGTCCCGATGAGGAGCCGGGCGAACTCGCGTCCGGATGGAACGACGCCTATTTCGAAGCTGCGGTTGTTGCCGCAGTATTGAGTGGGGATGCTGCTATCAAGGAAGATGTGCTTGATCGCGTCGTTCAGTTGCCCGAGGAACGATTCTTTGATGCTATGGAAGCCGTGCTGCATGCGTTAGATCAAGCGTGGCTTACTGGCGAGTTGGTGTCGGACGGCGCAGCCGTGTCGGTCCACGAAGCACTGGCGCAGCGACTGGTTTCCACACAGTCTTGGCGGCACCTGACGCGAAAATGCTCCACCGGCATAGAAATTCACCTTGGCGGCGCGGTTGCTGCGGTATTCCTGGCCCAACACTTGATCGGGAAAGGGCCTCGTTGCTATGTCCCACCCGCTGAGGCTTCCCGTGTCGACTCGCTGCTGCCCACGCTTACGCAACTAGCCGAACTGGCAGATGGGTCTACGTTCGTTTCTATCGCATTTCTCGGGCTACTTGAAATCGACCCGCAGGAAAGTCGCTTGCTTTTTATAGCGCGAGCCGCGAGAGCATGGTGGGGAGCGCACGGCGCGAATGGTGAGTTCTGGATCGACTACGGGATTGCGCGGCGCCTGTGCGAGTGGATCGATAAGGCTGTGCTTGACAAGAAAGAGTTGTCCGCGCCGCTTTTCAGCACTGACCTGACCGCTGTGACCGATATCCTGATCAAATGCGGGACGCCGCTGGCGCGGGGGCTCGAAGAGCGCCTCGCGTCACGGCGGGCGGCTGCCGGTGAGTGAGATCTAGCGCCATCATCCATGTCATTTGCTGATGCAACCGGACGATGGGGCACGACGATGCTGAATCGGCATAATACGATGATAGGCCAGCCGCTATGCCGGCAACGACATCCGATGCGTGTTGCGGCGAGTTCGAACCACAGACGGCGACTGGTATTGGTTGAGTGAAGCGTAGCTGTCGAGCTCACGGGAGCGAATCGATGTCATCAATAGATCCCTTTGACGGCGTTGCCGTTCCGAAAGAGTTGGTCGCAGAGTTCTTCGCCGTATTCGCGCGCTGTGAGCACGCCATGAAGGAGGCGGGCTACAAGCGCGACGACAATGGCATAGCTGCGCCTGCATGGCGGCGATTGGCGGATGACGCTGCGGCTTGGCTTGAGGCTCCCGCTGACGGCGAGGCAGCGCGGGCGATCGCTTTGCTTACAGGCGAACCGCCAAAGGTCCACTTTTTCGCCAATGGTTGGCAGGATTCGCCATTACGTGGCGCCAACGCCATCGCTCAAGCAATTGACGCGGCGACGCGAGTACGACACAACCTTTTTCATGGTGGTAAGCACAGCCCCGAAGCAGAAGCAGGCCGAGACCAGCGCTTGGTGCTCGCTGCGTTGACTATACTCTTGGCGGTAGTTGAGCAGGGTCCAACGGATCTTCGCAACGCATATAACCATCGTTAGTATCGGCATAGTCCCTGATTAGGAAGAGGTCGCTCAATTGGCCAGCCACAAAGACAACGACAACTCTGGCGACAGCGAAGATCCGGAGCTCACCGGTGCAGCAGCATTCCGGCCGGGCGACGAGGTCTGAGGATTTGTCCTCTTCCAGATCGAGCAATCACTACAACAACATTTCGAATCGACCGATTACCATGACCGCATTTTGTACATTGTTTGCTGACGTTTCTAACGGGGAAGTCCCCGTCGTTATCTCCGACGTGCTTGTGACAAGCAGTGGCCTGCCTCGGAGGGCTGCGCGTTACGAGAAGACATACATTCCAACTATCGGCGGCGTCTATCCGCACATATCCGCAGATTCCGCAATATCTGGCTTGATTCAGAAGCTGTCGTTGCTACCCGGTGGCCATTGTCTTGCTGTTGCGGGTGACTTGTCTCCGATCTTGGAGTTTCACGCGAAGCTCGTTGGTTGCAGTCACGATTTTGAAGAGATAAGTGTCGTATGCGAGGAGTTTAGCTCGAGGATTAGCTTTGTACTCTTGGTTAAAGACTCGGAGGACGATAGATTGATAACGATGGCGTCAGAGTCTTGCCGTCGACTTCGAAACGATAAATATGGGCTCGCTTTAGTCGGAGGATCAGGCGAGTCGACGCTTCGCAGACTGATGCTTGAGCAAAAGGATGCGCCGATTCAAGGCACTGAAAGTCTAAGCGATGTGTCAAAGGCCTTTTTCCTGGTGAGCGAGGCGCTCGACTTGGATAGCCGAGATCCCTCTCAGACGATCAAAAAAAGTTTTGGTGGGTATTACGAAATTTCAACGTATGACGGATCGCAGTTTTGCAAGATCGACTGCGTTGCATACCATTTTTTGAGACTAGGAAAGCTAGGAGATGAAGATTGCTGGGTGTTGCACAAGTCTTTCTATCATGAGTATGTAAGCGATGATTTGATTGTGCGCCGTATAGTCTGGGCACATGACGAGGGTGGTGGAACCGTTTGGCAAGACTGTTATGCCATCGGCGATTTTCATAGATATGCAAACATGGAGCGAGCGAAGGTGCATATCGACGAGACCGTACCAACCACAAAGTGGGAGGTTCTTTGCTTTGAGGTAGGAGCATCAAAATTTAGGGCTGTTTCAGCTGGACGAAACCTTATAAGCTTACGGAAGAGCGAGGGCCACTGGTTCCACGACATTGACTCGGCGCTTATGGGTCAATACGCAAAAGCGATGGCACCGTTATTTCTGGCGCAGCCGGAGGGGCAATAGGGGAGCTAACGGTGCGATCATCTGGAATGTTCCAAAACGAAGTGAATTTCCATCCTGTGGTGCGCGCAGCACTAGGTTAGCGGGCGCGATAGCATGGCGACGAAACGGACAGTGCGGAAGGGGATCGGTTCGCGTCCCGCCGATAGAGTCCTTGCCGGCTATGACGTTATGTCGCCTAGTTGACTACGCCAGGTCCGTCTCGGAAAGACGAACCGACTGTCGAAACTCAGCGTCGACACGGCTAGTATCCATTGTGCAATAGATAGATTTCTTCCTTGATATGGCTTTCGAAAAAAAGAACCACCACTACGTACCGCAATTCTGGCAGCGCGGATTTCGCGCTGCAGATAACACGCTGTACGGTCGATTCGGTGCTCGGGTTGCCCCGGTGTCATCGAGGAAGATCATGCAGCAGGATTGGGCATACACGATCTTCGATCAATATTGGACTCCGTCCGATGATCTTGAAAATGCTCTTTCCGTGCAGGAAGGATACGCGGCACCGGTTTTTGAGCGGCTATGTACGCCGGGGGCGTTTGCAACCAAGATTGAGCGTGAAGGTCTGTGCAGTTTCCTTGCGCTTCAATCCTGCCGTCATCCCGATGTTATGGGACGAGGGCATCGGCGAGGGCGGGAACTTGGAGAGTTTTTCGCAAACGTCCACGCGTATGGGACCGCCGCAGACTTTGCGGTTGAACTAGCCGATTTCGGACTAGGAAGCAGCGAGGCTGACGCGATATACCAGGTCCTGAAGGCGGTAGCGCCACAGCAGCTACGTATCGAGCTCAATGAACTTTTGTCACTGTCGCCCCAGGATCCGCAGCTCCCACAGCAAGAGGCGCTCCTTGCACAGCCGCAGATCGCGACCGCGATAGACGCGATGACTCTAACGCTTCTTGATGCGCCAGCGGGAGAACAGTTTGTACTGGGTGATACGCCCATGCCACAGTCGGATCTTTCGCACGGCTTCATCGTCCCGCTCTCGAAATCAGTCGCGCTCAAGGCTGTCCCTTCGTCCAGTTCGCAAGCTTCGATAGGACGAAGGACTGCGACCGTTGCTGAAGTTACTGAAGCGAATCGGGAGCAGTGGAATTGCGCGATGTACGTCGTGATTGGCGCAGACAAAGCCGTGCTCCAGGCACTCTAACTCTATCATTCGCGTTGGTCAGTACATTTGCTAACGCGCGGCGCATATATTCGAGGTGCGACGCCTTGCAACTCCTCCAGCACCGTTGGCGCCGGAGGAGGGGCCGGCGGCGACTTTCTGGCGTGACGAATGAAGGTGACGGATACCGACGCCGGACCAATCACGCTTCGTGCACGCGGTGGTCCGATATGTCCGTTGCCTGAATCTTACGAGCCCGCGTGTCGAGAACGGCCTGTACGACCTGTTTTGATATTGCGGTCGTGCCTTGATCGGGGATACTACGTTCCCGGATCTGTCGGTCCGGATGAATGAGGTTGCGTGATTCTCGCAATGCATGCGCGTATCGTCCGAGACCTTCATCGATGTGTCCGAGTTCTACAGCGACGCTGATCAGAGCTGCGGGCGACCAGTCTTCGAGAGGGCGCACCAGATTTTTTCGGTCCCGTGGCGCTGCGCGTGCTTGCACGGCGCGCTCGATATCCTGAGCAAGCCAGCTTGGCAGAACAACTTCGAGGATTGAACCATACAGCGCAGTGGCCGCGAGCCATGCACGCGCACCCGCGCATCTTTCCGCTTCTTCCCAGCGATACCGAAGGTTATCGGCGAGTACCGAGTCCAGACCGAGGTCGTCAAACGGCAACTGTATGGACTGATTTCGCGCGAGAATGGTGGAAGGTGGCTGAAGCCCGAGTTGGGGTACAACACCCTGAGAATACTGGCGTAGCCCATCTGCAGTCAGCATCAAGCGGAATGGCCACCCTAGTATGTCCTCGTCGTCGCGCCGCACAACGCCGCGAGCAATTAGCGTCTCCAGCGTTGTCTTGCAGACCTCTTCGCCGAGACGAGCCAGATATACGGACAGTGCTTCCGCATCGAGTCCAGCTGTCGGCTCCCTTTCGTCCTGATTGCCTCCGCTCGCAACCAGGGCGATGACCAGGTCTTCAGCGGGAGCGGCTCGGGCGGAAAGGGCGGCGTGACGCTTCCCGAGTTGTTGCCAGCGCGTTTCTCGGACGATCTTTCCGGCTTTGGTTGTCTCCCAGTATTCCCGGACATCCCCGCCGAAACCCGGCCGCCGAAGTATCAGCCCTTCTGTTTCCATTCGGTCGAGCTCTTCGGCAATGTCTGCAGGGGCGAAAGCCCAAGTCGCCTCGACGTAACGAATCGCTTCGAGCATGTACCCGGATTGGATGTTTCCGGCGTCGAACATCTCATGTTCGAATATTGAGTCGCGAATATCTGCCGTACGGTTAGGGTCGGTCATCAATCATCTTTCTATCGGCTACCGGCCTTGACGGGACGTGCAGGGGGCCACACGGTAGCGAAATTTTGCCATAACGTGAAGCTTCCGACCGCGTACAGAATTTTGTCACGACAATGCGATCTGGTGGTCGATGCCACGGACTGATCGGGTTCGCAGGAACACGTATCAGTCTACGATTTGCCGCCACGCGTCGGCCCCGGAAAGCCACGGCCTTTATGGCGAAGAGGGCGTTCAAGTTGACACGGATTCTGGTTTGCGAGATTGTACGCAGCCGGTAGGTCATCTTATTGCAAACGAATGCCCAGATTCAACAGCCTCGCATCTGTGCCGAACCACACCCGTAGTGTTCTGCGGCGACGTTTCTCACACCTGTTGCCCAAGGAACGGCAGGGCCGGCACTTGGCGCCGGACATTAAGCTTTACGACGAGGAAGTGGTGCTGCGCTTGTTTCAGGAGCTTTCCTGGATAAAGGCCGAGGCGCCGGATAGGGCGCTTGTGCTTTTTGAGGCAAGCAGCGTAGATCCTGAGTCGGCGCGATCGTGTCTTGAAAAGCTAATTAATGAGGGATGGATTTGCGAGGGGTGGCATCGGCTGACGGTCTCATACGACGTGGCGAGAGCGGCGGAGCAGGCGTTTCCTCCGTTATCGCCGTTTCGCAACTGGCTTGACGCCCGATATCGCACCGATTGGCGCTGGGATGCTCGCTCAAACGATGATGATCGCGTCGAGCAAATCGTGAATCAGGTGCTGTCCGGGGCGACGCGGCCCGCGCATATTGCCTGCCTGTCGCCCGACTGGGTGAGTGCCCGATTGTGGGACAGGAAAGACGCGGGTCCAGATGATCAATCAATGCGGCTGCTTTGGTGGGTCCAGCGATGGATGGACTTGGGGTATCCCGAAGTATCGCGAGATGCCTGGAGCTCGGCGGACTCGGAGGCTTTCCAGGCCGCGGCGCTTTCGGTTTCCGTCGACGAGTCGCATCACCGCGGGTGGGATGAGTATCGGAAACTGCTGCTGCAACTTGTTGCTCACGTTTCGAACCGGGATCCGGCGGATTTCTCCGAATACGTCGACGCTGTTCCGAAGACCTTGGTTGGCCGTGTAGCATGGCTGGACAACAATCGTATCGAGCGCGTATCACTGGCGATTGGGGAGGCCACGCATTTCTCGTTGGCACTCATGCGGATCCTGTGTCGGATGGCCGAGCAGCAGGAGGGCGTAGCCGCGCCTCATCCGACTTTCGCGACGCTGGTTGACTTCGGGATGTTACACCCGGAAGTCCTCGGAGCCATAACGGGTGAATGCCATGACTATCCAAGGCTGCTTGCTGACCTCTTGATGCACCCGCCGTCGTCGCCACTTGCATGCAAGATCATCGCAGCATGGCGGCATATCCCGGAGTCGTGGGAGCGGGATCTCTTTCAAGCTGAGGCTGAGCGTTCGACATGCGAGGCGTTCACTGATGCCGTTGACGTGATGGTTCATTGGCTCGAGCAAGGCAGCGTGCCTCCCGCAGAAGTGGCGGCCGTATATTGGTGGCTGCACGGGAGGCGGGACGGAGGCAATTCTGCTGTTGTGTCAGTGGCCGAGGAGCTGTTGCAAATTTTCCGGGCACGACTGAAGCATGTGGATCCGGCACTCATGGTATCAATGGCCGACGCACTGATCGAAGCAGCTGTCGGGCAGCCCGTCGAAAGCGCTTATTTTGTCGCAGCACTCGACTTCGTAGATGTGTTCAAGATCGAGGGTGTCAATCCGGAGGTCTTGACCTTAGCCTACGTTCTGTCGATTCAGCGCCGATCCCCGATGCTGAGCGTCTCCGGAATTTCATCGTCTGCAGCCGCGACGCTTTGTCGACTGGCGAGCAGGACCGGTAACTACAGGGTGTTTCTCAATCCGTTTGACTTCCGACAGCAGCTTCGTGAAGCCGAAGAGGAAACCGCCACCCTGTTTTTGCTCATCAAGGAACTGTCGGACTCTGTTAGAGCGCATATCCGCATTTTGAGCAGAGCAGTGGCCAGCATTGACGAGTCCGTTCCTAAGGAAATCGTCGATGCTCTGGCGAACGCCATTCGCATTGGCGCGCTCGCACACCGTGAGAAAGGGAAGGTACCCGCGTTCGCGCCGGGCTATGAAGCCCCGGGTCCGTGGTCGCAGCGAGACGGGAGCATCGCCGCTGATTTGGGCGCGGCCATTACCAAGCTCGACGATTCTTCGTTGGAGAAAGTGCTTGTCCAGGTCCTGGAAACAGACGAGCCAGGGTTTCTCGCGCAGTTGTCATCCGCGTCACCGCCGCTGCTCCGAAGGCGGTTTGAACGCCGGATCGATGCGTTGGTCCCTGAAGAGGCAGCGGAACTTTGGTCTATTGTTGATTTGCAGAAGCGAATCGAAGATCTGCTGAACGGGGGATTTGCCGGTGCGGCGGCCCTGTTCATGACGATCGAGACGTCTGCGACGACGCTGGGACCGGGCCGCGGGCGCGAAACGATGCGTCTGCGATTCGCTCTCCATCTTGCCTTTATGCAGGAAGACTGGAAGACAATAGACGCCGTTGTGCTCCCTGAGAAAGTTCAACAGATGGACCAGCAGTCGCTTATGGACCTTATTTCCTTTTATCAGGCTCTGTCACATGTCAAGCGTCCGGGCGGGAATCTGGACCAGGCAGTGACAATGCTGGAAGCATTGCATCGACAGAACCCGCAAGTGCAGAGCTACGCCACCAATCTGTTTGCGGCCAAGCTAAGCCGTGTTATGGGTGGCGACGCATTTGCCATTCTCACGGGCGCGAAGTTGCGGGAGGGAATCGAACTGCTATCGGAATATGAGCGGCTGTCGGGCCGGTCCGTGACCGGCGCCGATGCTCATTCACTCGGCAGCAACAAGGCGTTGCTCCTGCTTGCCGTCGGGCGCCCCGATGATGCTCATGTTCTGTTGCGCGCGGAGTACGCACAGCGAGCGACGGTGCAGATAGCAGCGTATGACGCGGTTGCCCTCGTCCGGGTGGGCAGGCATGATGAAGCATTGGAGCTTTTAACGAACGCGGCTACTGCTTTCGGAACAACACCCCTGCTCGATGAGGTTAGGCATTTCATCGGGGCTTCGGTCGGACCAATGCCGAAACCAGCGACGGGTGTTGCCCTGAGCGACGGAAGCGCCGAAAGCGAATGGTCTGCAGCGGGTGCGGGCGAGGCACCTTTCACATGGGACATTAGTCCCGACAAGTTTCACTCTCTCATGGTCACGTCAGTTTCGGGTGCGTCGGCGGGTCTGATGTCCCTGATGCTGCCTGCGTTGTCGCATGCGAATCTTGACGAGAATGGGCTGAGCACCGTCATGCGGGAGTTGCTGAGCGGCAGATTGCAGAAGTTCGGTTGGTCAGTGCCGGACCAGTCATTGGGCGGCCAAACTGTGGCAGGCAATCCAGGTGAAAGAGATCTTGTCATCAAGCACGGGAACTTCGAGCTTTCCGTGATCGAGGCGGTCATATGCAACGGCAACGCGAAGCATGCGATTAACCGTCGAGAACTGGTCAGTCATCTCAACAAGCTCTTTGGGTATGGCTTGTGTCGGATCTTTTTTCATCTCACGTACTGTTTCGATTCCGTTGTTGTCGACACGATTGAAGTACTGAAAGACATCGCGGCAAACGAGGTCTTCGACGGCGCGAAGTTCAAGGATATCGACGACATGCTTTCGTTCGATTCAAGGCCCGACGGTTTTGCAGCCCATTACGTGGTTGACAAGCGAACCGTAACGGTAGTGTTTCTGGCGCTTAACCTTGGCCAGCGCACTCAAAAGGACGCGATGGTCGAAGCCGCAAGGCGTAAGCGGAAGACGACCGGCGGCAACGCCCCGCACCTTGCTGAGGGCGAGACGCCCGATAACATCTAGTCGCCATGCACTGCAGATTGGTTACCAATACGGACACCCCAACTTCGATCTCTATCGCGAACACATGTCGCGCTTCGCTCAGGAGGTGGACGAAACGGTGATTGTTAAGTACAGGGTCGTGCCCGAAAGCTCGAAAGGGGCGTACACCTACGGTTACTTCAATCTGCGCGGGCTGGAGGTCGATAGCTTTGACCGGGCGCAGGGTCTGGATGCGTCGGAGGATCTGGGCGAGGTCGCTTTAGAGGTCAGGTCGCTTGCGGATTCCTTCGGGCAGTACCCGAGCGGGATGCCAACATGCCGATCGCGCCTCGACGGACTGATAAAGTGAGGCGGAACGCAAGCGCTGGCTTGAACATTCCAAGGGGCGGGGAAGGCAAATGGATTCGGAGTTGAGGCGACTTATCGGGGAGGCGGAAGAAAGACGGACGAACGTCTTTTTCTCAGGCCATGAGCTGTTTGTCGTCGCGTTCAAAACCAAGCCGGTCAGGCTTCTAGGACTTCCGTCGTTGAGGAAACTGGACAAGGCTTTCGCGGACACCGTCGAGACGATCGGCCAGCAATGGCGGACCCAGGTGTGGCGCACGGATTACTTCAAGGATGGGTTGCCGGTTCCATTCCCCTTTGAACATGGGGGCGAGCTGCAATTCTTTTTCTGGTATCTGGTACTGTCCCTTAACGAGGGTCCCAGTACGCATCATGCGGAGCTCCGCGCGGATGTTTCGCTGCGCCTCTCGGGAATGTTCCGCTCCCACGGGCTACCCTGCCACATCCTTTGCGCTCCGCGTGAACGGGAGGCCATCGAGTGGCACTACGCGATGCAGGAAATGTTTTCTAGGTTGGAGCGGCCGGCTGCAAAAGAGGCCAGCAAGGAGCCGAGCAGTAAGCGTAAGTCGAGAAAACGTGAATTGAAAGATGGTCGTTTGCTCGCTATGGAAGGTCCGATGTCGGTTGGGGATTTTCTGGCTCGGTTCGATGAGAACTCGCAATACCTTGCGAACGAGATACAGGAGCTTCCGCGCTATTTGCGGCAGGAAACTCGCGATTACAAATACCTGCGCGAGGAGCATATCCCTATTCGAGCTTTTATCAGGCGCCAGCAGATCGCAGTTGACGCGCAGCTACAACTGGGGCGTGAGACAGAGCCTTGGGATGCACGTATCGTCACCAAGGATGGAACGGAGATCATCCTCGAGGTGGTTCAGGCGCTGCCGCGCGAAGCGCATCACTATCGCGCGGCGGTGGTTTCCAATGTATGGCGGCTACCACTGGAAGACCGCACGCGGCATCAGCGAGGGATAGACGAGTTTCCGGAGCCAATCATGTCCGCCATCAGGGACAAGCACAAGATGAACTACCCTGAAGTGCGTGTCCTGCTCGTCTCGGTGATGGGCGAATACAGCGATGAGGACGATTTTGTGATCAATGAATGGTTGCAGGAGGTCCGGGAAGCACCTGACTTGGGGCGAGGGCAATTCAGCAGCATCTATCTCGTCGAAATGGCTCGCGGCCGGCTGTTCAAGGTTTTCTGAACCACTGATGCACGATCCATCGGCAGTTACCAGCTTTGGACAACCCGCATCGGAGAATCAATCTGCGCTTTTTGCTGAAAGATCACCAACACTGTCCGCTATGCTTCGGCACGTCAGCGGGCATACCGCAAGCACCATTTACAGCGGGCTGCAGACGGCGCGTCTCAGAGTCCTACTTGGCGCATTATCTGTCACCACCGAGCGTCACAACCGAATCGGGTGAACCTGAGCGCATGCCAATCCGTAAAGTCCGCGCCGGCTATCAGGGCATCGCAGGTGCATCTCACGAATGACTCGCCCGAGCGTGAGTAAACGTCTCCGCCGACACAAACGTCAAGCCCGAGTTGTCTCCTCGAATTCTCTTTCACGCGCGCGTCGAGCTCTTCTAGTGTGACGATTGTGATATCGGCAACCTTTTCGGCCATGGCTTGGCCAATTCCTTTGCCCCGATAATCTCGGGCGAGCCATACTTCGTCGAGGTCGACTTCCACGTCCTGCCAGTGGGAGATTTGAATGCAGAACGTGCAGTAGCCAATGGGTGTCAGGCGGTCGGTTACGATTAATCGATAGCACACCTCAGCCATGAACTGCGGAAGTCGTCATCTTCTAGTCGAATGTCTGACGATGCGGACTGCGTCTTCCTCCCCGCGCGGAGTCCATTTCCGTTTAGCTGCGTGTGACCTTGCTCGATTTTCTCGTGGGGAGCGGCCGCACGTACCCGGCGGCGCAGTTTTGAAATAACTTGCTTGAGTCCTGGGGCGCCTTGGGGTTCTACGTAGATGACAATGTCATCCCCAACCGGTTGACCTGTCAGGTGGTCATCGGATTGAACGAAGGTTGGCTGTAAATGCAGTTGCATCGGAACAGATAGTAACTTCCTGAAGAGAGCATCTTTCGTGTCACGACGCATATGAGATCACCAATCGCCAGTTCATGAGGTTGACAGATATCAGTCACTGCGGATGCCGACGAAGTATCTTCGGTCGTATCGTTAGGTAAGATTTTACCAAGACGAGCGGAAGGCTCTGGCCGTTAGGGCTGGCGAGGAGGTCAAGGGAGCAAAACAGTGAATGTTTGGTTGCCTGTTGCTCGAACGCAGTGACGGGCTCGGTAGTCGGTTCAGCACATGTGCTTCCCGACAACGAGTTCAATGTGGCATAGTGCGGCCATTATCACCACACAAGGGGGAATAATGGCCACACTCGAAAACCTGCAAGCAAAGATCGCCAAGCTTCAGGCGCAAGCCGAAGCAATTGCAAAGAAGCAGTCGTCGACAGTCATCGCGAAAATTCGCGCGCTTATGGAAAAGCACGGTCTGACCACAGCCGACATTGACGCGCATGTTGATGGAAAAGGGCGCGGGCGCAAACCGGCAGGTGCTAAGGTTGCGGCAACGTCAGCGGCGGCAAAGTATCGCCATCCTAAGACTGGAGCAACGTGGACCGGTCACGGTCGTGCACCAGCCTGGATTGCTAATGTGAAGGACCGCAGTAAGTTTTTGACTGATGGCGACTCGGAAGGCACGTCGACCACTGCCAAGAAGGTGGCCAACGCCGGAAATTATGTTCGTGGGCCGCAGGAGCCGAAATATCGCGACCCGAAAACTGGAGCGACGTGGAGCGGGCGCGGTCCGGCCCCGGCGTGGCTGGCGAGCGCGAAGGACCGAACGGCGTTTCTGATTGCAGGTGCGCGTGAGGATGCTGCGGAGCAGAAGGTGGCTGTGGCAAAGAAGGTGTCGGCGAAGAAGGTCGCTGCCAAGGAAGTCGCTACCAAGAAAGTAGTTGCAAAGAAGAGTGCGACGGCGGCGAAGAAGACGCCCGCGAAGAAGGCTGCAATCAAGAAAACGGCGGCGAAGAAAGCGGTTGCTAAGAAAGCGACCGTGGCTGCGGAAGCGCAAGTGCAAGCGTCCGGGCCGGCGGGCGGTGCGACGGTTTAGGCGACTGCCGTCTGATTTTTCGTTGAGGGCGAGCGATCGCTCATGGGTTCGACGAGCAGGGCGTCCCCGTCCTGCTCATATCCGACCGACTATCATCGTCTGCGCATCGGCTCATCCGAGCGGCTTCGACGCCTGTCACCTCCGGGCGTCCAGCATTGCGTCCCGATACGAGCGCGCTACCCTTGTGCCGATGCGCGTGAATGGTATCCCTGCTCGCGCCTTCTCCAGGCACTCAAGAACGGTTAGCGCGCCCTCACCACAACATTTGCCATCTCTCTGAGCGAACTCCAATTCCGACATCTGCCTTTTGCGACGGTATTCACCGCAGATCCATTCGGATGCTGCCACCCGGTCTGCAGGGCGCTCGCGTACTGGCACGGCAGCAATCATTTCCGCGTTCTCTTCGTCGAAAGCGTTGACTCGCAAGATCTCTCTTACGTCGCGCATCAACTCATTGCCGCTGCGGGTGGCTTTGCCCGGGGCTGAAATCCGGTCAGGGAAGAGTCGCGCCACTGCATCGGCGACGAATGTTGCGCTGAATTCCCGCCAAAATCTTGGATGCGGCTGGTAACAATATTCCATGGCCATCGCGAGGCTTGCCGTGTTCAGACACGACTCGTCGAATTCGCAGTCCGTGATGTAGTCGACGAGCATGTCGACCGTTTTCGAGTGAGCGTTGCCAGTCGTCGTCAGGTTCTCATCGATGATATGCATTTCAAGTTACTCCGCGTCATGGGTTATCGACGTGAATGATTCACGCGCCAGCGGTATAGCCGGCTCGGACGAGCATGGCGGTGCGGAAAGGCTGATTTTTCAGAAAAGAATTGAATTTGACGGAATACCGACCAGTCTCACAGTGAGATTCCGACGGCGTTGCTCGCCCTGATGGCTCCGGGTTCATAGCAAGGCAGACATGAAGGCCGCTGGCTAGACTGGCGCGTTACACGCTGGAAGCCCAACAACGTGGTGGCACGGCCGCGTTCTGGTGGGCGAGACTCGCATGTCAGCATCCGACGTCTCGGAGACAGCGACGGTCCACGAGAATGGTCCCGCCTGGTAAGCCATTGATTACACGCCCGCCGCGGACAGTGCTTGACGCTTGGACAGCTGGCGCTGAAGGTGACGTTTCATCACGGCGTCCCGATAGGCCTTGGCCACGATAGTTCCAGTACGCTCGACGGCATTTCCCAGCTTTGCCTGCTCAAGGCAATACACAACGTCGAGTGCCTTTTCACCGCAGCGCTCATCGTCCGGTTGCGCGAACTCGAGTTGCGCAGTCGCCCCTCTTTTCGCGAGCTGGGCAGCAATCCATGCGAACGCCGAGGAAGGGGTTTCCGGTCGTTTTTCGACCGGCAGAGCCAGCAGCATCTCTGCGTTCGCTTCGTCGAACGAGTTGATTGCCAGGATACGCTCGAGCTTTTGAAACAGTCTGTCTGCGCCGCCTTTCCTCATGGGAGCTGTCGTTCGCCAGTTGGGCATGTATCGTGACACGGCGTCATCCACGATCGTAAGATTAAAGTTT
This sequence comes from Paraburkholderia aspalathi, assembly GCF_900116445.1. Classification (GTDB taxonomy): domain Bacteria; phylum Pseudomonadota; class Gammaproteobacteria; order Burkholderiales; family Burkholderiaceae; genus Paraburkholderia; species Paraburkholderia aspalathi. The sequence goes on from NZ_FPBH01000015.1 coordinate 199,988, forward strand.
CGCCAAAACCTGGATTGAGCTTGATATGCGTATTCGAGCGCAAGTGCGAGGAGCATCGGCGTCAGATTCGATTCATCGAAGTAGCAGTCCTGTATATACGACATCAGCGCGTTGAAGGTATCGGCATCGAGATCAGATGCGGTTTTAGGATTGTTGATAGGTTTGTGCATTTTGGGCTACGCCTGGTTAAGTGGTCAGGCCATCTAACGCCCAGGTCTACGAATGTCGGTCGTAGATTGCCTCGGGCGGTGGTTGGACTGCTGCGGTATAGCCCGAGCGAGAGTGGATGTCAGAGGAGAAAGCGAGCCTTATTTGCTGTGAGATTTCAAAAGCCCGGAAAATCGGCTTACAGACAGCGAGATTTCAGACGTTTGCCTGGCTGGCAATCAGATCAAGCGATTGACGATGGCGAAGGGAGGGGAGCACGGGCTGCAAAACGCCGCGGACGAGCCCGGCCAACAGCCTCAACTGCTGAGTTCATTGCTTTCTCCTGGACGGCAAATCCCGCGCACGCGTTACAGACGGCCCACCGAAAATCATGACTATGGAATGGGGTGGGTGCGATGGAACATCGCCTTCGTCAGGCCCCGGACGGCGATATCATGTTTATTGTTCACACCCCATGGGCAACTCAGTCCAAATCCATGCAAACGCAGATTAGTCCTTGGCGTGCTCGCGAGGCGTCAGAGCCATCATCATCGCCACATCCGCCTCATCGAATGTATTGCCGCGTAAGAACTCCCGTCTGAATCTAGCCAAAAACGCTCAACCATTTTTCAGGTTGAGGCGCAGACGAATACATTGACTGTAAGCGCTAGTTAAAGCACACCGGATCGTCAGATGCGGCGGAGAACAGGGGTTCAAGCCTGTCTACTTTTTGCCCCAGTTGTTCCACGCCATGC
>NZ_FPBH01000042.1 GCF_900116445.1 Paraburkholderia aspalathi
GATCACCGGTGGTTCGAGGAACGGGCGCCGGCGTGCACGCTGCTGGTGTACGTCGACGACGCGACCAGCCGGCTGATGGCGCTGCACTTCACGGCCACCGAGTCGACCTTCAGTTACTTCGAGGCGACACGCGGGTATCTCAGGCAGCATGGCAAACCGGTGGCGTTCTACAGCGACAAGGCCACCGTGTTCCGCTCGGCGCAGACGTCGACGACGGCTGGCAAGGGATTTACGCAGTTTGGGCGGGCCCTGTACGAGCTCAATATCGAGTCATGGTGTGCGAACAGCAGCCAGGCCAAGGGGCGGGTTGAACGGGCGAATCTGACCTTGCAGGACCGGCTCGTGAAGGAACTGCGGCTGCGTGGGATCGATACACATGAAGCCGCGAACGACTATGCGCCCCACTTCGTGGCCGACTACAACACGCGCTTTGGCAAGCCACCGAAGAGCGCTTTTAATGCACACCGGTCACTGCGCGACGACGAGGATCTCGACCTGATCCTGACGCACCGGGCAACACGCTGCGTGTCGAACACGCTGACCGTCCAGTATGACCGGGTGATCTATCTGCTCGAAGACACGGCCGCGAACCGTGGCCGGATCCATCACTACATCGACGTCTATGAATATCCGGACGGGCGCATCGAGATCCGTGCGGACGGCAGCGCTCTGCCCTGCTCCCGCTATGACCGGCTCTCGGAGATTGATCAGGGGGCGGTCATCGAGAACAAGCGTCTGGGGCACGCGCTCAGGGTTGCCCAGCAGGTGCAGGCCGAGCGCGATAACCGGCGCGCAGCAGGCTCGCCATCGCGCACCAATCGGGGTGACGAAGTTCGCCCCAGGGTCCGTCCCACCGGGACGCGCAAGCAACGCGAACTTACCGTGGGCGACCTGAACGAGATCGTGCTGGGAACCGCCGGCGAACGGGCAGGCTCGGTGCTTAAAACCCCGTCCAGATAGAGATATTTAACCACTCAGAAGCGGACATCTGAACTTGGCCGGAACCCGGACATCTGAAACAGGCCTCGACATAAGCTGTAGCAGCTTTATGTAAATGTCTGGTTCTGGCTCATTAGAAATGTCCGGTTCCCGGCTCCGGGCTGGCTGCTGTGGCGCATGCTGCGGCATCACAGCCAGCCCGGAACCAGACCATGCGATCGTACTGGCGGCAGAACGCGGGAATAATCAACGCCTGCACCGGTGATGCACGCCCGTCCAACGGTTTATTGCAGAGACCGGCGGGCGCTCATAGTTTCGAGTCCTGGTACAGCGTATCGCGCGGGAAGAACATGCGTGGCTCAAAAGGTGGCAGCCTCACGGTCGCTCCTGCCGCAGTCAGTTGGACATTGCAGGTCTGATCGATCTGCTTACCGCTCCTGTAAATGAATGCGCCGGGGCCGCCATTACATTCATCAGTGTGTTGGACGAGGCGCATTTCACGTCCATTCGAAAGGGATCTCGTGACGACGAACCCGTCCGCGTAGGCTGTGGTCACGTCGACGAGGGCGACTACTCCGATTACGACCTTCGCAATCAGCATGATGGGATCTCCGGGTGCGGCTGCGTGGGACATTGGCTGGAGCCGATGCGTATTGATCATATTAGATCGCGCAGCTTGCAAATTCCAACATCGACCTATGTTCAACCTTTATGGATTTGCGGCGGTCTTGCACGACCGCGCTGGGGCTGAAGCCCAGCCGCGCGGATGCCAGCGCGCCCACAGCACGTCAGCATCCGCCAGCCCATCACTACACCGAAATCAACGCCGCAATCTGCTCCGCACTAAGCGCGTTGCGGTAGATGCGAAACTCGTCGATCAATCCATTGAAATACGGATCGGCTGAAAATTGCGATCGCCCAAGCCAGTTCTGGCTCGTGCTTTCTACACGGAACGGCGCAAACGACATTGCCGTGTTGGAGCCAATCGCCGCACCGTTCAGATACAGCGTTCCGACGTTGCCCGATAACGTCACCGCGACGTGCGCCCACTGCCCGGTAGGCAGGGCCACATTGCCGTAAATGTCCTGCTCGCCCGAGCCACCATTAAGCGTGATGGCAAAGCGCGCGAGTCCGTTATTGGCGCGCGGAGTCAGCATCATGTAGCGGCCCGTGCCGGAACCGAAATCAAATACACGCTCCCAGTTCTTTACTGCGTTCCAGTACACCCACGCTGCGATCGTAAAGTCCGACACGTCGGCCACGATGTCGTTCGGCAGGCTGACATAACCCGTGCTGCCGTCGAGTGATACGGCATTGCCCTTCTTGCCAACCGCCCTGCTCGCACCGCCGACCAGCGTGCCGGTATGTCCGTTCGCGCTAGAATCCGCAGCACTGGTGCCGCTGCTTTCGTCGAATGCCAGGTAGGTCTGCAGTTGCACCGCCGTGACCGCAACGGCCTCGTTAGACGCGGCCGATTCGCCGGCCGGTGTCACCGCGGTCACGACGTAGTAATAGGTGCCGGCTGAGAGACCGCTGTCCGTATAGCTGAGCAGATCGGTAACGCCACTCGCAATGGACGTGTAGGGTCCGCCAGACGTGGTGCTGCGCTTGACGTTATAGCTCGTCGCGTACGCCGTGCCCCACCACGACAGAACGACCTCCCCTCCGCTTGCAATCGCGACGAGCGCGCTTGGCGCTAGACCGCTTGCGATCGCATCCAGCGTGCAGGTCAGCGTCCCGTAGCCCAGTTGGTCGTAGCCGCCGCTGTTCGGTCCATAGTTGCCTCCGCCACCTTCGGGCTGGACCAGTGTCGCGAACTTCTGTGTGTAAGGCGCGGCCAATCCCTTGCGATTGACGTAGTGGTTGTAGACCAGTGCCCAGCAAGGCCGCGCGTCCCCTTGAGCCGAAGTTGAAAACGCCGTCTGGTTCACCTTGTCTACATTGGTGTAGCGGGCAAAAGGCACAGTGTAGAAAGTCGTGCCCGACTCGATCAGATTGCTTTTCGCAACGTACTCCGCCCCCATGAGGAAGCGGTTGTTGTCGTAACCGTAGAGATCGATACCCTGATTCCAGGCCATTTCGCAGATCGCTCCCGCCAGCGCGATGCCGAGCGTGGCGTGCCCTTGGTCACGTCCCGACTCTTGCCATTGACCCAGGTAGCCCGGGTGGACGTAGTAGACGGCCTGCAAAATCGCGCCGTTGCCCGCGCCGCTTTTGAAGTACGTGACAGCTTCATCGAATAGCGACTGGTCGTCGCATAGCACACCAATAGCCATGATCGATGCCACGTTGCACAGATCCCAGTTGGCCCAGTAGTGAGTCACCTCGGTGTTGTTGTGCCGATTGATGAAATCGTGGTTGATCGGATAGAAGACGTTGCGCATCATGCTCTGGAAGCTCGCGAAGTCCGCGGCTGCCCAACCTGAATAGGTGCGCATGATTTCACCGGCATTGGCGAATTCATAGCCGTAGATACCGGCCGCGAGATCGGCGTCGGTATTGCCGCCGATCCCGGTCAACGCCGACGACCAGGCGTTCATGATCTGCACTGCCTTGTCGGCATAAGCGGTGTTGCCAGAGACTTTCCAGCGCAATGCGCATGCGTACGCCGCCGCGACGTCATTGAACAGCAAGGAGTAGTTTTGCGAATGCACTCCGTCGCTACCCCGATAGACGACTGCCTGTGGGCGCGCTGTCCACGACAGGCTTGCATGACTGTTCGAGATCAGGATGTTCCAGCTATCGATCCACGGAGACGCTTGCGCCGCGACCTTCTGGCTCATCCGATCGAAGTCGGCCTGGGTATGCAGCAGACCTGGATGCACAAACGCGCCGGACGACGAACTGCTCAGCACTGCAGCTCGTGATGCGGCCGCCGACAGCGATGACTGGGACCCCTGAGCCGACGATGTTCCTCCACCGTCGCCGCCGCAGGCGGACAGAGCCAACGCGCCCAGGCTGTACAGAAATGTGCGACGCGAAATGCCCTCGGTGATTTGCTCCTGCATCGCCATGGTGTTGGAATGTCCAGACCGTGTTTCAGGCGCATCTGAGTTTACGTGTGCTCGTTGTGTATCGACCTTGCTCGATTTCGACCTCGTCATGCTCTTCTTCTCTCCGAATAAGACGGTCCCGATGGTTTTTTGTGGAGCCGTTCTGGGTGCCGTCAGTTGTTGGCAAACGTTTGCTTTTGCGGCCGCGATATGTGCCGTCCGCGTTCAGATGCGGATAACACCATTGCGGCCTTTTTCCTGATGCAGTTCAATGAGTGTTATTGAAGATTCCACTCGCCTCGTGAAACACACGCGGTCGCAGTCTGATTAATTTCGATAAATGATGACTAAAAATGCGGAAAGAAATTGGTGTCGACCACGGCACCACGTCTACTGATGATCCCTGCATCATCAAGGTATACGGCCGATTTAATTCAGTCTGAAGGGGGAAATGCAGATTGCTTCTATAGATTAAGGTAATTTATTGTGAGAGATACGCCTTCAAAAAATATTCAATAAAAAATAAGGAAATCCCTATATATAAATCAGGATTTGCTTACGGCAAAGAATAGAAATCTCATATAGTGTGCGCATTGCCATATATGGCAATGCATGCCGCGACTGTTGTCAGGTCTGACCGTCGGCAGCGGGCTGAGGAGTGTCAATAGCTTCCGCATGAAGCAACGCCGTTCCGCTCACTGCGCACGCAACGCCCACCAAACGTCGACCAACGATTCACCTCCCCCTTTTTTACATCCTGTTCAGTCCAAATGAGGCCAGGCGAAATCGGACGCAGTTGTGCAAGACTTCTATCAGATTGACCACATGATTCACACGGGCGGGGCGCACATGGATGAGAAAGTGACTTATGTGTACGAGTACACGGGTGGCTTTGGCACATACCGTACTACCGGTACACGGGCAGCACATCAACTTCCTCTTGTCGGCGATAACGTAACAATGAAGGTCGACGACCTCGGATTCGATGGCGTGCTGAAAGTGAAGTCACGACTCTTCGACTATGACAAATCGGGCGCATTGACTGTCATTCTGAGTCTGTCTCATACGGTCGCTTAGGATGGCTCAGCGACTAACCTGTGCAGCGGTGAATGCCAACGCAGTCGCACGCCAAATATCGCGGAAACTCACTCCGCCTTGCAACGTGCTCGATAAGCCCCTTCCCTCTAACAGCGCTCGGATATACGGCGTACGTCTATACGATCAAGATGACAGTCTCTTGAGACTGTCGCAGGTAATCCACCACGCATGACAACATTTAACGTGACAACCCCGTCTGCCGTGCGTCTGAAAGGCACTATAGTAGAGAGGACTTCCAGCCAGCAGAAGGAGTTCGAGTATGAAATCACGCACCTATCGCATCGCAGCTACAGGAATGCTGATCGCAGCATTGCTACCTGTCCCGGCCGCTCAGGCGCAGCTCGGTAACCTGCTCAATCAGGGCTCGGGTGGTGGATCGTCCGGCGGCCTCGGGAGCCTCGGCGGCATGGGCAGTGCCTTGTCAGGCCAGTCATTAACTTCAGGCAGCACCAGCAACGTCGCGGGTGTGCTGGACTTCTGCATCAAGAACAACTATCTCAGCGGCGGCAGCGCGTCTTCGGTCAAGGACTCGCTGATGAGCAAACTGCCGGGCGGCTCCAGTTCGGCCTCGACGGACAGCGGCTATACCAATGGTGCCAAGGGCATCTTGAGCAGCGGCGACGGCAAGCAACTGGACCTGAGCGGTGGCGGCCTGAAAGAACAGGTCACGAAACAGGTCTGCGACAAGATTCTCGCCCAGGGGAAATCCTTGCTGTGAGCGGGCGTGGAACATGTTGATGCAGAACACGGAATCCGATACGCCCCTCGAGCTGCCCGCACATAGTTCGCCATGGAGCATCTTCTGCATTTTCCTGCGGCTCGGCCTGACCTCGTTCGGTGGCCCTGCCGCCCATCTCGGCTACTTCCGCGACGAGTTTGTTAAACGCCGCAGATGGCTCGACGAGCACACGTTTAGCGATCTGGTCGCGTTGTGCCAGTTTCTGCCGGGCCCCGGCAGCAGTCAGGTCGGTATCGCGATCGGCCGCTTTCGTGGCGGCATCGCGGGCGCGTTGGCGGCCTGGCTCGGCTTCACGCTGCCGTCGGTGCTGTTGATGGTCGCGTTTGCCTACGGTTTCACCCATCTGGCAGAGGCAAACGGGCTTCATCTGCTGCGCGGCCTCAAACTCGCTGCGGTCGCCGTCGTTGCGCAGGCAGTCTGGTCGATGGGACGCACGCTCTGCCCCGACCGCGCCCGCGTCACGATCGCGGCTGCGTCAGCCATTGCGGTGATCGTGCTCGGTGCGACTTACGGGCAGATCGCATCGATCGTCGTGGCGGGCATCGCGGGCGCCCTGCTTCTCAAATCGTCGACCGAGGTGCCGCGCGCGCCGCTCGGCATGCCCGGCACGAAGGCCGGCGCCCTTCTTTGCCTCACTGCCTTCGGGCTGCTGCTGTTCGGCTTGCCCGCCGCGGCCGCCTTGCTGCATGCGTATCCACTCGACCTGTTCGCTGCGTTCTACCGGGTCGGCTCGCTGGTGTTCGGCGGCGGCCATGTCGTGCTGCCTTTGCTGGAAGCGGTCGTCGTGCCGCGCGGTTGGCTCTCGACCAATTCTTTCATGGCCGGCTACGGCGCAGCCCAGGCGATACCGGGGCCGCTATTTACTTTCGCGGCGTTTCTAGGCGCCGCCAGCACCGGTTATCCGGCGGGTATAGGCGGTGCGCTGATCGCCACCGTTGCAATTTTTCTGCCGTCGTTTTTGCTGGTCGGCGCCGCGTTGCCGCTGTGGGGCGAACTGCGGGCATTCGCGTCGATGCGCCGGGCGATGGCCGGCATCAACGCTGCCGTGGTCGGCATTCTGCTCGCCGCGCTCTACGATCCCGTCTGGACCAGCGCGGTGCACAGTGGACGCGATTTCGCCCTCGTCATCGTGGCGCTCGCTTTGCTCGGCTGGTGGCGCCTGCCTTCATGGGCCGTGGTGCTGCTCACGGCGCTGCTCGCGTGGTGGGTCGTCTGAATTCCCTTCCACCATCGTTCCCCGCCTGAATCGGCGCGGGCATTCGACGTCAGGCGCGAAATCTGCTGCTCGATAGACCCGTTGATCGCATGTGCCGGAATCGCCCTGCTGCAGGCCGGTTCGGGCACGCGACTTCAACGGCCCAATCGGGGCGACCGGTAACGTTTTCCATAGCAGGCAAGCTGGTCCCGTCCGTCGAACGAAAAGGAGAACAACGATGACCCTGCTCATTTATCTCGTAGGTTGGATCATTCTGATAGGCGGCGTGGCGTGGGGACTGATGGCGCTGCATGTTGCACAACATACGATCGCGATCGTCGCGGTCGTCATGCTCGGCCTCGCGGTGATCACCGGCGCCACGCGAACCCGTAACCGCGACCGGTCATAGCGCCAGGCACGTTCTCATTCCACCCTTACATTTTGTCATGCTATGATGCGAATCGTTCTCATTTACAAGGGCGCCGCATCCATCGATCCGGCGCGTCCGGTAGGCCATGGCGGCAAACGAATCGGCCCTGCATCACGAGATGCATGCGCTCTACAGCAATCATCACGGCTGGCTCCACGCGTGGCTGCGTAAGAAGCTCGGCTGCGCGCATCGCGCGGCCGACCTTGCGCACGACACGTTCGTGCGTCTGCTCGCCCGCGATGAACCGCTCGCCCTGGAAGAACCGCGTGCGTTCCTGACGACCGTCGCGCAACGCGTGATAGCCAACTACTGGCGTCGCGAGCAGATCGAGCGCGCTTATCTGGAAGCATTGGCGCTCGCCCCCGAAAGTTTTGCGCCCTCGCCTGAAGAGCGTGCGTTGCTTCTCGAAGCGCTGTGTGAAATCGACAGTCTGCTGGAGCGACTGCCGCTCGCCGTCAAGCGTGCGTTCCTTCTTGCCCAGCTCGACGGCTTGAGCCATGCCGAAATCGCCGCACAACTGAAGCTGTCCGTCTCGACCGTGAAACGCCATCTGGTGCGCGCCGGCGCGCAGTGTTTCTTTGCGCTCAGCGCGGCCTGACGGATCGACGGATGAACGCGAGCGCGCGACCCGATATTCCGCAGCACATCGCCCTGCGCGCCGTGGAGTGGTGGATGGAACTGCAATCCGGTGACACCACGCGCGCGCAGCAACTCGCGCTAACGCGCTGGCGCGCGGAACATCCCGATCATGAGCGTGCATGGCAACACCTCTGCAGCGTTAGCAGCCGCTTCCGGGGCCTCGCTGAAACAGGCACGGGCAACGCAGACGCAGGTGGCGCGGCGGCCGCACGCGCTGCGCTGACGCGTCCTGGCTCGGCGAAGCGCCGTGCGAGTGTCAAAGTCCTCGCAAGCCTGCTGTTCACCGGCGGCGCGACATGGATTGCCGGTGAACACGTGCCGTGGCGCGCATGGAGCGCGGATGCGCGCACTGCAATCGGCGAACGCCGCACCATGACGCTTGCCGACGGCACCCGCCTGACACTGAATACCGACAGCGCCATCGATATCCGTTTCAGCAGTGCCGAGCGCCGCGTGCACCTGATCAGAGGTGAAATCATGATCGCGACCGGTCACGGCGGGCGTGAGCGACGGCCGTTCTTCGTCGAGACCGCGCAAGGCAGTTTGCAGCCTTTGGGCACGCGCTTCGCCGTCAGACAACAGAGCGCGCTCTGCCGCCTCGATGTGTTCGAAGGCGCCGTGCGGATCAATCCATTCGATGCTCCCGGTCTCGCGCCGATCGTCCATGCAGGCCAACGCGCCCGCTTTACACGTGATGACATCAGCGCGGTCGAGCCGATCAGCGAGAACGACGCAGCATGGACGGATGGCCTGATCGTCGCGAGCGGCATGCGGCTCGGCGACTTCGTGAACGAGCTCGACCGCTACCGCACGGGGCATCTGAGCTGCGATCCCTCCGTGGCCGGTTTGCGGCTTTCGGGCACCTTCCCGCTCGCCGACCCCGACCTCGTGCTCGACACCCTGACGAGAACCTTGCCGGTTGAGGTCGTGTTCATCTCACGCTACTGGGGTACCGTGCGCGCGGCTCGCTCTTAAAACCGGCTTGCGCTACCGGCGCTGAAATTTTTTCGTTTGTTGTGAGCTGTTTTCGAATCTCGCGTGACAAGGGAGATGAGAGCAACACATCGTCTACCTTCCTGCGAGCTTTGAACATGGGACAGCATCGAAAGACCGGCGCCGGCAATGGCAGCCGTAGCAGCCGCGGCGCTTTGCGCGCGCGGCAGCCGGCACACTTCGCGCGGCATATTGCAACGGCTGCGCTGATCTCGGCGGGTCTGCCGTTCAATGTCGCGCTGGCCGCCGATGCGCCATCCGCTTCGGCAGCGTCGCCGCGCAAGAGCTACGACATTCCGGCTGGCCCGCTCGAAGCGGCGCTCAATCGCTTCGGACGGGAGAGCGGACTGCTGCTGTCGTTTCCCGCGGCGCTGACCGACGGCCGCATGAGTGAAGGTCTGCGCGGCGATTACGACATACAGCAAGGCTTCGATCGAATCCTGCGCGGCACGGGGCTCGGCGCGGTGCAACAGTCCAATGGCAGCTATACGCTCGAGCAGCGTACTGAGCCTTCAGCGGACATTGGCAACGGGAACGGCACCACCCTCCCCGCCGTGACCGTCAGTTCGTCGACGGTGAAAGCCGGCAGCTACCGGCCACCTGCCGACGCAGTGGTGACGCGTTCGGATACACCGGTGCTCGACACGGCCCAAGCCGTCAACATCGTGCCGGCTCAGGTATTGCACGACCAACGTCCGCGCAATCTGGACGACGCGCTCGCGAACGTGAGCGGCATCGTGCAAGGCAATACGCTGGCCGGCACGCAGGACACCTTGCTCAAGCGCGGTTTTGGCGGCAATCGCGACGGTTCGATCATGCACAACGGCATGCCGCTTGTGCAGGGGCGCGCGCTGAACGCAGCCGCTGACAGTGTCGAAGTACTCAAAGGTCCGACTTCGCTGCTGTACGGAATCATGGATCCGGGCGGCGTTGTCAATGTGGTGAGCAAGCAACCCTTGCTCAAACCGTATCACGCGATCTCCGTGCTCGGCTCGACCTACGGACACGGTCGCAATGGAGCCGGCGCGACGTTCGATACGACCGGGCCGATCGGCGACTCCGGCCTCGCCTACCGGCTGGTCGTCGATCAGACCGACGAACAATACTGGCGCAACTTCGGCGAACATCGCGAGACGCTCGTGGCGCCGTCGCTGGCATGGTATGGACGCGATACGCAGGTGGTGGTGTCGTACGAATACCGAAAGTTTCTCTATCCGTTCGACCGCGGCACGGCGCTCGACCCGAAGACCAACAAGCCGCTCGCGATCTCGAGCCGCGAACGTCTCGACGAACCGTTCAACGAAATGGACGGCGAATCGAACCTCGCGCAGATCAGCGTCGACCATCAGATCAACGCCAACTGGAAGGCGCACTTCGGCTACAGCTACAACCGCGAGACCTACGACGCGGGTCAGTTACGCGTGCAAGGCATCAACAGCACGACGGGTGCCGTGTCGCGCAGCAACGATGCGACGCATGGCGCGCTCAGCACGGACAGCTACGCGATCGCCTATGTGGACGGCCATGTCGACATTGCCGGCTTGCGCAACGATTTGCAGGTCGGTATCGACGACGAATACCGCCGCATCTATCGCAAGGACTTGCTGCGCCAGGCCACGAAATATCCGTTCAACTATTTCCGTCCGGTCTACGGTCTGGAGAGTCCGTCGACCACGGTGTCGGCCAGCGACAGCGATCAGACCGACACGCTGCACGACCGCTCGCTCTTCTTCCAGGACAGTTTGCACCTCACCGACAAATGGATCCTGATCGGCGGCGCGCGCTTTCTGAGCTACAACCAGATCGCGGGAAAGGGCCGGCCATTTGTCGTCAATACCGACATTAACGGCGCCAAATGGCTGCCGCGCGCGGGCGTGGTTTACAAATGGACCGACACGGTGTCGCTATACGGGAGCTACACGCAGTCGCTCAAACCGACTTCGACGATCGCGCCGCTGTCTTCGGGCGTGGTAATCGATTCATCGGTGCTGCCTGAGGAAGCCACGTCGTGGGAGCTCGGCGCCAAGGTGGCGATGCCCAACGGCCTGAGCGGCACGCTGGCGTTATTCAATATCGACAAGAAGAACGTGCTGGTGCAGCAGTACAACGACACGACCAAGCAGACCGACTGGCGCACGGCCGGCAAAGCGCGCTCGCGCGGCGTGGAACTCGACGTGGCCGGCCAGATCGGCCAGCACTGGAGCGTGATTGCGAGCTACGCGTACATCGACGCGAAGACCACCGAGGACCCGCTTTACGCCGGCAAGCGTTTGTGGAACGCCCCGCAGAATACTGCATCGCTTGCGGCGGTGTACGACTTCGGCACGATCTTCGGTGGCGATCAGTTGCGAGTCGGCGCCGGCGCGCATTACGTCGGCCCACGGCCGGGCGATTCGGCCAACAGCTTTACGCTACCGGCCTACACCGTCGCCGACGCCTTCGCCACGTACGAGACGAAACTTGGCAATCGGCATCTGTCGTTCCAGCTCAACGTGAAAAATCTGTTCAACAAGACTTATTACCCGTCGAGCGTGAACAAGTATTTCGTGTCGGTTGGCGACGCACGTCAGGTCTCTTTGCTGTCGACGCTCGAGTTCTAGGCCGTACCGCGATCGCACCTCGCACTCAATACACCCATTCCCTTGATCAACACGAGACCGGAATCGTCATGAAACTTCAGAATCGCCGCGCTGAACAGAGCTCAGCGCCCATACGTAAGCGCCGAACATTTCTCACCGCAGCAGCGGGCCTTGGCGCCCTGCTGGCGGTCACGACACCTGCAGCAAGCGCGGCAACGAGCGGACCACGCACGGGGAAGAAAATCGTGATGGTTGTGCAGCTCAACGGGCCGAGCCTGACTGTCGACCAGAGGATCGCGGCACACCTTGAAGCGCGAGGTTATAGCGTGCGCATGCTGGACCAGGCGCAACCGCCGGAGGCAGTTGGCGATGCGGATCTCGTTGTTATTTCATCGACGGTCTCATCGAAACAGGTAGTAGGTGGCTGGCGCTACCTGGCCAAACCGTTGTTGACATGGGAGAACGATTTACTCGACGACTTCGCGATGACGGGCAAGCGTCACGACGTCGATTTCGGCGAAGCGGAGAAGGAACGTTACCTGTGGCTGGTCAATGCACCGCACCCGATCGCAGCCGGTTTACCGGCAGGCGTAGCGAACGTATATGTCAAACAGGCCGCGATGAGCTGGGGCAAACCGGGCTTGGGCGCGACGACGATTGCAACGCTGTATGGCCAACCGGAAAAGGCGGCAATCTTCGCGTACGAGAAAGGTGCGACGATGGACTACGAATCGCTGGCCCCCGCACGCCGCGTGATGTTTTTCCTGAACAACGACACCTTCGCCAACTTGTCGCCGGCGGGAAACAGCCTGTTCGACGCAGCAGTGGATTGGGCGCTGGGCTTAAGTTGAAGAACACGATCACAGCGGAGGATAAAACCGAGCGCGAAAACAAAGTGATCGGTTTTATGAACTGCTCTTCGGCGCGCGCAGCGCCGCCGGAAGTATGACGCCCTTGTCACAAGCACGTGCATGGGCACGAACACAGATTCCAGATGCACCACTACCCGTAGCAGACCACGGTGCCCAGTTAGCATTAGCGGTTTGAGCTGCTTTCTCTTGCCTACTTCTCTTTGCAGCCGGCAAAGAGAAGTAGGTGCCGCCCCGCACAGGGGCAACGCTAATAGACGAAAAGCAAATCAAGGAAAGGCCAACACCGCGTGAGTCCGGATGCAGCATCAATTAGAAGCCGCCGCAGCCTGATCCGCAGCAGTCTTCACAGCGCCATCCCCCCCATGCTGAATAGCATAAATCTGCCGATTCCGAGCAATCTCCCTGGCCGTAGGCGGATAGTCATTATTAGACGTAGGCACGACCCCTTCAGCCTGAGCCTGCTTCAACTGAGCAATGACCTCAGCACGGGTCAACCCTGACGGATTTGATTGAGCAAACGCAGTAGCCCCAAACGGCAGGCTAAGAGCAGCAACAGCAATAGCGGTAAGCAATTTCATGATGTCTCTCCGATGAAGTGCAAGAAATGAGTGGCTTGAACCACGCTTCCCATTCTTGTCATTTCACCTGTCGGAGCACTGACCCGAAGATTACTGTTTTGTTATCTACACACCTGGCCTAAGCACAAATCAAAAAAAACCAGATAACAGAACGGTAATCAACCGGACCACACCCGGTAAGCGCGCAAACGCCACACTCCTGACCAACGAAGAAGCCCGCGCCCCGCGCCACCAGGCGCATCAACCCCCGCGCGCCTCCCTCTGCCTCTTTTCAGGAAACCGTCATGTGGATCGTCAAGCTCGCGCTGCGCCGCCCATATACATTCGTGGTCCTCGCGGTGTTGATCTTTATCGTCGGCCCTCTTGCGATACTGCGCACGCCGACCGATATCTTTCCGAACATCGACATCCCGGTGGTCAGCATCGTCTGGACGTTTAACGGCTTTTCCGCCCAGGATATGGCCAACCGCATCACCTCGAACTACGAGCGCGCGCTGACCTCCGACGTCGACGATATCGAGCATATCGAGTCGCAATCGCTGAACGGCGTCTCGGTGGTGAAGATCTTTTTCCACCCCGGCGCGGACATCAATCGCGCGATCGCCGAAGCGGCCTCCAATTCCGCGTCGATCCTGCGCGTGCTGCCGCCTGGCACGCTGCCACCGAACATCATCACGTACAACGCGTCGACGGTGCCGATCCTGCAGCTCGGACTCTCCAGCGACACGCTGTCCGAACAGCAGCTCTACGACCTCGGCAACAGCCAGATCCGCACGCAACTCGCGACGGTGCAAGGCGCGGCGGTGCCGCTGCCGTTCGGTGGCAAGGTACGGCAGATCATGGTCGATATCGATCCGCGCGCGCTGCAGGCTAAAGGGCTTGCCCCGCTCGATGTGGTCAACGCCGTCAACGCACAGAACCTGATTCTGCCGGGCGGCACCGCCAAGATCGGCACGAAGGAATACAACGTGCAGATGAACGGCAGCACCGACACGGTGGCCGCGCTGAACGACCTGCCCATCAAAACGGTAGCCGGCGGCGTGGTGTACGTGCGCGACGTCGCCCATGTGCGCGACGGCTATGCGCCGCAAACCAATATCGTGCGCAGCAACGGCAAACGCGCCGCATTGCTCACCGTCGAAAAATCCGGCAGCACGTCCACGTTGACCATCATCCAGCAGGTCAAGGAGATGCTGCCGCATATCGCGGCGGGTTTGCCGAGTGCGCTGCATATCACCGCGCTGTCCGATCAATCGGTTTTCGTGAAGTCGGCGGTAATGGGTGTGGCGCGTGAGGCCGTGATCGCCGCGGCGTTGACAGCTTTGATGATCCTGCTATTTCTCGGCAGCTGGCGCGCCACATTGATCATCGCGGTGTCGATTCCGCTCGCGGTGCTGACCTCACTGATCGCACTGTCCGCGCTCGGCCAGACCATCAACATCATGACGCTCGGTGGTCTCGCGCTCGCGGTGGGTATTCTCGTCGACGACGCCACCGTCGCGATCGAAAACATCACGCACCATCTGGAAAACGGCGAGCCGTTGCACGACGCGATTCTGAACGGCTCCGGCGAAATTGCCGTGCCGACTTTCGTCTCGACACTGTCGATCTGTATCGTGTTCGTGCCGATGTTTCTGCTCTCCGGCGTTGCCCGCTATCTCTTCGTGCCGCTCGCCGAAGCGGTGGTGTTCGCGATGATCGCGTCGTATTTCTTCTCGCGCACGCTGGTGCCGACCCTCGCGATGTACCTGATGCGTGCGCGCAGTAACGCGCCGGCCACGGGCAACGGCCCGATTGCGCGCCTGGTCCGCTTCCAGGTCGCCTTCGAACATCGCTTCGAAAGGTTGCGCGAACGCTATCGCGGCGTGCTCGGTTCGGCAATCGCGAGCCCGCGCCGTTTCATTGCGGTCTTCCTGCTGCTGTGTATCGGTTCGCTCGTGCTGGTGCCATTTGCCGGCCGCGATTTCTTCCCCGCGGTCGATACCGGCGAGATCCGCCTGCATCTGCGCGCACCGACCGGCACGCGTATCGAAGACACGGCGCGCATCACCGATGAAGTCGAAGCCCGTGTGCGCAGCGTGATTCCGAAGCAGGAACTCGCGGCCATGCTCGACAACATCGGCGTGCCGGTGAGCGGTATCAACCTGACCTACGATTCATCCGACCCGATCGGCCCGGAAGACGCCGACGTGATGATCACGCTCGCAGCCGGACACAAGCCCACCGCCGCCTATGTGGCGACGCTGCGCACCACGCTATCCAAAGATTTCCCCGGCGTCGCGTTTGCCTTCCTGCCCGCCGATATCGTCAGTCAGATTCTCAACTTCGGCTTGCCTGCGCCGATCGATATCCAGATCGTCGGCAACAAGCTCGACGCCAATCGCGTCGTGGCGAACCGCTTGCTCGCTCAACTGCGCGGTGTGCGCGGTCTCGTCGATGCACGCATCCAGCAACCGGGCGACGAACCCGCGATCAATGTGAATGTCGACCGTACGCGAGCGATTCAGGCCGGCCTGTTGCAACGCGACGTGTCGCAGAACCTGCTGATCGCGCTCTCAGGCAGTTCGCAGACCACGCCGAATTTCTGGCTCGATCCGCACAACGGTGTCAGCTATCCGCTGATGGCGATGATGCCGCAGTACGACATCAACTCGCTGCAGGCGCTGGCAAATATTCCGGTCGCGCAGAACGGTGGCGCAAGTGCGGGCGTGGCGACGGCGTCCGCTGCGGCAACCGGCAACGGCCCCGCTCCGCAGAACCTGCTCGGCGCGATGAGCACGCTGACACGCGTCACCCAGCAAGCCGTCGTCTCGCACTACAACGTGCAGCCGGTGCTCGATATTTTCGCGTCTGCCCAAGGGCGCGACCTCGGCGGCGTGGCGACCGACGTGAATCGGCTCGTCGATCAGATCCGGCCGCAATTGCCGCCGGGCGCGTCGATCGTGGTGCGCGGCCAGGTGCAGGCGATGCACGATTCGTTCAGCGGCCTCGCAAGCGGTCTCGTGTTCGCGATTGCCCTCGTCTATCTGCTGATGGTCGTCAATTTTCAGTCGTGGATCGATCCGTTCATCACCATCAGCGGTTTGCCGGGCTCGCTCGCGGGGATTGCGTGGATGTTGTTCAGCACCGGCACGAGCCTGAGTGTGCCGGCGCTGACCGGCACCATTCTGTGTATCGGCATTGCCACGGCCAACAGCATTCTCGTGATCAACACCGCGCGTGAATTCCACCACGGCGGCAAACCACCGTTGCAGGCCGCCCTCGAGGCAGGCTTCAGCCGCTTCCGTCCGGTGCTGATGACCGCGCTCGCCATGCTGATCGGCATGCTGCCGATGGCGCTCGGACTCGGCGACGGCGGCGAACAGAACGCGCCGCTCGGCCGCGCGGTGATCGGCGGCCTTGCGCTTGGCACGGTGTCCACCTTGCTGTTTGTTCCGGTCGTCTACGGGATGGTGCATGCGTGGCTCGACAAACGCCGCGCAGCTCGCACCGCCGCAGAAGAATCCCGCGTTCCCGCCCGCACACTTTGACTCCGACGAGAACTAGCTCATGAACAATCCATCACTTCCGCCGGACCTCGGCGACCGGTCTGAACCGGCTGTTGAGGCTGATCGAGCCGCAGAAGCTGCTCGAGCCGCAGATACCGTGCATGGCACTGAGGCCGCTCAAGCAGCTCCGTCCGCTCAGCCCGCGAGCGGCAACGAATACTCGCATCCCAACGCCGCCGGCACCGCACGCTCCGCTGACATGACCCGAAGCCCCAATTCGCGCCGCCGCGTGTGGCCGTTCGCATTGGCTGGCCTCGCCGCAGCGTTACTGATCGTGGGCATCGTGCCGCGTCTGCACGCAAGCGCCGCGCTGACACAACAGACGCAAGCGCAAAGCGTGCTCAGTGTGTCGGTGGTCACGCCGCGCCCGGCGCCGGCCGTCAACGAGCTGCTGCTGCCCGGCGCGGTAACACCGTTCGCCGAAGCGTCGATCTATGCGCGCACGAGCGGCTATCTCGCACACTGGAACACCGACATCGGCGCCCAGGTGAAAAGCGGCCAGACGCTCGCCACGATCGACGCGCCCGATCTAGACGCACAACTGCGCCAGGCCCGTGCCGACGAAGCCACCGCGCAGGCCAACTTCGACTTCGCGAAGACCACCGCACAACGCTGGCAGGAGATGCTGAAAACGCAATCGGTCGCGCAGCAGGACGCCGATACGAAGGTCAGCGACATGGAAGCGCGTCGCGCAATGCTGGCGTCGGCTCAGGCCAATGTCGCGCATCTTGCCGAGCTGGTGTCGTACGAGAAGATCACGGCTCCGTTCGACGGCACGATCACCGCGCGCAACGTCGATGTCGGTGCACTCGTGACGGCGGGCGGCACGCCCGGCACGGCAGGTATGTCCGGCGAGCTGTTTCATATCCAGCAGACCGGCGTGCTGCGCGTGTTCGTCGACGTACCGCAGAACGATGCACCCTACGTCACGCCCGACACCGGCGTATATCTGACCGCCCAGCAATATCCCGGGAGGCGCATCGCCGCAAAAGTGGCGCGCACAACCGGTTCGATCGATCCGTCGAGCCGCACGCTGCGCGTCGAGGTCGACGTCGATAACAAGGATGGTGCGTTGATGCCAGGTGCGTACGTGCAGGTGCATCTGCAGTTGCGGTCGACCACACCCGCGCTCGATCTGCCTGTGAGCGCCCTGCTCTTCCGCCCCGACGGCGTGACGGTCGCCGTGGTCGACGGCAATGGCCGTGCGGCGCTCAAGACGGTGCACATCGGCCGCGATTTCGGCACGCATGTGGAAA
This sequence comes from Paraburkholderia aspalathi, assembly GCF_900116445.1. Taxonomy (GTDB): domain Bacteria; phylum Pseudomonadota; class Gammaproteobacteria; order Burkholderiales; family Burkholderiaceae; genus Paraburkholderia; species Paraburkholderia aspalathi. The sequence continues at coordinate 17,860 of NZ_FPBH01000042.1, forward strand.
TCACCACGGGCCTCGCGGCGACCGACCGCGTGATCGATAACCCCGGCGATTCGCTGAGCACAGGCCAGCTCGTGCAGATCGCGCCGGCCACGCATAGCTGAGCGCCAGTCATCGAAAGGATGAGCCGAATGTCTCCGATATCTCTTCCGCGCCCGTTGTTGCGGCGTTCGATTGTGGCCACGCTGATCGGCGCACTGCTGAGCGCCTGTTCGACTTTGCCGCCGTACCAGCGCCCCACCGCCGAGATCCCCGCGCAATACGCAGGCGCGGCGCCCGGCTGGGCCCAGGCCGCACCCGCCGACGCGGCACCGCGTGGCCCCTGGTGGACCATCTTCAACGATCCGGTCCTGAACCAACTCGAAGCGCGTGTCGACGTCTCGAATCAGACCGTGCGCAAGGCGGTTGCGCAGGTGCAGCAAGCTCGCTCGATGGTGGACTATCAGCGTGCCGGTTTCTTCCCGACCATCACCGCCGGTGCCGCCCAGAATCGTTCGAGAACCTCGCAGAATCTCGTGGACCGTGCGCTGGCGGGCAAGACCATTCCCGACTATTCGGCCGGTGTGTCTGCGAGCTGGGAGCCGGATCTGTTCGGTCGCGTGCGCGATAGCGTGACCGGCGCGAAGGCCGATGCTGAGGCGAGCGAAGCGGATCTCGAAGCCGTGCGCCTGTCAATGAGCGCCGACCTCGCCGTCGACTATTTTTCGCTGCGCTCGCTCGACACGCAAAAGAAGCTGCTGGACGACAGCGTGACCGCCTATGCCGCCGCCTTGAAGCTGCTGCAGCAGCAACTGAAAGACGGCGCGATCGATGCCTCGGCGGTCGCTCAGGCCACTACCCAACTCGAAGCGACACGCACGCAGGACACGGACATCGACGTGACGCGCGCGCAGATGCAGCATGCGATTGCCACGCTGATCGGCGAGCCGGCCTCCACCTTCACGCTGCCGCCGAACGGATCGGCTGCGACGCCGCCGGCAATTCCTGTCGGCGTGCCGTCGCAATTGCTCGAACGGCGTCCCGACATTGCCGCCGCCGAACGGCGCGTGGCGTCAGCGAATGCACAGATCGGCGAGGCGCACGCGGCCTTCTTCCCCGATCTGGTGCTGTCGGCAAGCGCTGGGTTGGAAAGCACCTTCTTCGCGCCATGGCTGAGCGCACCGAGTCTGTTCTGGTCGCTCGGATCGCAACTCGCCGGCACGCTGTTCGACGGCGGCCGGCGCACGGCCACTCTGCATGGCGCGACGGCGCAATACGACGGCACGGTCGCCGACTACCGGCAAACGGTGCTGGTGGCCTTCCAGCAGGTCGAAGACAATCTGTCCGCCTTGCATTCGCTCGCCGACGAAGCCGCCAGCCAACAGCGCGCAACCACGGCCGCCGATCTGTCGCTACGGCTGACGACAAACCGCTTCAACGCGGGCGCGGTCAGTTATCTCGACGTGGTGACCGCGCAGACGATCGCGCTGACGAACGAGCGCACCGCGGATCAGATTGCGGCACGGCAGTTGGAATCGAGTGTGTTGTTGTTGAAGGCGCTGGGTGGAACGTGGGATGGCTCTAAACCCGCCGGAACGTAAGCACAAACCGCGTACTCTGCGCATCGCTCTCCGCATGCACCGTGCCGCCATGCAACTCCATGATCGTGCGGACGATGGCAAGCCCGAGCCCCGTCGAACCCGTGGACCCTTGCGACATGCCAGACGAAGGCAAGGAACTGCGCGAAGGGTCGACGCGATAGAAACGGTCGAAGATACGATCGAGGTGCTCGGCAGCAATCGGTTGTCCCTGGTTCGACACCGTGACGCGCACGGCGTCGGCCGATGCGCGAACATCGAGCCCGATCTCGCCGCCGCTCGGCGTATAGCGGATCGCGTTAGCCAGCAGATTGCTGACGGCGCGACGAAACAGTTCGAGATCCGCCGTCAGCGTCGCCGCACCGGTGACCTGCACCCTGACATGCGCATCGTCGGCGATGCCCTCGAAATATTCCGCGATCCGCGTCAGTTCCTGCCCCGCCTCGAACGCGCGCATATGTTTGACGAACTGCGGATGCTCAGCACGCGCAAGAAACAGCACGTTTTCGATCATTCGCGAGAGCCGGTCGCACTCTTCCAGACTCGATGCGAGCAGCGATTCATATTCGTCGGTGGAGCGTGGCCGGGCAAGTGCGACTTCGGCGGCGCCGCGCATGTTGCTAATCGGCGTGCGCATATCGTGTGCGAGGTCGGCGGTGAAACGCGAAAGACGCTGAAAGCCATGCTCGACGCGTTCGAGCATCGCATTGAGCGCGTTTACCAGCGCTTCGAGTTCGCTCGGCACGCGCGCCACTGTGATCCGCGTATTCAGGCGATTGACCGTGACGAGGCCCGCACTCGCCGCGATATCGCGCAAGGGCCGCAAGGCGGCGCGAATCAACAGATAGCTCAACAGCATCGCCAGAATCACGCCGGCTGCTCCGGCCAGGTTGAGTTTGTCGCGATAGCGGTCGAGCAGCCGCCAGCGGTCGCTCATATTGCGCGCGATCAGCACAGTCGCCGTGTCGCCGTTGTGCAGCCGCGCGTCCGCGAGGATGCCGCGGATCGGTGCGCCGTTGCGGCCGGTCCAGTTGCCGATATCCACGTCGGTGATGCGCGCAGTAGCGGCAATGCGCGTGAGCGGCGGCAGCGCAGCGATCGCCTCGACACCGCCCGCTTCAGCGGTCTCGCCGGGATCATGGAGATCATTCGCCGTGCCCGTTTCGCTTGCCGAATTGAGCGCAACGGAATCATCAGGCGCATTTGACGCTGCCGAGGCAGCCCCGCTCGCCGCGCCACCCTGCGTCGCAAACGTCTCTCCCGCATTGTGCTCGATCGCCATACGCCCATCGGGACCGAACACTTCCATCGACATCGCTTCATTGCCCAGCACGATGCTGGTCAACCGGTCGCCATGTTCGCGAATGCCGTTCGATGCATCGAGCTCTTCGACGAGCCGCCTTGCATGGCGCGCAGCAAGCACGATGTCGAGGTCATCCTGCGCCTTGATCTGCTTGTCCAGCGCAAGGTACAGAAAACTGCCGACCAGCACGAAAACCGCGAGCGTGGTGACCCCGAAGGCCAGCGCGAGCGTCGCGGCCAGCGAGCGGCCGCGCATCACGCGGCGTCCTTCACTTCGAGCACATAGCCGACGCCGCGCACCGTATGAATCAGCTTGACCGGAAAGTTATCGTCGATCTTCGTGCGCAACCGGCGGATCGCGACTTCGACGACATTGGTGTCGCTGTCGAAATTCATATCCCACACATACGACGCAATCTGCGTGCGACTCAGCACTTCGCCCTGGCGGCGCGCGAGCAGTTGCAGCAGCGAAAACTCGCGCGGCGTGAGATCGATACGCACGCCGCCGCGTTTCACGCGCCGGCGATTGACGTCCATTTCCAGATCGCCCACCTTGATCAGTTCGCTTTCGCGCGGCGGACCACGGCGCGCCAACGTGCGCACCCGAGCCAGCAATTCGACGAAGGCGAAGGGCTTGACGAGGTAGTCATCCGCGCCGAGTTCGAGGCCGCGCACGCGGTCGTCGACGTCGTCACGAGCGGTGAGAAACAGCACCGGCGTGGTACGCGTGCTACGCAAGGTCTTGACGATGGTCCAGCCGTCCATGCCGGGCAACATCACATCGAGCACGATCACGTCGTATTCTTCTTCCTGCGCGAGAAGCAGCCCTTGTGGGCCGTCGTTCGCGACATCGACCGCGTAGCCGGATTCTTCCAGGCCTTTCTTCAGATAAGCCGCTGTTTTAAGCTCATCCTCGATCAACAGGATTCGCATGAGAGTGCTCCGCTGTGCTTGACCCTTAAATCATACCGGCAAGCGGAGCGTCTGATGATTACGATTTGGTAATGTTGGCGGTGGACGGTGGCCGGCCATACCTGCCCGCAGAACGGCGAATAGCCCCTCCCGGCTCAAGCGCGCTTCGTTCCTACTCGACGTTATCCGTCACGTCCGTCATCCGGACCATATGCGGCTTGACGACATCGTCTTCCTCATCGACGGCCGTGGGCCGATGAATCAGTGCTTCGAGCCGCGCCTTGGTGGCAAGAAATTCTGGCGACGTGGCCTGTGAATAGTCACGCGGACGTCGCACCGGCACCTCGATCAATTCCTGCACCTCACCGGGATTTGCCTTCAGCACCAGGATGCGGTCGGCGAGAAAAATCGCTTCGTCCAGATCGTGCGTAATAAACAGCACGGTCACGTCGATGTTGCGCCAGATATCGAGCAAATGCGTTTGCATTTTCGCGCGGGTCTGCGCATCGAGCGCGCCGAACGGCTCGTCCATCAGCAGAATCCGCGGCCGGTTCGCGAGCGCGCGAGCAATCGCCACGCGCTGCTTCATCCCGCCAGACAATTGATGCGGATACGCGTTGGCGAACTTCGTCAAACCGACCAGATCGAGCCATTGCAGCGCGTCGCGCTCCGCGTGCATGGTGCTGTGGCCGTTCATCTTCAAACCGAACATGACGTTCTTCTTGACCGTCAGCCACGGAAACAGCGTGTAGCCCTGAAACACCATGCCGCGATCGGCGCCGGGCCCCTCTACCGGCTTGCCGTCGAGCAGCACGCTGCCGCTGGTCTGCCGCTCAAGGCCGGCAAGAATGCGGATCAAAGTCGACTTGCCACAGCCCGACGGTCCGATCACGCAGACAAACTCGCGCCGGTGCGTTTTGAAGTTGATGCCGTTCAATGCGGTGCACTCGCCCTGCGCGCTCTCGAAGCGCTTGTCGAGATCGCGAACTTCGAGAATCACCTCGCGCGACTTCAGACGGTCGAAACGCTCACGCACCGCGTCGGACTGGATAAGGTATGACGGAATCGGCTGCGGATTTAACATGATTGAATCCTTGAATGCGGTGCAATGAAGTGCTGCGCGCTGCGATGTTTGACATCGGGCCGTGGCGCAAACGGTCCCGCTACGCCTTGAGCGTGCGGTCCCACGGAAACAGCTTGCGGCCGACATAGGCCAGCACGAGATCGGTGCCGAGTCCGATAATCCCGATCATCATGATCGCCGCGTAGACGTTGTCGAAATGCTCATAACGCGCCTGCTGCGTGATGTACCAGGTGATACCGGAGCTGGTGCCGACCAGTTCCGCCACGATCAGATACGTCCATGCCCAGCCGAGCAGAATGCGCTGGTCGCGGTACAGGTCGGGCAGGATGCCGGGAATCACCACATGCGTGAGCAGCTTGAGTTTCTTCGTGCCGAGCGTCATGGCTGCTTCGAACAGGCCATACTCCAGCTTGCGCGTGGTGTTCGCCACAATCAGCACCTGCTGGAACAGCGTGCCGATCACGATGATGGCAATCTTCGGACCGTCGTAAATGCCGAGGATCGCCACCATCAGCGCACCGAACGCGGGCGCCGGCAAGTAGCGGAAGAACTCGAAAAACGGCTCCTGCAGCCGCGCAATCGCGCTATAAGTCCCGCAGACGATGCCGATCGGCACGCCTATCACCGACGACAGCAGAAAGCCCCAGAAGATCACCTGAATGCTGTGCCACAGGCTTTGATGCAGCCACACGCCGTCGCGCGACGCAGGGGGCGTCGTGAATGCGGTGTAGAACGCACGCAGCACTTCGTGGGGCGCGGGCAAGTAGACCGGGTTGACCGGCTCGCCCGTCGGCAACGCCGTGTGGCCGGCTTGCGCATGGCTCAGTTCATCGGCGAACACGTCCTTATCGACCCGCATGCCGGGCTGAAAATAGTCGACGCTGCCTGGACTCTCGACCAGTACCTGTGGATGCCAGACGAACGGCACATAGCTGACGATGCACCAGACGAGAACCGGCAACAAAAAAGAACCGAAACCCAATAGCCACTTGCCGCGTGAGGAGAGTTCGCGGCGTACCGCGAACCAGTCGCTTCTGTTAATGACGGTCATGGGATTCTCCGGGGCAGCGTTCGGTATCGGAACTCGATCCACCTGACTTGCGGCGCGACTGCAGCGCCACAATCGACATCGATTCGAAAAGTTCGTCGGCTTGCTTCATTTGCACGTCGCCTCCTCGATAGTCCCGGCCGCCACGTCGGCACGCAGCACCATCAGGCGCTGACCCGCGACAACTGCTGCGCCGGCTGCACAATCGATCGCTTCGATCACACCGTCTTCGGTGACGGCAACGGACACTTCCATCTTCATCGATTCGACGATTGCGACCACCTGTCCTTCGCTCACACGCTCGCCTTCGCTGACGAGCAGTTTCCAGACGCTGCCCGAGACGTCGGCGACGACGCTCTGCTGGCCTGCCGCCAGCGCGTCGTCCGCCCCGTTGCCGGTGGCCGAACCCGCGTCGCTGCCCGGCTCGCCGACATACTCCGCGTGCCCCGCGGCATTCCAGCGTTCGCGCTCTTCGTCGAACGCCGCCTGTTGCAAACGCTTGAAGGCGGAGATCGATTCGGCTTCGTCTTTCAGGAAGCGGTTGTACGCGCCGAGATCGAATACCGATTCCTCGATCTTCAGACTCGCGCGGCCCGCGATGAAGTCGGCGCGCAACTCGGCCAGCTCGGCTTCGCTGACTTCATAGAAGCGGATCTCGTCGAAAAACCGCAGGAGCCACGGCTTGCCGGCTTCGAATTCGCGCGTGGTGCGGTAGCGGTTCCACATCTGCACGGTGCGGCCGACAAACTGATAGCCGCCCGGCCCTTCCATGCCATACACGCACAGATAGGCGCCGCCGATTCCCACCGCATTCTCCGGCGTCCACGTGCGCGCCGGGTTGTATTTGGTCGTGACGAGCCGGTGACGCGGATCGAGCGGCGTTGCCACCGGCGCGCCGAGATAGACGTCGCCGAGACCCATGACCAGGTAACGCGCGTCGAACACGATGCGCTTCACGTCGTCGATGCTATCCAGACCGTTGATGCGGCGAATGAACTCGATATTGCTCGGACACCACGGCGCATCGGGCCGTACCGATTGCATGTAGCGTTCGATCGCGATCCGCGTCGACGGGTCGTCCCATGACAGCGGCAGATGCACGATGCGGTTCGGCACGCGCATCGCGTCGACAGCGGGCAATTCGCGCTCGGCCTGCTGAAGATGCGCGAGCAAGGTGTCGTGCGAGAGCGTGCGCGGGTCGAAATGCACCTGCAGTGAACGGATGCCCGGCGTGAGATCGACGATGCCGGGCAGCCGGTGTGCATCGAGCCAGTTCATTAACGCATGCACGCGAAAGCGCAGATTCAGGTCCAGCGTGAGCGGGCCGTATTCGACCAGCACGTTCTGATCGCCGGAGCGGCGGTAGACCACGCCTGTGCCCTCACCGGCTGATGGATCGCTGTAGAGAATGCAGTCGTGAGCACCGAGGTTTATCGTTGTTGCGGTTGCTGGAGGTGCTGCCGACGTCGTGAGTGATGCTTGCGCACGCACCGGTTCGAACCGCACCGTATCCCCCGGCCGCAGTTGCCCGAGCTTCCACAACTCGTCGCCCACCACGGTCACCGGGCAGACAAACCCTCCAAGACTCGGACCGTCCGGGCCGAGGATCACCGGCATGTCGCCCGTGAAATCGACCGCGCCGACCGCATACGCATTGTCGTGAATATTCGACGGATGCAGCCCGGCCTCGCCGCCGTCCGTGCGCGCCCATTGCGGCTTCGGACCGATCAGGCGGACCCCTGTGCGGCTGGAATTGTAGTGAACCGTCCAGCGCGTGCCGTACAGCATCGCGATGTCGTCGGGCGTGAAGAAGTCCGGCGCACCGTGGGGACCGTTGAGCACACCGAGAGTCCATTCGTGCGTCAGCGCCGGCACGCGCTCCGGATCGAGTTGCGCGCCCGCTTCGCCGCGGCCCGCGTCGGCGGCAAGATGCAGCACATCGCCCTTGCGCAGGGCGCGCCCCGCGTGGCCGCCGAACTGGCCCAGCGTGAAGGTGGCCTTGCTGCCGAGATAGTCCGGCACCTGCAAGCCACCCTTAAGTGCGAGGCAGGCACGCATGCCCGCGCCGGTCACGCCACCGAGCTTGAGCACCGAACCCGCCGGTGCCCGCGTGACCTGCCAGAGCGTGACCGGCTGGCCGTCGAGTGTGGCGGCGAGTGGCGCGCCGCCCAGCACGAACAGCGTCGCGGTGTTGAAGCGCAGCGTCGCGCCGACCATCGCGCATTCGAGTCCCGCCGCGTCGGCCGGATTGCCGAGCAATTCGTTGGCGAGGCGGAACGACAGACCGTCCATGGGGCCTGACGGCGGCACGCCGATGTCCCAGTAGCCAACCCGTCCCGGCGTCTGCTGCACGGTAGTCTGCACGCCACCGTCGAGCACGTCGATGGTGTGCGGCGCGAACATGAAGCGCGTGAGGAAGGCAGTAGTTTGCTCGCCGCGTGCGAAGGTCGCCGAACCGGCGATCGCGCGCAGATAGTCGAGGTTCGTCTCGATGCCGTAAAGCTGCGTTTGCGCCAGCGCGGCGCGCATGGCGGCGAGCGCGGCATCGCGTGTTGCGCCCTTGACGATGATCTTCGCGAGCAGCGGGTCGTAGAACGCGCTCACTTCTGTGCCGGCATCGACCCAGGTGTCGACCCGCGCATCGGCGGCGAAAGCGACGTGGGTCAGCACGCCCGCGCTCGGCTGAAACTGCTTGTGCGGATCTTCGGCGTACAGGCGGACCTGGATGCTCGCACCGCTGGGCGTCGGAACCAGCGTGTCGAGCGGCGCAAGCTCGCCCTCTGCCTGACGGATCATCCACTCGACCAGGTCGACACCCGTCACCTCCTCTGTGACGCAATGTTCGACCTGCAGCCGCGTGTTCACCTCGAGGAAATAGAAGCGCCGCGTGTCGGCGTCGAATACGAATTCGACCGTGCCGGCCGATTCATACTTCACGGCCTGCGCGAGACGCACGGCACTCGCGTGCAATGCCGTACGTTCCGCTTGCGTCAGCCCCGGCGCCGGCGTCTCCTCGATCACCTTCTGATTGCGCCGCTGCACCGAGCAGTCGCGTTCGCCGAGCGCGATCACGCCGCCTTGGCCGTCGCCGAAAATCTGCACTTCGATATGGCGCGCGTTCTCGACGAATTTTTCGATGTAGACGCCCGCGTTCGCGAAGTTGGCCTCGCCAAGCCGCGCGACCGACGCGAACATATTCTCCAACTGCGCCGCATCGCGGCACAGCGACATGCCGATGCCGCCACCGCCCGCGGTGCTTTTCAGCATCACGGGATAGCCGATCGATTCGGCCTCGTTTAACGCGGTAGTTACATCAGGCAGTAAGCCGGTGCCGGGTAGTAGCGCTACGTCGTTCGCGCGTGCCAGCTCGCGTGCCGTGTGCTTCAGGCCGAATTCACGCATCTGCGCGGGGCGCGGCCCAATGAAGCGGATGCCTGCGTCTTCGCAGGCCTGCGCGAAAGCCGCATTCTCCGAGAGAAAACCGTAGCCGGGATGCACGGCATTCGCGCCGGTCGCACGCGCCGCCTCGAGAATCGCCGTGCTATTCAGATAGCTGGCGGCCGCTACCGCCGGACCGATGCAGACCGCTTCGTCGGCGAGCATCGCATGCATGGCGTGACGATCGGCCTCCGAATAGACCGCAACCGACGCAATACCGAGGCGTTTGAGCGTGCGAATCACGCGGCAGGCAATCTCGCCGCGATTGGCAATCAGGACTTTGTCGAATGTCATTGGGCGTCCCAGATGGTCAGCCGCACGGGCGTCGGGTTGTAGCCGTTGCACGGATTGTTCAACTGCGGACAGTTCGAGATCAGTACGGTGACGTCCATCTCGGCGCGCATCTCGACGTATTTACCCGGCGCGGAGATGCCGTCTTCGAAGGTCAGTTTGCCGAGCGGTGTCACCGGCACATTCATGAAAAAGTTGATATTGCTGACGATGTCGCGCTTGGTCAGTTGCGTACCCACGCCGCAGGTGCAATGCGTAATGGCATGCAGGAAACTGTCGCGGCAGCTGTGCATATAGCGTTTGTCGAGCGCGTAACGCACCGTATTGCTTTCGGCGGCGCAGGCTCCGCCGAGCGTATCGTGACGCCCGCAGGTGTCAGCAACAATGGTCAGCATCGGCTTGCCCAGGTTCGACATCAGCACACTGCCCGCGGACAGATAGAGATTGCGTTGCGCGCGAATCGTGTCCTGCGCGCTGTAGCGTTCGAGCGGATCGGCGCTGTTGTAGAACAGCGTGTCGACGGCCTGATTGCCTTCCAGGTCGAGAATGCGGAACAACTGACCGCGTTTGATTTCATGCAGCCACGGCTCGCCGGACGGCAGCGTAAGATCGTAGACCGCGTGACGGATGTCGAGTTTGCTTTCGATGATAGGCATCGCGGGTCTCCTTAAACGAACAGACGATCGGTATTGACGAAGCCGCGCCCGTTCTCTGGGCAGGCGGCGCGGCAAGGATCGTCGGCCGGTACGGAGGCGTCGGCGGCGTACGCGCGATACGCGATTAGCTTGACGGGTCCCGGTTCGTATTCGGAGGAAGGGTTCAGCGGATGCGGTGCGCTCGAAAACGCGGCGAGCGTGTCCATTTCGAAACGCAGATCGAAGGCGGCGCCGGCAGGAGAATGTCCCGCTACGAAGTCGAGCGAGCCATCTTCACCGATTGCGAGCTTGCTGAAAAAGTTGATATTGGCGACGAGATCGCGCGTGCCCAGACCGTGTTTGGCCAGTTCGAGCAACAGGCAGTCGCGGCCGTTGCGGACCATCGCATTGCGATGTTGCTGATAGCGGGCTGTGCCGTATTTGTCGGCGAACAGTTCGGCGTCGCCGAGACCGCCTAGCGGATCGTGCCAGCCGAGCGTATCGGCGGTGATCGACGCCATCACGCGGCCCATATCCGAATAGAGCACGTGGCCGCGCGTCAGATGCGCGGTGTGCTGCGCCTTCAAGGTGTCGGCCATGTTGTAGCGTTCGAGCGGTTCGTCGTGCCGGTAAAACACGGCGGCCAGATTGGCGCCGCCCTCGGAATCGACGATGCGCAGCGCCATGCCACGGCGCAGCACGCCGGACCAATGCGTGCCGGCGGGAATCACTGTTTCCCACAACACTTGCGGGATCGGTGCGAGATCGACTGAGGTTTGCGTCGACATGGAGGCTCCAGGTATCGGTTGGGAAAAAGCATGAGAGGGCGATTGACCGACATCGCGACCTCCCGGGCTTTTATCCCTCCGTGGAGCCTCGCCGGCGCCTTGAAAGAAGGTGAACGGCAAGACCGGATTGCTCTCGGACCAGACATCGTGTGCGCGCTTTGAAGCCTTCTGGAAGCCTTTAAAGCGGTGCGACCGGAACCCTAGCGATCCTGAAGATGATGCAAATTACTTCGCACCTCTCGATGTGTAGCTAAGCGAGTTGCGTGCCAGCGTGATATTGCTGAGGCCGAAAGCGCATTGTGGCAAGGCATTGAATGGTATCGGCGGCGCAATGCGGCAAGCAGAGGTTCATTGGTCTGATGGCGCACGCACCACGGCCGAGGGTGAATCGGCACCAGTTGAATGCGTGAGGCACCATGATTGGGCTGCGTGATTACGCTTATCACGCAGAGTAGGCGCTCTGCACGATGGCACGGTGTGTGCGTGATGAAGCGTCACACTCTTCACTGCCCTCTTCCGACCATGCTCACGCTTGCCACGCTTCGCCGCACGCTCTACACGCTGATGTCGGCACGTTTCATCGAACTTCAAAAGCAACGGCGCCGCTCGTAGACGAGGCGGCGCCGTAGTCCTGATGCGGGGTTTCTGCTAAACAAAGCCCTGCTCAGTGCCCGCGTAACGAGCCTGCTGCCCAAAGCTCGCCAACCCCTTCGATCCCTCCGGCAACGCCAGCTCACCGCGTTCGAGACGCTGCTTCAAATAGGTAAAGCTCTGCGCCGTCTGCGCAAACAGATGATCGCCTGCCGAAACCGGCTGATATTTCTCCACCGCCTTCGGTGTCGAAAACTGCGGCAGTGGCGCGACCACGGTGTGGTAGTCGCAGGCGAAGAAGAGTGGAAACGAGTAGCGCTCTTCCCTCACCTTGCGCACGCGATGTGACGTCGCCACGTACGTGCCGCCCGTCCACACCTCCAGCATGTCGCCGATGTTCACGACAAACGCGTTGTCGACCGGCGGCGCGTCGATCCATTCACCTTCGCCGTTCATCACTTCGAGCCCCGGGGCCGTCGGCAGCAGGATCGTGAAGCACTCGTAGTCCGTATGCGCGCCGATGCCCGGCCGGTCTTCCGCGGACGGGTCGAAGGAATAGTGAAGCAGGCGCAGTTGACTCGGGGGCTTCTGCAAATAACTGTCGAAATGCGTTTCCGGCAAACCGAGTGCGAGCGAGAAGCCACGAAACAACGCGCGGCCGAGCGCGAACGCCGCCTCGTAATAGCCGCCGACGGCTTCACGAAAGCCCGGTTGCTCGGGCCACATATTCGGCCCAAGCATCGGCGTGCCGGCCTGGACATCCGGGTCGTCGGGTGGCAACTCCCGGCCCGTATCGAAGCCTTCCTTCCTGTCTCGCTTGCCGCCTGCGAAAACCTCTTCGCCTTCGGGTACATAGCCACGATGCGCGGTCGATTTGCCGATGTAATAGCGCATTTTCCATTCATCGGGAGCGGCGAAGAACTGCTTGGCCTGATCTATTAGCGCAGCTTGCTGTGCGCGCGAGACCTGATGGCCGGTGACGTAGAAAAAACCCGCGTCACTCGCCGCGCGGTCGAGTTCGAGTGCGGTTGCAAGACGCTGATCCGGGTCGTCACTAAAGAGACCGCTGACGTCGACAACGGGCAAGCGGTCGAAACGGGTGTGGGATTGGCTCATGAACGTGGCCTATGCGTGCTGCGGTTCGGTGGAAAATTGAGTCGGCGAATGCGTTTGCGATTCGGTTTGTAGGCCGCCACGCGCCTCACGTCCAGCAAGAAACGCCGCGATGTGGCGTCGCTCTTCGCGCCCCATCCACGTGTTGATCTCCCTCAGATCGGCCACGGGCGCGTTCGTAAACGGCAAGGTGTGCAGATAGCCATCGGGGCCGAACTCGGGCGTCATGGTCGTCGTCGTATAGCCCCTCTCGATCTGCGCGCTCCACAACGCCTCCCAGATCCGCTGATGCGAGGCGAGGCAGTCTGCGTACTCGGGCGCAGCCGGATGCGGGACCTGCGGACCTTGCGGATAGCCAACACGCCCGTGCAAATGATGCGCATGCGGCGCAAGCTCGAGGATCGTGTCCCATTCACCGTCGAGCAGACGCTCGCACACCGACACCCAATGGCTAAAATCGCAAGTCAGCTTAAGATCCGGCACGGCACGCGCGACGTCGCGGGTAATCCACGGGTTGTAGAACGAGCGGCCTCGATGCGTCTCGAAGCTGCAGGTCACCTCGTGCTTCGCGGCAATCTCCACCGCGCGTGCGAAAAAATCCACCTGTGTGGCGGCCGGCCATGCGTCGCAGCCCGCCATCACATTGAAAAAGCGTGGCTTGAGCGGCTTGCCCCACACGATTTTTTCTTCGAAGTCGCGCAGGTGGTCCGCCGGCGTGGCGGACCGTTCCGGTACATAACTGCCCGCCGTCGTAATTTCCGCGATGAACTCGAGACGTTCATCCGCGATTGCCTGCGCAAACGCTTCACGCTCAACCCCACCCGTCGGAACGGGCGCTTCGATACCGTCGAACCCGGCGGCACGTACCAGTGGCGCAGCATCGTGCGGACCGCCATCGAAGCCCCAGAACGTCTTGAACAGTTCGAATTTCATCGCCTCTCCAATTACATGCAAAATTGCATGCAATGGTACACACGAATTTCCTTCGTCAATAAAATATCTCAACCTGGCCATGCATAATTCTGGCGCGCCCGATTTCCGGCGCGATTAGCACTTAAACTGTGCACCCCTCCTCCTCGTGGTGAATCGATGAAGAAGAAACTTGCGCGTCACAAGGGGCAAGCCGTCGCGCGCGCCATTCTCGACATGGACTGGCAGTGGTCGGCGCATTTCGGCGACCTGGGGCTGAACGACCTCAACTACAGCGATCTGTTTTGCCGGATGTGGGTGGAGCCGGAAGATGACTTCGCCAAGACGGCCCTCTACGAGTTCATGCCGGGCGTGAGCCGCCGCACTGCGGTGCGCTACGTGCAGGAGCTGATCGATGCCGGCTGGTTGTTGGAGACGAGTTCCGACGCGGATCGCCGCATCAAACGGGTCAGTCTCGCGGCCTCGATCGAGGAACGCCTCGAACAGTTTCTCGCCTATGTGCATCAGCGTTTTGCCACCCTGGATTGAGCTTTTGACGCCATGTCTGCGTTGAAGCATTCGCATAACGAACATCTCGACGCATCGCGCAATCCGGCTGGCATATTTCTCGCTAGATTGACCCCTGAGAGGTGCGGCAGCGTCGCATCTTAGGGATGCTAGGGTTCCGGTTCGCGAGAATGTCTGGTCCGAGAGCAGCCCGGTGCACCCGTTCGTTCGATCCGGACTTGATCCGGGAACGAGCTGGCCGCACTACACGGCGGGACAAAAGCCCGGGAGATTGGCGATAGCGATGCCTATCGTGCCTCTCCGTGGCCGGCGTTTGTCTCCCGCAGTTTTCGCGCAGTGTCCGCACCATTCGGATTCTCGCGGGAACCGGTCATGTTGTTTTATCGCGCAGTCGCCGCGCGATCCAACTCAACAATCGCAATTGACCGGTCTCCTGGAGAAAACGATGAAACGCTTCGAATCCGCCCGTACGTCCCTCACTTTACTGAGCAGCCTTGCCTCGTCGCGCCGCGTGCGTGGCGCGATCGCCGGCGCTGCCGCTGCGGTCGCCATCGGCTTTGCCGCCGCGCCTGCACAAGCAGCCACGCCCCTTGCCATCGGCTATAGCGACTGGCCCGGCTTCGTCGCGTTCCAGGTTGCCATCGACAAAGGCTGGTTCAAGGAAGCCGGCGTGGATGTCAATTTCCAATGGTTCGACTACTCGGCCTCGCTCGATGCGTTCTCTGCCGGCAAACTCGACGCGGTCGGCGCGACCAATGGCGATGCGCTCGTCACCGGCGCAAGCGGCGCCAAAAACGTGATGATCCTTCTGACCGACTATTCGAGCGGCAACGACATGATCGTGGCCAAGCCGCCCATTCGCACGGTGGCCGGACTTAAGGGCAAGAAGGTCGGTGTGGAAATGGGTCTGGTCGATCACCTGCTGCTGGACACCGCGCTCGAAAAGCATGCGCTCAAGGAATCGGACATCACGCTCGTCAACGCCAAGACGAACGAGTTGCCGCAGGTGCTGGCGTCGTCCGGCGATGTCGCCGCGGTCGGTGCATGGCAACCGAACGCGGGCGAAGCACTCAAACGCGTGCCCGGTTCACGTCCGATCTTTACCTCAGCCGACGCGCCGGGCCTGATCTACGACGCGATCACGGTCAATCCGGTCAGTCTGCAGTCGCGCAAGGCCGACTGGGCCAAGGTGATCAAGGTCTGGTATCGCTGCGTGGCCTACATCAACGATCCGAAGACGCAACCGGATGCCGTCAAGATCATGTCCGCGCGCGTCGGCCTGACGCCGGCCCAGTATCTGCCGTTGCTGAAAGGCACGCATCTGCTCGACGCGGCGGCGGCGAGGAAGGCGTTCGTGAAGGGTGACGGGCTGGATTCCGTGTACGGTTCGAGCGTGAACGCGGACAAGTTCAATGTGCGCAACGCGGTCTACAAGCAATCGCAAAACGTGAGCGCCTATCTGGATCCGGCGTTAACCAATGCGCCGTAAGTAATACTGGGCGGGCGTCTATAGCTATACACGGTAATATGGGGGCAGCACGCTCCATCGCTGCACACATGCGCTTCATTGCGGCGCCGGAGGACGGCCACAAGGAGGCAATCGTGTATAAAAACCAATCTCGCTATCACGCCCTGCTCGCGCTGGCACCCGTACTGGCGCTGCTTTTGTCGCTTCTGCTGCTGGCCCAGCCGCGATCCGCGTTAGCGAGCGAAGAGAGCGACAACGGCAGCGCGGAAGCCGCGGGTCAGCGCGCCCGCTTTGCTAAGGAATTCTGCGGAGGTTCCGAGCAGGACGTGGTCGAGTACAAGCAGAAACTCAGAAAGGTCCTCACCGAAGCCAGCCAGTTCGATACGCGCTGGCAGGCCGGTTGGGCGCGCGGGGATAGCGATGCGATGCAGATGCGCTCGCTGCAGCTCAACTCCCCGTCGGAATTCGCAGTGCGCGTCAAAAGCAACTGCGACCGCATCAAATGGCAGGCCGACAACTTGCTGCGCGCACGCCCGCCGAAGTAGCCCGGCGCCCGAAGCTGTTATTCTTCCCTCTCTCCGGCCATCACCTGGTCGCCTGCCGCCTCCGGGCGGCATCCCAAGCGGCGCGCTCACGCGCCCGGCATCAGCGAGACAGGAATTTGCATGTTCGGTTTTTTGCGTGGCTATTTTTCCAACGACCTGGCAATCGACCTCGGCACGTCGAACACGCTGATCTATATGCGTGGCAAGGGCATCGTGCTGGACGAACCCTCGGTGGTCTCGATTCGTCAGGAAGGCGGCCCGAACGGTAAGAAGATCATTCTGGCCGTCGGCAAGGAAGCGAAACAGATGCTCGGCAAGGTGCCGGGCAATATCGAGGCGATCCGCCCGATGAAGGACGGCGTGATCGCCGACTTCAACATCACCCAGCAGATGATCAAGCGCTTCATCCAGATGGCGCACGAGTCGCGGATGTTCGCGCCGTCGCCGCGCATCATCATCTGCGTGCCGTGTGGGTCGACTCAGGTCGAGCGCCGCGCGATCAAGGAAGCTGCACACAGCGCGGGCGCCTCGCAGGTCTATCTGATCGAAGAACCGATGGCGGCAGCGACCGGCGCCGGCCTGCCTGTGTCGGAAGCGACCGGCTCGATGGTGGTCGATATTGGCGGCGGCACGACCGAAGTGGGCGTGATCTCGCTCGGCGGCGTCGTCTATAAAGGTTCCGTGCGCGTGGGCGGCGACAAGTTCGACGATGCGATCGTCAACTACATTCGCCGCAACTACGGGATGCTGATCGGCGAGCAGACCGCCGAGGCGATCAAGAAAGAAATCGGCTCCGCGTTTCCGGGCTCCGAAGTCAAGGAGATGGAGGTCAAGGGCCGCAATATGTCCGAAGGCATTCCGCGCAGCTTCACGGTGTCCAGCAACGAGATTCTCGAAGCGCTCACGGATCCGCTGAACCAGATCGTTTCGGCGGTGAAGATCGCGCTGGAACAGACGCCGCCGGAACTGGGCGCCGACATCGCCGAGCGCGGCATCATGCTCGCGGGCGGCGGTGCGTTGCTGCGCGATCTCGACCGCCTGCTCGCGGAAGAAACCGGCCTGCCGGTGTTCGTCGCTGAAGCGCCGTTGACCTGCGTGGTGCGTGGTTCGGGCATGGCGCTGGAGCGGATGGACAAGTTCGGCGGGGCTTTCTCGTACGAGTAAGGCTCAGCTTTTAGACGTTTCTTTGCCGCCGCTATTAGATCCGCAGATTCTGGCTGACATAGTCGATAAAGACGCGCAGCTTCGGCGACGCGTAACGGCTCGCCGGCCACAAAATCCAGAAGGTGACGGTCTGGTCGATGAAATCGTCGAGCACGATCTGTAACGCGCCGCTCGCCAGCGCATCGCGCACGAGGAAGGTCGGCAGGAAGGCAAGCCCCTTGTTCTGAAGCGCCAGAAAGCCCAGCACTTCAATCGTGTTGGCGACAAAGGTTTGCGGCAACTCCGGCTCCGCTTCCGACGCGGCGAGCTGAAACGGCCAGCGTTCCAGTTTGCCGCTGGCGGGGAATTTATGTAGCAGACAGGCATGCTGCACGAGTTCGGACGGATGCTTGGGTACGCCGTGCTTCTCCAGATAACCAGGCGAAGCGACCAGCACCTGGCCGCAGGAACCGAGGCGCCGCGACACCAGCCTCGAATCGTGCTGCTCACCCGTGCGTATCACCGCATCGAAGCCTTCTTCGATGATGTCCACCATGCGATCGGAGAGATCGACGTCGAGTTCGATGTCCGGGTATTGCAGCATGAAGGCGTCTAGCGCCGGCATGATCAGCTCGGACAGTTGCGGCGTGCTGATCCGCAGTCTGCCGCGCGGACTGCCGGCGGCGTCGGACAGTTCGGCTTCCGCCGCTTCGAGCTCGCCGAGGATACGCCGGCATCGTTCGAGGAACAGCGCCCCTTCGGCCGTTAGCGTGATGCTGCGCGTGCTGCGATGAAAGAGCCGCACGCCGAGGCGCTGCTCGGTGCGCGCAACGCTTTTGCCGACCGCCGAAGACGATACGCCAAGCAGCCGGCCCGCCTCGGTAAAACTGCGCGTTTCCGCCACCTGCACAAACACCGAAATGCCGCTGAGGCTGTCCATTGCCGCGTCCCGAGGCCCAAGGCCGATTGGCGCCGGCCGGGCGACGCAGGCGAGCGGTCGAAACCCGGTGACGACTCAATTGCGGACTTCTACATCCGATATATTCGGAACCTTAGCCTATTTTTCTTATCTCTGTCCGTCCATACACTGCTCCTCAAGGTCGAAAGCCCGCTGGCGATTGAAAGTCACCAGCCACTCAATCTCGAGGAAATCATGTCGAAGCTCCATTCCGCAGTCAAAGTCGGTCCCTACCAGTTGTCCCATCGTGTCGTGCTGGCGCCGCTCACCCGCATGCGAGCCGACGAAGGCGCGAAGCCCGGCCCGTTGATGGCCGAATACTATGCGCAGCGCGCGTCGGAAGGCGGTTTCCTGATCGGTGAAGCTACCATCGCCGCTCCCAATGGCAACGGCTACCTTGGCGCGCCGGGTCTCTACGACGATAGCCAGATCGCCGGCTGGAAGCAGGTGACGGACGCCGTGCACGCCAAAGGCGGCCGCATCTTCCTGCAGCTCTATCACGCTGGACGCCAGTCGAACAGCCAGTTGCAGCCAGGCGGCGTGGAGCCGGTGGCGCCTTCCGCCGTACCGCATGGCGGCGTTGCGTACACCGAAGCGGGCTGGATCCCGAACACGCCGAGCCGCGCGCTGACCATCCCCGAGATCGCCGGACTGGTGGAGAGTTTCCGCACCGCCGCGATTCGCGGCAAGGAAGCCGGCTTCGACGGTGTCGAACTGCACGCTGCCAATGGCTACCTGTTCGATCAGTTCCTGCAGGACGGCAGCAACAAGCGCACCGACATCTACGGCGGTTCGTTCGAAAACCGCGCCCGCTTCCTGATCGAAGCCACCCGGGCCGTCATCTCGGTGTGGGGCAGCGACCGTGTGGCCGTGCGCCTTGGCCCGAGCGGCACGTGGGGCGATATGTCGGACAGCAATCCGGAAGGACTCTTCAGCTACGTCGCACAGGAACTGGCGAAACTGAACCTGGCCTATCTGCACCTGATCGAGCCGCGCGTGCTGGGCAACGTCGACGACGACAGCAAGGACCCGAACCCGGTCGCCGCACAACTGATCCGCAAGCACTACAAGGGCGTCATCATCGCCGCCGGCGGCTTCAAGGCCGCGAGCGCCGAAGCCGTCCTGCAGGCAGGCGACGCCGACCTGGTCGCATTTGGCCGCGACTTCATCGCCAACCCGGATCTGCCCGAACGCCTGCGCCTTCAGCTGCCGCTGAACCCGTATGACCGCCCCACCTTCTTCGGCGGCACCGACGTCGGCTATACCGACTACCCGTTCTACAGCACCGAAACCACGGACGCTGTCACAGCGTAAGCGGAGCACACGATGAACAGCACCACCCAGCCAACTTCCCTGACGCCGCTTTACTGGCTCGCGTTAGGGACATTCGCGGTCGGCACCGAAAGCTTCATGATTGCCGGCCTGTTGCCCGACATTGCCACCGACCTGCATACCAGCATTGTCGCCACGGGCCAGCTCGTCACGGTGTTTGCCTTGGCCTACGCACTCAGCTCGCCGGTCCTGACGGCACTGACAGGCGCGTTCCATCGGCGCACGCTGATGATCCTGTCGCTCTCTGCCTTCACCGTGGCGAACGTCATCGCCTGGGCCGCCCAGAACTATTGGGAATTGATGGCGGCGCGCATCCTGCTCGCCGCGGCCGCCGGTCTGTATGTGCCCGGCGCCAACGCGCTGGCCGGCGCCATTGCCGGCCCGGAGAGGCGTGGTACGGCGCTCGCCATCGTCAACGGCGGGATCACGATCGCGGTTGCTTTTGGTGTGCCACTGGGCGCGTTCGTCGGTGACCGGCTCGGCTGGCGCATGACCTTTGCGGGCGTCGCCGCCCTGTCCGCCGCGGCTACGGCAGGTTTGCTGCTCGGCCTGCCGCGCAGCATCGGCGCAGGATTGCCGGTTGCCACGCTGCGCGAGCGTATTCAAGTTGCGCGTCAGCCGGTGATCCTGATGACCTTGCTCGTCACCACGCTGTGGGCGATGGGCGCGTACACCGTCTATACGTACCTGGCGCTGTTCGTTGCGAAGACCACGCCGTTGCACGGCGCGCAAATCGGCTACGTGCTGTTCACCTGGGGCGTTGCGGCAGCGATCGGCGTGTTCATTGGCGGCAAGGCAGTAGATCGCCTCGGTCCGAGCCGCGTGATCATCCCGTGCCTGAGCGTGTCGATCCTTGCGTTCTCCCTCATGTCGGCGAGCGCGCACTGGCTGCCAGTGACGTTGGCGCTGGTCCCCGTGCTGATCGGTGTCGTAGCCTGGGGCGTTGCTCACTGGTCCTTCTACCCTGCCCAGCAAGCAGGACTGATCAATCTCGCCGGGTTGCGCGGCACGCCGATTGCCCTGTCACTGAACGCTTCGTTCATGTATCTCGGCTTTTCGCTCGGCGCCGCACTCGGCTCCCTGACCTTGAGTTTCACCTCGGTGAACAACCTCGGTTGGACCGCCGCTCTCTGCGAAGTCGCGGCGCTGATCCTGAGCGCCAGCATCGGCAAACACCTGGTTCGGGCGCAAAACGGTGCGGTCACTGCCGCATGAGGTGAAACATGACTATCCCTCGCCCTACTTTCAAAATTGGCGGCGACGCTGAAATCCGCCGGCTCGGCTTTGGCGCAATGCGAATCACCGGCCCGGGCATCTGGGGCGCGCCCACCGATCGTGCCGAAGCCATTCGCGTGCTGCGTCGTCTGCCCGAACTCGATGTGAATTTCATCGACACGGCGGACTCGTATGGGCCGAACGTTTCGGAGGAATTGATCCGCGAAGCGCTGCATCCGTATGGTGCCGAGATGCTGGTCGCAACCAAGGCGGGATTCGCACGCACAGGTCCCAACCAGTGGACTCCGCACGGCAGGCCTGAGTACCTGATTCAGCAAGCGCACGGCAGCCTGCAGCGCCTTGGTATCGAGCAGATCGGCCTGTGGCAGTTGCATCGCATCGACCCCACGGTGGCGCGCGATGAGCAGTTTGGCGCCGTGCGTCACCTGATCGACAGCGGCGTGATCCGTCACGCCGGCCTGAGTGAAGTTTCGGTGGCCGACATCAAGGCTGCTTCGAAACATTTCAAGGTGGCGACCGTGCAAAACCGCTTCAACCTCGGTGACCGCGGTAGTGAAGACGTGCTGGATTACTGCACGGCTCACGGCATTGGCTTTATCCCGTGGTTTCCGCTGGCTGCCGGCGAGTTGACCCGCCCCGGCTCGCTACTCGACACCATTGCGCGCAACCATCAGGCGAGCGTCGCGCAGATCGCCCTCGCGTGGCTATTGCAGCGCAGTCCAGTGATCCTGCCGATACCGGGAACCTCCCGCGTTGCGCATCTGGAGGAGAACGTGGCGGCCGGCGCGATCACCTTATCCGACCGCGAATTTTGCGAGCTGGATCGCGCCACCTCACAACGGCAGCAGCGCTAGTCCAGCGCGGCGCCAATTGCATTCGATATTCACCAAGGATTGACGATGACCCGACTCTTTTCGCCGCTTCAACTCGGCCCTTACACATTGAATCACCGCGTGGTGCATGCACCGACCACGCGGCTTCGCGCGAACAGCGATGACAGTCCCAGCGAGATGATGCTGGAGTACTACAGCCAACGCGCTTCCGATGGTGGCCTGATCATCACCGAATCGACGCACGTGTCCTACGACAGCCGCGGCTACCTCGGTGCACCCGGCATCTATGAAGACTCACACATCGCGGGCTGGCGAAGAATCGCCGACGCCGTTCATGCGAAGGGCGGCCGCATCTTCATGCAGTTGGGACACGACGGACGCCAGTCGCACGTTGACCTGACAGGTGGCGCGGCGCCGATCGCGCCGTCGGAGGTGCCGTTCGAAGGCGAAGCGTTGACGCAGAACGGCTGGGTGCCGGTCTCGATGCACCGCGCGATCGATGTCGCCGAAATCCAGACCGTGATCGAGTACTACAGGAAGAGCGCCGAGCGCGCATTGGCTGCCGGCCTCGACGGCGTTGAACTGCATTCGGCGAATGGCTACCTGGCCGATACATTCCTGCAGGACGGCACCAACAAGCGTACGGATGCGTACGGCGGCACCATCGAAAAACGCGCGCGCTTCCTGACCGAAGTCGTTACCGCGCTCATATCGGTATGGGGGGCGAACCGCGTGGGCGCGCGCTTATCGCCAAGCGGACAGTGGGGTTCAATATCAGACTCGAATCCCGAAGCGACGTTTACCTATGCGGCCGAGCAATTGAACCGGTTTGGCCTCGCCTATCTGCACGTTATCGAGCCACGCGTCAAAGGTGTCGAAACGCTCGACGAGCATCAGAAGCCCGTGGCGGCCGCTCTGCTGCGCCGCGTTTTCGATGGCCCGATCATTGCCGCCGGCGGCTTCAATGGCGATAGCGCGGAAGAAATTCTGCATAAGGGCGATGCCGACCTGGTCGCATTTGGCCGGCACTTCACGTCGAATCCTGATCTGCCGCGCCGTTTGCAACAGAGGCTCCCACTCACCCCGTATGATCGCGCGGCGTTCTGGGGCGGCACGCACGTCGGTTACACCGACTTCCCATGCTACCAGGACGAGGAAAACAGGCGCTCGGCCTGATCGTCGCGCTGATTGCGATTTGCTGAGATCACTCAGGACACAAACGGCAACTTGCTATCGCGCGCCGCGGCCAACATAGACAGCGTGATCTTGCGCACTTCCAGCTTGCTCTGCGTGATATGCGCGCGCAGCAGGATGATCGCTTCCGTCACCCGGTTGCGTTCGATCAGGTTCAGCATGGTGGCGTGCTCGTCGTAGGTGGCGCTCGTGCGGTGCGGTTTGAGAAAGTCCAGTCGACGCACGATGCGAATGCGCTCGGTCACTTCGTTATGCACGCGCAGCATCTCCGCATTACCGGTCGCCGCGACCAGTTGACGGTGAAAGTTCTCATCCATGCCGAACATCTTCACCGGATCGCTCTCACGCGATTCGGGCTCGACGCACCATATCGCTTTCAGCGCTTCGACGGCCGCATGCGCGACGTCGCCGCCCGCCCCCACGCGTTCGACGGCCGCTACCTCCAGCACGATGCGCAGATCGTAGAGCTGATCGAGCTGGTCGAAATTGATCGGCGAGACTTTCCAGCCACGCCGGAAGCCGACTTCCAGATAGCCCTCGCGTTGCAAACGAAACAGGCCGTCGCGCATCGGCGTGCGCGACACGCCGTAGTGCTGCGCGATCCCGTTTTCGGAAAACCGGTCGCCGGGAAACAGGCGAAAGCTGAAGATATCGTTCTTCAACTGCTGGTACACCTGCTCGGCGAGCGGATTGGCGGCGGCCGGCACGGCAGGCGTGTCAGGCGCCGTGGGAGTCTCGAGCAGATTCGTCGTATCGTCGTTCATTGATGCCACATCCCCTTTTTTCTTATTATCGGCGTTTCATGGCATGGCGATAAGGCTGACGTGCGCCGCGACGATTTTCCAGCCGGCGGCGGGACCAAGCCTCGCCCACGTCTGCATCTGGCGGCCGATCAAAGGCGTCGCGTCGCTGGTGAATTCCGTGCTGACGGTGGCGAAGTCAGTGCCGAACGTCGTCACCACGGTGCGCTGCAGTTTGCGCGACTTCGGCACCGGCTCGCAACTCTCGCGCCATGCGCGGATCGCTTCGCCACCATGCTGGATTTCGGCGATGCCGTAGCGGACCGTCTCCGGCGTGTGCCAGAAAAGCGCATTCATCGCCGCGACGTCGTTGTCGACCAGCGCCCGCTCGTATTCAATAAAGGCTGCCTGCACTTGAGCTACCACTTCGGGTTGATTTATCTCCATGAAGGGATCGTCTCGTCGAGTTTCGTCAATGAAGAAAGCGGCGCGGTCCAGCCGACAATACCGCCTTGCGAGCGCACCATATCGAGCGTCGCCTGTTTGAACGCGGGGAAATAGCTGGCGGTTGCGTCTTCGATCAGCAGACTGTCGTAGCCTCGGTCGTTGGCTTCACGCATCGAGGTCTGCACGCACACTTCGGTGGTCACGCCCGCGAACACGAGATGCGTGACGCCGCGCATCGCGAGCTCTTCGCCGAGCCGGGTGGCGTAGAACGCGCCCTTGCCGGGTTTGTCGATCACGAGTTCACCGGCAAGCGGCGCGAGCGGCTCGATGATCGCATTGCCGGGCTCGCCGCGAATCAGAATGCGCCCCATCGGTCCGGCATCGCCGATGCGGGCATTGGGCGCGCCCCTCAGCCGTTTTGCCGGCGGGCAGTCGGACAGATCCGCCGCATGCGATTCACGCGTGTGCACCACGAGCCATTGATGCCCGCGCGCGAAGGCCAGCAATGCCGCGACGGTCGGCACGATCTCGGCCAGCAGCGACACGTCGTTACCAAGCGATTCGCCGAAGCCGCCCGGTTCGATGAAATCGCGCTGCATGTCGATCACGACCAACGCGGTTTTCGTGGGGGCCAAGGTGAAGGGACCCGGCTGGGCGTCGATCGTCAACAGGGTTTGCTGTGTCATCCGATGGCTTCCTTCATTCTTTCTGCGGGTACGGCGGGATGTGCCGGGGTGTCACCGTGCCCTGCCATATGCTGACCGAGCACGGTCCGGTCCGCGCGCGCCGCAGGCGTCTCGAACACCAGTTTGCCCTCCGCGATCACCACGATGCGGTCGGCCAGTTCGAGCAGTTCGTCGAGGTCTTCGCTGACCAGCAGCACCGCCGCGCCGGCATCGCGTGCGGCCATCAGACGGGCATGGATGTCGGCAACCGATGCGAAATCCAGACCGAACACAGGATTGGCGACGATCAGCACATCCACCGGCTGTCCGAGCTCGCGCGCCAACACCGCGCGCTGCACGTTGCCGCCCGACAGCGTGCCGATGGTTCGTTCGGGTAGCGGTGGACGCACGTTGAACTCGGCGATCAGCTGCGCGGCGCGCTCACGCACGGCGCGCCGGTCGAGCCACCAGCCGCCGCGCCGCAACGGCTCGCGATCGAAGTCGCGCAGCGCGAGGTTCTGAGCCACGCTCATTGCGGCGACGCAGGCGTTTTTCAGTGGTTCCTCTGGAATCGCGAACACGCGCCTTTGAGTCATCTCTTCACGCGTTGCATGGTAGGCCTTGCCCGCCACCTCCATGTCGCCGGCTTTCACGCGACGTTGACCGACCAGCGCTTCCACCAACTCCTTTTGTCCATTGCCAGAAACGCCCGCAAGCCCGAGGATTTCGCCCGCGCGCACGGACAGCGTCGCGTGCTTGACTGCGGTGTGGCCGCGATCGTCTTCCACTGATACGTCGCGTAGTGCGAGACGCACTTGCGCAGTGTCGTCGACGGGTTTGCGTGGCAGGCGTTCCACGGTCACCACGGCCATCACCGGCGCCTCGTCCTTCAAGGGCACTTCGTTCGGCGCGTGGCTAGCGACGGTGCCCATCATCCACGCTGCGAGTTCGTCGCGGCTGGTGTTGGCAACCGCGCTCGTGCCGACTTGCCTGCCCTTGCGCAACACGGTGACGTCGTCCGCATAGGCCATCACTTCGCGGAACTTGTGCGTGATCATCAACACCGTCAGCTCGCCGCGTGAGGTCAGATCGCGCATCAGGCCGAGCACTTCGTCCGCTTCTTGTGGTGTCAGCACAGAGGTGGGTTCGTCGAGAATCAGGAAGCGCTGCTGCAAATAAAGCTGCTTCAGGATCTCGAGCTTCTGCTTTTCACCGGCAGCGAGCATGGCCACCGGCGCGTCGAGCGGCAAGCGGAACGGCATGCGCTGCATGAACGCGGTAAGCGCGGCGCGCTCGCCCTTCCAGTCGATTTTCCACGGCATCCGCCCGCGTGCGAGCAACAGGTTTTCTTCGACCGAAAGGCCGGACGCTAATGTGAAATGCTGATACACCATGCCGATGCCGAGCGCCTGTGCATCACGCGGCGACGCGATGTGGACTTCACGATCGTCGGCGGCGATCTGTCCGTCGTCGAGCACGCCATAACCGACCAGTCCCTTCACGAGCGTGCTCTTGCCCGCGCCGTTCTCGCCGAGCAGCGCGTGAATCGTGCCGGCTTTGACCTTGATCGAGACGCTATCCAATGCGCGAAACGCGCCGAACGATTTGCTTGCGTTCAGCACTTCCACACCCAATGCCTTCGGCGCCGTGGTCATGATTTATCTGCCTGAAGTGGCGAGCGCCGCTGCTGGCGCAGCCGTCTTGGCCAGTAGCGTAGCCAGCAGCGCGTGCGAATCCGACACCGTGCCGAACACGCCGCCTTGCATGGTGATCATGTGCAGCGCGGCGTCGTGATTGCCCTTGTCGGTAGCGCCGCAGCAATCGGCCAGCACCGTGCATTCGAAACCGCGATCGTTGGCTTCGCGCATCGTCGTGTGGACGCAGACGTCGGTGGTGATGCCGGTCAGCACCAGATTGACGATGCCGCGCGTACGCAGGATCAGTTCGAGATCCGTCGCGCAGAAGGAACCCTTGCCGGGTTTGTCGATGATGATCTCGCCTGGCAGCGGCTTCAGTTCGTCGATGATTTCCCAGCCGGGTTCGCCGCGCACGAGGATCTTGCCGCAGGGGCCGTCGTCGCCGATGCCTACGCCGTCGGTGCCCGCACGCCGGCTGCGCCAGCGTTTATTCGCGGGCAGGTCGGAGAGGTCCGGTCGATGCCCTTCACGCGTGTGAATGATCGTGAAGCCCAGTTCACGCATTGGTTTCAGCACGCTTTTGATCGGTTCGATCGGCGCGCGCGTCAACGACAGGTCATAGCCCATCTTGTCGACATAGCCACCATGACCGCAGAAATCCGTCTGCATGTCGATAATCACGAGTGCGGTGTTGTCCGGGCGCAGGTCGCCGTCGTAGGGCCACGGGTAGGGTTTCGCTTCGATGAATCGGTTCATGGCGGTGAGATCCTTGTTAGGTCCTGACAGGGTCTTTGAAGGCACGCATGGTGAGGCAAGCTCAGTGGGGAAAATCAGCGAGTCAGGCTCAACTCACCCGGCGCGCCAGCCAGCGTGCGATCCGGACGGCAATTGACGATCATGATCGCGAGCGTCAGCACATACGGCGCCGCGTTGTAGAGGTAGTAGCCGCTCGTCACGCCGATCGCCTGCAACGCCGGCCCGAGCGCGCCGGCCGCACCGAACAGCAACGCGGCCCATAGGCAGCGCAAGGGCTGCCAGCGCGCGAAGATCACCAGCGCGACCGCCATCAGTCCTTGTCCGCTGGAGAGCCCTTCGTTCCAACTCC
The DNA here is from genome assembly GCF_900116445.1 of Paraburkholderia aspalathi. Classification (GTDB taxonomy): domain Bacteria; phylum Pseudomonadota; class Gammaproteobacteria; order Burkholderiales; family Burkholderiaceae; genus Paraburkholderia; species Paraburkholderia aspalathi. Next base: position 45,376 of record NZ_FPBH01000042.1, read on the forward strand.
CCGGATAAACCAGCGACAGATACGCACCGCCGACGCCCGCGAACACACCGCCCACCGCCGTCGCGGCGATGCGTACACGCGTCAGCGGATAGCCCATGGCGCGCGCCGTCTCGGCATGATCGCCGACGAGCCGCAGCACCATCCCCCAACGGGTATTGCGCAAGCCCCATTGCAGAACGAAGGACAGCACCACGCCGATCACGAACAGCAGGTTGATATGCAGCGCGTTATGCAACTGGGGCGACGAGGTCCACGTGCCAAGATCGATGAACGGCAGCATCGGCGCCTGCGGTTCGATGAAGGGCTTGCCGAGATAGAACGCGAGCCCCGTGCCGAGCAGCATCAACGCGATGCCGAACGCAATGTCCGACACGCGCGGCAACGAGCACACGAGGCCGTGCAGGCAGCCGAGCAGCAAGCCGACGAAACCGGCCGCAAGCACACCGGCCCACGGCGAACCAGTCAGAAAAGCACCGGCATAGCCGCTCATCGCGCCTGACACGAGGATGCCTTCGAGGCCGAGATTCACGCGCCCGCCCTTCTCGGTCAGACACTCGCCGAGACTGACGAACAGATAAGGCGTGCTGACGCGGATCGCACCGGCGAACAGCGACAGCAACAGGATCACGATGGGCGAGTGCATATCAGGCATGGGTCTGCTCCAGTTGCACGGGAAGATCGGTCTGCGCGGCGGCCTGCAATTTGACGCGCCATGCGGCGATACGCCCGCCAAGCGCTTCCCACGCGAGCAGGTTCGCGAACAGCAGGCCTTGCAAGACGAGCGTGGTGGCGTCGGGGAGATCGAGCCGGCGTTGCAGCAGCGAACCGCTCGCCTCGATGCCGCCGATCATCAGCGCGCACGCGATGATCGCGAGCGGATTCTGCCGTGCGGCGAACGCGACGAGGATGCCCGCGTAGCCATAACCCGCGAGCAAGGACGCATTTGCGCTGCCCTGCACCGCCGCCACTTCGAACATGCCGCCGAGTCCCGCCGCTGCACCGCCCAATATGCACGCGGCAAGCGCCAGCAGATTGACCGGCAAGCCGACCAGACGTGCCGCGCGATGACTGCCGCCCACCACGCGCATCGCAAAGCCCTTGGTGCTGAACTTCACGAACACCCATGCCGCGATGCACGCGACGACGCCCCAGAACAGTCCCCAGTGCGTGTCGAGTCCGGGGATCGAGCCGATCATCATCGCGTCGGGCACCGGATAGGTGGACGGCTTGTTCAGGCTTGCGGGGTCGCGCAGCGGACCTTCCACCAGATGTTTGAAAAGCGCGATCGCGATATACGACATCAACAGGCTGCTGATCGTCTCGTTGACGCCACGCCACTGCCGCAACGCGCCGACGGCCCCGATCCAGAACCCGCCGGCCAGCATGCCGGCCGCCGCCATCAACGGCGTGGCGATCAGCCATGGCGTGCCGTGTGGCAGCATCTGCGGGACGATCGCCGCGCACATGCCGCCGAGTGCGAGCGCGCCCTCGCCGCCGATCACGATCAGTCCGACCTGGGCAGGTAGCGCGACGCACAATGCGGTCAACATCAACGGCGACGCGCGCAGCAAGGTGCTCTGCCACGCGAACGACGAACCGAAAGCGCCTTCAAAAATCAGCCCGATCGCGTCGAGCGCCGGCTGCCCCTGCACCAGCAGGAACAACGAGAACAGCAGCAGCGTGCCGAGCACCGCCAACGCGGTCGGCAGCGCGGGCAAGAGCGACAGCATCACTCTCGCGGTAGGGGCATTGGGGCGCATCACGGCTCCTTCGCTCATGCAAACTCATGCACATTCACGCGCACACTCACACAATCACGCAGGCCAGGTTCAGATCTGGCCGACGACGCCTGCCACCAGATAGTTCATGCTTTCGAGTGTGTAATCGGTCTGTATGTGGCTCGCACCGGATGCGATCGCCGTGCCGCCTTTGTTGTCCTTCATCGGCCCTTTGAAGATCACGAAATTGCCGGCCACCATGCTGTCTTTGATCGAGTCGGCGTTCTGCTTCGCCTGCGCGGTGACTTTCGCGCCGTACGGCGACATCTTCACGAAGCCCTCTTTCAAGCCGCCGCGCAACACATTCGGTTGCCGCGTGCCGGCCTGTGCGCCCATGACCAGTTGCTTGTATGGCGTCGCCCAGTCCCACTCCGCGCCGGTCAGATAGCCTTTCGGCGCGAGCGCCGCCTGGCTCGCGTGGTAGCCGCAACTCATCGCGCCGCGCTTTTCCGCCGTTTCGACAACAACCTTCGGGCCGTCGACGTGGCAGGTCAGCACATCGCAACCCTGATCGATGAGACTGTTGGTGGCTTCCGCTTCCTTCACGGGCATCGACCAGTCGCCCGTGAAAATCACCTGTGTGGTGATCGACGGATCGACGGACTGCGCGCCGAGCGTGAACGAGTTGATGTTGCGCAGCACCTGCGGAATCGGTTTCGCGGCGACGAAGCCAAGCTTCTTGCTCTTCGTCATGTGGCCCGCGACGACACCGTTCAGGTACTGGCATTCGTCGATATACCCGAAGTAGCTGGTGATGTTCGACGGGTTGCCCTGCTTCCACAAACCGCCGCAGTGCGCGAAACGCACCTTCGGATATTTGGCCGCCATCTTCAGCACGTGTGGATCGAAGTAACCGAACGAGGTCGCGAAAATCAGCGTGGCGCCGTCCTGTTCGATCATCGCTTCCATGGTTTTCTGTACGGCGATGGTTTCAGGCACGTTCTCCTCTTCCACCACCTTCACGTCAGGCATCTTCTTGATGACGGCAGCAGCGGTCGCCTGAGCCTGGTTGTAACCGTAGTCGCTGCGTGCACCGACGTAGATCACGCCGACCGTCGTCTTCGGCGCGGCAAACACCGATTGAATCGGCAGGATATTGCCGAGCGTCAACAGGCTGGCGCTCTTGATGAAATTGCGGCGACTGGTCATGGTGTCCAATTCCTGGTTGGGGGTGAAGAGCGTTGGCCCTCAGTTGACATTCAGGCTGTCGAGATAAGCGAGCCAGCCGCCAAACGAGGTGATGTCTAGTGCACCGCTGCCGTTACTGACTGCCGACGGCTCGCAGATGAAGCCCTTCACCGTGAGGCCGTTGGCGAGTTGCACGGAGCCGATACCGAGCGGTGCGGGCACGTCGGCAACAAATTTGCCGAAGCTGCGCAGCGGCATGTCCCAGACTTCCACGGCGATCGGTGCGCCTTGCTGGTCGGTAACGCGCACGAGGCCTGGTTTCGGCGGCTGCGTGTTCGCAAGCGCGTATAGCGTGTAGCCGGTGGCGGTTTGCGTCGCCGTGACAAAACGCGCGCTGGCTTCCTGAAGCTGCCAGTTCAGCGGCTGGCCACGCAGATGCGCACCGACCACGGCAAGCGCGACCGTCGGCTCCTGAAACGGCAATGGCGCGATCGTGTTTGCCGCGGCCGCGGGTTTCTTTTCAGTCACCGTCCCGGCCACGTCCGCAGCCTCGGTAGCGAACAGCCCCTGGATCCGCGCGCCCAACTCGGCGAGACGCCGGTCCGCGCCGAGCGGCGCGATCAGTGTGACGCCCGCTGGCAAGCCGTCGTGGCGACGCTGACATGGCACGGCCAACGCGCACAGGTCGAGCAGGTTGACGAAGTTCGTGTAGTAGCCAAGCTGGCTGTTCAACTCGACAGGATTGGCCTGCACGTCGGTGATCAACGGATGCGTCGGCGTGGTCGGGACGATCAGGATGTCGATCGTCTCGAAGAGTTGCTCGGCGTGCCGCTTCAGATCGGCGAGCGCGTACTGGCCATTGAACGCGTCAGCGGCACTGTAGCGATCCGCTTTGCCGATCACTGTGGCGACGACCGGATGGACCGCTTCGTGACGCGTCTCGAAGAATGAACCGAGCGCGGCGCGCCTTTCCGCCACCCAGGGGCCGTCGTAGAGCAGCGCGGAGACCTGCTTGAGCGGCTGGAAGTCGATCGGCGTGGGCGCGAGATGCAGATGGGTAGAGAGCGTATCGAGTGCGGCCGAGAAGGCCTGATTCGCCGCTGCGTCACCATAGAACTCGAGATGATCCGGCACGCCGATCCGCGGCGCGCCACGCAGGAGACCGAGACCCGGGACCTTGCGCGAGTAGCCGTCGAGCGGATCGAAACACGCGATTTCATTGAACACGCACCATGCGTCGTTGACGTCGTGCGCGAACACCGAGATCGTGTCGAGGCTGCGGCACGCCGGCACGACACCGCGCTTGCTGACGAGTCCAAGCGACGGCTTCAGGCCGACCAACCCGTTGAATCCAGCCGGCACGCGCCCTGAGCCGGCCGTGTCGGTGCCGAGCGAAAAGGCCACGCAACCCGCGGCTACCGCAACCGCCGAGCCTGAACTCGACCCGCCCGACACACGCTCTGGAAACTCGGTGTTCCGCACCGCGCCGTAAGGCGAACGCGTGCCGACGAGGCCGGTCGCGAACTGGTCGAGATTGGTCTTGCCGATCAGGATCGCGCCGGCGTCGATGAGGCGCTGCACGGCGAATGCCGAGGTGTCCGGCGTATAGCTGAAAGGCTCGCACGCGGCGGTGGTCGGCAAGCCGGCAACGTCGATATTGTCTTTGACCGCGAACGGCACGCCAAAGAGCGGCATCCGTTCGAACACGGCGCTGCCCTGCGCTTCGTAAAGCGCTTCGAGCGCGTGGGCGCGGGCCTCCAGGTCTGCAGCAGGCACACGCAGGATCCAGACTTCCGGCCGGTCGATTTCGGCGATACGAGCAAGCGCCGACGCCACGACTTCAGTGGGCGTAAGACGTTTGGCGGCATAAGCCGAGAGGAGACTACGGACCTTCAGGGGCGACGAAATGGGCACTGGTTTTTCCTTGAGTTCAATCTTGAATACAAGTTTGAACTCAAATTAGCAGGAGCTATGCCAGGTGACTTTCAGGTTCACCCGAACATGCTGTCAGCCTTACCAGGTTTGGTTTCGCGCCGATTTCCCGGCGGCGAAGACGGTCCGCGTTGCCGCCTTTCGATCAATGCGTCATGGTGCAGCGCTCCCCAACTCGGGGCTCCTGCGCCCTGCATTCGAGCCTGGCGCTTACGACGCGCCGGCGGAGACAAACGCTCGCACCATCTCATGTGCCTGCGCCTTGTGATCTTCCTGCCATTGCGTGGCGAGCATGTCGGTGTTGAAAATCCGCGACAACGTAAAAGCGTTCGACTTGTGAAACGAACACAGACTCACCAGAGCGACATACAGATGAAGCGGGTCCATGTCCTTGCGCAACGAGCCGTCGTCTTCGCCACGCGCGATCACCGTGCGCAGCAGGCTCAACACCGGCGATGACATTTCCGGAATCGCGCTCGAGCGCTTCATCACCCGGGCGCGGTTCAGATTTTCGAACGACAGGAGCTTCGACAGTTCAGGATGGGCCGCGAAGTGCCCCTCGATGAAATCGTAAAGCTGCACGATGGCCGTGACCGGCTCGATCTGGTCGACATCGAGCTTGAGTTTGAGTTCGGCTTCCCGCAGGCGCCCCAGCACGAACTCGAGCACTTCCAGATAAAGCGCCTCCTTGCCGCCGAAGTAGTGGTAAATCATCCGGATGTTGACCTTCGAGCGGCTCGCAATCGTCTCCACGCGCGCGCCGCTTAGCCCCTTGTCGGAAAACTCGGCGATCGCAATCTTGAAGATGCGCTGGCGGGTCGCCGCAGCGAGCTTCTGACGCTGGGTTGTGGGCGCGGTCGATGCAGCGGAGGTCGATCGGGCGGAAGCACGTTTCATATCGATGGAACGCCTGGCGGTGGCGGGGTTGTGTCAAATGGATGCGTCAGGGTTGCGTGACTTCACGGGATTGTAAGCGCGGCCTCAGCGCCGGAACGGCTGGGTTAGCGCAAGCGGCGCGGTTTGCCGGCCAATCAGCCCCGCCACCGCGATCAGCGCAAGCAGATAAGGCAGCATCACCAGCAACGCGGTCGGCACATGCACACCGATCAAGGGCAATTGGAACTGCAACGCGCTCGCGGCGCCGAACAGCAAACACGCGCCGACTGTGCGGCCGATCTTCCAGTTGCCGAAGATGATCGCCGCAATCGCGAGGTAGCCGGCGCCACCAGTCATCCCTTCGGTGAAGGTGTGAATGTCGCCGATCGAAATGAAACAACCCGCGGCGCCCGACATCACACCTGAAAACAGCACGGCGCCATAACGCAGCCGCGTCACCGAAAGCCCCGACTGATCAACCGACCTTGGCGCGGCACCCACCGCGTGCAGCGCCACACCGAGCGCGGTCCGCCGCATCACGAGCGAGGTTGCCAGCAGAATCGCGAGGCCGAGATAGACGAGCCACACCTGATGAAACACGGGCTCACCGATGACCGGAATTGCACCCAGACCGGGGGGCGACCAGCGCGCGAGGCCCGGAATCACCGCACTCGAACGTTCGCCGAACAGCTCGCGATAGGCGAGCGTCGTCGCGCCGAGCGCCAGGATGTTGATGCCGATGCCTGTCACGATCTGATTGGCGCGCAACGTCACGCTCAGGAACGCTTGCAGCAAAGCGATCGGCAGCACGCCGAGCATGCCGATCGCGAGACCCAGCGCCGCATTGCCGGTCGCCCATGCACCCGCCGCGCCGAGAAACGCGCCCGACAGCATCATGCCCTCCACGCTCATGTTGAGCACGCCGGCCCGTTCGCTGATCAGTTCACCGGTCGAAGCCAGCATCAGCGGGGCGGCAAACCGGATCGAGGAGCCGACGAAAACCGCTACGAATTCCGCGTTCATCAACGTGCTCCTTTCGGCTCAAGCCACAGCGACCCGCCGGCCAGCGCGACGATCACGACGCCCTGCACCACCAGCACCAGCGCCGACGGCACGGATGCGACCATTTCCATATTGATGCCGCCCGAGCGCAGAAAGCCGAACAGCAACGCCGCCGCGCACACGCCGGTTATCGAGCCACGCGCGAGCAAACCGACCACAAGGCCGTCAAAGCCGTAGCCCGACGAGAAACCGGCTTTCAGCGAATATTGATCGCCTTGCAGCATCAATGCGCCAGCGAGACCGCCGAGCGCACCGGCCAATGCCAGCGCACCGACGATTGTCGACGTGATCGGCATGCCGGCGCGGCGCGCCGCCAGCGCGTTCAGGCCGACGGCGCGCAGATACATGCCGAAGCGGCTATACACCAGTACCAGCGCCACCACGATGCACAGCACGAGCGTGATCGGCAAACCGATATGCAGCCCCGTGGAGCTGGCACTCGACAGCAGCGGAAGTTTGGTCGAATCGGGGATATCCAGCGACTCGGGCAGCGTGGCGGCGTTGGTCATCGGCTGGCGCAGCAGCGTTTCGGATTGCACGCACCAGTAGAGGAACCACACCGCGATGAACGTCAGCAGCAAGGTGCTGATCACTTCGTTGGTGCCGGCGCGCGCTTTCAGCCAGCCGGGAAGCGCGCCCCACGCCGCGCCGGCCAGCGCGGCCGCCAGCATCGGCATGATGAACGAAAGACCGAACGGCAAGTGCGCGACGTGGCCATAGAGGCTGACCGCGGTGGCGGCGATGCCGCCCATCGCGATCTGCCCTTCACCGCCGACGTTAGTCAGTTGCGCGCGGTTCGCCAGCACGAAGCCGCTGCCGACCAGCGCGAACACGAGGCTGCGATTGATCGATGCGCCGATCGCGTAAGGCGAGCCCCACGCACCGTCGGCGAAGGCGGCAAGCGCGTCGCCGAGCGGCACATGAACGATTGCAATCAGCGCCAGCGCCGCTGCAACCGCGAAGAGCGCGGCGCCTCCCAGCACGGCCGCGGTTCGCAAGCGCCGCGAACCGTGCCATGAGACAAGAGACAAAGAAGTCGAAGAGGTCGTGGGAGTCATGCTGTCTGGCCTGCCATCCATGCGCCAATGCGCTCGCGTTGAAGATTGATTTGCGACGCATCCGGCACACAGGTGCCCATGATGCGGCCGCGATACATGACGAGGACGCGGTCGGCCACCGCCATCAGTTCGTCAAGTTCGGACGAGATCAGCAATACGCCGACGCCCTGGTCGCGCACTGCGCGAATGTGCTCATACACTGCCGCGACCGCGCCGACATCGAGACCTCGCGTAGGCTGCGCCGCGACCAGCACGGCGAGGCCCTCGAGCGTGAGCTCGCGCGCCAGCACCGCTTTTTGCTGGTTGCCGCCCGAAAGGCCGCGAAACGCGACGTCGGGACTCGCGGCACGCACATCGAAACGCTGCATCAGCGCGCGGGCGTCGCGCCGCATCGCGCGCCGGCGCATGAAACCGTGCCGCGCATAGTCGTCGAGGCGGTTGAGAAAGAGGTTTTCGGTCAGACTCATGTCGGGCACGCAGCCGACCGCGTGCCGGTCTTCCGGCACCACGCCGACACCCGCCTTCGTCAATGTCTGCGGCGCAGCCTGTGTGCAATCTTTGCCCTGCACGAAAAAGCGCCCTGCACTTGCGCGCTGCAAGCCAGCGAGCACCGCACCGAGTTCGCTCTGACCGTTGCCTTCCACGCCCGCGATGCCGACGATCTCGCTGCGGTTGACCACCAGCGTGCAGTCTTCGAGACGCGTGACACCGTCGGCATCGCGCACCGTCAGGCCGTCGATCTGTAAGGCTTCGTCGGCGAGTGGCCGGCCGTAAGGGGACGCGCTGCGGGGTTTCGGCGGCGCGGGCTTCGCGCCGTGATCTGCGTTGTGATTCGCTTCATGGCCCTCATTCCCCGGCCGTTGAATCATGGCCCGCACGAGCGTATCGACATCGGCCGACGGCGTGCTCGAACGAGCGACCACGCGGCCGCTTTGCAGCACCGTCGCACGGCTTGCGATCCGGCGGATCTCCGCCAGCTTGTGCGTCACGAGTACAACCGCGCAACCGCGCGCGACAACCCGCGCACAGGTGTCGAGCAACGCATCGATTTCAGCCGGCAGCAGCACGGCGGTCGGCTCGTCCAGCACGAGAAGCCGAGGCTCACGGATCAGACACTTGACGATCTCGACGCGCTGTTTTTCGCCGACCGACAGATCCGCGACCCGCGCATCCGGTTCAAGCGCGAGCCCCAGATCAGCCACCAGCGCGCGCACCCGTTGCGCCTCGCGCTTGCGATCGAGCCAGCCGCGTACCTGGCCGAGCAGCAGGTTGTCGAGCACGCTCACGTCTTCGACGAGACTGAAATGCTGATGCACCATCGCGATGCCGTGCGCAAGAGCGTCGCGCGGACTGTGGGGCTGATACGGCTCGCCATCCAGCCACATTGATCCCGCGTCGGGCTGATGCACGCCGAACACCACGTTGCAGAGTGTCGATTTGCCGGCGCCGTTCTCACCGAGCAGGCAATGCACTTCTCCCGCAAAGAGTTCGAGCGACACGTCGCTCAACGCCTGAAACGGGCCGAAGCGCTTGCCGATGCCGTCCATGCGCAGTACCGCGGTGCGCGGCGCGTCGTGACTCGCGCGGGCCGTGGCGCCCTCACCGGCCAACGCCGTTGTGCAAGCGGCAGAAGCTGGAGTGGCGTCCATATCAGCCTTCCGATACCTTGATCTTGCCGCTCTCGATGTCCTGCTCGATCTGCCTGATTTTCGTCGACATCTCCGGCGTCGCCTTGCAGACAACCATGCCCGACGCCTTCGGTCCCATTGCCAGGCCGAACGCCTTATAGCCGGGCTGCCACGTGCCAGCCGCCATCTGGTCGATTGCGTACTGCACCTGATAGCCGACGCCGGTAATCGAATACGCGATATACAGCGGGTCCGTGCCGCACCGGTCGGTATAGCTGCCGATCACATGCGTGTGCTTTTCGTTGGCCGCCTGCTCCATGCCACGCAAGCCGAGATTGAGAATGTGATAGTGGACGTCCGCGCCCTGGGAGATGGCCGCCAGCGTGGCTTCCTTCGCCTTCGAGACATTGTCGAAATCGCCCGTGTAGCTCTCGAAGTACTTGATCTTCGGATTGATGGAGCGCGCGCCGTTGCCGAACTCCTTGCCGGCGTTGACGATTGACGGAATCTCCATGCCGCCCACGTAGCTGACCGCGCCGTTCTTCGACAGCATCGCCGCGGCCGCGCCGGCGACGTAAGCGATCTCCGCCTGCTTGACGTCATATCCCGCCACATTCGGCGGCATGTCCTGCCCCTTGTTACCGCCGACGATTGCGAACTTCACATTGGGAAAGCGCTTGGCGATCTTCAGCACCGACGCCTGGGTCTGCCCGCCTACACCGATCACCAACTGGTTCTTCGACGCGAGGTTGGTCAGCGCCTGTTCCATGTCGGCGTAATTGATGTTTTCGATCATCTGCGTCTTGAGCTTCGGACCCAGTTCCTTCTGCGCGGCAACGAGCCCGTCGTAGCCGGATTCCATCCAGCCCTTGTCCGATTTCGAGCCGGGAATCAGCACGCCGACCCGTAACGGATCGGCAGCGAAGGCATGAACCGCGCTGGTGGATACGGCGAGCGCCACGACGCAGGTGGCGAGGGTTTTGAACTTGGCGATCGGCATTCTGGCATTCCTCTTGCGTTTGGTTTGGGTAAGTAGGTTATTCATGAACGAAACAGATGCAACTTCGGTGCCATGCCGTGCTTTTGACAGGCGCCGGACTTCGTTCCGATCTGCTCGAGACAACGGACTGCGCACGGCAAACGCACCGCGCGTCGAGGTCCGGGCAACACCCTTTTTATGGCGATTCAGACACGATGGAGAACCTCCGATGAAACAACACGACGCATATGGCACAAGCGTTTCCGGCCAGTTGGGCCGCGACGGCCGCTATAGCTGGAGTGCCAGCGAGAAACTGGTCGACATGTCCTTGCCCACGCCCGAACCAATCGTCGCGACGCTGTCGTGCGAACCGCAAAACGTGCGCATCGACCTGCGCAGCACGGCGATCGTCGTCATCGACATGCAGAATGATTTCTGCACCAACGGAGGATGGGTTGCCCAGATTGGGGGCGATTTCGTGGTGGACCGCGCGCCGATTGCACCATTGCAGCGCCTGCTGCCGACTCTGCGTCACCGCGGCGTGCCGGTTATCTGGGTCAATTGGGGAAACCGGCCCGACCTCGCCAACATGCCGCCGAACCAGTTGCATCTATATAAGCCGACCGGAACCGGCACAGGCCTCGGCGAACCGCTCGCGAGCAACGGTTCGCATGTGCTTGAGAAGGATTCCTGGGCAGCTGCCGTGGTCGACGAACTCAAGCCGCTGCCCGAGGACATCTGCGTGGACAAGTACCGCATCAGCGGCTTCTGGGACACGCCGCTGGACAGCATCCTGCGCAACCTCGGCATTCGTACGGTGATGTTCGCGGGCGTGAACACCGATCAGTGCGTGCTGCATTCGCTGACCGACGCCAACTTTCTCGGCTATGGCTGCGTGCTGGTGGAAGACTGCTGCGCGACGTCGTCGCCGGCGTTCTGCACGGAGGCGGCCGTCTGGAACGTGAAGAAGTGCTTTGGCTTCGTCACGGATTCGGCGCGCATCGTCGATGCCTTGGCGGATGCCGCATGAGTGCGTTTATCTCTGGCCCACGCGTACGTGTCGCTGCGACGGCGAGCGGGCCGCTCGATGGCCTGCGCTTTGCGGTGAAGGATCTGATCGACGTCGCGGGCGTGACGACCGGTGGCGGCAATCCTGACTGGCGGGCGGGCCATGTGCCGGCGCTCCGTCACGCGCCCTGTGTCGGAGCGCTGCTGGCAGCAGGCGCGACGCTCGACGGCAAGACGATCACCGACGAGCTCGCCTATAGCCTCGAAGGCGCCAACCATCATGACGGCACGCCGCTCAATCCGCGTTGGCCGCATGCCTTGCCAGGCGGATCGTCTAGCGGCTCTGCGTCGGCAGTCGCCAGCGGTGAGGTGGACTTTGCATTAGGCACCGATACCGGTGGCTCGGTGCGCGTTCCCGCAGCGTTCTGCGGGTTGTGGGGTATGCGGCCGAGTCACGATGCGATCTCGCTCGAGGGCGTGTTGCCCTTCGCCCCGTGCTTCGACACGGTCGGCTGGTTCGCGCGCTCGATCGATGTGCTTGCCGCGGTGGGCGACGTACTGCTGCCGGAAGCAGCCTCGGCAGCTTCCTCATCCGGTCAGCCGTTGCGCCTGGTTCGTGTCGCCGAGGCGTTCGCCGCTCGCGCGCGCAACGAGTCCGACGATGCTTTACGCCTTGAGGCGCTAGCTGAATCGTTAGGTGCGGACACATCGCTCGATCTGTTCGCCGGGGACGAAGCGCGCTGGCTTGCGTGTTATCAGGCCGTGCAGGATCTTGAAATCGATGCCTCGCTCGGCGACTGGATCCGTTCGGCGCAGCCGCGTTTCGGCCCATCCATTGCGGCCCGCTTTGCACGGCTGGAGACGCTCGATCGAAACCAGGCCGCACAATGGCGCGCCACTCAGCGCGAACTACGCAGCGTGCTCGATGCGACGTTCGAACCCGATCGCGTGCTGCTCATGCCGACCACGCCCGTCGCGCTGTTGGCGAAAGAAGCGTCGGACGCCGCAATCGGCCGCTTCTATGAAGCTGCGCTCACGATGAACTCGATCGCCGCGATTGGCGGCCTGCCGCAAATTACGCTGCCCTTTACTGACGAAATCGATCGTCCGCTTGCGCTGTCGCTCGTCGGCGCGCGCGGCAGCGATCGTGCGTTGTTTGCCCTCGCGCGCGATCTATACTCGCAGCACATCTTGGCGAACCTTCGGTAGCGGAGCATAGATGCACAACCTGAAACTCGCCAGCAGCACCAGCGGCATGGTCACCAGTCCGCACGCCGTTGCCAGCGCCGCGGGCCTCGACATACTGCGTGCGGGCGGCAACGCGATCGAAGCCGCGATCGCCATCGGCGCGGCGCTATGCGTGACGTATCCGCATTTCACGGGACTCGGCGGCGACGCTTTCTGGGTGATCGGCGATCGGCAAGGGACGTTGCGCACGGTGTCGGGCATCGGCCAGGCCGCGCAGCAACTGCCACCGTACAGCGGCGCGATTCCTTTGCGCGGTGCTGCGTCTGCGATCACCACGGCAGCGACCGTCGACACGTGGAATCAGGCTTATCAGATCAGCCGGACCTCATGGGGCGGGCAGCAATCATGGGCATCGCTGTTCGATCACGCGCTCGACTATGCAGCGAATGGGTTTCCCGTCACGCCTTCGCAGCATTTCTGGCAAACACTACGCGCGGATGAGTTGCGTTCCCTGCCCGGCTTTGCGGCAACTTTCGCGCCACACGGCCACATTCCTGCCATCGCCGAACCTTTCGTGCAACCCGCGCTGGCGAAGAGCCTGGAGCGGATTGCCCGCTTCGGCGCGCGCGAGTTCTATGAGGGCGAGCTTGCAGAGCGGATCGCACTCGGTTTGCGCGAAGCCGGCTCGCCGCTGACGTTGAGCGATCTGGCGCGAACGCAAGCACGCGACGAGGCGCCATTGCGTGTGGCCTATCGTGGCGGCGAACTGGTCAGCATGCGGCCGCCGACTCAAGGAGTGACGACCCTGCAGATCATGGGCATGCTCGATCGTTTCGATATTGCGCAGATTGCCGAGGGCAGCGCCGACTACTACCACCTGCTGGTGGAAGCGGTGAAATGCGCGTTCGTGGACCGCGACCGCTTCGTATCCGATCCTGAGTTCAACTGGGTGCCCGTCGATGACATGCTGTCGCCCACCGCACTCGATGCGCATGCACGCTCGATCAATCTGCGTGAAGCGCGCGCATGGCCCCACGTGTTTCGCCCGGGCGACACGGTGTTTATCGGCGCGACGGATAGCGAAGGCCGCAGCGTCAGTGTTCTGCAAACGGTTTACTTCGACTGGGGTAGCGGCGTAGTGGCGGGCGACACGGGAATTCTGTGGCACAACCGCGGCGCTTCATTCAGCACGAATCCCCGGCATCACAATGCGGTGCAACCGGGCAAGCGGCCGTTCCACACGCTCAACCCCGGCATGTATCTGAAGGATGGCCGGCCACATCTGCTGTTCGGCACGCAAGGCGCCGACGGTCAGCCACAAACGCTGGCCGCGATTCTCACGCGGTTGATCGACTACGGGATGGACCCGCTCACTGCCCTCGCCCGTCCGCGCTTTCTGCTTGGCAAGACATTCTCCGATACGCGCGATGCGTTGAAGCTCGAAGAGGACGTCGGCGCCGACGTGTTTGCCGAACTTGCTGCACGTGGGCATGAAGTGAGCGCCATTCCAGCGCAGAGTCCTTTGGCCGGCCATCCAGGCGTGATCCGCATCGAGCCGGACGGCGCAGCATCAGGCGCGCACGATCCACGTAGCGACGGCCGTGCGCTCGGGGTTTGAGTCAGCTGAGTGTCAAGCGGCCGCGTGTCGCCACTCACGTAGTTTCCCGCGCTGACGCATTGGCATAGCCAGTGATGCCGAGCAACTGGCCCAGGCTTTTCTCGCCGCGCATCCGCGAGGTTTCGATTCGTTCCTGGATATCGCGAAGGTGCGCTTCCATATGGGCCATTGCACCGGCGGCATCGCGCGCTTCGATGCAATCGACAATCGTCGCATGCTCCGCGTGCTCGCACGGCGCATGCCCCGGCGGCTCATATACGCCGACAATGAGCGAGCAGCGCGAAACCAGTTCCTTCAGATAGTTTTGCAGGATCGAGTTGCCCGCGAGCGCGGCGATGCGCATATGAAAACCGCTCGCGAGCGTGGCCCACGAAGGCTGGTCGAAGCGATGCATCGCCTCATGTTCGCTCGCCAGTTGCTGGCGCAAGGCCTTGATGTCCTGGGCGCTCGCGCGCTGTACGGCCAGCTCGACCAGCATGCGTTCAACGGAGCGCCGCGCCTCGAAGATCTCGCGCGTTTCCTCCGGCGTCGGCTCGGCGATCACCGCGCCCTTGTTCGGCCGCAGCACGACGATGCCGTCGTAGGCGAGCTTTTCCAACACCCGCCGTACGACCGCGCGGCCCACGCCGAACAGTTGACACAACTCGGGCTCCGGCAGCTTCGTGCCCGGTGTTAAACGATGGTTCAGCACGCCGTCGAAGATCGACTGATAGATGCGGGCGTCGACGTCCGCTTCTTCCTTTGGCGTTTTTCTGGCGGTGGCCGCAGTGGCTTTCGGCTTGGTGGTCGTACTCGTGCTCATGCAGCCTCCGGGCGCAGCACGCCGTCCCGCTCCAGTTCGTCCATGTGATGCGCGATTGCGCCCGGCGTCGTGATCCACACATCGCCTTTCGCTCGTGCCGCGGCGATGTGTTCGAGCGCGCGGCGCAGATGCCGTAGTCGATATGGCTGCCCCACCAGATAAGGATGCAGTGCGATGCCCATCACGAGCGCCTGCGGCTGCGTGCCGCGATTCGCCTGTTCGAGCATCTCGTCGAACTGATCGACGATCATGTCGGCGAACGCGCGTCCGTCCATATGGCGGCCCACCATCATCGGCAGATCGTTGAGTTCCTGCGGGTACGGAATCGACCATAACGGTCCGCTGCGTGTCGCCATACGTACCGGACGATCATCGTGACACCAGTTCAGCGTATAGCGATAACCAGTCTCGGCCAGCAGGTCGGGCGTCAGGTGCGATTCGGATATCCACGGTGAGAGCCAGCCCTGCGGCGGCGCGCCGGACGCTTCGGCGATACGTTCGCGGCAATGCAGAAGCAGCTCGCGTTCGCCATTTTCGTCGAGGTCGCTTTGCCGATGCGCGTTGGTGTGCCCGTGACCGATCAGTTCGTCGCCACGCGCCACGCACGCCGCGATCAACTCCGGGCAATGGTCGTAGAGCGCGGTATTGATGAGCGTGCCCGCAGGCATTTCCAGCTGATCGAACAGTTCGATACAGCGCCACGCGCCGACGCGGTTGCCGTACTCGCGCCAGCTATGGTTCAGCACATCCGGTTGCGGCGAAATCGGGCCGAGCGCGGCGCCTAGTCCCTCGCCGAATGCAAAGTGCTCGATATTGAAGCCGAGATAGACCGCGAGCCCGCTATCGCCGGGCCAGCGGAACGCGTCGCTATCCGTGATCGGGCGATACGCAAAGCGGCCATGGGTGGCGATCGGTTGACGGGCGCGATTTTCTGCTGCGGGCATGTTCCGTGTGTCGTTCATGTAAAGAAGCCGTGAGTAACGAAAGGCGACGCGTGGCGCTCCGTATGAACCGAGTTGGCCGGATCATGCCCCGGGACGGACCGAAGACGCACCGCGATTGCGCAAAAAGAAACGCTTTGATCGCTGACGATCGACGCCGCAGATCGTTTGCAATATGTGAGCCAATTCGTCGACGTTAAGCACACCGGCGCGTTTGCAATCGCCGGACCTCACGAATCGACAGATGGCACATGTCTTGCATTTGGATGGCTTCGCCGAGGCATCGCGTGTGGTTTTGCGTGCGTCAGCACTTCGCCGTTCACGAGGACATCCACTCCATGATTCAGCCTGCTTCAACGGTGCTCGAAACCACAGCCGCCGATATCGAACTGGTGCACGTTTCGAAGCAATACGGCGACTCGCTTGCCGTCGACGCCATCGATCTGCGCATTGCCGGCGGCCAGTATTGCTGCCTGCTCGGGCCCTCGGGATGCGGTAAGACCTCGACCCTGCGCATGATCGCCGGGCATGAATCGGTCACCGAGGGTGACATTCTGATTGCGGGACGCAATGTCACGCGCGAAGAACCCGCTGCCCGCGGCACGGCAATGGTCTTTCAGAACTACGCGCTGTTCCCCCATCTGAGCGCGCTCGATAACGTCGCGTTCAGCCTGAAGATGCGCGGCATAGCGAAAGATGTGCGCCGCAAGCGTGCCGGCGAGCTGCTGGAGCTGGTCGCGATGTCCGCGTATGCCGAACGTAAACCGGCGCAACTATCGGGCGGCCAGCAGCAGCGTGTGGCGCTCGCTCGGGCGTTGTTGAATCAACCGGGCTGCCTTTTGCTCGACGAACCGCTTTCAGCGCTCGACCCCTTTCTGCGCGTGCAGATGCGTGCGGAACTCAAGCGCTGGCAGAAAGAACTCGGTATCACGTTCGTGCACGTCACGCACTCGCAGGAAGAAGCGATGGCGCTTGCCGATCTGGTGGTCGTGATGAGCCACGGGCGCATCGAACAAAGCGGCACGCCGCACGAAGTCTTCAACCGTCCGCGTACCGAGTTCGTCGCGCGTTTTCTCGGTGGTCACAACGTATTCAACACGAATGGCCGCTCGTTTACCGTGCGCGCCGATCATCTGCGAGTGGTGCCGCACGGCGTCACGCCAGTTCAGACGGCAACCGGTGAGAGTGGCTTGGCGCGAATCGGCGGCGTGCCCTGCAAGGTGCGCGAAGCGGAATACCAGGGCACCCATTTACGCATGACGCTCGATCCGCTCGACGGCTCGCCGGAACTGATCTCGTTGGTGAGCGACGGCGATTATGACCCGGCACGGCTCGGCCCCGACGCGCGTGTGGTGGTCTGGTGGAACGAGCAGGATGCGCATCCGCTGGCGGCCTGAGCGGGTGCGCGGTTGTGTTCTGCCAGCGCGACACGGTGGCGCAAAGAAGGTCTCTGAACGAGAAACGTGAACCGAGTTTTAACTGAACGACAAACAGGCGCTGACCGAACATCAGGCGCAGACCAAACGAACGTCAACTGAGGAGAAGGCAATGAGTGAAGCGAACGAGAGCCCGGCAGCGGCCGCATCCGATCTGAAGGAAAAGGGCCTGTCGCGCCGCACGTTCATCAAGGGCGCTGTGGCGGCGGCCGGCATTGCCGGTTTTCCGTACGTGCATGCGCAGGAGAAGATCACGTTGCGCTACCTCGGCACGGCGGTGAATCAGAGCGCCGACATCGCGAAGAAATTCAAGGAAGACACAGGCATCGACATTCAATATGTGCCGGTGACGACTGACGACGTGGCCAAGCGCATCATCACGCAGCCCAACTCGTTCGACATTGTCGACACCGAATATTTCGCGCTCAAGAAACTGATTCCGGCCGGCACGCTCGCGGGCATGGACGCGAAACGTATCAAGCTCGCCGACAAGATCACGCCCGTGCTGACGCGCGGTGAAGTGAACGGCAAGAAGATCGGCGATCAGGGCACCGCGCCGAAGAAGGTGATGTTTCTGACCGGCCCGCGTTCCACCGAGTTCTCCGCAACGCCGACCGAATGGATGACGCTGATCCCGACCACATACAACGCGGACACGCTCGGCATCCGTCCCGACCTCATCAAGCGCCCGATCGACAGTTGGGCCGAACTGCTCAATCCGCAATTCAAGGGAAAGGCGGCGCTGTTGAACATTCCAGCGATCGGCATCATGGATTCGGCAATGGCGATCGAGGCGATGGGTCACGTGAAATACGGCGACAAAGGCAACATGACCAAGGCCGAAATCGATCAGACCATCAAGATCCTGATCGAAGCCAAGCGCGCCGGCCAGTTCCGCGCGTTCTGGAAGGATTTCAACGAAAGCGTGAATCTGATGGCTTCGGGCGAGGTGGTGATCCAGTCGATGTGGTCGCCGGCCGTGACCAAAGTGCGCACCATGGGTGTCGCCTGCAAGTTCCAGCCGCTCAAGGAAGGCTACCGCTCGTGGGCGTCAGGTTTCGGCTTTCCGCGCTCGCTGCAAGGCAAGAAACTCGACGCTGCGTATGAGTTCGTCAACTGGTTCCAGGACGGTTGGGCCGGCGCCTACCTGATGCGTCAGGGCTATTACTCCGGCGTGCTCGAGACGGCGAAGACGCACATGCAGCCTTACGAATGGGACTACTGGATCGAAGGCAAGGCTGCCGCGCAGGACATCAAGGCACCCGATGGCCAGTTGCTCGAAAAAGCCGGCACGGTGCGTGACGGTGGTTCGTACAACCAGCGCATGGGGGCGATTGCCTGCTGGAATGCGGTGATGGACGAGAACATCTACATGGTTCAGAAGTGGAACGAGTTCATCGCGGCTTAAATGTGGCTTGAACGTGACCTGAGCGACTGAATCGCATGCCGGACTGCCGGTGCATGACCGGCCGGCAGTTCTTCGATGACGCGGTTATGCCGCAAAAGTGCTTCCACTGATATCCGCCCATGGCAACGATCGACCTTCCGTCTCACGCGCAGGATGAGCCCGTCAAACACCGGCGCGCGCCGGCATGGTTGCAGGCGACGCCGCTTTCGCTCACGTTCTTGCTGTTTTTTATCGTGCCGCTGGTCATCACGTTGATTGTCAGTTTCTGGGACTTCAACGAGTACCAGATCATTCCGGCTTTCACGCTCAAAAACTACGCGGCGATTTTCAACGGCTGTTCGTCGATGACGGACGTCTGCGTGACCTTGAAAACATACTGGTCGACGCTCAAGTTCTGCGCGATCGTATGGACCGTGACCTTGCTGCTGGGTTTTTCGATTGCTTACTTCCTGGCGTTCCACGTGCGCACGACGAGCATGCAGACAATCCTGTTCCTCGTCTGCACGATTCCCTTCTGGACGTCGAACGTGATCCGCATGATTTCGTGGATGCCATTGCTCGGCCGTAACGGGCTCGTCAATCAGGCCCTGCTGGGCGCACATCTGATCGACCAGCCACTCGAATGGTTGTTGTATTCGAATTTCTCGGTCGTGCTGGCGTTCGTGCACCTCTACACGTTCTTCATGATCGTGCCGATTTTCAACGCGATGATGCGGATCGACCGTTCGTTGCTAGAGGCCGCGCGCGATGCCGGCGCAAGCGGCTGGCAAGTGATTCGCGACGTGGTGTTGCCGCTGTCGAAGACCGGCATTGTGATCGGCTCGATCTTCGTGATCACGATCGTAATGGGCGACTTCCTGACCGTCGGCGTGATGGGCGGCCAGCAGATCGCATCTGTCGGCAAGATCATCCAGGTGCAGACCGGCTACCTGCAATTTCCCGCCGCGGCGGCCAACGCGATCATTCTGCTGGCTGTCGTGTTGATGATCGTGTGGGGTTTGACGCGGGTGGTCGACATCCGCAAGGAGCTGTGAAGATGCAGGCCATTCGCTTCAAACATCGGGAGCGTCGGCCGGCCAGCTTTTACTGGCTCGCGCTGCTGTTTGGTTTGTTCGTGCTGTTCCTGTATGGACCGGTCATTACGATTTTCATTCTTTCGTTTCAGGGACCTGAGGGCGGGCTGACGTTTCCGATGCGTGGCGTGTCGTTGCACTGGTTTGCCGCGCTGCGTGACGGCGTGGGCGATGTCGATATCTGGGGTGCATTTGGGCGATCCGTGCGGCTCGCGTTGGCTGTAACCGTGTTGACAGCGCTGTTCTCGGTGGCGGCCGGATTGGCCTTTCGCCGGCGGTTTCGCGGGGATACTGCCGTCTTTTACGTGTCGGTTGCCAGTCTGATCATGCCGTCCATTATCGTTTCGCTGGGGATCGGGTTGACGTTCCGGTTGCTCGATAACGGTGTGAAGTTTCTCGCTTCCGCGTGGGGGTATCAGTCGTTTGCCGATACCTATACGACGTCGATGGGCTTGTTCACGTCGGCGCTGGGCGCGCATTTGACGTGGACGCTGCCATTCGGTTTGCTCGTGATGTTTGCTGTGTTCAACCGCTTTAATCCTGCTTATGAAGAGGCTTCGCGGGATCTCGGCGCCACGCCGTGGCAAAGTTTCCGGCATGTTGTTTTGCCTATCATCGGACCTTCGGTTGTCGGCGTCGCGATGTTTGGGTTCACGCTTTCATGGGATGAGATTGCGCGTACCTCACAGGCGATTGGAGATCAGAATACGTTGCCGCTCGAATTGCAGGGGCTTACCACGTCGGTGACGACGCCTGTCATTTATGCGCTTGGGACGATGACTACGGTTTTGTCGCTTACGGTTATGGTTTTGTGTTTGCTCGCGGTGCGGGGGTTGGGGCGGCGGCGGGTGACGTAACGTTTCTTTGCCTGCTCGGCGGTTGGTTTTTTGTCTGATTGGGGTGTTGGGGTTTCCTTGTTCTGGTTTTGGTGCCTTTCCTTGTTTTGTTAGTGGTCTATTAGTGTTGCCCCTGTGCGGGGCGGCACTTACTTTCTTTGCCGCCGCAAAGAAAGTAAGCAAAGAAAGCGGCTAGAAGCCCCTGCTAAGTGGGCGCCGTGGTCTGCACAGGGTAGTGGTGCGACTGGAATCCGTGCTCTCGCACATTCGGCGTTAGTGACAAAGGACTCATCAGCTCCCACTCCGCACTACGTGCGTCGCGGACGGGTCTGCATGGGAAACCATGGGCTTCGGTTTTGGTTTGTGGGGGCCGTCGGCTTCGCCTCGGCGACGTGCCTCTGCACTCTCCCGGGAACCCGCCTCAAACGATATGTCGGTGTACTGCAATCACCGTCCGGGTCACGATCACAGTCGCGGCTGCGGCCGCCGTAGGAAGTTGCAGTTGCCGCTCCGATTGCAATCGCGGTGGCGCCCAATGACGAGCCACGGCCCGGTGACAAGACCTGGCGCCAAAACGTAGCGATCGGTTTTATGAGCGGCTCTTCGGCGCGCGCAGCGCCGCCGGAAGTATGACGCCCTTGTCACAAGCTTATGCACGGGCACGAACACAGATTCCAGATGCACCACTACCCTGTGTGGGCTGCGGGACCCACTTAGCAGGGGCTTCTAGCCGCTTTCTTTGCTTATCTTTCTTTGCGGCGGCAAAGAAAGTAAGTGTGTAGTGGTCAAGCGATCCTGGACACCGGCAAAGGGTATTTTTAAAAAGTCGAAGCTTCGTACCGCGTCGGCGGCATCCTGTCTGTTGCCGAATG
>NZ_FPBH01000091.1 GCF_900116445.1 Paraburkholderia aspalathi
GCGCCGTTTAGAAGCTTCATCGCCTATCTCCAAAGAAAGTCATTCACAATTGACCGGCACCAGTGCCCGTCCGTCGCTTACACCCTGCAAACCGTTTCCGCAGACGCCATGTGAAAGCACCGCGCCCGTCGTTACAGCAGGCACACTCACTTGCGGCTTCGGCTTCGTTTCGTCACTACCCGGCCGCCCGTAACGCAGATACGCATCACGCATCCGGTAGAGCTGAGTCGAGAAGTACTCACCGCTAAAGCGGCCTTGATTCAGCAAGTACTGCTGCGTGCTATACGGGAAGGTCATGTTCTCCGCTGCATTGGCCGACAGGTAATTCGTCGATCCCACTCGCGTGCGGAAATCAAGTCCGAACTCTTCAGAGCCGTACACCTGACTGATGCCCGGCTTCATCCCCTGACGCAACGTCAGCGGGAAGCTGATTGCGGCGCCCACAAACGTGCCCTGCCCGCTATGCTCGCCGTGCACGCTCACTGAAACGTCGTCAAACCAGCGCGTCAGCGTCGCGACCGGTCCCTTGTCTCCCCCCACAAAGCGCGCCACGCCCGCTTCGATCCACAACTTCCAGGACGGCTGCACCCAGCGGTAAGTCAGCTCGGCATTCTTCTCACTCGGCAATTCGTCATGGCCCGGCTCATGATGCAAATAGGCAAGCCGCAAGCGAATCAGATCGGGGCGGCCCGGCACAAACACCGTTGTTTCGTTTTGCACGCCGACATACGAGTAATCGAACTTACCGACCGACGCCACGTTGAACACTTGCGGCACGATCCAGAAGCTTTGTGCCAATGCGACCGCATTCAGGCCGCCACGCAAGCGGTAATTGCTAAACACGCGACCTTCGTCCATGTTCTTCGTGTTGTAGATCGGCGCGATATAACTCGCGTACAACTCAGCACCGCGCCACAACGGCACAAACCCTTCAATGTTGGCGCCGAGAGAAATGTCGAAGTTGCCGTACTCAGTGCCGTACAGGTAACTGACGATTGGTTCGATCTGAATCCGCGTCAGCCCATGGGTGTGCTCGTTGCCATGCCATGCGATCGAATCCGCGTCGTAAGTCGGACGGGTACGCATCGTCATTGACGCGCTTGCAGCCGTCGGCGCACCACCCGCAACGAACTGCGCAAACGCATCGCGATCGACAATGACTTCGCCTAACGGCTCATTGGCCTTCTTGATCACCACATGAACCTTGTCCGTGCCGTGCGGTGCATTCACACTCGCCACCCCAAGCACGATGCCGAGCGCGTCGGCTTCGTTCTGGTTGTATCGGTGGTTCTCGTACTCAACCACCAGATCGCGACCGCTCATCCCGACACGCACACGCTCGAGGCCGGCTGCAAAGAGTTGCGCGGCGATTTCGTCAAGCGCGGAGGTGTCCAGCGCTTCCGGAATGGTGGGTGATTGCGCATCCGACGATTTGGCCGCCGTCACATCACTCAACATCACAGACGCATACGACTGCAGCGGCGGCACATACGTAATCGGCGCTGCGGCCAGCGGGTTGGTGTTAGCGGTAGCGGCACGCATGTCCACCGGTTGCAGGCTCGCGAGGCGAATCGGACCGTCATCGTCGGCGTCCGCAGTCTGCGCGACCGGCACTTGCGGGCCCGCGCACAAACCGTCTGCACAACGCGCACTGCTAAAGCGTTTGCCCAGCGGAATCTGAATGCCCACTGAGAACGACGTGCGCGGCGACACACCATCCGTCGAGCGAATCGAACGCGTGAACGTACCAATCACATTCGCATCGGCTAGCCAGCTAATCCGCGGAGACTGATAGCGCACGCCGGCATAGGGCGTCTTCGAATCGTCTTCTGCAAGCAGCGACAAACCCGTGTTCCACAGCGAGACCTGCGCGCCACCGAACAAACCATCGAGGCGATCGCCCTGGCCGTAACC
>NZ_FPBH01000038.1 GCF_900116445.1 Paraburkholderia aspalathi
GTCGTAGACAACAGGAAGACAGGAAGCTGCGAAGGCGCGGCCTCACCAGTCGCTCGACAGACCGCCGGCTCACGCGTTTTTACACGGCCTCGGCCGAGAGATGTCGCTGATTTCCACAGCGGGCGAGAGGCGGGTGTTATTTGCATAAATATTTAAACTGGCTTAAATACTATGTTGCTCATCTCGAATAGTCCCATCTCTTAAACTCAGTAGAGGGGGCGCCTCTGGAAGTAGTAAGGCAAATTTCATCGATGGCTTGGCCAGGGTATCTATGGGTGGCCGAGATCTCATCTTCGAGACGGATTGCGGAAATCAAAACAATCAGCATGATAAGCGCTGACGTCTCTAACTCACTGGCATTGGTTTATGACGCCACTTTGCTTGCGTACGAATCTCCTGATAGCGGTGGCATGAAAATAGTGCCAAGCGCGGGCTTACCAGCCAAGCTGGACCGTGTCGCTACACTTTCCATCTACGGAAAAGGAGAAAGCAATGAATTCAAAGCTAGAAAAATCGGATAAAGGCGCTGGTTCGAAGCTGAGCGTGGGTACGAGCTTAGGCTTTTCAATCCTTATTGATCTTGCCGAAATCAGTCGAGTATGCGAGAAGCAAGATAGCGACGAGCAGGCTGAGCTTCGCAAGAAGGGGGCTCATCTACAGAAACTGGGCTACAACGTTCGGCCACGTTCGACTATTCGGTGAGGCGGGTAGCTTCGGCCTAGGCCGCTTTCAGGCAGATGATTGCACCCTGCTTAAGATGCTGCTGCAGGTAGGGACGCTTCAGATTTACTGGCTGGCTCGATGCGAGCGACCCGGAAGTCTGGAAAACTATCGACGCTTGGAAGAAGGGCAGCAAAGCAGGCTTTGCTCTTGTTCAGGAGCGAAATGCTGCTTTCTTTCCATGGGAAATTGAAGGTCCGCAGAACGGCGTGGAGTAATTCCGCGGCGAGTGCGGTAAGGAGAAGGCGTGGGAGTTCATGCAGGCATCTGTGAGGTTGATTGAAAGCGGTATCGTCCAACGTACCGCGACAACCGGTATCCCGGGCGTTCGTCTTGAGCACGTTTTGGTTAATATCCTCATGACTGACCGGCTGGCCAAGGTCGCGAAGAAGCAGTCCCTGGAACACCTTGCCCGTCTACCGAAGTTTTCACGGCCGGCTGACGTGACTGTTCATTGACAGTCGTCAGTGAGTGAGGCGTTAGGTCAGCTCTGCTGGGTATTGGTCGGCGTCAGCGCTAGCATAACCGCGATCACGTCGCCTCATCCTTTCCGTCGATTTGGCCTGCCGTCGCATCGTAGAGGCGGCCTTCTTCCGAGGTTGCTGCGAGGTCCTCCAGCGCCTTGCGACTTTTGGCTTGTCGCTCGCTGCGATAGGCTTCTACTGCGGCAGCCGGAATTCGGCGTTGCCCGCCCTCCGTTTTCTCGATCGCACCAAGCTTGCCAGAATCCGCTAGCTTGACGACGTAGGGGCGAGACACATTGAGAATCTGCGCAACGTTCTCGGTGGACAACATCCGGTCCTCCGTGAGGGAGGGTCTCGCTGCGTCAAAAATCTGCGTTGAGATATTGCTGGCGCTGAGGAGCAACAACAGTGCTGCACGCGCGCCTCTGGCCGAAACGGCATGCTCGCGCCGCCCCGCAAAGACGGCGTCGTCAAGCGCGACCTTCAGCATGTCGTGCAGCTGGAAGTGGTCGGGCTTCACACCAGGATTAGCATCCGTGAATTCGTTGAGTTTTTCAGCGAGCACCCGCGCCATTCCGTCGAGGGCCGATTGGTACAGCCCCTCGACGGCTTTGGGCTCAAACAGGTGGAACGCGGGATCGGGAAGCATGATTTTTCGCCAAAGCTTCGAGGTGTTCCGCCGATTGTGACACAAAGCGAATAACTCGAAAAATTCGAACCGGCACTGCGCACACACTGGTCTTCTAATCGTGCGTCTCACTCAGGAGCGAAGACTTTCCTAAGTCCGTATGTTGGCTTGACAGAACGGCGGCCTCGGAGGAATATTTAAGTAAACACTGAAGAGGTGTGTCATTCCTGCCGTTATCCCAGATCAGATGACAGGCGGGCCTGTAGCCGACGCTGTTGCTGGGGTTTCAGTCTTGTAAAAGCTCGAATGGAGAAAACGGTTGTGTGAACGGTGGATGTTGGAGCGGCGACGACGTGTTCCGACGAAACCGGCTATGGCGTTCGCGTTGTCGATCTGGAGGTCGTGTTGCAATGCCAGCATGACAAAGCCGAATACGACGATGAACACAGTGATCAGCGCCCGCACACTCCCTTCGGGAGCACCGAGTGGCAGCCGCATCAGGTATCTGCGCCACCGGTCCGATTTGTCCTTCGCGGCCTCCATCCAGAAAATGGCGCGTATCAGATACGCAAGCCACAAAACGATAGCGATGCTAACTATCCCGAACGCAATGGAACCCACCACTATCAACGTGACAACAGACTTGTGGACGTCGGCGACCTGTGCGGATGCTGCTGGGGCGGCCGCGGACGAGGCAGCTAGAGCAGATGCTGACGCCGCCGACGCGTATTGCGCCGCCGAGGCCGCTGCGGCCGCCGCCGCGATGGTGGCATCCTGAGCATAGACTTCGCCCGACACACCGAACGCGACGAGAGCCATCAGAACCAGCGATACGAGATTCAAACTCCGGCACTGGGTCATGAAGTCGATCTCCACACTATGGTCCTCGGGGCCTCGCATGACTCATCAGAACACTCGAACCTCTCAGCGAATGATCTTCCTACGAGGCATCTGTTGTGGACTCAAAGGTAGGACATTCATAAGCGCAGACAGAGCCGTTGATCGACTTTATGTTCGGTAGCACACAAAGATTCCTTGCGCTTCGCGCGACGCGTACTAAAAGTTCGCATTTCTGTGATAAACGTGCGAGGAGCGTACAGAGTCTGCGGGATTCGGATGCAGCTCAGACGCCACCGAGAATATAGGCGGAGCCAATGTGCAGGACGAGAACAAACCAGTAGCGATGTTTTCGTTGGCTGTCCGGAGGGTTTCAAAAGAGGAGCAGTCGTCCAGATGACGGATTCACGGAGTGGGACGAGCTACAACAAATGGCCGATCTCTGACCGACGGCAATCGGCGGCAATCGACCCATCCCGGTCAGATGACCTTCTCCGAAGCGGTCAGTCAGCTGGAATCCAGTTTTTGCGAACCGGACTGCGCATGAGCGGCCGTTGGCGACTTCACCCAATCGGCCAACTCCAGCCGTTCACAAACGTGGAGCAATGTCACTCAAACGTCGGCTCCAGTTGGAAAACGGACGCTCACCTGTTACTTAGAAAGGCAGCTTCCACTGCTCTTGTACTTCGGCGAACCTTGGTGGCTGCTTCAACCCTGCCATCACACAGAGGTCGCTTTGTAGCGTTCGCGCCTCATAGTCCGCGCGCCATAGACTTATCAGCGAATCTCGTAACTCACGATCGAACAGAAAACGACCAGGCGGGGCCCAGAACCAGCCCTTCTCCGCGGAGTTCATACGCTCTGCGTATCCGAACGCTAACGCCATCTCCAAACGCGCGAGGGCGTCATCGAAGGCACGCGATCCACGCAGTACGTGCTTCGATACTGATCGTAATGTGTTGGCAATCAGTTCTGATCCCGGCAGGCGCTTGTTAGCGTAGTCCGTCAAGAGCTTGAAGCGATCAGCTCCCCCGTCGGTAATCACTGACGCAATATTCAACGCGTCGCCTAGCGCGAACTTCCCTATACCGAAGTCCGCGATCTTTCTGGCGAGTTCCCCAATCAGTGGAAGGTGACCTCCCACTAGGGCGCCAAAACAGAAGGCGTAGAAGACCAACGACGCCGGAAACGAGCGCAGATCAACTAAGGCTGTAACTCCCGAAAAGCCGTGTCGACGCTCAGCCAGTTCCGCAATAAACGCTTGCCACAGTTGTGCCTGCCGCCCATTGCTCCACATCCCCGCCGTAAAGGCCAACGGTAGTAGAGGCTCCGTGGCGGCACTGTATTGAGCAGCTTGTCTTGCAAACTCCTTTGGGTCCCAAGAGGCAACTGAAAAGTTCAGGCCGTTAAGCCGATCCAGCGCGCGACCAAACTCGCCAGTGAGCAAGTCGTGAAGCCGAATCTGATGACGCTCCTCAGGCAGATACTCCTTCAGCATGGCAACCGCGATGTCGGTAGAGAGTGGATGGGGTCGCCGCAACGCTTCAATTGCTTGAATTCGCTGCTCAAGCATGTCGAAGAATCCGTCCGCACCATCTATCTGCACGGCGCGCGCGCCACGCCGTTCGATAAGCGCTCGAGCGGCCGATGCCGGCGCACCCCGTGACGCCCAATACGTGGGGAAACGCCGAGTCGGCGCGCGGTCGATTGCGGCTTTTAATGCCACGTCCCACTCACCAGACCATCCGCATATGATCAGGCCAAACTGATCGAATATTTGATCAAGAAGGTCGTTAATGGCCGGCTCGTAGTCAGAAAGTTCGACTAAAGTATTTCGGATGCGAGTATCCAAGTAGTCGCCGTGAAGCTTAACGATGGTCGGACCGGCATGTACGAGAGGAAGTGCGCCAGCAACGTGATCCGCGGAAGCGATTACGGTAACGTTGACACCGATCTCCGCGAGAGCCTGTTCGAGTAACGGGTCGAAGTTTGTGGTCAATACTACGCGCACGTAGCCTTTGGCCATGAGGTTCGCAATTGCTCGGTGGGCGGCCGTTGGAAGCTTTTCACCGCGCGCCCTTTCCTCATCACTGGGTTCAATGTACGGCCGGACGACCTGCTGCCGCAGCGTCTGCGTCGTAGCTAGGACGTCAAGAAGCTCCGAGTAGTCGGGTGCTTTGCCGAAGGCCGACGCGTACCAAGCGGCCGGATCAGCGCCCGCATCGTCGCCTCTCAGAGCTGCGACGCGCCGGACCAGATCCAACGTGATGTCCCACCCAGTGGGTATTTTTGCAGAGCGTGACACCCCCGAGCCCAGCAACAGCGCAAACATGCCTTTGCCAGCTTGCATTTCGAACGCAATTGAGCTCACGGGATCGAGCATGTACCTCTCCAGATTGTGGTTGTTTGGTTGGTCACTGCTCGCCCCGCGTACCACGTTGACGGTCGCAGAGCAATTACGGACGCCGCAGTCGTCAGAATTTTGCGTGAATTCAAGCCGCCATCGGCGTTGGGCCGGTCAAAAAAACAGGCACTCCTCACGCGTTCAACGCTCGGCCGCGCGTGCAGCCGCTTTGGAATTTTATCGCGACCGTCGCCTTTCGGTCGCGTTGAGGGCTGCCACCGGCAATTTGCTCGTCGGAAACCGGCCATTTAGCGGGAGGGGCCGAGACGTTGGCTATTCAAATTGGAGGGCGACCTCGACCGTCGGCTTATGGCCGATTTTTGTCGGATGAGCGAGCGCGAGCCGGGACACGGAACAGTCGGCTGAGGGTGTAAGAGGGGAGGTTTCGTGTGCTACGGATTTGTTACAGCAAGGGTACCCACCCGTTCTATGGTCGAACCGGCGCGGGAGCCAGGGGTAGAAACTTTTTCGAGCAAATCTGCAGCATTGTCTGTTAGAGATTCGAATAATTCGATTGGATTAGCCATGGGTTGCTCTCCTTATAAGCATTTGCATTTTCCGGCCAAGGCAACAGTCGCCCCGGCAGGTGGTTACGGGAAGGACAGGAATCAGACAAGAAAAGATTTTCAACTGGCTTCCTTGACTGCCTCAACGACCTTCTCGGCTACAACCGTAACAACTGCGACAATAATGGTCTTCAGTAAATCGGGCCACATGGTGATTCTCCTTGAATCGCGTGTAGATAAGTTGGCACCTCGCGCCGTCGCCCGACGGACGCCTGGATTGGAATATAGGGATATGGGCAGAACGACGCAACGACTGTGCACCGGAGCTGCACTGGTGCAATTTTCGGTGCGATTGAGCAACCTGCATTGTTCGATGTACGATGGGAACTCGCGCACGGGTGGAAATCAGTTAATGATGGGAAAAATCACATCACAACGTAAATCGAAGGGATTTCCATCTACGGAAGAACTGTCTCGCACACTCGTCGGTCAATATGCCGACGAGTTCGGCGAGATGAGTTCGCGCTCTCTCAGCGCCAAAATCGCAGACCTTGACAAAGGTAGGTCGATATGGTGGATAAATAGGCCGCAGAAATTAAAGCTTCTCATTGCATTTCTAGAATTGGACCCAGAGGAGTTGGACATTGGGGGCAAATCGGGGCGCCATATCATCGATTTTCCAATGTTTCCAAACCTCACGCCGCTGGATTTGCGACGGGAGGATGCTTGCATGGCGCCTTTATGCCGATCCGTGACACCTTTGCCTCGCGTCGTCGAATCATGCTCCAGACCAACGACGACCGACGA
The DNA here is from genome assembly GCF_900116445.1 of Paraburkholderia aspalathi. GTDB lineage: Bacteria > Pseudomonadota > Gammaproteobacteria > Burkholderiales > Burkholderiaceae > Paraburkholderia > Paraburkholderia aspalathi. The sequence continues at coordinate 6,367 of NZ_FPBH01000038.1, forward strand.
GGTACATCAGCTTCGGCCGTGTCGCCTGCGCGTACAATCTTCTTCACTATTTCGATGGCCTCGTGCTCGTTTGGGCATCGTAGTAGAAGCGCACGAACTGGATAGCTTACGCCGGCCCAGATGCGTTCCACGGTCCTCATTTCCGTGAGAAACCCCTACACATCGGCAAAGTAATCCGACACCTCACCTGCGCTGAGTATCGACGCTGCGACCTCCGGTATGTCCATCTCAAGCCAATCCCCGACGATGCTCGGGTAGGTCTGCTCCCAGAACTCCGGGTGCGCGCCATCATCGAACAGAATCAGTTCGCGGCGGGCATGCAACATGGCTTTCACCATGTATGACGGCGTTTGCGCCACATCGTAGTCCGGCATGTGAGCTTCTAACTCGCTTTCGATGGCATATGAGTGAACGACGGCGGGAAGACGTTCGCGCACCGATTCCCGGGATAACGTGCGCTGCGGCCGCCTTGGAATAGCCCGAATGACACGTTCAAATAACGCTCGCTGTGGAGTTTCCGCAACGCAGATTGAACCATGTTCCAGTGCGCACAGCATATCCTCAGCGGTCACGTGGCCATCGTCCGGCCAGGCCATCGAGTCTTCCGCACAGGCATCGAGGTATGCCTGATAACGAAGCTCCTCTGCCGACGGCCGTAATGTGCCGTATAGCGCAAGGCAGCGACGAAAGTCACCGAATTGCCCTGCATCACGGAGCGCCGTCGCAAGAGAAGGATTGAGCCGCGCGATTGCCCAAATGACGACTTCAGCCACAAAAATAAATTGGCTGCTTGCGGCGGACTGTTCCATTTTTCCGATGAGTCGGAAAGCATAAGAGAGGGCTTGCTCGACGGTAGCGCCAGCGTTGTGGCGTGAAGCAGGGTATTTATTCATTTGGGTCAGGTATGGCCTACGTTGCGGTACACGGTGTAGCGGACGTTTTTAGCCATCTCGGTACTGATGTGTCTTGAGCACGCATTCACGCCATCCGGGTGCTCTGTGAGAACACCAGCATGACAAAGATGACACGCGAGCGCGACCGGCCGCACGACGAGGCGGCGCGTCAGGCGCTAACATTGCTGTGGTAAGCCTCGGCCGCCATGCCGTGTCATTGATTATCCCTCGTCGTTATCAACGTCGAAGGGGCGGTCGAAAATGAATGCATGGCTGGTTACCATGGCGTCTCGCATCGACTCAGTCATAAAGGGGCGGCCTTCCTTGGCTGCAAGCTGTGCCTCTACCAGTTCAAGCGCGGCATCTGGTCCCTTTTCCTTGTCTGCAAGCACATCTTTAGCGAGTTCGATTTCGCCTCGGGAGGTAAGTTGCAGAACCAAATATTCAAGAGGATTCGCGAAGACGGCTTGCCGTGCGTCGACAGGCGCTGCGAGCAAGATTTCTGCGTTCAGCTCGTCTCTATGACGGAGCTCAAGCATAAAATCAATCCGATCGACGAGAATCTTGAACGCATTTCTTTTAACGAAAGATAGAGCGCCTTTAAAGCCTGGAGCATACTCTTCGAGTGCGCGCAAAATGGTTGCGCGGTCCAGCGCGCGCCAGAATAGGGGTTGCGGCTTGTACGACGCCTCAAGCGCAAGCTGCACCAGACGAGGATTGATGAAGTGAGCGGGAATTTCGCAAAGCGTCAGGTATGAAATTACGCCGCTGATTGCGGATTGTTGAATTTCAGCCAGATTGTTCTGGTTTCTATGTTTCATAAGGGTAGTTGTTTTGCTTGGCCTGTCCATACATGCCATGCCTTAGTGTTAGAGGTTACGGCTCGCGACGGCGGGATACGAAGTACACGACCGGGAAGTGCTTGCCGAGAGGCGGTTTTTCGGGCTTTCTCATCGCGAGAGGTGAAAGGTTGGCCGACGCATCCGTTTTTTTGGGATAGAAGAAGCTTCTTTGATTTGCATAGGAACGAACCGAGAAGTCTCCTCGTTCTGCCATTGTTGCTTCCGATAACTCCGGTGTCCTTGCGCCGTCTCATGCGGTCAGGCGGCCGAAGCGGCTTCTCGGAAAGGAGTCGTGGGGGGCAACAGGTCGACCACTTCAAAAACGCCGATGTGGCTCGCCTCTGCCGCGACCTTCTGCCATGCCTTGACTTCTTCTTGGGTTAGCGGATTGTGGTCATCTTCGATGCCGTTTGTGACCATCATGCTTTCGTTGAGATCATCAGAGAAGTAATACTGCGACACCACCGACTCGTCGTCCAAAATCCAGAGAACGTTGAGCGTGTCGTGAAGGCTCACGTCAGCCCAGTGCGGAGCCATATGCGTAAGTGCTACTGTGCCGCCGGCGAGCATGATGCACGCTATGCGCGCACCATCGGGTCGAGGATGAACCTGGCTGTAGATGTCCGGGTTCTTGTGATCAATTTCATTCGAGTTGTGGCCACGAAGTCGGATGACCACGATGTTCTCACCAGAGATTTCTGCGGCATCAGCAAGTACGTCATCGGCTGCCATAACATAGCCATGGAAAGAGGGGCGCGTGTCTGCGTCATTGCAAATTTTCTGTAAAACGTGTCGATTAAAATCTTCAGAATCGAATTCAAGCGTAGCAGAGCGAAAACCAGGATAACGGTGGTTTGACATATCAATACATATAAAAATTGTGGAACTGGAATTCCGGTCGAAACCGATAGTGAGCGGGCGATGGGGTGTCTATCTATTGCGCCTCGCTCTCGTGATGGGAATCATATTAATGAGTTGTTTTTCAATTGTAAATAGGTATTGGAAAATATCCAATTATTTATACGTCGTATATTTTTTCGAGTGTATAGATATTTATCTTCGCGCTGATTTTATTGATTAATCAATGAGTAAGCGAAAGTCACTTCCATGGTATGAATTGGCCCCGCAATAGTTGAGGCGCGGTACTACGGGGTATGTCGCTACAAATTTCCTTTGCCTCGCGTCGTCGGATCATGCTCTAGACCAACGATGCCCGACGAGACATCAGCTTCATCCGCGTCGCCTGCGCGCACGATCTGCTCACTATTTCGATAGCCTCGCGCTCATCTGGGCATCGTAGTAGAAGCGCACGGACTAGATAGCTTACCGCTGCCCAGATGCGTTCGCCGGTTCCCTTTTCCGTGAGAAACCCCCACTCATTGGCAAAGTAGTCTGATACGGCATTGGCGTCGAGTATCGACGCGGCAAACTCAGGAATGTCCATGTCCAGCCGCTCCCCGACGACGCTCGGGTAGGCGTTGGCAAGATTCTCGAACTACTTAACGCGTAGTCTTCGCTTGTAGGCGCAAACCTAAAGCGGATTCAGGCATAGACCGACAGGCGTTCAGCGCGATTTCAACTCGCGGCGAGACTTGGAAGGCTACGGATGTCGGGAATCATGGATGGACCGTCGCAATCGGTCAAATGAATTGACCTGCGGGGAGGCTGACACGAACACATGTATCTCATCACGCGGGTCAGTACACAGTAGCGAGCCATTGCTCGAAGCGGTAACGAGGATCGCTACGATAAACTGAGGTGAACCGACGCGGCAGATTGACGCCGCCGCTCGCAGTGATCTATGGGGACATCGTGCTGGCCACTCGACGATGGCGATAGCCATCGTTGCGAGCGAAGTGGCGGTTAGCTGATATGTCCCAGCATGTAGTAGGCATGCCTGTTCGCCCGACGCGCGCTAGCATGGTATGCAATCAGACCATGCATCATTCCACGGTCCAGCGTGCTGCGGCTTCGGTTTAGGTCCAGCTCCGAGCGGCATCGGGAGGATTTGTGTGATATGCGCTTCCGCGTTGTCGTTTGCATTCGCTGGAGAATCGGAAGCATAGCGGTCTTCGATTTCGCGCGCTTCTCTCACGTACAAGTTGCCGGTCGCCATCATGCTCCACTCATATTGGATAAGTAAAGGCCCGTTGGGCAATAAATAGATGACCGGGATGAACCTTCGAAAGAGCGTAAGCGTTGAGTGATTTTCGAGAAATGGTATCGCGGTCACGCCCTCGGTCGGACGACAGCAGGCAATGACCTTGCCTGACGAATTTGTCAGTGGGGCAATGTGAAACGGGGACGAATGGTCAATGAGTGTAGAAGCGCTAGTCCCTGGCGATGCGTTCAGCACGAGCGCGTATCGTTCGTGGGTCTCCCAACCCAGCTGAATCGGAAAATGCTCTTTGCGAAGCAGAAAAGCGGTCCTGTCATCAGCATGCTTCACTTGTGCGAGGTCGCACCAGTCCCATCCTTCGGACGGTAAGCGGGAATAACGAGGATACTTGTTATTATCGTAAATTCGTACGTGGCATTTGCGGGTAAACTTTTCAACGAGCACAGCGATGATCGACGGAAGTTGCTCCAGTTTTTTCACTTTGCCGAATAGAACCCGGCGATGAAGTCCGGGGAAGAATCGCTCAACATCGAAATCCCAGTACCCGCCTTGCTCGTAGTCGAGAGTTTCACCCAGAAAGGAGTCGGCGATAGCACCGGCAGCCGATAGTCGGCTGCAGTAGTCTATGAGGTTTCGGCGGAAGGCTTCCAGAGTGGCCTCTTCAGTCAAGGCTTCAATCAGCTCAGGCCAATCCTCGGAAAGCCATCTTTCGAGGATGGTCGAGTCAAGGTTCGCGTAGAAGTGAGGGCCGGACTCATAGACGTCAATCAGTTTGCTGACATAGTCCATCGCATTCTGAATGAGCGAGTCGTCGTCGAAGTCTCGACGAAAGTTAGGAAGAACAAGCCCGGCTGCACCGGCGCCCTGCAAAGCAGGCAGGCCGTTTCGCGATTTCGATTTTTTGGTGCTCATGCGTCTCTCTCATGAAGGATGAAAGCAGGTATTGCACTCAGTTTTAGCCGTGATGCGTGCATCCATTCTGCGAAAGATTGGTCGCTCTGCAAGGGCGCTTTAGCCTTCACTTCAACTTCATCATATAAGACGTCCAGGGCATGGTTTTATCTGTAAGCGGCCGGAGACCCGTGCAGTTGCTTGGATAACGTCAAGTACGAAGTCCGTTCGCGTTGCCTCACGAAGGAATGTTAGCCGTGCATGCTATGAGCAGCAGGAGATTGACCGGGCTCTCAGAAGAGACCGAGCGTTGTTGTAAATAATTTGCGTAGGTGAGGGCGCCCGGCATTGTTGCCAGGTCGCGCCCGGCCAGTGTAGGTGCGCCGGAGCCTCGGGCCGAGGAGTTGGGACCAGATTTGTTTGCTATTTGTTTTGACGAAACCAGTTTTCTTTGTCGCGAATCTCGCCTTAGTCCGATGCCTAAGGCTTTGCGCAAGAGTTGCCTGGTGGCTTTCCGTTCCACGTCCGAAGAACCGGAACTCTACGAGCGCCAGCAAGCCGCTCAACCGGAACAGGTCACGCGGTGTCCCTCGGAATTTCTAGCGAATCAACCGGTTAACACCAGGTCAGATTTCTTTGTCGTAGGGGGGCGCCCTCGCTAGTGCGTACGGAGCAGATTTGTTTGTCAAAAACCCCCAAATCAGGTTTGTTTGGCTCAAATCAGGTTTCGTTTGTGCGTCACCAATGAGGTACATCGTAGGCCGATGCGGCGCACGATGTTTCGGTCCGGCGTGAAGTGTCGATGTCGCCGGAATTGCCGGAGAGGCTGAGCGTGAAGCCGATGGAAACAACGGCGCACCAGGCGATGCGCCGTTACAAAACAGCTCGATTAGCGCGCTTGCGGCGCGTCTTTGATGAACAGTGTGGTCAATGCTCCGACAATGCAGATCGCGCCAACATACAGCGGCGCGGCCATCGGGTTTGACTTCATCATCAGCGAAACGGCGATCGGTGTGAGGCCGCCGAACACTGCGTAGGCAACGTTATACGAGAACGAGATGCCTGAGAATCGCACGACCGGCGGGAACGCCTTCACCAGCACGAACGGAATCGCGCCGATCACACCGACGAACAGGCCGGCCACCGCGTACAGCGGCACCAGTGCCGACGTATCGACGGCAAGTTGCTGGAACATCACGTAGTACGTCACGGCCAGCGCGAGGCCGCCGATGAAAATCGTGCGCCCCGCACCGATGCGGCCGGCGATTGAGCCCGCCATCACGCAGCCGATCGTCAGACACAGCGTCGCCACGCAGTTCGCCAGCAACGCCGTGGCCGGCGCGATATGAAACTGCTTCTGCAGCAGCGTCGGCGTCATCAGAATCACTACGACGATTGCAGCCGACAGCATCCACGTGAGCAGCATCGATACGATCACGGCGCGACCGTGGTCGCGCAGCACGGCCTTGAGCGGCACTTCCGCGGCGATTGCCTTGCGTTGCTTGAGCTCGGCGAACACCGGCGTCTCATGCAGCCAGCGGCGCAGATAAACCGAGAACATGCCGAATACGCCACCCACCAGGAACGGAATGCGCCATGCGTAGGCGGAGATTTCCGCCGGTGCAAAGTTGCGGTTCACCGCCGAGGCGATCAGCGAGCCGAGCAGGATGCCCGCCGTGAGGCCGGCCGTCAGCGTGCCGCACGCATAGCCGATGTGCCGCTGCGGCACATGCTCGGAAACGAACACCCACGCACCCGGCACTTCGCCGCCGACCGCCGCGCCCTGCATCACGCGGAACAGCAGCAGCAAGACCGGCGCCATCACGCCGATGCTGGCGTAGGTGGGTAGCAGACCCATCATCAGCGTCGGCACCGACATCAGCAGCACGCTCAGCGTGAACATGCGCTTGCGGCCGAACAGGTCGCCGAAGTGCGCCATGATGATGCCGCCGAGCGGCCGGGCCAGATAACCCGCCGCGAAGATGCCGAAGGTCTGCACCTGACGCAGCCAGTCCGGCATCGCGGCGGGGAAGAACAGCTGGCCGATCGCCGGCGCAAAGAATACGAAGATGATGAAGTCGTAAAACTCCAGCGCCCCGCCGAGCGCGGCGAGGCCGAGCGTCTTGTAGTCGCTTCGCCCAAGAGGGCGTGGGGTGACAGCCTGCGCTCCACCCAGATTTGTCGCTTGCATTGCTTGTGTCTTGTCTTGAATTGGAAACCACACGTGGCGCGTGGAAATACGGCGGTCGTCGGGCGAGAAGTGTGGCAAGCGCTGGGTAGAGCACGGGACACCGGCGCGCCGGCCCGGATAGGGCAAGCGCGATGACGACTGGGACCAGGGCGGGGATTTTACAGGATGAAAGCCGATCGCTTTGGGAAGTGCTTAATTAGATTGGGAAAAGTTCCCGAAACGGGGTTTTTCGAAGGCAGCCAGGACGGCTTGCCTGTGTGTCGTGCGAGCCGCAGCGGTCGCGTGTAGGAATGCAGCACACACGAGTCGGAAGGGGGCGATTGACGCGCAAATTAGGAATGCTCCTATGGGATGGCTTGGGCGTCCCTCCGAGAATCGCGTCCGAGCTATCAGTTAAGAGTCATCCCATGCGCATTGCCATCCTTCAGCGTGACCCCGTCACACGTCAGTCGATCGAAAAGATTCTCATGAGTGCCGGCCATACCTGTATGGTCTACGACGACGGTCTGAGCATGTCGAAAGCGCTCGCCCGTTCCACCGTGGATCTGCTGGTGCTGGACTGGCAAGGCACCCGTCTCTCCGGTGCGGAAGTTCTGAGGTCGGTGCGCGCCGTTGGTGGCGACCGCCTGCCGGTGCTGTTCGCTTCGGCCGAGACGTCGGAGGACAGCGTGGTGCGCGCCTTTGTCAGCGGGGCAGACGACTATGTCGGGCTGCCGTTGCGTCCGGGCGAGTTCCGCGAGCGCGTTGCGGCCTTACTGCGCCGCGCCTATCCGGACCGTTTCAGCGCCGCGAGCTTCGATGTCGGCCCCTATCACTTCGATACGCATCGCCAGCTCGTTATGCTGCGCGGTCAGCCGGTGCCGCTATCGGGTACGCAATACCGGTTGGCGTCGCTGTTCTTTTCCAATATCGGCCGCGTGATGTCGCGCGACCATATCTTCGCGATGGTGTGGGGCCGTGAGTTCCGCGAGTTCACCCGCACGATCGACAGCCATGTGTCGCGCTTGCGTTTGCTGCTTGAGATCGAGCCGCAAAACGACTTCCGGCTGCAACCCGTTTACAAGAGCGGCTATCGGCTGCTGCATTTGCGGCAAGGTGAGGTGGCCGCGGAAAAGCAGGCGGCCTGACAAGCGGGTATCTCACCGGCCGCGCTGCTCTGCGGCCGGGAGCGGCTACCCATCAACTTGCTGCAACTCAAACCGCAACTTAAACCTGCGGCAGCGTCGGCCGGTTTTCAATCGACTGGCGGATCAACGCTTCAACGGCTTTGCGCTCATCCCCGGCCAACGGCAGACGTGGCGGCCGCACCGGCTCCGTGCCGAGCCCGACGATCGTCTCGGCCAGCTTGATGTTCTGCACCAGCTTCGACGAAACATCGAGTGCGAGCAGGGGCGCGAACCAGCGATAGATCGCGCGCGCTTCTTCAAGACGGCCCGCCTTCAGCAACTTGTAAATCACGACCGTCTCGCGCGGAAACGCGCACACGAGACCGGCCACCCAGCCATGCGCGCCCATCAATATCGCTTCCATCGCGAGATTGTCGACCCCGCACAGAATCGCGAAGCGGTCGCCGACCACGTTGATCAGATCGGTCACGCGCCGCACGTCGCCGCATGATTCCTTGATCGCGACGATCTTCTTTTCGTCGGCGATTTCCGCGAACATCTCGGGCGTCATGTCGACGCCATAGGCCAGCGGATTGTTATAGATCATTAGCGGCAGCGCGCTCGCATCGGCGACGCTGCGAAAGTGGTGCAGCGTTTCGCGCCGGTCGGACAGATAGCGCAGCCCAGGCAGCACCATGAATCCGGCCGCGCCATGCCGGCTGCCGGCTTCGGCCTGGCGGCATGCGTCGAGCGTGCTGTTCTCGGCGATCGTCAGCAAAACGGGCACACGGCCGCGCGACGCTTCAACGGCGATCTCGAGCACTTGCAGCTTCTCGTCCAGCGAGAGCGTCGATGCTTCGCCGAGCGATCCGCACACGATGATGCCGTCCACACCCGCGTCGATCTGCGCTTCGATATTCTTGCCAGTCCATTCGCGGTCTATGCTGAAATCCGCGTGAAACTTGGTGGTAACTGCGGGCAATACGCCTTCCCAGATATGCGCCACGACTGCTCTCCTGAGTGTGTTGAGTCGAAGCGCAGTGTAAGCAGGGAAAATGCTGCCGTCTTGCGTGATTCACGCGTGGCGGATGACGATTTCAGCATAGCGGCTGTGCCTGTATGCCCAGCAAGGCCAAGCGGACCGGCTATTTCAGCACAGGATGCAAAATACGTCGAAAGCATATGGACCGGGCCTCTCGTGCGCTCCTGAGCTCGCTTGATAGAGGTTGTTAAGACGCGGCACCAGCCTGATTTCAATAGTCGACGCCTGCGCGGATGGACAGATAAGATATGCTGAAATCGTCACAATCCACGATTATGCACACCAAGACTTCGGCGCCCGGCATTCCTACCATGTGCATCATGAAAACCCTAGATATCATCGACTCGCACACCGGCGGTGAACCGACCCGCCTGGTGGTGTCGGGTGGCCCGGAGCTTGGCGGCGGCACGCTGGCGCAGCGTCTCGACGTGTTTCGCACGCATTTCGACGACTGGCGCGCAGGCATCGTCACCGAACCGCGCGGCTCGGACGTGGTGGTCGGCGCGCTGCTGTGCGAGCCGGACGATGCCGCGTGCGCGGCCGGCGTGATCTTTTTCAACAACGTGGGCTATCTCGGCATGTGCGGGCACGGCACGATCGGTCTCGTCGTCTCGCTCGCGCACATGGGGCGGATCGGGCCGGGGCTTCATCGGATCGAGACACCGGTCGGCGTCGTCGAAGCGACGCTCAACGAGGACGGCAGCGTGGCCGTGCGCAACGTGCCGGCGTATCGCTATAGGCAAGGCGTGCAGGTGGACGTGCCGGGCTACGGCATGTTGACTGGCGACATCGGCTGGGGCGGCAACTGGTTCTTTCTCGTCGCTGATCACGGGCACTCGCTGGAGGCGGCGCGTATCGCCGAGCTGACCACGTTCAGTACGGCAATCCGCGATGCGCTGATCGCGCAGCGCATCACCGGCGCGGACGGCGCCTTGATCGACCACATCGAACTCTTCGGACCGGGCTCGCAAGACGGCATCGACAGTCGCAGCTTCGTCCTTTGTCCCGGCAACGCGTATGACCGCTCGCCGTGCGGTACCGGCACGAGCGCGAAAATCGCCTGCCTCGCCGCCGACGGCAAGCTGCCCGAAGGTGCGGTGTGGCGGCAGGAGAGCATCATCGGCAGCGTATTCGAGGCGAGCTATCGTGACGCCGGCGATGGCGTCTCGGTGATTCCGACCATCACCGGCCATGCGCACATCATGGCCGAAGGGCGTTTGTGTTTCGACGAGCGTGACCCGTTCGCATGGGGCATCCGCACGGCATGACAGCGGATGCGTTGATCCTCGGGGCCGGCATTGTCGGCGCGGCTTGCGCGGCGGAGCTGGCCGCGCTGGGCATGCGCGTTGAGGTACTCGACGCGCAGGGCATCGGCGGCGGCGCGACGGCGGCGGGCATGGGGCATATCGTCGTGATGAACGACTCGCCCGCGGAATTCGCGTTGAGCCGCTATTCGCGCGACTTGTGGCTGGCGCTCGCGCCTCAGCTGCGCACGCGCGACGCGTTCGCGCGCTGCGGCACTTTGTGGGTCGCGGCCGACGATGAGGAATCGCAAGCCGCCCGCGCCATGCATGCCGCCTTCGAAGCGCAGGGCGTCACCGCTCAACTGCTCGACGCGGCCGCGTTGCGGGCGTGTGAGCCGGCGCTGGCGGCATCGATGGCGGGCGGCCTGCGGATCGAACACGACAGCATCGTGTATGCGCCGACGGTTTCCGAGTGGCTGCTGACGCAATCGTCAGGAGTCGAGAAGATCCGTGTGCGGCTCGGTACGCGGGTTACCGCAATCAGCGCGCGTGGCGTGACGCTGGCCGACGGCGAGCGCGTCAGCGCGGAGCACGTGATCGTGGCCAATGGTCTGGGTGCTCAGCAACTGCTGCCGTCTCTGCCGTTGCAACCGAAGAAAGGTCATCTGCTGATCACCGACCGTTATCCCGGACTCATTCGCCATCAGCTGCTCGAGCTGGGCTACATCAAGAGCGCACATCATGCGGCCGGTACCTCGGTGGCGTTCAATGCGCAGCCGCGGCCTACAGGGCAGTTGTTGATCGGCTCGTCGCGCCAGTTCGATACAACCGATCCTGCCGTCGACATGCCGGTGCTCGCGCAGATGCTGCAGCGCGCAGCACGTTATCTGCCGGTCCTGCCGACGCTCAATGGCATTCGTGCGTGGACCGGGTTCCGTGCGGCGTCGCCGGATGGTCTGCCGTTGATCGGTCCGGCCGGTGATTTTGCACCCGGCGTGTGGCTTGCGGTTGGACATGAGGGTCTTGGCGTGACGACTTCGCTGGCAACCGCAAAGTTGCTCGCCGCACAGATCACTGGGAACACTGCACCGATTCCCGTCGAGCCTTACTTGCCGGTCCGTTTTGCGCAACAGGTGGCCCATGGCTGACGCCGATGCAACATACCTTCACTTGACGATCGACGGTAGAAGCGTCGAGGTCGAAGCCGGCACGATCGTGGCCGCGGCGCTTGCCATGGCGGGCGCGGGCCGTACGCGGACGTCGGTCAGCGGCGAGCCGCGTGCAGCGCTGTGCGGGATGGGTATCTGCCAGGAGTGCCGCGTCACGATCGACGGTCGGGCGCATGTATTGGCATGCCAGACGCTTTGCCGCGATGGGCAGGTGGTTTGCACTGCCGCGGCTGTGGCCAACGCAGTCAACGTGACCAACGCCCCCACCACCACGGCCAACCGATGAAGCAGCATTTCGACATCGTCGTGGTAGGCGCCGGTCCAGCCGGATTGAACGCAGCGCAGGCAGCGGCGCGCGAGGGCGCCACAGTCGCGGTGCTCGACGACAATCCGCGCGCCGGCGGTCAAATCTGGCGGCAAGGTCCCGGCCATCCGCCGCAAGTGCCGCTACAAGGCCTGCTCGCCGTTTTGAAGACGCAAACCAACGTCACCCTTTTGCCATCCACTCGCGTAATCGCGCCTTTGAGTCCGCGAGGTTTGCTGCTCGAGTCGGCTGAGCACGGTGGCGTGTCGATCAGCTACGATCGATTGATTCTCGCGACCGGCGCGCGCGAGCGGCTATTGCCATTCGCCGGCTGGACGTTGCCTGGCGTGACCGGTGCGGGCGCGCTGCAGGCACTCATCAAAGGCGGCATGCCGGTACGCGGCGAACGGATCGTGATTGCAGGCAGCGGTCCCTTGCTGATCGCGGCGCTTGCCACCGCGCGTGCGGCGGGGGGGCGCGTGCTGGCGGTCGTGGAGCAGGCCTCGGCATTTGAGGTCGCCCGCTTCGGAGCCTCATTGCTGGGCGAGCCGGCGAAGTTACGGCAAGCCTTTACCATGACGCGCGGCTTCGCGGGCGTGCGTTACTGGACCGGCAGCATTGTCCGGAAAGCTCATGGCGATGGCCGCGTCGAGCGCGTGACGATCCGGCGCGGCGAGCATGAGTCGACGCTCGACTGCGACCGCATCGCCTGCGGCTATGGACTCGTGCCGAATATCACGCTTGCGCAAGCGCTCGGCTGTGCGATCACCGAAGCGGGCGAGATCGTCGTCGACGACGAACAGCGGACTTCGGTCGACGGCGTGCTGGCAGCAGGCGAATGCACGGGCGTCGGCGGCGCGGAACTGGCGGGTGTGGAAGGCGAGATTGCCGGGCTGGCCGCGAGCGGCGTCTCGGCAAACCGCACCGCATTGCAAGCGCAACGAGCCCGATGGCGGCGTTTCGCAAGGCGCGTCGAAACGGCCTTTGCCTTGCAGACCGCCGCGCGCACGCCACCCGACGACGCCACGCTGCTCTGCCGTTGCGAAGACGTCAGCTTCGGCGAGGTACGCGCCTATCCGGATTGGCGCGAGGCCAAGCTGCATACCCGCTGCGGGATGGGTGCATGCCAGGGCCGAATCTGTGGCGCCGCGGCTTCGCTGTATTTAGGCTGGCAAGCTGCAGCGCCGCGCCCGCCGTTCAGTCCGGCGCAAATCGGCACGTTGATGGCAATCAGCGAGGAGCCGTTGCCCGCTGAGTGAAACAGCCGTCCATTCGTCCGCTGGATATTTTCAATAGCGCGTGGCCCTATAATCGACCGCAAGCGCCACCCCGTGCAGTCGCGCGGATGAACGCACCAACGGCACTCAACGCACAACCGCACCGACCACGGAACCCGCACGATGAACACGCTGGCTCATCCGCTCGAACCGGACGACGCAACGCTGTCCGGCATGCTGTCGCATTTCACGCTACTTGAGCCCGTGTTCGATGCGATGCCGGACGTGGTGTTCTTCGTCAAGGACGCGCATGCCCGCTATGCGCTGGTCAATCGCACGTTGGCTTCGCGCTGTGGCTTCAAGGAAAAGTCCGCGCTGCTCGGCAAGACCGCCGAGGACGTCTTCCCGCACCGTTTCGGTCGCATCTACACCGCCCAGGACAAAGCAATCATCAACGTTGGCAGCCAGATGATCGATCAGCTGGAGCTGCACCTGTATCCCGGCCGTCAGCCGGGATGGTGCCTGACCTGCAAGCAGCCGTTGCGCGATCCGGCGGGGAAGGTGGTCGGCCTTGCCGGCATCTCCCGCGACCTGAAAGCGGACGAAAGCAGTCATCCTGCTTACAGCCGGCTGGCTGAAGTGGTGCAGTCCATTCAGGAAAATTACGTGCAGCCGCTGAATCTGAAACAGCTTGCTGCAATGGCGGATATGTCGGTGGCGCAACTGGAGCGTTACTTTCACAAAGTGTTTCATTTGACGCCGCGCCAGGTGTTGCTAAAAACGCGGCTAGACGCCGCTACCGCCTTGCTGGTTTCACACGACAAGGTCACCGACGTGGCCGCACTCTGCGGCTACACCGACCACAGCGCCTTTACGCGTCAATTCAAGGCGACCGTCGGCGTCACGCCGACCGAGTACCGGATGCTGCTGCACGGAACCTCGCGAAGCTGAGCCGCCGCGCACATGGTTCGTCGCAAGCATCATTACTACGTCTATGTCGTCGCACTGGACGACACCGTCTGGAACGAGGCGCGCTTTCGCCGCGCGAATCCGGATTACCGGTTCGACAAGCCGTGCGTGTATGTGGGAATGACGGGATTGGACCCGGATCTGAGATTCGACCGGCACAAGGCCGGCATTCAGGCAAATCGCTATGTGCGCGATTACGGCCTGCGCCTCATGCCCGAATTGTATGAAGTTTACAATCCGATGCCTTACCGCGGCGCACAGGATATGGAAGTGGAATTGGCGATTGGACTACGGGAGGCGGGGTACGGCGTCTGGCAGGCGTAACTAAAATCTACAACGCGCCTTATTTCACACCGAGTCCGCGCAACACTGCATTGCCTTCGGGCGTCAGACGGATATGCGAGGCGCCGGCGTCGCCGGAGACCGTTTCGATCAGGCCGGCTTCGTGAAGCTGCGGAATCTCGGGTTTCGCGGATGCGTCGATCGGCGCGTGCAGCAACAGCAGCAGCGTTGCCAGTTCGTGATGGCTCAGCAAGCGACGCAGAATCGTGGGCTTTTTCGCCGGTGCGGGCGAGTCGTTCGTGTTGTGATCGGGCTGGTTCATGAAGCGCACCTTGTGCGGATTAGTGTCGGATGGATCATGCGGATGAAGTCTTAAACGATTCTTAAGACACCATTGTGATGTAACACCGTGACACTATGATTGCGCCGGAACAAGTTACCGACCGTTACACCTGGCCGATTATTGCGTCTGCTTACCTTACGGCGCGCAAGTTTTGCTCGCCGATTCTATCCACAGATTGTTCACGTGGCGTTTGCCCGCGTAGAAGCGATAAGTCGTCGCGCCGTTGTCGCTACGGACCTTGACGATATTCGAATCGCCGAAATCGAGCATCTGACCCTGCGGAATCGCGGTCGATTTGAACGCGGCGTTGTGGCTGGTCGCCACTTGCGTCAGGCAGGCGACTACGTCGCTGACCGAGCGTTGCGTGGTGGTGTCCGTGACGGGCTCGCCGGCATCCGGATTCTTCTGGAAGTACGCGCAAGCGCTGAGAAGCAGGGGAACTGACAGGACTACGGCAAACTTCTTCATATCTCTCCTGGCGTTTCATTCGGCTGACGGTACGCGCCACACCCGTATGGGGCAGGGTGCGCGCGGCACTGGCCGCGGATCAAACGCCATTATATCGGTGCGGCGCGCCCGCTTGAGCCGATGGAGCATGCGCCGTGCCCGATCTGCGTGAATTCGCGGGTGGAGGGCCGCGAACCGCAAACCACCGTCCACCAGCATTGCCGGCCGCAAACCCCTACTTGCGTCGCTGAGCCTGCGCTGCGAGCCGTACGGCTGCATTGGCCGCGCCATAACCGTCGTAGCCGCCGCGCCGTTCGACAATCTCCAGGAAAAAGCGCTGATCGAGTTGTTCGGTGTAAGCGTGGAAGAACTCGCCACCGCGTTCGTCGCGGTCATACAGGATGTTGTGCGCGCGCAGCGCCTCGAGCGTCTCGTCCGGCAGCGCGTAGCGGGCGGCGAGGTCGTCGTAGTAATTGCGCGGAATGCGTAGCACTGGCAGACCGTCGGCGACGAATTCGGGAACTGCGCTGAAAATGTCGCCGGTGCTGAACGCGACGTGATTCAGGCCCGAGCCGTGGTAGGTATGCAAGGCTTCGGCCACCGCCGTGTGATGGTCCACGGAGGCGTTCAGTACGATTCGCACCGAACCGTCGTGACTGCGCAGCGCGCGGCTGCGCACCAGCCCGTACGGGTCGGGCACCAGCACGCCGGGCTCGGCCTGGAAGCCGAGCGCGGTCCGCAGAAACAGAACCCATGTATCCAGCGAAGGCGCCGGCACCGACAGGCAGACATGGTCGATGCGCGCGAGCGGTCCCACTTCGGTCGGACCATTAATGTCGGTGAGCACGAAATCAGCTTCGAACAGGGTGGGCTGGTCCGGTGTCTCGTCGACGAAATAGTTCAGGCTGCCGTCGGGCGCCTGCACGGCCGGCAGCACGCGTTCGTTCGGGCCGATCTGGCCCGAGAACGGGGCGTAGCCGAACCCGGCGGCGCGCTCGAACGCCTGATTGGCGTCGTCCACGCGGAAGGCCGACGCGCACAGCGACAAACCATGCTGCTGGAAGAAAGCATTGGCGAATGAATCCGGTTCGGCATTCAGCACGATCGACGCTGCGCCATGCTGAAACAGCGTCACATCTTTCGAACGATGCTGGCCGGCCTGACGGAAGCACAGCTTGCCGAGCCAGTCGACGAGATGCGCGCGGGTCGTGTGGTCGACCGCGAACTCGAGAAACTGATAGCCGACGTGCGCGGGCGCAGCGGGCGATCGATAGAGTTCGCCGACCGGCTGCCGGGTGGATTCAAGGAGCGCCCGGGTCTGTTCCTCGAGGAACAGCAATGAGCGATGGCCGTCCGCCGCGGTGATGGCGGTCGGCGCGGCGCGAAAACCGTCGTTGAAGATTTCGAGCGAAAGCGGCCCGGAGTAGCCGGTTTTCACGACCTGGGCGGTGAAGCCTGCCAGATCGAAATCGCCTTGGCCCGGGAAGCAGCGGTAGTGGCGGCTCCATTCCAGCACGTCCATGGCGAGCTTCGGCGCATCGGCAATCTGCACGAAGGCGATGCGATCGCCCGGGATATCAGCGATCCCGTCCACCGTATCGTTCAGCGACAGCGTATGAAAACTGTCGAGCACAAGCCCCAGATTCGGATGATTGACCGCATTGACGAGTTTCCACGCGTGGCGGTAGGTCTTGACGTGCTTGCCCCACGCAAGCGCCTCATAGCCGGCGATCACGCCGGCCGCTGCGGCCGCGCGGGCCAGCGCGCCGAGCTGGTCGGTCATCAGCGAGTCGTCGCCGATGGTGTCGGGGGAAACGTTGCTGCACACCAGAATCCGGTCCGTACCCAGTTCGTGCATCACGTCGAACTTGCGTTTCGCCCGATCCAGATTGCGTTCGAGGCGTTCCGGGCTTACGCCGTCGAAATCGCGGAACGGCTGAAACAGCATGATCTTCAGCCCGAGATCCTCGGCGATGCGCCGCACGTCGGCGGGTGAGCCGTCGAAATACAGCAGGTCGTTCTCGAAGATTTCGACGCCTTCGAAGCCCGCCGCCTGGATTGCGGTCAGCTTTTCGACGAGGGTCCCGCTGATCGACACGGTGGCAATCGAACGTTGCATGAACGGCTCCTGCAAAAACAATGAAACGACTGGTGGGGCGGCGCGAAGCGGCCGCTGTGCGGCGTCCGCGTGTCTTGCGGTCCGCTATGCTGCAATGCGCAAAATGGTCTAGCTAGTTACTGTCAACCAGCAGGCCGCAGGCCAGAACTACCCATATTAGCGGAATTTCCCGACAGTCTATACAAACTAACTAGATGGTACAAATTCGTATAAACCCCGAATGACGATTGCGGGCAATGCGCGCACACTGCGCTTACGTTGTAGAGCCACGGCGCATGCTGTGGCCCGCTTTATGCCTTACTTTTGCAGGAGTGGTCGTCATGAGTTTTGCTTCAGTGCTGGTCCTCAACGGACCGAATCTCAACCTGCTCGGCACGCGTGAGCCGGCCATCTACGGTTCGGAAACGCTCGACGACGTCGCGCGGCTCTGCCGCGACGCGGGCGAGCGGCTGGATCTGTCGGTCGATTTCTGCCAATCGAATGCGGAACATCAACTCATCGACTGGCTGCATGCGGCGCGCAGCAAGGTTGACGGCATCGTGATCAATCCGGCGGCTTACACGCATACCTCGGTGGCGATTGCCGACGCGCTCTCTGCGATCGAAAAGCCCGTCATCGAGGTGCATATCTCGAACGTGCATCGCCGCGAAGCGTTCCGGCATCACTCGTACGTATCGGCGGTGGCCGAGGCGATCATCGTCGGTTGCGGCACGCAGGGGTATGTGCTCGCTCTGGAGCGGATGGCGGTCATCCTTAAGAATAGGGCGGCCAAATGAACGCACAAGCGAATACCCAGACAAACGCTCAGGCGAGCCCACAATCGTTTCTCGTCGGTCTGATCGGTTCGGGCATCGGCGGATCCCTTAGCCCCGCGATGCATGAGGAAGAGGGCAGCAAACTCGGCCTGCACTATGTATATCGGCGCGTCGATCTGGAGGCGCTGAAGCTGGACATCACGGCGCTCTCCGATTTGCTCGTTTCAGCCGAGCGCATGGGCTACAACGGGCTGAACATCACGTACCCCTGCAAACAGGCCGTGATTCCGCTGCTCGACGAACTCTCCGACGACGCGCGCGCACTCGGCGCGGTCAACACCGTCCTGTTCAAGAACGGCAAACGTATCGGCCACAACACCGATTGGTCCGGTTTTGCGCGCGCGTTTCAACGCGGCCTGCCGGACGTATCGCTGGAACGCGTCGTACAACTGGGCGCGGGCGGCGCGGGCGCAGCGGTCGCGCATGCCGCGCTGACCATGGGTGCGCAAACGCTCACGCTATTCGACGTGGACGCCGAGCGTGCCGCATCGCTCGCCGCGGAATTGCAGAAGCGTTTCCCCGCCTCCACCGTCAGTGCCGGTAGCTCGCTCGCAGAATCGCTCGCCGCCGCTAACGGCCTGATTCACGCAACGCCCACCGGCATGGCGAAATTGCCTGGCTTGCCGCTGCCGGTTGAATTGCTGCACCGCGATTTATGGGTGGCGGACATCGTCTATTTCCCGATCCGCACCGCGCTGCTGCAGGCCGCCGAAGAACTCGGCTGCCGCACGCTGAGCGGCGGCGGGATGGCGGTGTATCAGGCGGTCGACGCGATGCGTATCTTCACGGGCCTCGAACCCGACGCCGAGCGCGTGTACACGCATTTCCAGTCCTTGTTGCAACGCCAGGCCAGTAACACATAAGCCATACATATCCGGTACGTAACCCGACCGAGGAGACAGAGACGCCATGCCACAACCCATTCATTCCACGCCCGCCGAGGCAACTCGCCAAACGGCTGCCACGGTAAGCACCGCGCGCCGCTCGAAAGCCCGCTATCAGATTCTTTCGCTGCTGGCGGTCGGCACAATGATCAACTATCTGGACCGCACGGTGCTCGGTATCGCGGCGCCGCAGCTGACCAAGGAGCTCGGCATCAACGCCGCGCTCATGGGCTTGCTGTTCTCCGTATTCTCGTGGAGCTATGTGGCTTCGCAGATTCCGGGCGGTCTGTTTCTTGACCGCTTCGGCAGCAAGCTCACGTATTTCCTCTCGATGACGTTCTGGTCGCTGTGCACGCTTGCGCAAGGGCTCGTGCATGGCATCGGCGCTTTGTTCGTCTTCCGTCTCGGCCTCGGCGTTTCGGAAGCGCCGTGTTTTCCGACCAATAGCCGCGTGGTGGCCACATGGTTCCCACAGAGCGAACGCGCGATGGCGACCGGCACCTACACGGTCGGCGAATATATCGGCCTCGCGTTTTTCAGCCCGTTTCTGTTCATGTTGATGGGCACGTTCGGCTGGCGTTCGCTGTTTTACGTGGTGGGCGGCGTGGGTCTCGTGTTCGGTGTGATCTGGTGGATGTTCTATCGCGAACCGCACGATCATCCGTCCGTCAATCAGGCGGAGCTTGACTATATCGAAGCAGGCGGCGGTCTGACGCACAGCAAGAAGGACGCCGATGTTTCCGGCGCACCGGCTGCATCGGCGAAGAGCGGCTTCGAATGGCGCACCATCGGACGCCTGCTCAAGCATCGTCAATTGGCCGGCATCTGCCTTGGCCAGTTCGCCGGTAACTCGACGCTCGTGTTCTTCCTCACCTGGTTCCCGACGTATCTCGCCACCGAGCGCCATATGGCATGGCTGAAGATCGGCTTCTTCGCGATCATGCCGTTCATTGCCGCGTCGATCGGCGTGATGTTCGGCGGCATCTTCTCGGATTGGCTGCTGCGCCGCGGCAAGTCGCCGAACGTGGCGCGCAAGCTGCCGATCATCGCCGGTTTGCTGCTCGCCTCGACGATCATTCTCGCCAACTATGTCGAGAGCAACGTGGCGGTGATCGCGATTCTGTCGGTGGCGTT
Organism: Paraburkholderia aspalathi; assembly: GCF_900116445.1. Taxonomy (GTDB): domain Bacteria; phylum Pseudomonadota; class Gammaproteobacteria; order Burkholderiales; family Burkholderiaceae; genus Paraburkholderia; species Paraburkholderia aspalathi. The sequence continues at coordinate 26,378 of NZ_FPBH01000038.1, forward strand.
TTTCGCGCAGGGGATGGCGGCGCTGGGCTGGACGCTGGTGTCGGATATTGCGCCGGATGGACTGCTTGGCGTGACGGGCGGCATTTTCAACTTTGCGGCCAATCTGGCCGGCATTGTGACGCCGCTGGTGGTGGGTTTCATCGTCGCGGCAACCGGTTCGTTTGTCGGCGCGCTGGTGTTCATCGGCGCGATCGCTTTGATTGGCGCGCTGTCGTACATCTTTATCGTCGGCGATATCAAGCGGATCGTGCTGGTGGACTGAACAGCACATATCGTTCGAACGGCTTTCATTGAGTAAAAAAAAGCGGGACCTGGCTAACACCAGGTCCCGCTTTTTTGTTTCAGGTTTGCCTTAGTCTTCCTTGCGCACGAAACGCAGCACGGCGTCGACGATCATCGCGCGATGGCGCGCGCGCAGGCGCGGGTGCGACGGATCGCGGCCGAACGCTGTACCGAAGGTATGGCGATTGCCGACACGGTGAAAGCACAGCGAGCTGATCATCAGATGCAGGTCGATCGCATCGACGTCGCTGCGGAACAGTCCCGCTGCGATGCCGCGCGAGAGCAGATCTTCGATCGTATGAATGACGGTGACGTTGCGGCCTTTGAAGCTCTTCACCTGCTCGACGTACTTCGCGCCGTGAATGTTCTCGATCGTAATGAGGCGGACGAAGTCGCGCTGGCGATCGTGATAGTCAAATGTAAACTCGACCAGCGCGCGCATGCCCTCGATTGGATCGAGTTCACTGACGTGCAGATCCTGTTCGAGCGCGCGAATGTCGCCATACACTTTTTCCAGCACGGCCTGGTACAACCCTTCCTTGCTGCCGAAGTAGTAGTACAGCATGCGCTTGGTGGTGTTCGTGCGCTCCGCGATTGCGTCGACGCGTGCGCCGGTCAATCCCATCGCGGAGAACTCCTGCGTCGCGACGTCGAGGATGTTGCGCTTCGTCTGTTCGGGATCGTACTTGCGTCGGGTGTCGGACGCGATGCCGTTGGTATCAGGCTCGGCGGCCTTGCTTCCCTTTTTCATTGTGTATTCGAGCGGCGATGACGGCGCATTCTAGCACGCTGAAACCAGCCTCCGGAGCGGGTCTCGGGCATAAGCGGCGGCGTATTGAGCCAGCTGTCGGGTCGCTTACTGAGTAGCGTCACGGCGCCGGCCGGGCCGAAGGGCGCCGGGCGGCGAGTGCGTCGCGCGTCTGCATGGCGGTGTAGGTGAGTTGCGCGGCCGCGAGACCGAGCGCGCCGTAAGTGCGCGTCAGGCCGAAAGCCGCGAATGCCTCGGGCACCGGCCGTTCGCCGGAGATGGCCGCCGCCAGCAATTCGCCCGAGACGGTGGTGGGCGCCATGCCGTGGCCGCCGAAGCCGACCGCGTACCAGATGCCGTCCGTATTGCGGCCGATTTGCGGCATCTTGTGCCGCGCGTAGCTCATCAGGCCGCCCCAGGCGTGCTCGATCCGCACGTCATGCAACTGCGGATAGACCTTCAGCAGATCACGCCGTAGCAGTCGCGCGATGACGTCGGGCGCGCGGTCGCGTACCGAGATGCGGCCACCCCACAGGATGCGTGTGTCGGGCAACGGACGGTAATAGTCGAAGGCGAAGCGGGTGTCGTAGACGGCGGCGCGGGTGTCCATCGCGTCTTTCAGGCGGGCGCCGAGCGGCTCGGTGGCCATTACGTAAGTAGCGATTGGCAGCACCGCGCGTTCGACCTGCGCATAGACGTTGCGCGCATAGCCGCCACCGGCCATCACCACGTGGCGTGCTTCGAGCGCGCCCTGCGGCGTGTGCACCACGAAGCCGGCGCCGTCGCGCCGGGCGCCGCTGCGCTGTAAGCGCACAACGGGCGACTTCTCGTGAATCTGCACGCCCGCGTTGGCCGCTGCGTCCGCGATACCGAGTACATATTTGAGCGGATGAAAGTGGAACGCGTTGCGCTCGAACAGGCCGCCGTGATAACGGTCGGTCTTCAATTGTGAGGCGAGCTCCGCGGGCGCCACGGGTTCCCACTCAACGCCGAACGAATCCCGCATCAAACGCCGCTGCGTGTCGAGCCTTGCAGGTTCGTCGAACCAGTTGGCGAGGATCACACCGGCATCGGTTACATCGCAATCGATGCGGTAGCACTGGATACGTTGCCTCATCAGATCGACGGCGTCGGTTGTCAGCGCATAGAGTTCGCGGGCGCGGGCCGGCCCGAGGGTTTTGAGGAGATCCGCGCAATCGAGGCTGTATCCGCCGAACACGAAACCGCCGTTGCGGCCGGAGGCGCCGAAGCCTACCTGTTCGGCTTCGAGCACGGCGACGTCGGTGACACCCCGCTCGGCGAGTCCCAATGCCGTGGATAAGCCCGCAAGGCCGCCGCCCATGATGCAGACGTTGACGCTGCGCCGGCCGGTTAGCGGCGCGTAAGCGGACGAGGGCCCGGCAGCGCGGGTGACAGTGGCTTCGTAAAAGCTTTGCATAGGGCTAAGGGTAGATCAGGACACCGGCAGCAGCTTGCCGCTGAACACCACCGGACCTGTAGGCGCATTGTGATCGGGCGAGCCGCCCGGCGCTTCGATCGAGACCGCCAGCGCCGCGTAGCTCTCCGGCTTCTGCTGACCGGCCGTGACCTTGCCGTTGGCGCTGTCCGGCAGCATGCCGAGCGACACCGGATGGCCGCTGGCCGGGATGCCCCACAACTCCATCGCCCGGCCGGCCGGCAGGTCGACCTTGCCGAGCGGATGCAGCGTCATGGTCGAGCGGGCTTCGTCCCACGCGACCAGCATGACTGGATGCGCGTCCTTGTCGTTCAGCACCGCGACATGCGAGACGGCCGCTTCCGGCTGTTGCGCGACGGTCGGCGCAGTCGACGGCGTCACGCCCGACGGCAACAGTGAGCGCACGGCAACCACTGCCGCGATTATGGCGAACCCCGTCACGCCGATCGCCCAGCCGCGCCAGAACGCGAGATTCTCGAAAATGCTGCCGGACGGACGCGCGGGTTTTTCGACCACGGTGCGCGGTCGTGGCGCCTCGCGCGCAGCCTCACGCGCCGACGTCAGGCCGAGCCGCCGCTCGATAGCATCCCAGACAGCAGCCGGCGGCATACGCGGCTCGGCGAGTTCGGCTAGCGGCGAGATTCTCCGCTGCCATTCTTCGACAGCCTGACGAATCACCGTATCGTGATCCGCGTAGCGTTGGAAGCGTCGTCGGGCGCCGCCGCGCAGCGTGCCGAGCGCGTACTCGGCGGCCAGCATATCGACCAGTTGAGGATAGCGATGGAGATTCATCACTCACCTCCCAGGCAGGTCTTCAGCTTGGCAAGGCCGCGCCGGATCCAGGATTTGATGGTGCCAAGCGGCACCGTCAGCGCTTCAGCGATCTCGCTATGGCTCTGGTCACGCAGGTAGGCGAGAGCCACCGCCTGACGCTGCGCCGGTTCCAGCTGCTGCATGCAGCCGGCCAGCAGACGTGCCTGCAGGCTGACCGCGCTCAGTGCTTCGGGATCCGGATCGCCGGTTGCCACAAGATCGTCCAACGCATCGCTCCATTCGGTTTCCTGCTTGTTGATCCGCCGCAGGTGATCGAGAGCACGGTTCCGGACGATTGCCGACATCCACGTCATGGGGGCGGAGAGTGCCCGCCGATAGTCGCCCGCAAAGCGCCAGATGTTGACGAAGCTGTCCTGCAATACTTCCTCGGCCCACTCGTGCCTGCTCAATATACGGAGCGCAAGACCAAACAGTTTCGGGGCGGCGAGATCATATAGCTCGCGTAGTGCCGAAGCATCCTCTTTGGCAATGCGTTCGAGCAACTCGGCGAGGGTTTCCGGCGTCAGTTCTCGAGGGTCGGCGGTCATGGAAAGTGGTGTGGTGAGCTTGCGGGTCTATGTTACTCAATTTCCTTCCGACCTTATATGTGGTTTTTCCCCCGTGTGCTGCATCCGCCGGGCTTATGGCCGCGTATGTGGATGCAGGACCCCGGGGTTTGCGTCCGGGGGTTGCGCGTGGGCGTTTATTTTTTTGCTTTGGACTGCTCCAGGTTGAGAGTTGAGCTTAGCTGCCCCAGCGCAATACCAGCGGATCGAGTCGCCGTGCGACTTTCAACAAGCCTGCGCGTGTGGCCGGATGCATCGGCGGCAGCGGATGGCGCACTGCGTCCGATCGAATCACACCGCCTTCTTTCATCAAGGCCTTGCACGATGCGAGGCCGCCCTGGCGGTTTTCATAGTTGATGAGCGGCAGCCATTCCTGATAGTGAGCGGCAGCCGCTTCGGTGTCGCCCGCCGCATAGGCGTCGACGATCAGGCGGATGCCGTCCGCGTAGCCGCCGCCGGTCATCGAACCGGTTGCGCCCGCATCGAGATCGGCCATTAGCGTGATCGCTTCTTCGCCATCCCATGGACCTACCACGGCGTCGCCACCCAGTTCGATCAGCTCGCGCAGCTTGTTCGCCGCTTGCGGCACTTCGATCTTGAAGTACGACACGTTCTGCAGTTCACGCGCCATGCGGGCAAGAAACGGTGCGGATAGCGCCGTGCCGCTGACCGGCGCGTCCTGGATCATGATCGGAATTCCGATTGCATCGGACACGGTGCGATAGAACTCATAGATACCGCGCTCGCCGATACGGATCGTCGCGCCGTGATACGGCGGCATGATCATCACCATCGCGGCGCCGGCAGCCTGCGCGCTTCGGCTGCGTTCAGCGCACTGGTACGAGCTGAAATGCGTGGTCGTGACGATCACCGGCACGCGGCCGGCAACGTGTTCGAGTACCACATGCATCAGTGTGTTGCGCTCGTCGTCGGACAGCGCGAACTGTTCGGAGAAGTTCGCCAGAATGCACAGGCCGTTGGAGCCCGCGTCGATCATGAAATCGATGCAGCGTTTCTGGCCTTCCAGGTCGAGCCCGCCGGCCTCGTCGAAGATGGTCGGCGCGACGGGGAACACGCCGCGCATGGGAGCAGGGTTGTGGGTATGGGTCATGGTGATGTGCGTTGTGCCAAGGTGAGGTGACGACGTGATGAGGCGTGGGTGTTTGAATGTCTCCGTCGCTGACTATACGGCGGGGTGCGTGGCGGGTATATTGAATTGTTTCCATCTTGTGATCGCTTTTGCGACTCACCTTGCGATTCACCCCGCGGCTGCCCGGCAATTCATGAAAGACACCCTGAACGTCCTCCTGTCGAGACTGCGCATGAAGCAGCTGCAATTGCTGATCGCGCTCGACGATCATAAGTCGCTGCACAAAGCCGCCGGCGCGATGTCGATGACGCAATCGGCTGCCAGCAAGGCGTTGCAGGAGTTGGAGTCGATGCTCGAGGCGCCGCTTTTCGAGCGCTCGAAGAGCGGCATGATTCCGAACCAGCTCGGCCACTGCGTGATCCGCTACGCACGGCTCGTGGCGACGGACCTTACCGCGCTCTGCCAGGACGTCGCCGAGATACGCTCGGGGCGCGGCGGGCGGCTCGCGATCGGCGCGATCATGGGCGCGATTCCGGAGTGCGTCGTGCCGGCGCTGAACGATCTGCATGCCGGCCAGCCGGGCCTGTCGATCGAAGTGATGGAGGACACCAGCGCACGCATGCTGCTGCAACTCGACGAAGGCCGGCTCGATCTGGTGATCGGCCGTGCGGCGGTTGCCGCCGATCCGTCGAAATATCACTACCGTCCGCTTGGGGACGAGCCGTTATCCGTGGTGGTGGGTTACGGCCATCCGCCATTGCCAAGGAAAGAAGTGAAACTACGTGACCTTGCCGGCCATCGCTGGGTCATGTATCCGTCACATATGCCCTTGCATGCGTTGCTCGAACGGGAGATGGATCTGGCAGGACTTGAGATGCCAGACAACCCGATCTCGACTGCTTCCACTTTCGTGACAGTCGCATTACTGCAAAGTAGCGCCGATCTGGTTTCGTTGTTGCCAACCGCGATCGCGGAGTTGTTCGTGCGGCAGAAAATGTTGCGCTTCGTGCCGGTCAAACTAAAGTCGCCTTCACAAACCTTCGGGATTGTGACGCGCAAAGGCGGCGTGCTGTCGCCGCCGGCTGAGCAATTCATCGAGTTACTGCGGGGACGGACGATGGGGCAGGGGGAAGAGAGAGCGACGTCGGCGCAAAAAAACGCCTGAATCTGCTTTCTTCTGACGCGCGAAAGACCCCCAATATCGCATGGCGATCGGCGCTGCGCCATGCCCGGCGAAAAGGTGTTGCTGCGGCGACACTTTGGGGTAAATCCGAACCGATTGCATGCTCGCGTTCCGCGCTACACTTGATCGAAGGTGTGCCAGAATCAAGAGAATGGCGCACGCTCGGGGAGAGCAGCCATGAATCGGCCACTGATTCGGTTACCGCTTCGCGCGACAGGCACGGCGCCCGTCAGGAAGTGGCTTAAATGGGGGCTGGCAGTGGGCTTCGTGCTCGCGCTGGCTTTGGCGGCCCGCTTTGTCCAGGTCGAGATCGAAACGTCTCGACTGCAGGCGCGCTATCTCTCCGAACTCACGCGCGACGTGGGTTTCTCCGCCGAGAGCGGTCCAAGTCATTCCATCCGCTTCCCTCAAGCAGACAAAGGCCCCTACGACAGCCGCCTCGGCTACGCGTTGCTGCCGTCGTTCCAGAAGCGCCTGCTCGAACGCGGGTTTGAAATCAGCGCACAGTCGCGTGATTCCGAGCGAATGCTGTCGCTGGCCGATAGCGGTCTATTTATTCCCTACGCCGAAAAAGACCAGGCGGGGTTGCAACTCTTCGACGGTACCGGCGCGCCGCTCTTTGGTGCACAGTATCCGGGCCGCGTTTATGACAGCTTCGATTCGATCCCGCCGCTGATCGTCAATTCGCTGCTGTTTATCGAAGACCGCTATCTGCTCGATCCGGATCAGCCGAACCGTAATCCGGCAATTGACTGGGGACGCTTTAGTCACGCGCTCGTCGACCAGGGCGCGCGCGTGTTCAACCGGCATCAGTCGACGCCCGGCGGCAGCACGCTCGCTACGCAGATCGAGAAGTTCCGCCACTCGGCGGGCGGGCGCACGGCAACGCCGCCGGAGAAATTGCGGCAAATCGCATCCGCTTCGGTCCGAGCCTATCTGAATGGTCCGCAGACCATGCCCGCGCGCCAGCAGATCGTCGTCCACTATCTCAACTCGGTGCCGCTTGCCGCGCAGCCGGGTATTGGTGAGATCAATGGCATCGGCGACGGTCTGGCCGCCTGGTACAGTCGCGATTTCAACGACATCAACCGCATTCTCAAAGCGCCGTCGACAGAAGAGAATCTCGCTGAGCAGGGCGTGGCGTTTCGCCAGGTGCTCTCGCTGATGATCGCGCAACGTGCGCCGTCGTATTTCCTGCATCACGGCTATGCCGAACTTGAACGTCTGACGGATAGTTATCTGCGCTTGCTGGCGAGCGGTGGTGTTATTTCGAACCCGCTGCGCGATGCCGCGTTGTCCGCGCAAGTGGATCTGCGCCGCGCACCGGAAAAAATGCACAACGCCGACTCGTTCGTGTCGCGCAAGGCTGTGACGTCGATGCGTTCGCACCTGTTGGCGGCGCTCGGCATTCCGAGTTTCTATGAACTCGACCGGCTGGACATGCAGGCAACGGGCACGCTCAACAACGCCGTGCAGCAGGCCGTGAGTGAACGTCTTGCCGCCGCCGCGACGCGCGACGGTGCAAAAGCCGCCGGGCTCGTCGGCTATGAAATGCTGCGCGCCTCCGACGATCCATCGAGAATCGCCTATAGCTTTACGCTGTTCGAACGGCGTGACGGCGCGAACCTGGTGCGGGTGCAAACCGATAGCGTGAACCAGCCATTCGACATTAATTCTGGTGCGCGACTGAATCTCGGTTCGACCGCGAAAATGCGTACCGTGGTGACGTATTTGCAGATCGTCTCCGAGCTGCATGCGCGTTATGCCCCGCTGAGCACAGCGGAGCTGAAAGCCGTGAAGTACGATCCGAACGATCAGCTCACGCGCTGGGCGCTGGACTATCTGGCGCATACCTCGAACCGCTCACTGCAAGCCATGCTCGACGCGGCGGTGGAACGCAAATACTCGGCAAGTCCAGGCGAAACGTTTTACACGGGCGGTGGCGCGCAGACTTTCAACAACTTCGAATCGGACGACAACAGCCGCATTCTCACCGTGCACCGTGCATTCCAGCATTCGGTCAATCTGGTGTTCGTGCGGCTGATGCGCGATATCGTCCACTACGAGATGGTACAAACCACCGGACCGTCGGCGCAATGGCTGGGCGATCCTGCGATCCGCAAGATGTATCTCACGCGTTTCGCCGATCAGGAAAGCCGCGTGTATATGAATCGTTTCTACACGAAATACCACGGCAAGGCGCCCGAGCAGCAGTTGGCCTTGCTGCTGCTAGGTGTGCGCAAATCGCCGCCCAAAGTAGCGACGGTGTTGCGCAGTGTCGCGCCGGATGAATCGAATGCGTGGTTCAACGCGAAGATGCGTGCGGTGCTGAAGAACACGCCGGCTGCCTCCATCCTGGACGACGAGGACCTCGCGAACCTGTACGACAAATATGCAATCGACCGCTTCAATCTGAACGATCGCGGCTACATTTCGAGCGTGCATCCGTTGGAACTGTGGACGCTCAACTATCTGCGCGCCCATCCCGACGCGACGCTCGACCAGATACAGAATGCGAGCCGCGATGTGCGTCTGTCGACCTATTCGTGGCTCTTCAAGACCCGCTATCACGCCACCCAGGATCGCCGCATCAAGCGGATGGTCGAACTGCGCGCCTACGATGCGATCGGTAAATCGTGGCAGGCGCTCGGCTATCCGTTCGCGACGCTCACGCCGTCGTATGCGGCGGCGATCGGAGCATCCGGTGACCGGCCGGCTGCGCTCGCGCAACTGATAGGCGTGATTGCCAACAACGGCAACAAGGTGCCGACCGAAAGTCTCACGCAACTCGACTTCGCGAAAAACACGCCGTACGAAACGCATTTCCAGCGCGCGGCAGTGGCGCCGCAGCAGCAGTTGTCGCCGGAGATCGCCGGGGTGGTCAGAGGGCTGTTGCGTGATGTCGTATTAGGCGGTACGGCTAAGCGTCTCGCGCAGGGCATGACGTTCCCCGATGGTCAAACACTCGAAATTTACGGCAAGACCGGCACCGGCGATCAGCGCTTCAATGTGTGGGCCAGAGGCGCACGCCTGATCGAGTCGCGCAAGGTGAACCGCAGCGCAACCTTCGTGTTTGTGATGGGAGACCGTTTCTACGGCACGCTGACCGCCTGGGTGCATGAGCCGTATGCGGCGCATTACGAGTTCACGAGTGCGCTCTCGGTGCAGTTGCTGAAGTCGCTGGCGCCGGTGCTGCAGCCCTTGCTGCAAAATCCGCCGGCTAAAACGGCTGCGATAGCGAAAGTGGCCGCGCAATGAGCAAGGGCGCCTAATAGCCGGCGTCCGTCGCCGGCTTAAGGAAGAGCTCGTGCACCGGTGCGAAATGCGCGTACAGCGGCAGAATTGCGCCGCCCATCGCTCGCGCATCGGCGCCGATGGTGCCCTCCAGCAGTTGCGGACGCACCATGCCTTCCCATTCGAAGCGATCGAGCACGCGCTCGGTTCGGCGGATGATTTCGCGGACCAGTTGCCGGTCGAGTTCGCCGTCGATCACCACCGCTTCCAGGTCGAGCAAGGCTGCCGCATTGGTCAATGCATTGGCGATCGCAGGACACGCCGTGTCGAGCCATTGTTCGGTCTGCCGCCACAGTTCGGGCGACAACGCGCGATGATCGTGCGCGGCGGCGGGCGGCACGCCTGCATCGCTCAATAGCCGTTCCAGAACGAAACCCGATGCTGCATGTAGCAGTTGCCGCGCCGGTTTGCGCGCGCTGCCGTCCCGCAGCGGTATCGAGCCGACCGCACCAGCATTGTCGTGTGGCCCGGCATGCAAACGGCCGTCGATCACCAGGCCGCCGCCGATAAACGTACCGACGAACAGATAGAGAAAATTGTGAATTCCGCGGCCCTGGCCCATCACGAGTTCGGCCGCGCAGGCGGCAGTGGTGTCTTTAGCGAACTCGACGGGCAAGCCCGTCATCGTCGCGATGCGACTACGCAAGTCGATCTCGTGCCACGCTTCCAGCGCGTCCTGCGGCGCGCCGAGAAAGTCGCGCCAGCCGCCGAGCCACAACGGCGCCGCCACGCCCACGCCAACCACTTTGTTCGCCTTTGCGCCGAGCGTCTGATTCACACGCGCCAGTTTGCTTTCGAGCGCGGGAAATAGTGTGCGCGGATCGGGATAGGCATAGTCGAATACATCGCGGCACACCACGTGGCCCGCGAAATCCATCGCCAGCACGTCGAGGCTGCGTCTGCCCACCTTGATGCCGATGGTGTACGCGCCATCCGCACGCAGTGCGATCGGCACCGACGGTTGACCGATGCGGCCGCGCACGCGCGCCTGCTTTTCGAGCAGGCCGTCGTCGATCAGACGGTCGACGATCATCGAGACGGTCTGCATCGACAGACGCGTGAGACGGCCCACATCGGCTTTCGGCAGCGGCCCATGCAACCGGATCGCCTGCAGGACGATCCGTTCGTTGAACTGCCGCATGCCGACCTGGTTCGAGCCGACCGTGCGTTTGAGAGGCGAACGTGTACCGGTGGTGTCCATCGTCGTGTGCCCCTCAGCGGGATGCGTGCATCATGCAATCGCCTTGACGTCCGCCTGCTTCGCGCCCGTCATGATCGCCACGGCCTCCGACATGTGGATGTCTTTGGTATTGACCACCGCGGCACGCCTGCCGAGCCGCTGGATATGAATACGATCCGCGACTTCGAACACATGCGGCATGTTGTGGCTGATCAGGATCACCGGCAGGCCGCGATCACGCACGCGGCGGATCAATTCGAGCACCATGTTGCCTTCCTTGACGCCGAGTGCGGCGGTGGGCTCGTCGAGAATCACCACGTGCCGCGCGAACGCCGCGCTGCGCGCGACAGCCACGCCCTGACGCTGTCCGCCGGACAAGGTTTCGACCGCCTGGCGCATCGAGCGGATGCCGATCTGCAGATCCTTCATGTGCGCGGTGGCTTCGTCGAGCATGCGGCGCTTGTCGATCATCTTGAAGATCGAACCGCGCCAGCCCGGTTTGACGAGCTCACGGGCGAGAAACAGGTTTTCGGCGATGCTCATGGCGGGCGCCACCGCGAGTTCCTGGTACACGGTTTCGATGCCTTGAGCGCGCGCATCCAGCGGGCTGCGGAATTTGACCGGCTTGCCGTCGAGCAGGATTTCGCCTTCATCGGGGATGGTGGCGCCGGACAGCGCCTTGATCAACGACGATTTGCCCGCGCCGTTGTCGCCGATCACGGCGAGGATCTCGCCGGGCAGCACTTCGAAATCGCAGCCGTCGAGCGCGGTGACGTTGCCGTAGCGTTTGATGAGTCCGCGCGCCTGCAGAACGGGCATCACGGCAGAAGCGGAAGTAGGTGTCGACATGACAGGTTCCTTTGGGCGTTCAACCGCGACGATGGGAAAGTTTGTCCGCGGCAACCGCGAGAATCACCAGCATGCCGGTGATCAACACCTGGTAGACCGAAGAGACACCGATTAGCGTCAGGCCATTACGAAACACGCCGACGATCAGCGCGCCGAGCAGCGTTCCGCTAATCGAGCCACGTCCGCCGAATAGACTCGTACCACCCAGCACCACCGCCGTAATACTGTCGAGGTTCTCGGTTTGCCCCGCCTGCGGATCGCCGACCCCGGTGCGCGAGACAGACAACAGCGCGGCGATGCCATAAATCGCACCGGCCAGCGTATACACGGTGAGCAGGATCTTTTGCGACGAGAGGCCCATCAGGCGCGCGGCTTCGGGGTTATTGCCGAGCGCGTACAGATGCCGGCCGGGCACGGTGTCACGCAAGACGAACCACGTCGCGCCATACATCAGCAACGTCAGCACCGTGCCGTAGGTGACATCCGCGGGGCCGAGTTTGAACGTGTTGCCGAGGAACATGATCGCGTCCGGCAGGTTCGAGACGCTCTCCGCGTTCGAATAGATCTGCGTGAGCGCGAATGCGATGTTCAGCGTACCGAGCGTGACGATGAAGGCGGGCAGTTTGATCCGCGTGATCAGCACGCCGTTGAGCGCGCCGAACAACGCGCTCGCGGCGATGCCGCACAGAATCGCGAGAACCGGCGGCACGCCGAGCGTGACCGCGAATTTGGTCATGATGATCGAGCCGAACGCCATCACCATCCCGCACGACAGATCGATCCCGCCTGTAAGCACGATCAGCGTCTGGCCGATGGCGATGACGGCGACCACCATCGTTTGCTGCAGGATCAGCGAGAGGTTCTGGAACGACAGGAAGCGGTTGCTCTGCGAAATGAAGAAGCCGCAGGCCAGCAGCAGGGCGATCAGCGGTCCGATTTCAGCGAGCGATGGCAAGCGGTCGGTGAAGGTGCGCGGGTGGCCGGCGGGCGCGGAAGGTGTCGACATGATAGGTGTCCTCGATGCATGAACGTGGCGGGCAGGCCACGTGGCAAATACGGAGACCGGCCATCTGGTGGGCCGCCGATCCGCGGTGTACCCCGCGGCCGTCGGTTCAGTGGCTGGCAATCCGTGAGCGGCCCCACGAAGTGGGCCGCCATTCAGTGCGCGTTACTTGTTGCCCCAGCAGTTGTCGAGGCCGTACTTTGTATCCTTGCTGTCGACGCCGGACATCGGCTTGTCGGTGATCAGCGTCACGCCCGTGTCCTGATAGCCGGAGACCTTCTTGCCGGTCTTCGCATACTCGACACCCGCCGTCACGCCGAGCGAGGCCATCTTCAACGGATACTGCTGCGAGGTCGCGGCAATCGCACCGGCCTTCACATTGCGCACGCCTTCGCAGCCGCCGTCGATGGAAACGATCATCACGCTCTTGTCCTTGCCTGCTGCCTTGAGCGCGCGATACGCACCCGCCGCAGCCGGTTCGTTGATCGTGTAGACCACGTTGATATCCGGCGATTTCTGCAGGCAATTTTCCATCGCCGTCTGGCCCTTCGACTGATCACCGCGCGTGTCCTGGCTGCAGACGACCGACGGATCGCCTTCCTTCACACCGAAGCCTTCCAGGAAGCCGTTATGACGCAGCACGCCGACCGAGACGCCTGGCGCAAGATCGAGCGTGGCGATCTTCGCGGGCTTGCCGTTCATGGCGGCTTTCGCGTACTTGCCGATCAGCACGCCGGCCTTGAAGTTGTCGGTGGCGAAGAGGGCGTCCGTGGCGTCTTGCGGATCGGTCGGCGTGTCGAGCGCGACCACCATCACACCGGCGGCGCGCGCTTTCTTGATGCTCGGCACGATCGCCTTGGTGTCGCTCGGCGTGATCAGAATCGCTTTCGCGCCGGCCGTCATCATGTTTTCGATGGCGGTGACCTGGCTCGCGTTGTCGCCGTCGAACTTGCCGGCGGCGGTGAGCAGTTTGGCGCCGTCTTTCGATGCCGCTGCTTCAGCGCCCTGTTTCATCTTCACGAAGAACGGGTTGGTGTCGGTCTTGGTGATGAGGCCGACGACAGGCTGGTCGGCCGCCTGGCTCGCGCTCGCACACCACACGGCCGATGCCGCGACGCACATCGACACGATTTTCCTGGCGACAGGATGCCTGCGGGAATTCAGATTCATGGGACGCTCCTCCGGTTATTGGTCACGACGTTGTGAACTGCGGGTGATTGCACACGCGAACGCTGCGCGCTTGCCGCCTGCTTGCGATCTGGTTTCGAAGCTGATGCGATTCCAATGCAATGCGAAACTGGCTGCTTAAATCACTTTAGTTGATTTAGTACAGCAGGCGCGAGGACGCTCGTCAAGGAAGCGATCGGGAGGGGCGTCGACATGTCAAAGCGGCCGCCAGGGCGGCAGGCCTTACGTGACGGGGCTTTGCGGGAGTGGTGCGATGCAAGATCGAGCGCCGGTACTTCGGGAAAGTCCTGGCTCGATTGAAAGCTGGTTGAAATATTAATTGATGCGTGGCGACGGGTTTGACTGTCGTCGCGAAGGTATGAGGCGGCGGCCAGAAGCAGCGATTCTCAGCGGCGATGACTGCAGACTTTATCCACGCCGTGAGAATCGTAGCAAGCGTACCCGCAGGAACTCACCCTCGCGGCGTGAGCCTTTGACGCTTCGTTTCGAGTTGCGTGACAACGCGCTGCAAGATCCGTTCAGCCGGCCCCGGCGTCGTCACGAACTTGCAGCCGATCACGAAGCGCAGATCGCCCTTCGGCGTAGTCAATTGCCGCGGCGCGACGATTTCCAGATCGAGGAGAAGCGTGCCGAAGCTGCCGAGTTGCAGCGTGACGTCGCGCAATACGGTGCCGCTTTCAAGCGAGCCGAAACGTGCATCGGCAGTGTTCAACGCCACGCCACCCAATGAAAGATCCTGCAGTTCGAGCCTGAACGAACCGCCGTCCACATACGGCCCGCTAGCGATATACGGATCCAGCACGGGCGTTTGCACGCGGAAGAATTCGCGGCGCTGAACGTAATACAGGAGCGAAGGGAAAGCGGCCTCGAAAGCCGGGCGTCCTTCGAACATGATCGGGTCTGCGTTAAGCGTCGTGAACTCCGTGCGAATGCCGCCCGGCAAACTGCGAAAGATCAACTGGCGGGCAGACGGCAGCGCGTAATTGTCCAACTGCGTACTGCCGGCGTCGAAGATAAAGCGCGCATTGCGCGAATCGACCTCGAGTATCTGCGTCACGATCTGGCGGCCGTTGAATTCCACCGTCACGAAGTCCTGTCCGGCCATCAGCTTGCGAAGACAAACTGCGATTTGCAAGGGATGGCGCTGCGCGAAGGTCGAGTCTGCGTCGGTGGTCTGTTCGGCGAGATCGGCGTCCAGCAGAAGAGCGGCATTCATTTGAGTATCCATGCTTGTTATGGCCTTGGCCTGGCCGGTTGGGGAGCGCGGGCGGCATGTAAGTCATGCCGGCGCTCAGCCTTTTCCTGCTTTATTGCAGGGACCGTGCCAACTGCATGGATGGACTGATTGAAACGGTGTTTTTGCCGTGGAACCGCTTGATACGGGCGTTTGCGGACGGCGGCCCGGGAGTTGGGGACGACCGTAGCCAGGGTTCGCTACGTAACGTCCCCGATGTTGTTACGGCCACGTTACCTCGGGCGCGGCACCCCAGTCGACGCGCGCACAACCAGTTTCGGCGCCGAGGAAATCCGCATCGGCACGCTTGCCGCTGGTTGATGACCTGCTTGCCCATACGACGATTCGATCAACTCGCGCAGCAGCGACACCGCCAGGTCGGCGACTTCGACAGTCGGCACGGCGACTGTGGTCAACGCGGGCCGCGATTCGCGCGCCAGTTGAATATCGGTAATGCCGATCACGGACAGATCACCCGGCACGTTCAGGCCAAGATCGGCGGCGGCGTGCATCGCGCCGAGCGCCGGCAGATCGTTGGTCGCGAAGATCGCGGTGAGTTTCGGATCGGCTTCCAGTAGCGCCCGCGCCGCGGCGTAGCCGCCTTGTATCGTATCGGGCGCATGCTTGACCTTTCCTTTCGGCGCGCCGGCCGAATGCAGCGCATCGACAAAACCTTCGTAACGAGCGGCGTGAATACCTGAAGCCTTGCTGCCGACAATCGCGCCGATCCGCCGGTGCCCGAGCGTCAGCAGATGCGTGCCGGCCAATTCGCCAGCCAGACGAAAATCGACCGCGACACATGGCAGCCCCGGCGGCTCATTGGGCCGTTCCCACATGCACAGCACGACGGGCGTGCCGCGTGATTCGGTCGTATGAAGGTCTGCAAAGTCCAGGTTCGCATTGGTGACGAGCACGCCTTCGGAAAGCGTCCCTGCGATCTGGTCGAGATAGGCGCGCCCGGTCAGCGGATCTTCGTTCGTATTGCAGATGATCACGAAGTGGCCGCTGCTGCGCGCCGCGTGTTCGACCGCGAGCGCGAACTCCGGATAGAACGGATTGGCAATGCTCGACACCATCAACGCCAACGTCGGCGCGCGGCCCTCGGCGAGCGCGCGGGCGGCCAGATGCGGGCGGTAGCCGAGCGCGTCGACGGCGTCGAGCACCCGCTGCCGGGTGCTCGCGCCGACCCGGCCGCGATTGCGCAGCACGTTCGACACCGTGGCAGGGGTGACGCCGGCGTGACGCGCGACTTCGCTAAGGGTTGTCATAATGCTTATTCAATATTTGGGATGGGTGTCCGACATTTGCATCACAGCCCAAGGCGCGGCACCATTTGCCGCACAGACAAAACGATATCGGAGACAGGTAAGGCCCCAACGATCGGTAGCGATCGATTTTTTTCGGCCCTACTGATTAAGCGCTTAATCTCCGACGTCGAGCCGATTAAATCACGGAGTCGATGCGATGGCGAGCATTTCATTGAGGGGCGTGCAGAAGGCGTATGGCGACGGCGCGCTAGTGATCCGCGATGTCGATCTGGAAATAGGCGAGAACGAGTTCTGCGTGTTTCTCGGTCCGTCCGGCTGCGGTAAATCCACCTTGCTGCGGATGATCGCCGGCCTCGAAGACGTGACCGACGGCGACCTGTCGATCGCCGGCCGCCTCGTCAACGACGTCCCGGCGGCGCAACGCGGTGTGGCGATGGTGTTCCAGAGCTATGCGCTGTTTCCGCATATGACCGTGTTCGAGAACATGGCCTTCGGCCTCAAGCTCGCTAAAACCCCCAGGGAAGAAATCGACCGCAAGGTGCGGGAAGCCGCGCGCATCCTGCAACTTGAGGCGCTGCTCGAGCGCCGGCCCAAAGCACTGTCCGGCGGCCAGCGGCAACGTGTGGCGATTGGCCGGGCCATCGTGCGCGAGCCGGGCGTGTTTCTGTTCGACGAACCGCTTTCCAATCTCGACGCGACGCTGCGCGGCCAGACCCGTATCGAAATCGCGCGGCTGCATAAGCAGTTCGCCAAAGCCAGCGTGGTGTACGTCACGCACGACCAGATCGAAGCGATGACACTCGCCGACAAGATCGTGCTGCTGCATGCGGGCAAGGACACGGAGCGCTATGGCAGCATCGCGCAGATCGGCGCGCCGCTCGAGTTATATCACCGGCCGAAGAGCCGCTTCGTTGCCGGTTTTATCGGCTCGCCGCGGATGAATTTTTTGCCGGGGCGGGTGGCGTCGATTGATCCGCAGGGCGTGGTTGTTACGCTCGATCACACTGATGAAAACGTGCGCGTGCCCGTCAGCGGCGATGGACTCCAGGCGGCGCAACCGGTCACGCTCGGCGTGCGCCCGGAACACCTCGAATTCATCGACGCGACAGCTTCTGACAACCCACAGGACGCCGTTCTGACCCGCACTGTATCCCTCGTCGAACAGCTCGGCGAGCACAGCTATGTCCACCTCGATCAGCCCGGCGGCGCCACGCTGATCGCCAAGGCGCCCGGCGACACACGCCTCGCGCCGGGCGACCGCGCGAGCTTGCGCGTCCCCAGCCGCGCTTGCCACTTGTTTACCGAAGACGGCTTTGCCGCCGCTTCGCTCGAATCCGTCGAACACTACGCATAGAGGACATTCGGATGCGCCTTGGAGTCTGTTATTACCCGGAACACTGGCCGGAGTCGATGTGGGAAGACGACGCTCGCCGCATGAAAGCACTTGGCATCGAGCAGGTGCGTATCGCCGAATTTGCGTGGAGCCGGATGGAGCCAACGCCTGGCGAGTACGACTGGGGCTGGCTCGATCGCGCGGTCGACGTACTCGGCGCGGCCGGTTTGCAAGTTGTCATGTGCACGCCCACCGCGACGCCGCCCAAGTGGCTGATCGACCGTCATCCGGACATTCTGCCGATCGGTGCCGATGGCCGTCCGCGCGCCTTCGGCTCACGCCGTCATTACGATTTCTCATCGCCTTCGTATTTCACCGCGTCGCAGCGAATCTGTACGGCAGTTGCGGAGCGTTACGGCAAGCACCCGGCCGTTGCCTACTGGCAGACCGATAACGAATTCGGCTGCCATCACACGGTGGTCAGCTATTCGCCGGCGGCAGTGGGGCGCTTTCGCGAGTGGCTCAAGACGCGCTATCAAACGATCGATGCGCTGAACCGTGCGTGGGGCACGGTATTCTGGAGCATGGAATACCGTAGCTTCGACGAGATCGACGCGCCGGTGGCGACCGTCACCGAAGCGCATCCGTCGCACCGGCTCGATTACCGGCGCTTCGCCTCCGACGAAGTGGCGCGCTACAACCGCATGCAGGTCGAGATTATCCGTGCGCATTCGCCGGGGCGGCCGGTCGCGCACAACTTCATGCAGCTCTTTACCGAGTTCGATCATTACAAGGTGTCGGCCGATCTCGACATTGCCGCATGGGACAGCTATCCGCTCGGCGCGCTCGAAGAGCAGTGGTTTGCACCGGACGTGAAAGCGCGCTGGTTGCGCAGCGGGCATCCCGACTTCGCGTCATTCAATCATGACGTGTACCGCGGTATGTCGAAGCTGCCGTTCTGGGTGATGGAGCAGCAGCCGGGCCCGGTGAACTGGGCGCAGTGGAATCCGGCACCGCTGCCCGGCATGGTGCGGCTGTGGAGCTGGGAGGCGTTTGCGCACGGTGCGGGTTGCGTGTCGTATTTCCGCTGGCGCCAGGCGCCGTTTGCGCAGGAGCAGATGCACGCTGGTTTGAATACGCCCGACAACCGGCTCGATGTGGGCGGCAACGAAGCGGCGCAGGTTGCCGACGAAATTCGCGCGGTGCTCGCCGCGAACGCCGACGCTAACGCAGCGATCCGCTCGAAGGTTGCGCTCGTCTACGACTACGAAGCGAAATGGCTCTTCGAGATTCATCCGCAGGGCGCGGACTTTCACTATCCGCGTTTCGCATTCGAGTATTACTCGGCGCTGCGCTCGCTCGGGCTGGATGTCGATATCGTGCCGGTCGATGCAGCCCTCGACGGCTATCGTTTGATCGTCGTGCCGCCGCTGCCGGTTGTGCCTGCGGATTTCGCCGCCCGGCTGGCGAGCTCGGGCGCGCAGGTCGTGCTGGGTCCTCGCACCGGTTCGAAGACGGCGGACGTGCAGATTCCGGCGAACCTGCCGCCGGGCGCGCTCGCTTCTGTGTTGCCGCTGCGTGTGTGGCGTGTCGAATCGATGCGGCCGAATGTGACCGAAGCTGTGGTGCTCGTGAATAACCGGAACTCGAGCGCGGAGGACGGCGTGGCGCGCCACTGGCGTGATTTCATCGACAGCGATACAGCGGATTCGCTCGACGTGCGTGCCCGTTTCGCTGACGGTCATCCTGCTTATGTGAAAAGCGGCGCGTTTCATTACTTCGCGAGCCTGTTCGACGATGCGCTTACGGTCCGCCTTCTGAAGCAGATCGCTGAAGAAGCGGGCGTTGAAACGACATCGCTCGGCGACACTGTGCGCTTTAGCCGTCGTGGTGCGCTGACCTACGTGTTGAACTACGGCGATCAGACGCACACGCTGGCCAATGTCGCCGACGACGCTTTCGTGATCGGCTCACGCGCCGTCGAACCGCAGGGTGTGGCCGTCTATCGATCGGGCAAATGATCTGGTGGGCTGAACGAAGGATTCCATGCAGTAACAACAACGACGCAAAATCAAGGCTTAAAGGAGACAGCAACATGGCACTGAAACCTCGCAAGATTCTGCTGGCACTCGCGCTGGCCGCGGCCGCCGCAGGCGTGTCCGTCGTCAGCACCGCGCAGGCCGGCACGCTCGCGGTCAACATCGCATTCAAGGGCGCAAGTCAACGCGCCGTCTGGCAGTCGATCATCGACGACTTCAAGAAAACGCATCCTGGCACCGACGTGAAGGTGTCGTTCGTCGATGAGGAAGCGTACAAGGTCCAGTTGCCCGGTTGGCTCTCCACCGTCGCGCCCGATATCGTGAACTGGCATGACGGTGAGCGGATGGCGTATTACGCGCAGCGCGGGCTGTTCGAGGATCTGAGCGGCGACTGGGCGAAGAACGGCTGGAACGACATGTATGCTTCGACGAAGGAAGCGTCGTCGTATAAGGGCAAGCAGTACGCCGCTCCGACCGTGTATTACTCGTGGGGCATGTTCTATCGCAAGGACCTGTTCCAGAAGGTCGGCATTACCGGCGAACCGAAAACGTGGGATCAGTTTCTCGACGACTGCAAGAAGCTGAAAGCGGCAGGCATTACGCCGATTGCCGTGGCTGGCCGTGATTCATGGACGCTCGCCGGCTGGTTCGATTATCTCGACCTGCGCCTGAACGGCAACGCGTTCCATCAGAAACTGATGGCGGGCGATATCGCGTACACCGATCCGCGTGTGAAGAAGGTCTACACGACGTGGAAGCAACTGATCGACGCCGGCTATTTCATCGACAATTCGCTTTCCTACGATCTGGATGCGGTGCAGCCGTTCCTGTTCCAGGGCAAGGCCGCGATGATGCTGATGGGCACCTTCATCACCGGCGGTTTCCCGCCGAACGTCAAGCCGGAAATGGGCTACTTCCAGTTCCCGATCATCGACGCGAACGTGCCGACCGCCGAAGACGGTCCGGTCGAATCGCTGCATATTCCGTCGAAGGCGAAGAACAAGGCGGATGCGCATGCCTTCCTGGCGTTCGTCCAGACGCCGGAAAATGGCGCGAAGCTGGCGGCCGGGCTCGGCTCCTTGTCGGCGAACAGCAAATCGCCGGAACCTGAGGATCCGATTTCGAAGATCGGCTTCCAGATTCTCGCGAATACGAAGGGCGGCATTGCGCAGTTCTACGATCGCGACATGACTAAGGAAATGGCCGATGAAGGGATGAAGGGGATGCAGCAATTCATCTCCGATCCTTCGAAGCTCGACGAGGTGCTCGCGCAACTCGAGCAGACGCGTAAGCGGATCTATAAGAAGTGAGCGGTAGCGGCTCGGTCGTAGGTCCAGGCTTGGGCCGCTACTTGTTGCATCAGACTGGCAACTATGTTGCATGGGACCAGCGTAGCGCGCCAAAGCGCGAACCCTGGTCGACAGCTTTGCATGGGACCAGAGTAACGCGCTAAAGCGCGAACTCTGGTCGACAGCTTTGCATGGGACCAGAGTAACGCGCTAAAGCGCGAACTCTGGTCGACAGGAGATTGATTGTGTCGCATTCCGTCACCCGTCACACCGTCGGCGGCCCTGCCGAACCGGGCGGTCCTGGCTTGCCCGGTTCGGGCGTGCCGGCCTCGGGCGGTGCATTGCGCGGCGGGCCGCCTGGCGCGGCGCGCCGGCGCCGTCCGTCGCCGACCGCGCGTCGGCAGCGGCGAGCCGCTTTCCTGTTTCTCGCGCCGGCCTGCGTGATGGTGGCGATCTACGTCGTGTGGCCGATCATTTCGACCATGCGCCTGAGTTTTTTCAACTGGGATGGGATGACTGACCCATCCTTCGTCGGCCTCGCAAACTACATCGAGTTGTTCCATACGCCGACGTTCTACACGGCGCTGAAGAACAACCTCATCTGGCTGCTGCTGTTCCTGCTTGCGCCGCCGATGGGGCTCGCCGTCGCGCTCTATCTGAACCAGGCCGTGGCCGGCATCCGCATCGTCAAATCGCTGTTCTTCGCGCCGTTCGTGCTGTCGGGCGTGGTGGTTGGCCTGATCTTTTCGTGGTTCTACGACCCGACCTTCGGCTTGCTTGCAGTGATTCTCGGGCACGGCGTGCCGGTACTCGGCGACCCGCGGTACGCGACCCTCGGGATCGTGTTCGCCGCGCTGTGGCCGCAAACCGCGTATTGCATGATTCTTTATCTAACCGGTCTGACGTCGCTGAACGCCGAGCAGATCGAGGCGGCGCGCATGGAAGGCGCGCGCGGCTGGTCGATGTTGTGGCACGTGATCCTGCCGCAATTGCGGCCGACCACGTTTATGGCAATCGTCGTCACGGTGATCGGCGCGTTGCGCAGCTTCGATCTGATTTCGGTGATGACAAGCGGCGGACCGTTCGAAAGTTCGACCGTGCTCGCGTACTACATGTACGACCAGGCGATCAAGTACTACCGCATCGGCTACTCCGCGGCGGTGGCAGTTGTGCTGTTCGCCATCATGCTGGTGTACATCGTCTATCACCTGCGCCGCATGCTGCGCACCGAGCAATAAGGAGCCGATCATGTTTCCAATCCCGATCGACAAATGGAAGCCGGTGACGCGCCGCGCGTACAAACTGACCTTGCCGCTCGCGCTGCTGATCTGGTTGCTGCCGATGATCGCGGTGCTCGTGACGTCGGTGCGCTCGACGGAAGAATTGAGCGAAGGCAACTATTGGGGCTGGCCAAAGCACTTCGCGATGTTCGATAACTATCGCGAGGCATTGACGACTTCGCCGATGCTGCATTACTTCTGGAACAGCGTGCTGATTACGGTGCCCGCTGTGGTGGGTTCGATTGCACTTGCGGCGATGGCAGGGTTCGCGCTGGCTATCTATCGGTTTCGCGGAAATTCGACCTTGTTCGCGACCTTTGTTGCGGGCAATTTCGTGCCGGTGCAGGTGTTGATGATTCCGGTGCGGGATCTGTCCTTGCAGCTCGGTCTGTTCAATACAGTGAGCGCACTGATTCTGTTCCATGTGTCGTTTCAGACTGGATTTTGTGCGCTGTTTCTGCGGAACTTCATCAAGCAGTTGCCGTTTGAACTGGTCGAGGCGGCGCGGATCGAGGGCGCCAATGAGTGGACCGTGTTCTTCAAGATCGTATTGCCGTTGATTCGTCCCGCGCTGGCGGCGCTGGCGATTCTCGTGTTCACGTTCGTGTGGAATGACTACTTCTGGGCGCTGTGTCTGACGCAAGGTGACGATGCCGCGCCGATTACCGTAGGTGTCGCGGCGTTGAAAGGGCAGTGGACCACGGCGTGGAATCTGGTTTCGGCGGGGTCGATTCTTGCCGCGTTGCCGTCGGTCGCGATGTTCTTTGCGATGCAGAAGCATTTTGTGGCGGGGCTGACGTTTGGGGCGACGAAGGGGTGAGGTAGGCGTTGGTAGAAACCCAACGCGCAACCTTCACCGGGCTAGCTCACATTGAAATGCACGCGGATGTCCTGTCGGCTTTCGACCGGATGTCCCGCTTGCATCGCCGGAAAGAACCGCCATTTACGGAGCGTTTCGAGCAGGATTTGATTGAGGCGCGGATTGGCGGTTGGCTTGATGAGTTCGACATCGACCGAGCCGTCAACGTGAATGGCGAAACGAGCGATCGCGACGGTTTGATACGCCTGGTCACGTAAATCATCAGGGAGTTCCGGCAACGGTTTAGCAATGGCGCGCGCGGTTGCGTCGCCGGACGAGGTGGCTGATGGTGTTGAGTTTGCTCTTTCTTCGGAAGAGGGACCGGCAGGCGGCTCGGCTGCCGGCTTCGGCTCTTGAACTGTGGGCGCCGACTGAGCAGGTGCAACGCTTTGTACCGATCGCACATCCGGCTTCGATGGGACAGGTAGTGTCGTGCGTACTTGTGCTGACACGTGAGGGCGCGGATCGGCAGGCTGTTGTGACTTTGCCGGTGCGATCGGAGCAGGCGTAGTGTGCGCAACCGGAGCCTGCGGAGGATCGAGTTCTACCACCCGCATCTCGAGTGGCTTATCAGGCGTATGCATAGACGGCGTTGTACCCAACCAACTCCCCAGCTGAAACAAAAACCCAATCCATACGACTAGCGCGACCAGCACCGCTAGCGCAATCCGCATCCGCGGAGAATCGTCCACAGTGTCCGCGAATCGCATCCGGCTACTCACGACGCACGGCGATCAAAAACCGCTCAGCGCCCGCGCGGCGCGCGGCCAGCATCGCCTGAACGACCACGCCGTGGCCCGCTGTGTCGTCAGCAGCGATCACCACGTTGCCGTCCGCTTGCAGCAGGCGTTTTACCGTCGGCTCGACCTGATCAAGATGGACGGACTGATGATTCACAAATACCTCGTTGCTGCTGTCCACTGAAATGGTAAGTGGTTCATGTGCCGCCATCTTTTGCGCGCTGCCGGCAGGGAGATTGACCTTGAGTGCATCGAGCCGCTGCATCGCAAGCGATGCGAGCATGAAGGTCGCCAGCAGAAAGAACATCACATCGATCATCGGAATGATTTCGATGCGACCGCGCTTAGCCGCGCGCGAGCGCTTGAACTTCACGGCTGCGCTCCCACGGACGTGTCAGCAACGGCAAGGCGGATTTCGCTGAGCCGCGCATTCGCGAACGACTCGAGTTCATCCATGAGTCGTTCGAGCCGGCGGGAAAAATAGTTGAACGCAAAGAGCGCGAACAGCGCGACGACGAGACCGATCGCGGTTGCCACCAACGACTGTGCCACGCCGCCGGTCACGCCACCTGGATCGACGAGACCATCGCCACCGAACAACTGGAACGAATGCATCATGCCGACGATGGTGCCCAACAGACCCAACAGAGGCGCCGCCGTCACGATGGTTTCCAGCACCCAGAAACCTTTGCTCATGTCGCGTTCGATTTGCGCGGCGACCGATTGCGCTTTCGCCTCGCGTAGCCACAGCGGTACAGAAGGATCAGGCGCCCACGGCGCGCTCATCCGTCTGAATGCGTTCTGACTGGAGACGTCCTTCAATCTGCCGGCCCAATCGAGGGCCGGGCCGGGTGCCGCAATCTCGTGTGTGCCGCGCAGCGTGCCCGACAACCGGCCAAAACGCAGAAACACATAGGCCCGGTCGAGGGCAATGGCGACTGCCAGAATGGCGAGTATCGTCAGCGGATAGATGACCCATCCGCCTACGCGTACCGCCGCTAGAACGCTTGTCCAATCTTGCATGCTCTACCTCTTCGTAGCTGGACGGAATCAAAAATGCTTGGTGACGCCGGCGTAGACGGCGAAATGCGGGCCGTACTGCGGGGCGCCGACGCCGATACCCGACCCGTCGCGCAACTCATAGACGCGGTTGAATGCGTTGACTACGACGAGGCGCGCATCGAATTTGCCGATGAGCGGTTGATTAAAGTGCTGTATCACCCCGAGATTGACTTGCGCATAGAGCGGCAGTCGATCCGTGTTCGCAAAGCCGCTGCGCAAACCGCTTCCGACGAGTCCGTCGAACGTGAAGGTCGTTCTGCCGAGATCGTAGGTCCCGCCGAACGACGCGGTGATGCGTTGGTCGTGATCCAGATAGACCCAGTGATTGTTGATATAGGCGAGTTCCGCCGGATCGAAATTGAACTGCGCGGAATCGATCTGCGTGCCCTGCGCGCGGCTCCACGCGAGATTCATATACGCAGATACGTTGTCCTGTTTGTAGTTGGCCGTGAACTCGACGCCATACACGCGCCCCTCCCTGTAGTTGAACGGCGTGAAGATAAGCGCTGAGCCGAACTGTCCTTCATCGAGCAGGTTCGCCGACTTCTTGTAGTAAGCGTCGAGCCCGACCGTCACGTTCGATCCAAGACGCTGCGTCACACCGAGATCGAAATAATGGCTGCGTTCCGGTTGCACCTGGTCGTTCTGATTCGATGGACTCTGGTTGGTCGTGCCATTGAAGCGGCTGATGGTCGAGCCGGACACCAGTTCGAACGCAGGCGGTGTGAAATAGCGCGCGTAACCGGCATGGAGCGTCGTCGCCGGCGTCAGCGCATAGACGAGACCGATGCGTGGACTAAGCTGGCTTGCGCTGACATATTCGTCCATCTTGTCGTAGCGCAGACCATAGTTCAGCGTGAGCTTGTCCGTGATTTTCCACTCGTCCTGTACGTAGGCGCTGTACAGATAACCGGTCTTGCTGCTGGAGTCCTGAATATTGAAGGGCTGATCGGAAAGTTGGTTGCCGTTGCTGTCCGTCGCGAATACGTTGACGCTGTCGTTGAACACGGCATGTTCTTGCTGGAAGAAGATACCCGCCCGCACCGTATGCTTATCGTTCAGCCGCCAGGTCGTGTCCACCTGTGCGCCATTGGCCGAGTTGCTGTGAAAATCCTGCGACGCCACGCCGTTAAAGAGCAGATCGCCGACCGGATCGGGATTGAATTGCGTCCGCGTGTAGCGAGTGAACAGGGCAACCTGATAGTCGAGTGCGCCGCCATTGGTGCCCTGGAGGGCCACCACCGCGAAGTTGTTCAACTCCGATTGCGTTTCGTTCAGTTGGCTCGAATCGAACGTGTTGCTGCCGTTGAGTGTGAAGTTGGTCGGCAAGCCGGGTGTGTTGGGAATCTCGAACTGGTTGCTCGTCGTGCCGAACATCACGCTCACGCGGGTGAGCGGGTTGATGATGTACGACATGTAACCGAACGCGTCGCCTTGACGGGTGTGATCGTGAATCGCGTTGGCACTCGCAGTGGGATTCTCGATCCCGAGGTTGTTCATGCCGAGCGAACCGCTGAAGTAGTAGCTGAACGGCCCTTCACTGCCGAATACATCCGCGCTGGTCTTGATCGTCTGATGGCTGCCGCCGAACACGTCGATGGACCCGCCGTTGCCGGCATCGCCTGTCTTCGTGCGGATGTCAACCACGCCTGCCGTGCGGTAGCCGTACTGCGCCGGTAACGCGCCGGTGAGCAGGTTCACTTGGTCGATGATGCGAGTGTCGAGTGCCTGGCCGAAACCGCTGATTGGCTCGGGAATGATGATGCCGTTGATGCGGTACTGCAGATTCGCGTGATCACCGCGCACGTGCAGTTGTCCGTACGAGTCGCTCGCCACGCCGGGCGCCTGGAGCAACACCTGGTTCAACGGCGTGTCTTGCCCCGCGGGCAGCGCATTGATATCGGCCTGGCTGAAACGGTACACGCTGCTGCCGGTTTCCGGCAGTAGTCCGTTGCGGGCTCGATCGAGACGCTTTGCGTTCACCTGAACGTCGAGCGTGTCGCTTTGAGCGAGTTTGACGCTTACTGCGCTTTCTGCACCTGCTGTCGTGGTCGTCACGCTGCTGCCGCTCGCAAATCCCGGTGCCGTAACCACGATCGCGTAAGTGCCCGGCGTCACATGGCCGATCGCAAAACGGCCGTCCGCATCCGTCTTTGCCTCATTGACCGCGGCGCCGCTTGCGTTCTGAACGCTCACGGTCGCGTTCCGGACGGGCTTGCCTGCTGCGTCGGTGACGGCGCCTGTTACCGAACCTTCGTCGGGCGCGGCATGGGCGTGAGCGGCGATAGCGAACAGCAGCAGGGCTGCATGGGAGACACGCGTGCGGTTTTTCATCGTTATTTATTCAGGGTGAGCACTGGGTGGATGTGTTTTCTGTCTTGCCGCCGTTTTTCCAGGACGAAATACGGATGACCAAGCGTGCGCCGACCGGTCCCGATCAAGCGGGCACCTTGTCGTCATTCGTCACGAGGAATGTTATATCATTACATCGCAAAACAAAAATGACAACCCAATGGAGGGCACGGCGAGCGATTGGGGAAAGCGAGGAGGGGCGTTTTACGCGTGAGGGGCGGCTCGGATTCGGACCGCCGCAATCGTTCGGCGCGAGGGGAGGGACGCTCGCGCGCGGTGGTTTCGACGAACGGTTTACCCGTAGCCGCCGATGACCCGCGTGTCGCGAAGTCATCGGCGAGCGTTCAGGCGTTCACATCAATCGGCCAGCGGACTTAATGTGCGAAGCCATTGCTCTTGATATAGGCGGACAGTTTCGCGATATCCAGACTGCCCCATCCGGTCGGATAGTCCCAACCGGTTCCCGCCTTGTAACCATAGCCGCCGTAGCCGTTGTTACCCGATTTCACGTCGTGCACCAGCGAAGGCGTCGAGCTAATGGCGCTGTAAAAGCTGGCTGCGGGGAAGCCCAGGCTGTTCGAATTCGCGGTCTGCAAACGTGCCCACAGTCCGACGAAGATCGGCGAAGCGAGGCTCGTCCCGCCAATCTGCTGCAGCTGACCGTAGTTGTAAATCAGTGCACCGGTGCTCTGCGCCGCGTCGAAGGAGATGTCGGGCAGCAGGCGCTGGCTCGGCGTGCCGCTCACCGCCGATTGCCACGACGGCTTCGCCTCGTACACGCTGTAGCCGCCGCCGGTCGCCCAGAGCTTGCCGTTGCTGTCGAGCCCTTCATTCCAGACGGTTTCGCTCGAGTAGGCGCCTGCTGACGTCGTGTAAAGCGTCGTGCCGCCGACGGCGATCACATTCGGCGACGAGGCCGGCCACGATACCGAATAGGTGCTGCCGTCCGGGTAGCCGCGGTTGTTGCACTCGTACACGCCCTCATCGCCGGACGACACCGAGAAGGTTTGCCCTTGTGCAGCCGCCGTCGAGAAGATGCGGTCTTCGGCCTGCAGCGTGCCGTCCGCGTTGGCATCGGCTTCACACCAGCCGAGCGACACGTTGATCACCTTCGCGACGTTATCGGACACCGCCTGATTGAACGCCTGCGTGAGGCCGGTGTTGCCGGACGCGCTTTGATCGGCCATATAAAACAGTAGTTGCTGCACGGCGCCGCCTGCGGAACCGACAATCGACTGGCTGTCGAGGTCCCATTCACCCTGGCCGTCCTGATCGTCGCTGTAGTCGCCATTCGACGACCCGGTCTGGATCGTCTGTGTGTTGACGGGCGCGAGACCGTTCGCGCTGGTGAACTGCTGGAGATCCTGCAGCGTCTGCGAGACGCCGCCGATCGTGATGATGCCGACCGTCGTGTTCGCCGCGGTGGGCGCGCTGCTGGCGTCGTAGATCGTCGGGAATTCGGTCGGATTGTGGCCCTTGGCCGTACCGGCGGCCAGCGTCTTCGCGGCGGAACGCTCGCCGACCTTCAGCATCGGATGGGCTCGCGCGACGTTCTGCAAGCCGAGCACCGAACCGACTATTTCGCCGAGATCCTGCGGCACTTGTGCCGGCGCCGTGTTCGCGTAGCCGGCCTTGCCGTTCAACTGGTAGCGAACCAGCGGCGTATTGAAGGCCGCTTTGACTGCACCGGCGCTGCCGTCGGCGGAAATCAGCAGACGGTTCGGCGCGACGTGAATGTTAACGAAGCCGTTCTTCCGCAAATGCGCGACGACGGCCTGCACTTGCGCTTCGGTCGGCGCGTACTGCGAGAGGAATTGCTGACGCTTGATGAATTTGCCGAACTGCGCGTTGCCCGGCTGATTGACTGCCTGCGCAAGTTGCTTCAACTGCGTCTCATCGCGAAGCTTGAGACTGACCACGACATGTGCGGTCTCGCCGGCGGCGAGTTCGAGCAGCGGCGTCGCACTGCGCGCCTCGACCTGGGAGGGCGTCACAAACGCCTTCGTGTCGGTGGGCGCCCACAGCGTGGACGCGGGTGAGGCGCCGAATGCGGCGAACGAAGCAATAGCGAGAGGCAAAGCAACGACCGCGTAACGGTTTAGACATAGGACCGTCTGTTTTGCGGCTGACGACTTCATGTGACCTCCTGAGATAACAGCGCAACGAGACGCCGAATCTTCCGGTGGCTGTTTCCGGTCGAGTCAAATAAATAGGAATTTCGTCTGGAAGCGCTGTTCTGAACGGTTAATAGGGGCACTCAGTTAAATCCGTGAGCGCCGCCAAATTACCGTTCATTACAGATTATCGGTACCTATCAGAATAGATAGTTGAGAGGGAGGGGAAGTCGCGACTGAACGAGGGTGGTTGCTTGAAAATATTATTATTATCAGTCGGTTATGGAGCCGTTGATTGTTCGACAAACCTAAGTGCATGGCGTGCTGCAATGGAGGTAGGACTCTAATTGATTTAATGACGCTGCCGCTTAGTCATTAATTACAAAATCATTTCTTTATGCTAATTCGATAATGATGCGTCGGGATTTGAGTAATTTTCAATTAAAAGGCATGTCTGTTAAATTGGAATTAATTGGGCTGTATCGTCAAAGGGAAATCAAAAAGCGATGCGGCCTGTGACCGGGTTGTTAGAACGGACGGACGCCTCATAAGGCCACCGTCCGCTCGCCCCCGGCATAGGCATTCGACAGCCAGCCAGTCATTCGTTGAATCCCAAACCACTTCCAGAAGCGCATCGTCAGCGGTTAGCTGCCGAAGTACGGCGAGCAGAAGCTTACGGGGCCGACACACGCCGGCATCGCCGCGCCTGCTGAACGAGCGGGTGTGCTGGACGAGCGTTGGCCTGCCGCCGTCGAACCCGACATCGCCGGACCTTCGCCACTCGTGTTCATCTTCAGGCGTGTGGCCTGCTGCGCGAAGATCGGGTTGATCTCGGGATACGACGTGTCGGTCACGAGGTTCGAGCCGTTAGCTTCTGCCTGAACCAGTTCCTGACGCACTTCCGCGCGGGTCTTTTCCTGCGCCGATGCATGGGTGACTGCGCCGGCCGACGCAAGGAGGATCATCGAAAGGGTCACTGCAAGATTGAGCTTCATTTGGATGCCTAATTAAGGTTGGTTGAATCTAACGATCTATGTGATTGAGAACTACGTCTTTACCTGTCCACCAATGTGATCTACGTACTGCTGAAGCTGCGCAGAAGCGTTTCTGCTTTCGCTCGTAGACCGTCTGTTTGCTGCCGTCCACATAAGGGCAAACACATCGCCGGGCGGCTTATTCCAGATTTTTTCTGCAGCCCCGGTGGAATGGTACAAAACTTACATTTGCCTGAAGGCGCAGACGAAACCCTGTACGCCACCGTACCGACTTCCCCCTCCTACGCGAGCACCGTCGTTACAAGCCCTCTGCTTTTCTCCGTCACCGCGGATCGAAACAGTTTCGTGTGACAAGGCTTCCCTGACCGATTTGTGCGCCATCCCCATTTCGCCCGGAGCGGCCAACCGCTTGATCGAACCGATCACGCGGAATGCCATGTCACGCCCGGCGCAGCAGGGGCGCCGCCACGAGCGCAACACATCTATCAAGCACGCACGAAAGCGTGCAAGGGACACAAAATGTCAACCAGCGATTCGATTCTGGAGGAGCCGCAAGCCTTCCTTCCTCACGCCAGCGTGGCGGCTTACGCCGCGATCTCCGGCATGGATGCCTACCGCGCGTTGGTCGCCGAAGCTGAGCGCGATTACACAGGATTCTGGGCGCGTCTCGCGCGCGAAACGCTCGAGTGGAAAAAGCCGTTTTCTACGGTTCTCGATGAATCGCGTGCGCCGTTCTATGAATGGTTCAACGATGGCACCCTCAATGCGTCCTACAACTGCCTCGACCGTCACGTCGAAGCCGGCAACGGTGAGCATGTTGCGGTGATCTTCGAAGCCGACGACGGCACCGTCACGCACGTCACCTACCAGCAATTGCTCGAACGAGTGAGCCGCTTTGCCAACGCTTTGCGAACGCGCGGCGTGAAGAAAGGCGACCGCGTGGTGATCTACATGCCAATGTCGATTGAAGGCATCGTGGCGATGCAGGCGTGCGCGCGCATTGGCGCGACGCACTCTGTTGTGTTCGGCGGCTTTTCGTCGAAATCGCTCAATGAACGGATCGTCAACGTGGGCGCGATCGCGCTGGTGACCTGCGATGAACAGATGCGCGGCGGCAAGGCGCTGCCGTTGAAGAGTATCGCGGACGAGGCCCTTGCGCTGGGCGGCTGCGAAGCGGTGAAAAGCGTTATCGTCTATCGGCGCACGGGCGGCAAGGTTGCGTGGCACGAAGGGCGCGACCTGTGGATGCACGAGCTCACAGAAGCCGCAGCCGACACGTGCGAGCCCGAATGGGTCGGCGCGGAACATCCGCTCTTTATTCTGTATACGTCTGGTTCGACGGGGGTGCCCAAAGGTGTGCAGCACAGCACGGGCGGCTTCCTGATGTGGGCCGCGCAGACCATGAAGTGGACCTTCGATGCGAAGCGCAGCGACGTATTCTGGTGTACCGCCGACATCGGCTGGATCACTGGCCATAGCTACATCGCGTACGGCCCGACAGCGATCGGCGCGACCCAGGTCGTGTTCGAAGGCGTGCCCACCTATCCGAACGCCGGCCGTTTCTGGGAGATGATCGCGAAACACCGCGTCACGGTGTTCTACACCGCGCCGACCGCGATCCGTTCGCTCATCAAGCTTGCCGAGTCCGATCCCAAAGTTCATCCGGACCGTTACGACCTGTCGACGTTGCGTTTGCTCGGCACAGTCGGCGAGCCGATCAACCCGGCCGCGTGGACGTGGTTCTACGAACACGTCGGCCATAGCCATTGCCCTGTCATCGATACCTGGTGGCAAACGGAAACGGGTGGCCACATGATCGCGCCGATGCCGGGCGCGACGCCACTGGTGCCGGGTTCGTGCACGCTGCCGCTGCCTGGCATCATGGCCGCGGTCGTCGACGAAACCGGGCAGGATGTGCCGAACGGGCAGGGCGGCATTCTCGTCGTCAAACGGCCATGGCCGTCGATGCTGCGCGGCGTCTGGGGCGATCCGGAGCGCTATAAGAAGAGTTACTTCCCCGAAGAACTCGGCGGCAAGCTGTACCTCGCCGGCGATGGCGCGGTGCGTGACGAGGACACCGGCTACTTCACGATTACCGGCCGTATCGACGATGTGCTCAACGTGTCAGGCCACCGGCTCGGCACGATGGAGATCGAGTCGGCGCTCGTCGCGAACCCGCTGGTGGCGGAAGCCGCGGTCGTCGGCCGTCCCGACGAGACGACCGGCGAAGTCGTCGTCGCGTTCGTGGTGTTGAAGGGCGAGCGGCCGACCGGTGACCAGGCGATCAGAATCGCAACCGAACTGCGCAACTGGGTCGGCAAGGAGATCGGGCCGATCGCGAAGCCCAAAGAAATCCGCTTCGGCGAGAATCTGCCGAAAACGCGCTCGGGCAAGATCATGCGCCGCTTGCTGCGCTCGCTGGCGGCCGGCGAAGAAATTACCCAGGACATATCCACGCTGGAAAATCCGGCGATTCTCGATCAGCTCGGGTAATGGTTCGCGAAGGCCGCGAGATTGCCGGAACGTTTTTATCTTCAGGAGCAGGCCATGGCCAGCGCACCGATTCGAACCACACTTGCGAACCCCGCGCCACTGGGTCTCGCCGGTTTTGCATTGACAACGTGGCTGCTCAGCATGATCAACGCCGGCTGGTTTTCCGGCGAATCGATGGGCCTCGTGCTCGCCTGCGCGCTTGCTTACGGCGGGACCGCTCAGGCCATCGCCGGGATGATGGAGTTGCCGCGCGGCAATACCTTCGGCGCGACGGCCTTTCTAAGTTATGGCGCGTTCTGGTGGTCGTTTGCACTGTTCGTGCTTTTTTTACACGACAAGGTGCCGCCCGCGTTCGTCGGCTGGTATCTGTTTCTTTGGGGCGTCTTCACGTTTTATATGTGGCTGGCCACCTTTCGCTCGCCTCGCGCGCTGCAGTTCATCTTTCTGGCGCTCTGGATCACCTTCGGCCTGCTGGCTGGAGGAGAGTGGACGGGTTCAGGCCTGGTGCGGATGGCGGGCGGCTATATGGGACTCATCACCGCGGCGTTGGCGTTCTATCTGTCCGCAGCGGACGTGATCAACGAGGTGCACGGGCGAGTGGTTCTGCCGGTCGGCGATCCACGGGTGCTTAGCCGGCATGCTGTGGCGCTCTGATAGACCAGTTGGGCGGCGCGCGCAATCCGCGAGCGTCGAACACGCACCACGTTGCGTTGAGCAGGCACGAGGCAAAAAACGTTATGAACCTGTCGGGAAAAGTGGACGGCGACGGCTGGACGGTCACGGCCTGCGCACGCGAAAGCGGCACTGAATTTGGCTGTCTGATCGGTACGAGCGTTGCCGCGCCGGATGGCGTGGTCGTGCGTGAATTCACGCACGACCGAAACTTCAGCACGCCGCAGGAGGCCGTGCTGGATGGCCTGAAGCAAGGCATGTCGTGGGTGGATCTGACGACCTCGAATACGATTTGCGCTGCCTGAGCGCGCTGTATTTCCCACCATCGACGCGACGTCGAGCGCCCCGGCTCTAGTGCGGCGGCATCTCATACATCACAGCGGCAACGTCGGCATGCCCCGGTTTGGCCGACTCCACGTGCGTGGTTTGCGCCTGGCGGCTCGGTATCAGCAATACCGGACAGCACGCACTGCGCACCACGCGTTCGGCGACGCTGCCGAGAAACAGACGCTTGAAGCCGCGCCGGCCGTGCGTGCCGAGCACCAGCAGGTCCGCATTGAATTCGTTGGCCGTGATGCGGATGCGCTCCGAAATATCCTCGCCTATCGGCTCGACGTCGACCATCCGCGGCGTGCCGGCCACGTTTTCGTGTTTCATGCGCGCCAGTGCGTCTGCCAGCAGCCGTTTGCCTTCTTCCACGAACGCGTCATGCAGGATCGTCGGATCGTAGCCGGAGGCGTCGTACGCCATCAGCGGATTGTCGACGACATAGAGCGGCTGCAGTTGCGCGCCGCTCTCGCTCGCGAGTTGCAAAGCGGCGTTGAATGCGTGCTCGGACGTGTCGCTGCCGTCGATCGCTACCAGAATGTGTTTATACATATCAGCCTCGAAGAGATTGTTCAAAGAGTTGCCGCGTCACTTAAACGGCTCTCAGATCGGGTAGCAGGCGGTCGAATTCCCGCCTCACCACGCCGTAGCATTCGCACACGCGTTCCTCCAGGCCCGACCGGTCGACCACTTCGATATGGCCGTAGCTGTAGCGGATCAAGCCCGCGTCCTGCAGCTTCATGGCCGCTTCGGTGACACCGGACCGGCGTACGCCGAGCATGTTGGCAATCAACTCCTGGGTCATCTTGAGTTCGTTCGACGGCAAGCGGTCGATACTCAACAGCAACCAGCGGCACAGTTGCTGATCGATCGTATGATGCCGGTTGCAGACGGCCGTTTGCGCCATCTGCGTGATGAGCGCCTGCGTGTAACGCAGCAGCAAGCGTTGCACCGGGCCGGCACGATGAAACTCTTCTTTCAGAATGCGCGCGTCGAGCCGGTATGCCTTTCCGGCGCTTTGCACGACCGCGCGGCTGGGCGTCGTTTCGCCGCCCATGAAGAGCGCGATACCGATCAACCCCTCATTGCCGACAATCGCGATCTCGGCCGACGAGCCGTCTTCCATCACATAGAGCAGCGAGACGATCGCGGTGGTGGGGAAGTAGACATAGTCGAGCCGGTCACCCGATTCGTAGACGACCTCCCCGAGCGGCATATCGAGCGCGATGAGATGCGGTGCGATGCGTTCCCACTCTGCTTTCGGCAGCACGGAAAGCAGATGGTTATCTTTCGGTTGATGTGTGGTCAACATGAACCACCCCACAGTGTCCTGCCGAAAAACGACCTCGTATTCGCAGAACTGACTTGAAAAGTTTTCAGGTCCTCCTGACGGGGCGGTTGCGAAATCGACTGGAAAGCGGTTTGGAAATCGCCGGTGCATACAGGGCCAGCAACCATTCTGGCACGCTTCGTGGTGCGCGTCTGTACGGTGGCGTTCACGTCTTGAGCGCATGGCTCATGCAACCCAGCTGACAGCCATCGCGATGACCGTAATCGCCATCACACCGGTAGCAATCCAGCCGAGGACGCGCAGCACCAGCGGCAACGTGAAGCGCGACATGATGCCGGTACGCATCGACAGATGCATCATGACGATCATGACCGGCACGGCGACCACCCCATTGAGCACGGCGCTCCAGAAGAGCGCCTTGACCGGGTCGATCGAGGTGAAATTCAAACCGACGCCGATCGCTGTCGCCGCCGCGATCACGCCGTAAAACGCCTTCGCCTGCAGCGGCAGACGGGCCAGACCGACCCGCCATGCGAACAGTTCGCCCACTGCGTAGGCACCCGAGCCGGCCAGTACCGGCAGCGTCAACAAACCGGTGCCGATAATGCCGGCCGCGAAAATGACAAACGTGAACGGTCCCGCGACCGCTCGCAGCGCTTCCGCCGCCTGGGCGGAGGTCTGGATATCGGTGAGTCCGTGAGCATGCAACGTCGCCGCTGTGGTCACCACGATAAAGAACGCGATGGTATTCGACAGCGCCATGCCGAGATAGGTGTCGATGCGGATTCGCGCGAACTCGGCGGGCGCCTCCCACGGTGCGTGAGTGAGCGGATGGGCGCCGGGCCGTTCCAGTTCGTCTTCGACTTCCTGTTCGGCTTGCCAGAAAAACAGGTAAGGGCTGATCGTGGTACCCATGACCGCGACGATGGCCACGATGTAATCCGGCTTGGCCGAGAGCGGCGGCCAGATCACGGCCCAGCCCACCTGGGTCCACGGCACTTTGACGACGAACGCGCAGATCACATAGCTGAAGAGCGACAGGCACAGCCATTTGAGTATCGACACATAGCGTGAGTAACGCGTAAAAACTTCGAGCGCTACCGAGAGCAGGCCGAAACCGCAGACATAGAGCAGCGCGGGGCCCGAGATCAACAGCTTGAGCGCCGCGCCCATCGCGCCGAGGTCCGCGCCCAGATTGATGATGTTCGCAATCAGCAGCAGACTGACGACGCTGGTGGAAAGCCAGCGCGGATAGTGCCGCCGCAAATTGCCGGCGATGCCGCAGCCGGTCACGCGCCCGATGCGCGCGCTGATTTCCTGGATCGCGGCCATCAGCGGGTAGCTGAACAGCAGGGTCCACGCGAGGCCATAGCCGAATTGCGCGCCGACCTGCGAATAGGTGGCGATGCCGCTCGGGTCGTCGTCCGAGGCACCGGTGATAAGGCCGGGCCCCATCACCTGAAGCAGTTTCGGGCCAGTCGGCTGCTTGACCGGATCGCGGGTTAGCGTATCCATGGCCGGGAGCTCCTGGTGGCGGGCGCGGCCGCCACCACCTGTCGGATGGTTGCGGGGCCGCCGGTTCGGTCGTTACCACGCCTTCATGCGCAGTGCGGCCGGCGTGACACGGGCAGCCAGCGCGCTTCTTTTGCTGATGTGCGGCGTGTCGATCCGAGGGTGCGCCGGTTTGCCGATGCAGTCGGTACGGTGTCGTACCACGCTGCATGGTTGCCTACTCTGCATGTGCCCGGTGAAACCAGCCCTAACGAAAAATCTCGGCGATGAGGTTGGCCACCGTGCGGATGCGCTCGCTATCGCGCAGGGCGGGGTGCAGTACCATCCACACATCCTGGTCGAGCGCCTTGATGTGTTTCTCGATGCAGACGAGATCGCTCGTGGTGTCGCCCGCGAGCTGGGCAAGCACGCCGAGCCCGGAGCCGCCCAGCACGCCGTCGAATACGCCCATGCCGTAGCTGCTTCGAAGCGAAGGCGCAGGCGCGCCAGGCAGGGTTTTCAGCCATTGCGTGGCTGGGTGATCCGGTTGCCGGTCGTCATAACCGACGAACGACAGCTTGTCCCACTCCTTCCGGGTAATTGCTGCCTTGTGGCGCAGATAGTAGTCGCGCGAACCGAACAGCCCGAAGCGGATCCGGCCGATGCGCCGTACATACAGATCGCCCTCGTCCGGGCATTCGGACCACAGCGCAATGTCCGCTTCACGGCGGGCAAGGCTATACGGCCGCCGCGAGGTCAGCACCTCGATGGCGAGGCCGGGCAGCCGGTCCTGGAACGAACCAAGCAGTTTAAGCAAAATGTAAGATGGCCATTCGACGGCGTTGATCCGCACCGTGCCGTGAGCCGCTGCGCCGCCGGTCACGTCCGCGGCTCGCTCGATCTGGTGGGCCAGATCCTCCATCTGCTCGGCCCAGGCCAGCACGCGCGCGCCGAATGCCGTCACCGTACAGCCCGACGGCACCCGGTCGATAAGTGGCTCGCCCAGCCGCCGTTCAAGCTCGGTCAGGCGGCGAGACAGAGTGGGCGGACTCAGATCGCATGCCGTCGCGGCGGCTCGCATCGTGCCGCCGCGCGCGATCGCCACCAGAATCCGCAGGTCGTCCCAGTCAACGTGTTCCATTTTCGAAACGCTCGATTTTGAAATTAGGCATAGCATAACGTGGATCGCGAGGATAGCATTGGACCTGGCCATACTCGTCCCAGCATCTGGCAAAGAAACCCGAGGGCTTCATTGGCAACTGGCGGCAAGTGTGGTGAACCTGCCCATCACACGACTCAACGGCTATCAGTCACTACGTAGACCGAACGAGCGATACGGAGACATCAATGATTCGTCATTTCCAACCGGCGCGGCGTCGCGCTATCGTAGCCAGCGCAGCTTTCTTCGCAGTGTCGATTCTGCCGGGCGCAGCGTTCGCTCAGGCCGCCCACAAGCCGAAAGTCGCACTGGTGATGAAGTCGTTGGCGAACGAGTTTTTCCTGACCATGGAAACCGGCGCGAAAGACTATCAGAAGCAGAACCCCACGAAATTCGATCTCGTCACGAACGGCATCAAGGACGAGACCGATACGGGTAACCAGATTCGCATCGTCGAACAGATGATCGTGTCGAAGGTCGACGCACTCGTGATCGCACCGGCCGATTCCAAGGCGCTTGTGCCGGTTCTGAAGAAAGCGGTCGATGCCGGCATTATCGTGGTCAATATCGACAACAAGCTGGACCCGGACGTGCTCAAGTCGAAAGACCTGAACATCCCGTTCGTCGGCCCGGATAACGCCAAGGGCGCACAGAAGGTGGGCGACTACCTGGCCAAGCGCCTGAAGTCTGGCGACAACGTCGCCATTATCGAAGGCGTCTCGACCACCACCAACGCGCAGCAACGCACGGCCGGCTTCAAGCAGGCCATGGCGACGGGCGGCATGAAGGTCGTCTCGCTGCAATCGGGTGAGTGGGAAATCGACAAGGGCAACGCCGTCGCGAGCCAGATTCTCAATGCGAATCCGGACGTCAAGGCGCTGCTGTGCGGTAACGACAACATGGCGATCGGCGCGGTATCGGCCGTGCGTGCAGCTGGCAAGGCCGGCAAGGTGCAGGTGGTGGGCTACGACGACATCAACGCGATCAAGCCGATGCTCGCCGACGGCCGCGTTCTCGCCACGGCCAATCAGTACGCCGCCAGACAGGCCGTGTTCGGTATCGATACGGCTTTGAAGGCAATCGCTGAACACAAGAAGCAGTCGGAATTGTCGGGCGTCGTCGAAACGCCTGTCGATCTGGTCACCAAGTAAGATTGGGGCAACACGTGGCCCGCATCGTTTGCGGGCCAGCCCCGCCTGATCTTTGTCTGGCTTTATCAATCTGATGTCCACTCCCAACCTATCCCTTGCCGTTGCCCCGCCCGTGCTGACTGTGCAGGGCATCGGCAAGACCTACGCCGGGCCAGTGCTCGCCGATATCTCGCTGGATCTGTACGCGGGCGAGGTGCTGGCGCTGACCGGCGAAAACGGCGCGGGCAAGAGCACCTTGTCCAAGATCGTCGGCGGCCTCGTTACGCCGACCACCGGTTCAATGACGCTTGGCGGCGCAGCTTATACGCCGGGCAGCCGCAAGGACGCCGAGGCGCTCGGCGTGCGCATGGTCATGCAGGAGTTGAACCTGCTGCCGACCCTCTCGGTGGCGGAGAACCTGTTCCTGAATCGTTTGCCGCAGCGCGGCATGTTCGGCTGGATCGACCGCGCCAAGCTGCGCGAAGACGCCCGGCACGCCATGGCGCAAGTCGGGCTCGACGCGATCGACCCTGATACGCTGGTGGGCACGCTGGGCATCGGCCATCAGCAGATGGTCGAGATCGCGCGCAATCTGATCGGCGATTGCCGCGTGCTGATCCTCGACGAACCCACCGCAATGCTGACCGCCCGCGAGGTGGACCTGCTGTTCGAGCAGGTCGAGCGGCTCAAGGCGCGCGGCGTCGCGCTGGTGTACATCTCGCACAGACTTGAAGAATTGAAGCGTATCGCGCGGCGCGCAGCCGTGCTGCGTGACGGGCGGCTCGTGCATGTCGACGAGATGGCGAACCTCTCGGCCGACCGTCTGGTCACGCTGATGGTTGGGCGTGATATCGGCGAACGGATCGACCTCGGCGAACGGCGCATTGGCGAAGTGGCGCTCAAGGTCACGGGCATGACCCGCGAGCCGGTCGTGCGCGATGTGTCATTCGAAGTCAAAGCAGGCGAGATTTTCGGTATCAGCGGTCTGATCGGCGCAGGCCGTACGGAATTGATGCGGCTCGTCTACGGGGCCGATCGCGCGGACGCCGGTACGGTGCAGATCGCGCATGGCGGCGGCCCGCTGCAGCCGGTGACGGTATCTTCGCCGTCAGACGCCGTGAAGAACGGCATC
Source organism: Paraburkholderia aspalathi (assembly GCF_900116445.1). Lineage (GTDB taxonomy): Bacteria > Pseudomonadota > Gammaproteobacteria > Burkholderiales > Burkholderiaceae > Paraburkholderia > Paraburkholderia aspalathi. The sequence continues at coordinate 66,290 of NZ_FPBH01000038.1, forward strand.
GCGCTGATTACGGAGGACCGCAAAGGCGAGGGCCTCCTGCTGACGCAACCTATTTCCGCCAATATCTCGCTCGGCCATTTGCGCTCGGTGTCGAAGAACGGCGTGGTGGACGCCCGTCGCGAGGCGGCGCTGGCGCGCAAACAGATCGACGCCATGAGCATCCGCAGTTCGGGGCCGTCGCAGCCAGTGTCGGAACTCTCCGGCGGCAACCAGCAGAAGGTGGTGATCGGCCGCTGGCTCGCGCGCGATTGCACGGTGTTGCTGTTCGACGAGCCCACACGTGGCATCGACGTCGGGGCGAAGTTCGATATCTACGCGCTGATGGGCGCGCTTGCGCGGGAAGGCCGCGCGTTGGTGGTGGTGTCGAGCGATCTGCGCGAATTGATGTCGATTTGCGACCGGATCGGGGTGATGTCGGCGGGACGGATGACGGGCATGTTCGAGCGCGGAAGCTGGACCCAGGACGCGCTGCTCGCAGCGGCGTTCGCGGGCTATACGAAACGCGACGCGCTGCTGCACGACCCAATCGAACCCGACGCCAAAGCGCCCGACTCAGCGGCGCCCGATCAAAAATCTGTGGAGTATTGAAGCATGACTGCACCAACCAGCCTGCCTTCCGTGCAGAACGAACCGCCCAAAGACGCGAAGCCGATCGGCACGCGCCTTGGATTCTCGAACTATATCGGCCTGCTCGGCGCGCTGCTCGGGATGATCGTCCTGTTCTCGCTGCTGAGCTCGCACTTCCTCAGCTACGACACGTTCAGCACGATCGCGAACCAGATTCCCGATCTGGTCGTGATGTCGGTCGGCATGACCTTTGTGCTGATCATCGCCGGGATCGACCTGTCGGTCGGCTCCGTGCTGGCGCTCGGCGCGGCGCTTACGAGCGTGGCGGCCTTGCAATGGCACTGGCCGGCGCTGCCTGCCGCCTTGCTCGGCATGGCGGGGGCGGCCTTGACGGGCTGCGTGACCGGCGCGATTACCGTGGCCTGGCGGATTCCGTCGTTCATTGTGTCGCTCGGCGTGCTCGAGGCGGCCCGCGGTCTCGCGTACCAGATGACCAACTCCCGCACGGCCTATATCGGCGATGCGTTCGATTTCCTGTCCAACCCGATTGCGTTCGGCATTTCTCCCGCGTTCCTGATTGCGATCGTCGTGATGGTCGTCGCGCAGTTGGTGCTGACCCGCACGGTCTTCGGGCGCTACCTGGTCGGCATCGGCACGAACGAGGAAGCGGTGCGCCTCGCCGGCGTCAACCCGCGTCCGTACAAGATTGCTGTGTTCGCGATGATGGGCTTGCTGGCCGGCCTCGCGTCCCTGTTCCAGATTTCGCGGCTCGAGGCAGCCGACCCGAATGCCGGCGCGGGCATCGAATTGCAGGTGATCGCGGCGGTCGTGATCGGCGGAACGAGCTTGATGGGCGGGCGCGGCTCGGTGATCAGCACCTTCTTTGGCGTGTTGATCATCTCGGTGCTGGCCGCGGGTCTTGCCCAGATCGGGGCGACCGAGCCGACCAAACGCATCATCACGGGGGCCGTGATTGTCGTGGCCGTCGTGCTGGATACGTATAGAAGCCGACGTCGCGCTGCATAAATATTGACCCATTAATGACCGTCAGCGACCCTTCGTGGACGGTCAGCAGGAGAGTGAACGTGTCGAAAGAAGTGAAGCCGGGCCGCGTGCTCGTGGTGGGCAGCATCAATACCGACCTCGTCGCCCGTGCACCGCATTTGCCGCGGCCAGGTGAGACGATCAGCGGACAGGAGTTCTCGCAGGTTGCCGGCGGCAAGGGTGGCAACCAGGCCGTGGCGGCCGCTCGCATCGGCGCGCGCGTGGCGATGGTTGGCCGCGTGGGGAAGGATGCGAACGGCGCCCAGCGGGTCAAGGATCTGGAAGCTGAAGGAATCGATTGCGCGGGCGTCGAGGTCGACGCCGTGCAGCCCACCGGCGTCGCCATGGTCACAGTCTCGGACGATGGCCAGAACACGATCGTGGTGGTGGCGGGCAGCAACGGTGAGTTCACGCCTGAAGGCGTCGCGCGCCACGAAGCGGCGATCAAGGCGAGCGACGTCGTGGTCTGCCAATTGGAAACGCCCTGGGATTCCGTCCACGCAACGCTCGCGCTCGCCCGGCGCCTCGGCAAGATCACCGTGCTGAACCCGGCGCCGGCAATCGGCCCGCTGCCTGCAGAATGGCTGCCGCTCGTCGACTACCTCGTGCCGAACGAAGTCGAAGCCGCGATACTCGCCGGCCTGCCGGTCGAATCGCAAAGCGGTGCGAGAAGGGCGGCGCTGGAGCTGCAACGCGGCGGCGCCCGCAACGTGATCGTCACGCTCGGTGCGCAGGGCGCTTACCTGTTGCCGGAAGGTGGCGAAGGCATGCATTTTCCCGCGCCGCAGGTGAGGGCGGTCGATACGACCGCGGCCGGCGACACCTTTATCGGTGTCTTTGCCGCGCAACTCGCCGCCCGGCAGCCGCTGGAAGGCGCAATCAGCCTCGCGCAACGCGCGGCTTCGATTTCGGTGACGCGCGCCGGTGCGCAGCCGTCGATCCCGACTCGCGCGGAAGTCGAAAGCGCAGCCTGAAACGGATGCCTGTTGTGACATGAGGCAGTCCGGCCTGCAACTCTGGGTAGCTTGACGTTGAATGACCGGCACCATCTCCGGATGGTGTTCCCCCTGGTTTGATCGCGATCTCTACTGGAATAAAAGGACTAGACATGAAATCACAATGCATAGGCATCCTGATGATAACGTCGCTGCTCGCCGCGTGCGGAGGCAACGTGACGACCACCGATCCGCTCGCCAACGCGCCGAAGATCATCATCGATTCGGACTTCAACACGATGGGCGACGACGGTCAGTTGTTCGCCATGACCACACAGTTGATGGGGCAGGGCAAGGTCAACCTGCTCGGGCTGACCGTCGTGACCGGCAACGACTGGTTGCTGCAGGAAGAAGCGGATGCGCTGAAGGCGGTGGAGCGCATGGGCGTGCAGAACGTAGTGGGCGTCTACGGGGGCGCTGACTATCCATTGCAATATGATGTGGCGAGCATTCGTGCGCAGCAGGCCGCCAACCCGCAAGGCTATTTTGGCGCGTGGATGCGGCCGGAACCGACCCAGCAATCCCAGCTTGTGGCACCGCCGGACGGCTTCGCAGTGTCGACGAAACTGCAGGCGCAAAGCGCCGCGGACTTCATGATCCAGACCATCAAGCGCTATCCGAATCAGGTCACCATTCTGGAGGTCGGGCCGCCCACCAATCTCGCCACGGCCATCAAGAAGGCGCCGGAGATCGTGCCGCTGATCAAGCGGATCGTCTATATGGGCGGCGCGATGGCGGTGCCGGGCAATGCGAACGCGGTGGGGGAACTCAACTGGTGGTTTGATCCGCTGGCCGTGCGCACGGTTCTTCAAACCACGATTCCGCAGGCCGTCATTCCACTCGACGTCACGAATACGGTGCCGCTCACGCAGAGCATCTTCGATCAGATCGTCAACAACCCGAACAAGCAGACCGCGGTGACCAAGGCGTATGGGATCGTCAACGCCGGGTCATTCGGCGACAACACGCATCTGTTCGACACGCTGACGATTGCTTATTTCATGGACCCGACCTACGCCACGCAAACGAAGAGCGCTTACCTCGATATCGACACGACGAGCGGCGAGGATCAGGGACATGTGACGGTCTACCCCGATCAACCTGCAGCGGGCGCGTCACCGAACAAGATCACCTACGTCACGCAGTTCGACAACAATCGTTTCTTCAGCCTCTACGTCGATCTGCTGACGCGGCCTGTGCCGATTACGTTGCCTTGACGAGGAAGGACATACACATGCGCGGCGGATTATTCGCAACGCAGGGCCGAGGTCCCGCTCAGACCCGGCCCGGATCGAGCAGGTTCGAGCTGAAATCGCAGCACTGCGCCGCGAGCCGTGCGATTTCGGCATTCAACGAGTGCGGTTGTTCCGCGCGATGCATCGCGACGTATGAGACAGGCGGCAGCGCCGGTCGCGTCTGAATCATCCCGAGCGCACCGCGTGTGACCATGTGGTTCAGGCACGCCTTCGGCAAATAGCTGATGCCGAGGCCCGAGAGCGTCAGCCCGATCTGCGCGATCAGACTGTTGCTCGCGAGAATGCGTTGCATGCTGACCCCGTGCTCCTGCAGAAAGCGGCTATAGATAAAGCCTGTTCCTGATAGGCCGCCCTGTAGGATCAACGGGTACTGTGCAATCTCGGTTAGCGGAAGGACGTGCTGCTTCGGCGCCAGTGCCGGCGCACACATCCACGCGTTCTCTACTTCACCGACCTGCGTCATGACGAAGGACTCGGTGCTGTGGATTTGCGGCACGACGATGATATCGATCGTGTCGTCCGCAAGCCGGTCGCGCAGCGTCGCGTTCAAATCAACCTCGGCTTCGACCACGACCTTGGGATACGCCGCCTGGATCGCGCCGATCAGCCGGGGCAGCCACGTCAAGGCGGTCAGCTCCGTCACGCCGATGCGGACCTGCCGAACCAGCGCCTCCTTTGAACTGATCCGCTCGACGATCTGGTCACGGCGTTCGAGCAGTTCTTTCGCGTAGGCGAAGAACTCGGCGCCTTTCTCGGTCAGCCGCGCGCTGCGGTGCGCGCGGTCGAATACCGTCAGGTCGAAGGCGCGCTCGAGTTCCTGAATCCGCTTCGAAACGGCCGACTGCGTGGTGTTCAGGCGGCTCGAAGCGGCCTCGAACGAACCCAGTTGCACAATCCAGTAGAGCGCTTCCATCTGCTTGAACGTCAGCATCGCGCCGCCCTTTGCATGAATTAAAGCGATAGTTTCTCATACAAAAAAATCGCTTTTTTTACTTATTTCGGCTGCTTAAGGTTTCTCCATCACCCCGCCCCCCAATCTGGAGAGAGCATGGATACTGTCGTCGAAAGCCCGCCTGTCAACCATATCGAGCGCAAACCGCGTGTCGGACTTGCGTGGCAGATACTGATCGGTCTCGTCATTGGCGTCGCTACGGGACTCGTGTTGAACCACTTTCCGCAAATGCGGGACGCGACCATTTCAGGGCTGTTGCAGCCCGCCGGCGACATCTTTATCAAGCTGATCAAGATGATCGTGGTGCCGATCGTATTCACGAGCATGGTGGTCGGGATCGCCGGTGTCGGAGACGGCAAATCGTTCGGGCGCATCGGCCTGAAGACGCTCGTGTACTTCGAGGTGATCACGACGATCGCGATCCTCCTCGGGCTGATTCTCGGCAACGTGCTGCAACCTGGTGTCGGCACCGACATGTCGCAGCTCGGCCACGCCGACATTTCCCGCTATCAACAGGCAACGCAGCAGGTGCAGGGTCATCATGGCCTGATGACCCTCGTGCTTGGCGTGATTCCGGACAATATCCTCGCTTCGATGGCCAAAGGCGACTTGCTGCCGGTGATCTTCTTTTCGGTGTTGTTCGGCCTTGGCCTGCAGTCGGTCCCGGAAGAATTCCGCAAGCCGGTGATCGTCATGCTCAAGGGCGTCGCGGAAGCCATGTTCAAGGTGACGAATATGGTGATGCGTTACGCGCCGATTGGCGTATGCGCGCTGATCGCGGTGACCGTGGCGAGCTTCGGCTTCGGTTCATTGCTGCCGTTGCTTAAGCTGGTGGCCGTCACGTATCTGGCGATCGTGCTGTTTGTGCTTGTCGTGCTCGGCATCACCGCCCGGCTGTTCGGCTTTCGTATCTTCACGTTGCTGCGGGTTATCAAGGACGAACTGATCATCGCGTTCTCAACCTGCAGCTCGGCAACCGTGCTGCCGCAACTGATGAAGAAGATGGAAGACTACGGTGTGCCGAAAAGCATCACAACCTTCGTTGTGCCGACCGGCTACACGTTCAATCTCGACGGCGCATCGATCTATCTCGGCATCGGCACGCTGTTCGTCGCGCAGTTGTACGGCATTCATCTTGGCTGGCAGGAACAGATGGTCCTAGTGTTAACGATGGTCGTGACGTCCAAGGGTGCAGCCGGCGTGCCGGGCTTCATGTTCGTGATTCTTCTCGCGACGCTTGCAAGCGCAGGGTTGCCGCTCGAAGGGCTCGCGTTCATCGCCGGCGTGGACCGCGTGATGGATATGGGACGTACCGCGCTGAACGTGGTGGGCAACGCACTTGCGCCGCTCGTCATCGCCAAATGGGAGCGCCAGTACGACGCGGAGAAGGGCAAAGCGTATCTCGCGTCGCTTGGCGCATGAGCGGACACGGTTCGCAGCACGACATCATTTAGCAGAAAGATCAGGAGCATCCAGATGAGCAGTAATCAAGGCGAGTTCTTTTCCGAGTCGTTGATGCAGGAGATCAAGGCGCGTTTCCACCACGTCGACCACGACATCGACGGGAGCGAGCGACTCTTCTTCGACAACGCGGGTGGCTCGTTCCGCCTGAAGGCGGCCGTCGACGCATTCGCGCGAATCGATGCGCTGCCCGATTGCCCGGAGCGCATTCACGCGCGCGCGCGCCATCTTCAGGACGTTCAGGCGCGCGGCAAGGCGGACATCCGCACGATCCTCAACGCGAAGGACGGCAGCATCTATCCATCGTTGACCGCGTCGGGCGCGATGTTCGACATGGTGCGCGCGATCATGGAGAACGTGCCGGGTACCAACGCCGTCACGACGATCCTTGAACATCCGTCTTCCTTCGACGCAATGACGTACTACGCGCAACGCACGGGCAAGTCGTTGCGTGTCGCGCCCAGCAATCCGGAGACGGGCGGCGTGGACGTGGATGCGATTCTGTCGTTGATCGACGCGGACACAGCGCTGCTCAGCGTGATGTACGCGTCGAATATTTCCGGCGCCAAGTTCGACATCGCGACACTCGTCGAGCGGGCCCGAGAGAAGAAGCCCGGACTCTTCATCGTCGTGGATGCGGTCCAGCACGCGCCGCATGGTGTGATCGACCTGCAGAAGACGCCGGTCGACGGCATCAATTTCGCGCCCTACAAGTTTTTTGGCTGCCGCGGCTCCGGCATCTCGTGGCTGTCGCCACGAGTGGCCGCGCTGCCGCATCACCGCCTCGACGCGAAGCAGGAAGGCGTGTGGGAACTCGGCAGTCCGGCGCCCGCGCAGTTTGCGGTCGTGACCGAGATCGTCGAGTACGTGACGTGGATTGGTGGCCAATTCAGCGATGCCGATACGCGCCGTGAGCTTTTCGTGGAAGGGATGAAACGCATCGAGTTGCATGAGCGCGCGCTACTATCCGCGCTGCTCGACGGCCAGGATGGGCGGCGCGGTTTGCGGCGAATAGATGGCGTAGAGGTGTTCTGGGATCATGCCGATCTCACGAAACGCGACCTGATCCTGGGTATCGGCTTCGCGAATCTGAGCCCGACCGATGCAGTGCGCGAGTACGAGACGCGCGGCGTGATCGTCTACGAGCGGATCGCCTCGAGTCTGTACTCCGGCCGTATGCTGAAGTCGTTCAATCTGGCGGGCGCGGTGCGGATTTCACCGCTGCATTGTCACGCACCCAGCGACGTCGAGCGCTTTCTTTCTATTACAGAAGCGCTGACGACACTGTAAAGCGGCCCCATACGCAGACCCCAATTACGGGGCGCATAGAAAGTATTGCGCCCCTTTACTCCCGCACCTCGCTCGCTACCTCTGCCGCGCGGCGCGTCAACGCTTACCGCCGACGCTTACAGCACTGCAGGTAATCCGTAGAAACACAACCGTAGCCAAACTGTAGCGTCGTTTGTCTAGGATGCCTCCATCGCCCATGTATCGATCAATGGAGGTACCCGATGCTCAGCCACCACGAACTTGCGACCCTCATGCTGCTTGGCGACACGGACAAGCGGCTGGAAGATTTCGACCCGGACGTACTGGCGTTACGCCGTTACGAGTTAGTGGAAATTCGCCAGCGTGACCGGCAAGGTTCGACACTGCAACTGACCCGTCAGGGCCGTGAACTGCTGGAGCGTCTGCGCACGGGCGCGCAGCAATGAGCCGATACGGCGCGATCAGAGCTCACCCCGCATGCCGGGCCGTGTGCATCGCGCCGCCGCCGAAACCCGGCCACGTGGGCCAATCCCTTACGGAGTCTCACAGCCTGCCAAACGTTTGCGCTATTTGCACGATTATGTCTGACGATTGAGAAGGTTAAAGATTTGCGTTTTGCATGTCGTTATCCAGTCAAATAAGTCAGGACCATCGCACATACCCGCGGCCTCATGAAGACCCGGGATGAGCGAGGCAATAGCTCTACGGGGGATTGAATTTTGAATCAACAACGATCGCCATGGTCGCGCGCAGCGGCTCCGGGCGAAGTCATCTATTCCGAAGGCTTCGCGGGCGACGCC
>NZ_FPBH01000017.1 GCF_900116445.1 Paraburkholderia aspalathi
CACCGCCGCTGCTGCCACCGCCGCTGCTTCCGCCACCGCTGCTTCCGCCACCGCCGCTGCTGCCACCGCCGCTGCTGCCACCGCCGCTGCTGCCACCGCCGCTGCTGCCGCCACCGCTGCTGCCGCCACCGCTGCTGCCGCCACCGCTGCTGCCACCGCCGCTGCTGCCACCGCCGCTGCTACCACCGCCGCTACTTCCACCGCCGCTACCGCTGCCGTTACCCTTGCCGCCGCCACTGCCCGAGCCCGCTGCGCCGCCGGCGCCATTACCGCTCGCACCTGCGCCACCGCTGCCAGCGCTCGCCGCGCCGTTGCCGCCGCGATGCTGCGTGCACCCGCCGATACTGGTGGTTGTGCAATCGCGCGGACTGAACACAATGGCCGCGTCGTCGGCAGCGGTCGGTTCATCAGGCGCGGTGCCAGTCGCCGCTGCGCCCGCCGCCGAACTGTCGTCCTGCACGCTTTGCGTCGCTGCGTGCGCGCCGCTCGCAGGCAGCGGTGCATCGGCAACCGTCATCAACTTGGGGACCGCATCCGTCGACGCCGAATACGCGACCTGGGTGATCAGCAAAGCTACACCCGCCGCGATTGCCGTACTCCGTAGTACCCCGAAGTAGTACTGATTGAATTTTGTGGTTTTCATCACGTCTCTCCCGAGGGGATGCCGACACCTCGCTGCCGCCATCTCCCACGCTGAATCGCCGACGCCGGGCCTGTCTGAACGCGAGCCTCGCCGTCCCCCGAGTCTGTTTTGCGGATGCAAGTCAAACACCATCACTGTCTTCCCGGCGCCGTAGCCGGTTTGCTGACAAACACTTACGTGCGCTTCAGCAGATACCGTTCAAACGCGCTTCGTCACGTACCGCTTCTTGTCACTGCGATTCGCGCAAGCGGCGCTCTCAGGCTCTCTTCCGATCTCTTCTGGATTCGAATGTCTGGACAGTACTTAGCGATATCCATGCCACGGTCCGCAAAGCCTTGCGGCGACGGGCGTCGAATAGGGGTGTGCGATGGCCGCGAGGAAAAAACGCAGGAAAATGTTTCGATGATGAAACGCGTGGCCGGAAAGCCGCCTTATTGCGCGTTATTCGTTGCGCGCGGCGTTTTCCGGCGTGTTTTCCGAGCCGCTGCCGGAGACCTTGCCGGCGTTGTCGCGCGCGGCCAATTGCAGTACACGCAGGTCGTCGACGGGGATATGACAGCGGATGCGATGCGCGGACGGCTGACCCGCGTCACCGCTGCCGGCTTCGAGGAAGGGCGGGTCTTCCTGCTCGCAGATCGCTCCGAGTTTGCGCGGGCAGCGCGTGTGGAACACGCAACCGGACGGCGGCGATGCGGCGCTCGGCAGATCGCCGGACAGCCGTATGCGGGCGGTGTTGTCGTGGGCGTCGAGGGTCGGCACCGAAGACAGAAGCGCTTCGGTGTAGGGATGATGCGGTCCGCCGAAAACCGCGGCTGCCGGTCCGATCTCCAGCAGCCGGCCGAGGTACAGCACTGCGATGCGATCCGACAGATAGCGCACCACATGCAGGTCATGCGAGATGAACACGTAGCTCACGCCGCGCTCGCGTTGCAGATCGGCGAGCAGGTTGAGGATCGCGGCCTGCACGGAGACGTCGAGCGCGGACGTGGGTTCGTCGCAAACCACCACGCGCGGCTCACCGGCAAACGCGCGCGCGATCGCCACGCGCTGCTTGAGTCCGCCGGACAACTGACGCGTGCGCGAACCGAGATAGCGTTCGGGCAAACGCACGGCCGCTGTCAACGTAGCGAGCCGTTCGTCGATTGCAGCGCCGCGCAGCGCGGTGAGGCGCGACAACGCACGACCGATCAGCCGCTTCACCGAATGCGCGCGATTGAGCGCCGAGTCCGGATTCTGGAACACGATCTGCAGCGACTTGACCTGCTCGTCGTTGCGTCGCGTGACGCGCGCGGCGAGCGGTGTGCCGTCCAGTTCGAGCACGCTGCCCGCGTCCGGTGTGAGCAGGCCGAGCATCAGCTTCGCGAGCGTCGTCTTGCCGCTGCCGGATTCGCCGACGAGGCCGAGCGTTTCGCCACTGGCGAGATCGATCGAAACGTTGTCGACCGCGCGCAGCGGAGCGCCGGATACGTGGAATGTCTTCGAGAGTTTTTCCGCGCGCAGCACGAGAGCAGGGCGCTCGCTCTCACGCAACGCATCGCCATGCAGAGGCAGTCCTTCCGCGGACGCACGCGGCAGTTCGATTGCGCGTTCGTGGTAATGGCAGCGCGACATCTGATCGCCGTGTGCGGCACTCACGCGATAGGGCGGCGGTGCTTCACGACGGCAGCGGTCGTCGGCGAGCCGGCACCGGTCGGCGTAAATGCAGCCTTGCGTGACCGAGCCGGGCAAGGGCAAATTGCCCGCGATGGTGTCGAGCCGCTCGGTGTCCTTGCTGCGTCCCGTGGTCGGCAAACAGCGCAGCAGTCCAACCGTATAGGGATGACGTGGCCGCGCGAATACGTCCTGGGTGGCGCCTTCCTCGACCAGCTTGCCTGCGTACAGCACGCCGACGCGCTCGCACATCCGTCCGATCACCGCGAGGTTGTGGCTGATGAACAGCACCGCAGTGCCGAGTTCTTCGCGCAGTTGCGCCACGAGATCGAGCACTTCGGCTTCGACGGTGGCGTCGAGGCCGGTGGTCGGTTCGTCGAGAATCAGCAAGGCCGGATTTGAGGCGAGCGCCATCGCGATCACAACGCGTTGCTGCATGCCGCCCGACAACTGATGCGGATAGCTGTCCATCACGCGTTCGGGTGCAGCAATGCGCACCCGCTGCAGTATCTCGACCGTGCGCCGCACGGCTTCGTCGCGCGAGACGCCGGCGGCTTCGAAGGCTTCCGTGACTTGCCGTGCGATCGTCAGTGACGGATTCAACGCGCGGCCTGGGTCCTGATAGACCATCGAAATCGCGTTCGCGCGCATCGTGCGTAACGCGTCCGCGTCGAGCTTCTGCACGTCCTGGCCGGCGATGATGATCTTGCCGGCCTTCACCTTGCCGTTACGCGGCAGATAGCGCAGCGCCGCCATTGCGACCGTCGACTTGCCGCAGCCCGATTCGCCGACGAGGCCATAGGCTTCGCCGCGCCGCACGCGAAACGAGACGTCCTGCAGCACTTCACGATCGCGTCCGCGCATCCGGTACGTGACCGTCAGGCCGACGACGGTCAGCGCATCCGTGCGATCGCTCTTCGAGACGTCGAAGGCGGGGAACGAGGCGGGCGGCGGGCCGTTCATCGGTCGAGCACTCCTTGCACGCTATCGGCGATCAGATTTACGCCGACCACGAGCGAAGCGATGGCGCCGGCGGCGAACACCACGGTCCACCATGCGCCACCGGCCATCAGCGTGTACGACTCGGACAGCGCGAGCCCCCAATCGGCCGAAGGGGGTTGAATGCCGAAACCAAGAAACGACAGCGTGGCGACCGCGAAAATGGCATACCCGAGCCGCACGGTCGCCTCGACGATGATCGGCGGCAGCACGTTCGGCAGAATCTCGGCGAACATGATGTACGGCGCGCGTTCGCCACGCAGTTGCGCGGCGGCGACGTAGTCCAGATGCCGTTCGGCGAACACGGCGGCGCGTACCGTACGCGCGGTGATCGGCGTGAAGGTAATGCCAATGACGAGAATCACGGTGAAGTTCGATGCGCCGACCGCGGCCAGCGCGAGCAACGCGACGATCACGAGCGGCAGCGCGAGCACGGCGTCGATTGCGCGGCCCACGACGTTATCGACCCAGCCCTCGAAGTAACCGACGATCAGGCCGAGGGCCGTTCCCGCGACCGTGCCGAGCAGGGTCGCCAAAGGTGCGATGGTCAGAATGTCGCGCGCGCCGACAATCACTCGAGAGAACACGTCACGGCCGAGCTGATCGGTGCCGAACCAATGCGTGCTATCGGGCGGCGTGAGCGAGTTGAGCGGATCGGAGGCATACGGGTCGATCCGTACGATCCATTGCCCGGCGATGGCACAAACGACCCACCATCCAACGATCAACACGCCGACCACAAACGTGGGCGAGCGCAGCAGCACGCGCAACTGGTCGAAGCGCGGTTCGGTAGCCGGGCGTGGCGCGGGCGGCGCGGCCGGCGGAACGATGGTGCTCATTCGGCGCTCCTCACTCGCAGTCGCGGATTGAGCAGGATATGCAGTGCATCGGCGACGAGGTTGGCGACGGTGTAGACCACGCCGATCGTCAGCACGCCCGCTTCTAGCATCGGAAAATCCTTGGCCTTGGCGGCGTTGTAGATCAGCGAGCCGATACCTTGGTAGTGGAACAGCGTCTCGACCACCACGAGGCCGCCGATCATGTAGCCGAGCTGCGTGGCGGCGACGGTGATGGTCGGGAGCAGCGCGTTGCGCAACACGTGCCGCCAGATCACGGTACGGCGCGGCAAGCCTTTGAGAATCGCGGTGCGGGTGTAGTCCGCATCGAGCGCTTCCACGGTGCCCGCGCGCGCCATTCTCGCGATGTAGCCGAAGAACACCAGCACCAGCGGCAGCACCGGCAGAATCAGATGCCGCAATTGTTCGAGCGCGTTCGCTTCGGGCGGATACGACGCTTCGATCGGCAACCAACGCAGCCACACGCCGAACACCAGAATCAGCACGATCGACGAGACGAACTCCGGCACGACGGTCGCCGACAAACCGGCGATGCTGATGGTGCGATCGAGCCAGCGTCCCGCGTGCATGGCCGACCAGACACCGCCCGCAATGCCGAGCGGCACGACGACGATAAACGCGAGCAGACCGAGCTTGGCCGAATGCGCCAGGGCGTCGGCGATAAACGGCGCAACCGGTTCACGGTACGCATAGGAGAGTCCCATGTCGCCGCGCACGAAATGCGAGATCCACTCGACGTATTGCGTCATGAGCGGCCGGTCCGCGCCGAGCTGATGATTGAGCGCGGCGACCGCGCGCGCATCGGCGAGCGGCCCGAGCACCGCGCGGCCGATATCGCCAGGCAGCAACTGGCCGCCCGCGAACACAATCACGGACAGCAGCCACAGCGTAATCAGCGACAAACCGACCCGCGTCGCCAGAAATCGCGCGACACGGCCGGCGTTGCCGCTGGGGACCGGAGAGGCGGAAGGGGTCACCGTGGTCGACATTGTGATCTCCTGCCGAAGAAGTGCCGTGCGCTCATGCTTTCAATGGCTTTCGCGCCCACTGCTTTCGCGTTCACCGCTTTTGCATCCACATCACGCGCTCAACACCGCGCGGTCGAAATAGAGTTGCGCGAGCGCGGTAAAGCGCACGCCGTTCACACCCTTGCGCATCGCGATCAACTGATCGTAAAAGAACGGAATGATCACGGGCGTTTCATCGAGCAGCAGCGTCTGGATCTGTCCGGAGATTTTCTTCTGCGTGCTGAGGTCGACCGCCGCGACGAACTGCGCGACCAGTTGATCGTATTGCGGGTTCTTGAAGTGCGCGGCGTTCCACGTGCCGGTGCTGGTAAGCGGCGCGTTCAGAAACACGTTCGGCACGCCGCGATGACCGTAATCGGTGATGCCGAGCGGCGAGTCGAGCCAATCCGATTTGCCCGGTGTGCCCGCGCCGTAGTACAGCGACTGACTCTCCACCTTCAGATTGATGCGCACGCCGATCGCCTTCGCTGCGTTCTGCACAACCACCGCAAGATCGGGAATTTCCATGTACTTCTCGGTGGTCAGCGTGACGTCGAAGCCGTTCGGCACACCCGCTTGCGCAAGCAGTTGCTTCGCCTTCGCGATGTCGATCTTGCGTTGCGCGACGCCTGCATCGGAAGACGGAAATACCGGTGCGAACGGGCTGTCGTTGCCGATCTGCGCACGGCCCTTGAACAGCCCTCGCACCAGCACGTCGCGATCGAGCGATAACGCCAGCGCCTGGCGCACGCGCTTGTCCTTGAACAGCGGGTTGTCGTTGCGCATATGAATCTGGCGATGCGCGCTCGACTTCACGCCGATTGCCTTGTAGTCCGGATTGTTCAGAATACCGGCGCCGCCCTGCACGGTGAACGTGCCCATTACATCGGCCTGATGGCCTTGCAGCGCGAGCATTTGCGCCTGTTCGTCGGCGTAGAACGAGAACTGTACGCGTTGTGGTAACGCTTTGTCGCCCCAGTAGTCCGGATTGCGCACGAACGAGGCGCCGACCTTCGCCTGATACTTTTCGAGCTTGAACGGACCGGTGCCGATGAAGCTCTTTTCATAACCACCCGCATAGTTCGCGGGCAGGATCACCGCGTTGAAATTGTCCGAGGAAACGTAGTACGGGAAGTTGCCGTTCGGTGCATCGAGATGGAAGGCGACCGTGTGCTCGTCGACGACCTTTGCACCGCCTTTCGACAGCACGCCCTTCAACACCGAGAGCGCTGCCGAACCGCTTGCCGGATCGGCGAGGCGATCGAAGGTGGCGACGACGTCTTTGGCGGTGAACGCCTGGCCGTCGTGGAATTTGACGTTCGGGCGCAGCGCGAAGGTCCACACGTCGCCCTTATCGTTCGCCTTCCACGACAAGGCGAGCGCCGGCTTCAGCATGAGCTTTTCGCCGTCGTCGTCGATCAGGAACTCGCCGGTCTGGTTCAGCAGCGCGAGGCTCGCCGCATCGTTCACGGTGAGCGGATCGACGGCGCCGGCCGGCGTCAGGTGGGCTACGCGGATTGTCTGGTTGGACGGACTCGCTGCGTTTTGCGCGCGGGCTCGCGGCGCATTCAGCACGCCGCCGCCAGCCAGCGACAAACCGATCACGCTCGCATAGCGCAGCAGATCGCGGCGCGTGATGCGGCCGGCGATGAATTCGTCGATGGCGTGATTGCCGTAGGCGTCGGCGGTGCGGCGGGCTAGGTCGAGTTCGAGAAATCGGTCCGCGGGAGTCTTCATCGATGGAGTGTCCAGTCCGTTCTGCTGTCGGTTCTGAAGGGCCGCGCCGGATAGGCGCGACAAGGCGACTTATTGCAATGACGAAAAGCTGCAGCGCGCTGCAGTGCTGAAAAGCGATTTCAGTGTAAGCGATTGCCCGCCGGTTCGGCGCGCTTGCAGCGCGGTCCGGTCTCCGTTTGGCGTATAAAAGGGCCGGCGTGTGTCGTCACGACAACGCTCGTGGGCTGTCTCGCCCGGCCTGCGCGAAGCGCACGATGCCGCAGCGCGGAAATTGCCGTTACGCCGTCGCCGCCGTGGAAACCTTACCGATCCTCCGCGTAGGCAAACTGGATTTACCGCGCAACCGTGTCGGCGCGGCGCCAGCGATGGAACAGTACCGAGCCGATCCAGCACGCCATGAAGGTTGCGACGATGCCGTAGCCCAGCGCGCCGAAGTGCTCGTTGAGACTCCCCACTGCGTCCCAAACACCGCCGTTCAAACCGAGTTTGTCCGACAGCAGTCCCAGCGCTTCGACGCCGCCAATGACGATCGCCACCACCGCCGAAACGAACGTGATGCTCGCGTTGTAGTAGAGCTTGCGCTTCGGATCGTCCATGGCCCAGCCGTAGGCGTGGACCATCAGCACGTTGTCGGTCGAATCGACCAGCGTCATGCCCGCGGTGAAGAGCGCCGGGAACACGAGGATCGAATACAGCGGCAGTCCTTTGCCGGCTTCGGACGCGGCAATCGCCAGCAGGCCGATCTCGGTCGCGGTATCGAAGCCGAGGCCGAACAGCACGCCGACCGGGTACATGTGCCAGCTTTTCGTCACGAGCCGGAACATCGGCCGCAATGCGCGCGACAACAGACCGGCGGGCGCGATGTTTGCCGACGTTTCAGCAGCGAGTTCGCCGCCGCGTTGGACGTGGCGATAGCGGCGCCACACGTCGCGCAGAATCACGAGGTTCACGCACGCCAGCACCAGCAGAAACACCGCCGAGACGATGGTGCCGATCGGGCCGCCTACCGCCTTGAAGGTTTCGAAGCGGCCGTGCAGCGAGTGCGCGGTCCACGCAATGCCGATCGTCGCCATGATCACGATCGTCGAATGGCCCAACGAAAACGCCAGACCCACGCCGAGTGGCCGCTTACCCGCCTGCATCAGCTTGCGCGTCACGGCGTCGATCGCGGCGATGTGGTCCGCATCCACCGCGTGGCGCAGACCGAAGCCATAGGCGAGCAGCGCGGTGCCGAGCAGCAGCGGATAGTGGCGAAACGCGATCAGCGCCCACGCCCATGCGCCGAGATTGGCGGCGATCAGGACGGCATACAGCGCGATGAGGCGAGGGCGCAGCGAGGCGGTCGGCGTCATGGCTTACGTGAAAGAGGTTTAGTGATCGTGCGGATGCTTGTGAATCGGATCGACCCAGAAGACCGTTTCCGGGGCTTCCACCGCGTCGATATTCAGATTCACCACCACCGCTTCATTGTCGCTGCGCACCAGCACGCATTCGAGCGGATCGTCGGTGCTCGCGTTGATTTCCTGATGCGGCACATAAGGCGGCACGAAGATGAAGTCGCCCGGACCGGCTTCGGCGGTGAACTCGAGGTGCTCGCCCCAGCGCATGCGTGCCTGGCCTCGCACCACGTAGATCACGCTTTCGAGCGCGCCGTGATGATGCGCGCCGGTCTTCGCATTCGGATGGATCGTCACGGTGCCGGCCCAGATTTTCTGCGCGCCGACGCGCGCCGCGTTGATCGCCGCCGCGCGATTCATGCCCGGCGTTTGCGCGGTATTGCTGTCGAGCTGGTCGCCCTTGATGACCTTGACGCCGTGCTCGCGCCAATCGATTGGCGCCGCCGGTTGCTCGTCCTTGTAGTGCGGGTGTTCGTGATCCTGGCTCATGGTGCGTCTCCTCGTGGGCGTTATTCCGGGCGGTCAGCACGGCGCCGTCTGGCATTTTTGCACGTTCAAAAACGTGTGTGTTGCCGGCTGCCGCAGGCGGCGTCGCGGACGAAAAAAAAGCCCATCCACAGGGGATGGGCCTTTTGCTGTCTGCCTTCATTGCGTCGCATTCGATTGCCGGTTGCAGCACATGGCGTGTTGCAACCCGTAGCGCTTATTTATGCTTCGCGTTGATCACGGCTTCCGCGACGTTGTTCGGCGTTTCAGCGTAGTGCTTGAACTCCATCGTGTACGTCGCGCGGCCTTGCGTTGCCGAACGCAGCGACGTCGAATAGCCGAACATCTCCGCGAGCGGCACTTCGGCGCGCACCAGCTTGCCGCCACCGCCGGCGATGTCTTCCATGCCTTGCACCATGCCGCGACGGCTCGACAGATCGCCCATCACGTTGCCCATGAAGTCTTCCGGTGTTTCCACTTCGACGGCCATCATCGGTTCGAGCAGCACCGGCTTGGCCTTGCGCATCGCGTCCTTGAACGCCATCGAACCGGCCATGCGGAACGCGTTTTCGTTCGAGTCGACGTCGTGGTACGAACCGAAGGTTAGCGTCACCTTCACGTCGACCACCGGATAGCCCGCCAGCACGCCGGCCTTCAGCGTTTCCTGAATGCCCTTGTCGACCGCCGGAATGTATTCACGCGGAATCACACCGCCCTTGATCGCGTCGACGAATTCGTAGCCCTTGCCTTGCGCCGACGGTTCGAGCGTGATCACCGCGTGGCCGTACTGGCCGCGGCCGCCTGACTGCTTGACGAACTTGCCTTCGACGTCTTCGACCTTGTTGCGCACGGTTTCGCGGTAAGCCACCTGCGGCTTGCCGACGGTCGCTTCGACGCCGAACTCGCGCTTCATCCGGTCGACCAGAATCTCCAGGTGCAACTCGCCCATCCCGGAGATGATGGTCTGGCCGGATTCTTCATCCGTCTGCACGCGGAACGACGGGTCTTCCTGCGCCAGACGATTGAGCGCGATGCCCATCTTTTCCTGGTCGACCTTGGTCTTCGGCTCGACGGCCTGCGAAATCACCGGTTCCGGGAAAATCATCTTTTCCAGAATGATCACGTGTTGCGGATCGCACAACGTGTCGCCCGTGGTTGCTTCTTTCAGGCCGACTGCCGCGGCAATGTCGCCACAGTAAACTTCCTTGATTTCCTTGCGCTCGTTCGCATGCATCTGCAGGATCCGGCCAAGGCGTTCCTTCTTTTCCTTGGTCGCGTTGTAGACGGTATCGCCCGAATTCACCACGCCCGAATACACGCGGAAGAAAATCAGCTGGCCCACGAACGGGTCGGTCATGATCTTGAAGGCGAGCGCGGAGAACGGATCGTCGTCTTTCGGATGCCGCTCGATTTCGTTGTCGTGCTCGTCGTGACCGGTAATCGCGGGGATGTCGAGCGGCGAGGGCAGATAGTCGATCACCGCGTCGAGCATGGCCTGCACGCCCTTGTTCTTGAACGCGCTGCCGCACAGCATCGGCACGATCTCGTTGGCGATGGTACGCACACGAATACCGTGCTTGATTTCCTCTTCGGTCAGCGTGCCGCCATGCAGATATTTGTCGAGCAGTTCCTCGCTCGCTTCAGCGGCGGCCTCGACCATCTTGTCGTGCCATTCCTTCGCGGTAGCCTCGAGCTCGGGCGGAATGTCGCGGTACTCGAATTTGATGCCCTGGTTCTCTTCGTCCCAGTAAATCGCCTTCATCTTGACGAGGTCGACCACGCCCTGGAAATGATCTTCCGCACCGACCGGAATCTGGATCGGCACCGCGACGCCCTTCAGGCGATCGCCGATTTGCCGCTGCACACGGAAGAAGTCCGCGCCGACGCGGTCCATCTTGTTGACGAACGCAATGCGCGGCACCTTGTACTTGTTCGCCTGACGCCACACGGTTTCGGATTGCGGCTGTACGCCGCCAACCGAGTCGTACACCATGCAGGCGCCGTCGAGCACGCGCATCGAGCGCTCGACCTCAATCGTGAAGTCGACGTGACCCGGGGTGTCGATGATGTTGATCCGGTGTTCCGGATAGTTGCCGGCCATACCCTTCCAGAAAGCAGTCGTGGCAGCCGATGTGATCGTGATGCCGCGCTCCTGCTCCTGTTCCATCCAGTCCATCGTCGCAGCACCGTCGTGAACCTCGCCGATCTTGTGGGTCACGCCTGTGTAGAACAGGATGCGTTCAGTGGTGGTGGTTTTGCCGGCGTCGATGTGAGCGCTAATGCCGATATTCCGGTAGCGCTCGATGGGAGTCTTGCGGGGCACGTGAACCTCCTTGAAATGGCGCGCCTGAAACGCTTGCCGGGCGGCAGTCTGTGCTGCCCGGGGAGCCTTGGATGCTGCTTTGCCAAGAATACTAGGATAGCGCGTCGGCCTGTCTTTTGCAGGAATCTTGCCAGCTCCGTGTGAAGGCCTGCTGGTATGGGCTCGCGCGACGCCGCCGGCCTCCGCCGCGTGCTGCCGCGCATCGCCTGCCCCGCGCCGAATGGAAAAAAGCCGGTGCCTCGCGAAAGGCACCGGCTTTTTTCAAAGGCGGCTGCTGAAGAATCGGCAGGGTGTTGTCGTGGTCGACGCGCCTTTATTGCGCGGCCGGCAAGCCCTGGATCTTCATGCCCGGTTTGATGCCTTTCGACGAGAACCAGCCCTTGCTCATTTCCAACGCATACACGCCGTTGTTCTTCGGGCAGTGATTGTTGGTGGTCTCGGCCTGCATCTCGTCGATGTCGGTGACCGTGCCGTCGGCGCGCATGAACGCGATCGACAGCGGGATCAACGTGTTCTTCATCCAGAAGCAATGCACGGCGGTTTCATTGAAGACGAACAGCATGCCTTCATTCGGCGCGAGGTTCGTGCGATACATCAGACCTTGTTCGCGATCGGCGTCGTTAGCGGCGACGGCTGCGTCGATCACGAACATGCCCGCGGTCAGCTTTGCGCGCGGAAAGTCGCCGGGCTGCTTCGCACCGGCCGGCATCTGTTGCGCATGAGCGGGGGCAGCGGTGGTCGCGGCGAACGACATCGCGGCGAGCGGCAGTGCAACGGCAACAGCGAAACGCGCAATCAACGAGCGCATGGGAAATCGCACGGCATGACTCCTTGCTGGAATTTAACTCGCGAATGTTACGCGAGCGCGTCAAAAACAAAAAGGCAGATCGCCTTGCGGTGATCTGCCTTTCAACGCCGTAAGAACGGCAATGAAGCTAGTTCTTGACTGCGTTTTTACAACAAACTTACTCCGAAGCGCCCGAAGCTGCAGCTGCTGCTGCTGCCTTCTTGTGCGACTTCTTGTGAGCGTGCTTCGTGGTCTTCTTTGCCGACGAAGCTGCTGCTGCCGGAGCTGCCGAAGCTGCTGCCGGTGCCGAAGCTTGTGCGAATGCTGCCGTTGCGAAGAGACCAGCGACCAGAGCGGCGATCAGTTTGTTCATTTTGTAAATCCTCAGCTTTAGTTGATTAACCAAATGACCCGGTTATATGTAGAGTCATGTCGGTAAACGTGCCATCCACCTTTCGGTTGACAGCCGCATCGAACATTTTTCTCGACGCGTCTGCTTAGCGCTCAGACTCCCCGTACTCACCGCCAGAGCGGCGTGTGCAAAGGCCCTTAAGGCTGAATGCCGGATAGCTTCGGGCGGCATCTGCGTCGAATAACGCGTGAGCTCGCGCACCGGTTGACGTGAATTTCGTGGAAAATTTATATGCCGACGTGCTGAAGCAAATGAATGGCTGCAGAGTGATCGTGAACGCAATTGTTTCACGCGTTTTTCATATTGGTTTCACGCGCTATTTTGTTTGCGGATACAACGAGTTAGCTATTTCGACGCGGGTCGAAATAGCGGTTCGATGCAGGTTCCGTGCAGACATGGCGCGCATGCAAATGCGTTCAGGCGATGCCTTCCCATGGGGCCTTCAGCGGCAACTCGACGCTCTCTCCAGGCTGCAACCCGAGCGAAAAAATATCGAGTGCACCGATACCGGCGCGCACGAGACGCAATGTGGGGAAACCCACCGCGGCGGTCATGCGTCGCACCTGGCGGTTCTTGCCTTCCGTGATCGACAATTCGATCCACGTGGTCGGAATCGCTGCGCGATAGCGGATCGGCGGCGTGCGGGTCCAGAGCGAGTCGGTCGGCTCGACGTATTCGGCGCGGCAGGGCCGCGTCACGTAGTCGCCGAGATCGACGCCGCGCGCGAGCTTCTTCAAGGTGGCATCGTCGACTGCGCCTTCCACCTGTGCCCAATAACGTTTGACAAGTTTGTGACGCGGCTCCGCGATGCGTGCCTGCAGCGCGCCGTCGTCGGTGAGGAGTAGCAGCCCTTCGCTATCGGAGTCGAGCCGGCCCGCCGGATAGATGCCGGGCACTTTCACCCAGTCGGCCAGCGACGCCCGCGTTTCGTGCGGCGAAAACTGACAGATGGTGCCGAACGGTTTGTTCAGGGCGAGAAGTCGCATAGAGGAATCAATGAAGGTCGAGCGGCGGCGGGAGCGTGCCGCGCAGGCCAGGAAGGGCGCTGCTCGGTAGTAAATGGCGGAATAATAATGCATAATGAGCCACGCCAAGTCTTATGTCTTATATAAGATAGATGAGTAAGCGGCGTTGCTAACTTTGATTTTCGACAATGTTGGAAAACCCCGAGCCGTATGCGGACTCGGGCCTGCGTCAGCGTGGGCTAGAATAGACGACCAGGCCGCTCGCAGGCGTCCGGCATTGCGTAGCGAGGAGCACCCAGTTTCCGCAGTCTCCCATCAGCTTTCAGCACAGCCTTCACTGGAGTCCGATCATGCCGTACCAGCACATCAAGGTTCCGACCGGCGGTGACAAGATCACCGTCAACGCAGATTTCTCGCTCAACATTTCCGACCAGCCGATCATTCCGTATATCGAAGGCGACGGAACGGGCCTCGACATCACGCCGGTGATGCTGAAAGTGGTGGATGCCGCGGTAGAAAAAGCCTACGCGGGCAAAAAGAAAATCCACTGGATG
Organism: Paraburkholderia aspalathi; assembly: GCF_900116445.1. Taxonomy (GTDB): domain Bacteria; phylum Pseudomonadota; class Gammaproteobacteria; order Burkholderiales; family Burkholderiaceae; genus Paraburkholderia; species Paraburkholderia aspalathi. The sequence goes on from NZ_FPBH01000017.1 coordinate 13,818, forward strand.
GAAATCTACGCCGGCGAAAAGTCGACCAAGGTGTACGGCCCGGACGTGTGGCTGCCGGAAGAAACGCTGCAGGTGCTGAAGGAATACGTCGTCTCGATCAAGGGTCCGCTCACCACGCCGGTCGGCGGCGGCATCCGCTCGCTGAATGTCGCGCTGCGTCAGGAACTCGATCTGTATGTCTGCCTGCGCCCGGTGCAGTACTTCAAGGGCGTGCCTTCACCGGTGCGTGAACCCGAAAAGATCGACATGGTGATCTTCCGCGAGAATTCGGAAGACATCTATGCCGGCATCGAATGGCCTGCCGGGTCGGAAGATGCGAAGAAGGTCATCAAGTTCCTGCGCGAAGAAATGGGTGTGAAGAAGATCCGCTTCCCGGAAACCTCGGGGATCGGTGTCAAGCCGGTGTCGCGCGAAGGCACGGAGCGCCTCGTGCGCAAGGCGATCCAGTATGCGCTCGACAACAATCGCCGCTCGGTCACGCTGGTGCACAAGGGCAACATCATGAAGTTCACCGAAGGCGCGTTCCGCGACTACGGCTATGCGCTGGCGCAGAAGGAATTCGCTGCGGAGCTGATCGACGGCGGTCCGTGGATGAAGATCAAGAACCCGAAAACGGGTGGTGACATCGTTGTGAAAGACGTGATTGCGGACGCGTTCCTGCAGCAGATCCTGCTGCGTCCGGCGGAATACGACGTGATCGCCACGCTGAACCTGAACGGCGACTACATTTCAGACGCGCTGGCCGCGCAGGTCGGTGGTATCGGGATTGCGCCGGGGGCGAACATGTCGGATTCGGTCGCGATGTTCGAAGCCACCCACGGCACGGCGCCGAAGTACGCCGGCAAAGACTACGTAAATCCGGGTTCGGAAATTCTTTCGGCTGAAATGATGCTGCGTCACATGGGCTGGACTGAAGCGGCCGACCTGATCATCAAGTCGATGGAAAAGTCGATTCTGCAAAAGCGGGTCACCTATGACTTCGCGCGCTTGATGGAAGGCGCGACGCAGGTGTCCTGCTCGGGCTTTGGCCAGGTGTTGATCGAAAATATGTAAGCGATTCGCGCTGGTTTTTCCAGCCTGAGTCAAAACCCCGGCGCCGTAAGGCGGCCGGGGTTTTTTTACGGCCGGCGGCAGCGGTTGAGCATCGAAAGCGTTCGGAAAGAGAGACGGGTGTCCGATATTTGGGTATTCGCGTTATCCCCGCCTCAAGCAATGGTCACGATTTGCCGTAAATCAGAATGTGCCGCCCAAAAAAAGAAACCCGGCATGAAGCCGGGTTTCAAAAGGACGGGTAACGAACAGGTTCAGGCAGGTGCCTGGATGTTCGATGCCTGTTTGCCTTTCGGGCCTTGCACGACCTCGAAGGTTACTTTTTGACCTTCCTTGAGGGTCTTGAACCCATTCATCTGGATGGCCGAGAAGTGTGCAAACAGATCCTCACCACCTTCGTCAGGCGTGATGAATCCGAAACCTTTTGCGTCATTGAACCATTTGACCGTACCAGTTGCCATTCCAACTTCCCCTGTAACTCATGTCACTACCACGAGCCCTCGAAAAGCTCGACGACCGCGCGATGCAGCCGCTCCCTCCTCACAAGCTCACCATCGGCATTTTTTCGATTTATGGCGCAGTGAAAAAAGTGCCAGCTTGATTGTTGAGGCTCTTTATTCGAGTGTCAAGAAAATTTTGAGACGTCGTTGTCGCGTTGCAAACAGGCGTTTTCCAGGGTTTTTCCCGCTTTTGTTTTCTTATGTGCGGTTGCCCAAGCGTGCTGTCTTGAAAAGTCGCATAATCGACTCACATGCTGTTCTGCGGGTCGCACACCGTCCGCTGGCCGGGGGCGTGCCGTCAGCCAGCATGGGCAGGTTGTGCGATACTCGATCCGACTGCGGCGCAGCACGGCCGCGACGCATCACAGGATAGGGGCCGGCTCCGCAATCGGCTCGTCGAATGACGCACCGCTTTGGGGTATTTACCCATCAGGCGGGAGCGAACGGGCTCACCGGCCGGTCGGCTGGGTTTTGACAGGATTGCGGGCCTGTCCTAGTTGTTTAGAATGGGTGTATGGCGATTATCCCGGACAAGCAGGACGGCACCGTACTGGAGCGGCAGGAAAAGAAGCTGAAGCCGCCTTCCATGTACAAGGTAGTGCTGCTGAATGACGACTTCACGCCAATGGAATTTGTCGTGATGATCGTGCAGGAATATTTCAATAAAGATCGTGAAACCGCAACGCAGGTGATGTTGAAGGTGCATCGCGAGGGCAGGGGAGTTTGTGGGGTCTATACGCGGGACATCGCGTCGACCAAAGTCGAGCAAGTCGTTACCCACGCACGGCAGGCCGGGCATCCGCTGCAGTGTGTGATGGAGGAAGCATGATTGCCCAGGAACTGGAAGTCAGCCTGCACATGGCGTTCATGGAAGCACGCCAGGCGCGGCACGAGTTCATAACGGTCGAACATCTTTTGCTGGCACTGTTGGACAATCCAACAGCGGCGGAGGTGTTGCGTGCATGCGCGGCCAATATCGAGGATCTGCGCCAGAACCTGCGCAACTTCATTCATGACAACACGCCGACCGTGCCTGGCACGGACGACGTCGACACGCAACCCACGCTGGGTTTCCAGCGTGTGATCCAGCGCGCGATCATGCATGTGCAATCCACCTCGAATGGCAAGAAGGAAGTGACCGGCGCGAACGTGCTGGTGGCGATCTTCGGCGAGAAGGATTCGCATGCGGTGTACTACCTGCAGCAGCAGGGCGTGACGCGTCTGGATGTGGTGAATTTCATCTCGCATGGCATTGCCAAGACCAGCAGCACGGACGCCGCGAAAGCGAGCGACGCGAATGCTGAGTCCGACGAAGCCGCCGCGCAGAAGGAAACGCCACTCGCCCAGTTCACGCAGAACCTGAACCAGATGGCGAAAGACGGCCGCATCGACCCGCTGATCGGGCGCGAGTCGGAAGTCGAGCGCGTGGTGCAGGTGCTATGCCGTCGCCGCAAGAACAATCCGCTGCTGGTTGGCGAGGCCGGCGTCGGCAAGACCGCGATCGCCGAAGGGCTCGCCTGGCGCATTACGCGCGGCGAAGTGCCGGATATTCTGGCCGATGCGCAGGTGTATTCGCTCGACATGGGCGCGCTGCTCGCCGGCACCAAGTATCGCGGCGACTTCGAACAACGCCTGAAGACGGTCCTCAAGGAATTGAAGGAACGTCCGCACGCAATTCTGTTCATCGACGAAATTCATACGCTGATCGGCGCGGGCGCTGCGTCGGGCGGCACGCTGGACGCATCGAATCTGCTGAAGCCGGCGTTGTCGTCGGGCACGCTCAAGTGCATCGGTGCGACCACGTTCACCGAATATCGCGGCATCTTCGAAAAAGACGCGGCATTGTCGCGTCGTTTCCAGAAGGTCGACGTGACCGAGCCGACCGTCGAGCAGACGGTGGCGATCCTGCGTGGCCTGAAGTCGCGCTTCGAAGAGCACCACGGCGTGAAGTATTCGTCGGGCGCGCTGTCGGCGGCGGCTGAGTTGTCGGCACGCTTCATCACGGATCGTCATCTGCCGGACAAGGCGATCGACGTGATCGACGAAGCGGGTGCTGCGCAACGCATCCTGCCGAAGTCGAAGCAGAAGAAAACCATTGGCAAGAACGAGATTGAAGAAATCATCTCGAAGATTGCTCGCGTCCCGCCGCAAAGCGTGTCGCAAGACGATCGCAGCAAGCTGCAAACGCTGGATCGCGATCTGAAGAGCGTGGTGTTCGGACAAGACCCGGCCATCGACGCGCTGTCGGCTGCGATCAAGATGGCGCGTGCAGGCCTCGGCAAGCTGGACAAGCCGATTGGCGCCTTCCTGTTCTCCGGCCCCACCGGCGTCGGCAAGACGGAAGTGGCGAAGCAACTGGCGTTCACGCTGGGGATCGAATTGATCCGCTTCGACATGTCGGAATACATGGAGCGTCATGCGGTGAGCCGTTTGATCGGCGCGCCGCCGGGCTATGTCGGTTTCGACCAGGGCGGTCTGTTGACCGAAGCTGTCACGAAGAAGCCGCATTGCGTGTTGCTGCTCGACGAAATCGAGAAGGCGCATCCGGACATCTACAACGTGCTGCTGCAGGTGATGGACCACGGCACGCTGACGGACAACAACGGCCGCAAGGCGGATTTCCGCAACGTCATCATCATCATGACGACGAACGCGGGCGCCGAGGCAATGGGCAAGGCGGTGATCGGCTTCACGAATCGTCGGGAAACCGGCGACGAAATGGTCGACATCAAGCGCATGTTCACGCCGGAGTTCCGTAACCGTCTGGACGCAACGATCAGCTTCCGCTCGCTCGATGAAGAAATCATCATGCGCGTGGTCGACAAGTTCCTGATGCAGTTGGAAGATCAGTTGCATGAGAAGAAGGTCGACGCGCTCTTCACCGACGCGTTGCGTGCTCACCTCGCGAAACACGGTTTCGATCCGTTGATGGGTGCGCGGCCGATGCAACGTCTGATCCAGGACACGATCCGTCGTGCGCTGGCCGACGAGTTGCTGTTCGGCAAGCTGATGAACGGCGGGCGCGTGACGGTCGACGTGGATGCGGAAGACAAGGTGCAGTTGACCTTCGACGAGCATCCGGCACCGCGTAATCCGAATCCGGAAGCGGTCGAGGTTGAATAAGTCGGTCGAGTAAGCGTTTCAGTCTCACCTGAAAGCAGAACGGCGCGGGTTGAACCCCGCGCCGTTCTGCTTTTTGCGTTGTGCGAAACGCTTGTTGCTAGTTGGAAGCAAGCGAAGCTTCAACGCTTATCGATACGCTTAGTGCTTGCCGGTGCTGCCGAATCCGCCCGCGCCACGCTCGCTGGTTTCGAAATCGTCGACGATATTGAACTCGGCCTGCACGACGGGCACGATCACCAGTTGCGCGAGGCGCTCCATCGGATTCAGCACGAACGTGGTTGTGCCGCGATTCCACGTCGAAATCATCAGTTGCCCTTGATAATCCGAATCGATCAGCCCGACCAGGTTACCGAGCACGATGCCGTGCTTATGACCCAGACCCGAACGCGGCAGAATCAACGCCGCATAACCCGGATCGCCGACGTGAATCGCCAGACCCGTCGGCACCAGCGCGGTTTCGCCGGGTTTGAGGGTCAACGGTTCGTCGAGGCAGGCGCGCAGGTCGAGGCCCGCGCTGCCGGTGGTTGCGTAGGCCGGGAGTTGTTCGCGCATGCGCGCATCGAGAATCTTCAGGTCGAGTTTCATGCAGGTTCGAAGGTTTAAGGATTGGAGGCCGGGCGTCCGAGTTCGAACGCGTCGGCGAGAAGTTCATAGGAGCGCAGCCGGGCGCGATAGCTGCCCGCTACGGTGAGCACGATCAATTCGTCGGCCTGGAACTGCTCCTGCAAGGCATGCAGCCGTTCAGTGACGGTTTCTGGCGTGCCGATGATACTGCGCGGCTTCTCGCGGTCGATCACCAGTCGCTCGCGTTCGCCGTATTCTTGCGCGATGCCTTGTTCGATTGTCGGGATCGGCTCGTTCAGGCCATAGGCCATTTGCACGCGACGCAGGTCGACGGCCTTTTCCAGATCGGCGGCTTCCTGCTCCGTGTCCGCGCAAATCACGAAGACGGCGGCGGCGAGATACGGCTGTTGCGTTTCCAGACTGGCTTTGAAGCGCTCGCGATAGGCAAGCGCCACCTGGTGCCCGAAATGCGCGTTGATGAAATGCGCGAACGCAAAGCGGATACCGAGTTGTGCCGCCAGGAGGCCACCGAATTCGCTGGAGCCGAGCATCCACAGTTGAGGGCGTGTCGCGATCTGCGGCTGCAGCAGCACACCGTGCGCAATGTGATCGGTGGGCAATGTGCCGTGCATCAGGCCGACGAGATCGGCAACCTGCTGCGGGAAAATGTCGCCGCGGTTGTAGGCGCCGGCTGCGACCGCCTGCGCTGTTTGCATGTCGCCGCCTGGCGCGCGGCCTACGCCGAGATCGATCCGATTCGGGAATAACGCCTCGAGCATCATGAACTGCTCGGCGACTTTGAACGGGCTGTAGTACGGCAGCATCACGCCGCCGGAGCCCAGGCGAATGCGTTGGGTGACGCTGCCGAGGCGCGCCAGCATGACCTCGGGGCATGGGTTCGACACGCCGCGCAAGCCGTGATGCTCGGCGCACCAGTAGCGCGTGTAGCCGAGATCGTCAGCCAGCTGTGCGAGTTCGACGGTGGCGGCAATTGCGTCCGCCACTGAGTGCCCGCCGATCACGGGCGTTTGATCGAGCACGGAAAGTAGCGTCATGTCAGTACTGCTCCAGATAATTCGGTGCGCTAAAGGCGCGCGCGGCGAAAGCAGTTTGCGCCGCGACGCGCAGCTTTAGCGGATCAGACTTGTGTCGGGCAGACGCCTGGCAATTTCCACGATCAAGGCGCGCGCGAGCGTCTGCTTGTCGGCGCGCGGCAGTTTGGTTGCACCGCCTGCTTCGAACAGAATGACCTCGTTGTCGTCGAGACCGAAAGTGAGCGGGCCGAGATTGCCGATCAGAAGCGGCACGTTCTTGCGCGCGCGCTTTTCTTCACCGTGCACTTCGAGATCGCCGCTTTCCGCTGCAAAGCCGACTGCGAAAGGTGGATGCGGCAGCTTGGCGACTGCTGCCAGGATGTCAGGATTCTCGACGAACGTGAAGGTGGGCAGTGCGCGCTCGGCGGTCTTCTTGATCTTGTGTTCGCTGGCGTGATCGACGCGCCAGTCTGCCACCGCGGCCACGCCGATGAAGATGTCTGCGTCCGCGACCGAGCGCATCACCGCGTCGTGCATTTGCTGTGCGGTTTGCACGTCCTGGCGGAACACGCCCCACGGCGTTTCCAGCGCGACGGGGCCGGCGATCAGATGCACTTCGGCGCCGGCTTGTTGCGCGGCGCGTGCCAGCGCAAAGCCCATCTTGCCGCTCGAACGATTGGTGATGCCGCGCACCGGATCGAGCGGCTCGAAGGTCGGGCCGGCGGTCAGCAACACGCGGCGGCCGGACAGGATCTTCGGCGAGAAGAATGACGCGATCGCTTCGTAAGTCGCGGCCGCTTCGAGCATGCGACCGTCGCCGACTTCGCCGCAGGCTTGCGGACCCGAATCGGGGCCGAGCACTTCGATGCCGTCCGCGCGCAACTGCGTGACGTTGCGTTGGGTGGCCGGGTTTTGCCACATCTGCCGGTTCATCGCCGGCACAACGAGCAGCGGGCAATCGCGCGCGACACACAGCGTCGACAGCAGGTCGTCGGCCATGCCGTGCGCAAGTTTGGCGAGGAAGTCGGTGGAGGCGGGCGCAATGACGATCGCGTCGGCTTCACGCGAGAGATCGATATGCGCCATGTTGTTCGGCACACGAGCGTCCCACTGGCTCGTGTAGACCGGCCGGCCGGACAGCGCCTGCATCGTAACGGGGGTGATGAACTGCGTGGCCGCTTCGGTCATGACGACCTGCACGGTCGCGCCGGCCTTGGTCAACAGACGCGTGAGTTCGGCGATCTTGTAGCAGGCAATGCCGCCCGTCATGCCGAGGACGAGGTGTTTTCCTGCGAGTTCTGCGGTTGCCAACGAAAGCCTCCGACAAAGCGTGGTCTACCTATACGCGTTACCGCGAGCCGCGCACGCGCCGCAACTCGTCGAGCACGAGCAGGATCGCGCCGATCGTGATCGCGCTGTCGGCGAGATTGAACGCCGGCCAGTGCCACGTGCGTACGTGAAAATCGAGAAAGTCGATCACATGGCCGTACGCCAGCCGGTCGATCACGTTGCCAAGCGCGCCGCCCAGAATCAGCGCGAGCGCCGTGCAGAACATCTTCTGCCCGCCGTGGCGCTTGAGCAGATAGCAGATCACCAGCGCCGCGACCACGCCGAGCGCGGTGAACGCCCAGCGCTGCCAGCCACCCGCCATCGCGAGGAAGCTGAAGGCGGCGCCGCGGTTGTACACGAGGATCAGGTTGAAAAACGGCGCGACCTCATGCGGAACACCGTAGGCGAACACCTTCTGGACCGCGATCTTGGTGAGCTGATCGAACAGGATCACGATCAGCGCGACGCCGAGCCACGGCGCCAGCGAACCACCGGCAGCTGACGATTTCGACATGGTTTTCGCCATTATGCCGCGCTCCTCACTTCACCGTTGCCGAACAGATTGCTGAAGCAGCGGCCGCACAGGGTGGGGTGCTCGGCGTTGGCGCCGACGTCCGCGCGGTAGTGCCAGCAGCGTTCGCACTTCAGATACTTCGAGGCGATCACCTCAACGCTTTCTTCCGCTTCGCTATCGACCTTCACAACGCTCGCCGCCGACGTGATCAGCACGAACTTCAGGTCGTCGCCGAGGCTCGTGAGCGCGTCGTAACGCGCGCCGCTCGCGCGGATTTCGACTTCCGCCTGCAGCGACGAACCGATCAGGTTCGCGACGCGTGCTTCTTCCAGCGCCTTGGTCACATCGCTACGCGCGGCGCGCAGCAGCGTCCATTTGTCGAGCAGCTCGCCAGCTTGCGGCACTGCCGGGAACGCGTGATACGTCTCGGTGAAGATCGTTTCGCTGTTCGGCTGGAACACCTTCCACGCTTCTTCCGCGGTGAACGACATGAACGGCGCCATCAGGCGCAGCAGGCCGTGTGCGATGTGATACAGCGCGGTCTGAGCCGAGCGGCGCGCGACGGAGTCAGCCGCCGTGGTGTACAGACGGTCTTTCAGCACATCCAGATAGAAGCCGCCCAGGTCTTCCGAGCAGAACGTCTGCAGCTTGGCGACCACCGGGTGGAACTCGTATTTGTCGTAGTGCGAGAGGATGTCGTTTTGCAGATTTGCCGACAGCGCCACCGCGTAACGATCGATCTCGAGCCAGTCTTCGACCGGACGCGCGTGTTGCGCGAAGTCGAAATCCGACAGGTTCGCGAGCAGGAAGCGCAGCGTGTTGCGGATACGGCGATAGCCTTCCGTCACGCGCTTCAGGATCTCTTCGGAGATCGCCAGCTCGCCCGAGTAATCGGTCGAGGCGATCCACAGACGGATGATTTCCGCGCCAAGGCGGTTCGCCACTTCGTGCGGGTCGATACCGTTGCCGAGCGACTTGCTCATCTTGCGGCCTTCGCCGTCGACGGTGAAGCCGTGCGTCAGCAGCGCGTTGTAGGGCGGGCGGCCGTCGAGCATCGAAGCGGTCAGGAGCGACGAATGGAACCAGCCGCGGTGCTGGTCCGAGCCTTCCAGATACAGGTCAGCCGGGAATTGCAGTTCGTCTTTGTGCGAGCCGCGCAGGACGTGCCAGTGCGTGGTGCCCGAATCGAACCAGACGTCGAGCGTGTCGCGGTTCTTTTCGTACATGTTGGCGTCGTCGCCTAGCAGTTCGCGCGGGTCGAGCGTTTGCCACGCTTCGATGCCTGCCTTCTCGACGCGTTGCGCAACTTCCTCAAGCAATTCCAGCGTGCGCGGATGCAGCTCGCCGGTTTCTTTGTGCACGAAGAACGCCATCGGCACGCCCCATTGACGCTGACGCGACAGCGTCCAGTCCGGGCGGTTGGCGATCATGCTGAACAGGCGCTGTTTGCCCCACGACGGATAGAAGGCGGTGTTCTCGATGCCTTCGAGCGCGGTTTCGCGCAGCGTCTTGTCGGTGTCGTTCGGCTTCACGTCCATGCCGGCGAACCATTGCGAGGTCGCACGGTAGATGATCGGCGTCTTATGGCGCCAGCAGTGCATGTAGCTGTGCGTGTACTTCTCGGTGCGCAGCAACGAGCCGGCCGCTTGCAGGGCTTCGACGATCTGCGGATTCGCCGCCCAGATCGACAGGCCGCCGAACAGCGCGAGCGATTCGATGTAACGGCCGTCGCCCATCACCGGATTAATGATGTCCGAATCGGCCATGCCGTGCGCCTTGCACGACACGAAGTCTTCCACGCCGTACGCCGGCGACGAGTGCACCACACCCGTACCGGATTCAGTCGTCACGTAGTCGCCGAGATAAACCGGCGCCGTGCGCTTGTAGGCCGGATGCGCGGAGGCGAGCGGGTGATTGAAGCGCAGGTTGACGAGCTTCGCGCCCGGCGTGGTCGCGATGACCGTACCTTCCAGTCCGTACAGTTGCAGGCACGCTTCAACGCGCTCTTCAGCCAGGATCAGCAAGCCGCGCGGCGTATCGACCAGCGCGTAGACGATTTCCGGATGCAGGTTCAGCGCCTGGTTGGCGGGGATGGTCCACGGCGTGGTGGTCCAGATCACGATGCCGCCTTCGTTGCGCGGCAGTGCATTCAGGCCGAACGCCTGCGCGGTCTTTTCCGGCTCGGCGAAGCTGAACAGCACGTCGATGGTCGGATCGGTCTTGTCCTTGTACTCAACTTCCGCTTCGGCCAACGCCGAGCCGCAGTCGAAACACCAGTTGACCGGCTTCAGGCCGCGGAAGACGTAACCCTTTTCCATGATCTTCGCGAGCGCGCGGATTTCACCGGCTTCGTTCGTGAAGTTCATCGTCTTGTACGGGTTATCCCAATCGCCGAGCACGCCCAGACGGCGGAAGCCGACCTTCTGCTTCTCGATCTGTTCGGTCGCGTAAGCGCGCGCCTTCTGCATCACTTCGGCCGCCGGCAGCGACTTGCCGAACTGCTTTTCGATCTGGATTTCGATCGGCATGCCGTGGCAATCCCAGCCCGGCACATAGACCGCGTCAAAGCCCGCCAGATTGCGCGCCTTGACGATCATGTCCTTAAGGATCTTGTTGACCGCGTGGCCCAAGTGGATGTCGCCGTTCGCATACGGCGGGCCGTCGTGCAGGATGAATTTCTTACGGCCCTTGGAGGCGGCGCGGATCTTCTCGTAGACCTTGCGTTCCTGCCATTCCTTGACCCATTGCGGCTCGCGCTTGGGCAGGTCGCCACGCATCGGGAACGGCGTGTCGAGCAGGTTGACCGGGTAGCGTGACTGCGGTTTCGAATCGGCTTTCTTGTTGCTCATGATGAGGTCGCGGTGAATTCTTTCTAAGCGCAGCGAAGCTGCGGTATGCGCAAGATGCGCAGGGCGTTGGGCGCGCCCGGCAGGCATGTCGCGTAATCCACGGACGCCCTTCGATGCGCGCAGCAGTGGGTACATGCAGCGCTTCAGCGCGCTCACATGTACCGCGGCGGCTATCTAATTCGGTCAGTGGCCGAAGTGGCGAAACCGGTGGATCGGCTGCCCGGCGTGCCGGCGCCGACGGCCGCGAACCACGCGCGCGCATTGGCGACGTCGCGCGCGATGGCGGCGGTCAGTGTTTCGAGGTCGACGTATTTTTCCTCGTCGCGCAGCTTCTTCAGGAATTCGACGCGCACGAGTTTGCCATACGCGTCGCCGTGCCAGTCGAGCAGGTGTACTTCGAGCAGCACGCGGCCGGAATCGTCGACGGTGGGGCGCAGGCCGAGGCTGGCGACGCCAGGCAGCGGTTCGTCGGCCACGCCATGCACGCGCACCACGAAAATGCCGGCCAATGCCGGGCGTTTGTGCGCGATCGCCAGATTGAGCGTGGGGAAGCCGAGGTCGCGACCGAGCTTCATGCCATGTACGACATGGCCGCTGATCAGGTAATCGCGGCCCAGCGCGGCACGCGCGGAGTCGAGATCGCCCGCTACCAGCGCCGCGCGCACGCCCGAGCTGGAAATGCGCGCGCCGGACGGATCGGCCACGGTTGCCATCTGCTCGACTTCGAACCCGTGCAGTTGGCCCGCGGCCTTGAGCGAGGCGAAATCGCCCGCGCGCTTGGCGCCGTAGCGGAAGTCGTCGCCGATCATCACCCAGCGAGCATGCAGCCCGTTGACGATGATCCGTTCGACAAACGCATCCGGCGACTGGCTCGCGAAGGTATGGTTGAAATGCTCGACCACGACCCGGTCGACACCGTTGGTGCGCAGCGCCTCGAGCTTGTCGCGTAGCATGGCGATTCGCGGCGGCGCGCCGGCGGGGTTGAAGAATTCGCGCGGGTGCGGCTCGAAGGTCATCACGCAGACGGGCAGGCCGCGAGCATCGGCGGCGGCCCGGACGTGGGCGAGCAAAGCCTGATGGCCGCGGTGGACACCGTCGAAGTTGCCGATGGTCAGTGCGCAGGGCGCACGGCTTTCGGCATTGGGAAGACCGCGGAAGACTCTCACGATAGCGGGTTTGAGGTAGGGCGGCCGATATGCCGCAAAACAAACGATTATAAACGCTCAGCGCACGAGACGGCGGCGCGTCGCCGTTTCAGTGTTCCCCGAATGATAAAATCCGCGGATGAAAAAACTCGTCATCCTGATTTCCGGACGGGGAAGCAACATGGAAGCTATCATTCGCGCCTGCGCGGACGAAGGCTGGGCGGCGCAAGTCGCCGCTGTGATTGCCAACCGTCCTGACGCCGCGGGCCTTGCGTTCGCAGCGTCGCACGGCATTGCCACGGCGGTGGTCGACCACCGCCAGTTTCCCGATCGCGACAGTTTCGACGCCGCGCTGGCGCAAGAAATCGACAGCTTCGCACCTGATCTCGTCGTGCTCGCCGGCTTCATGCGGGTGCTCACGGCCGGTTTCGTCGACCATTACGCCGGACGCATGCTGAACGTGCATCCGTCGCTGCTGCCGAGCTTTCCGGGCCTGAAAACCCATCAACAGGCACTTGACGCCGGTGTGCGGCTGCACGGCGCGTCGGTGCATTTTGTCACGTCGCAGCTGGATCACGGGCCGATCGTCGCGCAGGCGGCCGTCCCCGTTGAGGCTGGCGACACCCCCGCCACGCTCGCCGAACGCGTGCTGGCAACCGAACACATTATCTATCCACGCGCGGTGCGCTGGTTCGTCGAAGGGCGTCTTGCTCTCGACGGCTTGCGTGTCACGCTTACGCCGCCGGAGCCGCAATGGCTCTTTGCCGGTCACACCGCCGGAGAGGGCGCATGAGATTACATGGTTTTTTGATTGGACAAACCGAGACTTTGCTGGCTGAAGTCCTGAAGCTGAATGGCCCGGCCGACGCCACGACGAGCCGCTTTTTCCGCGCGCATCCGAAGCTCGGGCACGGCGAGCGCGGCGTAATCGCCGAGGCGGTCTTCGCCGTACTGCGCCGCCGGATGGAATTCGCCCATCTGGCCGAAGGCGGCGCGGGCAGCCCGGCGCGCCGCATGGCCTTGCTGGGATTGATGCAGACAGCCGGCCGCACGGCCCTCAAGCCGTTCTTGACCGATACCGAATCGCACTGGCTCGAACACGTCGCGAAGATCGACCCGGAGAGTCTGCCGCTGCGGATTCGCCTGAATCTGCCCGACTGGATCTATCAGGCGCTTTCCAAGCGCTTCGAACCCGCGGAGCTGGCGCAGCTGGCCGCTGCGCTGAACTATCCGGCGCCGCTGGACCTGCGCGCGAACCCGATCAAGGCAAGCCGCGACGACGTGCTGAACGCGCTGTCGAAGGCCGGCATCGAAGGTGGCGCGACGCCTTTCGCTCCGTTCGGCGTGCGGGTGGTCGGCAAGCCGCCGCTTACCAAGCTGGACGCGTTCCAGCACGGCTGGGTCGAAGTCCAGGACGAGGGCAGCCAGCTGCTGTGCTCGCTGGTCGCCCCCAAGCGCGGGGAAATGATCGTGGACTTCTGCGCTGGCGCCGGCGGCAAGACGCTGGCGCTGGGCGCGGCGATGCGTTCCACCGGGCGTCTGTACGCCTTCGACGTCTCCGAGCGGCGTTTGGCCAAGCTCAAGCCGCGCTTGGCGCGTAGCGGGCTGTCGAACGTGAATCCGGTGCTGATCGATAGTGAGCACGATGCCAAGATCAAGCGTCTCGCCGGCAAGATCGACCGGGTGCTGGTCGACGCGCCGTGCAGCGGGCTGGGTACGCTGCGTCGTAACCCGGATCTGAAGTGGCGCCAGTCGCCGGAATCGGTCGCCGAACTGGCGCCGAAGCAGGCGTCGATTCTGGCCAGCGCCTCGCGTCTGGTGAAGAAGGGCGGCCGTCTCGTCTACGCAACCTGTTCGATTCTGGAAGCGGAAAACGAAGCCGTCGTGCAGCAATTCCTCGCCGACCATCCGGACTTCGCATTGGTGCCGGCGCGCGACGTGCTCGCTGAGCAGCGCATCGAGCTGGAAATGGGCGATTACCTGTCGTTGTGGCCGCACCGCCACGCTACTGATGGCTTCTTCGCAGCCGTGCTGGAACGCCAGAGCTAAACGCAACCGGCTATCTGTCGGCGCAACCGGGTTCCTTTTCTGAATTGAACCCCGCTGCGCCGGCGATTTCGGCGACATCATGCAAAACCGCATTTTTCCTCATATGTTCGGCGACCTCGCGCGCGACTTCGGCCAGCCGGTGATGCTGTGGCAGGTCGGCGTCCTGCTCGTGACGCTCGCCATTGCCTGGCTGCTCGCGCGCCTGTTGCGCCGCACGCTCGATCTGCGGCGCCAGACGCGTTATCAGACCCTGCGTTTCGGCGCGGAGAGCCTGAACCGCGCATTCTTTCCGTTGATCGGCGCGGCGCTTGTGTGGGTCGCACAGGCGATCACCAGCCAGTTCATGCACACCGCGCTGCTCGATCTGGCGCTGGTGCCGCTGTTCGGTATCGGCCTGATTTACATCGTGTTTTTCTTCGCGCGACGGGTCTTCAGTCAGGACGGCGCGAACCATCCGTGGCTGTTCCTCGTCGAGAAAATCGTTTCGCTGGTCGTCTGGATCGGCATGGTGCTTACCGTGATGGGCATCCAGGACGACGTGATCACGTGGATGGGCAGCGTGCGCTTCCGGGTCGCGAATGCGCACATGACGCTGCTTTCGCTTACCACGGGGCTTCTGTGGGTGTGTGTGACGATGATCGTCGCGATGTGGCTCGGCGCCACGTTCGAAGATCGTCTGATGCGCTCAAAGACGCTCGACGCCAACCTTAAGGTGGTGGTGGCGCGAGTCGGGCGTGCTGCGTTCGTGCTGGCGGCCATCCTGATCAGCCTGTCGCTGGTCGGCATCGACATCACGGTACTGGGCGTGTTCGGCGGTGCGCTGGGTGTCGGGCTCGGGTTCGGTTTACAGAAGATCGCCAGCAACTACGTCTCGGGCTTCATCATCCTGATCGACCGCTCGCTGCGCATCGGCGACACGATCAATGTCAGCGGCCTGCAGGGCATGGTCACGCAGATCCGCACGCGGTATACGGTGGTGCGCGGTCTCGACGGCATCGAAACGCTGATTCCGAACGAAAAGCTGATTACGGACGTGGTGCAGAACCAGTCGTCCTATCTGACGCGCGGCTACGCCAAGGCGGCCGTGCAGGTCGCCTACTCCACCGACGTGGAGCAGGCGATGGCGTTGCTCGCCGAGGCCGCTCAGGGCGTCGCGCGGGTGTTGCAGGAACCGGCGCCTACGCCTTATCTGGTTGGCTTCGGCCCCGACGGCATCAACCTCGAACTGGGTTTCTGGATCGAAGATGCGGCAACAGGCACGTCAGGCGTTCGCTCGGCCGTGAATCGCAACATCTGGCGTCTGTTCTCCGAACACGACATCGCAATTCCTTTCGCGCAACGCGAAGTGCGAATCGTCGGCAACATCAGCGACGCGATGCCGCAAGCGGTAACAATGACCGCTCCCGCGGCCAATCAGGCGGACAGCGCCCACTGACGGGCACTGCGAACGCGCCGGAGGTCCAAAAACGACCTCCGGCGCGTTCCATCTGGTTGATAGCGCACAAAAAATCCCTATTTGTTACAAACACTTGGAACGCTTCAAGTAGAATATCGTCCAATCCCGCTGTATGCTTTCACTTTCTTGACACGCGCATTTCGCGTGTGTCTGGCGTCTCTTGTTCCACAGGTAAATTGCCTTGTTGAATTCCTTGCTCGATTTCCTTGCTCACGGTTTGCTGCACTTTTCGTGGTGGCAACTTGTGCTGTACACGCTGGTCGCGACGCACATCACGATCATTGGCGTAACGGTCTATCTGCATCGCTGCCAGGCGCACCGCGCGCTGGAGCTGCATCCGATCGTCAGTCATTTTTTCCGCTTCTGGCTGTGGATGACCACCGGCATGCTGACCGGCCAATGGGCCGCGATTCACCGTAAGCACCACGCCAAGTGCGAGACCGAAGAAGATCCGCACAGCCCGCAAACGCGCGGCATCTGGAAGGTGCTGCTCGAAGGCGCGGAACTGTACCGTTCCGAAGCCAAGAATGAAGAAACGATGCGCAAGTTCAGTCACGGCACGCCGAATGACTGGATGGAACGCAACGTCTACACCAAGTACCCGATCCTCGGGGTGAGCCTGATGATGGTGCTGAACGTCGCGCTGTTCGGTGTCGTCGGCCTGACGATCTGGGCCGTGCAGATGGTGTGGATCCCGTTCTGGGCGGCTGGCGTGGTGAACGGCCTCGCGCACTGGTGGGGCTACCGCAACTTCAACTCGTCGGATGCCAGCACCAACATCTTCCCGTGGGGCATCATCATTGGCGGCGAAGAACTGCACAACAACCACCACACGTATGCGACGTCGGCCAAGCTGTCGAACAAGTGGTACGAGTTCGATATCGGCTGGATGTACATCCGCATCATGTCGGCGTTCCGTCTGGCCAAGGTGAAGAAGATCGCGCCTACGCCGCGTCTGACCACCGGCAAACTGGTTCTCGATCAGGATACGTTGCAAGCCGTGCTGGCAAACCGCTATGAAGTGATGGCGCGTTACGGCAAGGCGCTCAAGCGTGCTTATCGCCAGGAACTGGCACATCTGAAGGAAGTAGGCGCACGCGAGAAGTATCAGGTGATGCGCGGTGCGCGTAGCTGGTTCCACAAGGAAGAAGCGGGTCTCGATGAGCCGCAGAAGCGCCAGTTGCCGCAGATCTTCGCGAACAGCCAGAAGCTCAAGACCTACATCGACATGCGCAATGAACTCGCGGCGATGTGGGAGCGCTCGAATGCGTCGCGCGACCAACTTCTGGTTCAGTTGCAAGACTGGTGTCATCGCGCGGAACAGAGCGGTATCAAAGCACTGCAGGACTTTGCAATGCGTTTGCGCCGTTATGCCTGATCGTATGCCTTAGCGCGAAATCTATTAAAATTTCGTTACGTCACAAAACCCCGCGTTGGCGGGGTTTTGCTTTTTGGGCCGCGGCAATTTCAACGACACACGATTGACAGTCCGCGGCGGCAGAGCGAAGGCAGAGGAGATCATGGATCAGCAGGCGATCAGGACCGTCGAATACGACCGGCCACAGGCGCAGGGCACGACCTGCGGGATCGGGCAGGCGTGGGCGAAGGTGCCCGACGTGCCGTCGGCGGAACAGAAGGTGGCGCTGAAAGAGCGCATCCGCGCATTGCTTAAGCGCGAGAAAGCCGTGCTCGTCGCGCACTACTACGTCGACGCGGAACTGCAGGAACTCGCCGACGAAACCGGCGGTTGCGTGGCCGACTCGTTGGAAATGGCGCGCTTCGGCCGCGATCACGAGGCGCAGACGTTGGTGGTGGCGGGCGTGCGCTTCATGGGTGAGACGGCGAAAATCCTGAGTCCGGACAAGCGCATTCTGATGCCGGATCTCGACGCGACCTGTTCGCTCGACCTCGGCTGTCCGGTCGATGAATTCTCGGCGTTCTGTGACGCGCATCCGGATCGCACGGTGGTCGTGTATGCGAATACCAGTGCGGCAGTCAAGGCGCGCGCGGACTGGATGGTGACGTCGTCGATCGGGCTGGAAATCGTTGCCGATCTGCACGCACGCGGCGAAAAGATCATCTGGGCGCCGGATCGGCATCTCGGTAGCTATATCCAGAGCAAGACCGGTGCGGACATGCTGCTGTGGCAGGGCTCGTGTCTCGTGCACGACGAATTCAAAGGCATCGAACTCGATCTGCTGCGCGCCGAGTATCCGGGCGCGAAAGTGCTGGTGCATCCGGAGTCGCCGGCTAACGTGGTCGCGCAAGCAGATGTGGTCGGCTCGACCACGCAGTTGATCGACGCCGCGCAAAAACTCGACGCGACGCATTTCATCGTGGCGACCGATCTCGGCATTCTGCACAAGATGCAGCTCGCCGCGCCGGGCAAGACGTTGATCGCCGCGCCCACGGCCGGCAACAGCGCGACCTGCAAAAGCTGCGCGCATTGCCCGTGGATGGCGATGAACGGCCTCGCCAATCTGGCCGAGGTGCTCGAACGCGGCCACAACGAAATCTTTGTCGATCGAGCGATCGGCGAGCGCGCGCGTCTGCCGATCGACCGGATGCTCGACTTCGCGGCGCGTCACAAGAAGCGCGTGCAAGCCAGCGGCGATCTCGCACGCGACGCGCAACTGTATTCGAACGTGGGAGCGGCGTAATGGGGGCGGTTGAAGGGGCAGTTGAGCGCAATCAGGTCGAGGCGGTATCGCCGCTGTTCGCGGAGATTCATGCGCAGTACGGCGCGGCATTCGATGCGGCGTTGGCGCGTAACGTCGCTGACGCGCTGGCAGAAGATGTTGGCGCAGGTGATCAAACCGGCCGCCTTGTTCCTGCGGACGACGTGCGCGATGCACGCATCATCGTGCGTGAAGATGCCGTGCTGTGCGGCGTGCTCTGGTTCAACGCGGTGATGCGCCAGGTCGATCCGCGCATCGAAGTGCAGTGGCGTTATCGCGAGGGCGATCGGATGACCGCGGATACGCCGGTCTGCGAACTGCGTGGCCCTGTCCGTGCGCTGTTGACTGCGGAACGCAATGCGTTGAATTTCTTGCAGCTGCTGTCGGGCGTGGCGAGCGCAACGCGCCGCTATGTCGACGCAATCGCCCACACTCAAACGCGCATCCTCGATACGCGTAAGACCTTGCCGGGCTTGCGGCTCGCGCAGAAATACGCCGTGCGCGTGGGCGGCGGTGCGAATCAGCGGCTCGCTTTGTACGACGGCATTCTGATCAAGGAAAACCACATCGCTGCAGCGGGCGGTGTCGGGGCCGCAATGGATGCGGCGCTCGCGCTGAATGCAGGCGTGTCGATTCAGATCGAAGTCGAAACGCTCGCACAATTGGAAACTGCGTTGGCGCATCGCGCCCAATCCATTTTGCTGGATAACTTTTCGTTCGACGCGATGCGCGAAGCAGTGCGTATCACGGCAGGGCGGGCGGTGCTGGAAGTGTCTGGTGGGGTGAACTTTGAGACGGTGCGTACCATCGCGGAAACGGGTGTCGACCGCGTGTCGATCGGCGCGTTGACCAAAGATGTACGTGCAACGGATTACTCGATGCGGATCGTTTGAGCCGCGCGCGCCTAAGCGTTCGCAATCAATGAAAAAGCCATCGCAGGGAAACCGGCGATGGCTTTTTCACTTCAGCTTCAGAAATCACACGTTGCGGTTACGCACATGTTCCGGCGATAGCACAGTCGGCAGCGCTTTCGGCAACGTCGCCGGCCAATCGCGGCTAAAGTGCAAGCCGCGGCTTTCGCGCCGTGAGCGAGCGCCTTCGACGATCAGCGACGCCACGTCGACCAGATTGCGCAGTTCAAGCAAATCGCGGCTCACCTTGAAGTTCGCGTAATACTCATGAATCTCGTCACGCAGCAAGGCGAGCCGATGCTTGGCTCGCGCCAGCCGTTTGTCGGTGCGCACGATGCCGACGTAGTTCCACATCAGGCGGCGCAGTTCATCCCAGTTGTGCGCGACTACCACTTCTTCGTCCGGATCGGACACACGGCTTTCGTCCCAGTCAGGCAGCGGAGCATGGACGGCGGCGCTGAAGCCTTCTTCCTCGATCGCCTGCGCGGCGGAGCGCCCGATCACGAGACACTCGAGCAAGGAATTGCTGGCAAGCCGGTTCGCACCGTGCAGGCCTGTGCATGACGTTTCACCGACCGCATAGAGACCGGCGAGATCAGTCCTGCCGGCCAGGTCCGTCACGACGCCACCGCACGTGTAGTGCGCGGCGGGCACAACCGGAATCGGCTCTTTGGTGATGTCGATGCCGAATTCCAGGCAGCGGGCCAGAATCGTCGGGAAGTGCTCGCGCAGGAATTCGGGCGGCTGATGGCTGATGTCGAGATAGACGCAGTCGATGCCGCGCTTCTTGATCTCGAAGTCGATTGCGCGCGCGACGATGTCGCGCGGCGCGAGTTCGGCGCGCTCGTCGTGGTTCGGCATGAAGCGCGTGCCGTCCGGCAGCTTCAGAATGCCACCTTCGCCGCGTACCGCTTCCGAGATCAGGAACGACTTCGCATAAGGATGGAATAGGCAGGTGGGATGGAACTGGATGAATTCCATGTTCGACACGCGGCAGCCGGCGCGCCAGGCCATTGCGATGCCGTCGCCGGTCGCAGTGTCGGGGTTGGTGGTGTACAGATAGACCTTGCCGGCGCCGCCGGTGGCGAGCACGGTATGCGGCGCTTCGATTGTCACGGTGCGGCCGCTTTGCAGATCGAGTGCATACAGACCATGGCAGCGACGCCCCGGCAAACCGAGACGGTCGGACGTGATCAGGTCGATCGCGTAGTGGTCCTCGAGCAGGGTGATGTTCGGGTGGCGGCGTACACGTTCGCTGAGCGTGGTGACCACGGCATGTCCCGTTGCATCCGCAGCGTGAATGATCCGACGATGGCTGTGGCCGCCTTCGCGTGTCAGATGAAAGCCGAGTTCGGCTGCGTCGTCTTTGGTGAACGGCACGCCTTGCGCGATTAGCCATTCGATCGCAGCGCGGCCATGCTCGACGATAAAGCGCGTCGCCGCCTCATCGCACAGGCCGCCACCGGCGATCAGTGTGTCGCGCACGTGGTTTTCGATGCTGTCTGCCGAATCAAGAACGGCGGCGATTCCTCCTTGCGCCCAATCGCTCGCGCCTTCGGTCATCGATCGCTTGGCGACCACCGCAACCCGCCGGGTCTCCGCGAGGTTGAGCGCGACGCTCAAGCCTGCCAGACCGCTACCGACAATCGCTACATCGAATTCCATCGCCTGCATCTCCGTCTTTCGTTTTGCCATGACGGCATGCTGTGTGCATGCCGCTAAAACGAGAAAGGATACGCGTCGCGACGAATGAGGGAAAGCTGGCCGAACGGGATAAGACTGTCCTAAGTGGGCAAAGGACAGCTAATCAGCGCGATATTGGGAAGTTGAAAACAAAAAAGCCTCGCACGAATGCGAGGCTTTTTTGCGAATCTTTTTGCCTTCGTCAGGCAGGAGCCAAGATTTATTTAATCTTGGTTTCCTTGTAGTCAACGTGCTTACGGACGACCGGATCAAATTTCTTGATCAGCATCTTTTCCGGCATGTTGCGTTTGTTCTTCGTCGTCGTGTAGAAGTGACCCGTGCCTGCGGTCGATTCCAACTTGATCTTGTCGCGTGCGCCTTTCGCCATGATTTACTCCTTAGGCTTCACCGCGT
Source organism: Paraburkholderia aspalathi (assembly GCF_900116445.1). GTDB lineage: Bacteria > Pseudomonadota > Gammaproteobacteria > Burkholderiales > Burkholderiaceae > Paraburkholderia > Paraburkholderia aspalathi. The sequence goes on from NZ_FPBH01000017.1 coordinate 35,117, forward strand.
GCGCGCAGATCTGCGAGCACAGCGTCGATACCGTTCTTGTCGATCAGGCGCAGGCCGGCGTTCGAAACGCGCAGACGCACCCAACGGTTTTCGCTTTCCACCCAAATACGGCGGTTTTGCAGGTTCGGCAGGAACCGGCGCTTGGTTTTGTTGTTCGCGTGGGAAACGTTGTTGCCGCTCATCGGCGCTTTCCCAGTTACTTGGCATACGCGTGCCATGAGAGCACTCCTAATACGCTAATTCTGAGTTCGAACGCCGTGAAAGTTTCCCGAAAAGAGCCGCGCTTGAGAGTTTATTGAAACTCGAGGCACGTTTCCTTTCCGGAACGCCTTGGTGGCTTCGGAACAGGGGGTTGGAAATAGGCAAACCGGAATTCTAGCAGAAAAAAAGCCGCAAAATCAAACCTTATTTGCGATGCTGAACTCGGCACGACGTTGCTGCGACCCTGGTTGGCGCCGTGTCAGGGCCAGCCGGCGCGGGCAAACGAGTACGTGTGATCCGCGCCGATCACCAGATGGTCGATCAATTGTACGTCGATCAGCGCAAGGGCTTCGCGCAGCGTATGCGTCAGCCGGCAGTCGCTAGCGCTCGGCTGGACGGCGCCGGAAGGGTGATTATGCGCGACGATCAGGCTGGCCGCATTCAGGTTTAGTGCCCGCCGCACGATTTCGCGCGGATAGACGGCCATGCGCGTGAGCGTGCCTCGGGCGCTCTCCTCGCAGCGGATCAGGCGGTGGCGGGCGTCGAGAAAGAGCGACAGGAAGACTTCGTGGGGACTTCCGCCGATACGAAGGCGCAGATAGTCTTGCACGGCCTCAGGCGAGTTCATTAGCGAGCGGTCACGCATTTTATCGACCAGCGAACGCCGCGCCATTTCCATAATGGCCATCAGCTGGGTTTTTTTCGCCGGCCCGATACCGCGCAGGCCGTCGAAGTCCGAGTAAGTTGCGTCGAGCATGGCGCGTAGCGAGCCGAAGCGGTCGAGCAGGGTGCGTGCAACGTTGAACACGTCGTGGCCCGGCAGCCCCGCGCCGAGCACCAGCACGATCATTTCGGTGTCGGACAGGACGCTGGGCCCTTCCTCGATCAGCCGCTCGCGTGGCATGTCGTTCTTGTGCCATTTGCCGCGTACAAGCGGCCGGGTCAGAGGTGTGGCGCCGTCCGCGGCGGCTTTGGCAGAGCTGACACTGGCTTCCGCTGCAGTGTGACCAGCCGCGGCGCCAGCGCGTGGCGGCGCCGGGGCGGGGGCCGCGAGTACGGCGGCGTCGGGCGCAGCGGGCTCCGGCAACGCCGCTTCCAGTGTCGCTTCGTCCATCGTGCAGGCATAGTCAGCCATATAGATATACATCCTCCAGTTCGGATTTGTGGCGGCGCGCGGTGCGCGGCCGTGCCGCGATGCGCGCGACGGCCAAGCCGCCGCCCGCTATGTGGCTTACAATAGACGCTTTGCGCACGGCACCCCGAGGGTTTGCCACGCGCGTCAACTGCGGCGTCAACTGCGCCCGCGGCGCACGCGTGCAGAGCGCTTCGACTGAGCGAGCATTGCATGAGCATCATCGACATTTCCGAAGTGAAACCCGGTTCACACGTCACGCTTCATTACCGGCTTTCCCTTGCCGATGGCGCCGAAGTCATCAATACGTTTACCGACAATCCGGCTACGCTGCTGCTCGGCGCGGGTCAACTGGCGCCGCCGCTGGAAGACATTTTGCTGGGTTTGAAGGTGGGCCACCATTCGACCTTTCAGCTAACGCCGGGTCAGGCGTTCGGTCCGCGCAATCCGGAGTTGATCCAGCGGGTCTCGCTGGCCACGCTGCGCGAAAACAGCATGATCGGCGAGGATTTTTCGCCGGGTGACCTGGTCGAATTCAACGCGCCGGGTGGCGGCCGCTACGCGGGCGTCCTCAAGGAAGTTGGCGAGACGTCGGCGTTGTTCGATTTCAACCATCCGCTTGCCGGCCAGGCGCTGGCGTTTGAAGTGAAAATCATCGGGATTCTGTAAACATGAGCATCACGGATACGACTCTTGCCGAAACCGAGATCCTGCTGGCGCAGCCGCGTGGGTTCTGTGCCGGCGTCGATCGGGCCATTGAAATCGTAGAGCGGGCCATCAAGCTGCACGGCTCGCCGATTTACGTGCGCCACGAAATCGTCCATAACGCCTATGTCGTCGAGGATTTGCGCAAGAAGGGCGCGATCTTCATTGAGCAACTGGAAGAAGTGCCGGCCGGCAATACGGTCATTTTCAGCGCGCATGGCGTGTCGAAAGCGGTGCGTTCGGAAGCCGAGTCGCGCGGCCTGCGTGTGTACGACGCCACGTGTCCGCTCGTGACCAAGGTGCATATCGAAGTCGCGAAAATGCGCCAGGACGGCTTCGACATCGTGATGATCGGCCACAAGGGCCACCCTGAAGTCGAGGGCACGATGGGGCAGGCGGGCGAAGGCATGCATCTGGTGGAAGACATCAAAGACGTGCTGGCCTTGCAGTTGGCCGATCCCGAGCGGATCGCGTTCGTGACGCAAACCACTCTGTCGGTCGACGACGCAGCCGAGATCATCGGCGCCCTGAAGGCGAAATATCCGGCGATCCGCGAGCCGAAGAAGCAGGACATCTGCTACGCCACGCAAAACCGCCAGGACGCGGTCAAGTTCATGGCGCCGCAATGCGACGTCGTGATCGTGGTTGGCAGCCCGAATAGTTCGAACTCGAACCGGTTGCGCGAGCTGGCCGAAAAGCTTGGTGTGCCTTCCTATATGGTTGACTCGCCAGACCAGATCGATCCGGTATGGGTCGAAGGCAAGCGCCGGATCGGTGTGACGGCGGGCGCCTCGGCGCCGGAAGCGCTGGCGCAAGCGGTGATTGGCCGGTTGCGTGAGCTTGGCGTGCGCAACGTGCGCGCGCTCGACGGCATCGAGGAAAACATCGCGTTTCCGCTGCCGCGCGGGCTGGGTCTGCCTGCCTGACAATCAGCCAACGTTTCTGAAAGGAAAGCGCGCCCAAGGGCGCGCTTTTTTTACGTCCGCAGATTCGTGGGCCCGTCCAAAATAAAGTGCCAGATCAGCGTCCTGGGCCGTTTTAAGTGTTCTCCCACACAAATTCCTTTGAATTGTGATTTGGCTTTTAAACAATTTTTCGGCGATGTGGCCCCGTTTAAATCGTTTCAAACGTGTTGCCCCGATTTTTGACGCACTAAAATAGTGCGCGCGTTACGATATCAATGGAAACGTAATACTTAACGCGAACCACGGCGCAATCAGGGATCGGGCCAGATCGCTGCAACACTTGATGCCATTGGGTGCGACGATGGTGCAACTGATGCACGAAAAATAGTCGCAACCCGGTTGCGCCTTTTGCGGAATTCCTCTCTCAAAATAAGGTTGCAATGCAGGAAAACCCCACCGTTTCAACAATATTGCCCGTCGCATAATTGGAGTTACAATGCGCGCGTTCTCAAGGCCTCCGGGTCCCGAACAATAGATTTTGCAAGGCGCAGGAGACCTACTTAATGCGAGTCAAGTTTGCTTACGCCGTGTCCATCGTGACCGCGGTTGCGATGTTGACCGCGTGCGGCAAAAAGCAGGAAGGCGAGGCGGGAGCAGGTGCATCGGCTGCCACGGCGGCAGCGGCACCGGCGAGTGAAGCAACTGTTGTGAAGATCGGTCATGCGGCCCCATTGACGGGCGGCATTGCGCATCTTGGCAAGGACAATGAAAACGGCGCGCGTCTGGCGGTCGAGGAAATCAATAAGCAGGGCTTGACCATCGACGGTCACAAGATCCAGTTGGAGCTCGACGCACAAGATGATGCAGCGGACCCGAAAACGGGTACGGAGGTCGCTGAAAAATTTGTCGACGATCACGTTGTCGCCGTGGTCGGCCACCTGAATTCAGGTGTCTCGATTCCGGCGTCAAAGATCTATAGCGATGCCGGGATCGTGCAGATCTCGCCGTCGTCGACAAATCCGGGGTACACGCAGCAAGGTTTCAAGACGACTTATCGGGTGGTCGCGACCGATGCCCAGCAGGGCCCGGCGCTGGCCAACTACGCGACGAAGGTGCTCGGCGCGAAACGCATCGCGATTGTCGACGACTCGACCGTATACGGTAAGGGACTGGCCGACGAGTTCGCGAAGACGGTACAGGCGAGCGGGGCGAAGATCGTCGCGCGTGAAGCCACGAATGACAGGGCTACGGAGTTTCAGGCCGTCCTTAAAAAGATCAAGAGTGTTCAGCCGGACGTGATCATGTTCGGCGGAATGGACGCAACGGGCGGGCCGTTTGCCAAACAGGCGGCGGCGCTCGGTATCAGGGCAAAAATCCTTGGCGGCGACGGTGTGTGTACCGACAAGGTGGGTGAGCTGGCGGGAACCGCCGTGCAAAACCTGGTCTGTTCGGAGGCGGGACTCGCGCTTTCGAAAATGGACAAGGGAGCGGACTTCGAACAGAAGTACGTAGACCGCTTCCACACACCGGTGCAGATTTACGCACCGTTCACGTATGACGCTGTGTACGTGATTGTCGATGCAATGAAGCGCGCTAATTCTATCGAGGCGCCCAAGGTGCTGGCTGCGATGCCGTCCACCGATTACAACGGGGTAATCGGCCACATCGCGTTCGACGACAAGGGTGATTTGAAAGAGGGCGCCATTACGCTTTACGACTTCAAGGACGGCAAGAAAGCGGTTCTCGACGTCGTGAAGATGTGATGACGGGACGTACAGCCTGACGGCACCGAAACCACCCAACGGTGCCGTTTTTGCATCCGCCATCGATTCGTCCACGACTGCATCCCAGTCGTAAGGCGAGCCGGGCAGCGGATAACCCTTACCGGTCTTTTACATCAGTACCCGCAGTGCCGTTGAGATTGGCGTACCGCATCACCGCCCACCGGCTGATGAAGAACGCGAATCCAGTCGCACGGGCTAAGGAGCATTAAATGGATATCTTCATCCAGCAGGTCCTCAACGGGCTGGTGCTTGGCAGCGTTTACGCCATCATCGCACTGGGCTATACGATGGTTTACGGCATTCTGGGCATCATCAACTTCGCGCACGGCGATGTGTTGATGGTGGGCGCGATGGTTGCGCTCTCAGCCATAGGCGTGCTTCAGAACCACTTCCCCGGCCTCGGCAATGTGCCGACGCTCATCATCGCGTTGATCATCGCGGCAGTGGTTTGCTCGCTGGTCGGCTACACGATTGAGCGCGTGGCCTACCGGCCGTTGCGTAAAGCACCGCGTCTCGCCCCGCTGATCACCGCGATCGGTGTGTCGATCCTGCTGCAAACCCTCGCGATGATGATCTGGTCGCGCAACCCGCTGCCGTTCCCGCAGCTGTTGCCTACCGACCCGATCAACGTGATCAAGGCCACCGACACGACGCCTGGCGCCGTGATCTCGATGACCGAAATCGTGATCATCGTGGTGGCGTTCCTCGTGATGGGCGGTCTGCTGCTGCTGGTCCACAAGACCAAGCTCGGCCGCGCGATGCGTGCGATCGCTGAGAACCCGGGCGTTGCCAGCCTGATGGGCGTGAACCCGAACTTCGTGATTTCGGCGACCTTCATGATCGGCTCGGCGCTGGCCGCTCTTGCCGGCGTGATGATCGCGTCCGAATACGGTAACGCACACTTCTATATGGGCTTCATCCCAGGTTTGAAGGCCTTTACCGCGGCGGTGCTGGGCGGGATCGGCAACCTCGGCGGGGCAATGGTGGGCGGCGTGCTGCTCGGCCTGATCGAACAGTTGGGGGCGGGGTATATCGGCAACCTCACGGGCGGTGTATTCGGCAGTAACTACCAGGACGTGTTCGCATTCATCGTGCTGATTATCGTGCTGGTGTTCCGTCCGTCGGGCCTGTTGGGCGAACGTGTTGCTGATCGAGCATAAGGAGTAGACAGACATGACCTCAATTCAACCGATCGAGCCGTCCACGACGCTCATCCCTGAAAAGAACCTGACGAAGACGCTGACCGTCGGCATCATCACCGCGATCTTCGTGATCGCGGCACCGATGATCATCGGCGCGGCAGGCGGCAACTACTGGGTCCGCGTGCTCGACTTCGCGATGCTGTACGTGATGCTCGCGCTGGGTCTAAACGTGGTGGTTGGCTTCGCCGGCCTGCTGGACTTGGGCTACATCGCGTTCTACGCAATCGGCGCCTACGTTGCTGCTCTCCTGAGCTCGCCGCACCTGACCTCGCAGTTCGAGTGGATCGCGCACCTGTTCCCGGGCGGCCTGCATACGCCGATCTGGATCATCGTGCCGATCGCGATGGCGCTAGCCGCGACCTTCGGCGTCCTGCTCGGCGCGCCGACGCTGCGTCTGCGTGGCGACTATCTCGCGATCGTGACCCTGGGCTTCGGGGAAATCGTGCGGATCTTCATGAACAACCTCGACCGTCCGGTGAACATCACCAATGGTCCGAAGGGGATCACGGGGATCGATCCGGTCAACGTCGGGGGTTTCAGCCTCGCGCAAACCCACTCGCTGTTCGGCTTGCAGTTCCCGTCTGTGTACTCGTACTACTACCTGTTCGTGTTGTGCGCGCTGTTCGTGATCTGGACCTGTACGCGTTTGCAGCACTCGCGGATCGGCCGCGCATGGGCCGCTATTCGTGAAGACGAAATCGCCGCCAAGGCAATGGGCATCAACACCCGTAACGTGAAGCTGCTGGCTTTCGCGATGGGCGCGTCGTTCGGCGGCCTGTCGGGCGCGATGTTCGGTTCGTTCCAGGGCTTCGTGTCGCCGGAATCGTTCACGTTCTGGGAATCGGTCGTGGTGCTGGCCTGCGTGGTGCTGGGCGGTATGGGCCACATCCCTGGCGTGATTCTCGGTGCGGTGCTGCTCGCCGTGTTCCCGGAATTCCTGCGCTCGACGATGGGTCCGCTGCAGAACGCGATCTTCGGTCATGAAATCGTCGATACCGAAGTGATCCGTCAGTTGCTGTACGGCCTCGCGATGGTCGTGATCATGCTGTACCGCTCGGAAGGCCTGTGGCCGTCGCCGAAGCACGAAGACAAGATTGCGAAACTGGCGAAGCGCAGCGGCAAGAAGCCGGTGCGTGCCTAACGGACGGAGAAAAATATGAGCGATAACATTCGACTGTCCGTCAAGGGCGTGAACAAGCGCTTCGGCGGCCTGCAGGCGCTGTCCGACGTCGGCCTGCAGATCAAGTCGGGCCAGATTTACGGCCTGATCGGCCCGAACGGCGCCGGCAAGACGACCTTCTTCAACGTGATCACGGGTCTGTACACGCCGGATTCGGGCGAGTTCAAGCTCGACGGCACGGAGTACACGCCGACCGCCGTCTATCAGGTGGCGAAGGCGGGGATTGCGCGTACGTTCCAGAACATCCGTCTGTTCGGCGGTATGACTGCGTTGGAAAACGTGATGGTCGGCCGTCATGTGCGTACCAAGCATGGTCTGATCGGCGCGGTGTTCCAGACACCGGCCGAGCGCAAGGAAGAGCGCGAGATCAAGGAACGCGCGATCGAACTGCTGGAATACGTCGGCATTGCGCAGTACGCGGACTACACGTCGCGCAATCTGTCGTACGGTCACCAGCGCCGTCTGGAAATCGCCCGCGCGCTGGCAACGGATCCGAAGCTGCTCGCACTGGATGAACCGGCTGCCGGCATGAACGCAACGGAAAAGGTCGAGCTGACCAAGCTGCTCGACAAGATCCGCAGCGACGGCAAGACGATTCTGCTGATCGAACACGACGTGAAACTGGTGATGGGTCTGTGCAACCAGATGACGGTGCTCGACTACGGCAAGGTGATTGCGCAAGGTCTGCCTTCAGACGTGCAGAAGGATCCGAAGGTGATCGAAGCTTATCTGGGTGCGGGGGTCCACTAATGGCAACGGCAATGTTGAAAATCAAGGGCCTGCAGGTCAATTACGGCGGCATCCAGGCAGTCAAGGGTATCGATCTCGAAGTTGCGCAGGGCGAACTGGTCACGCTGATCGGCGCGAACGGCGCAGGCAAGACCACGACGATGAAGGCGATCACGGGTCTGAAGCCGTATTCGGCAGGCGATATCGAGTACATGGGTGAGTCGATCAAGGGCATCCCGGCGCACGAGCTGCTCAAGCGCGGTCTCGCGATGGTGCCGGAAGGCCGCGGGATTTTCTCGCGCATGTCGATCGTCGAGAACATGCAGATGGGTGCGTATCTGCGCAACGACACCGACGCCATCAAGGCAGACGTCGATCGTATGTTCGGCTTTTTTCCGCGCCTGAAGGAACGTGCGACGCAATATGCGGGCACGTTGTCGGGCGGCGAACAGCAGATGCTGGCAATGGCGCGCGCGATCATCAGCAAGCCGAAGCTGTTGTTGCTGGATGAGCCGTCGATGGGTCTGTCGCCGATCATGGTCGAGAAGATCTTCGAAGTGGTGCGGGCGATCTCGGCTGAAGGCATGACGGTGCTGCTGGTCGAGCAGAACGCGCGTCTCGCGTTGCAGGCGGCGAACCGCGGCTACGTGATGGACTCGGGCCTGGTGACGATGTCCGGTGATGCGAAGCAGATGCTGGATGATCCGAAGGTGCGGGCAGCTTATCTGGGTGAATAACTCGGGTTAAATTTGCTGTAGACGCAAAAAGGCCGCATGCGCGATCGAAGCGCATGCGGCCTTTTTCTATTCAGGCGATTGCCTGCGCCTAAGCCGCCGGTGTTTCCGCCAGTTCACCCAATCGTTTGCCGAGACTGATCACCGCATCCGCACGATACCCGAGCGCTTCATAGAACGTGCGCACGTCGTCCTTCGCGGAGAGCACCTGCAAGTTCAGCTTCGGGCAGCCACGTTCGGTCAGCGCGTTTTCGACATGGGCGACGAGGCGCGTGCCGATGCCGTGACGTCGCAACGATTCATCCACCGCGAGCGAATACAGCCAGCCTCGGTGCCCGTCATAACCGCCCATCACCGTGCCGACGATGCGCTCGTCGAACACCGCGACAAAGAACAGTTCGGGTTGCGTCGCCAGCTTGTTGGCGATCGACAGATGCGGATTGCGCTGTGGTCTCGTCACGTCCCGATACTCGGGGAACGCTTCCTGCCACAGCGCGACCACGGCGTCGGTGTCGCTCGCTTCGAAGCGGCGGATCGATAGCGTTGCGGTCGTCGTCATACGCGCTTTCCTGTGTGATTACAGCGTGTCGAGAATCGAACGCAGCATCGCCATCATCTGGTCGATTTCTTCATTCGTGACGTTCAGTGCCGGCATGAAACGCAGCAGGTTCGGACGCGCCGCGTTCAGCAGCAGGCCGTCGGGCTGCATCAGGCGAGCCTTCTCGACGATCTGGTTGCCGATGTCCTTGCCGAGCAGCAGGGCGCGCAGTAGACCTTCACCGCGTTCGCCTTCGAAGCCGCGCTCTTCCGACAGTTCGAGCAGCTTGGCGCGCAGATATTCGCCGCGTGCACGCACGCCTTCGAGGAAGCCCGGCGCGGTCAGCTGCGAGATCACCGAGTAGCCGACCGCAGTCATCAGCGGATTGCCGTTGTAAGTACCGCCCTGGTCGCCTGCTTCGAACACGGCGATTTCAGCTTTGGCGAGCAGCGCCGCGAGCGGCACGCCCCCACCGATGCCCTTGCCGAGCGTCATGATGTCCGGCTCGATGCCCGACAGTTCATACGCGAACAAGGTGCCGGCGCGGCCGCAACCGCTTTGCACTTCGTCGACGATCAGGAGCAGGTTGTGTTTCTTGGTCAGCGCGCGCAGTTGCTGCATGAACTCGTGCGTGGCGGGAATCACGCCGCCTTCGCCCTGAATCGGCTCCAGCATCACCGCGACGGTCTTCGCATTGATCAGCTTTTCGACCGATGCGATGTCGTTCAGATCCGCCTTCGGGAAACCCGGCACTTGCGGTGCGTAGATCGTGTCCCAACCCGGCTTGCCGCTTGCCGACATGGTGGCGAGCGTGCGGCCGTGGAAGCTGTGATCGAACGTGATGATTTCGAACGCGCCGTCCTTGAACTTCTTGCCCCACTTGCGCGCGAGCTTGATTGCGCCTTCGTTCGCTTCGGCGCCGCTGTTCGCGAAGAACACCTTGTCGAAGCAGCTGTGCTGGGTGAGCAGTCCGGCGAGCTTCGCCATCGGCTCGTTGTAGAAGGCCGGCGACGGATTCAGCAGCAGCTTCGATTGCGTGTTGAGCGCTTCGATCATGCCGTCGTTGCAATGGCCGAGGCTGTTGACCGCCCAGCCCTGGATGAAATCCAGATATCGCTTGCCGTTATTGTCGTAGAGCCACGAGCCCTTGCCGTGCGTGAAAACGATTTCGGGCCGGTTCGTGATGTACATCAGCGACTCGATCGGGTACTCATTGAAATTCATGACGGCAAGCTCCAGACAGCGGGGTGAAGGGTGAGTGAGCGGTTGGCCTCAAATGAAGCAGCGGCCGGTGAAAACAAAAAAAGCAAACAAAAAAGCCACGGCATGCCGTGGCTTTCATGATTCGAACTGCTTGCGCCGTTGTGCGGCGCGAATCCGTGACGAAGCCAGCGGCGCCCCTAAGGGAGCGGCGAGCGGCGACGTCGGAGTTCGGACTGGATGCGGTTCATGCGCGAAAGAATACGACAAGAAAAGCGCTGGTGTAAACCATGAATTTGCATTGGGCGGATATTTTTTGTCCGCAGCGGCAGACCAGGTTGTACGCCGATTATGAGATCGGCGGCTGACTAAAATGTGACATTGGCTGTTTGAGCGGCTGTCCGGCAGGGCGGAACAAGCCGGCATAAAGCGGTACAAACGGCCGCCAGAAATGCAAATGGGCGCTCAGGAGAGCGCCCATTTTTAAATCAGGAAGCCGGGGGTCCGCCCATCCGAAGATAGCTGCCGACGCTGATCCCGACTTATCGCAAGCAACTCTAAAAGCACAGGAGCCAAAGGTCAATGAAGCACCTGACAGATGAAGAAATTACTGCAGTCGCCGCACTGCTTTCGGGCGAATGTCTCGGTACGTTTCAGGCAATGGCAGGCAGCACTCGTGCAGCCGTCGCTCTTCATCAGGAGATGTTGCAGCTTGCCGGTGCACTGATGAGCGTTACTGCGGTGGTCGAAATCGCACTGCGCAAGCTGCTCAAGCCAGAGCATGCGGCGCTAGAAAATCAGGCGCACGCGTTGCAGATCAGACTCGACGCGTTCGTCCGTGCAAATCATCCATGCGCAAAGCACGGCCATATGCATAGCCGTGCTTTCAGAACTCCGCTTCGCGAGCATCGACGCACCTGCGCCGATGCTACGCACTCCCTCAAACCGCGTTCGCCAGATCCGCCGCGCTCGTGAAGGAGTCCGCGTAGAACTCCTCTTCCGGCAGCCCATGATGCTGGGTGAAATCGCGCTGTGCCGACTCGACCATCACCGGTGCGCCGCACGCGTACACCTGATACGGCGACAGGTCCGGCAGATCCTCGATCACCGCGCGATGCACGAAGCCGACGCGACCCGTCCACGCGTCGCCCGCGTCCGGTTCCGACAGCACCGGCACGAACTTGAAGTTCTGAATCTCGCGAGCCCATTGCTCGGCGAGCTCGAGCAGGTACAGGTCCTTCTTGCGGCGCGCGCCCCAATAAAGCGTCATGGGCCGGTTCAGGTTCTTGAACACCGCATGTTCGACGATCGCCTTCAGCGGCGCGAAGCCCGTGCCCGAGGCCAGCAGCACGATCGGCTTGTCCGAGTCTTCACGCAGGAAGAAGGTGCCGAGCGGGGCTTCGAAGCGCAGGATGTCACGCTCTTTTATCGTGTTGAACACGTGGTCCGTGAATGCGCCGCCGGGCATATGACGGATATGCAATTCGATCGGGCCTTCGGTGTGCGGCGCGCTCGCCATCGAATAGCTGCGGCGCTTGCCGTCTTTCAGAATGAATTCGAGGTACTGGCCGGCCAGATATTGCAGACGCTCGTTAGCGGGCAATTGCAGCTTCAGCACGACGACGTCGTCGGCCTTGCGCTCGATCGCGTTCACGCGGCATGGCAGTTTCTTGACCTGCACATCGCCTACGCCGGCTACTTCGCGGATATCCACTTCGAGATCGGAGCAGGCCGTCGCGCAGCAGAAGAGGGCCATGCCGCGCGTCTTTTCGTCGTTCGACAAAGCCGACGACGAATGCTGACGCTGTTCGATCTGACCGCTGACCACGGTGCCTTTGCATGAGCCGCAGGCGCCGTTCTTGCAGCCGTACGGCAGACCAATGCCCTGGCGCAAGGCCGCGATCAGGACCGGTTCGTCCTGTTCCACCTGAAACTGCCGGCCGCTTTGCCGGAGCGTGACGTTAAATGCCATAGAGTGTTCGAAATCGAAAAGTCGGTAATCGTTATCGGACCCGCTGTGCAACTGTGCGGTACCTGCCGCGCTTGACGGCTACAATGCGTCCACCATGAAAGCGACACGAAATTTACGCCGGCCGCGCGTGTTGATTGTTGGCTGCGGGGACGTTGGCATGCGCTGCGTGCCCCTGTTGCGGCCACACGCGCATGTCTTCGCGCTCACCAGCCACGCCGAGCGCGGTGCCGAATTGCGCGCCGCCGGCGTCACGCCGCTGGTCGGCGACCTCGACGCGCGCCGCAGCCTGAAACGGCTTGCCGGCCTCGCGCCGACGGTGCTGCATCTCGCGCCACCGCAAAAGACCGGCGACGATGACCGCCGCACCCGCGCTTTGCTCGCTACGTTGAGCACACGCCGTGATCGGGCGATGCGCGCCGCGCGCGGCGCGGTGGCGCCGGTAGGGCGGCTGCGCCGCGAGTTGCGCAACATGAGTGCCTCATGGGCGGAATCTGAAGCAGCCAATATTGTACCCGACAGGGTGCGCTGGACCGCCGCTCCGCAAGTGCCTGTGAGGCTGGTGTACGCGAGCACGACAGGCGTGTACGGCGATTGTGGCGGCGCGTGGATCGACGAGACGCGCGCGCCGCAGCCGGCCAATGCACGCGCCAAACGGCGCGTCTCGGCCGAGCGGCAATTGCGGCGCGCCACCGCGCGAGGTGTGGTCGCTGCCAGCATCGCGCGGATTCCGGGCATCTATGCAAGCAACCGCCTGCCGCTCGCGCGGCTGGAAAAGCGTACTCCTGCCCTGATCGACGCCGACGACGTCTACACCAACCATATCCACGCCGACGACCTGGCCGCGATCCTCGTGCGTCTCGCGACACATGGGCGGCCGGGGCGCGTGATTCACGCGTCCGACGATACGTCGCTGAAAATGGGAGAGTACTTCGATGCGGTGGCCGATGCGTTCGGTCTCGAGCGTGCGCCGCGCATTACGCGGGCAGAGGCGGAGCAGCAGATCGAGCCGACCTTGCTGTCCTTCATGCGTGAATCGAGGCGGCTCGTGAATCGGCGCCTCAAAGAAGAGTTGCGCGTGCGCTTGCAATATCCGAGTGTCGCGGATTTTTTCGCGAAGCGTGGAAATTGAAAACGCGCCGGCAGGCGGCGCGTTTTCAAGGTATTCGGCCGAGGGAAAATCAAATGCTCGCTGCGCCAGGTATGACCCGGTCAGATTCCCTGCCGCGCTGGCTTACGTCAGCGCCGGCAATGCCTCCAGCAACAGGAAACACAGCATGGCGCCGATCAGCGCGCCGATCAGGTTCGGATGATATTTGTGCCGCAGCCGCATCATGACCAGCAGTCCGCCGACCAGGACGATCCCGAGACACGTGAAAGCAATCATCACGGTCGAAATTTGAATAGTGTCGTGGATGACCATGGCGCCCCTCCCTGAGACCTTTGTAGTCTTCGTTTAAACGAGTATAGAGCGACTTGTAAGGAAGAGCATGCTGCGATGCAGCGTGCAATCAGGTGTCCGCGAGAGCCTATGTGTGGGGGCGCACACGATTCTCCTGACGCATCAAGGCTCTAAAGGGGTCCTACCTGTTTACCCGCTCCGTAAAGATCCGAGGTCGGTTTCGTCGAGCCATTGCCACGCACCTTCCGCGAGCGTCGCGGGCAACGTAAGTCCGCCAATCCGCTCTCGATGCAGCGCTTCGCACCGGTTGCCCGCTGCCGCGATCATCCGCTTGACCTGGTGATACTTGCCTTCCATCACGGTGAGGGCCAGCGCGTGCTCACCGCGCGCCTCGGCGTCGACGGCGACGATCGGCTTGGGCTCGCCGTGCAGCAAGACGCCGTCGCGCAAGGCATGCAACTGGGCGTCGTCGATGGGATGACGCGTGGTCGCGATATACAGCTTCGGCACTTTGCGTTTCGGCGACGTGAACATATGCACGAACTTGCCGTCGTCGGAGAGCAGCAGGAGGCCGGTCGTGTCCTGATCGAGGCGGCCCACGCACTGCACGCCGCGTTCGGCGAACTGCGGCGGCAGCAGGCTGAACACGCTCAGATGATGCTGCGGATCGCGCGAACATTCGTAGCCGGCAGGTTTGTTCAGCAACAGATAGGCGTGCTCGCGATACGGCCAGACGACTCCGTCCACGCTGAAGCAGAACGTGCTGTCATCGGTTGGGAAATCGGCGTCGGCATCGGCGCAGACGGAGCCGTCGATGCTCACGCGGCCGTCGCCGATCAGCGCCCGGCATTGGCGGCGCGAGCCGAAACCTTGTGTGAAGAGGATGCTTTCGAGATTCATGGCGAGCGAAGAATAACACCGCAAGAAGCGGAGCGCCGCGCCGCGCCTTAGCGACCACGATGGTCTTTCCCCATCCCGTCGCAGGAGTTCATCGATGCACGCCGCTTCCTCTTCGTCGTCTTCATCCGCGCTTCGTCTGCCGGCCGCATTCCAGCGGCTCGCATGGTCGAATCTGGTCGCGCAATCCGCTGAGCAGATCAGCCTTGCCGCCGCGCCGCTCGTCGCCGTGTTCGCGCTCGGCGCCGGCGCACGCGAGACCGGTCTGCTGCAAACCGCGCAGACCTTGCCGTTCCTGTTGTTGTCGATTCCGCTCGGCGTATGGGCCGACCGCCGCTCGCGCCGCACGTTGATGACGCTCGCCGAAAGCGTGCGCGTGATCGCAATGTTGTGCGTGCTGCTGCTCCTGATGACGCATGCGCTGAGCTTGCCGCTGCTCGCCGCGCTCGGCTTCATTGCTGCGACCGGCACGGTTGCCTATAACGTCGCTGCGCCTTCGCTGGTGCCGTCGATCGTGCCGCGCGAGGCGTACGCCCAGGCCAACGGCCGGCTCGAACTGGCGCGCAGCGTCGCGTATTCGGCGGGACCGGCGCTCGGCGGACTGTTGGTCGGTTGGATCGGCGCGGGATGGGCGTATGGCTGCGCGGCCGGCCTATCGGCGCTGGCCGTCGTCTTGCTCGCGGGGCTGCGCGAACCGCTGCGAGCGGCTGCTCCCCAGCGTCACTTCCTGCTGGAACTGCGCGACGGTACGCGCTTCGTGCTGCGCGACGCGCTGCTGCGTCCGATGCTCGCCACCGCGATCTTCTTCAACCTCGGTTTCTTCGTGCTGCAGGCGGTGTATGTGCCGTACGCCGTGCATCGTTTGGGCTTGAGCGCTTCGATGGTCGGTGTGACGCTCGGCGCGTATGGCGTCGGCATGGTGTGCGGCGCGCTCGCTGCACCGGCCATCGCGCGGCGTCTCGCGTTCGGTCGCGTGCTGATCATCGGACCGTCGTGCGGTTTGCTCGCTTCGCTCGTGATGGTGGCGACGATCGTCACGCCGTCGTTCTGGCTCGCGATGCTGAGCTTCTTCCTGCTCGGCGCCGGACCGATTCTGTGGGTGGTCGGCTCGACCACGCTGCGTCAGGCGATCACACCTGAACGGATGATGGGTCGCGTCTCAGCGCTCAACAGCACCGCGACCTATGGCGCGCGGCCGCTGGGCGCGTTGCTCGGTGCGGCGATCAGTGCGCGCTGGGGGATGGACGCGTGTCTGGTCGCGGCTGCGGCGGCTTTTCTTGTGCAGGCGTTGATCATCGTCATGTCGCCGGCGGCGCGGCTCGCGCATATTCCTGAAGGCGCAGCAGTCGTCGTGCAATGAAAACTGATTTTCATTGGATGGCACGCGTCGCGTGCCAAGGCGGCTCCGAGCGTCCGTGAAAACCCTCGAAAATGAAAATGAATTTTTTTCGGCGAGATTTCTATGTAAATATACTTTCATGCATTTTGCTTACACCCCGAAGGAAGTCCTCTTTGAGGACAGTTACCAGGCCGCCTTGCTCGCATGATCCATCACTCGTCCGTTGCTTCGAACCTCGCCGAGCAGGCCATCGCCACGCGCATCGCTGCTGCGATGCCGACCCTCACGCCGATTCATCGGCGCATGGGCGAATACGTGCTGGCGAATCTGTTCCGTGCGGCGACCATGCGAATCGACGAACTGGCGAGTGTGGTCGGTGCGTCGGTGGCGACGGCGAATCGCTTCGCCCGCGCGCTCGGCTTCGACGGTTATCCGCAGTTTCGGGAAGCGCTTGTACGTGGCTTCGAAGCGACGCTCGCGCCGGTAGAGCGGCTGCGTAGCGCGCAGGAATCGCTTGCTTCCGGCGACGATGTGATTGACGCGTCGCTCGAACAGGCCGCAACCAATCTGCAATCCACTCGCTCAGCGATCGACAGCGCCGCCGCCGAGGCCGCCGTAGAAGCGATCATCTCCGCGCGTCGCGTCTTTGTGCTCGGCGCGGGTTCGAGCGCGTTCCTCGCCGGCTTGATGGAGCACGGCCTGATGCCGTATCACGACAACGTGCAGTCGCTCGCGTTAGTCGGCGGACCCTCGCATGCCGCGCGGCGTCTGTTCGCTTCGAATGAAGGCGATCTGGTGATCGGGATCGTGTTTCCGCGTTACGTCGAAGACACAATCGAACTTGCGCGGCGTGCGGCAAGTCGCGGGGCGCGCGTGCTCGCTTTGACCGACGGCCCGCGCTCGCCGCTCGCGCAATTCGCCGATCTCTCGCTCTATATCCGCTCTGAACGGCGACTTGCGGCCAATGCTGATGCCGCCGTGCTGGCCGTTATCGAAGCGCTGTGCGACGCGGTCGCCTACCGGGCGAAACGCTCGGTGAAGGCCGCGGCCGAAGTCACCGAATTCGTGCTGCCGTGGCTTACCGATCCGCAAGCTGCTGTCGCCAGCACAAGCGAGCAGTCTGTGAACGCTTCCACTCGCATTTCCCGCACTACCAAAGCCAAAAAATGAACCCCAACGCAGTCATTGCCATTCACGGCGGGGCAGGCACGATCCTTCGCGCGTCGATGTCGGCCAGCGCCGAAGCCGACTATCACGCTGCCTTGCACGCTGTGCTGAGCGCCGGACAGCGCGTACTCGCCGACGGCGGCAGCGCGCTCGACGCCGTTAGCGAAGCCGTCCGTCTGCTCGAAGACTGCCCGCTCTTCAACGCAGGCCGCGGCGCGGTCTACACAGCGGCCGGCACGCATGAACTCGACGCGGCCATCATGGACGGCAGCACGCTCGACGCCGGCGCAATCTGCTGCGTGACGCGCGTACGCAATCCGATTCTGGCAGCGCGCCGCGTACTCGAACGCAGCGAACACGTGCTGTTCACGGGCGCAGGCGCCGAAGCCTTCGCGGCCGCGCAAGGACTCGAATTCGTCGAGCCCGAGTATTTCCATACCGAAGCGCGTCATCGCCAATGGCAACTCGCACGCGGTCAGAAGCGCGCAATGCTCGATCATGACGGCGCGACGCTGGCCTCGGCGCCATCGTCGAGCGATGACGATCCCACGCCGCACGAGCCGATCGATCCGAATCGCAAATTCGGCACCGTCGGCGCGGTCGCGCTCGATCAGCATGGCCACATCGCGGCGGCGACATCGACGGGCGGCGTCACCAACAAGCAGGTGGGCCGGGTCGGCGATACGCCGCTGATCGGCGCGGGTTGCTACGCGGACGACGCGACCTGTGCGGTCTCGACCACCGGTTCTGGCGAGATGTTCATGCGCATGGTGGCCGCCTACGACGTGGCGGCGCAGATGGCGTACCGCAACGTCTCGCTCGAAGAAGCAGCGCAAGACGTGGTGATGAACCGCTTGCCGAAGATCGACGGACGCGGCGGTCTGATCGCCGTCGATGCACGCGGCAACGTCACGCTGCCGTTCAACACCGAGGGCATGTATCGCGGTTTCGCACGGATCGGCGAGTCGCCGGTGACGGCGATCTATCGCTGATGCGGTCTTGCTGCGTCGTCGCTCGAACTGCCGCTTGAGTTGTCGCTTAAGTTTTCGTTTGAATCACCGTTAGCCGCGTCCGAATCCAAAGGAACCATCGTGCCGACTTCATCGCACACCGCTCGTCCGCTTATCGAAACCTTGCCGCCGCAACGCGTGCTTGCGGTCGACAATCTGTCGGTCGCATTCCGCAGCGGCGACAAGACCGTCAACGCGGTGCGCAATCTCTCGCTGACGGTCGAGCGTGGCGAGACGCTGGCGATCGTCGGCGAATCGGGTTCAGGCAAATCGGTGACATCGCTCGCGTTGATGCGGCTGATCGAGCATGGCGGTGGGCGCCTTGCCGGCGGCAGCATCGCTTTCCGGCGCCGCGACGGCAGCGTGCTCGACCTCGCGAAAGCGTCGTCCGGCACGATGCGTTCGATTCGCGGCGCCGACATCGCGATGATCTTCCAGGAGCCGATGACCTCGCTCAATCCGGTGTTCACGGTCGGCGACCAGATCAGCGAAGCGATTGCCTTGCATCAAGGCAAGAGCCGTTCCGCCGCGCACGCCGAAACGCTGCGTCTGCTCGAACTCGTGCGCATTCCGGAAGCGCGCCGGGTGGCCGCACGTTTTCCGCATCAGCTGTCCGGCGGTATGCGTCAACGCGTGATGATCGCGATGGCGCTGTCGTGCAAGCCCGCACTACTGATTGCCGACGAGCCGACGACCGCGCTTGACGTCACGATCCAGGCGCAGATCCTGCAATTGATTCGCGGCTTGCAGGACGAGATGAACATGGGCGTGATCTTCATCACGCACGACATGGGTGTGGTGGCCGAGGTGGCCGATCGCGTGCTGGTGATGTATCGCGGCGAGAAAGTGGAAGAGGGGGCGTCGGATACGCTGTTCGCCGCGCCGTCGCATCCTTATACGAAAGCATTGCTTGCGGCGGTCCCGCGCCTTGGCGCGATGCAGGGCACCGATCAGCCCGCCAAGTTTCCGATTCTGACCGTCGAGCAGGCGGCGCTGACCGGCACCGACGATGCCGTTCGTCCGGCAGCCGCCGTCGCACAAGAAACCCAACCGTTGATCCACGACAGCACGCCGCCGATTCTGCGCGTGCGCGATCTGGTCACGCGCTTTCCGGTCAAGAGCGGCGTGTTCGGGCGTTTGACCGGCCGCGTGCATGCGGTCGAAAAAGTCAGCTTCGATCTGCGCCCGGGTGAAACGCTCGCGCTGGTCGGCGAATCGGGTTGCGGTAAATCGACGACGGGCCGTTCATTGCTGCGCCTCGTCGAAAGCCGGAGCGGCTCGATCGAATTCGACGGCAAGGAAATCAGCTCGCTCACCGGCCCTGCGTTGCAAGCGTTGCGCCGCAATATCCAGTTTATTTTTCAGGACCCGTTCGCTTCGCTGAATCCGCGCTTGACGGTCGGCTTCTCGATCATGGAGCCGCTGCTCGTGCACGGCGTCGCTCAAGGCGCCGAAGCACAAGCGCGCGTGGCGTGGCTGCTCGAAAAGGTCGGACTGCCGCGCGAAGCTGCAGGCCGCTATCCGCACGAATTTTCAGGCGGACAACGTCAACGCATCGCGATTGCGCGTGCGCTGGCATTGAATCCGAAAGTCGTCATCGCCGACGAATCCGTCTCCGCACTGGACGTCTCCGTGCAGGCGCAGATCGTCAACCTGATGCTCGATCTGCAACGCGAACTGGGCGTTGCGTATCTGTTCATTTCGCATGACATGGCGGTGGTGGAGCGTGTCAGCCATCGCGTGGCGGTGATGTATCTCGGCCAGATCGTCGAGATCGGCCCGCGCCGCGCGGTGTTCGAAGCGCCGCAGCACCCGTACACGAAGAAGCTGATGGGCGCGGTGCCGGTCGCCGATCCGGCGCGCCGTCACGCGAAACGCATGCTCGCCGCCGATGAGATTCCGAGCCCGATCCACGCGCTAAACGACGAACCGGTCGTGGCGCCGCTGATTGCGGTCGGACCGGATCATTTCGTGGCCCAGCATCGGGTCGGGGGCGCTTACTAGGCGCGATAGACGCCGCGTACCCGTGCGCAGAACTGAACCACGCACTAAGCCTGAAGCAAAAACCATTTTCTCTCGCAGCACATAACCCTGTTTCAATTCGCAGCCTGGAGCCAACCTCATGAACCTGCTGGTCCCGTCTTCTCCGTTTCGTTTGCGCGCGCTGGTCAGCGGTGGCGCGGTGGTGTTCGCGATGCTCGCGGGCAGTGTGGCGCACGCCGATACCACGGCCGTGATGGCTGTTGCGTCGACCTTCACGACGCTCGATCCATACGATGCGAACGACACGCTGTCGCAAGCCGTCGCCAAGTCGTTCTATCAAGGCCTGTTCGGTTTCGACAAGGACATGAAGCTGGTCAACGTGCTAGCCGATAGCTACGAAGCGAGTCCGGATGCCAAGGTCTACACGTTCAAGCTGCGTCACGGCGTGAAGTTCCAGGACGGTACCGACTTCAACGCAGCGGCCGTGAAAGCGAACTTCGACCGCGTGACCGATCCGGCGAACAAGCTCAAGCGCTACAACATGTTCAACCGCATCGAGAAGACCGAAGTGGTCGACCCGTACACGGTGAAGATCACCTTGAAGGCGCCGTTCTCGGCGTTCGTCAACGTACTGGCGCATCCGTCGGCGGTGATGATTTCGCCTGACGCGCTGAAGAAGTACGGCAAGGACATCGCGTTCCATCCGGTCGGCACAGGTCCGTTCGAACTGGTGAAATGGGACCCGGCTGGCGACCTGACCGTGAAGAAGTTCGCGGGTTACTGGAAGAAGGGCTACCCGAAGGTCGATGTGATCGACTGGAAACCGGTGGTCGACAACAACACACGTGCTGCGTTGATGCGCACCGGTGAAGCGGACTTCGCGTTCCAGGTGCCGTTCGAACAGGCGGCGCAATTGCAGTCGAGCCCGAAGGTCGATCTGATTGCTTCGCCGTCGATCATCCAGCGCTATATCAGCATGAACGTCAACCAGAAGCCGTTCGACAATCCGAAAGTGCGTGAAGCGCTGAACTACGCGGTCAATAAGGATGCGCTGATCAAGGTCGCGTTTGCCGGGTACGCGACGCCGGCTGAGGGCGTGGTGCCGCAAGGCGTTGAGTACGCGACGAAGCTCGGCCCCTGGCCGTACGATCCGGCGAAGGCGCGTGAGTTGCTGAAGGAAGCGGGCTATCCGAACGGTTTCGAAACGACGCTGTGGTCCGCGTATAACTACTCGACCGCACAGAAGGTGATTCAGTTCGTGCAGCAGCAACTCGCGCAAGTCGGCATCAAGGCGCAGGTCGAAGCACTCGAAGCGGGTCAACGCGTCGCCAAGGTGGAAAGCGCGCAGGACCCGGCAACCGCTCCTGTGCGCATGTACTACGCGGGCTGGTCGTCGTCGACGGGTGAAGCGGACTGGGCGATTACGCCGCTGCTCGGATCGGTCTCATTCCCGCCGAAGATGGTCAACACCGCGTACTACAAGAACGACACGGTCGATACCGATCTGAAGCAGGCGCTCGAAACCACCGACCGCACGCAGAAGGCCGCGCTCTACACCGACGCGCAAAAACGCATCTGGGCCGACGCGCCGTGGATCTTCCTCGTTAAGGAAAAGGTCGTGTTCGCGCGCAGCAAGCGCTTGTCGGGCGCCTATGTCGCGCCGGACGGCTCGTTCAATTTCGACGAGATCGCGATCAAGTGATGAGCCGACCGTTCGGCGCCGTGTGTTCTTCACGAACGCACGGGCCGGACAGTCGCGTACTGCTCTGAAAGATCTTTCGTTGCCCGCATCATTGCCGGATTGGGTTTCATGCTGAACTTCCTCGTCAAACGTATCTTTGGCCTGCTGCCGACGCTCTTCATCGTCGCCGTGCTGGTGTTCCTGTTCGTGCATCTGTTGCCCGGTGATCCGGCGCGTCTCGCGGCCGGTCCTGAAGCGGATGAGGCGACCGTTGCGCTGGTGCGTGCCGATCTCGGTCTCGATAAACCGATGCCGCAGCAATTCGCCAACTTCTTCGTGAAGATCGCGCACGGCGACTTCGGCACGTCCACGCGCAGCAAGCGGCCGGTCAGCCAGGAAATCGGCGAGCGCTTCATGCCGACGTTGTTGCTCACGCTCGCGAGCATGGTGTGGGCGGTGGTGCTCGGCATGGGGATCGGCATCGTCTCGGCGGTGTGGCGCAATCGCTGGCCGGACCGGCTCGGCATGACGCTCGCGGTGTCGGGTATTTCGTTTCCCGCGTTCGCGCTCGGCATGCTGCTGATGGAAATCTTTTCGGTGAAGCTCGGCTGGCTGCCGATCGTTGGCGACGGGTCGTGGAAGAGCTACGTGCTGCCTTCGCTCACGCTTGGCGCGGCGGTCGCGGCGGTGATGGCGCGCTTCACGCGTGCTTCGTTCGTCGAAGTGATGAATGAAGATTTCGTGCGCACCGCACGCGCCAAGGGCGTGCCCGAACGGCTCGTCATCATCAAACACTGCTTGCGCAACGCAATGATTCCCGTCATTACGATGATGGGGCTGCAATTCGGCTTTCTGCTGGGCGGCTCGATCGTGGTCGAAGTGGTATTCAACTGGCCGGGGCTCGGGCGCCTGCTGGTGGATGCCGTGGCGATGCGCGACTATCCGGTGATTCAGGCGGAAGTGCTGTTGTTCTCGCTTGAGTTCATCATCATCAACCTGGTTGTGGACGTGCTGTACGCCGTCATCAACCCGACCATCCGTTTCAAGTGAGGCCCGCATGAGCATCTCAGCCACCGAGGCGAATGCGGCCAAGGCCGCTCTCGTAGAAAACGCGATCCGCACACCGTGGAGTGAATTCTGGCGCAAATTCCGCAAGCAGCATGTGGCGCTGGGCGCCGGTATTTTCGTGCTGCTGCTGGTTGCGGTTGCGATTCTCGCGCCGCATATCGTGCCGTACGATCCGGAAAATTTCTTCGACTACGACGCGTTGAACGCGGGGCCATCGGCCGCGCACTGGTTCGGTGTCGATTCGCTGGGCCGCGATATTTTCAGTCGCATTCTGGCGGGTTCGCGTATTTCGCTCGAGGCCGGTTTCCTGTCGGTGGCGATCGGTGCGGTGATCGGTACGTTCTTCGGTTTGCTGGCCGGTTACTACGAAGGCTGGTGGGACCGCATCACGATGCGTGTTGCCGATGTGCTGTTTGCCTTCCCCGGCATTCTGCTGGCGATCGGTGTGGTCGCGATTCTCGGCAACGGCATGATCAATGTGATCTGCGCGGTGGCGATTTTCAGCATCCCGGCGTTTGCGCGGCTCGTGCGCGGCAATACGCTGATGCTTAAGCAACTGACCTATATCGAAGCGGCGCGCAGCATCGGCGCATCGGATTGGACCATCATCGTGCGGCATATTCTGCCGGGGACGATTTCGTCGATCGTGGTGTACTTCACGATGCGGATCGGTACGTCGATTATCACGGCGGCGAGCCTGTCGTTTCTCGGACTCGGCGCGCAGCCGCCGATGCCGGAGTGGGGCGCGATGCTCAACGAAGCGCGCGCGGATATGGTCACCGCGCCGCATATCGCGCTGTTTCCGAGTCTGGCGATTTTCCTCACCGTGCTCGCATTCAATCTGCTCGGCGACGGTTTGCGCGATGCGCTCGATCCGAAGCTTGACCGGCCATGAGTTTTACCGAAACTGCCGATGAGAACGCACCGCATATCGGCGTGTTACCAAGCGGCCCACGTGGCACGATTGCCGACGTAGAAGGCGTGACGGTCGGACATTGCACGCTGGATGAAGGCGTTGTGCAAACCGGCGTGACCGTGATTCGCCCGCATCGTGGCGATCCTTTTGTGAGCAAGGTGCCTGCTGCGGCTTCTGTGATCAACGGATTTGGAAAGAGCATTGGGCTCGTGCAGGTTGAGGAGCTCGGCCTGCTGGAGACGCCCATTGCGCTGACCAATACCTTTGGCGTCGCTGCTGTCGCACAAGCTCAGATTCGTGCGGCTATTCAAGGCAATCCTAAAATCGGACGCGAATGGTCGACGGTCAATCCGCTGGCGTTCGAATGTAATGATGGATACCTGAACGATATTCAGGCTTTAGCGGTAAGCGAACGGCATTACAGCGACGCGTATGAGGCGGCAAGCGTCGACGTTGCGAGCGGTTCGGTTGGCGCAGGCCGCGGTATGTCTTGCTTCGATCTGAAGGGTGGTATCGGCAATGCGTCGCGTGTTGTTGAGGTAGCAGGGCAGACTTATACGGTCGGCGCGCTGGTGCTGGCGAACTTTGGTCGCCTGCCGATGCTGACGATCGACGGCACGCCGCTCGGTCGTGTGCTCGCAGAACGCGCTGCCAAAGCTGTCGCCGCCGGCGCGGCGACCTTAGCAACATCGGAGAGCGCAGAGACCTCGGTGAACTCAGCGGCCTCAACGACATCAGCGCCACACTCAAAACCCGAACAAGGCTCGATCATCATGATCGTCGCCACCGACGCGCCGCTCGACGCTCGTGAACTCAAACGTCTGTCATTGCGCGCCGCGGCCGGTCTTGCACGAACCGGGTCGGTGTACGGCCACGGCAGCGGCGACATCGCGTTGGCGTTTTCGACCGCCTACACCGTGCCGCACGAATCCGACTTCGTCGCCTTACCGCCCATACTCGCCGACGCACGCCTCGATCCGCTATTCCGTGCCTGCGCGGACAGCGTCGAGCAAGCGATCGTCGATGCGCTATGGAGCGCCACGTCTGTGACCGGTCGCGACGGCCATCGTCGCCTGTCGCTGCACGACACCGCACCCGATCTCGCTCAACTTCTCAAGTAATCTTCCTGATGAAAGTCCTGATTTCCGTCGACATCGAAGGCGTGGCCGGCGTGTTCCATCCTGAACAAACGCGCGCGGGCAACGGCGAATACGAAGCCGCGCGCCGCTGGATGACGCTCGAAGCCAACGCCGCAATCGAAGGGGCGTTCGCGGGCGGCGCAACGCACGTGTGGGTCAACGATTCGCATGGCGGCTTTCGCAACCTGCTGCCCGATCTGCTCGATGCGCGTGCCCAGATCGTGCTCGGCAAACCACGCACGCTTGGCATGATGGCTGGCCTTGAATACGGCGCGGCGCTGGTGTTCATGATCGGCTATCACGCGAGGTCGCAAACGCACGGCATCCTCGCGCACACGATCAACAGCTTCGCGTTTGCGCGTGTCTCGCTAAACGGCGTCGAAGTCGGCGAGGCAGGGTTGTATGGAGCGCTGGCAGAAGAATATGGCGCACAGGTAGCGCTTTTATCCGGCGACGATGTATTCGCCGAGGAAACTGCGCCGCGTTTTCCGGGCGCACGTTTTGTTGTCACCAAGAGCGCGACGGGGCATGCGAGCGGCGTCACGCAAACACCGGCAAGCGCTCGCGATGCGATCGAAAGTGCCGCGCGCGAAGTGGTGCGGCATTACATCGACAAGGGTCATGCGCCGCAAGCCACGCGCGCTGCCACGAAGCCCGTCGAATGCGAGCTGCGCGTGCAAACTACCGCGCTCGCCGATCTGTTCTGCCAATGGCCGACGCTCACGCGTGTCGACGCCGTCACGTTGCGTTTTAGTGCGGAGTCTGCCGAACATGCGGTGCGCATGCTGAACTGCCTGTCGGCGATGTCGTTCATGCTGCGCTGAACCGTGTGACGGAAGGCGTGACCGGCGACAGCCTACTGTTGCCGGCTCAGCTCCCGCGCAGCCCGATCGATCACATCGGCAACCGCCCCCGCATGCGACACCGGCACGAGATGGCTCGATGAGATCGGCACGATCTTCGCACCCATCCGGTTGGCCATGAACTGTTCGACTTCAGGCGATATCGCGCGATCCCTCGTCGTCACGATGTACCACGAAGGCTTTTCTCTCCACGCCACCTGGCTGACCGTTTCGCTGAAGGCCCTGGCAGAGATCGGCTGTTGCGCGGCGGAGAGCACGCGCGTCAGATTCTCGGGCACGTCGGCGGCGAAGTCGGCGTGGTATTTGCTGCGGTCAAGCCAAAGAAAGCCTGTGGAATCCGCGGTGATGGCTTGACCCGCTGGCGCCGGCGCCGCGCGTTTCATCAGGTCCATTGTCGATTCGTGCAGGTCCGGTGCAATCGCCGCCACATAGACGAGACCGGCGACGTTCGGCGCGTTCGCGCCCGCTTCGGTGATCACGACACCGCCCCATGAATGTCCTACGAGGATGGTCGGGCCATCCTGACGCGCGAGAACGCGGCGGGTGGCGGCGACGTCGTCGGCGAGCGACGTGAGCGGGTTCTGCACCGAACTCACGTGATAACCCTTCTGCTGCAATTTCGCGACGACACCGTTCCAGCTCGACCCGTCGACGAACGCGCCATGAACCAGCACGACGTTGCGCACGGGGCCGGTTATCGGCGCTGCGGGAGGTTTGGCGGCGGTCGCTTTTGGAGTGGCAGGCGTGGGGACGGCGGCGGGAGTCGCAGGCATTGCGGCCGGCGCCGCGGGCGGCTCCGGTGCTTCCGGTGCGCTCGATTCCATGCCCGGCATGTCGGCCGGCTCGGCGGCGGGTTCTGCCGTGGGCGCCGCGGTTTGCGCGAGGGCACCCGCCGCAGCGAAGCAGAGACACAAAGCAGCGGCGCAAAGCAAACGTTTGGGCGACATGTTGAATCTCCGAAGGCAAAAACCTCGACTAGGGCAACATACAGAAGCCCCACGCCAGTGACAATCACTATCCTCGCCGTTAAGTGCGGCGCAGAACCAAGCGCGGGTTGCTCCCAGTATTTAGGTAATATCGGCCGCGGTAAAATTTCAGGTTCTGCCGGGGCAGACCATAAGTCTGATCGGGCGATCGATATCCATACACTGGGGCGCAATTTTGAATAGTGCACAGCAGCAAGACGGCCTGAAGCGCGGGCTCAAAAATCGTCATATCCAGCTGATCGCGCTGGGCGGGGCGATCGGCACCGGCCTGTTTCTCGGCTCCGCCAGCGTGTTGAAGGCCGCCGGCCCGTCGATGATTCTCGGCTACGCGATCGGCGGCATCATCGCGTTCATGATCATGCGCCAACTCGGCGAAATGGTCGCGCAGGAACCGGTTGCCGGTTCGTTCAGCCACTTCGCGTACAAGTATTGGGGTGATTTCCCCGGCTTTCTGTCCGGCTGGAACTACTGGGTGCTGTACGTGCTCGTGAGCATGGCCGAGCTGACCGCTGTTGGCACCTACGTGCACTACTGGTGGCCGGGCGTGCCTACGTGGATATCGGCGCTGGTGTGCTTCGCCGTCATCAACGCAATCAATCTCGCCAACGTCAAAGCGTACGGCGAAACGGAATTCTGGTTTGCGATCATCAAGGTAGTGGCGGTGATCGGCATGATCCTGTTCGGCGGCTATCTGCTGATCAGCGGCCATGGTGGTCCGCAAGCATCGATCACCAATCTCTGGGCCGACGGCGGCTTTTTCCCGCACGGCTTTCATGGCCTGTTCATGATGCTCGCGGTCATCATGTTTTCGTTCGGCGGGCTCGAGTTGATCGGCATTACGGCTGCTGAAGCGGCCGATCCGCAAAAGAGCATTCCGAAGGCCGTGAATCAGGTGATCTACCGGATTCTGATTTTCTACATCTGCTCGCTGGCGGTACTGCTCTCGTTGTATCCGTGGAATCAGGTCGCGGCCGGTGGCAGCCCGTTCGTGTTGATCTTCTCGCAGATCGGCTCGACGTTGACGGCGAACATCCTCAACGTGGTGGTGTTGACTGCGGCGCTGTCGGTCTACAACAGCGGCGTGTATGCGAATAGCCGCATGCTCTACGGTCTCGCGGAACAGGGCAACGCACCGCGCGCGCTGATGAAGGTCGACCGGCGCGGCGTGCCCTATATGGCGATTGGTTTGTCGGCGCTCGCCACGTTCACCTGCGTGATCATCAACTATCTGATTCCGGCCGAAGCGCTTGGCCTGCTGATGGCGCTGGTGGTGGCCGCGCTGGTGCTGAACTGGGCGCTGATCAGCCTGACGCATCTGAAGTCGCGCAAGGCGATGGTGGCGGCGGGCGAGACGCTCGTGTTCAAGTCGTTCTGGTTCCCAGTCAGCAACTGGATCTGCCTCGCTTTCATGGCGCTGATCCTCGTGATTCTGGCAATGACGCCGGGCCTGTCGGTTTCGGTATGGCTCGTGCCCGCGTGGCTGGTCGTGATGTGGCTTGGCTACATGTTCAAGCGCCGGCGTGCAGCGACGCATGGTGGCGCACAGGTGGCAGGGCGGTAAGGCGGGGAGTGGGCACCGGCGCCATTGGCGTCGGAGCGCTCAATGTCGAGAAGAGCTTCAATATGCGGCCGAACGTCACATATTGCTTAAGCAATTATTGCCTAAGCTGATAAGTGCAATGTCGCACGTCAGGAGCCGAATATGAACACCACCATCGAACACGACGCACGTCTGGAATTGTTGCTGTCGATCGCGCATGAAACGCTCGGCATCGCGACGTTCGAACTGAGCGGCAAGCCGAGCGCCGATTTACGCATCGTGCGTGTCGATAGTCTCGCGCGAGCGCTGGAAGCGGCCTACGATGCCGGCCTCATGGTCGGTCATCGAGTGAGCTCGAATAAATGTCCGGCTGACCATCTTCAGTAGTGCGCTTTAGCCGCTTCGCAGAAGACAACAAAAAACCCCGCGCAGCATGACTGGGCGGGGTTTTCTGATCTTTATACGGTACTGCTGGAATTTCTTTTGGTGCCCAGGGCCGGAATCGAACCGGCACGCCTTGCGGCGGGGGATTTTGAGTCCCCTGCGTCTACCAATTTCACCACCTGGGCAGGTCTTGCAGCGCACGCGCCAGAGTATATGGCTCGCGGCGAAGACGCAGATTATGGCGGAAAATTCGACGACGGGCAAGCCGGTCGCTTTCTTCGCATACCCAGCCGTCAAACCGTGCGTGAAAATCGTTCGAGCGCCTGCTGACCGAGATAGCGGTCGAACACCATCGCGATGTTGCGCACGAGCATGCGTCCGGCCATCCGCACTTCGAGCTTGCTGTTGCTTACCGACACCAGCCCGTCCTGCTCGAAGCCTCGCAAGCGCTCCAGTTCCGGTTCGAACGTGTCGGCAAAGCGGATGCCGTACGCGGCTTCGAATTCGTCGAAGCGCAGTTCCAGATTGCACATCAATTGCGTGATCACATCGCGACGCAGACGGTCGTCCGCAGTGAGGCGCACGCCGCGTGTGATCGCGAGCTTGCCCGCATCGATTGCCGCGGCGTAGTCCGGCAGGTCCTTGATGTTCTGCGCGTACACGTCGCCGACTTTACCGATCGACGACGCGCCGAAGCCGATCAGGTCGCATTCCGCTCGCGTGCTGTACCCCTGGAAATTCCGATGCAACGTGCGCTGCGCTTGTGTGCGCGCGAGTTCGTCGGTGGGCAGCGCGAAGTGATCCATGCCGATGTAGACGTAGCCCGCGTCGGTCAGACGCTCGACCACCCTTTGCAGGATCGCAAGGCGCACGGCAGGTGAGGGTAGCGTGGCCTCATCCATCTGCCGTTGCATCTTGAATAGCTGTGGCATGTGCGCATACGCGAACACCGAAAGACGATCGGGTGCGAGTGCGATCATCGTGTCGAGTGTGCGGCTGAAGCTATCGACCGTTTGATGCGGCAGTCCGTAAATCAGATCGACTCCGATCGAGTGGTAGCTCGTATCACGCGCGGCTTGCATCACCGACGCAGTCATCTCGAGCGGCTGAATGCGATTGATCGCCTGCTGCACCACCGGATCGAAATCCTGTACACCGAGACTGAGCCGGTTGAAGCCGAGCGTGCGCAAATGTGTAATGGTCTCGGGCGACGCTTCGCGCGGATCGACTTCGATCGAATATTCGCCTTCAGTATCGGGCAGCAACGTGAAGTGCTCGCGCGCTGCGGCCATGAGTTCCGCCATTTCATCGTGCGACAGAAACGTGGGCGTGCCGCCGCCCCAGTGCAATTGCGAAACGGGGCGTCGCGTGTCGAAACACGTGGCCTGCAAAGCCATTTCACGCTTCAGATGCTCGACATAGGGACGCGCGTGCGCGCGGTTCTTTGTGGCGACCTTGTTGCAACCGCAGTAGAAGCACACGGTGTCGCAAAAGGGGATGTGGAAGTACAGCGAGAGATCGGTGGCAGAGGAGCCTGGGTCCGCCGCGGCGCGCAGATAGTCGGCGGGATCGAAATCGTCGCGGAACTGCAAGGCCGTTGGATAGGACGTATACCGTGGACCGTTCGCGCTGTATTTGGTGAGCAGGTCGGGGCGGAATAGCGTGTTGGCGGTGGTCATGGGGCGCTCGGGTTTGACGGCCACCCTTGAAGAGGCACGAGCCGGAGGATTCTCGGGACCGGTTCGAACAGCGCAAACGCCTCTTGAGCGTGGCCTTTCGTATCCAGCAAGTTTACGTGAGCGACCCTTCGCGTAATTGTGTAAAAAGGTCGCACGAGATGCGATGGCACAATGCGGGTCTGGCGCTGCGTTGTATGTTGTATTGCCTGTTTTCGAGTTCAGGAAAAATGTCGTGAGTGATGTGCCGAACAGCGTTGTGAAGCGCGAGTCCCCGTTCCATGTGGCCGGTCATGCGTGCCGCCCCGATTGTGGCGCGTGCTGTATCGCGCCGTCGATTTCGAGCCCGATCCCCGGCATGCCGAATGGCAAACCGGCGGGCGTGCGCTGCGTGCAACTCGGCGATGATCTGCGCTGCGCGATCTTCGGTCAGCCGGAGCGGCCGGCGTGCTGTTCCGGTCTGCAACCACAGACGGAGATGTGCGGCACGAGCCGCAGCGAGGCGCTTGCGTGGCTCACCCAGCTTGAAACGCAGACTCAACCGCAACCGGCGGTGCGCCGATAACGCGTGAACGATTCCGCCACGTCATCCACCCGGACAAACAATCCAACGCAATCGCATACTCGAGAAGGCTTCCACAGGAGATTTCGCATGACTCGACCCGCTGCGCCGACCCGGCGCCGCTTCCTGCTTGCCGCGCTGACAGGCTGCACCGCGCTTGGCATCACCGTGTCGCTGGCGGCCTGCGCGACATCGACTTTCCCTTTTATCCCCTCGCATTACACGTTCTCGCAGCAGCAGGTGCAGGACGCGGTGCAGCGCAAATTTCCCTATCAGCGCACAGTTTCGCAAGTGTTCGACGTCGCGCTGACCAACCCGGTGGTCGGCTTCCTGCCGGACGCGAACCGCGTCTCGGTGAAGCTCGACGCCCGGCTCGCGAGCCCATTCATGCCGCAACCGGTCGACGGCGTATTCACACTGTCGAGCGAACTGGCCTACGACGCCGCCAGCAAGTCGGTCGTGCTGAAGTCGCCGAGCGTCGACAACGTCAGCGTGAGTGGTCAGGCCCAGGCCTACACGCAGCAGATCAACGCCGCCGCGGCAGTGCTCGCCACGCAGTTGCTGACCAACTATCCGATCTACACCTTCAAGCCCGAACAGCTGCAATTTGCCGGGGTGAATTACGAACCCGGTACAATCACCATCCTTACAAACGGCATACGCGTGCAAATCGTCGAGAAATGACGCTGCGCGCGGCCGGCAGGGCCGCGCACACCGTGCCGCCCCTGTTCGTTTCGGCTATCTATAACAACGAGGGTCACGGATGGACTGGCTATTGGCTTGCAAGGCGCTGATTCTGGGCGTCGTCGAAGGGCTGACGGAATTTTTGCCGGTGTCGAGTACCGGCCATTTGATCGTCGCGGGCAGTCTGCTCAATTTCACGGATGAACACGCGAAAACCTTCGATGTCGTGATCCAGCTCGGCGCGATTCTGGCCGTGTGCTGGGAGTTCCGGCGCCGCATCGGCAGCGTGGTGGTCGGCTTGCCTAGCCGGCCCGATGCAAGGCGCTTTACGCTGAATGTGATCATCGCGACGATTCCGGCGGTTGTGCTCGGTCTGCTGTTCGAGAAGGCGATCAAGGCGGCGCTGTTTTCGCCCGTGCCGGTCGCGTTCGCGTTAGTGGCGGGCGGGGTGGTGATTCTGTGGGCGGAAGCGCGTCAGCGCACGCGAGGCGACGTGCCGGCACGTGTTCAGAACGTCGACGATCTGAGCCCGCTGGACGCGCTGAAAGTCGGCCTCGCTCAATGTTTTGCGTTGATCCCAGGCATGTCGCGCTCGGGTTCGACGATCATCGGCGGGATGCTGTTCGGTCTCGATCGGCGCGTTGCTACGGAGTTTTCTTTTTTCCTCGCGATTCCGATCATCTTCGGCGCGACGGCTTACGAGCTCTATAAAGACTGGCATCTGCTGTCCGTCGACGCGCTTGGCAGTTTCGTGCTCGGCTTCGTGGCGGCCTTCATCAGCGCGTTCGCCTGCGTGCGCTGGCTGCTGCGTTACATCGCCGCGCACGATTTCACCGTGTTCGCGTGGTACCGGATCGCCTTCGGACTGTTGATCCTGCTGGTGGGTTACAGCGGCGCGTTGAGCTGGGCGGACTGAGTCTCCGCATGTTTTCCGCGTCATGAGAAAAGGCCCGCGTTTGCGGGCCTTTTTGCTTATGGCGGGCACAACTGCGGTGCGGTTTTTATACCGCGGCGCGCTTCCTGAACACCAGATCCCACACGCCATGCCCGAGCCGCAGCCCACGGCGCTCGAACTTCGTCACGGGACGATACTCGGGACGCGGTGCGTAGCCGTCGGCGGTATTTTCCAGCGCAGGATCGGCGCCCAGCACTTCGAGCATCTGCTCGGCGTAGTTCTGCCAGTCGGTCGCGCAATGCAGATAGGCGCCCGGCTTCAGACGCGAAACCAGCAATGCGACGAACTTCGGCTGGATCAGCCGGCGCTTGTGGTGGCGCGCCTTGTGCCAAGGATCGGGAAAGAAGATATGCACGCCGTCGAGGCTGTTCGGCGCGATCATCTGCTCAAGCACTTCGACCGCATCGTGCTGAATGATGCGGATGTTCGACAGCGTCTGCTCGCCCATCAGCTTCAGCAGCGCGCCGACGCCTGGCTCGTGTACTTCGACGCCGAGGAAGTCGTCGGCGGGACGGTGCGAGGCGATCTCCGCAGTGGTCGCGCCCATTCCGAAGCCGATTTCCAGCACACGCGGCGCGGCGCGGCCGAACACGCTGTTCCAGTCGGGTTGTTGCGGCGTGAAGGGCACGACGAAACGCGGACCGAGTTCGTCCATTGCGCGGCGCTGGCCGGTCGATACGCGACCAGCGCGCGTGACAAAGCTGCGGATGCGGCGTCGATGTAAGGCTTCATCTTGCGAGGTGCCGGCAGTCGCGTCGGCGTCGGCCGGTTGGCCCTCGGCTTCTGCTTCAGTTGAAGGCGGCGGGAGTTCGTCGGGCAGGCCGGCGTCGTTTGGATCGTGGATCATTATCGATACTGCTACTAGGGTGAGGGCCTGGCGGCTTGCATGGCGTGTTGCGAGGCGCCTTTTGCGTTTGTGCTTACGCTTGCCGCGGCATGGGCCGCAGTTCGCAGGCGCGGTTCGCTCGAATCGCTATGCCGGGCCGCTGCCACTACAAAAAAGCCGCCTTCATGGGAGGCGGCTCGTGCTGGACTCCGCTGAAAGCTCAGCAGGAAGGTGGAGCGGGCGTTGCAAGTGCGCGTAAGGTAGCACACCCGAAAAGGGTGCGTCCAGACGGTGGCCGACGCGGAGGGAGCCTGAATTCGGCATCAAGATTACGTTTTCATAACCGTGACAGCCATTCGTATGATTTAATCCCACTGTAAGCCATTCCGTTGCAACGATTATCAAAACGAAAATCCACCATGGGCAAACACGCACACAATCATCGTCACGCAAAAGCCGCCAAAACGGATTGGGTCGCTATCGATCCAACTGCAGTTCCAACTACTTCCCAGAATGCACTTCGCAAGGCAATGGCAATTGAAGGCGTCGCCCTCACTCAATTCAACGATTTACTGTGGCTCATGGCGCAGGAGTCGAGCGGTGTGGTCGACGTGCGCAATGGGAAGTCGTCCGCACGCGGGCTTTATCAGTTGCTGCGGCCTCAATATGAATTGAATCCGAATGGCGAAAAATCTTTCGGTAATGCGGTCGAAGAATGTCAGGGCGGGATTCGCTATATTCTCGGGCGATATCACACTGCGGCATCAGCACGGCTGTTCTGGGAAAAACACCACTGGTATTGAGCAATGAAAAAGTTTCTATTGATGGGCTTTGTGTCCGCCATGTGCTGGATGGGCGTCGCGCAAGCCGCCGATGCCGGCGTGCCGCGCTTTGAAGATTTCGCGGTAAGCGACACCTTCGCGGGCAAAGCGGCGAAAGTGCGGCTCGTATCCGCGGACGACAAGGAATATGCGACGCGTATCCGCGAAGCCAGCCGGCAGAAGCCGAACTTCGCCGGGCATTACGTGCTGGCAAGCTGGGGCTGCGGGGCGTCCTGCGTGTCCAGCGTGGCGATCGACGCGAAGACCGGCCGCGTCACGTGGCTGCCGTTTACGGTGTGCTGCTGGGACGTGGATGTGCAAGAGCCGATCGAATTCCTGCGCGACAGCCGCCTGCTGGTGGTTCACGGCAGCAGGAATGAAGCGGGTGGCGGGACGTACTACTACGCGTTGGACAAAGACGAATTCAAGCTGGTCAAGGCGGTCGAGAAAGCTGCGAAGAACTAGCGGCGGCCCCCGCAATGGCGCGTTGACACCACGCACGCTCATCTCGCGTTTTTGCGACTTCTCAAATGACAGACGGAGAGGGCGTAGCGGGTGGGAAATGCGGCGAGGTGCTGCAGATTCAGATCCTTTTCGCGAAGCCGCCTGGTTAATCGCCAGGCTGGCTGAAAAGAGTCTGGAGCGGGCGATGGGAATCGAACCCACGGCTCTAGCTTGGGAAGCTAGGGTATTACCATTATACGACGCCCGCAGAACGCACGATTCTACTCGGGAAGGGGCGGTTAGCGCAAATCGCACTGCCGCCACCCTTGTTCCACAAGGCGCACGAAGCGCCGTTCAGATCACGAAGTAGGTCAATTGAACGGCCGCACGTGTGACCACCATCAGCAGCACCTGCACGATCACGAACAGCAGGATCGGCGAGAGGTCGATGCCGCCGAGTTGCGGCACCACTCGGCGCAGCGGATTCAGGAACGGCGCGGTCAGCTGGTACAGAATCGGCATGGCCGGCGAGCGCGGATTGAGCCACGACAGCAGCGCCATCAGGATCGTCATCCAGATGATCAGGTTCAGCGCCCACTTGATCACGGTCAGCACGGCAACGATCAGCAGTGTCGGCACGAGCGTGAGCGGATCGGCGCCCGTGAGCACCACCATCAGCACCACGTAAACGATCGCCGCAATCAGCGCTGCGACGAGACTCGCCCAGTCGATGTTGCGGGTGCTGTGCAGAATGTGCCGCAAAGGCAGCACGATCCAGTTGGTGGCTTGCAGCACGGCGTTCGTCACGGGATTGTACGGCGGCATGCGCACGACCTGCAGCCATGCGCGCAGCAGCAGCGCGGCGCCGAACAGCGTAAAGACGGTATTGAGCAGAAAACGGGCGATATCGCCAAACATCTCGTGTCCTTATCCTTCGGAAGGCGGCCGTCGATCGGCCGCAGGGTGCCGGCGCTGACCGATCGGTGCGCCGGCGGGTTCATTTGGATTGCCTGCGCCGTTCCCAGGGGAGGGCGCGTTACGCGTCACAAATGGGGACGCAGTGCTTCAATTTCCAGATGCTCGAGTCAGGCCGATCGGAGAATTGCATACCGTCAGGCCACACCCGCCATGAGACATCACACAGAAATCTTGATTTCGCTGATCAGAATCGTGCCGTTGCCGCCGTCGGTGTAATTCGGAATGTCGGCAACCAGCTGCTCCGAGGCCGACTTGAAGACTTTATAGAAGTCGTCCGTGCTATCGAACAGGAAGTGGCCCGCGGCGACATACGGCGGTGGCGTTCCCGGCGGCCCTGCATTGATGCCGACGTCGACCGACCAGCCTTTGAGCGACGGCCCGAACAGCCTGGCCGCGAGCGGCATGTGCGTGACGCAGTAATAGTCCACGTCGAAGTGGCCGTTTTCCCGATACGGATAAAGGATGCTGACCTTGATCATTGTGCGTTCTCGTCTGTTGGTCCCGAAGCGCGGCGCTGGCGGATTGCGCGCGGCGCCGGACGTCACATTATCACGGCTTACTTGACGCTTGCACCTGCTGCGGCCTGATTCAGCGACCGGTTAAGCGATTCTTCCACCGCCTCGGCAATCGTCTCGATCGCGGCGGGCGGTTTGACGCGGCGTTCGGCCAGTCCGACCGCGCGCCGCGTCAGCAAACCGTACAGCGCGGCATGATCGCCGCCAAGGCCTTCCAGCAACGCCAACTGCTTTTCCACCACGCCCGTATCACCGCGCGACACAGGGCCGGCGAGCGCGTTGGGCAGGCCCTTGTCGCGAGCGGTTTCGATGGTGCCGGAGAGCATGGGCAGCAGCGCGCGCAACGCGTCGTCTTCGGCAAAGCCCAGCGTGCGCCACAGCGCCACGCATTCCGCGAGGCTGCAGAGCGCGAAGCTGGCGGCGTAATGCGCAGCGGCGTGGTACAGCATGCGGCCGCCCGCAGGGATCGACAGCGGATGGCAGCGCAGGGCGACGGCCAGCGCCGTCAGCGCCTCCATGAGCGCGCCGTCAGCCTCGATCGTCACCGAACAGCCGGCGATCCGCTCCAGATCGGCGAGATCGCCGCTAAAGAGGTACAGTGGGTGAAAGCCGCCGATCGAGGCACCCTGGTCGCGCGCCGGGGCCAGCAACTCCACCGGCGAGGCGCCGCTGCAATGCACGAGCGCTTTGCCGCATGGGCCGCTCGCCGCGTCTGCCGTGAATCGCAGTGTGTGCGCTGTCGTACCGATGCTGTCATCGGGAACGGCTAAAAAGACGATATCGGCTGCGTCGACAACCTGTTGTGGATCGTCGAATGCGGCGCAATGTTCGATTTGACTGGCGAGCCGGCCGGCCGAGGCCGCCGAGCGGCTCGCCACCGCCGTGACAGGATAGCCGGCGCGTGAAAAGCTCAGCGCGAGACAGCGCGCGAGCCGACCCGCACCGATGAAGCCGAGGCGCGGCAGAGGGGGCTGGGACATGGTTGCGTGCTCCAGGCGGGATACTTGAACGGGAATGCAGCAGTATCGCCCATCCGTTCGGCAGTAGTGTGTCCCGGTGTGGGTATTCCTCTGATCAGTCCGCGCGCGATATGGCGCGTCTGGTCGGTCATCCGGCCACACACGCCCCGCGGGTCCGAAAACTGCTCACAATTTCCTTCATGAGCCGGTTTTGCAGTTGCTGTTCTGGGTTTTTCGTCTCGCAGTCAGATTCGGGAGGTAGCGATGAATATTTTTTCTTACCGAAAGCACTTGCGGTTCCTGACGCACTCACAGCGCCGTCGCTGGTGGGATCAGAAAAAGCGCCTGACGCCACGCGTGCGCATCAGTGGCGCGTATGTTCCGCCCAGCGTCTCCCGAGAATTCGCCTATGTGAAGGTAGGCTGACAATACCGTCTGCTGATGGGTAAGAAATGCCCGGTGCGATTGCACCGGGCATTTTTCATTTGGACCGTCAGGATTGAAGCTAATTTGTAATCAAAGATTACTGACAAGTGAGAACCGGGAGCCGCAAGACCCTCAGGGCAGGGGGTTCACGCGCATTTCACCGCTGGCAAACCCTTAGTTCTCAGTCTGTTGCGCGGCATGTCCTGGCGGCCTCGCGCCGACGCACTTTCCGACCTATTGCCGCCAATTGCAATTTGCAACAAATGCGAACATCTATGCACGGTCTTTTTCGATACATTGAATTCATAGCATGCAAGGCATGCGAAGTCGGCGACCTTAGTGGGCCGCGCCAGGAGAATAAAAGTGAAAAAGATCGTTCCGTTTGTCGTTGCCGCCGCACTCGGCGTGGGGTTCGCTACTGCTGCTGAGGCGCACGTTTCTGTCGGTATCGGTATTGGCATTCCGGTTGCGCCCGCGTATCCGGTTTATGCCGCGCCGCCGCCGGTCTATTACGCTCCGCCGCCTCCGCCTGTGGTCTATGCGCCGGGCTACTACGCGCCGCCGGCAGTCGTGGTGGGTGGGTATTACGGTGGCTACGGCCGTCCTTATTATCATCACGGTTACTACGGTCGCGGTTATTACGGCCACGGCTACTATCGCCGCTAATCGCGGGCAGAGCACAGCATGGGTTGACGGCGTAACGCCGGCTTGATCGCCGGGTTACGCCGTTTGTGTTTCTGCTGCGGCATACCGCGCGACATACCAAAGCATCGTCGAAGCTGGGAGAATGGCAGTTTCGCCACCGCTCTGGAGAGTTTCGTCAATGCAAGCGCTTCCCGCTCCCACTTTCGACGACGTACTCGACGCCGCTGCGCGTCTCGAAGGCGTCGCTCATCGCACCCCCGTTCTAACCTCGAGCACGTTCAACGAGCGCACGGGCGCGTCGGTGTTCTTCAAGTGCGAAAATTTTCAGCGCATGGGCGCTTTCAAGTTTCGCGGCGCCTACAACGCGATTTCGCACTTCGACGCGGAGCAACGTAAAGCGGGTGTGCTGACGTACTCGTCGGGCAATCACGCGCAAGCGATCGCACTGTCGGCGCGTCTTGCCGGGATTCACGCCACGATCATCATGCCGCACGACGCGCCCGCCGCCAAAGTCGCGGCGACCAAGGGCTATGGCGGCGAAGTGATCAGCTACGACCGCTACACCGAGAATCGCGAAGAGATCGGCCGGCGGCTCGCCGAAGAGCGTGGCATGACGCTGATTCCGCCTTATGACCATCCGCATGTGATCGCGGGGCAGGGCACGGCGGTGAAGGAATTGATCGAAGAAACCGGCCCGCTCGACATGCTCTTCGTTTGTCTCGGCGGCGGTGGACTGATCGGCGGCAGCGCACTGTCGGCGGCGGCGTTGAGTCCGGCGTGCACCGTCATCGGTATCGAACCCGAAGCGGGCAACGACGGCCAGCAATCGCTCGCACGCGGCGAGATCGTGCATATTGACACGCCGCGCACGATTGCCGACGGCGCTGCTTCCACGCATCTCGGCGACTACACGTTCGCGATCATCCAGAAGCTGGTCGCGCAGATCGAAACGGTCAGCGACGAGCAGTTGATCGAGACCATGCGTTTCTTCGCGCAGCGCATGAAGATCGTGGTCGAGCCGACGGGTTGTCTCGCCGCGGCTGCCGTGCTCAATGGCATCGTGCCGGTGAAGGGCAAGCGCGTGGGTGTGGTGGTGAGCGGCGGCAACGTCGATCTGGCGAAGCTGGCGCAGTATCTCGCCTGATACGCTGCTTGATCGTTATTGCGCCGAGCTGCGCACGTTGAAATTGAGGGAAGACGGCTCGCCAAGGCGAGCCGTTTTTTCTAGCTTGCCACCTGTGCGGTCTGCACGATCAGATCGCGATATCCGTTCACGATCACGCTATATGAGAAGTAGGCGAACAGCAGCGCCGACAACACATGGCACGCACGCAGCAAACCGGTGCCGGCGCGTTTGCGTCCATGGCTACCGAGTCCGCAGATAAAGATCGTCCAGCACAAGCCACCCAGGAAGAAGCCGCCGAGAAATACCGGTGCAGTGGTCGCGCTGGTGGCGCCGGCTTTCGCAATCAACGCACCGCCGACTGCGGCGAACCATAGAATCGCTGACGGCGATGACATTGCCAGCAACGCGCCGCGCAAGAAACCGCGCCACGGGGAAAGATGCGATGCGTTGGCATCCGCTTCGCCGGCAACTGCAGGCGCCGTCGCCGGGAACAGCGCTTCACGCGCCATCTTCCATGTGAGAAACAGCAGGACCGCCGCGCCGCCGATCCACACCACCCAGCGTACCGATTCGAACTGCAGCAGCGCAGCCATTCCCGCGAGCGCGAGCGCCGCGTAAACGAGATCGCCGAAACAGGAACCCAAGCCCAGCCAGAAGCCCGGTTTGAAGCCGTGCGACAGCGTCAGCGAAATCATCGCGACGTTGACGAGACCGATATCCAGACATAACGACAACGACAGAAAGAAACCATCCGACATCATTGAAAAGGCATGCATCCGCGCAACTGCTCCATCAGTTTTGTTATTCAGACTTGTTCAAGCGGGAGCGATCCGGCTGGTGAACGGATCGCTTCGATGCCGACAGAATCAGGAATTCAACGGTGTGACCTGTGTGATTCAAGGCCCGTTTTTACAGCCCCAACTCATTCCACAAGGTGTCGATGCGTTTTTTGACCGCGCCGTCCATCTCGATCGGGCGGCCCCATTCGCGATCGGTTTCGCCGGGCCATTTGTTGGTGGCGTCGAGTCCCATCTTCGATCCGAGACCCGCGACCGGCGAAGCGAAATCGAGGTAGTCGATCGGCGTGCGATCGACCAGCACAGTGTCGCGCGCCGGATCGATGCGCGTGGTGATGGCCCAGATCACTTCCTTCCAGTCGCGGATATTCACGTCCTCGTCGACCACGACGATGAATTTCGTATACATGAATTGCCGCAGGAAACTCCACACGCCGAACATCACGCGCTTGGCGTGACCCGGATAGCTCTTCTTCATCTGCACGATCGCCATCCGGTAGCTGCATCCTTCGGGCGGCAGATAGAAATCGGTGATCTCGGTGAACTGCTTCTGCAACAGCGGCACGAACACTTCGTTGAGCGCGACGCCGAGCACGGCGGGCTCATCGGGCGGTTTGCCGGTGTAGGTGGAGTGATAGATCGCGTCGCGCCGCATGGTGATGCGCTCGACCGTGAAGACGGGAAACCACTCCTGCTCGTTGTAGTAGCCGGTGTGGTCGCCGTAGGGTCCTTCCAGCGCATGTTCGTAAGCGGCGGACGCGCCCTTGGCCGGACGCGGCGGCGCGCCTGCGGGAGCAGGTGAGGGCGTGCCTTCCTGCGGATAGATGAAGCCTTCCAGGACGATTTCCGCGCGCGCGGGCACCTGCAAACCGTCGACGCCCGGCGTGATGCACTTCGCGAGTTCGGTGCGGCCGCCGCGCAGCAGCCCGGCGAACTGGTATTCGGAGAGCGTGTCGGGCACCGGCGTCACCGCACCGAGGATGGTCGCCGGGTCGGCGCCCAGCACCACGGCTACGGGATACGGCTTGCCCGGATTCTGCAGCGCGAACTCGCGGAAATCGAGTGCGCCGCCGCGATGCGCGAGCCAGCGCATGATGAGTTTGTTACGCCCGATCAGTTGCTGGCGATATATGCCTAAATTTTGTCGGCTCTTATTCGGGCCTTTTGTGACGGTCAGGCCCCATGTGATCAGCGGCCCTGCATCGCCCGGCCAGCAGGTTTGAATTGGCAGCTTTCCGAGGTCGACGTCGTTGCCTTCCCAGACGATTTCCTGGCAGGGCGGCGCGCTCACTGTTTTGGGCGCCATGTCCCACACCGCCTTCGCGAGCGAGAACAGTTTGCCAGCGTCCTTGAGGCCCTTCGGTGGCTCCGGTTCCTTCAATGCGGAGAGCAGACGGCCGACGTCGCGCA
Source organism: Paraburkholderia aspalathi (assembly GCF_900116445.1). Lineage (GTDB taxonomy): Bacteria > Pseudomonadota > Gammaproteobacteria > Burkholderiales > Burkholderiaceae > Paraburkholderia > Paraburkholderia aspalathi. The sequence continues at coordinate 76,595 of NZ_FPBH01000017.1, forward strand.
GCGACTCCAGCGCGGCGCCATCGCCTTCACCTGCTTGCGCGTCGATACCCATGCCGAGCGCGACGCGGCGCGGCGTGCCGAACAGGTTGCCGAGCACCGGAAACGCATGCTGCTGCTGGCTCTCAAACAATATCGCGGGACCGCCGGCGCGGAGGACGCGGTCGCACAGTTCGGTCATTTCCAGGACGGGCGAGACGTTTTGCGAGATGCGGCGCAGTTCACCGATCGTTTCGAGACGGCCGACGAAATCGCGCAGGTCTTTGTATTTCATCTGGTGCGGTAGAGAGCCGCGCAAGCGGCAAAAAGGTAGGGCACGGCAGGGCTTCGCGGTGCCAGAACGATTGTCGATTTTACCTGTGTTGGCAGTCGCACGTAGATTGGCCAAACGGCCTGCTTCGGGAGGACTAATTGAGATAGCTCAAGAAGCGCGCACCGCGCGGTTCTTAACGGACTGAACACTGTTCATTATTACAATTAGTTATACATTTGCCTATCTATAGTGTTGACGATCTATAAAACCCTGCATAAAATCCGTCCACATTGGTTGCAGGGCGTGAACGTTTTTACCGCCGCCCCGGTCCCTTCAGACGCAACGCGTCACCGCTTACCGACCCCCTGCACGGTATTTGACGGTCTTACTGAAGTCCTCGCCAGCGCCTGTTGACGCTGGTTTTTCGCGTGGGAGCCTCCGCCCGCATGTTTTTTGGCATGCCGCGGGCCTCTTTTCAAGATGGCTCCCCACAAACGGTATTTGCCGTTTTCCCGACGTCGCTGCTGCCCTAACCAGACAGAGCGCGCGATGTCTTGACTCTGCGAATGTGTGTTACCGCCTGTTCTACTGGCGGAGTTCGCGGATCATGCAACATGGGAGATCTGAATGAACGCCTGGTTATCGTGGCGTCCCGATGAACGTATTGCGCAAGTTGTGCGTGGTGCGTTGCGTCGCGGCACGCGAATGAGTCATCACCTGTTCAGCATTGTCGGCGGAATCGCCGTCGTGCTGGCCGTTACGCTGTGGCTGATGCCAGCTTTGCGCGGCACCCTTGCCGCCAAGCTGATGCCGGTCATTTCCGCCGCTGTGCAAGCCGGTCCCGCCCGTCTGCTGCAGGGCCACCCGCTGCCGGCTTTCGGGCCCCCTGGTGCGTCCTCTGACGACTCGCTGGCCGCGAATTCGACAAGTAGCGACACCGCGAGCGGTGCGAACAACGGCAACAATGGCAACAACGGCGTCACCGCCAGCAATACCAGCTATGACGGCGCCTTCGACGGCACCGGCACGTCCGGTATGGGCGTGGCCGCACTGAACGGCCTCGACCCGCGCACCATGCAAAGCGTTTCCGCGCTGGCACGGCTGATCCCGGCGCAGCGCGTCTCGGCCGATGCACGCGACGATCGCGTGCTGGTTTCGACCCGCGAGCAGGATCTGGTTTCGTCTTACCTGGCGCGGCGCTATCGCGTTGCTCAGGAGCCCGTTAGCGAGCTCGTGAAGGCAGCGTTCGACACCGGCCGCGAAGTCGGTCTCGACCCGCTTCTCCTGCTGTCCGTGATGGCAATCGAATCGGGCTTCAACCCGTACGCCGAGAGCGGCGTGGGCGCGCAGGGCCTGATGCAGGTGATGTCCAAGGTTCACTCGGACAAGTTCCAGTATTTCGGCGGGCAGAGCGCGGCGCTTGAACCGGTCGCGAACATCAAGGTTGGCGCGCTGGTGCTGAAGGATTGCATCGCACGCGGCGGTTCGCTGCCGGGCGGCCTGCGTCTCTACGTCGGCTCGACCTCGCAGGACGACGGCGGCTACGGCGCCAAGGTGATGGCCGAGCGTGGCCGTCTGCGCGATGTGGCGCGTGGCCGCAAGGTGCCGATCAACGCACCGCAGGCTCCGGTTTTGACGGCGTCGAACACGACGACGACGGCTGCAGCGGCATCGACCAACGGCAAGCGCGTGCAGGTGACGCTCGACGCAGGTCATCCGCTGAGCGCGGCAGCGCCGGTGAAGACGCCGGTGTCCGAGCAGGACGATGCCAGTTCCAATGCGACCAAGCACGTGGCATCGGCTTCGGAGTTGGGCGCTTGAGGTTGATGTAACCTGTTTCGCCCGGCACGAGAGCGGCCGATACAGAAAAGGACACCCGAGGGTGTCCTTTTTCTTTTGTGGCTTGCGTTTGTACTCTGATGCCCCTATCCAGTCACTGCCGTCCGAAAAGCTTCGCCAGCCTCTCGACCGCTTCTTCCAGCTTCGGCAGGGCAGTGGCATACGAGAGCCGGATGTAGTCCTTCGGCGCGTGCGTACCGAAGTCCATGCCGGGCACCAGCACCACTCCAGCGTCGTGCAGCATCGCCTTCGTGAGCGCCGCGCTGTCTCCGGCCGCCGGATGCGCGACCGTGCGGCAATCGGCGTACACATAGAACGCGCCGTCCGGCATCACCGGCACAGAGAAGCCCAGCGATTCGAGCGCCGGCGCAATGAAGTCGCGGCGGCGCTTGAATTCGAGGCGGCGCGCTTCGTAGATAGCGATCGTTTCCGGTTCGAAGCAGGCCATCGCCGCATGCTGCGCGAGCGCCGACGCGCAGATGAACAGGTTCTGCGCGAGCTTTTCGAACGCGCCGACCATGCCGGGCGGCACCACCAGCCAGCCCAAACGCCAGCCGGTCATGTTGAAGTACTTCGAAAAGCTGTTGACGGTGATGACGTCTTCACCGAACGAGAGCGCCGAGACGGGCTTCGCGTCGTAGCTCAGGCCCTGGTAGATCTCGTCGACGATCGTAAAGCCGCCACGCGCCCGCACGGCCTTAACGATGCGTTCGAGTTCAGCCGGTTCGATCGACGTGCCCGTCGGGTTAGACGGCGACGCCAGCAGCACGCCGCGGGTGTGTTCGTTCCACAGGCGTTCGACGTCGGCAGCGGTCAGCTGGAAGCGTTCGGCCGGCCCGCTCGGCACCATCACCGGCTTGCCTTCCGCAGCTATCACGAAGTGGCGGTTGCACGGGTAGCATGGGTCGGGCATCAGCACTTCATCGTCGCGATCGACCAGCGCCGCGCAAGCCAGCAGCAGCGCGGCAGACGCGCCGGCGGTGACAACGATCCGCGAGGGATCGACGCTCACGCCGTAGAACTCGGCATAATGCGCCGAGATCGCCTCGCGCAGCGCGTGCAGGCCAAGTGCGTTCGTGTATTGCGTAACGCCGCGGCGCAGGGCGCTCGCGGCCGCTTCGATGACCGGCTCGGGTGCGGTGAAATCGGGTTCGCCGATTCCCATGTGGATGATGTCGCGCCCTTCGCGCTCGAGTAGCGCAGCTTCCTTGGCCAGTTCCATCACATAGAAAGGCTGGATGGCGTCAACGCGGGCAGCAAGCCGCACCAAGGGTTCGGTCACGGAGTTCATACGATCAAATCCAGTTCAGAAGCAACAGCGGGACGGCGCATGGCGCGCTCGCCCCGCCTCAAGCTCAATGCTTGCGGGCTGCCTGCGTTTCGGCAGCGCGCAATTGCGCTGACAGCTTGTCCAGCACGCCGTTCACGTACTTATAGCCGTCCGCGCCGCCAAACGTCTTGGCGAGTTCGACGGCTTCATTGATGACCACGCGATAGGGGATATCGAGGTGATTCTTCAGTTCGAACGCGGCGACCAGCAGCACGGCGCGTTCGACCGGCGAAAGCTGATCGATCGGGCGGTCGAGGCACGGTGCGATATCGGCGGAGAGCGCTTCCGAATCGCGGATCACGCCGTGCAGGATGGCGTCCAGATGTTCGTGGTCGGCCTTGTCGAAGCCCTGCGCGCCGCGCAGTTGCGCGTCGATTTCACCGCCGGGCGAACCCGACAGCAGCCACTGGTAAAGCCCCTGCGTGGCCAGTTCGCGGGAGCGTCGGCGTGCGCTCTTCATGCCTCTTCCTCTTCTTCGTCTTCTTCCTCGTCGTCACCGCCGAGCTGCTCGAGCGCGACCGAGAGGTTCGCCATTTCGACGGCCACGCGCGCTGCGTCACGACCCTTCTCGGTCATGCGCGCGACGGCTTGTTCGTCGTTTTCGGTGGTCAGCACGGCGTTCGCGACCGGAATGCCGAAGTCGAGGCCGATGCGGGTGATGCCCGCGCCGCTTTCGTTCGATACCAGTTCGAAGTGGTACGTCTCGCCGCGAATCACCGCGCCCAGCGCGATCAGTGCGTCGAATTGCGCGCTTTCGGCGAGCTTTTGCAGCGCCAGCGGGATTTCCAGCGCGCCCGGCACGGTGACCAGCAGCACGTCTTCGCCGGTCACACCGAGGCGTTCGAGTTCTTCGATGCACGAATCCGCGAGACCGTTGCAGACGGGTTCGTTAAAACGCGCCTGGACGATGCCGATACGCAGTCCGTCGCCGTCGAGATTCGGTTGGTATTGTCCGATTTCCATGTGAATTCCGTAGTGTTTTGAGTTGGCGCTTAAGCGCGTGAATGGTCGGATCAGCCTTGTTGCGGAGCCTGTGCGGTGCTGCCCGGCATCGGCACGAAGCCGGTGACTTCCAGGCCGTACCCCGACATGCTGCCGAGCTTGCGCGGGTTCGACAGCACCTGCATCTTGCCGACACCCAGCTCACGCAGGATCTGCGCGCCGATGCCGTACGTCTTGAAGTCGACCGGCCGGCGTTTGAGCGCCTCGGCTTTTTCCTTCGAATCGAACGCCTTGAACACGTCGACCAGATGCTCCTTCGAATCGCCGCAGTTCAGCAGCACGATCACACCGAGATCGCGCTCGGCGATCTCTTTCATCGCCGCATCCAGCGTCCACGAGTGAGTCGATTTGCCGACTTCGAGCAGGTCCAGCATGGACAGCGGCTCGTGCACGCGCACCAGCGTTTCCTGCTCCGGGTTCGGCGTGCCGCGCACCAGCGCGATGTGCGGCTGGCCGCTCGGCTGGTCGAGATACATCACCGCGCGAAACGCGCCGTGCGCGGTTTGCATGGTGCGTTCGCAAATGCGCTCGACGATCGATTCGGTGCGGCTGCGGTAATGAATCAGATCCGCGATCGTGCCGATCTTCAGATCGTGCTCTTTGGCGAATTCCATCAGGTCCGGCAGGCGCGCCATCGTGCCGTCGTCTTTAATGACTTCGCAGATCACCGCGGCCGGCGTGAGGCCTGCCAGCGCGGTGAAGTCGCAGCCGGCTTCGGTATGGCCGGCGCGCACCAGCACGCCGCCGGGCTGCGCCATGATCGGGAACACGTGTCCCGGCTGCACGATGTGCTCGGCCTTGGTGTCCGGTGCGACCGCCACGGCGATCGTGCGGGCACGGTCGGCCGCCGAGATGCCCGTGGTCACGCCTTCGGCTGCTTCGATACTGACGGTGAACGCCGTGCCGTACTGCGTGCCGTTGCGATAGGTCATGAGCGGCAGGTTCAGCAGCTTGCAGCGTTCCTGCGTGAGCGTCAGACAAATCAGGCCGCGGCCGTAGCGGGCCATGAAGTTGATCGCTTCCGGTGTGACGAATTCGGCGGCGATCACGAGGTCGCCCTCGTTTTCGCGGTCTTCTTCGTCGACGAGGATCACCATCCGGCCTGCTTTCAGTTCGGCAATGATCTCTTGAGTGGAGGCGAGCGTCATGTTGGCGGAGTTTTTCGAAGAAAGCGCGTATTTTACGCCACGCGCGCCCTCAAGTCGCCTGGGCCGGATGGCATAGGCCGTTTGGCGAGGCACTTACGGCTGTCCGGCGGCGGTTTGACAGGGCGGCGTTGCTATAATTCGCCGCGCCCGCGAAGGCCGCCTCCAGAAAACAACTTGCCCGCTAAACCCGTTCGAGAAAGATCATGCCGCACTATCGCTCACGCACATCGACTCATGGCCGCAACATGGCCGGCGCCCGCGCCCTGTGGCGCGCTACCGGAATGAAAGACGACGATTTCGGCAAGCCGATCATCGCGGTGGTGAACTCGTTCACCCAGTTCGTGCCGGGCCATGTACATCTGCGTGACCTGGGCGCACTGGTCGCGAAGGAAATTGAAGCAGCCGGCGGTGTGGCCAAGGAATTCAACACCATCGCGGTGGACGACGGCATTGCCATGGGCCACGGCGGCATGCTGTATTCGCTGCCCTCGCGCGAGCTGATCGCCGACTCGGTGGAATACATGGTCAACGCGCACTGCGCCGACGCCATGGTCTGCATTTCCAATTGCGACAAGATCACCCCGGGCATGCTGATGGCCGCCATGCGCCTGAACATTCCAGTTGTGTTCGTGTCCGGCGGTCCGATGGAAGCGGGCAAGGTCAAATCGCCCACCGATGGCCAGGTGATCGCCAAGATCGACCTGATCGACGCGATGATCAAGGCCGCGGACCCCAAGATCAGCGATGCTGAAGTGGCCGAAGTCGAGCGCAGTGCCTGCCCGACGTGCGGTTCCTGCTCGGGCATGTTCACCGCGAACTCGATGAATTGCCTGACCGAGGCGATTGGTCTCGCGTTGCCGGGCAACGGCACGATCGTCGCCACGCATGCATGGCGTAAGGGCCTGTTCGAACAGGCCGGGCGCCTCGTGGTGGACCTGTGCCGCCGTTACTATCAGGAAGAAGACGCGTCGGTCCTGCCGCGCAGCATCGCCACCAAGCAGGCATTCGAGAACGCCATGGCGCTCGACGTGGCCATGGGCGGTTCGACCAATACCGTGCTGCACCTGCTGGCTGCCGCGCAGGAAGCCGGCGTCGATTTCACGATGTCCGACATCGACCGCATCTCGCGCAAAGTGCCGTGCCTGTGCAAAGCGGCGCCCGCCACCGACAAATACCATATCGAAGACGTGCACCGTGCCGGCGGCATCCTCGGCATTCTCGGCGAGCTGGCCCGCGCGGATCTGCTGGACCTGTCGTGCGGCAACGTGCATAGCGGCACGCTGGGCAATGCCATCGCCAAATGGGACGTCGCCGGTGGTGCGGGTGAAGAAGCGCAGAAGTTCTTCCGTGCGGCTCCGGGCGGCATTCCGACTACCGTCGCGTTCAGCCAGGAAGCCACGTTCGCGTCGCTGGATACCGACCGCAAGACCGGCTGTATCCGCAGCAAGCAGGACGCGTATTCGAAAGACGGCGGCCTCGCCGTGCTCTACGGCAACCTCGCGGAGAAGGGCTGCATCGTCAAGACCGCGGGTGTCGACGAATCGCAATGGATCTTCTCCGGGCGCGCGCGCGTCTTCGAGAGCCAGGACGACGCTGTCGACGCCATTCTGGGCGACAAGGTCGTAGCGGGTGACGTGGTCGTGATCCGTTACGAAGGTCCCAAGGGCGGTCCGGGCATGCAGGAAATGCTGTACCCCACGTCGTATCTGAAGTCCAAGGGCCTGGGCAAGACCTGTGCGCTGTTCACTGATGGCCGTTTCTCCGGCGGTTCGTCAGGGCTCGTGATCGGGCATGCGTCGCCGGAAGCGGCCGAAGGCGGCACGATCGGTCTGGTGGAAGATGGCGATGTGATCGAGATCGACATTCCCAAGCGCAAGATGCATCTGGTGGTGTCAGACGACGAATTGGCGCGCCGTCGCGAGGCCATGGAGGCTCGTGGTGATAAGGCGTGGATGCCGGTGGATCGTGAACGCGTGGTGTCGCAGGCGTTGCAGGCCTATGCGGCACTGGCGACTTCAGCGGATCGTGGCGCCGTGCGGGACCTCTCGCAATTGAAGCGCAAGTAAGGTGTAGTTGAAGCTTGGCTGACCGGCTCGCTGAGATAGGAGCCGTGAGGCTGGGCGGCGTCCGCAACGGACGCCGCCCGTCAATCCGATTACTTCAAAGGCTGTTGTCCGTCCTGCGATGCCGAGAGCATCCGCTCTACATACCGCGCGATCAGATCGATCTCCAGATTCACCTGCGAACCCTCGCGTAGATTCTTCAGCGACGTCACCTGTACCGTGTGTGGAATCAGGTTGATCGAGAATTCGCAGCCGTCGTCGCGATCGTTAACCGAGTTGACAGTCAAGCTCACGCCGTTGACCGTGATCGAGCCTTTGAAAGCCAAATAGCGGCCGATTTCACGCGGCGCCAGCACGCGCAGTTCGTGCGACTCGCCTACCGGCGCGAAACGTGTGACCGTGCCGAGACCATCGACGTGACCGGAGACGATATGGCCGCCGAGCCGGTCGTGCGCGCGCAGTGCTTTCTCCAGATTCACTTCACCCTGCTCGCCGAGACCGACTGTGCAGTTCAGGCTTTCGCGCGACACGTCCACTTCGAACGAATGCGCGGTCTTTTCCACCACCGTCATGCAGGCGCCCTGGATCGTGATGCTGTCGCCGAGCTGCACGTCTTCGAGATCGAGGCCGCCGGCTTCGACGTTCAGGCGCACACCCGCGTCGCCATCCGTGCCGAGGGGTTTGACTGATTCGATGCGGCCCACCGCCGCGACGATTCCTGTAAACATCGTGCTAATCCTTGATCAATTCGAAGTTGGTTGGGGTGCGGGCTCGGTGCCGGTTTCGGGTGCCGGATCCGGCACGGCGCGGGGCACGAAGCGAGCAAGAATCCGCAGATCGTCGCCGATCCGGTCGACTGCGTGGAAGTTCAGTTGCGTGCGGCCGTCGAGCGTTTCGGGCGCGTTCAGATTGAACATGCTCATCGAGTCTACGCCAAGCAGGCTGGGCGCGAGATAGACCAGCAGTTCGTCGACGCAGCCTTCGCGCAGCAGTGAACCGTTGAGCTTGTAGCCCGCCTCGACGTGCAGTTCGTTGACGTTACGCTCGCCGAGTATTTTCAGCATGGCGGGCAAATCGACCTTGCCGGATGCGTTCGCCAGTTGCACGATCTCCGCACCGCGATCGCGCAGTGCGGCGGCTCGCTCGGTGTGACGCTCGTCGAGATTGCCGCAGAAAATCAGCGTGGGTGCGCCGGCCAGAATCTGCGCGTCAGGCGGCACGTCGAGCTGGCTGTCGATCAGCACGCGTTGCGGCTGGCGCGGCGTGTCGACGGCACGCACGGTCATGCGCGGATCGTCTTCCCTGACGGTGCCGATGCCCGTCAGAATCGCCGACGCACGGGCGCGCCACGCATGACCGTCGGCGCGTGCCGCTTCGCCGGTAATCCATTGACTGACGCCCGACGGCAAGCCGGTGCGGCCATCCAGCGAGGCGGCCACTTTCATGCGCACCCATGGGCGGCCGCGCGTCATGCGCGACACGAAGCCGATGTTCAGTTCGTGCGCTTCGTTGGCGAGCAGTCCGCACCGTACTTCAATGCCGGCGTCGCGCAGCATTTTGAGGCCACGCCCGGAGACTTGCGGATTCGGGTCTTCCATCGCCGCGACCACGCGCTCGACCTGCGCCTCGATCAGCGCGTTGGCGCACGGCGGTGTGCGGCCGAAATGGCTGCATGGTTCGAGCGTCACGTAGGCCGTGGCGCCGCGCAGATCATGGCCGCGCGAGCGCGCGTCCTTCAACGCGCGAACCTCGGCATGATCCTGACCGGCCGGTTGCGTGAAGCCTTCGCCGATCACCTCGCCGTTCTTGACGAGCACGCAACCGACGCGCGGATTCGGGTCGGTCGTGTACATGCCGCGCTTGGCTAGCGCGAGCGCGCGTTCCATATGGACGAAGTCGGTTTGCGAAAACATCGGTGTCCGGTCGGGTACGGTGGCTAGGCAGTATTGAACCTGGGGTCAGGGGTTGCGTGTCTTACCGGCTTCAGGCCGCGAGCGAGGCGAACGCGCCGCGCGCCGCGTCGATTGTCGCGTCGATAATCGCGTCGTCGTGCATGATCGACACGAAGCCCGCTTCATAGGCCGACGGCGCGAAGTACACGCCCGCGTCGAGCATTTTGTGGAAGAACGCATTGAAGCGCGGCACGTCGCTCTTCGTGACTTCTGCAAAGCTGGTCGGGACCGACTCGGTGAAGTACAGGCCGAACATGCCGCCGAGCGAATCGGCCGCGAACGGCACCTTCGCTTCACGCGCGACATTGGCGAGACCTTGCGCAAGACGCGTGGTGCGGGCGGCGAGCGTGTCGTAGAAGCCCGGCGCCTGGATCAGTTGCAGCGTCTTCAGACCCGCGGCGACCGCGATCGGATTGCCCGACAACGTGCCCGCCTGGTAGACGCCGCCGAGCGGCGCGAGGTGAGCCATGATGTCGCGCCGGCCGCCGAAGGCCGCCGCCGGCATGCCGCCGCCGATCACCTTGCCCAGACACGTCAGGTCCGGCGTGATGCCGTAGACCTCTTGCGCGCCGCCCAGGGCGACGCGGAAACCGCACATCACTTCGTCGAAAATCAGCACTGAGCCGTACTCGGTGCACAGGCGCCGCAAGGCTTGCAGGAATTCAGGCGTGGCGCGCACGAGGTTCATGTTGCCTGCCACCGGCTCGACGATCACCGAGGCGATCTCATTGCCGAACGCCTTGAACGCTTCTTCGAGTTCCGCGACGTTGTTGTACTCGAGCACCGTGGTGTGCTTGGCGATATCGGCCGGCACGCCCGCCGAAGTCGGATTGCCGAACGTGAGCAGGCCCGAGCCGGCTTTGACCAGCAGGCTATCCGCGTGACCGTGATAGCAGCCTTCGAACTTGACGATGCGGCTGCGGTTCGTGAAGCCGCGTGCGAGACGCAGCGCGCTCATGGTCGCTTCGGTGCCGCTCGAGACCATGCGAACCTGTTCGATCGACGGGACCAGTTTGCAGATTTCTTCGGCGATTTCGATTTCGGATTCTGTCGGCGCGCCGAACGAGAAGCCGTTAGCCAGCACGCGCTGAACGGCTTCCAGCACTTCGGGATGGACGTGGCCGAGGATCATCGGGCCCCATGAGCCGATGTAATCGATATAGCGTTGGCCGTCCGCGTCCCAGAAGTACGCTCCTTCGGCGCGTTCGATGAAGCGTGGCGTGCCGCCTACCGAACGGAAGGCGCGGACCGGCGAGTTCACGCCGCCGGGGATGGTGCGCTGCGCGCGTTCGAAGAGGGTCTGATTATTGGACATGATGATGGCTGGAATTTGGGTTGCGCAGCGGCGCGGATAGCCCGGAAGCGGCTGGCGCAGCGCTGGGATGAGTACAGAAATTGTACCGGAGTCAGCGTGAAGAGGTTTTGGGTTCGCCCATGCCTGCGGATGTGTCGAGCTTTGGCGGCTTGCGCTTGCCCGTGAGCTCGGCCCAGCGCTTCTCCAGCGCGCCTTCCGCCATTGGCTTGATCACGGTGCCTGAACTCTGCGCGTCCCATGTCTGCACCGAAAACGGATGCGTACGCAACATCTCGCGTGGAATCACGACACTCTCGTGTGCGTCGACCAGCCAGTCGTAGACGAAGTCGATGCACAACCGGTAGCCGCGCTTCGTCGCCGGGTCGGGGACCTCGTACGGCGCGCGCGTTACGTAGCCCGAGCCGAAAATGCCCTTGGGTTCCTGCGCGACACGGTGCAGGAACACGCGGTCGCCCGGCAGGATGCTGCGGGCAAATCCGCAACCCCACACATCAGCCACCGCTACGCCTGCGGCGACACGTTTCGCCACGTCGGGTAACTCGGGCCACGGCCATTTCTTGGGGCTCCAGATCAACAGGAAGGCAGTCATGACAAGGTCGGAACAGGGCAGTGTGGAAGGCGTAGCGGACAGGTTTGTGTCACGCCCCGAAGCGTTCTGGCGGCAGCTTAACCGATCGACGGCGCGCTTGTCGCGGAGCATGAACGGCCCGTGATCATTCGAACCTGGACGCCTCGGACGGTTTAGCTGTCGCGTACAATCGAGGTCGTCAAGCTGCTGCTTTCCCTGTTTCACCGTGTGTCGCTGCCGATAAAGGCGCGGCGCTTCATCTGGATTCCCATGTCTCACGTCACCCGAAGCCGGCCCGATGGCCGGCTGATTCTGTTGCTCGGTGCGCTTGCCGCATGCGGGCCGATTTCGATCGATATGTATTTGCCGAGCCTGCCGACTATTTCGCAGGCATTCGCCATCAGCAACGGCGCCGCGCAAACCACGCTTACCAGCTTCATGTTCGGCTTTTCGATCGGCATGCTGCTCTATGGTCCGTTGTCGGATACCTATGGCCGCCGGCCCGTGCTGCTCGGCGGCATCATCATGTATGCGCTGGCAAGCGTGGCCTGTGCGCTGTCGTTTTCGATCGGATCGCTGGTGATATTCCGCTTCGTGCAGGCGCTCGGCGCGGGCGCGGCCTCGGTGCTGGCGCGCGCGATTGCCCGCGACGCGCACGGGCCGACCGATGCCGCGCGTGTGCTGTCGATGCTCGCCATCGTCACGTCGATCGGGCCGTTGCTCGCGCCGCTGATCGGCGGGCAGTTGCTGTTGCTCGGCGGCTGGCGTGTTGTCTTTGTCGTGCTGACGCTGTTCGGTACGGTGTGCGCGGTGACTGCATTTCTCAAGGTGCCGGAAACGTGGCCGCCCGAAAAGCGTGCGCATTCAGCGCTGCTGAAATCGTTCGGCGCCTATGGCAAATTGCTGCGCGATCCGGTCGCGTGGGGGCACATGCTGTGCGGGGGCATGGCGTTCGCGTCGATGTTCGCGTACATCACGGCGACGCCGTTCGTGTACATCGAATATTTCCATGTATCGGCGCAGCACTATGGCTTTCTGTTCGCGTTGAATATCGTCGGCATCATGTTCGGCAACTTGATGAATACGCGTCTCGTCGGCCGGCTCGGTTCGCTGCCGATCATTTCGTTCGCCGCGACCGTGAGTTGCATTGCGTCGCTGTTCGTCTGTCTCGTCTCGCTGACGGGGTGGGGCGGTTTGTGGTCGATCGTTTTCGGATTGTTCTTCGTGGTTGGCGTGGTGGGCTTGTTGTCCGCTAACTGCACGACCGATCTTATGCATCGGTATCCGTTGAATGCCGGCGCCGCCGCCGCTGTGTTCGGCGCGGTGCAGTTGGCGCTCGGCGCGTTGGCGAGCCTCGCCGTTGGACTCTGGCAGGATGGCTCGCCCAAGGGTATGGGCATCGTCGTGGGCGTCGCGGGCGTGCTGTGTTACGTCGGGCGGATTCTGGTAGTCAAATGGCACGGGATGAAGGTACCTGTCGCTGCTGTTTGACGGCATCGCGAGCAGGCATTCTTCGCTGAACGCGGATCATTGTTCCTTTGCCGAAACGCGCGGCATGCCTGCTTCTTCATCCTGCGCGAACAACGTGTCTACGGAAAACACCAGGTGTTGCGTGCGCGCGACCGTGCGTTTTGATTTGCGTTGCTATGATGGAGTCACTGTTCCTCGGAGCGGCAATCATGGCGATCAGAGATTTGATGAATGGCGAACGGCAACATGCTGCCTTCGCTGAAGCGCAGAAGCTGGCAGACAGCGGCGCCTATCACGATTACACAGACATCGAATACGTCTTGCGCTTTGATTACGGTTTGTCTGATGTATCGGCGCTGCTCGACAGTCAGCTGATGCATCGCGACCTGAATCGCCGTTGCGCCGATGCGCGTGAGAAGCTGAATGCGCTTAGCGTGTGACGCGTCTGACGTGGGCGGTGAGCGGCATGCAGCGTCCCGTGCATAGTCACGCGCCACCAAGGCGCCATCCACTTTGGAGTTGCATTCATGGCTGTTAGCCAGCACGCCCCGCATCTGCCGCACATGGACAATCCCGCTGGTTTGGCAAAGCCGGGTGGCCATTACAGTCACGTCACGATTGCGAATGGTTTTGTATTCGTCTCCGGACAGTTGCCGATCAACGCACAGGGTGAGAAGCTTGCTGACGCCCCGTTCGAGGTCCAGGCCGAGCAGGTGTTGGCGAATGTTCAGGCTGCGCTCGAAGGTGCCGGTAGCAGCATTGCGCAACTGGTGCAGGTGCGCGTCTATATCGCCGATGTCGAACACTGGGCGAGCTTCAATCAGATCTACGCGCGTTGGGCAGGTGAGGCACGGCCGGCGCGGGCCGTCGTGCCGGTTCCACACCTGCATTACGGATTGAAGGTCGAGGTCGAGGCGACCGCGCTGGTTTAAGTCGTTGCCTGATTCGTTGCGATGCGAGGCGTTGCGACTCAGTGAATGATGAGCCCGTTGAACTGGGCGTTGCCCACACCGGACGCGATATTCACGCCGACATTGCCGCTTACCGCCGCTAGTGAGCCGGCACCGAGTTTGGCGGAGGTGCTGCCCGTCACTTGCGCGACGGCATGCACATTCTGTTGCGAGGTGACCGAGGCTTGCGGTGTCGTGATGAGGATGATCTGGTTGGATTGAGCATTCAGCGCACCGGCTGAGACGTTCACGCCGATGTTGCCGCTCGCGCCTTTCAGCGTATTGGCGCCCAGGGTAGCGGCGGATGAGCCGACGTTCGCGCTGCCGCCGACGTCCTGCAGATTCGACAGCCTGGCCGAGCCGAATACCGCTGCGCTATCGTCGTCGGACAGCGCCGTTGGCGTGCCGGCGAGCGCGGACGATGCGCCCGCGCTCGCGGCAACCCAAATTAGTGCACAGGCTAAAGTACTGACTTTCATGAGCGACTCCCTGGCGTGCTGAGGCACAGATAGTCTTGATATCGACCATGGGAGCGAGATGTTGAGGGAGGGGTTCCCCTTAATGCGGGTGGTGCCGAGAGATTGACCGATACGAACTTGGCCGGGAATCAGCTCAGTCAGAAATTACCACCGCCCGCGGCCACCGTAATAACCGCCGACTCCAACACCCACGCTGACGCTCGGGGCGGCGTAGTAGCCGGGCGCATATCCGTATGCCGGGTAGCCGCCATAGGGCGGTGCAACGACACACCCGGTAAGGCCCACTGCGAAACCCATCGTTAACAGTAATTTGAGCATGGTTCCTCCCTTGTCATGAGTTGGAGGAGCCGGGCGCCGCGTTCGTTCGGGCTAGCTTGTGACGGCAAATTACGCAGCCTCGGTGCTAGCGGGTTTTATTTACAGTTGCTTACCCGTTCGACACATTGGACATTTGCCGATCGGCGGGTGCTTTGATGTGCAGAAGTGAAAAACGGGCCGATCGGCCCGTATTCATTGATTGTCTGGCGGAGGCGGTGAGATTCGAACTCACGGAAGGATCACTCCTTCGCCGGTTTTCAAGACCGGTGCCTTAAACCGCTCGGCCACACCTCCAAGCCCTAAATTGTAACCTGAAAAATCCTCGTTGCGGCGCTTGGCGGGGCTGCAATCACTGCGGATCTTTCAGAAACAGCGCCTGCAGATCGTTCAGGAAGGCCTGGCCAAGCGGCGTCGGCGCGATCTTTTCGTGGTCGCGCGTAATCAGCTTGCGCCGTTCCGCCTCCTGCAAAGCCGGTTCGATGGAGGTCATCGAGAGCCCTGTGCGCTCAATAAAGCGATGCACCGGAAATCCTTCCACCAGCCGCAGCGCGTTCAGCATGAACTCGAACGGCAGATCGCGCGGCCCGACCTCGTTCTCTTCCTGCACTGCCGTGTCGGCCAACGCTCGCTCGATGAAGGTAGTGGGGTGCTTATAGCGCACCTGACGCAGCACGCGGTTCGGAAACGACAGTTTGGTATGCGCACCCGCGCCGATGCCGAGATAGTCGCCGAAGCGCCAGTAATTCAGATTGTGCTTGCTCTGCCGATGCGGCTGCGCATACGCGGACACTTCGTAGCGTTCGTAGCCGGCGGCCGTCGTGCGTTCGTGAATCCAGTCTTGCATGTCGGCGGACGCATCGTCGTCGGGGAGCGCAGGCGGGAATTTCGCAAACAGCGTGTTCGGTTCCAGCGTCAGGTGATACAGCGACAAATGCGGCGGCGCGAACGACAAGGCCGTCTCCACATCGGCCTGACACTCTGCAAGCGTCTGCTGCGGCAGCGCGAACATCAGATCGAGGTTGAAATTGTCGAAGGTGTTTGCGGCCACTTCCACCGCGTGGCGCGCCTGCGTCGCGTCGTGAATCCGGCCGAGCGCCTTCAGATGCGCTTCATTGAAACTCTGGATACCCACCGACAGACGATTCACGCCGCTCGCCCGAAACTGCGCGAACTTGGCGGCTTCGAAAGTGCCAGGGTTGGCTTCGAGCGTGATTTCCGCGTCGGCGTCGAGCGGCAGCAATGCGCGGATGTCGGACAGCATGCGGTCGAGCCCCGCCGCCGACAGCAAGCTGGGCGTGCCGCCGCCGATGAACACGGTATGCACCTGGCGCCCCCACACGAGCGGCAACGCCATCTCGAGATCGGCGCGCAGCGCGTCGAGATACTCGGTCTCCGGAAACGTGTCGCCTTTCCATTCGTGCGAGTTGAAATCGCAGTACGGGCATTTGCGCACGCACCAGGGGAAGTGCACATACAACGCCAAGGGCGGCAACGACGTCAGGCGAATGGCGCCCGGCGACGTGAAGGCCTTGATGACGCCGTTGCCGATATCGGCAGGCGCCGGTTTGATCGGAATCACGCTTCCTCCGTCAAACGCGCGAGCAGATGGCGCAAGGCAATCGCGCGATGGCTGCTGGCGTTCTTTACCGCCGGTTCAAGTTCCGCGGCGCTCGCATTCAGCGACGGCAGGAAGAAGTACGGGTCATAGCCGAAGCCATGCGCGCCGCGCGGCGCATCCAGCATTTCGCCATGCCAGCGGCCTTCGGCGATCAGCGGTTCGGGATCGTCCGCATGACGCACGAGCGCCAGCACGCAGTAGTAATACGCGCGACGATCGGTTTCACCTTGCAAGGCTGAAACGAGCTGCGCGTTGTTTGCCGCATCGCTCTTTTCACCGCCGGCGAGTTGAGCGTAGCGCGCCGAATAAACGCCAGGCGCGCCGCGCAGCGCGCGTACGCACAAACCGGAATCGTCGGCGAGGGCGGGCAGGCCGGTGAGCTTTGCCGCGTGACGCGCCTTGGTCAGCGCGTTTTCGACGAACGTCGGATACGGTTCTTCCGCTTCCGGCACGTTCAACTCGCCTTGCGGAATCAGGTCAATGCCGGCCGCGCCGAGCAGCGCCGCGAACTCGCGCAGCTTGCCCGCGTTGTTCGACGCCAGCACGACTTTCTTCAACGGCGAGTCAGACGCAACTGCGCCGTTGCCTTGACGAACTTCACTCACTCTTTTGCTCCAGCGCTGCTTTCTGCTTCGCGATCAGCGTGTTGATGCCGTCGCTCGCCAGATCGAGCAGCGAATTCATTTCATCGCGCGAGAAAGGCACGCCTTCGGCCGTGCCCTGAATCTCGACGAAGCCGCCCGCGCCCGTCATCACCACATTCATGTCGGTGTCGCATTGCGAATCTTCGTCGTAGTCGAGATCCAGCACCGGCAGACCGTCGTACACGCCGACCGAAATCGCCGCGACGTAATCGGTAATCGGCGAGCTTTCGATGCGGCCCGTAGCCAGCAATTTGGCCACGGCATCATGCGCCGCCACGAATGCGCCCGTGATGCTGGCCGTGCGCGTGCCGCCGTCGGCCTGGATCACGTCGCAATCGATATGCAGCGTGCGCGCGCCGAGCTTCTCGAGATCGAACACCGAGCGCAGCGCGCGGCCGATCAGGCGCTGGATTTCCTGGGTGCGGCCGGTTTGCTTGCCGCGCGCGGCTTCGCGGTCGCTGCGGGTATGCGTGGCGCGCGGCAGCATGCCGTATTCGGCGGTCAGCCAGCCCTGGCCGCGGTCGCGCAGGAACGACGGCACGCTCTCGGCAATGCTCGCCGTGCAGATCACCTTGGTGTCGCCGAACTCGACCAGCACCGAGCCCTCCGCATGCTTCGTGTAGTGGCGCGTGATGCGCACGTCGCGCAGCTGATTGGCCTGGCGGCCGCTGGGGCGTTGGGTGTTGTCGGTCATGTTGGGATTGGTCTGGAAGAAGAGCAGGGGGAAACCGCGATTTTACCGCCGATCGCGTCGGGCGCGGCGCGGCCTGTCGATCGGACGGCCGCCCGCATGTGCCGGGGCTTTGCGCGGGGTAGTACTTCGCGCGTATGAAGCGGCCTTGTCGGTAAAAATGGGATAATGCGGATTCTCCGCCCCGCGTCTCGTACACGCCGGGCGATTCGACTCTCCGGCCATCGTCGAACGCATGGCCACAATCGCGAGAAATACGATGATCTACAGCATGACTGGCTATGCGAGCGCCACGCGCGAACTCGTCCCGGCCTCAGGCACAGGCGGCGTGAGCGTATCGGTCGAATTGCGCACGGTGAACTCGCGCTTTCTCGATCTGAACTTCCGAATGCCGGAAGACGTGCGCGTCTGCGAACCGACGTTGCGCGAAATGCTGATGAACAAGCTTTCGCGCGGCAAGGTCGACATCCGTATCAACCTGCAACGCAGCGAACAATCGGCTAACGCGGGCTCGGTGAATCGCGAGGCGCTGACGCAACTCGCGCTGCTCGAGCGCACGGTGTTGTCGACGTTCCCGGAAGCAGGGCGCCTGCGCACCGGAGAGATTCTGCGCTGGCCGGGCGTGCTGGCCGAAACCGGCGTAGCGCCGGACGTGCTGCGCGATGCGGTGCTCGCATGCGGCAAGCAGGCGATTACCGATCTGATCGACGTGCGTGCCCGCGAAGGCGCGCAACTGGCGACGGTGCTGCTCGCCAACGTCACCGAGATGGAAACGATCGTCACGAAGATCACGCCGCTCGTGCCGGAACTGATCGCCAAGCATCAGCAGAAGATCGTCGAACGTCTGCAGGAAGCGCTGGGTATCGCCGCGCCGGACACGACGGCAACGAGCGTCTCGCGCGAAGAAATCAACGAACGGATTCGCCAGGAAGTCACGATGTACGGCATTCGCATCGACATCGCCGAAGAACTGTCGCGCCTCACGGCTCACCTGAACGAAACGCGTCACGTGATCGAGAAGGGCGGCAAGGTCGGCAAGCGGCTCGACTTCATGATGCAGGAACTGAATCGCGAAGCGAACACGCTCGGCTCGAAGGCGGCGGCGAAGGAACTGGCCGATTCGTCGATGACCCTGAAGCTGCTCATCGAACAGATGCGCGAGCAAGTACAGAATCTGGAGTAAGGCAGGAGCCCCGAGAACATGACCGACCACACACGCGAAACCAGCGCACCGCGCAACCCTTACGCCGGTGCTTATCCCGGCAACCTGTTCATGGTGGTCGCGCCTTCGGGCGCGGGCAAGTCGACGCTCGTGAACGCGCTGCTCGCCGGCGACGACGCGATCCGTCTGTCGATTTCGTACACGACGCGCCCGCCGCGCCCGAAGGAGCAGGACGGCGAGCACTATCACTTCACGACGGTCGACGATTTCCTGACCCGTCACGCTGCTGGCGAGTTTCTGGAAAGCGCGGAAGTGCACGGCAACTACTACGCCACTTCGCGCGTGTGGATCGAAGAACAGATGAAAAGCGGCCATGACGTGCTGCTCGAAATCGACTGGCAAGGCGCGCAGCAGGTGAAGAAACAGTTTCACAACGCTGTTGAAATCTTCATCTTGCCGCCGTCCCTGGACGCACTCGAAGAGCGTTTGAAAAAGCGCGGCCAGGACGAACCGAACGTGATCACGCGCCGTCTGCTCGCAGCCGGCAGCGAGATGGCGCACGCGGCCGAAGCGGAGTACGTCGTGATCAACGACAACTTCGAACGCGCGCTCGGCGAACTGCGCTGCCTCGTGGCGGCGACGCGTTCGCGCTTCGCCTCGCAATACGCCCGTCACACGCAGCTTTTCGTGCAGCTTGGCATTCACCTGCCACACGCGTGAACGCGGCGGCATGTCGAGCACATAAGGTAGAATAAGCAACATACTGAGAAGGAACCCAACATGGCCCGCATTACCGTCGAAGACTGCCTCAAACAGATTCCGAACCGTTTCGAACTCGCGCTTGCCGCGACCTATCGCGCGCGTCAGCTCGCACAAGGTCACACGCCGAAGATCGAAAGCCGCGACAAGCCCACGGTCGTCGCATTGCGCGAAATCGCAGCTGGCCAGGTTGGCGTCGAAATGTTGAAGAAGGTGCCTGTTTAAGGCGCACCCTTCCGTTTTCGATTGCCCCATTGCCATGTAATTGCATCAACGTACAGACCGGCGTCCAACCCTAACCGCTACGGAGGCGAAATTGAGTGCTACCCCGCCCACCGCCACGGAAGTGGAACACGACGCCGATTCGCCCTCGTCTGCACGGAAGTACATCGACGCGGTCCTCGAACAGTCGTTTCGCCATCTGTTCGGGCCGACCGCCACGCCGGAGCAACCGCGCCGGCATGACGTCGTTTCGATCGCCAAGCTGACAGGTGTTCTGTCCGGTTACCTGCAGCCGGAAGAAATCAAGGACATCAAGGCGGCGTTCCATTTCAGCGACGAAGCCCACCTTGGCCAGTATCGCCAGAGCGGCGAGCCCTACATCACGCATCCTGTCGCCGTCGCGGAAATCTGCGCCGGCTGGAATCTCGACGCCCAGTCGATCATGGCGGCGCTGCTGCATGACGTGATGGAAGACCAGGGCGTGACCAAGGCCGAACTCGCCGAGCGATTCGGCGCGAAGGTCGCGGAACTGGTGGACGGGTTGTCGAAGCTGGACAAGATGGAGTTTCGCAATCGCGAAGAGGCGCAAGCGGAAAACTTCCGCAAGATGCTGCTCGCGATGGCGCGCGACGTCCGCGTGATTCTCGTCAAGCTCGCTGACCGGCTGCATAACATGCGCACGCTGGGTGCGGTGCCGCACGAAAAGCGCCGCCGCGTGGCGCGCGAAACGCTGGACATCTACGCACCGATCGCCCACCGGCTTGGCCTGAACAATACCTATCGCGAGCTGCAGGACCTGAGCTTCGCGAACTTCAACCCGCATCGCTACGCCACGCTCGAAAAAGCCGTCAAGGCCGCGCGCGGCAACCGGCGTGAAGTGGTCGGCAAGATTCTGGAGTCGGTGCAGCGCGCGATTGCCGACGCGAAGCTCGACGCCGAAGTCACTGGCCGCGAGAAAACCATCTTCAGTATCTATAAGAAGATGCGCGACAAGCAGTTGTCGTTCTCGCAGGTGCTCGACGTGTACGGCTTCCGCGTGGTGGTCGAAAGCGCGCTCGAGTGCTACACCTGCATCGGCGCGCTGCATGCGCTCTACAAGCCGGTGCCGGGCAAGTTCAAGGATTACATCGCGATCCCGAAGGTGAACGGCTATCAGTCGCTGCACACCACACTGGTTGGCCCGTTCGGCGCGCCGATCGAGTTCCAGGTGCGCACGCGCAAGATGCACGAGATCGCCGAAGCGGGCGTCGCCGCGCACTGGCTGTACAAGAATGGCGGCGCGGATCTGAACGATGTGCAAAAGCGCGCGCACCAGTGGCTGAAGTCGTTGCTGGACATTCAGAGCGAAGCGGGCGATTCGAGTGAATTCCTCGAGCACGTCAAGATCGATCTGTTCCCGGATGCGGTCTACGTGTTCACGCCGAAGTCGAAGATCATGGCGCTGCCGCGCGGGGCCACTGCACTCGACTTCGCGTATTCGATCCACAGCGATCTGGGCAACCAGTGCGTCGCAGTGAAGATCAACAATGAACTCCTGCCGCTGCGTACCGAGCTGAAGAGCGGCGATATCGTCGAAGTCATTACGGCGCCGTATTCGAAGCCGAATCCGGCCTGGCTTGGATTCGTGCGTACCGGCAAGGCGCGTTCGGCGATCCGCCACTACCTGAAGACCATGCGTCTGAACGAGTCCGTGCAGCTCGGCGAGCGTCTCGTCGACCAGGCGCTGAAGGGCTACGGGCTGGCGCTGTCGGACGTCACGCCGGAAGCGTGGGAAAAGCTGGTGCAGTGGACGGGCAACAAGAACCGTCAGGAAATCTTCGCGGATATCGGCCTCGGCCGCCGTGTCGCCGCAGTCATGGCCAAGCGCATCGAAGTGCTGATGAGCGGCCGCGATGCCGACGACGACGGTTCGCGCGACGGCACAGCATCGCATGCGCCGCCGGTCGTTATCACTGGTACAGAAGGCATGTCGGTGCAACTGTCCGCGTGCTGCCGTCCGATTCCGGGCGACGACATCATGGGCTACATCGGCATCGGCCTCGGCATGGCGATCCACACCACGGACTGCCGCGTTGCGCAGCGTATCCACCGCCGCGATCCGGGCCGCTGGATCGACGTGGCATGGGCGCCGCAGCCGGGGCGTCTGTTCGACGTCGCGGTGAAGGTGCTGGTCAAGAACACCAAGGGCGTATTCGCCCGCGTGGCGGCCGACATCACATCGGCGGATGCGAACATCGTCCACATCGCGATGGACGAGGACCTGTCGCAGGAATCCACGGTGCTGCGCTTTGTGATCCAGGTCAGCGATCGCGTCCATCTCGCCAACGTCATGCGCCGCGTGCGTACGAATCCGGACGTGATGCGTATTGCGCGCGAACGGCCGAGCGAGGAAGGGCATCACCGCCACGACGGCGGGATGCGGATTGACCGCGAGCGCGCGGACTACTGATCTGACGGCTGGGCTGGGTCTGCTCGACTACACATTGACGTCTGCTTGCCTCGGGCGGCTTCAGGCGGCCTTTGTTCGAATCTGAACGCACCTGCCAGCCAGCGAGTCTCACCGGAACTTCAGGGAGAACGCTTATGAACGTAGCTGACCTCACCGGCGTGGCGCTCGATTATTGGGTGGCCCGCAGCCTGCATGACTTCGTGCGCGAAATCTACTTTACCGATAGCGGCGAAACCGTCTCGATCCGCGGCAATGACCGCGGCCGCCCGTGGGATGGCCGTTTTACGCCTTCCGCGTCGTGGGAAGCGGCCGCGGCGGTATTGGAGCGCGCGCAGCGGCTGGAGGTGCGTGAGCGGACCGATCATGGCGCGGCACATTGCATCGCGGAGTTCGAAGGCGGCCATCGAACCGTGGAAGGGCGGGGAGACTCGTTGCGGATCGCGCTGCTGCGGGCGTTTGTTGAAAGCCGTTTCGGCGCAAGTGTGGGCGAGGTGTTGTGGCAGGCGCAGGCTGTGGCTGGCGAGCGCGCGGCGCTGATCGGCGAGGAATCGGCGGAAAGGCCGTTCGCGGATGTGCCGAGTCCCGATGGGCAGATCGGTGATATTCAGTCGATACCGCGGTAGCTGCGGTGACGCCGCCAAGGCTTGAGGGGCTGGCCGGGTGGACCGGTTAAAGCAGAACCGGTCACGCAAAAACAAAGGGCCTTCCGATCGGAAGGCCCTTCATAGGTGGTGCGGCTGGCAGGATTCGAACCCACGACCCCTTGGTTCGTAGCCAAGTACTCTATCCAACTGAGCTACAGCCGCACGCGAAACGGGTGACGCTAAATATGATGATACTGCAATGAGGCTCGGTAAAACGTAAGGGCCTCCCCGGAGGGAGGCCCTCGAATAAGTGGTGCGGCTGGCAGGATTCGAACCCACGACCCCTTGGTTCGTAGCCAAGTACTCTATCCAACTGAGCTACAGCCGCACGCAGAAACGAGATTATAGCAAAGGTTTTCAAAAAAGGAAGCATGTAACTGCGATTTGTCTCATTGCCCTGATCGTGTACCCTTGATAGGCAGTCGCTTGCTGCAGTTAACGGACCATCATGAATAAGGCCTTTGTCAAAGAGTCGAGTGAAGAGAATGACGACGATCTCGACGTCGCCCAGCCCGAAATCCCCCCGGGTACAAAAAACTACATCACGCCCGCCGGCTACCGGCGGATGCGCGATGAATTGCTGCATCTGATCGATGTCGAGCGGCCGGAGGTGGTCAGACTGGTGTCGTGGGCGGCCTCGAACGGTGACCGCTCGGAAAACGGCGACTACATCTATGGCAAACGCCGTTTGCGAGAAATCGATCGGCGGATTCGCTTTCTGACCAAGCGCCTCGACATCGCTGAAATAGTCGACAGCAGCAAACAGGAAAACGTCGATCAGGTTTTCTTCGGCGCGACCGTGGAATACGCGACGGAAGATGGCGAGGTGCATACGCTGACGATTGTCGGCGTCGATGAAGTCGACCTGGATGTCGGCCACGTCAGCTGGATCTCGCCGATCGCGCGGGCACTGCTCAAGGCCAAAATCGGCGATACGGTGACGTTATACACGCCGGCCGGCCCGCAGCCGATCGACATCCTGGACGTCAAATATCCCCCGCCCGATACCGGCGGCGGTGCAGCATAAAAAAAGGCGCCGCGAACGGCGCCTTCGATACTGCAGGTGTTGCCAACTGCTTTAGAAGCGGTGACGCAGACCTGCGGTTACAGCGACTTGCTTGTTGTTGCCCGAAGCGCCCAGACCGTTGATGTCTGCATCGACGACGGCGTTTTCGTTGACTTGCTGGTATTCGCCTTGCAGGTACACGTCCGTACGCTTGGACAGCGCGTACGCGGTTTGCAGGTTGAACTGGTTCCAGTGCGGACGCGTGCCGGCCAGGCTTGCACGCGTGTACGTGTACGAACCGGCGATGCTTACTGCCGGCGTCAGCGCGTAGCGAGCGTTAGCTTCGAAGTTCTGGAAGTGAGCGCTGCTGCCGCCGAAGCCGCCGATACCGGCCGATTGACCCGATGCGCCTGCACCGATGCCAGCCAGACCCGACAGATTCGTTTGCGAGTACACGAGGCCGACGGTAGCCGGGCCGAATGCATAGTTAGCACCTGCGCCCCACGTTTGCTGGCGAGCAGCAAAGAACGTGTTGTCGCTCGACACTGCGCCGCCCGAATTGAACGCTGCAGCTGCGCCAGTTGCGCCGTTGCTGTTCAGTTGCAGGTAAGCAGCAGCGAGGTTCAGGCCGCCCCAGTTATACGATGCGCCCGCGCTGTAAGCACGGTTGTTGGCGAAGCCGTCAGCCTGGTTCGAGAAACCGTACATGCCGCCGAACTTGAAGCCGCCGTAGTTCACGCTCTGGTACTTGACCGAGTTGTTGACGCGGAACGAGTTGTTCAGGTTGTCGTTATCGAACGGATGCGCGAACTGCGTGCCGCCGTATTGCGTGCCGGTCAGTGCCAGCGGGCCCACGTAGTCGACCATGCTGTCGTATTGACGGCCGAGGGTCACGGCGCCGAACTGGTCGCTCGTCAGACCGACGAACGCTTGACGACCAAATTCGCGGCCACCTTGTTTCAGCGTGCCGTCATTGATGCCGAAGCCGTTTTCCAACGTGAAGATGGCCTTGAGACCGCCACCGAGGTCTTCAGAACCACGCAGGCCCCAACGGCTGCCGTTCACCGAGCCGCTCGTTTCTTGCCAGTTGCTGTGGCCGTGCTGGTTATTGGTATAGGTGATGCCGGCGTCGATCAAGCCATACAGCGTGACGCTGCTCTGGGCATGCGCTGCCGTTGCAAAAACGCCCGTGAGGGCCGCGACCATGAGAGTCTTTTTCATCTTGTAACTCCGAGAGCTAGAGTGGGCGTTGAACCCAGGCTTAAGGAGACCATCACGCGGGCGCTGCGAGAGGCGAAATCCGCATGAGAAGCGCGCTGTACAGCACGCGCGCCGGTTTCCGGTTACGCAGAGTGTAGAGAGACGCTTGCAAAGCGGATGTTCCGATTTTCGCAATAAAGTATTACTGGATATGAAACGATATGCGAATACCGTTTAAGCCTTGCTGATAAAGGCTTGCAGCGTTATTGAGTGGGGGGTGAGAGGGGAGTCAACTGAATCGCGTTGCGCATTTGCTACAGCAATCGATGCAAAAAAACAACGCAATAAATCGTAAAAAAGGATTGTTGTCGCTATAGCAATAGATGGTTGTCGATTATGCGAATAATCGATTTCGACTAAGCCGTTATACTGAAATCTCTGCTTTCCGAAGCAGACTTTTTCGTTGACGAAAAAGATCTCCAAACCTTTGTCGGCGCGACTTCCCAGTCGCGCTTTTTTTTGCCTACCGATTGTGGGTTCGACGGCGTTAGTCAGTGCGCCGGCGCGGCACCGTCCACATCACTCCAGTCGGTTGCCACCGAGACACTCCAGTCTTCCATCACGTAGCGACGCGCATCCATGGGGGACGAGAGCAGGTTTTGCCAGTGGTCCCCATGCCACATGGGATCGACTTCGAAGGCCGAGGGTGACGGGGCGGCCGGCTCGGATTGCGCGGGAACTGTCCTTCTGTGCGATTGGGTGAACCAGGCGATGAGGCGACGGAATTCATTGAACAGCATGGCAATCTCCTGACGCGCATTACTTCTCGGTACTGATTTCCATCATGCTGGCATGAGTGCGGCGCAACAACTCGGACAAACACTTACTGAAAACATCCTTTGTTACATATTCGCGTGGGCATGCCGAAATTTTTTCCGATATCGCTGATGGGTGATATCGAGCGAGTAATATTGACGTGAAAAGTTATCCGGTTTTTGCTGAATATGCTGTTGGAATTCCTCTGATTCATTTGGCATTGACTTATCGCGCGGCGTGCTAAGTGAATATGCAAAATTCGCTTGACGTTGATTCTTCGTTCCTCGTATAACAGCAAAGCTGAATTTCAATTGCCAGATATGGAAGTGCTGAGGGCTTCACAAATGCCCGATCGCGGATGAAATGGCCAGGAAATGCAGTTTGAGGGCAATGCCCCGATTTTGATAAATCCTCGAGGGAAGCTGGAATATGGAAACTGGTATTGTTAAATGGTTCAACGATGCTAAGGGCTTTGGCTTCATTACATCGGATTCGGGTGGCGAAGACCTGTTCGCGCACTTTTCGGAGATCCGCACTGAAGGCTTCAAGTCGTTGAAGGAAAGCCAGCGCGTCTCCTTTGAGGTCAAGGCAGGCCCGAAGGGCAAGCAAGCGGCGAACATTCAACCGCTGTAAGTCGCACCGCGCTGCTCCGAGTATGTCGCCGGGCAGCCTGATCGCCGGAAAGCCTTCGCAAGACGCGGAGGCTTTTTTTTATGGGCATTGGTTATTATCATCGCGGCATACGCGATTAACTACCTGGTTCGAATTAATCTGGGGAAGATTAGGGGCGTAAAATTTCGCCCTGGAATCTAAAATCGCCAGCATAAAAATATAATAATTAACGGCTTTATGAGGGAGTCGCAGGTCGTGCAGGAATGCAGTCTTTGCGCCGCACGACGACAAGGGCAAAGCAATACTGGCTGGGTGCGCAGCGGCTAACTGGTGCATACTTGCCGCAAAGCCACGCGTCCAAAGTATCCTTTTCCATGTCTGAACAGTTTCTGCCGCAACCGGCCCTAGATGTGCCGATCGTCTTCGTCGACCTTGAAACCACCGGCGGCTCGACCAGTGAGCATCGCATCACCGAAGTCGGCGTGGTTGAAATAGGACCGGCCGGTGTGTCGCGTTGGAGCAGCCTGGTCGACCCGCAGCAACCGATTCCTTCCTTCATTCAGCAGCTCACCGGCATCACGAATGCGATGGTGCGAGGCGCGCCTACTTTCGACGTTATCGCGCCGGCATTGTTCGAGCGCCTGAACGGCAAACTGTTCGTCGCGCACAACGCCAGTTTCGATCGTGGTTTTCTGCGTGGGGAGTTTCGCCGGGCCGGACTCGCGTTTGATCCGGATGTGTTGTGCACCGTGCGGCTGTCGCGCGCGTTGTTTCCGGCGGAAAAGCGCCATGGGCTCGATGCGTTGGTGGAGCGTCATGGTCTCGTCCCGTCCGATCGTCACCGTGCACTCGCCGACGCCGATCTGATCTGGCAGTTCTGGCAACGTCTGCATGGCGGTCTTGTACCTCCGGACATCTTGCAGGCGCAGATCGAGCGCACTACGCGGCGCTACCGGCTTGCCGGCGATATCACCGAAGATCTGTTCGACACGGCGCCGGCCGGATGCGGTGTCTATGCGTTCTATGGAGAAGACGATCTGCCGCTCTATGTCGGGCGAAGCGTGCGTGTGCGTCAGCGGCTGCGCTCGCACTTAACGGGTGAGCGGCGTTCGTCGAAGGATGTGAGGCTTGCGCAACAGGTGCGGCGTGTCGAGTGGCGCGCGACCGGTGGCGAACTGGGTGCCATGCTTGCGGAGGCGCAATGGATCGCAACGCTGCGTCCGGGCCATAACCGGGTGCCACGTGTCTTGAAGAGCGATCCGGTGGATGCACCCTGGCCGTTCGAAGGTCCGATCGTATTTGAGGAGCGTGAAGACGTGTCGCACGCGCGCGCTTTTCATGTTGTCGACCGGTGGCGTTACCTTGGGCATGCGCCCTCGCTCGCCCAAGCGGCGGAACTGTATGCGTCGAGCGCGGGCGGAGCGTTCGAACTGTCGACCTATCGTCTTCTGCAAAGCCATCTGGCGCGCGGCTTGCGCGTGATGCCCTTGAGCGTTTCCAGCGGCACGCCTGTGCCGAGTCTGGCTTAACTCGGGTTTGAGCAATAACCCGCTCCACAGGGCGGGTTCAATCCACACCTGAGAGCGGCTGACCGATCGGTGTTTCAGACACCGTTCGACCGCCCCAAGCGATCAGCCCGTCGCACCGACTCCACCGGCTTCGCACACGTGACCGAGAGCACGCGTCAACGCGCTCGAATGGGCCGAGTCGTAGCGCGTCAGCGATTTCCAGTTAGCGAGTGATTGCGCCACGCGCGACGGACAATCCGACGCCGTGCGCAGCGGTTGCACGCGCGCGAGTCCGGCCACGAGCGACTGCGTCAGCCGGTCTAATTGCGGCCTCGTGCTGCTAGCGAGGTCGGGCGCAGGACCTTCGGGCGGCCGCGTGCTGCGCCAGGTATCAAACAGCGCGTTTTGCACATCCTTGCTGGCGTCGATCTGATCCTGGAAGAAGGCGCGCGCAAACGCTGGATCGACGTTCGCTGCAACGGCGCGCTTTTCGACGTCGGCGAGCAATGCATTCTCGCGCGGCGTGTCCGTAATCGCCTGGTGATTCGCCCACTTCCAGCGCGCAACGGGCTCCGCTAGCGCGAGACGTTGCGAAGCCAGTGCGATCAGATTGGTGAGAGCGGTGTCGTCGCCATCCGCGACGGCTGGGGCGGGCGCGAGCGCAAGCGCGGCGAACAACGCGAGCGCGCATGACGCTCCAAAGCGATACGAGCGATTCATGGAAGGCGGGAGTGGCCAGTGGCCGCGGAAGAAAAACCAGAAGAATAGACGATGCGCGGATCAAGCGGGCGTGCTGAACAACCGAATAGCAAACTGCGGGGATATTTAAAGGCGCCTGGCAGAGACGAGTGAGAGACGAGTGCTATCACTTGCGCCGGGCCAGATCAGCTCGGCGTCACAATCAGGCAGGCGTAACCCGCACCCCGAAAGCGGCAAACGACAATCGTAGGGGCGCGTAGCAACGTTCGCCACGCGCCGGACGCGCGGACGCTGATGCTGCATCGCGCCACTGCACAATTACTTCGAGTCGCACGACTTACGTTGTTCGTCGAAAAATGCGCGAACATGCTCGGGCAGTTCGGCACCCAGAAACTCGACGCCAGCGGGTTCCGGATCCGGACTAAAAACTTTATCCGGGGTCGGAATCTTCGGTGGTTTGGCATCCATGATCTCTCTCCTTTACAAACCGATTATCTGCCTCGGTCCCCGTTTTGCACCAGCGTCTGATGCGGCTCACATGATGTGTGTTGCTTTAACGGTACAGCCTTACATTGGAACGGAATGTTTGAATAGAATTTACCGGTTGACTGCGCAGAACTGAATTTGCCGCGGCCAATCAAAAACAGTCCGATATCTCTTCCGTTCCCCCTCTCAGCCTTGCCCCATGCGCCTTCCGCGCATTATCTCTGTTGCGTCACAGCATCGCATGTTCAAATCCGTTGATATGAACAAATCACGGCGATTTTTGTGCACTGCCGCATCGGAAGGATTTTCTCCGCGTAAGTCCGAACGTTCGTTTATTACCGATTGGTTCAGCGCGTTCATTCAGCCCCCTAATTGTTTGTAAACGAACGATTGCGCGACTTCGTTGACGAATGGGAATACTTTTCTGACTATTTTTTGCAAATAAAAAGCACCGCGCTCCAGACGAAGGGCGGTGCTTGAGGTGGACGATTTTTACGCGATCGGCGCTGGAATTGTCACGGGTGCGGAGTAGGCCGCAGGTTTGTCGGCGACTTCGACCTGGCCATGAATCCGCGCCTGATGGCCATCGGCAAACATGTAATACGGGAATGGACGGGCAGGTGCCGAGATGGCGTCAAGCCGCGCGACCAATTCCGGTGCGAGCGTGAAATCGAGCGAGCCGAGCGACTCCTGCAGCTGTTCTGGCCGGGTCGCCCCAACAATGATGCTCGAGACGCCGCGCTTCTGATTCAGCCAGTTCAGTGCAACTTGCGCCATCGGCCGCCCCGCCAGCTTCGCAACAGCCTCCAGTTCCGCGACGATGCGGAAGTTGCGCTCGGTCAGCTTGTCGAATCCCGGCGGCGGCGCGCTGGCCATGCCCGCAAGGCGCCCCTCGCCGGACACAGCGCTCGCCGCTCCGCCTTGCGACGGACGGTATTTGCCCGACAACACACCCATACCCAGCGGACTCCAGGGCACGAGCCCCATGCCCAGATTGGCGGCGAGATCGGCGAACTCGTTTTCGGCGTTGCGTTCGATCATCGAGTATTCGAGCTGCATCGCCGCGACCGGTTCGAAGCCGCGCCAGTCGGCCAGCGTCTGCGCCCGTCCGGCAAACCACGCGGGCGTATCCGACAGGCCGACGTAGCGGATCTTGCCCGCGCGCACGGCGTCGTCCATCGCGCGCATGACTTCGTCCACCGGCGTGACGCGATCCCATGTGTGCAGGTAATACAGGTCGATGTAGTCGGTGCCCAGACGCTTGAGCGAGCCGTCGAGCGCGCGCAGCAGATTCTTGCGATGGTTGCCGCCCGCGTTCGGATTGCCGGTCTCGGCGTTGTAACCGTACTTGGTGGCGATCACGAGCCGGTCGCGCAGGCCGCGCGCCGCGACGAATTTGCCGAGCCATTTCTCGCTGGTGCCTTCGGTGTACATGTCCGCGGTGTCGACGAAGTTGCCGCCGGCATCCACGTACAGATCGAACAGGCGTTGCGTCGCTTGTTCGTCGGCGCCCCAGCCCCATTCGGTGCCGAAGGTCATCGTGCCCAGTGCGATCGGGCTCACGCGAAGGCCCGAGCGGCCGAGCAGGGTGTAGCGATCCATCGTCATGTCAGTCTCCTTGAGCGGTCAGGCGGAAAGTGTTGAATCGATGGCGCTATCGTGCGCCGATTCTTTACTTGGAAAAACGCCGTCTGTCTGCAAGGATTGTGAAGTCCGACTTAATAATGGAGATCGCGATGGCCCCAGCCCAGTTGCCGGCGTTGATGGCATTCGCGAGCGTGGCGCGCCACGGCAGCTTCACGCACGCGGCTGCGGAAACCGGTGTGACGGCCTCGGCGTTGTCGCAAAGCATTCGTTCGCTCGAGATGCAGTTGAATGTGCGCCTGTTCAACCGGACCACCCGGCGTGTCGCCCTGACGGAAGCTGGCGCGCAGTTTCTCGCCCGCGTGCTGCCTGCGTTGGGTGAACTGGAGGCGGCCTTCGAGGCGCTCGACGAAACCCGCGACCAGCCTGCCGGCACGCTGCGCATCAATTTGCCGAGGGTCGCGAGCGAGCTGCTGGTGTTGCCGCATCTGGCCGAGTTCACGCGCCGCTATCCGCAGATCCGGCTCGATCTGACACTCGACGATGGTTTCGCTGACGTGGTCGGCGAAGGATTCGACGCGGGCATCCGGCTCGGCGAACGGATCGCGAAGGACATGGTGGCGGTGCCCTTGAGTGGTGACATCCGTATTGTCGTAGCCGGTTCGCGGGCGTACTTCGAGCGCTATCCAGCGCCGGCGACGCCAACTGATCTCGCTGCTCACGATTGCCTGCGCTACCGCTTCTCGACTAGCGGCGGCATCTATCGATGGGAGTTCGCGCAGCCTGATGATCCGTCGCGCGTGTTCCAGGTCGAGACACGCGGGAGCCTCGTCACCAACGATCTGCGCACGATGGTGCGGGCGGCGGAGCAGGGCGTGGGTCTCCTTCACGTGATCGACGACTACGTGAAGGAGCAACTTGAAGACGGCCGCCTGGTCCGCGTGCTGGAGGCGTGGTGTCCGAGCTTTCCGGGGTTTTTTCTGTACACCGCGAGCCGTGCGCAGATGCCGTTCAAGCTGCGCGCGCTGATCGATTTCCTACGGGAGAAGCGCGAAGTCCGATAGACCTCGCGTGGTACTGCAGCTTCAGGCTGCGAATCGTTGCGTCGGATACGCTGCCGTGCGGCTCTCCCCGGGTGGTGTCTGCAACTGCCGTTGGTTTGTCGTTCGCCTCGATCGTGCCGCCGACTATCATTGAAGCGGCTATCTGCGGCACAGGGTGCGGTGGATAACGGAAGCGCCGACACCGGCGCGGAAGATGGCAGTCTTCGCCCTTCAGAGAGTTCGCCATGGAAAACGCTGTCTATTGGAAAGGACGTCAGGTCGGTATCGAGTGCGCCGGCCGGATCTCGTGGTTCTCGTCAGCGCCGCAGGAAGCGGTGTTGGCCTATGGCATGAAGCCGGCTGAGAACGTGATCGTTGAAGACGCCATGATCGTTCGCAATCTCGGCGTGACCGCGCGAAGCGATCGACTGGATTTTGGCGGCTGAAGGGGCGCTATCGTTGGTCGTTGCGACGGCCGGTTGAAGCGAGAACCGCGTTGAAAACCGGCAACAGAAAAGCAAAAAGCCCAGTCGCAAGGACTGGGCTTTTTGCTTGAATCTTGTGGTGCCGGAAAGAGGAATCGAACCCCCGACCTTCGCATTACGAATGCGCTGCTCTACCGTCTGAGCTATTCCGGCATCAGGAGAAACGAGATTATAGGGACTTCTTCAGGAACTTGGCAAGCCCCCGCGGTCATTTTTTTGCTTCGAGATGGTAGCGCGTGACGCGGTCGACTTCGTTCTTCGAGCCGAGGAACACGGCGACACGCTCGTGCAGGCTTTTCGGCTGGATATCCAGAATCCGCTTCTCGCCATTGGTCGCGGCGCCCCCGGCCTGCTCGACGATGAACGCCATCGGGTTCGCTTCGTACATCAGGCGCAGCTTGCCCGGCTTGTCCGGTGTGCGCTTGTCGGCCGGGTACATGAAGATGCCGCCGCGGTTCAGGATACGGTGCACGTCGGCCACCATCGACGCGATCCAGCGCATGTTGAAGTCGCTCTGGCGCGAACCGTCCTTGCCGTCTTTCAACTCGCCGATGTATTTCTCAACCGGCGGATACCAATGACGCTCGTTCGACGCGTTGATCGCATATTCACGCGTTTCAACCGGAATGCGCATATCGCTTTGCGTGAGCACCCACGAACCCAGTTCGCGGTCGAGCGTGAAGCAGTTCACACCGTTGCCGGTGGTCAGCACCAGCACGGTTTGCGGGCCGTACACTGCATAACCTGCCGCAACCTGCTGCGTGCCGGGTTGCAGGAACGATTGTTCGGTGGGCTGCTGGCCGTCCGGGCAGCGCAGCACCGAGAAGATCGTGCCGATCGACACGTTGACATCGATGTTCGACGAGCCGTCGAGCGGATCGAACACCAGCAGGTATTCGCCTTTCGGGTAGTTGGCGGGGATCGGGAAGAACTGCTCCATTTCCTCGGACGCCATGCCCGCGAGGTTGCCGCCCCATTCATTCGCTTCGAGCAGGATTTCGTTCGACAGGATGTCGAGCTTCTTCTGCACTTCGCCCTGAACGTTCTCGCTGCCCGCCGTGCCGAGCGCATCGCCCAGCGCGCCCTTGCTGACGTGGTAGCTGATCGCCTTGCACGCGCGCGCGACGACTTCGATCAAAAGGCGCAGGTCGGCCGGCAGGTTGTTGGTTTCGCGCTGCTGCTCGATCAGGTACTTCGTGAGAGTGGTACGACGTTGCAAAGCCATTGCTGTACTCCGGGAAGGCTTAGGGAATGTCTCGATTTTAACCGCTCGCTGTGTCGGTTCCGTGCTTTTGAGATACAAGGGCGTGCGACCGTCTTGCCAGGGGCTGTAAAGGCGCGCGAAATTCAGGCTTTTCGGCGAGCCTTGATGGCCGTGACATGGCCGGCCACATGGGTGGCAAGCGCCGCGGCACGGGCGTGTTCGGCCGGGACCTTCGGCATTTTGGGCCGGTTCGCCTTGGGCATCGGCTCGATCTCGCGTTCGATCTGCTCGCCGGCCGCCGCGGTGGCGACCCGCAGGTCGTAGGCGATCTGCAGATTCAGCCAGAATTGCGCACTCGCGCCGAAGTAGCGCTCGAGCCGCAGCGCGGTGTCAGCCGAGATGGCGCGTTTGCCGCGCACGATGTCGTTGATGCGCGGCGCCGGTACGCGCAGCGCAAGGGCGAGCGCGTTGACGGACATGCCGAGCGGCTCGAGGAACTCGCACCGCAGAATCTCGCCGGGGTGGATTTCCGCGATGCTTTCGCCGGTGCTGATGTCGGAGAAATCGATGCTGCCCAGATCGGAGCGTTTGATGACCATGCCGGTCTCCCAATAGTCAGTGATAGTCGACAATTTCGACATTCAGCGCCTTGCCGTCGACAAAGTGAAAACAGATGCGCCACTGTGCGTTGATGCGAATACTCCACTGCCCGCTGCGCTGGCCTTGCAAGGATTCGAGCCGATTGCCCGGCGGCGCGTGCAGGTTGCGGATCGACCTGGCGGCGTCGATCATGAGCAGCTTGCGGCGTGCGAGCGCCTGCATATGAAGCGGCAGTGAATGCACGAACTTGCCCTGAAAGATTGCCGCCGTAGCCTTGTCGCCGAATGTCGTGATCATGGGATGATATAACGCATCGCGTTAAACGTAAACCGTTAAATGAATGCGTTTACTTTCACCCTGTCGAGCCGATACGAATGGTCGTCCAGACGGCTAACGTTGACGTCCGCACATCGCCTCATCGCGAAATTGAGGACGAGAAAAAGCCGGCAACACGTGCCGGCTTTTCGCTGCGTAAAGCGCTGTCAGACGATCGTCACGCCAACGCTTTTTCCACGATCTCGCGCACGTCGCGCGACTTCACCTGCGACGCCACTTTCTCCAGCGCCGCGCGCATGCCGTCGCGCAGTGTCGGCGTGAAGCGGCGCCACAATTCCAGCGAGCGGGCGAGGCGCGCGGCCACTTGCGGATTGATGGCGTCGAGCGCGATCACCTGCTCGGCCCAGAACGCGTAGCCCGAGCCGTCTTCGGCATGGAACTGCGCAGGGTTCGCGGCGCAGAAGCTGAAAATCAGCGAGCGCGCGCGGTTGGGGTTCTTCAGGTTGAACGCGGGATGCGCCATCAGCTTGCGCACGATCTCGATCACCGGACGCTGCGCGCTGCCACGTTGCGTGGCTTGCAAGGCGAACCACTTGTCGATGACGAGCGGTTCCTTTTCGAAGCGCCGGTAAAAGTCGTCCAGCGCCTGGTGCGCCTCAACGCTGCCGCCGTTCGCCGCCGACGCATTGAGCAACGCCGAGAGCGCCGCCGAGCGGTCGGTCATGTTGTTGGCGGCGTCGTATTGCGCGGATGCAAGCCGCACGGCTTCAGCCGGATCGTCCAGTTCCGCGAGATACGACAGCGCAAGATTCTTCAACGCACGATGACCGGAAGCCTCCGGCGTCGCTTCATACGCACCTGGCGTGCGGTGCTTTTCGTACACGGCAAGCCAGTCCTTCCTGAGCGCATTCGCGAGGCGCTTGCGCACAAACTGCCGTGCGGCGTGTACGGCAGCCGGATTCGATTCGGCCATCTGTTCAGCCAGATACGCTTCCGACGGCAGCATCAACGCCAGTTCGCGGAAGGCAGGCGAGAGCGTCTCGTCGGTCAGCACGCGAGCGAACGCCGCGACCACCGAGTCGTCGAGTTGCAGCGGCACGCCCGTGGCGGCGCGCCCGGCGAGCGTCAGCAGCTCGCGCGTGGCGAGCCGTTGACCGGCTTCCCAGCGGTTGAACGGATCGCTGTCGTGCGCGAGCAGGAAAGCGAGCTGATCGGCCGAGTAGTCGTATTCGACGATCACCGGCGCCGAGAAATTACGCAGCAGCGAGGGCAGCGGTTCCTGCGCGACGTTGACGAACGTGAAGGTCTGTTCGGTCTGCGTGAATTCCAGCACGCGAGTGGTGGCTTCCGACGCCCTGGTTTCGCCTTCCAGCTGCAGCGGCAGGTCGTGGCCGTCCTTGCCGATCAAACCGATCGCGAACGGAATCAGAAGCGGGCCTTTTTGCGTTTCACGCGCGGCCGGGGCGGTGTCGCCGTAGCCTTGCGTGAGCGTCACGCTGTAGCGCTGCTGCGCGGCGTCGTATTGCGTGCGCACGGACACGCGCGGCGTGCCGGCCTGGCTGTACCAGCGCTCGAATTGCGCGAGATCGCGGCCGTTCGCATCGGCGAGCGCGTGACGGAAGTCGTCGCAGGTCACAGCCTGGCCGTCATGACGCTTGAAGTACAGGTCCATGCCTTTGCGGAAACCGTCGCGGCCGAACAGCGTCTGATACATCCGCACGACTTCGGAGCCTTTTTCGTAGACCGTCATCGTGTAGAAGTTGTTGATCTCGACGTAGCTTTCCGGGCGCACTGGGTGCGCCATCGGACCCGCGTCTTCGGCGAACTGCATCTGCCGCAGTACGCGCACGTCTTCGATGCGTTTGGTGGCGCGCGCGGCTTCATCGGTCGCGCCGCCCGCCATGTCGGCCGAGAACTCCTGATCGCGGAACACCGTCAGGCCTTCTTTCAGGCTCAGCTGGAACCAGTCGCGGCACGTCACGCGGTTGCCGGTCCAGTTGTGGAAGTACTCGTGGCCGACCACCGCCTCGATGTTCGCGAAGTCGGTGTCCGTTGCCGTTTCGGGGTTCGCCAGCACGTATTTCGTGTTGAAGATGTTGAGCCCCTTGTTCTCCATCGCGCCCATGTTGAAGTCGCTCACCGCGACGATCATGAAGCGGTCCAGGTCCAGTTCCAGCCCGAAGCGCGACTCGTCCCAGCGGATCGAGTTGATCAGCGAATCCATGGCGTGACGGGTCTTGTCCAGGTCGTGCGGTTCGACCCACACCTGCAACAGCTTTTCCTTGCCCGAACCGCTCTTCACGCGTTCCTCGAGCGCGACCAGTTTGCCGGCGACCAGGGCGAACAGATAGCTCGGCTTCCGGAACGGATCTTCCCAGCGGGCGAAATGGCGGCCGTCCGGCAGATCGCCTTCTTCGAGCAGATTGCCGTTCGACAGCAGCACCGGATAGTCGGCCTTGCTGGCGCGCAGCGTGACCGTGAAGGTCGCCATCACGTCGGGGCGGTCGAGGAAATAGGTGATGCGGCGAAAGCCCTCGGCCTCGCACTGCGTGAAGAAGTTGCCGCCCGACACATACAGGCCCGACAGCGTGGTGTTTTCCGCCGGATTGCAGATGCTGGTGAGCGTGAGCTCAAAGTTATCCGGCACGTTATCGAGCGTAAGGCCGTGTTCGTGCGCATGCGCTTGGGCGAATGGGGCGCCGTCGATCGTGGCGCTGACGAACTCGAGTTGTTCGCCCATCAGTTCGAAATTCGCGGCGTGGGACGCGTCCGGGTTGCGGCACACCCGCATCGTGTTCCTGACGACGGTGCGTTCGGGGATCAGATCGAACTCGAGTGCGACGGTGTCGATCAGGAAGGCGGGCGGCGCGTAATCGGCGCGGCGGATCACATTGGGCGTTGCGGTATCGGCCATGGCGTTCTGTAGTGATGGGACTCGAGCCGTCAAGCGTGCTTATGGCGCGCGAGCCGGGCTTGTCGAGCCATTGTACAAAGGCTCGGCGGATTGTGCGGCTCGAACTTTTTGCCGATTCGCCTGGTCAGCGTATTATCGGCGCGCGCGTGGAATAAAAAAGGCCAGCGCGTCGTTGAAATCGAGTGGCGACAGGCGCAACGCTAACAATCCAGAAGCAAACTAAAGGCCTTAAGAGGTAGACCATGAACATTAATCGATGGACCCGCCGCGCCACACTGCTGCTGGCCACGCTGACGGTGCTGCTGTCGGGCTGCACGAGTTACGTGACCTCGCAGGTCACGGCGTTCTCCGACTGGAGCGGCAACGACGCCACCCGTACCTATGCGTTCACACGGGCGGGCGATCAGCAAAACAATCTCGAACTCACCACCTACGAGCGCCTCGTCGCCAACGAACTCGCCACGCATGCGTTCCGTCAGGTCGACACGTCCCAGGCGCGTTATCTGGTCGGGCTCTCGTACGGGATTCGCTCGGACATGGTGACGGTTGCGCAGCCGGTGTATTACAACCCCTGGCCGGCGCCGTACTGGGGCCGGCCGTTCGATCCGTGGGGACCGTGGGGTGCGTTTCCGACCGCCTATGTGAACCAGAGTTACCCGATCTTCACGCACCTGCTCGGCGTGCGGATTACCGAGCGAGCCAGCGGCAAAGAGGTCTATAACGTGACGGCGCGCAACTCGGACGAAGAATCGTCGCTGGTGAGAGCCATGCCGTATCTGGCGCGCAGCGCGCTGGCGGACTTCCCGCTCGGCAACGGCGTCGTCCATACCGTGAAGCTTCCCGTCGACAAGAACGGCGGGGTCTCGAACGAAGTCGCGACGACGGGTGCCGCGCCCGCAGCCGCGCCGGCCTCGGCGCCGGGTGCGAAGGTTGTGCAGTAAGCGCTGCACCTTCGCGGCGAACCGCATACGTTGCAGCGCAACAAAAACGGCCCGGCAGGTCACCCTGCCAGGCCGTTTTGCTTTGCAGCCGGCGCGAGCGTGTCTTTGACCGGAAGTGGGTAGCGCCACCGCGATATGGCAAAAACGACGTTACGGTAAGCCTCCGTAAGTCGCGCACGAGAATCGAAAAATGCACGGCATTTCACTCAGCAGGCCGGCCCAAAGCGTTGAAATGTTCCGAAACGAAACACTTGTTTAGAAAGTTAAATGAAAGTATTCGCGTCTATTTGCTGACGTAGCAGCGCCCATTTGGCCCGCAGAGCTCGCCGCAAGGCGGCTTTGCAGACTGCTCACGATCGCGCAAGGGCCGCCAGGCCTATATTTTGACGTTGTCCAGGCATCCGTCGCACCTGCGATACGGATACAGATAGATACGTCTTTTGTGGCTGATTTAATCCACAATATTCAGTATGATTCCGGCGACCACAGGGAGCCTGAGTCAATCCATCAGACTAATTGGCGAAGGCGCCTAAATAATCGGGGCCACGTGCCGTTAAAACGCTGAACCCTATATAAGAAGATTGGATTGACCCCGGCTGGAGATTGTCGTTCCGCGCGGCGCGCATACGCTGTGACGGCTGCGTATTCCGTCAGGCGCCCTCAGCCTCTCCTCGCTTCTACGCGCGAACACCGATATGCCCGATCTGCACTGGACCATTCCGGTCGCTCGCTGGTCTAGCTGGCCTGCTGCCGCATCTGCCGCACCCGACATCGGCTTCATCGAGCCGATCGTGCGGCGTCGCCTGAGCACGCTGTCCAGAGTCGCCCTGAAGGTAGCGCACGACTGTGTGGCGCAAGATGAGGTCCGGGTCGTGTTCGCTTCACGTCACGGCGAATTGCGGCGCACCACGGACATCCTGCGCGCCATCAGCGCGGGAGATCCGGTCTCGCCGACCGCTTTCAGCCTCTCGGTGCTGAACGCCATGACCGGCGTGTTCGGCATCGCGCGCGGCGACCGTTCCGCTGCCAGCGCGATCTCGGCCGGCGCCGAGACGCTCGGCTACGCGCTGCTGGAAGCGTACGCGCAATATGCAACGCAGCCCGGGGCACCAGTATTGCTGGTGTACGCTGACGAACCGGCCGATCAGGCGTACGGCACGATCGAAGACGAAGTGCAGGGCGGCGCGATCGCGATCCTGCTGAATGGCGAAGCGGCGACGGGGCAACTGGTCTGCACGTTGTCCGGCGCGGGTGACGAGGCAGCCGTGGCCGCGCAGGAGGCAAGCACGGAAGAACGTTTCACGACCCAGAGTCAGGCGCTGCAGCACTGTCTGGAAACGGGTAGGCCCGCCGTCTGGCAAGGCGCCGGCGCGGCCTGGCATTGGAGGTGGCATGAACGCGCGGCTTGATTACGTTTGGCGGTTCTGCGCGACAGGCATGGCCTTCGTGGTGTTCGGCATCTGCGGCGTGCTGTTTTCGGTGCTGGTGTTTCCGCTCGCGTGGCTGTGGCCGCACCGGGCGTCGCGTCAGCGCGTGGTGACGACCGTGATTCACTGGTTTTTCCGCGCGCTGGTCGCGGTGTTGCAGCGCATCGGCGTGATGGAGCTCGAGGTATCGGGTGGGCAGGCATTGCGCGCCGGCGGCCCGGCGATCGTGGTCGCCAATCACCCGACCTACCTGGACGTGATGGTGTTGTTGTCGCTCACGCCGCGCGCCTGTTGCGTGGTGAAAAACGCGCACTGGGGCAACCCGTGTTTCTGGGGGATCGTGCGCTCGGCGGAATATGTGAGCAACGCGGATCCGTCGGAACTCGTCGAAGCCGGCGCGCGACAGCTGGCAGCGGGCTACACGATGATTATTTTTCCCGAGGGCACGCGCAGCCCCGCGCCGAACCGGCTGCACGCGTTTTCACGCGGGTTCGCGCACATGGCATTAAAGGTCGGCGCGCCGATCGTGCCGGTGCTGATGGACTGCGATCCGCCGGCGTTCACGAAGCAGATGCGCTGGTATGACGTGCCGGCGCGCGCTTTCAGGATCCGTGTGAACGTACTCGAGCCGCTTGGCGTCGAGCAACTCGCCGACCACGACACTTCACCGTCTCTCGCGGCGCGCAGCGTGACCAGCGCCATCGAAGCTCACATTACTCAGCACCTGTTCGATTATGGATTCTTTAAAACTGGAAATTAAACAGCTTCTGATCGAAGCCCTCGATCTGGAAGACCTGAGTCCGGCCGATATCGACGACGACGCCCCGTTGTTCGATACCGACGGCATCGGTCTCGACTCGATCGACGCGCTCGAGATCGGCATCGTGCTGCGCAAACAATACCAGCTGACCATCGCCGCAAACGACGAACGCACCCGCGAGCACTTCCGCTCGATCAGCACGCTGGCCGCGCTGGTCGCGAGTCAACGCGAAACGGCGCATGCTGTGAACGAAACCACAAGAAAAGGGGATTAATCGTGAACGAGGCAGAGATTCTTGAGCGCATCCGCGCCATCTTCAAAGAGAACTTCGCGATCGAGCCGGAGCGCGTGACGCCAGACGCGCATCTCTTCGAGGACCTCGATCTCGACAGTATCGACGCCGTCGACCTCGCGATCAAACTGCAGGAAATGACCGGCCGCCGCATCAAGCCGGAAGAATTCAAGTCGGTGCGCACGGTCGGCGATGTGATCGGTGCGGTCGAATCGCTGCTGGCGGCACAAGGCTGATGCCATCCGTGCGCTCGCGAATGCAAGCGGCGGCGAGCCGGCCCGCTGAGGCTTCGCCCGGCACTGAGCGCCACTGGGCCAAAACGGTGGTGCAGGTTCTGTTGAAACTCGCGTATCCCGCGTTGATTCTGTGTGCCTGGCGCTGGGACACGCCGCGCTATGTCGGCTGCATGCTGTTTGCGATTCTGTGGCTGCAACGCTGGGCCGGCAGCGGTCCAGTCGCGACCTCGCTGCGCCGGCTCTCCACGATCGACTGGACCGTGGTCGGCTTGCTGAGCTGCGCCTCGGCGGCCATCGTGTTCACCAACAGCGAACTGCTGCTGCGCCTCTATCCTTCGCTCGTCAATCTGGGTCTGCTGATCGCGTTCGGTGCGACGCTCGTGCGCGGGCCGTCGATGATCGAAAAATTCGCGCGGCTGGGCAATCCGGATCTGCCGCCGGGCGCCGTGCGCCATACGTGGCGCGTGACCCAGGTGTGGTGCGTTTTCTTCGCGCTGAACGGCGCGTTCTCCGCTTATACGGCGCTCTATTGGAGCCGCGCAAACTGGTCGCTCTATAACGGCGCGATCGCTTATGGGTTGATCGGCGTGCTGCTGGTAGCCGAGGTCATCTGGCGTTATCTGGTGGTGCTGCCGCGAGCCGCGCGTTCGGAGGCGGCATGATCGCGTTGCACGACCTGTTGTCGGCGGGCCATGGGGCCGCCGTCGTGAATGCGCCGGTATGCCGCGACGGCGCGACGGTGCTCGACCGCACAGCGTTTCGCGCTCGTGTGTCGACGCTGGTCACGCTGATGCAAACGCAAGACGCGCGCCGCTATGCGTTGTGTATCGATGATCCGTTCGATTTCGCCTGCGCGCTGTTTGCGCTGTTCGCGTGCGG
This sequence comes from Paraburkholderia aspalathi, assembly GCF_900116445.1. GTDB lineage: Bacteria > Pseudomonadota > Gammaproteobacteria > Burkholderiales > Burkholderiaceae > Paraburkholderia > Paraburkholderia aspalathi. The sequence goes on from NZ_FPBH01000017.1 coordinate 118,436, forward strand.
CAAGGAGCCGGTGATTCCGGCCAACGCGACGCCGGGCTATCTCGCCGATCTGGCCGATGTGTACGACGCCGTGCTGACCGACGCCGACCTGCCACTTGGCGTGCGAGACGTCGACGCCACACGCACGCCGGGCACCTCACAGACGATCGATCCGCAAGCTCCGTTGACGCTCTACACCTCCGGCAGCAGCGGCGCTCCCAAACCGATCCGCAAGACCCTCGCGCAATTCAACGCCGAGGTGCACACGCTCGAAAAGCAGTGGGGCGTTCTGGTCGGCGATGCGACGATGCTCGCGAGCGTGCCGCATCATCACATCTACGGTTTGCTGTTTCGCGTGTTGTGGCCGCTTGCAGCGGGCCGCGCATTCGACCGTGCGATCAGCATCGAGCCTTTGCATCTGCAAACACAGATCGAGCAATGCGGCGCGACGGTGGTTGTCTCGACGCCCGCGCAATTGTCGCGTTGGCCTGCGCTGCCCGGCTTCGCCGCGTTGACGCCGGCGCCGCGCGCATTCTTTTCTTCGGGCGGCCCGCTCGCCCTGGAAGCCGCGCAGGAATACGCCGCGGCTTATGGCGCTGCGCCGCTCGAAATCTACGGCAGTACGGAAACCGGTGGCATCGCGTGGCGTCGTCAGGACCAAACCGATGCCTGGCAGCCGGTCGTCGGCATTGAAGTGCGCCGCGACGAAGACGGCGCGCTGAATGTCCGCTCGCCGCATCTGGATCACACCGGCTGGCATCGCACGGACGACAAGATCGCGTTCGACGCCGATGGCCGCTTCCGCCTGCAAGGCCGCCTCGATCGCGTGCTCAAGCTGGATGGCAAGCGCGTGTCGTTGCCGGAGCTCGAAGCGCGTCTCGCGCTGCATCCGTATGTTGCGCAAGCGGCGATCGTGCCGCTGGAAGGCGCCTCGCGCGAGCGCGTCGGCGCCGTCGTGGCGCTGACGGAAGCCGGCTGCGAGGCATTGCGCGGCGATGGCCGCGTGCAACTCGCGCGCACCCTGCGCCGACATCTCGCTGCCTATTTCGATGTGGTGGTGCTGCCGCGTCATTGGCGTTTCCGCCTCACGTTGCCGTTCGACGCGCGCGGCAAGCTGCCGGTGGCCGCTGTCGCGGCGGCATTCGAACCGCGCGCGGATGGCGTGGAAGTGCTCGCCGAAGCCCGCAGCGCCGACACGTTGCACTACGAACTGCGCGTGCCGCCGACGCTCGTGCATTTCGCCGGCCACTTCCCCGGTCTGCCGATCCTGCCGGGCGTTGTCCAGGTGCACTGGGCCATGCATCTGGCCGCTGAACACGTGCCCGCCGTGCGAGCACTGGCATCGGTCGATCGCCTCAAGTTCATGGCGCCGGTGCCACCGGGCGCGGTGCTGAATCTCACGCTCGCACACGACGCCGCGCGTGGCCGCGTGCAGTTCGCGTACCGGCTGAGCGGGCGTGAATGCGCGTCCGGTGTGATCGTGTATCGGGAGCCCGCATGATGCGCTTCGCTCCTTGCATCGTCATTCCGATTTATAACCACAAGGACGCGATCGGCGCGACCGTTGCCCATCTCGCGGTGCACGGCTTGCCGATCTTTGTCGTCGACGACGGCAGCGATGAAGCGACCCAGTTGGTGCTCGCTTCGCTCGCGCAACAGTACGCGGAGCAGCTTACGCTCCTACGTTTGCCGGTCAACGGCGGCAAAGGCGCGGCGGTGATGGCGGGACTACGTGCCGCACGCACCGCGGAGTACACGCACGCTCTGCAGATCGATGCCGACGGCCAGCACGACGCGACGGACGTGCCACGTTTCATCGACGCGGCGCTTGCCGAACCGGGCGCGGTGATCCTCGGCCGCCCGGTCTACGACGAGAGCGTGCCGAAATCGCGCCTCTACGGCCGTTATCTGACACACGTGTGGGTGTGGATCGAAACGCTCTCGCTGACGATCCGCGATTCGATGTGCGGCTTCCGTCTGTATCCGCTTGCGCTTGCTTGCGAGCTGATCGACAGCGTGCAACTGCCGACGCGCATGGACTTCGACATCGAAATTCTCGTGCGTCTGCACTGGCGGCGCGCCGCGTTCCGTTCGATTCCGACGCGCGTCATCTATGCAAGCGACGGCGTCTCGCATTTCGACGTGCTGTGGGACAACGTGCGCATCAGCCGCAGCCACACGCGCCTCGTGTTCGGCATGCTGTGGCGTCTGCCGATGCTGCTCGCGCACAAAGTGATGCCACGCCGTTCGGCTATTGCAAGTGAGGCGGTCAAGCAGGGCGATCAGAACGAACCCGGCCAGCACGCTGAACAAAACGAACAAAGCCCCCAGGACTGGTGGCGAATCGCCGAACGCGGCAGCCATCTGGGCATGTCCTTGCTCGCCCTCAGTTGCAAGTTATTCGGCCGCCGTTTCACCGCGCTCTGGCTGCATCCGATCGTCGCGTATTTTCTGCTGACGGGTCGTGCCGCACGCGAGGCGTCGAGCAACTACTTCACGCGTCTCGGTGCGGCCGCACCGCACGGCGATACGCCGCGCCCGGGTTGGCTGTCCGCCTATCGCCACATGCTGGCGTTCGCGCAATCGGGTTTCGATAAGCTCGCGGCGTGGTCCGGTCGTGTCAACAACGCCGACGTCAAATTCGAAGACCCATCGGCATTCGAAGCCTTGGTGGCGAGCGGCAAAGGCGCGCTCGTGATCGGCGCACATCTCGGCAATCTGGAAATGACCCGCGCGCTCGCCGCGCAGGGCGCCTACGCGAAAGTCACCGCCGTGGTCTACACCGAACACGCGCGGCGTTTCAATAGCGTGCTGGCGTCGGCGAATAGCCAGTTCGCGCGGCATCTGCTCGAAGTCAGCGACTTCGGTCCCGAGACTGCGATGATGATGCAGGAGCGCGTCGATGCGGGCGAGCTGCTGGTGATCGTCGGCGACCGCGTGCCGGCCCACGAAGCGGGTCGCACGACCGAAGCGCAATTTCTCGGCTCGACTGCGCCGTTCGCGCAAGGCCCCTACGTGCTCGCACATGCGTTGGGCTGCCCTGTCTATCTGTTCTTCTGCCTGAAAGAGCGCGACGGTTATCGTTTGTATTTCGAACCGTTCGCCGAGCGCATCGAGTTGCCGCGCCGCGAACGCGCGCAGCATCTTGCCGCGTGGGCGCAGCGGTACGCGGCGCGCCTCGAACACTATTGCCGCAAGGCACCTTATCAATGGTTCAATTTCTTCGATTTCTGGGCCAGCCCCAAGCGAGGCACACATGGCCGAACATGATCTGATCGAGGCGCAGAGCGCTAGCGCAAGTGAGAACACCCGCGCGAACGCGGCAGCGGTAACGATCGGCGGCCGCAAGCTGACGATCGAAGAAGTCGTTGCGATCGCTCACCATCGCGCACCGGTTGCGTTGAGCGCCGATCCGGCGTGGCGTGCGCGCATCCAGCGCGGCGCGGATTTTCTGCGCCGGCATCTGGCGTCGGGCGCGACCGTGTACGGCGTCAACACCGGCTATGGCGACGCGTGCGTGGTCGACGTGCCGATGGAACTCGTCGAAGCGTTGCCGTTGCAGTTGACGCGTTACCACGGCTGCGGCATGGGCCAGTATCTCGACGACGCACAAACGCTCGCGGTGATCGCCGCGCGACTCAACTCGCTGGCCTATGGTTTCTCCGGCGTGCGCCCCGTGTTGCTTGAACGCCTTGCCGATCTGATCAATCATCGCGTGTTGCCGCGCATTCCGTCGGAAGGCTCGGTCGGCGCAAGCGGTGACCTGACGCCGCTCTCGTATGTAGCCGCCGCGCTCGCCGGCGAACGCGATGTGATGTTCGAAGACAGTCTGCGCAACGTGCGCGAAGTCTGGGCCGAACTGGGTCACGAGCCACTGACGCTCGCGCCGAAAGAAGGCCTTGCGCTGATGAACGGCACCGCGGTGATGACGGGCCTCGCCTGTCTCGCGTTCGCGCGCGCCGATCATCTGACGCGCCTCACCGCACGTCTCACCGCGCTCTCTACCGTGGCACTCGACGGCCGCGCCGCGCACTTCGACGCAATGCTGTTCGAAGTGAAGCCGCATGCAGGCCAGGCCGAAGCCGCGGCGTGGATTCGCGACGATCTGAGTGGGCGCGACGATACGCCGGGGCATCGTCTGCAGGACCGCTATTCGATTCGCTGCGCGCCACATGTAATCGGCGTCGCGCGCGATGCCTTGTCATGGGTGCGCCGCGATGTCGAGAACGAACTGAACAGCGCGAACGACAACCCGCTGATCGATCCCGACAACGGGCGCGTGCTGCACGGCGGCAACTTCTACGGCGGCCATATCGCGTTCGCGATGGACTCGCTGAAAGTCGCGGTCGCCAATCTCGCCGATCTGATGGACCGGCAGCTCGCGCTGCTGGTCGACGTGAATTTCAACAACGGTTTGCCGCGCAACCTGTCGGGTGCTGCGCCCGCGCGCGCAGCGATCAATCACGGTTTCAAGGCGGTGCAGATTTCGTCGTCCGCATGGACGGCCGAAGCGTTGAAGAACACGATGCCCGCCAGCGTGTTCTCGCGTTCGACAGAAGCGCACAATCAGGACAAGGTCAGCATGGGCACGATCGCCGCGCGCGACTGTTTGCGTGTGCTGGAGTTGACCGAACAGGTCGCCGCCGCGCATACGCTGGCGACGGTGCAAGCCGCGCGCCTGCGCTTGAAGATCGACAGCGCCACGCCTGTTCCCGCGCCGCTGCAAGCGTTCATCGATAGCGTGACGGCGCAGTCGCCGTTCGTCGACGAAGATCGCGCGCTGGAAAGCGACCTGCGCGCGCTGACTGCGCGCATCGCCGCCTGCGAGCTGTTGGACGACTATCGCGGAGGTCCGAACGCATGAGCGGCTCCCCTAAAGTGCTGACAGCCAGCGCGATGGTCGAAGTGCCGTTTCACGACGTCGACGCGATGAACGTGTGCTGGCATGGCCACTATCTGAAGTACTTCGAGATCGGCCGCGCGGCGCTCCTGCGTACGTTCGATTACGACTACCGCGAGATGCAGGCTTCGGGTTACCTATGGCCGATCGTCGAAGCACATCTGAAGTATGTGCGCCCGGCTACTTACGGGCAGGCGCTCGAAGTGCGCACGCAACTGCTCGAACACGAAAACCGCCTGAAAATAGGCTATGAAATTGTCGACTGCGCATCCGGTACGCGATTGACGAAGGGCTACACGATCCAGGTCGCGGTCGATGCCGCGACGCAGGAATTGCAGTTCGTGTCGCCGCCCGTCGTATTCGAAAAGCTGGAGCGCGTATGGGGACGATGAGCTTGCGCGGTGTGGCAGCGGGGGCGTTGCTCACGCTAGGCACCCTAAGCGTATCGAGCCTGGCAGCATGGCCGCTGGTGGCGTCTGCGGCTGAAGCCGCGCAGTCCGCCGGCAACCCCGCGCTCGTCTCGCAGATCGCCTCCCACCTCGCCCAGGCCAAGGGCGTTCGCGCGCAATTCACGCAAACGCAAACGCTCGCCGCGATGAAGCAGCCGCTCGTCAGCACGGGTTCGCTGCTGTTCTTCCGCGATCGTGGTGTGATCTGGCAGATCGACACGCCTTACAAAGCCACCTACGTGATCACCGACGCGGGCGTCGCCGAAGTCGACGCCAACGGCCAGCGTGTGACCGCTCACAGTGCCCAGGGCACACGCGGCGTCGCGCAGGTTTCGAAGATGATGCGCGCGATGCTGGGCGGCGATCTGTCGGCGCTCTATTCGCAATTCGACGTGCAGGCCGAAGGCAGCGCCGCGCAGTGGCGCATGCAGCTCACGCCGAACCAGCCGCAGATTGCGCAGTCGATCAAAGGTTTGCAAATGAACGGCGGCGACTATCTGCAGAGCTTGCGCATCACGCTCGCGAACGGCGACATCACGAAGCTCGACTTTGCGAAAAGCGCTGCGGTGAGCGAACCAACGCCGGCTGAGCGTAGCCTTCTCGGAGCGCCGTAATGCAGGTGCTGCAACAGCGGTCCGCGAAACAGGCGTGGGGCATGCGCGCCGCGTGGCTGCTGCTCGCGCTCGCCGCAGCGCTGTATTGCGGCTGGCGTTTTGCGGGACCCTCACCGCTGCAGACCAATCTGTTGGCGTTGCTGCCTGCCACGGAAGCGGATCCGATCGCCGAAAAGGCGGTCGATACGCTGGCGAGTGCGCTGGGCGACCGCACGGTTTTCCTGGTCACCAGCAACGATGACGCGCACGCCAAAACGGCTGCGAAACAACTCGGCGCATCGTTGCAGAAGAGCGGGGCGTTCGGCTCGGTGACGGCGGAGCTGCCGCCGTTCGATCTGTCGCAGATCGCCGCGCTGTATATGCCGTATCGGTTCGGTTTGCTGGCGCCCGCTGACCGCGCGGCACTCGCGCAGAGCAATGCTGCAAGCCCCACGCTGCACGACGCACTTGCACAACGCATCTACAGCCCATTGCACGGAGGCCTGACCACGCCGCTCGCCGACGATCCGTTCGGTTGGCTCGAACACTGGCTCGGCGGTTTGCCGCTCGCCACGTCGAATCTCGAACTCGAAGACAACATGCTGGTGTCGCATCGCGGCAGCGCGACCAGCGTGCTGATCGTCGCCACGCTGCCGGGCTCCGCCTACGAATCGAAAACGCAGCACGCCGTGCTCGCCGCGCTTGCGCAGGGTGAAAGCAGCCTGAAGCAGGCGTTCCCTGACGTGTCGGTGGCGAGAACCGGTGCGGTGTTCTACGCGGAGTCGGCACGTAGCGCATCGGAACATGAGGTGCATCTGATCGGCGTCGCGTCGCTGTGCGGGATTGCGTTGCTGATGATGTGGGTGTTCCGCTCGCCGCGTCTGTTGCTGCTCGGTTTCGTTTCGACGGCGCTCGGCATTGTCTGTGCTCTCGCGGTGACGATGCTGGTGTTCGGTCAGTTGCATCTGTTGACGCTGGTGTTCGGCGCGAGCCTGATCGGCGAAGCGGTCGATTATTCGATTCAGTATTTCGTGGTCTATCTCGGCGCGGAGCGCGATTGGGATTCGCGCCGTGGCGCGCGTGCCGTGCGCCCGGCCTTGACGGTCGCGCTTGCCACCAGCCTGCTTGGCTACGCGATCCTCACGTGGGTGCCGTTCCCGGCGCTCAAGCAGATAGCATGCTTCGCGATTGCGGGCATTGTGACGGCGTATGCCTCCGTGCTGTGGCTGTTGCCCGCGTTGCTCACGCGCCCGCCGAAGCGCGGCCCGCGGCACCTGTTCGCTGGTGCGGCGCGTCTGCTGACGGTCTGGCATCGCACGATCGGCGGCGAGCGCGCGTGGTTTGTCGCGGCGCTATTGCTGATCGTGGCGATTCCCGGCTGGTTGCGTCTGACGAGCGACGACGATATCCATCTGCTGATCCAGCGTGATCCTTCGCTGGTCGCGCAGGAAGACAAGGTGCGCGCGGCGGTGGGTGTCGATAACAGCGCGCAGTTTTTTGTCGTGCGCGGCGAGACGCCGGAAATCGTTATGCAACGCGTCGAAGCGCTGGGTACGAAGCTCGACGGGTTGAACGGCACCGCGAACAAGGTGGGCAGCTATCAGTCGGTGGCGCAATTCGTGCCGTCCGTGAAGCAGCAAAACGCAGACCGTGCATTGCTTGCGCAGCACGTATTCAACAATCCCGCGGCGTTGCGTGCCACGCTGCTGCAGGCGGGCTTTAAAGACGAAGTCGCCGATGCCTGGCTCGCCGCGTATGCGAAACCGCAGCCGCTGCTTACGGTCGAGACGTGGCTCGCCGCACCGTGGTCGCAGCCCTACAGGCATTTGTGGCTGGGTGAAGTCGATTCGGCTACCAAAGCGTATGCAGCGGTCGTGATTCCGCAGGGCGTGACGCCGCAGAACGAACCTGCGCTGATCGCCACCGCGCAGGCGCTGCCCGGCGTCGTATTCGTCGACAAGGCGGCGAGCGTCTCGAAGCTGTTCGGCGCGTATCGCGTGGATAGCGGGTGGTGGCTCGGCGGTGCGCTCGCGCTCGTACTCGTCCTGCTGATGCTGCGCTACCGCGCGCGCGGTGGCATTGCCGTGACGCTGCCGGTGCTGCTCGCGGTCGTCGTCACGCTTGCGGTGTTCGGTTACGCTCACGTGCCGCTCAATCTGTTCAACTGGCTCGCGCTGATGCTGGTGCTCGGCGTTGGCGCAAACTATGCGGTGTTTCTGCGCGAAGGCTGCTTGCGCGCGGACGCCGATCTCGGCGCGGTGTGGACCGGTGTGCTGCTGTCGTCGGCCACCACGCTGTTGTCGTTCGGCATGCTCGGCATGAGTGCGATGCCCGCGCTGAAGAGTTTCGGCGCCACGCTCGCGCTCGGCATCCTCGTATCGGTGCTGCTCGCGCCGATCGGCATGCCATCGGAATCAAGGAGGGCCGCATGAAGGCGCCATCAGTTTATTTGCACGCGCTCGGCATGATCAATGCGCTCGGCGGCGACCTCGATGCAATCGTCCCGGCGCTTGTCGCCGGTCACGCACCCGGTATGGCGCACGTACATACGGGCATCGGCGAAGCGTTCGTCGGCAGCGTGCTCGCGCCGCTCGATCTGGCACCGCCCGCCGGGCTCGCACGCTACGATTGCCGCAATAACCGCTTGCTGCTGGCGGCGCTGACGCAGATCGCGCCCGCGGTCGACGCGGCGCGCGAGCGTTACGGCGCGCAGCGGATCGGCGTGGTGCTCGGCACCAGCACGTCGGGTATCGAAGCGGCCGAAGCCGCATTCGTCTATCAGGCACAAGCGGGCAAGCTGCCCGCAAACTTCAATTACCGGCAGATGGAGATCGGCACCGCCGCGCCGTTTGCCGCCGCCGCGCTCGGCGTGCAGGGCCCGGCCTTCACGATCTCGACCGCTTGCACCTCGAGCGCGAAGGCCTTTGCGTCGGCGCGCCGTTTGCTGCAATTACGACTGTGCGACGCGGTGGTGGTGGGCGGTGTCGATTCGCTGTGCGAGTTGACGGTGCAGGGTTTCGCCTCGCTCGAATCGACCAGCGGCGTACGCACCAATCCGATGAGCCGCAATCGCAGCGGGATCAACGTCGGCGAAGGCGCAGCCGTGTTTCTGATGAGCCGCGAAGAAGCGGCGGTGCGGCTCGCGGGTGTCGGTGAATCGAGCGATGCACATCATATTTCCTCGCCGGACCCCCAGGGTGTGGGCGGCGAACTCGCGTTGCAGGCGGCGTTGGCCGATGCGGGCGTCGCATCGTCGGCCATCGGCTATGTGAATCTGCATGCCACCGCCACACGCAAGAACGACGAGATGGAAGCGAAGCTGATGGCGCGTGTCTTCCCCAACGGCGTGGCAACAAGCGGCACGAAGCCGCTGACGGGTCACCAGCTCGGCGCGGCAGGCGTGACCGAACTCGCCTTCGCATGGCTGACGCTGGCGGGCGCGAATGGCTCGCAACCCGTGCCGCTGCCGCGCCATCTGTGGGACGGCGAGGCGGATCCGGCGTTGCCGACGTTGGACCTGGTCGAAACGGAACGCTTTTTGCCGCAAGGCGCGGGACCGCAGTACGTGATGAGCAATTCGTTTGCGTTCGGCGGCAGCAATGTCAGCCTGATTCTTGGACGGTGACGCGCACGATGACCCAGACGCCCTCCATTCAGGATCTCATCCGGCAACCGATCGAAACGATCATCCCGCATCGCGGCACCATGCTGCTGATCGATGCCGTGAGTACGTTCAGCGAAGAGGCACTGAGCGCCCGCGCGACCGTCCATGCTGACGCCTGGTATGCCGACGCAGACGGTGCGATGCCCGCGTGGATCGGTATCGAGCTGATGGCGCAGACCATCGCCGCGCACGTCGCGCTGCTGGCCATGCGCGGCGGTGGACAGGCGCGCCCCGGTGTGCTGCTCGGCTCGCGTAGCTATCGCGCGTTGCAACCGTCGTTTGCTAGCGGCGCCCAGTTGCTGGTTCACGCAACAGAATTACTGCGCAGCGAAGAGGGCCACGGCGCCTACGAATGCACGATCCACCATGGCGACGTGTGTTGCGCCGAGGCGGTCATCAAGGTCTTTCAGCCGCGCGATTTTCAGTCATTCATCGAAGGGAGTTTCAGTTCATGAGCCGGCGTGTTCTCGTTACCGGCGCAAGCCGCGGCATCGGCCGCGCGATTGCGTACAAGTTGGCCGCCGACGGTTTCGCGGTGTCGGTGCATTGCCGCACGGGCCGCACCGAAGCCGAAGCCGTGGCAACGGGCATCGCCGCGCAAGGCGGCACCGCGCGCGTGCTGCAATTCGATGTGCGCGATCGCGCCGCGTGCCGCGAAGTGCTCGAAGTAGATGTCGTGGCGCACGGCGCGTATTACGGCATCGTCTGCAGCGCGGGCGTGACGCGCGACGCCGCGTTCCCCGCGCTCACCGAAGAAGACTGGGACATCGTGATCGAAACCGGTCTCGACTCGTTCTACAACGTCGTCCATCCGCTGACCATGCCGATGGTGCGGGCGAAGAAGGGTGGCCGCATCGTCACGATCGCGTCGGTCTCCGGCGTGATGGGTAATCGCGGCCAAGTCAACTACAGCGCGGCGAAGGCTGGGCTGATCGGCGCGTCCAAAGCGCTCGCCGTCGAACTGGCGACGCGCAACATCACCGTCAATTGCGTCGCGCCGGGTTTGATCGATACTGGCATGCTCGACGACATGCCGCTCGAACAGGCATTGAAGACGGTGCCGATGAACCGCGTCGGCCAGCCTGCCGAAGTGGCGTCCGTGGTTAGCTTCCTGATGTCGGATGCGGCTTCGTATGTCACGCGTCAGGTGATCGGCGTCAATGGTGGGATGGTGTGATGAAGCGCGTCGTCATTACCGGCATGGGGGGCGTCACGGCGTTCGGTGACGACTGGAACGCAATCGAAGCGCGCCTGAAGAGCGGCGTGAACGCGGTGCGCCGCATGCCCGAGTGGGATTACTTCGAGTCGCTGCACACGCGGCTCGCGTGCCCGTTGCCGGGCTTCACGGTGCCCGCGCACTATCCGCGCAAGAAAACCCGCTCGATGGGGCCGGTGTCGATGTACTCGGTGCGCGCGAGCGAACTGGCGCTCGCCGATGCGGGCCTCGCCGACGACACCAGCATCAAGGATGGCCGCATGGGCGTCGCCTATGGCTCGTCGTCGGGCTCGGTGCAGCCGATTCGCGCATTCGGCACGATGCTCGAAACCGGCTCGATGAGCGATGTCACGTCGAACAGCTACGTGCAGATGATGCCGCACACCACGGCGGTGAACGTCAGCCTGTTCTGGGATCTGAAAGGGCGGATCATTCCGACCTCGTGCGCATGCGCATCGGGCAGCCAGGCGATCGGCTACGCGTATGAAGCGATCCAGAGCGGCAAGCAGACGCTGATGCTGGCTGGCGGCGCGGAAGAAATGTCGGGCCCGGCGGTCGCCGTATTCGACACGCTGTATGCAACCAGTACGCGTAACGACGAGCCGCATCTCACGCCACGTCCGTTCGATGCAGCGCGCGACGGTCTTGTGGTCGGCGAGGGCGCGGCGACGCTGGTGCTCGAAGAATACGAACACGCGGTGGCGCGCGGCGCGCGGATTCATGCGGAGATCGTTGGCTTCGGCTGCAATTCGGACGGCGCGCATATGACCCAGCCGACCGCCGAAACCATGGCGCTGGCCATGCAGCTCGCTTTGAAAGATGCGCAACTGCCACCCGAGGCGATCGCCTATGTGAACGCGCACGGCACCTCCACGGACCGCGGTGACATTGCCGAAAGCCATGCAACCGCGCAGACCTTCGGCGCGCGCATGCCGATCAGCTCGCTCAAGAGCTATGTCGGCCATACGCTTGGTGCATGCGGTGCGCTGGAAGCGTGGTGGACCATCGAGATGATGAAGCGCAACTGGTATGCGCCAACCTTGAATCTGGAGAACGTCGATCCGGCCTGCGCGCCGCTCGATTACATCGTCGGCACGGGTCGTGAGATCGACGCCGAACATGTGATGAGCAACAACTTTGCATTCGGCGGCATCAACACGTCGCTGATTTTCAGGCGCGTTCGATGAGCGTGCCGCTGCAACGCGTGGTCGTCACCGGCATGGGGATCGTGTCGTGCCTCGGCAATACGCTCGACGACGTGTCCGCCGCGCTGCGCGCGGGCCGCTCACGCATCGAGCGGATCGACGCGTGGCGTGAGCGCGGCTTCGGCTCGCAGGTGGCGGGCGTCGCCTCGGTCGCGCAGGAGCCGCCGTTCGATCGCAAGCTCGAACGCTTCATGGGCGACACCGCGCGCTTTGCGTGCCACGCGGCGAAGAAAGCGATCGACGATGCCGGGCTCGACCTCGCCGCCTTGCGCTTGCCGCACGCCGGCACGGTGATCGGCTCGGGCGTCGGCACGATGTCGAGTTACGACGTGTCCATGTCGATTGCGAATACCCGCGGCGTCGATAAAGTGCCGCCGTATACGGTTCCGCATGCGATGAGCAGCACCGCGTCGGCCAACGTCGCGCAGGTGTTCGGTCTCGAGGGCGTGAGCTATTCGCCATCGTCGGCGTGCACGACGTCGGCGCTCGCGATCGGCCAGGCGATGCAGTTGATCCAGACCGGCCGCCAGCAAATCGTGCTGGCCGGTGGCAGCGAGTCCTTGCACGACAACATGACGCTGATGTTCGACGCGATGGGCGCACTGTCGCGCAACTTCAACGACACGCCGCAGCATGCTTCGCGTCCTTACGACACGGCGCGCGACGGCTTCGTGATCGCCTCGGGCGGCGGCGTGCTGGTGCTCGAATCGCTCGATCATGCGTTGGCGCGTGGAGCCCGCATTTACGCCGAGCTGACCGGTTTCGGCGACTGCACCGACCGCGCGGGCATGGTCACGCCGCATGCGGCAGGCATCGCACGTGCGATGCGTGGCGCGTTGGGCGAAGCGGGCAAGCGCCCGGATTACGTCAACACGCATGCACCGTCGACGCCGCTCGGCGACGTCGAGGAATTGCGCGCATTAGTTGGCGTATTTGGCGCCGACGTCCCCTCGTTCTCGTCGACCAAAGGCATGACCGGACATCCGCTCGGCGCATGCGGTGCGCACGAGGCGATCTACACCTTGCTGATGATGCGCGACGGTTTCATTGCGGGGACAACGGGCATCGAGACGCCGGAGCCGGGCGTCGACGGCATGCCGCTCGTGCGCACGACGCGCGACGCTCGCATCGGTTCGGCGATGTCGATTTCATTCGGGTTCGGCGGCAGTTGCGCAAGCCTGATGTTTGAAGGGTGGCAGGGCGGTTGAACCGGCCGCGATTTTAAAAAACGAGGGCAATAAAAATGAAAAAAGTTTTTGTGCTGGGTGCGTTGGCGGCGGTGGTGCTGACGCAAGCGGGATGCGCCACAGATGTTAAATCGGTACCGCTCGCGGCGGCCGGCGGTCAGTCACGCGGGGGCGTGCCGGTGTATTTCGGTCAGCAGAGCCACCCGGCGGTGACGGAGAGGCTTGGCGACGTGTCCTACTCGGTGCGGATCGCGCGCAAGGTGGCAAGTCCCGACGATGCATGTCATGAGGCGCTTGCCGAAGCCGTGCAGAAGCTGCGCGCGGCAGCTCGCGAACGCAACGCCAACGCCGTGATCGACGTATCGACACGTTTTCATAGCACCCAGAGCAACTCGTCGACCGACTTCACCTGCGGCGTGAGCCCGAGCGCGGCGGCCATCGCCGTGAGCGGCCAGCTCGTCGTACTGGAAGCGAACTAGGTCGAATCGAATATAGAACTCACAAGACCAACAAAAACCACTCAGGAGTCTCGATGAAACGCAATCTGCTGTTTGCAGCACTGTTCGCTTCGCTCGCCACGCTGAGCGCCACTCAGGCCTTTGCCCGCGACACGGTTGATAACTATCCGGTTGCGCCGGCGCTGCAGAGCGAACCGGGCAAGGTCAGTGACGACATCGCGTTGTATTTCGCGGGTCAGCGGCATCCGGCCGCGGTCAAAACGATGGGCGAATTCGCGACCAACAAGAAGACCAACGCCTTCGGCAAGAGCGACCTGGAAGCGTGCCAGCACGTGTTCCTTTCGGCGGTGATCGAGTTGCAGGACCGCGCGCGTAAGGAAGGCGGCAATGCCGTGATCAACATCAAGAGCAACTACAAGAACGAAGTGCGTGAGAGTGCGACGGAGTTCACGTGCGGCGCGGGCGCGGTAATTGCTGGTGTGGCGCTGAAGGGCGATGTGGTGACACTGCGCGGCAAATGATCACCGAAGTGGTGTTGAGCGTGCAAACAAGCACGCAAATTGGCACACAAACAGGCAAGTCGTGATGCTTACCAGTGCGGTGGCATGCCGCCGCACTGGTGAAATTCAATTCGCCTTGACTGCCGCGACATTGACCAGCGTTTCACGGCGCTTGCCAGGTTGCGGATGGTACAGGCCGAGGCGCTCGAGAAGGCCGAAGTCTTTCGCGCGGCTCCACCAGAGATAGGGCAGCGAGACGTTGCGCTGCTCGAAGCGGAAACCGCCGCGGCGGATCATGTCGAGATAGCCATCCGCGCTTTTTTGCACGTGCATGGGATGACGGAACAGCAGTCGGATCACCCAAGATTTGATGTACGCGTCGGTGGATTCGGCGAACAGCAGGATGCCGCCCGGTTTGAGCACGCGGCGGAATTCGGCGAGTGCGCGGTCCTGCTCGACGAGATGGTGGAAGGTTTGATGACAGAACACGATATCGGCGCTGGCATCGGGCAGCGGCAATTGCGCGCAGTCGCCGTGCAGTACGTCGATGTCGGCGAGCTTGTCGCGGCACGCGCGCGCTGCATTGGCGGCAAGCGCGAGCGACGGTTCGTGGAAATCGACGCCGACAAGGCGGCGCGGCTTGAACGCGTCGGCAAGCAGGTGAAATGAAATGCCTTGCCCGCAGCCGACGTCGACGATCACCGGCGCGGCAGGCAAGGGCGCGTCGATCAGGCGTTTGAGGTCGTTGATCGCGACCCGCAGGACGTGATGTTCCCACGTGTAGGTGCGCAGGAACCAGATTCCGAAGGCCGTTTCCGGCACGAAAGACACGCTGGATGTTTCGGATGGCGACACGCTGGGCTCCGACGAAATTTGTTCTTGCTGTGAAGCGTAATTGTAACGAAAAGTAAGGATGCAGCGTAATGCTGTTCAGTGCAAGCAAACGATTGAGGCAACCTTGAGTACACATTCGTCAAAGCGCATAACCGTCGACGTAGCGATCATCGGTGCGGGTCCGGCAGGCGCAGTCGCGGCGGCGCTCCTGCGCCGGGCAGGCCGTTCGGCGCTGGTGCTGGAGCGCCAGCATTTTCCGCGCTTCTCGATCGGCGAAAGTCTGCTGCCGCAAAGCATGGCCTACCTCGAAGAGGCGGGCATGCTGCAGGCGGTGGTCGAAGCCGGTTTCCAGTACAAGAACGGCGCGCATTTCATTCACCGCGGCCAGTCGTCGGCGTTCGACTTCCGCGACAAGCATTCGCCGGGGTGGGGTACCACGTACCAGGTCGAGCGCGCGGTGTTCGACGATATTCTGATTCGCTGCGCGGCCCAGCAGGGCGCCGACGTGCGCTTCGGTCACACGGTGCGCGCGATGCAAACCGGGGAGAATGGCAACAAGCCGGTACTCGACGTGATCGACGAAGCGGAAAACGCGTATGAAGTGGAGGCGCACTTCGTGTTCGACGCGAGTGGCTTCGGCCGCGTGCTGCCACGCTTGCTGAATCTCGAAGCGCCTACGCGCATGCCGACACGTGCCGCGATCTTTACGCACGTACGCGATGGCATTCCGGTCGGCGTGACCGATCGCAACAAGATCTGCGTGGCGACGCACCCGGAGCGCCGCGACGTGTGGTTCTGGATGATTCCGCTGGCGGGCGGCCGTTCGTCGGTGGGTTGCGTGGCGGAGGCCAGTTTCCTCGATGTGCCGGAAGCCGAGCGCGACGCGAAACTGCGGGCGTTGATCCAGCAGGAGCCGACACTCGGGCCGTTGATCGGCAATGCGCCGTTCCTGATGCCGGTGCGTCATATCGGCGGTTACGCGGCGAACGTCGAGCGTCTACATGGACCCGGCTATGCGTTGCTCGGCAATGCGGGCGAATTTCTCGATCCGGTGTTCTCGTCCGGCGTAACGATCGCGTTGCGTTCCGCGCATCTCGCGGTGCAGACGTTGAACCGGCAACTGAATGGCGAGCAGCTCGACTGGTCGGCTGCTTACGACGTGCCGTTGCGTAAGGGGATCGATACCTTCCGCGCGTTTGTCGAACGCTGGTACACGGGCGAACTGCAGGACATCATTTTCTATCCGGACCAGACGCCGTCGATCCGCCGCATGATCAGCGCGGTATTGGCGGGTTATGCGTGGGATGAGTCGAATCCATATGTCGCCGATCCGGTGCGGCGTTTGAATGCGTTGCACGACGTGTGCACCCACGCTTGAGCATTGATCGTTGATCGGGCCGCACGGTACCGGCAAATGAAAACGGCGCTTCCTCAAGGAAGCGCCGTTTTTTATTCAAAGGCCTGATTCAATTCACACGTCGGCTTACGAATCCAATCAGGCCGCGATCTTCGCCGCGCGCGGCGCATGCTGACGCACGTCGTCGCGACGATGCACGCGCTTGCCCGCGGCATACGTTTCATAAATCGCGCGGTCGTCGCCGAGTAGCGCGAACGCGAACAGCAGTTCTTCGAGCGACTCGGTGCGTGCGGTACGGCGCGCGAGCAGCGGCGTGGCTTGCGGATCGAGCACGACGAAATCGGCTTCCGACTTTGGCTTCAGGGTGCCGACCTTGTCGGCCAGATCGAGCGCTTCAGCGGCACCCGCGGTGGCGAGATAGAACATCCGCGTGGCCGTCAGATGATGACCCGTCAGACGCGCGACCTTATGCGCTTCGTTCATCGTTTGCAGCATCGAGAACGAGGTGCCGCCGCCAACGTCCGTCGCCAGCGCGATCGGCATGCCGGCTTCATCGGCCTTGTCAAAGTCGAACAGGCCGCTGCCGAGGAACAGGTTCGAGGTCGGGCAATGCGAGGCGACCGTGCCGGTTTGCGCCATGCGCTTGCGGTCTTCCTCGTCGAGGTAGATGCAATGGCCGTACACCGCGCGGCGGCGCAGCAGGCCGTAGTGATCGTAGATGTCCAGATAGCTGCGGTGGCCTGGGAACAGATCGGCGACCCATTTCACTTCGTCGGTATTCTCGGCGACGTGGCTCTGGATGAAGATGTCCGGATGCTTGCCGGCCAGAACGCCACACGCTTCGAGTTGTGCTTCGGTCGAAGTCGGCGCGAAACGCGGCGTGAGCGCGTACATCTGGCGGCCACGGTTGTGCCAGCGGCCGATCAGCTCGGCGCTGTCGTCGTAACCCGATTGCGCGGTGTCGCGCAGAAACTCGGGGCAGTTGCGGTCCATCAGCACCTTGCCGGCTACCATGCGCAGATTGCGCGCTTCGCTTTCGGTGAAGAGGGCGTCGGCCGATTCCTTGTGGACCGTGCAATACACGAGCGCGGTGGTCGTGCCGCAAGCCAGCAGTTCTTCGACGAAGAAGCTCGCCGTATCGCGCGCATACGCCGGATCGGTGAAACGGCGCTCCGTCGGGAACGTGTACGTGTCGAGCCACGGCAGGAGACCCGGCGCCGGCGACGCGATCATGTCGGTCTGCGGGTAATGGATGTGCGTATCGATGAAACCCGGCACGATCAGCTTGTCGCGCATTTCCTGCACATGGGTGCCCGGCGCGAGTTGCGACGCGAGCGCTGCATACGCGCCCGCCGCGACAACATGGCCGTCTTCGACGATCAGCAAACCGTCCTCGTTGAAGACCGCCGCGTTGGGCGATCGCGCAGGGTCGCCGTTGAAGGTCAGCAGTTGTGCGCGGAACGCTGATTGTGTCGGTTGAGTCATGGAAAAACCGTCTCCGTATTTGTGAGGAGCTAAACAGCGCAGACGGCGGCTTGATTCTGGGTGTGAAACGAACCCGTGCCGCCGCCGGCTGCCATTCATTGGCCCGTCAGTGCGGGCCGCCTGGGTGCCAGTGCGCGTCGAGCTTCGCGATCAGTTCGCTGCGTTGCTCGGGCGTGACGAACGACGCTTCGAAGCTGTTGCGGATGATCGTGTAGACCTCGGCATCGTTGAGCTTCAACGCGTCGATCGTGGCGAAATAGTTGGCGTTCACGTAACCGCCGAAATAAGCCGGATCGTCGGAATTCACCGTGACGGCGACGCCGCGATCGAGCAGGTCCTTCAGCGTGTGCTTGGTCATGTCGTCGAACACGCAGAGCTTGAGGTTCGACAACGGACACACGGTCAGCGCGACGCGCGAATCGGCGAGGCGCGTGACCAGCGCCGGATCTTCGATACTGCGCACGCCGTGGTCGACGCGGTCCACTTTGAGCAGATCGAGCGCTTCGTAGATATACGACGGCGGACCTTCTTCGCCCGCATGCGCGACCAGTTTCAGACCGAGCGCGCGTGCCTTGGCGAAGACGCGTTCAAACTTCGAAGGCGGATGGCCGCGTTCGGACGAATCGAGACCCACGCCGATCAGGCGATGCTTGTACTGCTCGAACAGCGGCAGCGCTTCTTCGAACGTGGCGAGCGCGTCTTCTTCCGATAGGTGGCGCAGGAAACACAGAATCAGCTTGCTCGTCATGCCGCGCTTTTCCGCATCGGCCAACGCGCGATCAATGCCGGCGACGACGGTCGCGATCGGCACGCCACGTTCCGTATGCGTCTGCGGATCGAAGAAGATTTCGCTGTGGATCACGTTATCGGCGAGGCAGCGTTCGACATACGCCGTCGTCATGTCGTAGAAGTCCTGCTCGTGCAGCAGCACGCTCGCGCCGGCGTAGTAGATGTCGAGGAACGATTGCAAATCGGTGAACGCATACGCGGCGCGCAGCCCTTCGATTGACTCGTACGCGAGCTTCACGCCGTTGCGTTCGGCGAGCGCGAAGATCAGCTCGGGTTCGAGCGAGCCTTCAATATGGATGTGCAACTCGGCCTTCGGGGCGCGAGCGGCTTTCTCAATGAGTGCCGTGGGGGTAGCGGTTGTTGTATTCATGGTCGGTCAGCATTTAGTTTGGAGTCGGTTCGCGCCGGATGCGGGATGCAGGACAGGATGCAATCGCTGTGAGGCGGCAGGTCGATTGTGCGGCAAATCAGACCGTCTGCGCTGCGTGCGCGCCCGCATTCGCCTCCACTGCCTGCAACACTTGAGCCGCCGCGGAGATCGCAATGATCTCCGGCGACTTGTCGACGATACCGTCGACGCCGAGCGGGCACTTCATCCGTGCAATCTGCGAAGGATCGATGCCACGCGCGGCCAGCCGATGTTCGAACTGCTTGCGCTTGCTGTGCGAGCCGATCATGCCGAAGAACGCGAAATCGCCACGCCGCAGAATGCGCTCGGCCAACTCGAGATCGAGCGCATGGTTGTGCGTCATCACGATGAAGTACGTGTGCGGCGCAGCCTGATCGATGGCTTCGTCGGGTGCATCGTTCGGATCGATCGTTACGTTCGGCGCATGCAGCGTTTCCACGGGCGGAAACTGCGCGTCGCGCTCGTCGACCCAGCGCACGGTGCAAGGCAGCGTGGCCAGCACGCGAACGAGCGCCGCGCCCACGTGACCGGCGCCGAACAGCACGACCTGGAAGTCGCCTGGCGCGATGGTCTCGGTGAGCAGCGCGCCGCTGTCGTCGAAGCCGGCGCCGTCCCACAGCAGGCAGTCGGAGGCATCGACACCCGGCTCGGGGTCGGACAGCATCACCGCATCCGGTGCGGGGCCGAATGATACGCTACGCACCGTCGAAAGGCCCGCGGCCACGCGTTTCGCGAGGGAGGTGATCCAGCCGAGGTCGCCGATGTCGAGGCGCTCGAAGGCGAGAATCACGGCGCCGCCGCAGCACTGACCGAGACTGGGGCCAAGCGCGAAACGTTCGAGGCGGCGCATATGCGGCGAGCGCATGCCGTCGCGCAGCACCTGGCGCGCGGTCTCGATGGCTTTCCATTCGAGGTGTCCGCCGCCGATCGTGTGCTTGGCCGAATCGCGCGTGACGATCATCTTGGTGCCGGCTTCGCGGGGCGCCGAACCTTCGACGCGTGCGACCGTCACCAGCACGGCGGCGTCGCCGTGCGCGAGCAGTTGTTGCAGGTCAGGTAGCCAGGCTTGCATCCGGCGGTTCTCCATACGTGGCCGCACGGGGTGTCCGTGCGGTCGGTTGAGTGTGGCGCAACGCGTTCGTGTCGCGTCGGGCCCAGGTTTTAAGTTGCTTAACGTCGTTCAACGCTTCATCAAATTGCTAAACCGGCGTGGTGGCGGTTGTGGTTGTGACTCCCACCGTCGCTTCCGTTGCTTGTTCCGTTGGCTGTCCTGTTGCGGGTTCCGTCGCCGTCGCGGGCGATTGCAAAGCATCCAGCGCGTCGAGAATCGCTTCGGGCGTCGCCGGTGCACGAAGCTGCGGCGCGTTTTCCGCACCCGGCACCGCGGCCGCAACCGCGTCGCGAATCGCGAGAAACACCGAGAACGGCAGCAGCAGTGGCGGCTCGCCTACTGCCTTCGAATGGAACACGGTCGGCTCGACGTTCTGATTCTGATAAAGCCGCACATTGAACGCCGCGGGCGTATCGCTGACGGCAGGAATCTTGTACGTCGACGGCGCGTGCGTCATCAGGCGGCCATCGCGGTTCCACCACAATTCCTCGGTGGTGAGCCAGCCCATGCCCTGGATGAAGCCGCCTTCCACCTGGCCGAGATCGATCGCCGGATTGATCGATTGGCCGGCGTCGTGCAACACGTCCGCGCGCACCAGTTTCCATTCGCCGGTCAGCGTGTCGATCACCACTTCCGACACGGCCGCACCGTACGCAAAGTAATAAAACGGGTGACCGGTCAGCGTTTTCGCGTCCCAGTGCACTTTCGGCGTCGTGTAGAACCCGTCCGACCACAATTGCACGCGCGCCAGATACGCGGCGGCGACCAGTTGCTCGAATGGCATGGCGCCGCCGTTCACCGACACTTCACCGCCGGCGAATTCCACTGCGTCGGCGCTGCCGCCGAGTTGCTTCGCCGCGAGTGTGGCGAGCCTGTCACGAATGGTCCGCGCAGCGGCTTCGGCGGCTTTGCCGTTCAGGTCGCTGCCCGTTGAGGCGGCGGTCGCCGAGGTGTTGGCGATCTTCGACGTATCGGTCGCCGTCACGCGCACGCGGGAAAGCGGCAGGCCAAGCTGGTTCGCGACGACTTGCGCGACTTTCGTGTTCAGCCCCTGGCCCATTTCGGTGCCGCCGTGATTGACGAGTACGGAACCGTCCTTGTACACGTGCACCAGCGCGCCGGCCTGATTCAGAAACGGCACGTTGAACGAGATGCCGAACTTCACCGGCGAGAACGCGAGGCCGCGTTTGAGCACCGGACTTTTCGCATTGAACGCGGCGATCGCTTCACGGCGCGCGCGGTAGTCGCTGGTTTCGAGCAACTCATCCGTTAGCGGCGCGATGATGTTGTCGTCGACGCGTTGTCCATACGGCGTCGTGTCGCGTTCGCCGATGCCGTAGTAGTTGGCGAGCCGCACGTCGAGCGGATCGCAGTGCAATTGACGTGCGATGCTGTCGAGCATCACTTCCATCACCAGTGCGCCTTGCGGGCCGCCGAAGCCGCGGAATGCGGTGTTCGATTGCGTATTCGTCTTGCAGCACAGCGCGACGATGTCGACGTCGGACAGGTAGTACGCGTTGTCGAAGTGACAGACGGCACGGGTCGCGACCGCACCGGACAAGTCAGCGGAATAGCCGGCTCTCAAGGCGATTTCGACGCGCGCGCCGAGAATGCGGCCGCTATCGTCAAAGCCTGCTTCGTACTCGTAGACCGCGTCGTGGCGCTTGCCGGTGATCATGAAATCGTCGTCGCGGTCGGCGCGCAGTTTGACCGGCCGGCGCAGCAGTTTTGCCGCTAGCGATGCCACGCACGCGAACACCGCCGATTGCGATTCCTTGCCGCCGAATCCGCCGCCCATCCGCCGGCATTCGCACACGACGTTGTGCGCCGGCCAGCCGAGCATATGCGCGACGACCTGCTGCATTTCGCTCGGATGCTGCGTCGAACTGTAGACGAGCATGCCGTCCATTTCCTTCGGCACGGCGTAGGCGATCTGGCCTTCGAGATAAAACTGTTCCTGGCCGCCGACTTCGAATGTGCCGCGGATTTTATGCGGCGCGGCGGCGATTTTCGCATCGGGTTCGCCGCGCCTCAGATGCAGCGGCGGCAGGACGAATTGCTTATTGGCTTTCGCTTCGGCGGGAGTGAGGACGACCTCGAGCGGTTCATATCGCACGACGTCGTCGCTTTTGGCCAGCGCTGCGGCGCGCCGCGCGAGCTCATGACTCTCGGCGATCACCGCGAACACCGGTTGGCCGAGATACAGCACTTCGTCTACAGCGAGAATCGGATCGTCGTGCAGCACAGGTCCGCAATTGTTCTCGCCAGGGATGTCTTCGGCGGTCAGCACGGCGATCACGCCAGGCGCTTTTCTGACAGCGTCCAGATCGAGCGACACGATCCGCGCGTGCGCATGCCGCGACAGCCCAAGCGCTGCGTGCAGCGTGCCTTGCAATTCGGGGACGTCGTCGGTGTAGGTGGCTTCGCCGCTCACATGCAGCGCAGCCGATTCATGCGGCAAGGAGATGCCGATCGCCGTATCGCTCTCCTGAATGGCGGCGTGCTTTTCAGCCTGGTGCGCAGCATGTTCGACGAAAGCATCGGTCCGGTTCATCACGACGACTCCTTCGCAACGGCCGCGTCGGGCGCGCCGGTTTCGTACGCGAACGCATTCACGTCGAAGAGGGCGAGCGGCGCGTCATCGCGCGTTTCGAGGTGGAAGCGCCACAACACATTGCGCGCCACCTTCAGTCGATAGGCGCTCGAGGCGCGCATGTCAGTGAGCGGCTGGTAATCGGCGACGAGTGCGTTCATCGCTTGCCGCGCGGTGCTTTCGTTCCATGTTGCGCCAATCAGCGCGGCCTCGGTTTGCGCGGCGCGTTTGGGCGTCGCGGCCATGCCGCCGAACGCGATGCGGGCGTCCCTGATCGCGCAGTTTTCGCCGATGTGCAGCGCAAATGCGGCGCACACCGCGGAGATGTCCTGATCGTAACGCTTTGACACTTTGTACGTGCGGAAGCGCAGATCGCGGGCCGGACGCGGCACGCGCAGCGCCGCAACGAATTCGCCTGCCGCGAGGGCGGTTTTCTGATAGCCGAGGTAGAACGCATCGAGTTTCAGCGCGCGGGTTTTGGCGCCGTGGCGCAACACGACTTCGGCGTCGAGCGCGAGCAGCGCAGGCATCGAATCACCGATTGGCGAGCCGTTCGCGACGTTGCCGCCGAGTGTGCCGGCATTGCGGATCGGCAGCGACGCAAAGCGCGTCCACAGTTCGGCCAGTTCGGGGTAATCGGCGGCGAGCGCCGCGTAGGCGTCTTCGAGCGTGACAGCGGCGCCGATCGTCAGCGTCTGCGCATCGCGCTCGATCGTCTTCAATTCGGCGACGTTGCCGATGTACAGGATGTCGCCGAGATCGCGGAACTGCTTGGTGACCCAGAGGCCGACGTCGGTGCTGCCTGCCAGCAGGCGCGCTTGTGGATGCTCGGCGCGCAGTTTGGCGAACGCGTCGAGCGAGACCGGTGCATGGAACGTGGGCGAGCCGAACGCAGTGCCGCGCGTATCGGGCGCGCTGTACTCGAAGGTGTCGCGGCGTTGGATCTCACGCAGCTTGTCGGCGACCGCTTTGCGGTCCAGCGTCACGCGTGGGTATTGCGGGTAGTCGAACATCTTCTGCGACGCGTCGACGATCGGCCGGTAGCCGGTACAGCGGCACAGATTGCCGGACAGCGCGGCGTTGATCTCATCGCGGGTGGGCAGGCCGGCGGCGGCCGGCTGGTTTTCATACAGCGCCCACATCGACATCACGAAGCCGGGGGTGCAGAAACCGCACTGCGAGCCGTGGCAATCGACCATGGCCTGTTGGACGGGGTGCAGGGCGCCGTCGGCGGCGCGCAGGTCTTCGACGGTGAAAAGGGCTTTGCCGTCCAGCGTCGGCAGGAACTGAATACAGGCGTTGACCGCTTTCAGCGCGAGCCCGCCTTGTGCATCCAGTTCGCCGATGACCACCGTGCAGGCGCCGCAGTCGCCTTCCGCGCAGCCTTCCTTGGTGCCCGTGCAATGCAAATCCTCGCGCAGGTGCTGCAGCACGGTGCGCGTCGCCGGGACGCCCGCGACCTCACGGACGGACCCCTGGTGATAAAAGCGGATGGTTTGCGTTGTCATGGCGAATCCGAAAGACAGTGCGGACCGGGCGCGCGTTACGCATGGGGTCGCGCCAAAGCCGGCCTCGCGCACGTAGATCGCCATCCAGTTCCGAAGATAGCATTACCTTGTCCCGAAAAGATTTCCCAACCCGCATGAAGCTTATTCGGAAGCGGTCATGTAATTAATACGATTCGCGCCGCGGTGGGAAGTTGCTTAAAGCGTGGCGGATCGGGGAAAACGAGGCAGGATGGGGCAGCGCGGAGAATGACGGAGGCCGGGTGCTGACTCGCGGGCGGCCGGAAAGAGGGGCTGGCTGTATTTACGGGGCCGGAGCAGATGTGAAAACGCCGGCCTTCGAACCGCCCTGGCAGGCGGGGCAAAGGTCGGCGTGAGGCCGGCTATTCCGATCGGAGCGGCTGGAACAGCCGGTTCAGGCGATCCGGCGGCGATTCTTGATCAGGCTCAGCGCCAGCGGCACGAAAGCGACGACGAAAGCCACCAGCGACCAGGTGGGCAGCGACAGGCCGAGAATCGGCGGATAGGCCGTTTCGCAGAGGCCTGCCACCTTGAAGACGCCGGGCAGCCACTGCGCGGGCGGCAAGCTGTCGACCACCGGCTGCAGCGCGTCAAAGCCACAGCTGAAGCCCGGATTGGCCTGCACATACACGTGCCGCGCGGCAGTCACGATGCCGCCCAGAGCCGACAGGGCCGCCAGCACTTCCAGCAGCCGCACGCCGCGCCAGCTGTTAAAGCGTGCGCCGAGGAATGCAAAAATCGCGATCAGCAGGAAGAAATAGCGCTGGATGATGCACAGCGGGCACGGGTCTTCGTGCAAGCCGTATTGCAGATACAACGCGCCGGCGACGAGGCCGACGCAGATCAGGCCAAGCAGAACCAGCAGGGAGCGCTCGCGGCGCAGCATCGCATTGTCGTTATTCATGGGTCGTGTGGCTGTCTGGAAACGGAAAGGGCAGGTGCCCGCGATTCTAGCGCGAACCCCCGCCCTGGCGCTTATCACGCTTTTAAGGCGCAATCCTCGCTCGGCGTCTGCTCCGTGTCCCGTTTAGCGCCCCACTCAGCGAATCGCGTTGAGCACCGCCTCAGCGCCGCGGCCGATGGCCAGCAAGGCGTCGTCGGTGTGCGGTGCGCCTGCCAGCATCAGGCCGACGGGCGCGTCGCCGCGCAGATGGCAAGGCAGCGACAGCGCGCAGGTGTCGAGGAAGTTGAACACGCTCGGGTTGCGCAGGATCAGCGCGTTGGTGCGGCCGAAAGCTTCATCGTCGTCGATCAGGTCGGCTACGCGCGGCGGGACAACCGGCACGGTCGGTGCGACGACCGCGTCGAAACGCTGCCACAGCGTGCGCGCGGCTTCGTCGAGCATGGCCTGGCGCTCGGCGAGCAGATCCAGATAGTCGACGGCGCTGGCCGGCTGGCCTTTCAGGATGCGCACCAGCACGCGCGGATCGTATTGATCGCGGTGCTTTTCCAGCAGCGGACGGTGCCATGCATAGGCTTCGATCGGCGAAAAGCCGAAGCGGTTGATCTCGGGCAGACGGTCGAGCGGCGCGAAGCGCACTTCCGTGACGATCGCGCCGGCCGCTTCCAGATGCTTGAGGGCAGTATCGATCGCGGCGGCGACCGCCGGTTCGACGCCGTCGGTCACGAAATTGGTCAATACGCCAAGGCGCACGCCTTCGAGCGGCCGGGCCGCCGGAATGCGCGGTTCGAGTCCGGCCAGCATGCGGTCGACCAGCGCGCAGCACGCCACCGAGACGCCGATCGGCCCGAACGAATCCAGCGTGGAAGAAAGCGGTACGCCGCCTTGCTTCGGAATGCGATCAGCGGTCGGCTTGAAGCCTGTCAGGCCGCATAGCGCAGCCGGAATGCGGATCGAACCGCCGGTATCGGTGCCGAGTGCGACGGCCGCCATGCCGTCCGCGACCGACGCCGCCGCGCCCGACGACGAACCGCCCGAAATCCGCTCGTCACCCTTCACACCGCGCTGATACGGCGACAGCGGATGCCCGTAATGCGGATTCAGGCCGAGCCCGGAAAACGCGAACTCGCTCATATTGGTACGCCCGACGATTACCGCGCCCGCCCGTTTCAGGCGCGCAACCGCGACCGCGTCCGCCTTGGCGGCGGGCGCGTCGGCCAGCACCACGGAACCCGCTCGGGTCGGCTGGCCTTCGATATCGAACAGGTCTTTGACCGACACCGGAATCCCGGCAAGCGGCGAGAGCACGGTGCCGGCGGCGCGCAGGCGGTCGTGCGCATCGGCGGCGGCGCGGGCGCTGTCGGCGTCGACGTGCATGAAGGCGACCGCACCCTGGCCGGCCGGATCGGCGATCCGTTCGAGCGCGGTTTCAACGAGCGCGCGGCTGGTGGTGCGGCCCGCGGCGAGGTCGGCGGCAAGCTGGGCTAGCGGCGGGAAGGGCGTGAATTCGGTGGCCATGATGTCGGGAAGGACCAGGTTAGATGCGCGATTAGATGCGCGGTTAGCTTGAGATCACTTTGTAGCGGGTTCCCGCTGACTGCGCAGCCGGGCCCGCGTTCAGGGTCGGTCAAATCCGGTTGAATAATGTCGAGCGGAACGCTTCGATATGCTTTTGCACCGATTGGCGGGCGCCTTCGGCATCGCGTTCGCGCAGCAGGCGAAACAGCTCCAGATGTTCTTCGTGGACGTCTTCGAGATGATGCGGCTCGGACAGAGAAATGAACCAGAAGCGCAGCGAGCGTTCGTGCAGCCCACGCAGGATGTCGGCCAGCACAGGGTTGCGCGACGCCGCCGAAATCGCCAGATGAAACTCGCGGTCGATATCCATCATGCCCTCGATATCATGCGCGGCGACGCACACCGACGAGCGGTCCAGCAAGGCCTGCATCGCGTCGAAATCGTGTTGCTGCGCATGGCGAGCGGCCAGCTCGACGCAGTAGCTTTCGTTGACGAGCCGCACGTCGATGATCGCCAGCACGTCGTCGAGCGAAACTGGGCGGACCATGATGCCTTTTCTCGGCATGATGGTGAGCATGCCTTCGTGCACCAGCCGGTGCAGCGCCTGATGTACCGGTGTTCTGCCGATGCCCGTCAGCACCATCAATTCCGCTTCGTTGAGCACCTCGCTCGGCCGCAAACGCATCGTGATGATCTCGCGCTTGACGAAGGCATAGGCCTGCTCGGCGAGACTCGCCGAGCCGGTTTCGCGGGGGGCACTGGAACGGCGGGCAGTCTGCAAAAGCGTCATGTGAAGAAGGTGCGGGCGGTGTCGTCCGCATTGTAGAGCAAGGTTTTGCGCGGACGGCGCCGGGTGGACGGTTGCTCACCCGGCGCCGTTTGCGCATGACGCGTGCTTGGTTCTCACACGTCACAGCAATCACGGAAATCCTGGCGTGTCAGGCGCTCCTCGGCGTCACCGCCGCGGCATGTTGCACCTTGACGCGCGGCATCATCAACGTGACCAGCCCGCCGACGATCAATGCTCCCGCGATCAGCACCAGCCCGAAGGTCACGCTATGCGTCGCATCCTTCACGATGCCGAGCACATACGGGCTCACATAGCCGGCCAGATTCGCAATCGAGTTGATCACGGCGATGCCGGCCACGGCCGCGGTGCCTTGCAGGAACGTAGTGGACATCGACCAGAAGATGCCGAAGCCCGCCAGAATGCCGATATAGGCGATCGACAAACCGGTGACGGCGAGCGGAATCGAGTTGGTCACCGAGGCGCTGCCGAGCAGGCCCGCCGCGCCGATGAAGCAGCATACGGCGTAATGCCAGCGTCGTTCGCCCGTGATATCCGACGAGCGGCCGATCAGGATCATGCCGATGCCCGCCGCGAGATAGGGAATCGCGGTGACGAAGCCGTTCGTGACGAGATTCGTGACGCCGAGGTCCTTGACGATCTGCGGCAGCCAGAACGAAAAACCCGCGTTGCCGGTGACGAGGCAGAAGTAGATCAGCGTCAGCAGCCAGAAGCGGCCCGAGCGCAACGCAACCGCCAGACTCTGCTCAGCGCCGGCCGCTGCCGCCGCCGTGTTTTCCCGCGATAGGCGGCCGAGGATTACGCGCTTTTCGTCGTCGGTGAGCCAGGCGGCTTCGGCGGGCGTGTTGCGCAACACGGCGAGCGCCCAGAAGCCGGCGAGGATCGACGGAATGCCTTCGATCAGGAACATCCACTGCCAGCCGCGCAAGCCGTGCGCTTCATGCAGCGCCGACATCAGAAAGCCCGATAACGGCGCGCCGATGATTCCTGCCACCGGAATCGCCGCCATGAACACGGCGACCATCCGCGCGCGCCGGTCGGACGGAAACCAGAAGGTCAGATACAGCACCACGCCCGGCACCAGTCCGGCCTCGGCGACGCCGAGGAAAAAGCGCAGCACGTAGAACATCGTTTCCGAGCGTACGAACATCATCAGACATGACAGCAACCCCCACAGCATCGTGATGCGGGCGATGGTGGCGCGCGCACCGAACTTCTTCAGCAGCAGATTGCTCGGCACTTCGAACACGAAATAGCCGAAGAAAAAGATCCCCGCGCCGAGTCCATACGCCGCGTTCGAAAGGCCGAGGTCGCCGGTGAACTGCAGCTTCGCGTAACCGATGTTGACGCGGTCCAGGTACGACAACACGTAGACGAGAAACAGGAACGGCATGATGCGCCAGGTGATCTTGCGCAGGGCGGCGGCTTCGAGCCACGCGTCGGAAGACGCGTCGGCGTCGGCGGATAGCGAAGGGGAATTCATGGATGCCTCATTCGACGATAGGTAACGCGTGCACGCGGTAAGCGTGGCGCAGCGTGCGGTTCAGGACGGGGTCGTGCAGTTCGAGTTCGAGCGCGTCGCCGTCGGCCATCCCGACGATGCCGCCTTGTACCGCCAGCGTGCCGCAGAACATCGCGGCGCCTTCTGCCACGGGTGCGCGTTCCAGCAGATCGGCGGCCGGCAGCAGCGACGCGACGCTGCCTTGCTGATAGACGCGTCGCTCGCCGTTCTTTGTCGCCGCGAAGCCGCGCAGTTCGAGTTGATCCCAGTGACCGGCGACATCGTCGAAACGCCATGCGTCGCGTGCGACCGGTTTCGGGCAAACCTGTTTGGAGACCGTGACGCCATAAGCCTCGACTTCGCGGTCGGTATGGTCGGAGCCGACGGTGACAAGTAGCCCCGCTTTCGAGCGCACCAGCACGCACTCTGCTTCACCGCTCGACTTCACGCCCACCACGTCGATCTGTTCGGCCTGTGTCAGCAGTTCGGCGCCGAGGCGGTAGAAGCAGGGCGTGGTAGACGGCCGCTTCACGCCGAGCTCTGCCAGTTCGGCGATGTGATGCTCGATCGCTGCCTGATCGCGCCCGGCCCAGCCGGCGATCGTCAGACGATTCACTTCGACGATATCGGCGCGACTGTCGCCGGAACGATCTACAACATTGAAGGACACCTGCATCACTCGACTCCCAAGAAAATATGCAGCAAATATTATTGTGATATTTCACAGGTGTCCAGCGTGTCAAAAAAGTTTCGGGTCAACGGCCCCGCCGTAAGGTTAGCGATCCGGCCAACCCCACGTCCTTTCGGCTTTTGCGCGATTTGGTGCGCCGCACGAGTACGTTACACTGCGTTTTTGAGACATTACTTTTTGTAAGGGACATATCCATGCATCACGGCATCGGCTTCATTCAGGATCTGGCGGTCGTGATGGCGCTCGCCGGCGTCGTCACCGTGCTGTTCCATCGCCTGAAGCAGCCGGTGGTGCTGGGCTACATCGCGGCGGGCGTGATCATCGGGCCGTACACGCCGCCGTTCCAACTGATCCACGACGAGCAGACCATCCAGACGCTCGGTGAACTCGGCGTGGTGTTCCTGATGTTTTCGCTCGGACTCGAATTCAGCCTGCGCAAGCTGTTCAAGGTCGGCGCGACGGCGATCGTCGCGGCGCTCTCCGAAATCGTGCTGATGCTATGGATCGGCTACGAGATTGGCAGCGCGTTCGGCTGGAGTTCGATGGACTCGCTGTTCCTCGGCGCGATTCTCGCGATCTCGTCGACGACCATCATCGTCAAGGCGCTCTCCGAACTGGGCCTGAAGCGCGAGAGCTTCGCGCAACTGGTGTTCGGGATTCTGATCGTCGAGGATATTCTCGCCATCGCGATGCTGGTGCTGCTCTCCGGCATCGCGCAGACAGGGCAGTTGAGCGCGGGCGTCGCCGTCGTGACACTTGGCAAGTTGTTGCTCTTCATGACGGTGTCGTTGGTGGTGGGCATTCTGCTCGTGCCGCGCGCGTTGAACTACGTGGCGCGCGCCAAGAGCGACGAGATGCTACTGGTCTCGGTGCTCGGCTTCTGCTTCGGCTTCTGTCTGCTGGTGGTGAAGCTCGATTACAGCATTGCGCTCGGCGCGTTCCTGATCGGCGCGATCATGGCCGAGTCGCGCCATCTGCATCGGATCGAGCACCTGATCGCGCCGCTGCGCGACGCCTTTTCCGCGATCTTCTTCGTGACGATCGGCCTGATGCTGAACCCGGCCGTGTTGGTCGACTATGCCTGGCCGATTGCGGTGATTACGGTGGCGGTGATCATCGGCAAGATCGTGTCGTGCGGGCTCGGCACTTTTCTCGCAGGCAAAGATGGGCGCACGGCGATGCGGGTCGGCATGACCGTTTCGCAGATCGGCGAGTTCTCGTTCATCATCGCGTCGCTCGGTTTGACCTTGAAGGTGACGAGCGCGTTTCTGTATCCGATCGCGGTGGCCGTCTCCGCGTTGACCACGCTTTTCACGCCTTACCTGATTCGTGCCGCCGATCCGCTGACGCAGCGTCTCGGGCAGGCGATGCCACGCACGCTAGTCAACGTGTTCGGCATGTACGGGCAATGGCTGCGTAGTTTGAGTACCGGAACCGGCGAGCCGACGTTGTTCGGTATGACGCGGCGGATCGTTTTGCAGATCGCCGTCAATCTCGCGCTGGTCGCGGCGATTTTCCTGATCGTGTCGTATAGCGCGCCTCACACCAGCACCTTGCTCGCGCACTGGATGAGCTCCGAGCCGATGCAGCGCGTCGTTTTATGGAGCATCGCGCTGGTGCTGTCGATGCCGTTCCTGGTCGCGGTCTATCGTAAGACCAAGTCGCTCGCGCTGTTGCTCGCCGAGGTGAGCGTGCAGCCGGCGACAGCGGGGCGCTTCACCAGCGCGATTCGTTACGCGATCTCCGATCTGGTGCCGGTGGTCTCGATGGTCGGCGTGTTTTTGCTGGTCGCGGCGCTCTCCAGCAGCATCTTGCCGCCGACGGGCCTCCTGACCGTCGTGCTGGTGTGCGCTGCGCTACTGTTGGCGCTGGTGTGGCGCTGGTGTGTGAAAATCCACGCCGCGATGCAGATCGCCCTGCGCGAAACGTTCGAAGAACAGCCGGATCCTTGAGTTAGACGACCTGCGTCCTGAATCGCAACAATGTGAGCAATTGTGTGCGGGTTTGCCGGGCTTGCCGCGCTAGCGGATAATCAGGGCATATTCATTCGTTCGCGTGGAAGGCGCCTGTCTGACTGTCATGAGCGAAAACAAACCTGAAAACGCCGGTAAGCCCGGCAGCCCTTCGTCGCCTTCGGCGACGCCAACGCCCTCGACGTCGTCAACACCGTCCGGCGCAACTCCCGGCGCGTCGAAGTCCGACGTCTTGCCGCCTGAGCCGGCGGTCACGTTACCGCTTTCCCACGAAGATTCCATCCAGTCGCCGATCAAGGACGTAGTCACGCCGTCGGCTGCATCGCCTGCTGCCGAGGAGGCCGCGGCGAGATCGTCGACCGACGACCCTGACAGCGCATCCACCGTCACCCCCACCGATGCGCAAACGGCGCGGCAACGCGACGCGGCTGAAGCACGCAGTTCAGCGGCTGCATCGACTGCTCAGCAGGAGGCCGAGGTTCACGAGCGCGCGGCACGCAAGGCGGGACAGGTCTACAAGAGTCCCGTTACACGCCCCAGCACGCTCGGGAGCAGCGAACCGCTCGCCGGTGAATTGAGCGCTCCGGCCGACGAAGCTGCCCTCACCGCAAACGAGGAGAAAGCGGAAGAAGCGGCCGCTGGCGCCCGTCGAGCCGGCTCGCCGCCGCCGGGTTTCGGCGCCGCGCCTGACTTCACCGCAACGAACCCGCCGCCGCCGAATGCGTTGCCGCCTTCGCCGCCGCG
This sequence comes from Paraburkholderia aspalathi, assembly GCF_900116445.1. Lineage (GTDB taxonomy): Bacteria > Pseudomonadota > Gammaproteobacteria > Burkholderiales > Burkholderiaceae > Paraburkholderia > Paraburkholderia aspalathi. Next base: position 150,827 of record NZ_FPBH01000017.1, read on the forward strand.
CTATCTGAAGCAAAGCGATTCGGCGTGGACCGTGTTCGGCCGCATCATCGCGGCGCGCGCGCGTCAGCTGTTCGATCGCGCGGGCCAACGGATCACGCAGCGCACGCTGCGCATCGGCGTGTCGGCGCGTATCTTTCACCCGGAACCGGGCGCGAAGGGACTGCGGGGGAAGACGCTGCAATACCTCGAGGAATCGATTGCGCACTGGGTGATGTCGCGCGATGTGCTGGTGTTCATGATTCCGACGGTCGGCCATCAGGGCATGCTGCATCCGAGCAATATCCGTTTGCGCGACTACGCGAAGCATCTCGACGGTCTGCTGCTGCAAGGCGGCGCGGACGTCTCGCCGCAATCGTACGCAGAACAGGCGACGAGTCCCGAGTGGCCGGGCGACCGCGTGCGCGACATGTACGAACTTGAGCTGCTGCATGAGTTCATCGAGTCGGGCAAGCCGGTGCTCGGCGTGTGCCGTGGTTGCCAGTTGATCAACGTGGCGTTCGGCGGCACCTTGTATCAGGACATCGCCACTGATGTGCCGACTGCCGGCGCGCACGTCAACGAGAACTACGATCAGCATCGGCACAGCATTCATTTCCCGGATGGCTCGACGCTGGCCAATATGTTCCCGGGCCGGCGCGAGGCGATCGTCAACTCGATTCACCATCAGGCGGTCAAGACCATTGGCCGCGATCTGAATATCGAGGCGGTGTCGGCGTCGGACGGCATCATCGAGGCTGTGCGCTATCGGCGTGCGCCGTTTGTGATGGGCGTGCAGTGGCACCCGGAGTTTCATCGCGCGGGTGGTCCGGAGCTGCTCGATTGCACGCCGTTGCTCGATACCTTCCTGCGGGTGGCGCGCGAAACGCGGTTTTAAGGGCGCGCCTTTAAGCTGCGCTTTCGAGTTTCGAGTCTGGTCTTTCAAGCACGATTGTCACGGGCCGCTGCCATGTTTGGCGGCGGCTCGTTATCACGCTACCTATCTCCATATTTCTGCACTTCTTCATGTTGGATTCGCGCGAACGCCATGCAGATTGGGAAACGTCTGCACGACGTCATGCGCGAGTCAAATCGTTGCGTTTTTGTCTTATCTGAAATCTTTTATTTCGCGACGGATCCGTCCATCCAGCCAAATCATTCGTTATCGATTTATCTCGATTTAAAGTCCGTCAGCGAGGCACTTGAATGCTTCGCTTAGTAGCTAATCCGCGCGATAATCCAAGGCTGTTTTGGATTTGCATGGAGCATGCACGTATGAAGTACCCCTTAATTGTACGGCGCGCCATGTTGCTCGCGGCCTCGTGTGCGCTGTTGCAGCATGGTGGTTTCGTACTGGCAGCGCAAAGCGACGAGACCGCGCCGCTGGTCGGCACGCGGCCGGCCATCAACACGCTCACGCCGCAACCGGTCGCCGCCGCGCTGCGTAGCGCAGCATCCGCCACACCGGCTAACGTCAGCGATGCGCAAGGCAACGTCGCCGAACTGATGCAGATGATTCACGAAGCGAGGCTGAGCGAACTGCGCACCACATATAACGGCAGCTATGGCGCGAGTCTGTTTTTCTATCCACAGGAAATGACGTACTACGTCGCGCTTTTTCAGGACAAGCATTTCTGGCGCGTAATCAAGTCGGAAGACGTAGGCCGTGCCGAAGCGGTCTATGCAGGTTTCGTCCAGCAGACGGCGCAACTCGCGGACGTCGAGATTCGCCGTACGCAGTTGCAGGCGCAGAAGGCGTATATCGAAGACATCATCGCGTTATCGGAAGATCGCGCGAAGCGCTTGCAGGCCGATCTCGATGTCGCGCGCACGCAGCAGGCCAAGGTCAACGACTACCAGCGGCAGGCGCAAGGCGAGGCGGCGGCGCTGCGCGCGGAAAAGGAAAAGGCACAGGCGCAGTTGCGTCAGGTACAGGGCGAAGTGATGCAGTTGCAGCGGCAAACCGAGTTCGGATTGCCGACACAGAAGTAGGCGTAAGAGCGTAAAAAAGCCCGGCCATGAAGGGCCGGGCTCAGACCGCTGATCAACCCCACGTTTTTCGGAGCGTGGGGTTTTGTTTTTTTGCGCCCCGCGTTGGATGACGATCAAACCAGGCGCACGTACCTCATCGATCCAGCCGGTACACATAGCGCAACGCAGTAATATCCACGCCGCCCATATGATCCGGTTCGGCGCCGACGAACTGCCAGCCTTGCCGTTCATAAAAGCCGATCGCCGGTGTGTTGCCTTCGAGCACGTAGAGATACAACTGCGTTTCGCCTTGCGCGCGCGCCCAGTCTTCGGCAGCACGCATCAACAGCTTGCCAGCGCCGATGCCCTGGTGCCCAGGCAGCGCATGCAGGTTGTCGAGCAGGACACCCCACGCGGACTCCGGCTGTCGTTCGACGCAGACAAAACCGATCGGCTCGTCCGCGAGCTCGGCGATCAGCACGATGCGGCGTTCGCCGCCCGGTGCGCGCAGGCGCGCTTCCCAATAGGCGGCGCGCTCCCGCGTCACCTCGCCGTCGAGGAACGCGTCCGGCAGCAGGCCGCGATAGGTCGCCTGCCAGCTGGCGCTATGAATCGAAGCGATCAGCGCCGCATCCGCGAGGGTCGCAGGGCGCAGTGAAAGTGCGTGGGAGGTTTGCATCGGGATGGTGGTCAACGGGAATGGCCTGTCTGCGAAAAGTCTACCGCAAGGGTGAGCAGATGTTGACTGTAATGAAACTGTATGGAATACGCGACAGCGCCAGGAACGGTAACATTACGTGTTGCGGGTTCCCGGTATTTCACAACGTTTACCCTGATACCATGCAAATGTGTTCAGCATGAAAATGCAGCGCCCCCGGCGCGTTCTAATAATTGAGTTGCCCGCGGCATCCGCTTGCCGAACGCAGTGGATCGTTTCAACTGCCTGAGCGCCGCCCGTCTGCGTGGCGACAGGCTTATCAGAGAATGTCATGTCTACTGCGTCACACGCTACTTCCTCATCCGAAGAATCCAAGTTCAAGACAGTTTTCCGCGTGGTCAGCGGCAACTTTCTTGAGATGTACGACTTCATGGTCTACGGCTATTACGCATCCGCGATTGCCAAGACCTATTTCCCAAGTGGTAACGAATTCGCCTCGCTGATGCTGTCGCTGTCGGTATTCGGCGCGGGCTTCCTGATGCGTCCGCTTGGCGCAATCGTGCTGGGCGCTTACATCGACCATCACGGCCGGCGCAAAGGCCTGATCCTCACCCTCGGGCTGATGGCGCTCGGTACCCTCACGGTCGCGTCGATACCAGGCTACGCGACCATCGGCGTGCTCGCGCCCGTGCTAGTGCTGGGCGGCCGGCTACTGCAAGGCTTCTCGGCCGGGGTCGAACTGGGCGGCGTGTCGGTCTATCTGTCGGAGATCGCCACCAAGGGTAACAAGGGCTTCTATTGCGCATGGCAGTCGGGCAGCCAGCAGGTTGCCGTGGTGTTCGCCGCGCTGATCGGCGTGGTGCTCAACAAGGTGCTGCCGGCTGACCAGATGACCGCCTGGGGCTGGCGCGTGCCGTTCCTGATCGGCTGCCTGATCGTGCCGTTCCTCTTCCTGATCCGCCGTTCGCTGCAGGAAACCGAGGAATTCAAGGCGCGCAAGCATCGTCCGAGCATGGGCGAGATCATGAAGACGATGGCCGCGAACTGGGGCATCGTGCTGGGCGGTATGGGCATGGTCATCATGACCACCGTGTCGTTCTACATGATCACGGCCTACACGCCGACCTTCGGCAAGGAAGTGCTGAAGCTGTCGTCGATCGATACGCTCGTCGTCACCGTCTGTATCGGTTTGTCAAACCTGATCTGGCTGCCGCTCGCGGGCGCGTTGTCGGATCGCGTCGGCCGCCGTCCGGTGCTGATCGCCTTCACGATCCTGACGATCATCACCGCATACCCGGCGCTGCAATGGCTGGTCGCCGACCCGTCGTTTGCTCGCCTTCTGGCAGTCGAGCTGTGGTTGTCGTTCCTGTACGGCAGCTACAACGGAGCGATGGTGGTGGCGCTGACCGAAGTGATGCCGGTCGAAGTGCGGACCGCCGGCTTCTCGCTGGCCTACAGCCTGGCTACGACGATCGGCGGCTTCACGCCGGCCATCTCCACCTTGCTGATTCACACCACCGGCAACAAGGCCGCGCCTGGCCTGTTCCTGGGCGTGGCGGCGATTTGCGGACTGATCGCGACGCTGGTGCTGTATCGCACGCCGGAGTCGCGCAATCAGTATCGCGCGGCTTAAGCGTCACCGTTCACCCGGACAAACAAAAACCCCGCGCTCGTGAGAGCGCGGGGTTTTTTCTTGAGCGTTGCGTCGGCACCGAATTCGCTGAATCCGGCCCAGTTAGCCGCGGCGCAATTCGTTAGCCACTGCCTCCACCACGTCGCCCCATTCGCCGGGTTGCGGCTGGCGCAACAGCGTTACGCCCGGATACCACGGACTGCGCGACTCGCCGACGAACCAGCGCCAATCCGCAGCGAACGGCAGCATCAGCCATAGCGGTTTTTTCAGGGCGCCGGCCAGGTGAGCGATCGACGTATCGATCGACACGACCGCGTCGAGCCGCTCGATGATCGCCGCGGTATCCGCAAAATCGCCGATCCGCTTATCGAAGCGATGAATCGACGCCGCATGCGGATGCGCGTCGAGCGCCGCGTGTTCCTCGGCGCTCAGTTCAGGTTGCAGCACGATCCAGTCGATCCCTTCGAGCGCGAACAGCGGAGCGAGCGCGGCGAGCGGCATCGAACGGGTTTCGTTCTGCTGGATGCGTCCTGACCACGCGATGCCGATCTTGCGCTTTGCGTGACCGCCGAGCGAGCCGCGCCATTTGCGGCCATAAGCCGGCGGCGCGCTGAGGTAGGGCGTGCGATCGGGAATCGTGTCGTAGGTTGTGCCGAGCGCGAGCGGCAAGCTCAACAGCGGGCATTGCAGATCCGCTGCTGGACGCGGCGTGCCCTGGGCGATCAGTGTCACGCGCCACGCTTGTGCGGCCGGTGCAAGCAGCGGCAGCAGTTGCGGTTGCACTTCGAGCACAACGCGCGCGGCACGCTGGGCGGCCAGTGGCACGAAGCGCACGAATTGCAAGGTATCGCCGAAACCCTGTTCGGCATGAACGAGGAGCGTGCGTTGTTCGATCGGCTCGCCGTGCCAGCGCGGCAACGTCTGAATGACCGGATGCGCGGTGGTTTGCAGCCGCCATTCGTATTCCGGAAGCCCACGCGCGAAATCGCGCAGCGCGAGCCAGGCCAGCGCGCGGTTCATGTGCGCGGAGGCGAGATCGGGGCGCAAGCGCAGCGCCTGATCGAAGGCCCGCACTGCAGCGGCGTGCGCGCCCAGTGCCTGGTGTGCGGTGCCGAGACTCAGCCATGCAAGCGCGAACTGCGGATCGAGGCCCACCGCGCGTTCGAGATACGGCAGCGCTTGCGCATGGTGTCCCAGCGCCGCGAGCGCGTTGCCGAGCCCGAAGATGGTGGGCGGCAGGTTCGGCTGCAGGGCGAGCGCTGTCTGGAAAGAGGCAACCGCTTCCGCGTGGCGGCCGGTGGCGTCGAGCGTATTGGCGAGATTGAAGTGCGCGGCGACGAAGCGCGGTTCGGCTGCCAGTGCGGCCTGAAATCGCGGAATCGCCTCGTCCGCACGGTCGAGCGCGTTCAGCGACATGCCCATGTTGTTGAGCGCACCCGCATGCCCAGGGCGCAATTCAAGCGCGCGCTGGAACGACGCGATCGCCTCCGTATGCCGGCCGAGCGCGTGCAATGCATTGCCGAGATTGTTGTGCGAAGACGGGTCGTTCGGTTGCAGGCGCAGCGACTTCTCGAAGGCGTCGGCGGCGTCTTCGTGGCGGCCCACCGACGCGTACGCATTGCCCAGGTTGTAGTGCGCCATCGGGAATGACGGCGCCAGCGTGAGCGCATTGCGAAACTGTTCGATGGCGTCGTCGATCTGGCCGAGCGCCTTCAGCGCATTGCCGAGGTTCAGCTGCAGCGCGGCGTCTTCCGGGCGCAGGTTCACCGCGCGCCGCACGAGCTCGGCGGCTTCGGCGTGCTGACCCTGCTGGTGGCGCAGGACGCCCAGCAGGTGCAACGCATCGACGTGCACGGGGTTGCCGTCGAGCGTCGCGCGGTAGCCGCGTTCGGCGTCGTCGAGGCGGCCGTCACGATGCGCCGCGAAGGCGCGGTCAAATACTTGTTGCATGACGGAGGGGTGGCATTCGGGTGAGGCAGAGGCCGCATTTTCCCACACTCGCCGGGCCGCTCTCCAAATTGACCTGTTGTCTCGATATCTATAACATATGAATACCTGTTCATATGTATGTCAATGATGCCGCTTACCATGGCTTCCGCTATCTCACCCGTCAGCGTCGAAGACCGCCCGGTGGAGACGATCGTGCCGCTGGCCGACCTGTTCCGCCTGCTTGGCGATCCGACGCGTTTGCGCATCGTGCTCGCGTGCGTCGACGAGCGGCGCGCGGTCGGCGCGATCGCGGAGGGGCTGGGGCTGTCGCCGTCGCTGGTGAGCCACCATTTGCGGCTGCTGCGCGCGGCGCGGATCGTGCGCGCAGAGCGGCAGGGCAAGCAGGTGTTCTATCTTGCCGCCGATCGCCACATCAGCGCGATGCTGGCCGGCATGCTCGAGCATGTCGCTGAGCCGGCCGGCGAATTTTCTTTGGACCCGTCATGAAGAAAATCACCGCCCCGCACCGGGCCGCCGAAGAGCGCGAGGACGACCACGCGCCGGTGTGGCTCGAGGGGGAATTCGATGGCATCGATGGGGAAGATGCGCAAGGCGAGGGGAAGGAAGTCGAGGCTCGCGATCAGGCCGGGCTTCGGCACGGCGCGGGTCATCCTGATGCAGACGATGCACGTGCGAGCGGCTTGCAGGGGCACGAAGCGCATGAGCGCGAGGCAAGCACGCACGGTATTCGTGAGCAGGGCGCGCATGATCACGGCGCGGACCACAGCCGCAGCATCGACGGTCATAGCAGCCACGCCGGGCACAATCACGGCAGTCATGCCGACCATAGTCACAGCGACCACGCCCACGGCAGCCACGCCGGCCACAGCCACAACCACAGCGGCCACAGCCACGCCCACGCACCCGCCCCAGGCCACGGCCGCGCGTTCGCACTCGCCGTCGGGCTGAACGTAGCAATCGTGGTGGTTCAAGCCGTCTACGGCGTGATCGCGCATTCCACCGCGCTGCTCGCCGACGCCGGCCACAATCTCTCCGACGTGCTCGGCCTGCTGCTCGCCTGGGGCGCAACCTGGCTGGTCGCGCGTCGTCCGTCAGCACGCTACACCTTCGGCTATGGCAGTTCGTCGATCCTGGCGTCGCTCGCCAACGCGGGGCTGCTGTTGTTCGCGTGCGGCGTGATCGTCGCCGAGGCAATCGGGCGCCTGATGAATCCGGCACCCGTCGCAGGGCTGGTGGTGTTCGTCGTCGCGACGGTCGGCGTGGTCGTGAACGGCTTCTCGGCGTGGCTCTTCATGCGCGGCTAGAAGGAAGATCTGAACATTCGCGGCGCGTTCCTGCATATGGCCGCGGACGCCGCCATCTCGGCCGCGGTCGCGATCAGCGGCCTCGTGATTCTCTACACCAACTGGACGTGGCTCGACCCGGTGATGAGCCTCTTCGTGGTCGCGGTGGTGGTAGTCGGCACGTGGGGACTGCTGCGCGATTCGGTGCGCATGGCGCTCGACGCCGTGCCGCCAGGCGTCAGTCTGCAGGATATCCGCGACTATCTCGCCGGACAGCCTGGCGTCACCGACGTGCACGACCTGCACGTCTGGGCCTTGTCGACTACCGGCAACGCGCTCAGCGCGCATCTGGTGATGCCGGCAGGTCACCCCGGCGACGAGTCGATCGACGCCATCGTCGTCACTCTGCGCGAACGTTTTTCGATGCAGCACGCTACGCTGCAAGTCGATCTCGGCACCACCGAGCACCGATGCGCGATGGATCATTCCCACGATTGATGCAGCGCACCGTTGAGCGGCTTATCGGCGGCGTACACTAGAACGGTCTGTTGTCTCCGGAGTCCCGCATGGACGCTGCCGCACACGATGCGTCGCCGGTGCTGATCGTTGGGGCGGGTCCGACCGGACTCGCCGCGGCAATGAGTCTGGCGCGTGCCCACATCCCCGTGCGTCTGATCGACAAAGCGCTGCAACCGAACCCGTATTCACGGGCCATCGGCATTCAGGCGCGCACGCTCGAACTGTTTGAACAGCACCGCCTGATCGAGCCGTTTCTCGACCTCGGTCATCGCGCGCGCATCGCCAATCTTTTTTCCAATGGCATGCGTCTCGCGCGCCTCGATTTCGATCCGCTGCGCACGCGCTATCCCTATCTGCTGTTTCTCGATCAATCCGTGACCGAACGTTTGCTGACGGAGCATCTCGCGACGCTCGGCGTGACAGTCGAACGCGGCGTTGAGCTGATGATGTTCGTGCAGGGTTCCGCCAGCATTCAGGTGACGCTGCGCCGCGCGGACGGCCATACCGAGACTCTGCGCCCGTCGTACGTGATCGCGGCTGACGGCGCGCATAGCACGATCCGCCATCGGCTCGGTTTGAGCTTTGCGGGCAGCACCTTCGAGCAGACGTTCCTGCTGGCCGATGTGCATGCCGAAACCGATTGGCCCGAGGACGAATTCCATATCTTTGCGTCGGGCGAGGGTCTCGTCGCGCTGTTTCCGATGGGTCATGGCCGTCATCGTCTGATTGCGGACCATCCGGTCGAACCGACCCCGGTCCCGCCGCCGGCCACGCCCGCGGTGCTCGGCGAGCCGCCGCTCAACCACGTCTCGCCGCCGTCGCTCGAAGAATGCAAGGCGCTGATCACCCGGCGCGTGCGGGAACGCGTCGACGTGTCGGACCTGGCATGGTCGTCGTATTTTCATCTGAACAGCAGAATGGTGGATCGGCTGCGTGTAGGCCGCATCTTCCTTGCCGGCGATGCGGCTCACGTACACAGCCCGGCCGGCGCGCAAGGAATGAACACGGGCATTCAGGAAGCGTTCAATCTCGGCTGGAAGATCGCGCGCGTTCTGAAAGGCGCGGCGCCTGACCGTCTGCTCGACACGTACCACAATGAACGGCATCCGATCGAACGCGACGTGCTGCGGCAAACGGGCTTCATCACGCATATGGCCGAGGCCGATCATGGACCGCTGAAGCTGCTGCGTGAGCGCGTGATGCCGGTGCTGGCCGCGCTCGGTCCGCTGCGCGATGCGGCGCGTATGACGATCAGCGAGTTGTCGGTCCAGTATCGGCGCAGCCCGCTAACGCTTGAACGCCTGCTCGACGGCGGCCCGCGTGCCGGCGAGCGCGCACCGGATGCGTTGGTGCACGTAGTGGATGGGCCGCTTGGCCGTGCGCCGGGCGTCGGTTGCATTTTCGATCTGCACGATCCGGCGTTCTTCTCGTTGTTCCTGCTGGTCCCGCCGCTCGCAGTGGACGACACACCGCTTGATCCGGCCGCGAAGCACGCACCGCCGCCGGACCCGGAACTGGAGCGGCTGGCTGTGGAAGTCGAGCGATTGTTGCCGGGCGCGGTGCGGATCTGGCGCGTGACCGATACGAGCGGCGAGGGCGGTCCGGCGCTGTCCGAATCGTATGGACGCACACGGCCGTCGTTCTATCTGGTGCGGCCGGACGGCTACATCAGCGCGCGCGGCCGCACGGGGTCCGACCTGCACGGCTTGCTGCGCCACTGCGAAGCGTGGTTCGCAGTGGGCGGCGTGATACCGGAGCAGGCGGCGCTGTGAGGATGCGCTGACAGCCCTTCGCTTAAACCGCAGCCGCCGCAGCGGGCGTCAAGCTGTCACGATGCTTGACGAGTGCTTCCCTGACGATGCCCGACATCTCGACGCCGCTCGCATCCGGCTCATCGAGTTCCGCCAGCAAAGCGCGCCGCATGCGCGGCTCCCAGAAGCGGCGGATATGATCGGCGATGCCGGCGAGCGCTTCCTCACGATCCGGCATCGAATCGAAAAAGTCGCCGATCCGGTTCGCCATGTCGATCAGATTCTGATTGTCCATGGCTTGCCTCACTTACCCGACGTTGCGTTGGCCAACTCGCGCTGCTTCAGCAGATCGAGCTGCTCCGTGTTGAAGCGCGAATAGTCCTGCTGCCATTGCGACGGCTGTTCGACCGGCATCACCTGCACCGCCGTCACCTTGTACTCGGGACAGTTGGTGGCCCAGTCCGAGCTATCGGTGGTGATCACGTTCGCGCCCGATTCGGGGAAGTGGAACGTCGTGTAGACGACACCCGGCTGCATCCGCTCGGTCACCTTCGCGCGCAACACGGTTTGTCCCGCGCGCGATTCGATGCCGACCCAATCGTCATTCCTGATACCGCGTTCTTCCGCGTCGTGTGGATGGATCTCGAGACGGTCTTCGTCATGCCAGCGCGAATTCTCGGTGCGGCGCGTCTGTGCGCCGACGTTGTACTGCGACAGGATGCGGCCCGTGGTGAGCAGCAGCGGGAACTTGCGCGTGACCTTTTCCGGCGTGGCGATGAACTTCGTGATCACGAACTTGCCCTTGCCGCGCACGAAGGTGTCGATGTGCATGGTCGGCGTACCGTCGGGCGCGTTCTCGTTGCATGGCCACTGGATGCTGCCGAGTTCGTCGAGCTTCTTGTACGACACACCATGGAAGGTCGGCGTGAGACGTGCGATTTCGTCCATGATCTGCGACGGATGCGCGTAGTCCATTTCATAACCGAGTGCGCGCGCGAGCATCACCGTGACTTCCCAGTCGGCGTAACCCGGCACCGGCGGCATCACCTTGCGCACGCGCGAAATGCGACGTTCCGCGTTGGTGAAGGTACCGTCCTTTTCGAGGAACGACGAGCCCGGCAGCAGCACGTGCGCGTACTTCGCGGTCTCGTTGAGGAAAATGTCCTGCACGACGATGCATTCCATCGAAGACAGCGCGGCCGACACGTGATGCGTGTTCGGATCGGATTGCACGATGTCTTCGCCCTGGCAGTACAGGCCCTTAAAGGTGCCGTGCACGGCGGCGTCGAACATATTCGGAATGCGCAGGCCCGGTTCGGGCTGCAGCGTGACGTTCCATGCTTCCTCGAACAAGGCGCGCGTGATCGAATCGCTGATGTGGCGATAGCCCGGCAGTTCGTGCGGGAACGAGCCCATGTCGCACGAACCCTGCACGTTGTTCTGGCCACGCAGCGGGTTCACGCCGACACCTTCGCGGCCGATGTTGCCGGTGGCCATCGCCAGATTCGCGATACCCATCACCATCGTCGAACCTTGCGCGTGTTCGGTGACGCCGAGGCCGTAATAGATCGCGGCGTTGCCGCCGGTGGCATAGATGCGCGCGGCTTCGCGGATGGACGCGGCGGGCACGCCGGTGAGTTCCTCCGTCGCTTCCGGGGCATTCTCGGGCAGGGCGACGAACGCACGCCATTGCTCGAACGCGCGCGTTTCGCAGCGCTCGGCAATGAACGTTTCGTTCAGCAAGCCTTCGGTCACGATCACATGCGCGAGCGCATTGACCACCGCGACGTTGGTGCCCGGACGCAATTGCAAATGATGCGACGCTTTGACGTGCGGCGTATCGACGATATCGATGCGGCGCGGATCGACCACGATCAATTTCGCGCCTTCACGGATGCGGCGCTTCATGCGCGAGCCGAACACCGGGTGGCCGTCGGTCGGATTCGCGCCGATCACCATGATGACGTCCGCCTTGTCGACCGAGGCGAAGGTTTGCGTGCCGGCCGATTCGCCGAGCGTGGTCTTCAGACCGTAGCCGGTCGGCGAATGGCACACACGTGCGCAGGTGTCGACGTTGTTGTTGCCGAACGCGGCGCGCACGAGCTTCTGTACGAGATACGTTTCTTCATTTGTGCAGCGCGACGACGTGATGCCGCCGATCGAATCGCGGCCGTGCTTCGCCTGAATGCGGCGGAATTCCGACGCCGCGTACGTGAGCGCTTCTTCCCAGCTGACTTCACGCCACGGATCCGTGATCTTCGCGCGGATCATCGGCTTGGTGATGCGGTCCTTGTGCGTCGCGTAGCCCCAGGCGAAGCGGCCCTTCACGCACGCGTGGCCTTCGTTGGCCTGACCGTTCTTGTGCGGCACCATCCGCACGACCTGGTTGCCCTTCATCTCCGCCTTGAACGAGCAGCCCACACCACAATACGCGCACGTGGTGACGACCGAATGCTCGGCCTGGCCGAGCATGATGACGGTCTTTTCCTGCAAGGTCGCGGTCGGGCACGCGGCGACGCACGCGCCGCACGATACGCACTCCGATTCCATGAACGGCTTGTTTTCGCTCGCGGCGACGCGTGATTCGAAACCGCGCCCGGCGATGGTCAGCGCGAACGTGCCTTGCGTTTCTTCACACGCGCGCACGCAGCGATTGCAGACGATGCACTTCGATGGATCGTACGTGAAGTACGGATTCGATACGTCCTTCTTGTCCTTCAGATGGTTCGCGCCGTCAAAGCCGTAGCGTACTTCGCGCAAGCCGGTGACACCCGCCATGTCCTGCAATTCGCAGTCGCCGTTGGCGGGACAGGTCAGGCAGTCGAGCGGGTGATCGGAGATGTACAACTCCATCACGTTACGGCGGAGCGATTGCAGACGATCGGTTTGCGTGCGGACCTTCATGCCGGCTTCGACAGGCGTCGTGCACGAAGCGGGGTAGCCGCGCTTGCCTTCGATCTCGACGAGGCACAAACGGCACGAGCCGAACGGTTCGAGCGAATCGGTTGCGCAGAGCTTGGGCACGTTGACACCGGCTTCGACGGCGGCGCGCATCACGGAAGTGCCGGCCGGAACCGTCACTGCCTGGCCGTCGATTTCCAGCGTGACGTCGACGTCGGCATGACGCGCGGGCGTGCCGTAGTCGGTGTCGTCAAAGAACGAACGGGGCGCACGTTGCGCTTGTGCTTGCGATTTGCACGCGCAATTACCGGAGCCGCAGCCGCCACTCAAAGGGACTTCCTTCGGGGTACCGGCAGGGGAGTTGAGCACATCGGACATGTGAGGCTCCTGGGTCAGGCCGCAGCCGCTTTGGGCGCGAGGTCGTGTACGTTGTCGAGACCGAAGTCTTCGGGGAAATGGTCGAGCGCGGACAACACCGGGAACGGCGTCATGCCGCCCATCGCGCAGAGCGAACCGGATACCATCGTGTCGCACAGATCGCGCAACAACTGCACTTGCCGCGTGGACGTATCGCCATTGCGGATCCGTCCGATCACTTCGACGCCGCGCGTCGAGCCGATCCGGCACGGCGTGCATTTGCCGCACGATTCCAGCGCACAGAAGTGCATCGCGTACTGCGCGAGTTCGGCGAGATTCGACGTGTCGTCATGCACGACGATGCCGCCGTGGCCGACCACCGCGCCGACGGCCGCGTACGCTTCGTAGTCCATGGGGATGTCCCACTGGCTTTCCGGCAGATACGTGCCGAGCGGGCCGCCAACCTGCACGGCGCGCGCCGGGCGTCCGCTTGCCGTGCCACCGCCGTAGTCGTAGAGCAATTCGCGCAGCGTGACGCCGAACGCCAGCTCGACCAGACCGCCTTGCTTCACATTGCCGGCGAGCTGGAACGGCAGCGTGCCACGCGAACGGCCCATGCCGAAATCTTTATAGAAAGTAGCGCCACGCGCGAAGATGATCGGCACCGTCGCGAGTGTGATGACGTTGTTGATCACCGTCGGCTGGCCGTAAAGTCCGACTAGCGCCGGCACCGGCGGCTTCGCGCGCACAATGCCGCGTTTGCCTTCGAGCGATTCGAGCAGCGCGGTTTCCTCGCCGCAGACATAGGCGCCTGCGCCCTTCGCGACGAACAGTTCGAAGCGATGCGCCGCCGAGCCGAGCACGCTATCGCCGAGCCAACCGGCGGCGCGTGCTTTCGCGATCGCGGCTTCGAGCGTCGCGATCGAGTGCGGATATTCGCTGCGCACGTAGATGTAGCCGACTGTCGCGCCGGTCACGACGCCCGCGATGATCATCCCTTCGATCAGCACGTACGGATCGCTTTCCATCACGAGGCGGTCGGAGAAGGTGCCGGAGTCGCCTTCGTCCGCATTGCAGACGATGTATTTCTGCGCCGCTTTGGCGCCGCGCACCGTGCGCCATTTGATGCCGGCAGGGAAGGCTGCACCGCCGCGGCCGCGCAGGCCGGATTCGATCAGCGCTTCGCAGGCGGCGTCGCCGTCGGTTTGCAGGGCTTGCTTGAGACCTTCGAGACCGCCGTGGGCGACGTAATCGTCGACGGACAGCGGATCCGTGATGCCGATCCGCGCGAAGGTCAGGCGCTGCTGCTTCTTCAGATACGGGATGTCATCGACCACACCGACACGGCGGGAATGCTCGCCACCTTCGATGAAGCCGGCGTCGAACAGCGCGGCAACGTCGCTCTCTTCGATGTTCGCATAGCCGATGCGGCCTTCAGCTGTCGCCACTTCGACGAGCGGTTCGAGCCACAGCAAACCGCGGGAACCGTTGCGAACCAGTTCGATTGCAATGCCGCGGCGTGCGGCTTCGGATTCGATCGCTTGAGCCAGTGCATCGGCGCCGAGCGCAAGCGCCGACGAATCGCAGGGAACGTAAATGCGCGTCATGCCGTTACCTCCACACATTTGCTGGCGGCGGCAAAGAGCGCGTCGAATTTTTGCGGTGTCACTTTCGCGTGCAGGGTGCCGTTGACCATCATCGCCGGCGACAGCGCGCATTGTCCGAGGCAGTAGACCGATTCCAGTTCGACCGTCTCACCATGCCGATGCTCCGCGTCAAAACGGCAGCCGGTATGCGCTTCGATATGCTGCGCGAGCGCCTCGGTGCCCATGCTGCGGCATGCTTCGGCGCGGCACAGTTGCACCGTGACGGGCGCCGCGGGCTGCGTGCGGAAGTGGTGGTAGTAGGTGATGACGCCATGCACTTCCGCGCGCGACAGGTTCATGGCACGCGCGAGAGGCGCAACCGTGTCGGGCGGCACGTAGCCGAGTTCGTCCTGAATGGCGTGCAGTACCGCTAGCAGCGACCTGCCCGGTTGCGCGTGACGCTGCACCAACTGCTCCGGCGCGACGGCGATGGAATCGTCCAAGTGGGGGCTCCTCCAAAGTCATATATGCACTTGTTATTCATAATGCGTGCACTTATGCTTCGTATATTCGATATGGGATAGCCGAACAATAGGCGGGTGATTCGCCTCATGCAATAGGAAAGAGTTGAACATATATGATCAGGATCGAGTGCCAGGCGCAGCTGGTTGTGAAGGGCCCGGATGGCCGTGAGGCAAGCCTGTCGGACGTCGTGCCGTTGCTCGCGCTGGTGGACGAGTCTGGCAGCATCGCGCAGGCGGCGACGCTTAAGGGTTTGTCCTACCGTCACGCGTGGGGTTTGTTGCGCAGCATCGAGGAGCGTTTGGGTGGTCCGCTGATCGCGAAGGAGCGTGGACGCGGCTCGGTGCTGTCCGAGCTCGGGCAGGCCGTGTTGCGCGCGCAGCGTCTGTGCGGCGAGCGGCTCGACGGCAACATGCAGGCGCTCGCGAGCGAAGTCGCCAGCGAATTGAACCGCTGGCTCGCGCCGGCCGCCGACGACGTGCGGATCTACGCGTCGCACGGTTACGCCGTGGCGGCGCTGGTGACGGCATTGGTCGCGAACGACCTCCCGGTCGATATCAAATACCGCGACAGCGCGGACGCGGTGAGCGCGCTCGCCCGGGGCGAATGTGATCTGGCCGGTTTTCACTTGCCGCTAGGCGAGTTTCGCGCGGCCTGCGCGGATACCTATCGACGTTGGCTCGATCCGCAGCGCCACGTGCTTGTGCATCTCACGAAGCGCAAGCAGGGCCTCTTTCTCGGCAAGGGAAATCCAAAGGGCATCGGCGGCCTGAGCGATCTCGCGCGCGACGACATTCGCTTCGTCAATCGTCAGCCTGGTTCCGGCACGCGCATGCTGCTCGATCTCGCGCTACGAAAAGTCGGAGTCGATCCGGATCGGGTCAACGGCTATGCATCGGCGGAACTCACGCACTCGGCGATCGCGGCGTTCGTGGCAAGCGGCATGGCGGATGTGGGTTTCGGCGTCGAGCCGGCAGCGCATCACTTCGGGCTCGACTTCATTCCGATCGTCGACGAAGACTATTACTTCGCCTGCGACCGCGCCCGGCTGGAGCGCGCGCCGCTCGCAACGGTGATCAACTTGCTGCGCGGCGCGGCATTTCGGCATAGCGTTGAACAGCTCGAAGGTTACGATCCACGCGACTGCGGCAAGCTGCTCGATCTCGATGCGGGGCTAGGCCCTGGTGCGGCGTAAGCGACTGTAAACAAATTGGTGCCGTCGCCGCTGCGAGGGGCGTTTGTTTGGGATAATCTCTATCCTTCCGCTTACGCCTTAACCGCGCGCTACGCCGCGCTGAACCGATATGAAAGTTCTTCTTCACGCATGTGCTGCGGCAGCGACGGCCGGGGTGCTTCTCGCCACCGCTTCGGTTGCTTTCGCACAGAATTCGCCGGGTGTGCCGGGCGGTATCCTGCAAGATCAGTTCCGTCTTGCCGAACATCCGCAGATGCCGTTTGCGGCGTCCGCGCCCTCGGACAAATACCAGTCCAACAAAAAATCAGCCATGCGCAAGCGCGGCGACAATGGCGATCCGAACGGGTGTAATTTGCAGTGTCCTAAAGACGAATAAGCGAATCAGCGCTTTCGTGTTCCGTTTTGTATTCGTTCGAGACGCCGGCTTGCAGCCGGCGTTTTTCGTTTAAGTTTTTTTATAAAGTCTCTCGGTTCTGGCCCATCGTTCAGCGGCTGTCGGTTATGGCTTCGCCGTGTGCCACATGTCCTTGAAGCCGTCCCCCTTCATGTCGCCCGCTTGCTTGTCGGCCGCGTAGCGATACAGCGGATGTCCTTTATAAGCCCATTGCTGTTTGCCGTCGGCCGAAGGAATCACGGTCCAGTCGCCTGAGGGCTTGTCCGACGTGCTCGCCATGGCTGCCGGCCAGTTAGTCATGCAGCCGCCGGTGCAGGCGCTCATGCCGGGCTTGGTGTCTTTGTCGAAGGTATAGAGCGTCATGCCGTCCGCGGTGACGAAGCGGCCGTCGACGATCTTCGGGGCCTCGGCAAAAGCAGTCTGTTGCAGTGCGAGGAGAGTCAGCGTGGTGAGGCATAAGAGAGTCTTGCGCATGATGTCGGCTCCTGGTTTTGATGTTGGTCTCGCGCGGAACGCAGTGTGCGGTCGTGCGTGCGGAATAAACGATTGGACGGATGCGTTTATTCCCTTGGCCTCACGCGGCTTTTTTCGACACCCGCCATACGCGCCAGCAAAAAGGCCCGCTCGATGAGCGGGCCTTCTGTTTTATGCGCAGGCAACAAAAAACCCGCAAGCAGCAGGCCGCTTACGGGTTTTGAGTCTTGATGATGCAGCTTGAAACGATGTTCTGGTGGAGGCGGCGGGAATCGAACCCGCGTCCAGAAGCACTCTACGACTAGTTCTACATACTTAGTTCTGTCATTTGATTTAACCACCACGACGCGGACGAACACGCTGCGTGACGGCGATTCACTAGATTTTCGACCTTGGCGTCGTGACGCCACCAAGACTTAACTGACGTATATGACCTCTGTCGGTATTGCTACCGGTCTTGCGACTCTAGCCCGTCAGTGAACTAGGCAGAGGACGGCGGCCCTTAGGCTGCCAGTGCGAACGTTTCGTCGTTTGCAGTTACGTTTTTCCCATTGATTAACGAGGTGACGGGTCCTCGGTATGCCCTAGCCGCTTCGCAACCCCTGTCGAAACCAGGTCGCCCCCGCGGTTCGTTGCCCAAAACATCTGGGCCAGACGGAGATTTTACAATAGTTTGACGGCCACGTCCTGGGTGATTGGCTTGATGGCTGGCCGTGTGCTGGTGCGCTGTCAATGCGAAGCCGCAAGCCGCCGCCATGCATTGCGTGTGGCGTGCCTGTGGTGTTCGCTATTTGCGTTCAGCGGTTCAGCCGATGTCGCGCAACAGCTTCTGCAACTCCGCGGGCGAGTGCACGACATGCTGCGCGTGCCATTGCGTCGGCGGAATGTCGTTGCCGCAGTAACCATAGGCGGCCGCGATGGTCTTCATGCCGGCCGCGAAACCCGCCTGCACGTCGCGCAGGTCGTCGCCAACGTAGACGATGCGCTCGGGCACGACATCCAGCTCACGCGCGGCGTGCAACAGCGGCGCGGGGTGCGGCTTCGAATGCGGGGTCGTGTCGCCGCTCACCACGCAGCCGGCGCGCTCTTCGAGGCCGAGTTGCGCGATCAGCGGCTCAGTGAGCCTTGCCACCTTGTTCGTCACGATGCCCCAGCGCACGCCCCGCGCATCGAGATCGTCGAGCAATTCGGGAATGCCGGGAAACAGCGTGGTCTCGATGCATAAGTCCGCTTCATAGTTGGCGAGAAACTCCTCACGCATCGACGCGAACTCGTGATCGTCAGGGCCGATGCCGAACGCCCCCCCGATCAGACCGCGCGCGCCCGCCGACGCGAGCGGCCGCAGGTCTTCGAGCGGCACCATCTCGAGGCTGCGATCGTGGCGCATCTTGTTGACTGCGGCCGCGAGATCGGGCGCGGTGTCGGCCAGCGTGCCGTCGAGGTCGAACAGGACAGCCTGGCAAAGACCGAGCGCGTCGTCGTTGTCTTCGCGTTGGGGCAGGGGCGTGGGATCGCTCATTGATTGGATTGAGTCCGGGCAGGTCGAGGCGGATCAGACGTCGCGGCGGCAGGCGAGCATGTAGTTCACGCTCGTGTCGGCGGACAGCGTGAAGTGCTTGCTGAGCGGGTTATAAACGATACCTTTGATGTCGACCGTACGCAGGTCGGCAGCGCGCACAAAGCCGGCCAATTCCGAGGGGCGGATGAAGCGCGCGTAGTCGTGCGTACCCTTGGGCAGCATCCGCGCGATATATTCGGCGCCGATCACCGCAAACAGATACGACTTCACATTGCGGTTCAGCGTGGAGAAAAACACCCAGCCGCCGGGTTTCACGAGCGTTTTGCATGCTTCGACAATGGCGGCCGGTTGGGGCACGTGTTCGAGCATTTCCATGCAGGTGACGACGTCGTAAGTGCCCGGTTCGCGGGCGGCGAGTGCTTCGGCGGCGATTTCTTCGTAACTGACGGTTACACCACTTTCAAGGCTGTGAAGATCCGCCACGCCGAGCGCTTGGGTCGACAGATCGATTCCCTTCACATGCGCCCCCAATCCCGCCATCGACTCCGACAGAATGCCGCCGCCGCAGCCGATATCCAACACGGTTTTGCCGGCGAGATGTGCGTGCGCGTCGATCCAGCTTAGACGAATCGGGTTGAGTTCATGCAGCGGTTTGAATTCGGCATTCGGGTCCCACCAACGATGC
This sequence comes from Paraburkholderia aspalathi, assembly GCF_900116445.1. Taxonomy (GTDB): domain Bacteria; phylum Pseudomonadota; class Gammaproteobacteria; order Burkholderiales; family Burkholderiaceae; genus Paraburkholderia; species Paraburkholderia aspalathi. The sequence continues at coordinate 170,201 of NZ_FPBH01000017.1, forward strand.
GCGAGGTCGCTAAATTTCTGCAGTTCGTGGGGATCGGCGTTGGTCATAGCGGAAGCTGCCTCGATGAGAGCGTTGAGCGGGCGCTCGAGGATAAACCCTGAGTATATAGGCCGGGCGACGGGGCGGCAAAATGCCGCGCTGTGGCTGGTGCGTCCTGTTCCAGCGGGTCGGGCGCGCTCGGAGGAGAAGGCGAGCGGCGCCCGCAGCTGCGGCATAAAAAAAGCCCCGCCGAAGCGGGGCTTTGATACTGCGGTAATTTGTAGCTTACTGCTTCGAAGTACCGACAACTTCGACTTCCACGCGACGATCCGGTGCGAGGCAAGCGACGAGTTGCTTGTGGTTCTTCTGGTTGCAACCGGTCGTGACCGGGTTGCGCTTGCCCTTGCCTTCCGTATAGATACGGTTGGATTCGATGCCCTTGCTCACGAGGTACGACTTCACAGCTTGAGCACGGCGCAGCGACAGGCGGTCGTTGTACTTGTCCGAACCGATACGGTCCGTGTAACCCGTTGCAACGATGACTTCCAGGTTCAGCGAGCCGACCTTCGATGCCAGATCGTCCAGCTTTTCCTTGCCAGCCGGCTTCAGGATGGCCTTGTCGAAGTCGAACAGAGCGTCAGCTTGATACGTAATCTTTTGGCTCGTAATAGCCGGTGCAGGTGCGACCGGAGCCGGCGGGGTCGGAGCCTGGGCAACCAGGGCGCCATCGCACTTAGCGTTGGCCGTTGCCGGCGTCCAGAATGCATCGCGCCAGCAAAGCTCGTTCGTGCCGTTCATCCACACGTATTCGCCGGTACCATTCACCCAGTTGTCGTTCGTAGCTTGTCGCGACGCCGGCACCGATTGCGCCATGGCGGATGCAGCCATAACTGCGGTAGCTGCAATGAACGCGAGCTTTGAAAGTTTATTCATATTTCTCCTCTCGAAATTGAGATTACCGCAGGTTTACTGCGAGCCTGTTGACGAAGACAAGTCATACATTGCTCGAAGTATAACATCGGTGTAGAACAAAAAACGTGCTGTGTAGACTTCGAGCAGTGTCTAACTCTTTGTGCGTTGGCATTTTGCCATATCGTTCCCTTCCAACGATAAAAAAATCTGCCCCCGATCAAATCACCCTCCAATTGTGGTGCATGCGCAACAGAAGCAATCCGCTGTAGGCACCGCCAGTCATGGCTGAGCGGCGAATTGCCCCACGCACAAATCGAGCCTGCCCCGACTTCATCTTGGGGCGTTCAGGCGCCGTTCCCGCTCGTCTGCTAATAGGTATACGTACCCCAGCCGGGGGCGGATGCGCGGCATGTTAGAATCGCGTGATGCGTTGCGCCTGCAATGCTTACGCGAAGGCGCGGCGAGGTGAGGTCAGCTTCACGCCGTCGCCTTGGCACGTAAAAGATACGGATAATGGATCAATTCGCCAAAGAGACTCTGCCAATCTCCCTAGAGGAGGAAATGCGCCGTTCGTATCTCGATTACGCGATGAGCGTGATCGTGGGGCGTGCGCTTCCCGATGTTCGCGATGGCCTGAAGCCGGTGCACCGGCGCGTGCTGTACGCGATGCACGAACTGAACAACGACTGGAACCGGGCGTACAAGAAGTCGGCGCGTATCGTCGGCGACGTCATCGGTAAATATCACCCGCACGGCGACACGGCTGTTTACGACACCATCGTCCGGATGGCGCAGAACTTCTCGCTGCGCTACATGCTGGTGGACGGTCAGGGCAACTTCGGTTCGGTCGACGGCGACAACGCCGCGGCAATGCGGTACACCGAAATCCGCATGGCAAAGATCGGCCACGAGCTGCTGGCCGATATCGACAAGGAAACCGTCGACTTCACGCCGAACTACGACGGCAGCGAAAACGAACCGGCCATCCTGCCGGCGCGTATTCCCAATCTGCTGATCAATGGCTCGTCCGGTATTGCGGTCGGCATGGCGACCAACATCCCGCCGCACAACCTCAACGAGGTTGTCGACGCATGTCAGCATCTGCTGAAAAACCCGGAAGCCACGATCGACGAACTGATCGAGATCATTCCGGCGCCTGACTTCCCGACCGCCGGCATCATCTACGGCGTGGCCGGCGTGCGCGATGGTTACCGCACCGGCCGCGGCCGTGTGGTCATGCGCGCGCTCACTCACTTCGAGGAAATCGACCGCGGTCAACGCATGTCGATCATCGTCGACGAGTTGCCGTACCAGGTGAACAAGCGCTCACTTCTGGAGCGCATCGCCGAACTGGTCAACGAGAAGAAGCTCGAAGGCATCTCCGATATCCGCGACGAATCCGACAAGAGCGGCATGCGCGTCGTGATCGAGCTGAAGCGCGGCGAAGTGCCGGAAGTGGTTCTCAACAATCTGTATAAGGCGACCCAGCTTCAGGACACCTTCGGCATGAACATGGTCGCGCTGGTCGACGGCCAGCCGAAGCTGCTGAACCTGAAGGAAATGCTGGCGTGCTTCCTGTCGCATCGCCGGGAAGTGCTGACGCGGCGCACTGTATACGAACTGCGCAAGGCCCGCGAACGCGGTCACGTGCTCGAAGGTCTGGCAGTCGCGCTCGCCAACATCGACGAATTCATCGCGATCATCAAGGCCGCGCCGACACCGCCGATCGCCAAGCAGGAATTGATGGCGCGTCCGTGGGATTCATCGCTGGTGCGCGAAATGTTGTCGCGCGCCGAGACGGAAAACGCGTCGGCCGGTGGTCGTGAGGCTTATCGCCCTGACGGTTTGAATCCGTCGTTCGGTATGCAGTCCGATGGCCTCTACCGCTTGTCCGACACCCAGGCTCAGGAAATCTTGCAGATGCGTCTGCAACGCCTGACGGGTCTGGAGCAGGACAAGATCATCGGCGAGTACCGCGAAGTGATGGCGCAAATCGCTGACCTGCTGGACATTCTGGCTCGCCCGGAACGCATTACGGCGATCATCGTCGAGGAACTGACGTCGATCAAAGCCGAATTCGGCGACGCGCGCCGCTCGAAGATCGAGCTGAACGCAACCGAACTGAACACCGAAGACCTGATCACGCCGCAAGAGATGGTCGTGACCATGTCGCACGCGGGCTATGTGAAATCGCAGCCGTTGTCCGAATACAGTGCGCAGAAGCGGGGCGGCCGCGGCAAACAGGCCACGGCGATGAAGGAAGACGACTGGATCGACACGCTGTTCATCGCGAACACGCACGATCACATTCTGTGCTTCTCGAATCGTGGTCGCGTGTACAGCGTGAAGGTCTACGAAGTGCCGCAAGGTTCACGGAACTCGCGCGGCCGTCCGATCGTCAATATCTTCCCGCTGCAGGACGGCGAGAAGATTACGGTTGTCTTGCCGGTCAAGGAATTTTCGGCTGACAAATTCGTCTTTATGGGCACCGCGTTAGGAACCGTAAAAAAGACGCCGTTAGAAGCCTTTGGCCGCGTGCTGCGCAAGGGTATTATTGCGGTCGGTCTGGATGACGGCGACTACCTGATCGGCGCCGCGATCACAGACGGTCAGCATGACGTGATGTTGTTCTCGGATTCCGGCAAGGCAGTTCGCTTCGACGAGAACGACGTGCGCCCGATGGGCCGCGAGGCGCGTGGCGTACGCGGCATGCAACTCGAAGACGGCCAGAGCGTGATTGCGTTGCTGGTGGCCGGCGACGAGCAGCAGTCGGTGTTGACCGCAACCGAAAACGGCTACGGCAAGCGCACGCCGATCATCGAGTACACGCGTCACGGGCGCGGCACGAAGGGAATGATCGCGATCCAGACGTCGGAGCGTAACGGCAAGGTCGTCGCCGCGACGCTGGTGGATCAGGAAGCGCAGATCATGCTGATCACCAATACGGGCGTGCTGATTCGTACGCGCGTATCGGAAATCCGCGAAATGGGGCGCGCAACCCAAGGTGTTACACTCATCAGCCTTGACGAAGGGACCAAGCTTTCAGGTCTGCAACAGGTTGCTGAGGCGGAAGCAGATATCGATGTGGAAGGCGACACCGAAGGTCCTGCCGAAGGCGACAACGGCGGTGAAGACGGTGGTGCGGCCTGATTCGCGTCGGCAGCTTTCAGTCTCAGTTATTGGTTGAAAGCTGCGCAGGGAACAATGGCGTGTCGGGCCGATACGCATCCCGCGCAGCTTGCAGTTCAAGTTAATTTCTCTTAGGGAGTAATGATGCAAAAACGATTCAAACAACTGATGTTGCTGGCTGCTCTCGTGCCGACCTTCGCTATGGCTCAAGCGCTTCAGAGCCCGGCCCCGGCGGCTCCGGCTGCTGCCGCTGCACCGGTTGATCCGGCCAAGCAGGCTGCAATCAAGGACTTGCTGGACGCAATCGACGCACAGAAGCTCGTCGGCGCGATCGGCAACAGCGCCCAGATGCAAGCCAAGCAGCTGGTTCCGGCTATCCTGTCGGACGCCCTGAGCGAAAACAAGACGATGACGGACAAGCAGAAGCAGGCTTCCGTCCCGACGCTGCAAAAGAACGCAGTGCCGAAGCTGGTTGACGGCGCAGGTCAAGTGTTCGCAACGGACAGCTTCCGCCAGGACGCCATGCAAGCTCAGTACGACGCTTACGCGAAGTACTACAGCACGTCGGAAATCAAGGATCTGACCGCGTTCTACAAGAGCCCGACTGGCCGCAAGTTCATCCAGGTGCAAGACCAGGTTGGCCGCGACGTCGTGAATGGCTTGATGCAAAAGTACATGCCGCAATCGATCAAGGCAACGCGCGACCAGGCTGACAAGGAAGTCGCTTCGGTCAAGCCGGCTAAGTAAGTTGGTTAAATGAGTTGGCTAAAAAAGCCGGCGAGTTGAACCAAAGGGTCGAAAGGCTGCGCTGACATCGCGCTAGCCGCCGCTCCGCAAGCCATATGGCGTGTCGGGTTTGGCGGGTTGGCGGTGACAATGCGATAATGGCCGTTTGCGCACACGCGCAGACGGCCATTTTCTTTTTGGGTGCGGAAATATTGCCAAACGCGCGTCGTCAAACTCGCGTTGTCGAGTTCGCGTTGCAAGCTTTGCAATGGCTGCCTTCGCGGCTGCCAACTTCGCCGATTTTTGCGCGATCTGTTCGTTTTTCGCGCCAGCTTCCAGGATCTCACGATGCGCGTCTTTAATTTCTCCGCCGGCCCCGCGGCCATGCCCGAAGAAGTGCTGCGTCAGGCAGCCGACGAGATGCTCGATTGGCACGGCAGTGGCATGAGCGTGATGGAAATGAGCCATCGCGGCAAAGAATTCATGTCGATCCACGAGGAGGCGCTCGTCGATCTGCGCGACTTGCTCGCGGTGCCAGCCAGCCACCGCATCCTGTTCCTGCAAGGCGGCGGTCTGGGCGAAAACGCAATCGTGCCGATGAATCTGATGGGCGCGAAACCGCGCGCGGATTTCGTCGTGACGGGTTCCTGGTCGCAAAAGTCGCTGAAAGAAGCACAAAAGTACGGCACCGTGCATCTGGCGGCGAGCGGTCAAACGGCCGAGGGCTTCACGCGCGCACCGGCGCGCTCGGAATGGCAGTTGTCGGACGATCCGGCATACGTACATCTGTGCACCAACGAAACGATTCACGGCGTCGAGACGTTCGAGATTCCCGACCTCGGCGATATTCCGCTGGTGGCGGACGCCTCGTCGCACATCCTGTCGCGCCCGATGGACATTGCCAAATACGGCGTGCTGTTTGGCGGTGCGCAGAAGAACATCGGCATGGCGGGTGTGACCGTCGTGATCGTCCGCGAAGATATGCTAGACCGCGCGCAGGCGATCTGCCCGTCGGCGTTCGAATGGAAAACCGTCGCCGAGAACAACTCGATGTACAACACGCCGCCCACGTATGCGATCTACATCGCGGGGCTGGTGTTCAAGTGGTTGAAGAAGCAGGGCGGCCTTACCGCGATGGAAGCGCGTAACCTCGAGAAATCGAAGCTGTTGTACGACACGATCGATTCGAGCAGCTTCTATCTGAACAAGGTCGAGCGTGGCTCGCGCTCGCGGATGAACGTACCGTTTTTCCTCGCCGACGAGTCGCGCAACGAAGATTTCCTGGCCGGCGCGAAAGCGCGGGGAATGGTGCAGCTAAAGGGCCACAAGTCCGTCGGCGGCATGCGGGCGTCGATTTATAACGCCGTCCCGCTCGAAGGCGTCAAAGCGCTTGTCGAATACATGAAGGAATTCGAACAGCGCAGCGCCTGATCGTCTTCGATATTCAGGCACGCGCATCCTTTCCAGCACGCATTTGTGCAGTAGCTACCGGCAGGGCCGTTTTCACGCATGGACGACGAACTCAATACCCGACTCAAACCCCTTCGCGAACGCATCGACGCGCTCGACGCGCAGCTGATCGCGCTTCTCAATCAGCGTGCCGCGGTGGCGCTCGAAGTGGGCGAGGTGAAGAAGCATTTCAACGCACCGGTGTTCCGCCCCGAGCGCGAGCAGCAGGTGATCGCGCGCTTGCAGGATATGAGCGCGGGCCCGCTGGCCAGCGAGCATATCAGCGCGATCTGGCGCGAAATCATGGCCGCGAGCCGGGCGCTCGAAAAGAGTATCAAGGCCGCGTATCTTGGCCCGGTTGGCACGTACAGCGAACAGGCGATGCACGAGTACTTCGGTCAGTCGATCGAAGGTCTGCCGTGCCCGTCGATCGACGAAGTATTTCGCTCGGTCGAAGCAGGCGCCGCCGAATTCGGCGTCGTGCCGGTCGAGAATTCGACCGAAGGCGCGGTGTCGCGCACGCTGGATCTGCTGTTGCAAACCCAGCTCACGATCGGCGGCGAACTTGCCTTGCCGATTCACCACAATCTCCTGACGCTGAACGGCGGCCTCACTGGCGTGACGCGAGTGTGCGCGCACGCGCAGGCGCTTGCCCAGTGCCAGCGCTGGCTTGCGACCAACGCGCCGCATCTCGAGCGTCAGGCGGTGTCGAGCAATGCCGAAGCCGCGCGCATGGCGGCGGAAGATCCGACGGTTGCGGCCATCGCAGGCGACCGCGCGGCGACTCATTACGGTCTGCAAGTCGCGTACGCCCTGATCCAGGACGATCCGCACAACCGCACGCGTTTCGTGATGATCGGCAAGGAGCGCACCGGCGTCAGCGGGCACGATCAGACGTCGTTGATCGTCTCCGTGGCGAACGAGCCGGGCGCCGTGTTCAAGTTGCTGGAGCCCTTGGCGCGCCACAGCGTGTCCATGACCCGTTTCGAGTCGCGTCCGGCGCGCGTCGGCACGTGGGAGTACTACTTCTATATCGACGTCGAAGGCCATCGCGACGAGCCGGCGGTTGCCGCCGCACTCACCGAACTCGGTCAGAAGGCCGCGTTCCTGAAGATACTCGGCTCGTATCCGCGCGCCCGTTGATGTCGGCCCAGGCGCGCGCACGCGGTCTGGGCGCGCCTGTCGCAGGTCCACTTACTACTAATTAGTCGTTCGGAGATTTTCATGACAACGTCCTTCGGTCCTTCCTATGTGCGCGCGATCGCGCCTTACATCGCCGGCAAGCCGATTTCGGAAGTGGCCCGCGAGTTTGGCCTCGACGAAGCGACCATCGTGAAGCTCGCGTCGAACGAAAATCCGCTGGGCATGCCGGAATCGGCGCAACGCGCCATGGCGCAAGCGGCCAGCGAACTCGGCCGCTATCCGGACGCGAATGCATTCGAACTGAAGGCAGCGCTGAGCGAGCGCTACGGGGTGCCGGCCGAGTGGGTCACGCTCGGCAACGGCAGCAACGACATTCTCGAAATTGCCGCGCATGCGTTCGTCGAGAAGGGTCAGTCGATCGTCTACGCGCAGTACTCGTTCGCGGTCTACGCGCTCGCCACGCAAGGCGTGGGCGCAAATGCGATCGTCGTACCGGCCGTCAAGTATGGCCACGACCTCGACGCGATGCTCGCCGCGATTACCGGCGACACCCGCCTGATCTTCGTCGCGAATCCGAACAACCCGACTGGCACGTTCATCGAAGGCGCCAAGCTCGAAGCGTTTCTCGACAAGGTGCCGCGCAACGTGGTCGTCGTGCTCGACGAGGCGTACACGGAATATCTGCCGGAAGAAAAGCGCTACGACTCGATCGCGTGGGTGCGCCGCTATCCGAATCTGCTGGTCTCGCGCACGTTCTCGAAGGCGTTTGGCCTGGCCGGCCTGCGTGTCGGCTTCGCCATCGCGCAGCCGGAGTTGACCGATCTGCTGAACCGTCTGCGTCAGCCGTTCAACGTGAACACGCTGGCGCAAGCCGCGGCGATCGCAGCGCTGAACGACAAGGCGTTTCTGGAAAAGAGCGCGGCCCTGAATGCGCAGGGCTATCGCCTTTTGACCGAAGCGTTCGACAAACTCGGCCTTGAGTATGTGCCGTCGGACGGCAACTTCGTGCTGGTGCGCGTCGGCAATGACGACGCAGCGGGCAACCGCGTCAACCTCGCGTTGCTCAAGCAGGGCGTGATCGTTCGTCCGGTCGGCAACTACGGTTTGCCGCAGTGGCTGCGCATCACGATCGGCCTGCCGGAAGAAAACGAAGCGTTCCTCGCGGCGCTCGAAAAGACGCTCGCCACCGCGTAAGCGGTTGACCTTGACCCGCGCGCCTCACTTTCTGAAGGCGCGCTTTTTCAGTGACCGACGTGGCCGCGTTTTCTTTTAATAAGCTGGTGATTTTCGGTGTCGGCCTGATCGGCGGATCGCTTGCGCGCGCGTTGCGTGAGCGGGGTGAGGCGGCAGGCGCGCGAACCGTGGTGGGTGTCGGGCGTTCGTCCGCGTCGACGGCGCGCGCGCTCGAGTTGGGTGTGGTCGATGAAACCGCGGCGTTGGGTGACGACGCGGCGTTGCGGGCGGCGTTGTCCGGCGCCGATTTCGTGCTGCTTGCCGCACCAGTCGCGCAGACACAGCCTCTGCTCGAACGTATTGCGCCGTTTCTCGACGCAGGCACGATCGTCACCGATGCCGGCAGCACCAAGTCGGACGTGGTGGCTTCCGCGCGCGCGGCACTCGGCGCACGCATCGGCCAGTTCGTGCCGGGGCATCCGATTGCCGGCCGTGAGGCGAGCGGCCCGGATGCGGCGTTGCCCGATTTGTATGTGAATCGCAATGTCGTGTTGTGCCCGCTGCCGGAGAACGCGCCGGAAGCGGTCGAACGCGTTGCCGCGATGTGGCGTGCAACCGGCGCTTGTGTGCGGGAGATGACGCCCGAGCAGCATGATCGCGTGCTCGCATCGGTCAGCCATTTGCCGCACGTTTTGTCGTTCGCGCTGGTCGAGCAGATTCTCAATTCGCCCGACGCCGCGCTGAAATTTTCATTCGCCGCCGGTGGCTTCCGTGACTTCACGCGTATCGCCGCGTCGAGCCCGGAAATGTGGCGCGATGTGTGCGTGGCGAATCGCGCCGCGCTGCTCGACGAACTGGATGCCTACACGGCGGTGCTCGCGCGCTTGCGCGCGGCGATCGAATCCGGCGACGGCGCAGCGCTCGAAGCGGTGTTCGCGCGCTCGCGCGTCGCGCGCAGCGAATGGCAGGAACAGCGCAGTGCAGGGGCCGCCCTCGGCGACGCCTCGAAATAACCGGAACTGGACTCAATCATGGAATTCCTCGATCTCGGACCATTTTCTCGTGCGTCCGGCACGGTTCGTTTGCCCGGCTCGAAAAGCATTTCGAATCGCGTGCTGCTGCTCGCGGCGCTCGCCGAAGGCGAAACGACGATCACGAACCTGCTCGACTCCGACGACACCCGCGTGATGCTCGACGCGCTCGAAAAGCTCGGCGTGCGTCTGAAGCGCGAAGGCGACACCTGCGTCGTGACCGGTACACGTGGCGCGTTCACGGCGCGCACGGCCGATCTGTTTCTTGGCAATGCCGGCACGGCGGTGCGCCCGCTGACTGCGGCACTCGCCGTGAATGGCGGCGACTATCGTATCCACGGCGTGCCGCGTATGCACGAGCGGCCGATCGGCGACCTGGTCGACGGTTTGCGGCAGATCGGCGCGAAGATCGACTACGAAGAGAACGAAGGCTATCCGCCGCTGCGGATCCGTCCGGCGCAAATCACGGCTGACGCACCGATCCGCGTGCGCGGCGACGTGTCGAGCCAGTTCCTGACTTCGCTCTTGATGACGTTGCCGCTGTTGCGCACGGAAAGCGGCGTGACGACCGTGCAGGTGGACGGTGAGCTGATCTCGAAGCCGTATATCGAGATCACGATCAAGCTGATGGAGCGCTTCGGCATCAAGGTCGAGCGCCATGAATGGCACCGGTTCATCGTGCCGGCGGGGCAGCGCTATCAGTCGCCGGGCACGATCATGGTGGAAGGCGATGCGTCGTCGGCGTCGTATTTCCTCGCGGCCGGCGCGCTTGGTGGCGGCCCGCTGCGGGTGGAAGGCGTGGGCCGCTCCAGCATCCAGGGCGACGTCGGTTTCGCCGATGCGCTCATCAAGATGGGCGCGAACCTGCAGATGGGCGACGACTGGATCGAAGTGCGCGGTGTCGGCAACGACAACGGCAAGCTCGATCCTATCGACATGGACTTCAACCTGATTCCGGACGCCGCGATGACGATCGCCGTCGCCGCGCTGTTCGCGGACGGCACGACCACGCTGCGCAACATCGCGAGCTGGCGTGTGAAGGAAACCGACCGGATCGCCGCGATGGCCACCGAGCTGCGCAAGGTCGGCGCGAAGGTGCAGGAGGGCGAGGATTTCCTCGTCGTCACGCCGCCTGAAAAGCTGATTCCGAACGCTTCGATCGACACCTACGACGATCACCGCATGGCGATGTGCTTCTCGCTCGTGAGCCTGGGCGGCGTGCCGGTCCGGATCAACGACCCGAAGTGCGTCGGCAAGACGTTCCCTGACTATTTCGAGCGCTTCACCGCGCTCGCTCAACCCTGATTCGCTCCTGAATCGACTGACGTGCGACTTTTTCGATGAAACCGATCCGTCCCTTTCACCAAACGCCCGTCATTACGATCGACGGCCCCAGCGCCTCGGGCAAAGGCACCGTGGCCGCGCTGGTTGCCGCGAATCTAGGCTTCCATTTGCTGGATAGCGGCGCGCTGTACCGGCTCGCCGCGCTGGCCAGCATGCGCTACAACATTGTGGCGGATGACGTCGAGGCGCTGGTCAAGCTGATCGACGACCTTCACATCACGTTTCGCGAGGGGCTGGCGCAACTCGACGGCGCCGACGTATCCGCCGACATTCGCGCCGAAGAAGTCGGCAGCCGGGCCTCGGCGATTGCCGTGCACGCGCCCGTGCGAACCGCGCTGGTGGCCCGTCAGCGGGCTTTCCGTAAGGAACCGGGGTTGGTCGCCGACGGCCGCGACATGGGCACGGTGATCTTCCAGGACGCCGTGCTGAAGGTCTTCATGACCGCCAGCGTCGAGGCCCGTGCGGCCCGCCGGCATAAGCAATTGATCCAAAAAGGATTTTCTGCTAATATAGATGACTTGCTCCGGGATTTGCGTGAGCGCGACGAGCGTGACAGTCAGCGCACGGCCGCGCCGCTCAAGCCCGCAGCGGATGCAAAGCTGCTTGATACCTCCGCATTGTCGGTCGACCAGGCGGTCGAACAGGTGGTGCAGTGGTATGAAGCATTGGTCCCGCATGCCTGATGTCCGAGTGGCATCTGAACAGCGGGCGCAGTAGAAAGTAGTGAGAAGTAACGTTGTCAGTAGGTGCTCCGCGAGTGTCGTGGAGCGTGTATTAACCCCTTAACCCCGCGTGGCATTCGCATTCTTGCCGAAGTTGCTGACCGTCCGGCCAGCCGGGCACCGCGAGCACCATGCAAATTTTGATTTTTATGTCCGACCTGCAAACTTCCAACCCGAATACCGAATCTTTTGCGGCTCTGTTCGAAGAGTCGCTGACCAAGCAAGACATGCGCGCTGGCGAGGTGATCTCCGCCGAAGTCGTGCGTGTTGACCACAACTTCGTGGTTGTCAACGCTGGTCTCAAGTCCGAAGCCTACATCCCGCTCGAAGAGTTCCTGAACGACGCGGGCGAGGTAGAAGTGCAGGCGGGCGACTTCGTTTCCGTCGCGATCGACGCGCTGGAAAACGGCTATGGCGACACGATCCTGTCGCGCGACAAGGCGAAGCGCCTGGCTTCGTGGCTGTCGCTGGAAAAGGCTCTCGACAACAACGAACTCGTGACCGGCACGATCACGGGCAAGGTCAAGGGCGGCATGACCGTCATGGTCAACGGCATCCGCGCGTTCCTGCCGGGTTCGCTGGTTGACACGCGTCCGGTCAAGGACACGACCCCGTACGAAGGCAAGACGCTGGAATTCCGCGTCATCAAGCTCGACCGCAAGCGTAACAACGTCGTGCTGTCGCGCCGTGCTGTGATCGAAGCGACCCAAGGCGAAGAGCGCGCAAAGCTGCTCGAAACGCTGAAGGAAGGCGCGATCGTGGAAGGCGTGGTGAAGAACATCACCGATTACGGCGCGTTCGTGGACCTCGGCGGTATTGACGGCCTGCTGCACATCACCGACATCGCATGGCGTCGTGTGCGTCACCCGAGCGAAGTTCTGTCGGTTGGCCAGGAAGTCACCGCGAAGATCCTTAAGTTCGATCAAGAAAAGAACCGCGTTTCGCTGGGTATCAAGCAACTGGGCGACGATCCGTGGGAAGGCATTTCCCGCCGTTACCCGTCGGGCACGCGCCTGTTCGGTAAGGTCACCAACATCACCGACTACGGCGCATTCGTCGAAGTCGAATCGGGCATCGAAGGCCTGGTTCACGTGTCGGAAATGGACTGGACGAACAAGAACGTTGCACCGTCGAAGGTTGTTCAGCTGGGCGACGAAGTCGAAGTCATGGTTCTCGAAATCGACGAAGACCGCCGCCGTATCAGCCTCGGCATGAAGCAATGCAAGCCGAACCCGTGGGACGACTTCAGCCGCAACTTCAAGAAGGGCGACAAGCTGCAAGGCGCAATCAAGTCGATCACCGACTTCGGCGTCTTCATCGGTCTGCCGGGCGGCATCGACGGTCTGGTTCACCTGTCGGACCTGTCGTGGTCGGAAACGGGCGAAGAAGCAGTTCGCAAGTACAAGAAGGGCGACGAAGTGGAAGCGATCGTTCTCGGCATCGACGTCGAGAAGGAACGCATTTCGCTGGGCATCAAGCAGCTCGAAGGCGACCCGTTCAGCAACTTCGTTGCAATGAACGACAAGGGTTCGATCGTCGACGGCGTGGTCAAGACGGTAGATGCGAAGGGTGCAGTGGTTCAGCTGTCGGCGGAAGTCGAAGGCTACCTGCGTGCTTCGGAAATCGCACAAGACCGCGTGGAAGATGCTCGCAACGTGCTGAAGGAAGGCGACAAGGTCAACGCGATGATCATCAACATCGATCGCAAGTCGCGTGGTATCAACCTGTCGGTCAAGGCCAAGGATTCGGCTGAGCAACAGGAAGCGATCCGCGGCCTGGCTTCGTCGGATTCGAGCTCGGCTGCTACCGGCACGACGAACCTTGGCGCGCTGCTGAAGGCCAAGCTCGACGGTCAGAACCAGTAATTGAGGAACGCCCCCAAACCTGGCGCCTCGCGCCAGGTCCCCCGCGAGGGGGAGCATAAGAACATGGGGGCGGCCCGGCGTTTTCTTGCGAGGTCTGCTGCAGTATGACCAAATCGGAATTGGTCGCCCAGCTGGCTACGCGATTTCCGCAGCTTGTACTTAAAGATGCGGATTTCGCGGTGAAGACGATGCTTGATGCGATGTCGGAGGCGCTTGCCAACGGTCATCGCATTGAAATTCGTGGCTTCGGCAGCTTCGGCCTTAATCGTCGTCCCTCCCGTGTCGGGCGTAATCCGAAGTCGGGCGAGAAGGTGCTGGTACCTGAGAAGTACGTACCGCATTTCAAGCCGGGCAAGGAATTGCGCGAGCGGGTAGATCGACGTTCGGGCGAGCCGTTGAAGGCCGACGAGCCGGATGACGACGACCTGTAAATGCTTCGCTGTGCGGGTTCGCAGCACGGCATTGGTAGCGTCAGCGGCCAAAGCCAGACGGCAAAAGACCAGAAAAAGCGCCTTCGGGCGCTTTTTTTTCGTCCGCATCTTTTCGCCGCCTTTTGTCCGTTTTTTGTTCGCTTTTTCGTCCGCTTTTTCGTCCCTTATAAGCCCGGCACATTCCCCAATCGAACACACCTGCCCATGCATCCGCTTGCGGTAAGGTAAACCTCGCGTAAGTCCTCTATCAGCCAGTTCCTGCCCAGCCGCGAGGGCATCCATTACAATACGGGTCACTTCGGCGCGGGCAACACCGTGGCGCGACGCGTCATCAAGCCGGCGTCACCCCGCAACTGCCGTCAAGAGACCTATTCATGAAATTTATCGTTTGGCTGATCCGTGTGCTGGTGTTCGTGCTCCTGCTGGTGCTCGCACTCTCCAATACACAAACTGCTACGCTGAATTTCCTCGCGGGTTACGCGTGGTCGGCGCCTTTGATTCTGATCGGCCTCGCGTTCTTCGTGGTGGGGCTGCTGGCCGGGCTGGTGTCGTCCATGCCGGGCATGGTGCGCCTGCGCATGGAGAATGGCCGGCTCAAGCGTGAGTTGCGTGTGGCGCGCGAAGCTCCGGTGGTGGTCGAACAGCCGCCCATGCCGCCGCTGATCTAAGTTGTCTTCTGCCGCGCTTCTGAAGCGCGGCTTCCCGCTTCCGCTTTCCCGCACATTTGCATTAATCGCATGGATCTAGACTTCTGGTGGCTGCTTGTCATACCCGTCGCTTTTGCGTTCGGCTGGATGGCCGCGCGCTACGACCTCAAGACGCTGCTGTCCGAAAGCGCCAACCTGCCGCGTTCGTATTTCCGCGGCCTGAATTTCCTGCTCAATGAGCAGCCCGACCAGGCGATCGACGCGTTTATCGAAGTCGTCAAGCTCGACCCGGAAACGATCGAGTTGCACTTCGCACTGGGTAACCTGTTCCGCCGCCGCGGCGAGACGGACCGCGCGATTCGCGTGCATCAGAACCTGTTGAGCCGCACCGATCTGCCGGTCACCGAGCGCGATCACGCGCTGTACGAACTGGGTCAGGACTTCCTGAAGGCCGGTTTGCTCGATCGCGCAGAGGAAACCTTCCGCTCGCTCGAAACCGGCAATTACGCGTTGGGTGCGCAGCGTGCGCTGCTCACCATCTACCAGATCGAGAAAGATTGGGTTAAGTCGATCGATATCGCGCGCCATCTGGAAACAATGGGCGCCGAGTCGCTCGACAAGGACATCGCGCAGTTTCATTGCGAGCTCGCCCAGGAAGCGCTTCAGCAGAAAAACGCAGATGAGGCGCGCCGTCAGCTTGGCTTTGCATTGAAGGCGAACCCGACCAACGTACGTGCCACGATCCTGTTCGGCGACGTTGACGCGACGGCCGGCTCGCAAGAGGCCGCGATCATCCAATGGCGGCGCGTCGAGGAACAGAATCCTGCCTATCTGCCGCTCGTCGCTGAAAAGCTGATGAAGGCCTATGAGGCGCTCGGCCGTCCGCAGGATGGCGCCGATCTGCTCATCACGTGGGTGGACCGCTATCCGTCGAACGATCTGCTCGACGTGACCTATCAGCACATTGCGGCGGTGCGCGGGCCCGACGCCGCTCACGCGCTGGCACGCTCGCAGATGCAGAAGTCGCCGAATCTGGCGGGCATGACGCGTCTCCTGGAAGCGCAGGAAGCCGTCGCGGAAGAGCCGCGCAAGAGCGAGCTCGAACTGATGCGTACGCTGATTCGCCAGCGCACAAAAAATCTGCCACGGTATACGTGCCAGAATTGTGGTTTCAGGGCGCGGCTGTTCTACTGGCAGTGCCCGGGTTGCAGCGGTTGGGAAACCTATGCCCCGCGTCGCGTCGAACCGATCACGGCGTCGAACTGACAGCGAATGGAATTGCATAGCCGCGCCGCAACGACGGCGGCCCGTCGGGCGGAATAGGCCAGGCGGGATCATGACGGCCTTGTTCACTACGAGAAACCCTCACCGGAACCCTCTACCGGAAAGCGTATGAAAATCACCATTATCGGCACGGGCTATGTTGGCCTCGTCACCGGCGCGTGCCTCGCCGAAATCGGCCATGACGTCTTCTGTCTCGACGTCGATCCGCGCAAGATCGAAATCCTCAACAACGGTGGCGTGCCGATCCACGAGCCGGGTTTGCTGGAGATCATCGCTCGTACGCGCGCGGCTCGCCGCATCACGTTTTCGACGGATATCGAAGCAAGCGTGGCGCACGGCGAGGTGCAGTTCATCGCTGTCGGCACGCCGCCCGACGAAGACGGCTCGGCCGATCTGCAATACGTGCTCGAAGCGGCGCGCAATATCGGCCGTACGATGAACGGCTTCAAGGTGATCGTCGATAAGTCGACGGTGCCGGTCGGCACTGCGCAACGTGTGCGCGCGGTGGTCGAAGAGGAACTGGCCAAACGCGGGCTTGCCAATAGCGAACAGCATCGCTTCTCGGTCGTGTCGAATCCTGAGTTTCTGAAGGAAGGCGCGGCGGTCGACGACTTCATGCGTCCCGATCGCATCGTGCTCGGCAGCGACGAAGATGAAGCCGGCCTGCGCGCGCGCGAGCTGATGAAGCGTCTGTACGCGCCGTTCAACCGCAACCACGAACGCACGCTGCACATGGATGTGCGCTCAGCCGAGTTCACGAAATACGCTGCCAATGCGATGCTCGCTACGCGCATCTCGTTCATGAACGAGATGTCGAATCTGGCGGACCGGGTTGGCGCGGATATCGAAGCGGTACGCCGCGGGATCGGCTCGGACCCACGCATTGGCTACCACTTCCTGTATGCCGGCGCTGGCTACGGCGGTTCGTGCTTCCCGAAAGACGTGCAGGCGCTGATCCGCACCGCCGCCGAAACCGGCCACAATCTGCGCATCCTCGAAGCCGTCGAGGAAGTGAACTACAAGCAGAAAGACGTGCTGGTGAACAAGATCACGGGCAAGCTCGGTGAAGATCTGAGCGGCCGCACATTCGCCGTGTGGGGTTTGGCATTCAAGCCGAATACCGACGACATGCGCGAAGCGCCGAGCCGCCGCGTGATCGCTGAATTGCTGGCGCGTGGCGCGCAGGTTCGCGCGTACGATCCGGTCGCGGTGGCCGAAGCGCGCCGCGTGTTCGCCATCGATCTGCACGATGCACCGGACCAGCTCGCGCGTCTCACGTTCACGAGCACCCAGGACGAAACGCTCACCGGCGCCGACGCGCTGGTGGTCGTCACCGAATGGAAGGAATTCAAGAGCCCGGATTTCGTGCACCTGAAGTCGGTGCTGAAGTTACCGCTGATTTTCGACGGCCGGAATCTGTACGAGCCGGACGCGATGACCGAACTCGGCATCGACTATCACTCGATCGGACGACCCTATGCCCAGCCCTCTGAACTTCCGGCCGATGTCTCCAGCAATGCCTGAAGCCGCTCAATCCACACCCACGTCCGCACTGACCGTAGTGCCGCGCGAACGCCTCGGTGCGGCGCGCGTGCTGGTGGTTGGCGACGTGATGCTCGATCGCTACTGGTTCGGAGACGTGAACCGTATTTCGCCGGAAGCGCCGGTGCCGGTCGTGCATGTGCAGCGCCAGGAAGACCGCCTCGGCGGCGCGGCGAACGTCGCGCGCAATGCGGTGGCGCTCGGCGCGCAAGCGGGTTTGCTGTGCGTGGTCGGGCACGACGAGCCCGGTGAGCGCATCGTGCAACTCCTCGCCGAAAGCGGGGTGGCGCCGCATCTGGAGCGCGATCCGGATTTGCTCACTACCATCAAGCTGCGCGTGCTATCGCGTCAGCAGCAGTTGCTGCGCGTCGACTTCGAAAACTCGCCGGCGCACGAAGTGTTGCTCGCGGGTCTCGCGCGTTTCGACGATCTGCTGCCGTCGCACGACGTGATCCTGATGTCCGATTACGCGAAGGGCGGTCTCACGCACGTCACGCAGATGATCGCCAAAGCGCATGCAGCGGGTAAGCCGGTGCTGGTCGATCCGAAGGGCGACGACTGGGAGCGCTATCGCGGCGCCACGCTGATCACGCCGAATCGCGCCGAGTTGCGCGAGGTGGTCGGGCAGTGGAAATCCGAAGAAGATCTGATCGCGCGCGTGACCAAACTGCGTGCCGATCTCGAGTTCAAGGCGCTGCTGCTGACGCGTTCGGAAGAGGGCATGACGCTCTTCGCCGACGACGGCATCCTGCACACATCGGCCGTTGCACGCGAAGTGTATGATGTATCGGGCGCGGGCGACACCGTGATCGCCACACTCGCCGCCATGCTCGGCGCGGGTCTTACGCTGGTCGAGGCGGTCGGGCTCGCGAATCGCGCGGCCGGCATCGTGGTCGGCAAACTCGGTACTGCCACCGTCACCTACGACGAACTTTTTCATTGATGCAGCCCGCCGGGTTCCCTTCTTTTCGCTCCAGTTTCAGCGGCGCAAAAGAGGAACCCGCGCGGCGTCAACTGAGCTCATTACCGCAACCGCAGGATCATCATGACCCTCATCGTCACCGGCGCGGCCGGCTTTATCGGCAGCAATCTCGTGAAGGCGCTCAATGAGCGCGGTGAACAACGCATCATCGCGGTCGATAACCTCACGCGCGCGGACAAGTTCAAGAATCTCGTCGACTGCGAGATCGACGACTATCTCGACAAGACCGAATTCGTCGAGCGCTTCAAGCGTGGCGACTTCGGCAAAGTGCGCGCGATTTTCCACGAAGGCGCCTGTTCGGACACGATGGAAACCGACGGCCGCTACATGATGGACAACAACTTCCGCTATAGCCGTGAAGTGCTCGATGTCTGTCTCGCGCAGAATATCCAGTTTCTGTATGCGTCTTCGGCGGCCACGTATGGCGGCTCGAGCCGCTTCGTCGAAGAGCGCGAAGTCGAGCAGCCGCTGAACGTGTACGGCTATTCGAAGTTCCTGTTCGACCAGGTGATTCGCCGCGTTCTGCCCACCGCGAAGAGCCAGATCGCCGGCTTCCGCTATTTCAACGTCTACGGGCCGCGCGAGACGCACAAGGCGCGCATGGCGTCGGTGGCGTTTCACAACTTCAACCAGTTCCGCGCCGAGGGCAAGGTCAAGCTGTTCGGCGAATACAACGGTTACGCCGCAGGCGAGCAGACGCGCGATTTCGTCTCGGTCGAAGACGTGGTGAAGGTCAACCTGTTCTTCTTCGACAATCCGGACAAGTCGGGCATCTTCAATCTGGGTAGTGGCCGCGCGCAGCCGTTCAACGACATCGCGAGCACGGTGGTTAACACGTTGCGTGCTTTGGACAATGAGCAGCCCTTGTCGCTCGCGGAGCAGGTGCAGCGCGGGTTGATCGAATACATTCCGTTCCCCGATGCATTGCGCGGCAAGTACCAGTGTTTCACGCAGGCCGACCAGACGAAGCTTCGTGCCGCCGGTTACGACGCGCCGTTCCTGAGCGTGCAGGAAGGTGTCGATCGCTACGTACGTTGGCTATTCGGCCAGGTGTAAATCTTTCGGATACCTCTTTAAACTGGAATCTCCCGGTTGGTGATGGTCGCCAACCGGTTGTACGAGGGAGATTCCATATGTTTCGAAAAATTCTGGTTACCGCGGCCATGCTGGCCGCTTTTGGCCACGCATACGCGGCGGTCGACGTCAACACGGCTAACGAGGATGCGCTGCGCGGCATCAAGGGCATCGGTCCTGCCAAAGCGAAAGCCATTCTCGACGAGCGTGCAGCACATGGTCCGTTCAAGGACCCGGCCGATCTCGGCAAGCGCGTCAAAGGCATGGGCGGGCATACCGTCGAGCGCCTGCAGGCGGAGGGTCTCGCTGTCGGTCCGGCTGGCGCGGCTGCTAACCCGCAGGCTGCGGCGTCTGCACAGAGCAAAGGCGCGGCCGCTGCGGGTAATGGCACCAACGCGGCCAACTCGACTAGCGCGGCCGCAACTCCAAAGAACGCCACTGTGGCGGTGAAGAAATAGCCTGACGCGGGCCGTGCGCGCGAGGCGGGTCACCTCGCGCGCACGGTCTCGCGCCTGGCCTGTTACCGTCGTTCCCCTTCATGGTCGGAGTGGGTAAGAACACTCCTTCAGCTGTCATGCAGATGACTGGCTCCCGCGGTTCTCAGCCGCGGGCTTTTTGCGTTGCGCGCGCCCGTCGGTCAGCACCTGCATCCATGCGGCCAGAAGGGCCGCACGGCAGCCGTGCGCACGGTGGTTTAGAATCAATAGATTGAAGACTCCGCGCATCGACAGCACCAGAACCCATATGGCTTACAAAACGATTGAAGACACGATCGGCAATACGCCGCTCGTGCAACTCGTCCGGCTCCCTGACGACGAGATCCGCAGCCGCAATAACGTGATCCTTGCGAAGCTCGAGGGCAACAATCCTGCGGGCTCGGTGAAGGACCGTCCGGCGCTGTCGATGATCAAGAAAGCGGAAGCACGCGGGCGTATCAAGCCGGGCGACACGCTGATCGAATCGACCAGCGGCAATACCGGCATCGCCTTGGCGATGGCTGCGGCGATCCGTGGCTACAAGATGGTGCTGATCATGCCGGAAGACCTGTCGGTGGAGCGCCGTCAGAGCATGGCCGCGTACGGTGCGCAGATCGTGCTGACACCTGTGACGGGCGGCATGGAATACGCACGCGATCTGGCCGAACAGATGCAGCGCGAAGGCAAGGGCATCATCCTCGACCAGTTCGCGAACCCGGACAATCCGGCCTCGCACGTCGAAGGCACCGGTCCGGAAATCTGGTGCGACACCGAAGGGCGCATCACGCACTTCGTCTCGTCGATGGGCACGACCGGCACGATCATGGGCGTGTCCACCTATCTGAAGGAACAGAATCAGGCGATCGAGATCATCGGCGCGCAGCCGGAAGAGGGTTCGCGCATTCCGGGCATTCGCAAGTGGCCGGAGGCCTATCTGCCGAAGATTTTCGATCGTAGCCGTGTGGACCGCGTCGAGAACGTGAGCCAGGCCGCAGCCGAAGCGATGGCGCGGCGCATGGCCTCGGTCGAAGGGATCTTCGCCGGCATCTCGTCGGGCGGGGCCTGTGAGGTGGCGTTGCGCGTCGCGCGCCAGGTCGAGAACGCGACGATCGTGTTTATCGTCTGCGATCGGGGTGACCGGTATCTGTCGACGGGTGTGTTCCCGGCTTGATTGCCCTGCGGCGCATTGAGTGCGCCCTCAAAACGAATTGGTCAATAAAAAAGCGCCGGTTTAACCGGCGCTTTTTTTATGTCGCTTGCTCCCGCTCGTGATGCAGTGAGGGTCTGACAACCGCCACCGCTCTGCTCGTGCTCATTGCGACGCGGCGACCGGCGGCGCAGCACTGCTGCTGGCGCTTGCAGCATCGCTTGCTTCCATCTGAGCCTTGACCCGCTCGCCCAATTGATAAACCGCAAGCGCATAAAAGAAACTGCGGTTATAGCGCGTCAGCACGTAGAAGTTCTTCAAGCCCAGCATGAACTCGGTACCACGCCCCGGCGACGGCAGATCCACCACGGTCACCGGCGTGCCGGCTTCCGACGCGATATCGACACCCGGTTCGTTCAGCAGCAGTCCGGCACGCAGCAATTGGTCCAGCGGCCAATGCGGCTCCGGCTTACCGTCGGCGGCCGCTTGCGCCACGCCCAGGCTGCCGGCGTCTGTGCCGATCTTCCACACCACCGGCCGGCCGTTTTCCCAGCCGTTCTGGCGCAGATAATTCGCCACGCTGCCGATCGCATCCGCCTGGCTCGTGCGCAGATCGATCTGCTTGTTGCCGTCGTAGCTCACCGCGTATTGCACGATGCTGCTCGGCAGAAACTGCGGAATGCCGATCGCGCCGGTGTAGGAGCCGAGCACGGTGGTCGGATCGATTTGCGAATCGCGCGTCCAGACCAGGTAATCTTCAAGATTCTTGCGGAAGGTCGCCTGGCGATCTGCGCGATTGGCGGTGTTCGGGTAGTCGAAACTGAGCGTGGTCAGCGCGTCGAGCACGCGGAAGTTGCCCATGAAGCGCCCATAGATCGTCTCCACGCCGATGATGCCGACAACCACTTCCGGCGGCACGCCAAACTCTTCGTAGGCGCGCTGCAGCGTGGCCTGGTTGGCGCGCCAGAAGCGCACGCCGGCGTTGATGCGCACCTGATCGAGAAAGCGCGACTGATACACGCGCCAGTTCTTGACCGACGGCGAGGGCGACGGCGTGACGAGCTTGACCGCGGTGGCCGAATAGCTCACGCGAGCGAACAGCGCGTGCAATGCGGCTTCGTCGAAGTCATAGCGCGCGGACATGTCGCTGATGAACGCATCGACATTCGGATTATTCGCGTAGCGCTGCGGAATGATCTCTTCTTCGAAGGTTTGCCCTTGCGGCACTGCCGGCTGCGGTTGGCTTTGCGCGAGCAGCACCGGTGGCTTTTTCGCGGCGCTTTGCGCCATTGCCGGACTGGTTGCCATGAACATGCACGATGCGACAGACAGTGCGGCGGTTGCGGTCTTCATGCGTAGCCGGTTTCGTGCAGACAGAGCAAGCTTGACGGTCATAGTGAGCTAGGGGCGCAGTGCGAAAGAGACAGGGGGAAACGGACAGGGCAGTATACCCGACGCTTTCTGCAAAACTGTGCCCGGCGTGTCACAGTCGCATGGTGTGGTAACTTGGCAAATGTTGGCGCGCCCAGTGTGTGCGCCCATGGACGGAGACACGCCGCGCGCGCCTTGAAAGCGCCGCGCCGCAGACGAGAATCATGGCAACAGGCTTCTATTCCCACGCCGATTGTTTGCTGCACGATATGGGGCAATGGCATCCCGAATGCCCGGCGCGCCTGCAGGCAATCGAAGACCAACTGATCGCGAGCCGCATCGACTCGCTGATCGAGCGCGAGTCGCCGCCGCTCGCCGATGACGCCGCGCTGTTGCGCGTGCATACGCAAGCCCACGTCGATTACGTCCGCAGCCGGTCGCCGGTTGAAGGTCTTGCCGAAATCGATCCCGACACGTCGATGAACCCGTACACCTTGCAGGCCGCGTTGCGCGCGGCCGGCGCCGCGGTGGCCGCGACCGACGCCGTGATCGAAGGCCGCTACGACAACGCGTTCTGCAGCGTGCGCCCGCCGGGCCACCACGCGGAACCGGCGCGTGCAATGGGCTTCTGCTTCTTCAACAACGTCGCGATCGCCGCACGTCACGCGCTTGAGGTGCACGGCTTGCAGCGCGTGGCGATCATCGATTTCGACGTCCATCACGGTAACGGCACCGAAGCAGCCTTTTCGGGCGATTCGCGTGTGCTGATGTGCAGCATCTTTCAGCACCCGTTCTATCCGTTCAGCGGCGCCGACAATCAGGCGCCCAACATGTGCAATGTGCCGATGCCGGCACGCTCGAAAGGCATGGCGGTGCGCGAGGCGGTCGACATGATGTGGCTGCCGCGCCTGCATGAATTCAAGCCGGAGATGATCTTCATCTCGGCCGGCTTCGATGCGCATCGCGAGGACGATCTCGGCAACATGGGTCTCGTCGAAGACGACTACGCTTGGATCACCGATCAGATGCGCGAGATCGCGAAGCGCTATGCGCAGGGACGGATCGTCAGTTGTCTCGAGGGCGGGTACAACCTGTCGGCATTGGGGCGCAGCGTGGTGGCGCACGTGCGCTCGCTGGCCGGAATCTGAGTTGTCACGCGACAGAATGCACTAACGTCGCGAAATGCAGGAATTCAACGAGGAGCGAGCCATGAATGCCGAGGTGCGCAGTGCGTCGCTGGTCGACATCGAACACGACGCCTACGGCGTGCCGGGCGCCGTCCGTTTGACGATGAACCGGCCCGATGCCTTCAACGCGCTTTCCGAGGCTCTGCTCGACGCGTTGCAGTCGGCGCTGACGGCGCTGGCGGAGTCCGACGCGCGGGTGGTGGTGATCGCCGGCGCGGGCCGCGCGTTCTGCGCGGGACACGATCTGAAGGAAATGCGCGCGGAGCCGTCGTTGGCTTACTACCAGGCGTTGTTCGCGCGCTGCACGAAACTGATGCTGACGATCCAGCGCTTGCCGCAACCGGTGATCGCGCGCGTGCACGGCATCGCCACGGCGGCCGGCTGTCAGCTGGTTGCGATGTGCGATCTGGCAGTCGCTGCCGACACCGCGCGCTTTGCCGTCTCGGGCGTCAACCTGGGTCTTTTCTGCGCGACGCCTTCGGTGCCGCTGTCGCGCAATCTGTCGCGCAAGGCGGCGCTCGAAATGCTGCTCACCGGCGATTTCATCGACGCTCTTCAGGCGAAGCAGCAGGGACTCGTGAATCGCATTGCGCCGGCGGATGCGCTCGACGCAGAGGTCGCGCGGCTCGCGAAGAGCATCTGCGCGAAACCCGTCGAAGCGGTGAGCGCCGGCAAGGGCCTGTTTTATCGCCAGCTCGAAATGGGGATCGAAGCGGCGTACCAGTTAGCCGGCCAGACCATGGCCTGCAACATGATGGACGACTCCGCACTCGAAGGCGTACAGGCCTTCATCGACAAACGACCGCCCGACTGGAAGCGCTAGCCAAGCCGTTTCTGGCGGCGGGCCGGGTTTAGTACTCGTGTGTGCGGAAGCCCGAACTTCTGCATACCGTGCGGCGCTCAGGCCTTACTCAGACTTTAGGCAGCCGTTTCTCGATCCAGTCGATCAGCGCGCCGATCACCCGATCCCGGTCGAGATCGTTCATCGTCTCGTGATAGCTGTCTTCGTGCATCGTGAGCGTCTTGTCGGGCGATCCCGCATGCGCACCGAAATCGCGGCTGCCCTCGGGCTCGGTGAGCTTGTCGGCAGTGCCGTGATACACCAGCAGCGGCACGCGCAGGCCCGCGCGGCCGCGTTCGATGCGCGCCATCGCCAGCAACAACTCCGCGCCTGTGCGCGCGGGAATCGCGCCGTGATGAACCAGCGGGTCATTGCGATTGGCGTTCACCACCGGCTGAAGACGCGACAGTAAAGCCGCGTCGATTTTCATCGCCGGGAAGGTCGGCCAGATGCGGCTGATCACCTGGCTTACCTTGAGCATCCAGCGCGGCACATCGCGGCCGGGCGCGAGCGCGGGGCTCGACAGGATCAGACCGCTCAGCCGACGCCCGCTTGCCTCGAGCCGTTCGATTGCGTAAAGCGCCGCAACAGCGCCGCCCATGCTGTGGCCCATCAGGAACAGCGGAGCGCAACTGGTCGCCGCTTCATCGAGCAAGGCCTGAGTATCGAGCAGATAGTCGTCGAACCGGTCGACCCACACGCGTTTGCCCGGCGCATGCCCATGTCCGCGCAAATCGATAGCGACGAGTTCGATGCCGGCCGAGTTCAGCCGATCCGCCAATGCCGCATAACGCCCGGCGTGCTCCGCGAGCCCGTGTACCAGCGCGACCGTGCCGCGCAGCGGCGTCGTAGCGGGCCAGCGATACAACGGCAGTTCGACGCCGTCGCTCGTCGTGACCGTGGAGCGCAGCGCGGGGGCGCCTTTCGGGGCGTTCGCTGCGGGACGCACATTGCCGGATCGGGTTGTTTCCATGTCTGCCGTTTATCCTGGATGGGTCCTGATTTCGATTCGCCCGATCATAGTCGCAGCGGGCGCACACGCGCGAGCATCTCGCGCCGGGCATGCCTCTAATGCTCTGTGGTTATGAAAAGATCGAAATTGATTATTAAAGGGAATGACGACGCTGCGGTAGAATTGCGGCCTCAAATCCCAATAAAAGCAACGGCGGCCGCTTGTCGGGAGCGCACAACGCTCGTTGGCAAACTCCGCCGTTTCGTTTTTCCATGATCGAAATACGCAATATCTCTCAGCGGTTCGCCGGACCCCGGGGCTGGGTCGAAGCGCTGCACAACGTCAATCTGTCGATTCCGGCGGGTGAGGTGTTCGGCATCATCGGCCGCAGCGGCGCGGGCAAGAGTACGCTCGTGCGCACCATCAATCTGCTGACGCGTCCGAGTGAAGGCAATATCGTCGTCAACGGCCGTGATCTGACGACGCTGCCCGCCGCGCAATTGCGCGAGGCGCGTCGCGAAATCGGCATGATCTTCCAGCACTTCAACCTGCTGTCGTCGCGCACGGTGTACGAGAACGTGGCGTTGCCGCTCGAACTCGCCGGCATGAAGCGCGACGAGATCGAGGCGAACGTGTTGCCGCTGCTCGAACTGGTCGGCTTGTCGGCGCAGAAGGATCGTTATCCGGCGCAGATCAGCGGTGGGCAGAAGCAGCGTGTGGGTATCGCGCGCGCGTTGGCGAGCAAGCCGAAGGTACTGCTCTCCGATGAAGCGACGTCGGCGCTCGACCCGGAAACCACGCGCTCGATCCTCGATCTGCTCAAGCGTATCAATCGCGAACTCAACCTGACGATCGGGCTGATCACGCACCAGATGGACGTGATCAAGCAGGTCTGCGACCGCGTCGCGGTGCTGGATGCCGGCCGTGTAGTCGAAGAAGGCAAGGTCATCGACGTCTTCCTGCAACCGCATCATGAAGTGACGCGCGCGCTGATCGGCGACGTGATCGCGCAGGAACTGCCGCCCGCGATGAAGGCGCGCGTGGCCGAACGCCTGAAGACCGGCAGCGGCCACTTGCTGCGCCTCGCGTTCACCGGTTCGGGTGTCGATCAGCCGATCCTGTCGGAAACGATTCGCCGCTACGAACTCGACTTCAACATCCTGCATGGCCAGATCGACGAGATCCAGGGGCAGGCGTTTGGCTCGCTCGCGGTGCTCGCGGGCGGCGAACCGGGGAAGGTCGCACAGGCGCTGACCTATCTGCGCGAACAGGGTGTGGTGGTAGAGGAGCTGTCGTATGTTGAGTGAAATGTTCGATATGTTCGTCCAGTCGTTCTGGGAAACGCTCGTGATGGTGGGCATCTCCGGACTGGTCGGCGCGGCGGTCGGTTTGCCGCTAGGCGTGCTGCTGTATCTGACGGACCGTCAGGGCGTCTTGCAGAACATCGCCGTGAATCGCGTGATGGGCGTGATCGTCAATGCCGTGCGTTCCACGCCGTTCATCATCTTGCTGGTCGCCGTGATTCCGTTCACGCGCCTCGTGGTGGGTTCGTCGATCGGTACGGCTGCGGCCGTGGTGCCGCTGACGATCGCTGCGGCGCCGTTCATTGCGCGTCTGGTCGAGACGGCTCTGCGCGAAGTCGATCGCGGTTTGATCGAAGCGGCGCAGGCGATGGGCGCGACTACCAGCCAGATCGTTTTCAAGGTGCTGTTGCCGGAATCGCTGCCGGGCGTGGTCGCTGGTTTGACGATCACGTTTGTCTCGCTGGTCGGCTATTCGGCGATGGCCGGTGCGATCGGCGGCGGTGGGCTCGGCGATCTGGGCATTCGTTACGGGTATCAGCGTTTCTTGCCGGAAGTGATGGTGACGGTCGTGGTGATCCTGATCGTCTTCGTGCAACTGGTGCAGTCGTTCGGGGATTGGCTCGTGCGTCGTTTGAGCCATAAGTAAACAACAGAATCGATAGGTTCGGAAAGGTCCATCATGCAACGTCGTTTCATTCTCAAACTGGCCGCCACACTCGGCGCCGCGTCGCTGTTCGCTGCCGCCACCGTGGCTCACGCTGAAGACACGATCAAGGTCGGCGTCACCGGCGGCCCGCACGCGCAGATCATGGAAGTCGTGAAGACGGTCGCGGCGAAGAACGGTCTGAACATCAAGATCGTCGAGTTCTCCGACTACGTGCAGCCGAATGCGGCGCTCGCCGGCGGCGACCTGGACGCGAACAGCTACCAGCATGACCCGTACTTGCAGGCCCAGGTGAAAGACCGCGGCTACAAGCTGATCCGCGTCGCCGATACCGTCACGTACCCGATGGGCATCTATTCGAAGAAGGTGAAGACGCTGGCTGAATTGCAGCCGGGCGCGAAGATCGCAGTGCCGAACGATCCGACCAATGGCGGCCGGGCACTCCTGTTGCTGCAGAAGCAGGGTCTGCTGAAGCTGCGCCCGGACGCGGGCCTCAAGGCGACGCCGCTCGATATCGTCGACAACCCGAAGAAGCTGAAGATCGTCGAACTCGACGCCGCGCAGATCCCGCGCTCGCTGAACGACGTGGACGCGGCCGCGATCAATACGAACTTTGCGATGGAAGCGGGTTTGAAGCCCAAGCAGGACGCGATCGCGATCGAAGACCCGAAGGGTCCGTACGTGAACATCATCGCAATCCGCGAAGCTGACAAGAGCAAGCCGTGGGTCGCGAAGCTGGTCGCGGCGTATCATTCGCCGGAAGTGAAGCAGTTTGTCGAAAGCAAGTTTGGTGGGGCGGTGATCACCGCCTGGTGAGTTGGCGGCCGGTTTATCGGCCGTTTCGCCTGACAAGACACGACGGCAATGCAAAATTAGAGTCGTAGGTCTTAACCCGGGGTTGTCTCCCGGGTTTTTTCGAGATTAAAATAGAACGATCGTTCGTTATTGCCGTCACGCCGCTGAGGAGCGATATCCTTCTGCTAGAGCGCCCGCGACCAGGCTGCCATGAGGGCAGTCGCTATAATGTCCGTTGGGTTGACGTATTCGTAACTTTGGAGCGTGTGCATGAAAATCCTGGTGCCAGTCAAGAGAGTGGTCGACTACAACGTGAAAGTTCGAGTGAAATCGGACGGCACGGGCGTCGACATCGCGAACGTGAAAATGTCGATGAATCCGTTCGACGAAATCGCGGTTGAAGAAGCGGTACGTCTGCGTGAAGCGGGCGTGGCGACTGAAGTGATCGCCGTGTCGGCGGGTGTCACGCAAGCGCAGGAAACGCTGCGCACGGCGCTGGCAATCGGCGCGGATCGCGCGATCCTGATCGAGTCGGGCGAAGACCTGCAGCCGCTGGCCGTCGCCAAGCTGCTCAAGGCGCTGGTCGACAAGGAACAGCCGCAGCTCGTCATCCTCGGCAAGCAGGCCATCGACGACGATTCGAACCAGACCGGCCAGATGCTGGCTGCACTGGCGAACCTGCCGCAAGCTACGTTTGCCTCGAA
>NZ_FPBH01000037.1 GCF_900116445.1 Paraburkholderia aspalathi
TCATTTCTCACCTCAGTTGGAGAATTATCCCCTTTAGAGGTGTCCAGGTTCATTGAACCACTACACACTTACTTTCTTTGCCGCCGCAAAGAAAGTAAGCAAAGAAAGCGGCTAGAAGCCCCTGCTAAGTGGGGCCCGTGGTCTGCTGCGGGTAGTGGTGCGACTGGAATCCGTGCTCTCGCACATTCGGCGTTAGTGACAAAGGACTCGTCAGCTCCCACTCCGCACTGCGTGCGTCGCGGACGGGTTTGCATGGGAAACCAAGGGCTTCGTTTGAGATCTGTGGGAGCCATCGGCTTCGCCTCGGCGAGGCGCCTCTGCACTCACCCCGGAAACCCCGCCTCAAACGATATGTCGGTGTGCTGAATCACCGCCCCGCCTCGCTCCACCCTGCCCCAATCCCAACCACGGTCGCGTTCGCATGTGCCATTGCCGTTGCCGTTGCCGTTGCCGTTGCAATCGGAATCGAGAAGGTGATGGCGGTGCAATGACGAGCCACGACCTGTCGGCGAGGGGTAGGAATTGAAACGTAGAGGGAGGTTTTATGAATGGCTCTTCGGCGCGCGCAGCGTCGCCGGAAGTATGACGCCCTTGTCACAAGCGCATGCATCGGCACGAACACAGATTCCAGTCGCACCACTACCCGTGGCAGACCACGGGCCCCACTTAGCAGGGGCTTCTAGCCGCTTTCTTTGCTTATCTTTCTTTGCGGCGGCAAAGAAAGTAAGTGCCGCCCCGCACAGGGGCAACGCTAATAGACCACTAACAATGCAAGGAAAGGCACCAAGGCCAGAGACACGAACAAAAAGCGCCGCGCAGGCAAAAAAACCGTCAATCTGGCAACTCAGCAGCCCCCATCCGCCGCGCAATCACGCGCGACCTTTGAGCCAGATACGCTGAGCCCCTGTGCTCATCAAAATACTTAGGCTGCGGCAGCATCACAGCCAGCCGCGCCGACTGCCCGGCAGTCAATTTGGCAGCAGAAGTCTTGTAGTAATAATGCGCGGCCGCCTCCGCGCCATAAACCCCATTGCCCCATTCAACGGAGTTGAGATAAATCTCAAAGATGCGCTGCTTGTCCATCAAGGTCTCAAGCATCCACGTGATGATCAGCTCCTGCCCCTTGCGGATATAACTCTTCTCACGAGATAGAAAAAGATTCCGCGCCAACTGCTGGGTAATCGTCGAACCACCGCGAACAATCTTGCCCTTGGCCTTGTTCTTCTCCCACGCCTGCAAAATGGCGTCGGTCTCGTAGCCGTTGTTGTTCACGAAGTTCGCGTCTTCGGACGCGATAATCGCTCGCTTCAGATTGTGCGAAATCTGTTCGTACGGTACCCACGTGCGTTGCACCGACAGATCAGGCCGGTCCTGCGACAAACGCCACGCGTCCGATCGCATAAAAGCGGTCGACCGGGGATTCGTGTAATTCCACACCGCAATCTGCGCGAAGTAAAACGCCTGCGTCGCAAGCCACGCAATCGCCAACACGGCGCCGAGATAGAAGATCCATCGCACCGGACCTGGCCGGCTCGCGCGCCGCGTTGTTTTCATCGTACCTGGAGTCCTCGAGTCGGTGAACGTGTGGGTCGGTGCGTTGCGTAGTCTGGAAATTAATGCGGTGGTCTATGCGTGCGGCGGCGCCGTCAATAACGCTCGCAATTCAGCCAGCACCGGCGCGCCGTCGGGCCGCACGCCTCGCCACACGTAAAACGATTCGGCCGCCTGCTCGACCAGCATGCCGAGGCCGTCGGCGCCGCGTGCACCCAGCTTCCGCGCGTGCTCCATGAACACCGTCGGATGCGCGCCGTACATCATGTCGTAAGCGAGTGTGCCGGCGCCGAACGCGCGGTCGTCGCATTCGGGCAACGAAGCATCCAGACTGCCCGCCGTCGCGTTGACGATCACGTCGTATGTGCCCACTTCGATCGCTCGCGCGCTGCCGCCGGTCAGACGGCATGCGGCGTCGCGTGCGGCCTGCGCGAACTGGTCCACGAGCACTTCGGCCTTCGCCGCTGTACGGTTGACGATCGTCAGCGTATGTGGCGAGCGGTCCAGCATCGGCAGCACGACGCCGCGCGCGGCGCCGCCCGCACCAAGCAGCAAAATCCGTGCACCCTTTAACGAAACGCCGAGATTCACCTCGATGTCTCGCACGAGGCCGAAGCCGTCCGTGTTGTCGCCGTAGACACCGTTTGCGTCGAACCGCAGTGTGTTCACCGCGCCCGCTGCTGCCGCCCGCGGCGACAGTGTGTTGGCGAACGCATGCGCGTCGAGCTTGAATGGCACCGTCACGTTCATGCCGCGGCCGCCAGCTTCGATAAAAGCGCGCACGTGCGGCACGAAAGCATCCACCGGCGCGAGCAGGTGGCCGTACTCGATCGGCTCGCCGGTTTGCGCGGCAAAGCGGCCATGAATGAACGGCGATTTGCTATGACCGACCGGGTTTCCGATGACCGCGTAGCGGTCGCGCGAATCGCTGACGCTCATCGTCCCGGCTCCGTTACGTGCTGCTGGTCGGCTGCTGCATCGCTGGTGCCAGCGGCGTTTTCGGCGTCGCCCGGTTCGGTCGCGCCGCCGTCGAGGTCGGCTTCCGCCTGAGCCTCGGCTTCGCCTTCGGCGCTTTCCTCAGCCACGTCGATGATTTCTTCTTCACCCTCGTCGGCTTCCTCAGCTTCGCTGCCGCTCGTCACCGCCGGCGCGTCGAGCACATGCAGCAGGCGCACGGACGCTTCGACGGTCAGTTCGTCGATCGACATCACTTCCATCTGCAAGCGCGTACCGCGTGCATGCACGCCGAGACCCGGCACATGCAGCAGCAGCGGAATCTCTTCCAGACGCACGAGATCGCCCTTCACCACCGATGCCACCACCTGCTTCCGGTTCTCCTGCTTCAGCCAGCGCAGGCACCAGAAGTACTCCATGCGGCGCTGGTGATCGGCATACGCGGTGTAGGTGTCGTCGAAACCTTGCACGACGGCGAACAGATCGGCGTCCTTGGGCTTGAACGGTGCGGCCAGTTTCGCGGTCACGCCATGCTGCACGCAGGCGAGCAACTGCCACTGGTTCACCAGGTCGACGTAGCGGCGCAGCGGCGACGTGCTCCACGCGTATTGCGTGACGCCCAAGCCTTCGTGCGGCGCTGCATTGGTTTGCATGCGGGTGCGCTTCGGGCCGGTCGGCGCACCGAACGCGCGTTGCGTACGGTAGATGCCCGGCACGCCGTGGTCATGCAGGAACGCGCCCCACGACGAGTTGGCGAGAATCGCGAGCTCCGCGACGATCGTGTCGAGCGGCGAACCACGCCGGCGCGGCGTGATCGTGATGTGCTCGCCTTCCACATAGAAGTTGAAATCGGTGTTGCGCTGCACTTCGCGGCGCAGGCCGTAACCGGCGCGCGCGGTCTGACGCTTTTCGAACAGCGCCTGCGCGAACGGCCACAGCACGGCAATGTCTTCCTTGTGCGGATAATCGCCGGTGCCGGCGGCCAGCGCCTCTTCGGTGACCAGCTCGTCCAGCGTGTTGTGGCGCAGATTGTTCTTCACGAACACACGCTCGGCGCGCGTTTCGCTCGCCACGATTTCCTGCGTCTCGCGATTGATGATCACGTACAGCGACAGCGCCGGCCGCAAGCCGCCTTCGGCCAGGGTGAACGCTTCCACGACGCTATCGGGCAGCATCGTGATCTTGTCGCCCGGCATATAGACGGTCGACAAACGCGTGCGCGCGATCGCATCGACCTCGTCGCCACGCGCGATGCCGAGCGCCGGCGCGGCAATGTGCACGCCGATCCGCACGCGGCCGTCGGCCAGATGCTCAACGGAGAACGCATCGTCGATTTCGGTCGTGGTGATGTCGTCGATCGAGAACGCCTGTACATCGGCTTCCGGCAGATCTTCCGGCAATGTGCCGACCGTGACCGGCGGAAAGCCGGTGCCGTGCGGGAAAAACTCAGAGAGGAATTTCGCCTCATGCAACGCGCGAGCCGACGGAATTCCACCGCATTCGAGCATCAGCCGCGCCTGTGAGATACCGCGCGCCGCGGCCGCGCCTTCGAGCGCCTTGTATTCGATCGTGTTCTTGTCGGGCCTCGTGAGCAAAGCCAGCGCCTTGCTGCCGCTGAAGCCTTCCGGCAGACGGCCCGCCTTCAGTTCGTCTTCGTAACCGGCCTGCACCAGCGCCTGCTGGCGTTTACGCTCCAGTCCGGCGAGCGCCATCTTGAGTTGCTCCTGCGGCGCGCGCTGGTACATGCCGCGGCCCTTGCGGCGGAAGTACACCGGCGAGCCGTGCAGGCGCAGCACCAGCGCCGCACGCTCGATGGCGCCGAACCCATCGCCGAAATACTCGGCGCCCAGCGTGGCAAACGGGAATTCGTCTTCCGGCGCGCATTCCCACAGGAAGTCCAGATCGATATCCTGCGCGGCGGCGTCAGCCTGTTGCATCAGCTCGCCCGCGCTCGGCTTTTCGAATTCGATCAGCACGTCTTTCGCGCGCACCTTGGCGCGCCGGCCGCCCGGCAGCTCGACCTGAAAAGCATCGCCCTGACGCGACAGCACGCTGCCCGCCTTGAAACTGCCCGATTCCTCAAAGAAAACGTTCACTCAATACTCTCGTTCTGTCTTGCATCTGCCGGCGCGCCCGATTGGGTTCAGCTATCGGTCACTGCGTGCGCGGCACGGCAACGTGTTCGTGGTAGTGGATCCGCGGCGCGATACGCGCGCGCCGGCGGCATGATTCTGGTGATCCGCAACGGCCTCGCTGCGGGATCGTCGGCACGCTCAGGCGGCTTCGCGCGGCGCCGGCGGCTCGACGTCTTCGGCATCGCAAAAGGCCAGCACCTCGTCGACGTATTGCGCGAATTCGCTGATCGCGTGGTCACTCCCTTGGATCAGCGTAGTGCGTGCGCCCGGATAGTGCGCGAGCATTTCGCGGTAATCGAGCACTTCGTCGCCGGTGGCGGCCATCAAATAATAGCGTTCGGGCCGAGTGATCGACGCGACGCCGAGCGCGCGCAGCTCGTCCAGATGATGCGGCTCGACCGTGATGCTGCCGCCGCCGTGCCACAGCGGCTGCTCGCCGAGATAGGCGCTCAGGTCGCGCTGCGGCACGACCGCCGGGTTCAACAGCACCGCCGGCCAGCCGTGCTTCTCGGCGAGATGCGTGGCGAAGTAGCCGCCGAGCGAACTGCCGATCACCGTGACGTCTTTCGGCTTCGCAGCCGCGACCAGCGATTCAGCGAGCGCAACGGTCTCGAACGGCGAAACCGGCAGCATCGGACAGCACCACTCGTCGCTGCGGCCGAGTTCGACGAGACGCGCCGCCAGCACGCGCGCCTTGAACGAATTGGGTGACGAACGGAAACCGTGCAAATAAAGGATCACGAAGCGCCTCGTGCCGAAAGTGCGTCGAGCAGCTTCTGATGCACGCCGCCGAAGCCGCCGTTGCTCATCACCAGAATCTGGTCGCCGGGGCGCGCTGCGTGAACCACCGCCTTGACCAGCGCGTCGAGATTGTCGAATGCCTGCGCTTTGCCGCCGAGCGGTGCGAGCGCCTCGCCGAGATCCCAGCCGAGTGCGTCGCGGCCAGCCGGCGCGCCGTAGCCGAACACGAGATCGGCGTTCGCCAGACTCGCCGGCAGTTGCGCCTTCATCACCCCGAGCTTCATGGTGTTCGAGCGCGGTTCCAGCACGGCCAGGATTCGCGTGTTTTCATGGCCGACGCGGGCGCGCAGTCCGGCCACCGTCGTTTCGATGGCCGTGGGGTGGTGAGCGAAATCGTCGTAGACGGTCACACCGTCGACGCTGCCGCGCACTTCCATGCGGCGCTTCACATTCCGGAAACTTGCGAGCGACTTCGCGGCTTGCGCCGGCGGCACGCCGACATGGCGCGCGGCGGCGATCGCGGCAAGCGCATTCATGCGGTTGTGTTCGCCCTGCACCTGCCACTCGACCACGCCGACGCGCTCACTGTTGTGATACACGGCGAAACGCTCGTCGACCGGCACGCCGTCTTCCGCCGGCAGGGTTTCCCAGCCGCCTTGCACGCCGAACCGCTCGACTTCGCTCCAGCAACCGCGCGTCAGCACGCGCTCCAGCGCGTCTTCACGACCGTTCGTGACGATACGGCCAATGCCCGGCACCGTGCGGATCAGGTGATGGAACTGCGTTTCGATCGCGGCCAGATCCGGGAAAATGTCGGCGTGATCGAACTCGAGGTTGTTCAGCACCGCGGTTTTCGGCCGGTAGTGCACGAACTTGGAGCGCTTGTCGAAGAAGGCCGTGTCGTACTCGTCGGCTTCGATCACGAAGAAGCTCGAATCGGTCAGCCGCGCTGACACCCCGAAGTTCAGCGGCACGCCGCCGATCAGGAAGCCCGGATTGAGACCCGCGTCTTCGAGCAGCCAGGTCAGCATCGAACTGGTGGTGGTCTTGCCGTGCGTGCCGGCCACCGCCAGCACCCACTTGCCGTTCAGTACGTGCTCGCCGAGCCACTGCGGACCGGACACATAAGGCAGGCCGCGATCGAGGATCGCTTCCATCAGCGGGTTGCCGCGCGAGACCACATTGCCGATCACGAACAGGTCGGCATTGAGGCCGTTCAACTGCTCGGCGTCATAGCCTTCAATCAGACGAATGCCTTGCGCCTCGAGCTGCGTGCTCATCGGCGGATAGACGCCGGCGTCGCAGCCCGTCACGGTGTGGCCCGCGCCGCGCGCGAGGACCGCGAGTCCGCCCATGAACGTGCCGCAGATACCGAGGATGTGGATGTGCATAAGCCTGTCGTGCCGCGCGGGCGTATTTTGCGAGGGATGGGAGTGCGGAAGAGCGGTCGAAACGACCGTCCGCAAAGGACGCTATTGTAACCGACGCCTCCGAATCGCCCTACGAACGGGGCCGCCAGGATGGCTGCCCGTCCCGCCCCCGCAAAACGCCCTGCGTGAACCGCCCAGAAAGGGCTGTCATCAATCTCTAGTATGATTGAGAGATGGTTCGCAAATCACATTTCGATCCGCAGCGCGTGCGCGAGGAAATCGCCATCGCGGCTGCCCGGATGATCGCTGAAGACGGTCTGGACTACGCAACGGCCAAGCGTAAAGCGGCACGGCAGGTAGTCGGCGAGAGCCGTGTTGCCGGCGAATGGCTGCCGGATAACGACCAGATCGAAGAAGAAATCCGTGAATATCAGTCGCTGTTCCAGGGCGACAGCCAGCCAGTGTTGTTGCGGCGGCTGCGCCGTATCGCGATCGACTGGATGGAGCGGCTTGCGCCGTTCAATCCCTATCTGACCGGCGCGGTGCTTGGCGGCACAGCCGGCGAACACTCGGATATCCACCTTCAGGTGTTCTGCGACAACCCGAAAGAAGTGGCGATCTACTTTCTGAACGCCAACATCCAGTACGACGTTTCGGAGACGCGGCATTTTGCCGGCCGCGGCTACGTCGAGACGCTGAGCTTCCTCTGGCGCCCCACGAACGAAGGGCGCGATGCGGAGCCGGCCGGCATCCACGTCGCCCTGTACGAAACGGACGACTTGCGCGGCGCGGTTCGGGCCGACGCGCGCGGCCGCACGGCCCGGGCGAATCAGCAGGCCGTTCAGGCGCTGCTCGACAGCAGCAATGTCACCTCTTCAACTAATTAGACAGACCTAGACCTGGAATGAATACGAAACGGATTCTGGCAGGCGCGCTCGTCGCGATCGCCGCCGCGGGTGGCGGAGTGCTGGCCAATCACTTGCTGAACGGCGACCCGGAAGTCGCCCACGCGGCGCAGCCCGGTTCCACGCAAAGCGCCGTCGAGCAACTTTGGACCGCGCCCGTCACGAATGTCGACGGCAAGCCGCAATCGCTAAGTTTGCTTAAAGGTCACCCAATCGTCGTCAACTTCTGGGCGTCCTGGTGCGGACCGTGCGTAGAGGAAATGCCCGCTCTTTCGCAACTTCAACGCGAATATGCGAAGAAAGGGATCCAGTTTGTAGGACTTGGCGTCGATTCGGATAAAAACGTCCAGGCGTTCCTGCAGAAGGTGAAAGTGGCCTACCCGGTCTACGTGACCGGGTTTGGCGGCGCCGATCTTGCGCGCGCATTCGGCAATACTGCGGGCGGCCTGCCCTTTACCGTCGTAATCGACGCAAAAGGCAACATCCGCTCGACAAAATTAGGGCAAATCGACCCACAAGCGCTGAAACAGACGCTCGACGCGCTCTAAATTTCACATTCTTTTGACGATCAGATCGGGGCAAAAGGCGCGAAATTACGCGCAAATCGCTCGAATTTGAGAGAAGATGGGCGCCCGGAGAGGTGGCGAAAGATCGCCAGGATCGTTTCCAACGCGCAGGAAACTAGACAAGTTTCTCTAATCAGCGCTAAAGTGCGCCCAATTCCACGGAAAAAGAAGCGACCATGACGCGACTGCTGGTACTGCACGGCCCCAACCTCAACCTTCTCGGCACCCGGGAACCGGAGGTTTATGGCCGCGTAACGCTGCCGCAGATCGATCAGGCACTTGCGGACCGCGCAGCGGACGCAGGCGTCGAACTCGCGTCGTTCCAGAGCAATCATGAAGGCGCTCTCGTCGATCGCATCCAATCCGCCCGGACTGAACAAACCGATTTCATACTGATCAATCCCGCCGCGTACACGCACACCAGCGTGGCCATTCGGGACGCACTGGCGGGGGTCGGCATCCCGTTCGTCGAGATTCATCTCTCGAACGTACATCGCCGCGAACCGTTCCGGCATCACTCGTATTTCTCCGACCAGGCTGAAGGCGTGATTTGCGGCCTTGGCTGGAAGGGATATATGTACGCGCTCGAATTCGCGCTCGACCGGCTGTCGGCCGGCTCGTCGCGCGGCTGATTCCAAACACGTCCAATTTAAGCCGGGTACTGCGATTGCACGCGCCGGCACTTTACGCATTGAAAGGGGCTTCCTGATGGATCTACGTAAACTGAAAACTCTGATCGACCTCGTCTCGGAGTCCGGTATTTCCGAACTCGAAGTGACCGAAGGCGAAGGCAAGGTCCGCATCGTCAAGAATGCGCCGCCGGTTTACGTGCAACCGTCCGCTTCGTATGCTCCGCAATATGCCCAGCCGGCACCGCTGCCGGGCGGCGAAGCACCGGCTGCCGCAGCGGGCGCCCCGGCTACGCCGGCGCCCGTCGCGCCGCAAGGCCACGTGGTGACCTCGCCGATGGTCGGCACCTTCTACCGCGCACCGTCGCCGGGCGCCGATCCGTTCGTCCAGGTGGGCGACACGGTCAAGGAAGGCCAGACGATCTGCATCATCGAAGCGATGAAGCTGCTCAACGAAATCGAGTCGGACAAGTCCGGCGTGGTGAAGGAAATCCTCGTCGAAAACGGCCAGGCGGTCGAGTACGGCCAACCGCTGTTCGTGGTCGGCTAACGCGGCACGCTTTGCGCTTTTTTTGCGCCTGCCGCCCGCGCGCCTGCCGTCCCGAGGCGCGCGACCGATCCTCTGAGGCAGCCCGTGTTGTGATCGACCGGGCGCCTATTGATGAGTCGAAAATCCGCTATGTTTGAAAAAATTCTTATTGCCAATCGTGGCGAGATCGCGCTTCGCATCCAGCGCGCCTGCCGCGAACTGGGCGTCAAGACGGTCGTCGTCTATTCGGAAGCCGACAAGGAAGCCAAGTACGTGAAGCTCGCCGACGAGGCGGTCTGTATCGGCCCGGCGCCTTCGAATCTGAGCTACCTGAACATGCCGGCGCTGATCAGCGCGGCAGAAGTGACGGACGCCGAAGCGATCCACCCCGGCTACGGCTTCCTGTCGGAAAACGCCGACTTCGCCGAGCGCGTCGAGCAGTCCGGCTTCACCTTTATCGGCCCACGCCCGGAAACGATCCGGATGATGGGCGACAAGGTGACCGCCAAGCAAACCATGATCAAGACCGGCGTGCCCTGCGTGCCGGGTTCTGAAGGCGCGTTGCCGGAAGATCCGAAAGAGATCGTGAAAATTGCCCGCCAGGTCGGCTACCCGGTGATCATCAAGGCCGCCGGCGGCGGCGGTGGCCGCGGCATGCGCGTGGTCCACACCGAAGCAGCGCTGGTCAACGCCGTCAACATGACGCGCGAAGAAGCCGGCCGTGCGTTCGGCAACCCGCAGGTCTACATGGAGAAATTCCTGGAGAACCCGCGGCACATCGAAATTCAGATTCTGTCCGACTCGTTCAAGAACGCAGTCTGGCTCGGCGAGCGCGATTGCTCGATGCAGCGCCGTCACCAGAAAGTGATCGAAGAAGCGCCGGCGCCCGGCATCGCGCGCCGCCTGATCGACCGCATCGGCGATCGCTGTGCGGACGCCTGCAAGAAGATGGGCTATCTTGGCGCGGGTACGTTCGAATTCTTGTACGAAAACGGCGAGTTCTACTTCATCGAAATGAACACGCGCGTGCAGGTCGAGCATCCGGTGACCGAGCTGATCACGGGCGTCGACATCGTGCAGGAACAGATTCGCATCGCAGCGGGCGAGAAGCTCGCGTTCCGTCAGCGCGACATCGTGTTCAAGGGTCACGCGATCGAATGCCGGATCAACGCGGAAGATCCGTTCAAGTTCACGCCGTCTCCGGGACGTTTGACGTCGTGGCATATGCCGGGCGGCCCCGGCATCCGAGTCGATTCGCACGCCTACAATGGCTATTTCGTGCCGCCGAACTATGATTCGATGATCGGCAAGCTGATCGCTTACGGCGCGACGCGCGAGCAGGCGATCAAGCGGATGCGCATCGCGCTGTCGGAAATGGTGGTGGAAGGCATCCAGACCAACATCCCGCTGCACCGCGAGCTGATGCTGGACGCGAAGTTCGTGGAAGGCGGCACCAGCATTCACTACCTCGAAAACCGGTTGGCCGCGAAACAGCAGGCCGCGCCGGAAGAAGCGTAAGTCATGAGCTACCGGGAACTGATCGCCGAGCTGGCACGCGAGCACGCGGAGGAGTTCTCCGACGCGCTGCTCGAGTTGGGTGCGTTGTCCGTATCGGTTGAAGATGCGGACGCCGACACGCCCGACGAGCAGCCGCTGTTCGGCGAGCCCGGTCTCACGCCGAATCGTACGGCGTGGCAGCGTTCGCGCGTGATCGCCCTGCTCGCGCCGGAACAGGAGCCGGGTGTGCTGCTCGCGGCGGCGGCCAACGAGGTGGGGCTGGAAAGCGCGCCGTCGTTTACCGTGCGTGAAGTCGAAGAGCAGGATTGGGTGCGTCTCACACAGTCGCAATTCGATCCGATTTCGATCGGCGAGCGCATCTGGGTGGTGCCCTCGTGGCACGACGCACCGGACCCTGACGCACTCGTGCTGGAACTCGATCCGGGCCTCGCGTTCGGCACCGGCAGCCATCCCACTACGCGTCTGTGTATGGAATGGCTGGAGCAGTCGGTGAAGGCGGAGCAATCCGTGCTCGACTACGGCTGCGGCTCGGGCATCCTCGCGATCCTCGCGAAGAAGTGCGGCGCCAACCCGGTGTACGGCATCGATATCGACCCGCAGGCGGTCGAATCGGCGCGTTACAACAGCGAGCGCAACCGGGCGGAAGTCACGTACGGTTTGCCAGACGAATGCCCCACCGGCGAGTTCGATATCGTGGTCGCCAACATCCTCTCCAACCCGCTCAAGCTGATGGCGTCGATGTTGTCGTCGAAGGTCAAGGCGGGTGGCCGGATCGCGCTGTCAGGCATTCTGGCGCGCCAGGCGGACGAAGTGGCGCAGGTCTATTCGCGATGGATCGACATCGGCGTATGGCGCGAACACGAAGGTTGGGTATGCCTGACGGGAACGCGCCGCGAAAGCCATTAGAATAAGGCGTATTGTCCAACCAACGGCCTTTCGGCTTATCGGCTCAATATGCTCCTGGCGACGCGTTGCCCCTTCTGCGAAACCGTCTTCCGCCTGCAACCGGCGCAGCTCGCGCTGCGCCGCGGCCTCGTGCGTTGCGGGCATTGCCATGAAGTATTCGACGCATCGAGCAGCCTGTTCGAACTGAACGAGGCCGGCGACTTCTCCTCCGCCAAGCCAATTGCCGCGGCTGCGGCGATCGAGGCCTTGTCCGGCGTACGCCCCAAGGGCCCCGATTTCAGCGCTGAAGCATGGGATCCATGGGCGCCGACGCCCGACGCCACGATCGACAACCGCCTGCTTCACAACGCCAGCAATCTGCCGCTTACGCCGATTTCAACCGGCGCAGGCGTCGCGGTCACGCCGCGTCACGCTACCGAGCCGGAACTGCCGGCGAGCGCCTTCACCACGCCGATTGCTGCCGACCACGAACCCAGTCTCGCGAACGCGCCGCTCGAACCCGTTGCCAACGAGGCCGAGACGCCCCCGGACCTGCCGCGTGAGCCTTTCGCTTACGAGGCCAATCCGTCTACGGAAGCAGCGCCGCGGGTCTGGCACAAGACCGAGCGTCCTTCTGAACATCTTGCTGATGCTGACGAGCCGGTTTTGCACGAGCCGGCCAGCTTGCATGGCATTCCTGACAATGAACC
Organism: Paraburkholderia aspalathi; assembly: GCF_900116445.1. Classification (GTDB taxonomy): domain Bacteria; phylum Pseudomonadota; class Gammaproteobacteria; order Burkholderiales; family Burkholderiaceae; genus Paraburkholderia; species Paraburkholderia aspalathi. The sequence goes on from NZ_FPBH01000037.1 coordinate 12,494, forward strand.
GCATTTCGGTGGGGCCGCCTCAGGTGCGGCCGGCTTAGGTGGGGCCGGCTTAGGCGCTGCAGGCGTAGCTGCGGCAGCCGGACTGGGTGCAGCCGCCGCGGGCGGTGGCTCGGGCCCAGCCAGCTTTGGATCGAGCGGCGAACCCTTCGCGGTCCAGCCGGTGCATGACGGCGTCGATCCCTTCCCGGTGGTGCGCGAAACCCGCCCGGCCGAACCGCGCCGCCTCGGCTGGATCATCTTCGGCTCGGTGGTCGCCGCACTGCTGGTTATCGCCCTGCTCGCGCAACTCGCCTGGTGGCAGCGTGAAACCGTGCAGGTCTACTTCCCACGCTCGCAGACCCTCTACGTAAAGGCCTGCGCGCAGCTCGGCTGCCAGATCACGCCGCCGCACGACATCGACGGTTTGCAGGTCGAACCGTCCGACCTGCGGCAGATCGACGGCCCGCACAAGCTCGAACTGAAAATGCCGCTGCGCAACCGCGCCAATGTTGCGCTGGCCTACCCGGCGATCGAACTCACGCTGCTCGACGACCAGAACAATGTCGCCGTGCGCCGCGTGCTGTGGCCGCAAGACTACGTCGCACCCGGCACGCCGATTGCGGCCGGACTGCCGGCGCACACGACCCAGACCATGATCGTGCATCTCGACACGGGCAATGCGGTCGCGTCAAATTTCCGCGTACAGATTTTTTATCCGTAACGCATCCTCGCGCCCGGCACTGACCGGGCGTGTTCACCGTCATTACTGACGAATTTTCGGAGCACGACAACATGAGTCAAGTTACGCTGGGTGGCAACCCGATCGAAGTAGCCGGCACGTTCCCGAGCGTGGGCCAGACTGCCCCCGCCTTCTCGCTGGTCGGCAAGGATCTGAAGCCGCTGTCGCTGGCCGACTTTGCCGGCAAGCGCAAGGTGCTGAACATCGTCCCGAGCCTCGACACGCCGACCTGCGCCACGTCGACCCGCAAGTTCAACGAGGCTGCAGCCAAGCTGAGCAACACGGCTGTGATCGTCGTGTCGGGCGACCTGCCGTTCGCCGCATCGCGTTTCTGCACGACCGAAGGCATCGAGAACGTCGTGACGGCGTCCACGTTCCGCGGCCATGAGTTCGCGCAAGCCTATGGCGTGGACGTCACGAGCGGCCCGCTGACGGGTCTGACGGCACGCGCCGTGGTGGTCGTCGACGAGAACGACAAGGTCGTGCACGCTGAGCTGGTCGGCGAAATCAAGAACGAGCCGAACTACGACGCAGCGCTTGCCGCGCTGAAGTAAAACCTTCGCGCACGAACCCCGGCGCCGCGCTTCATGCGCGGCGCTGTCACATCGTCGTGCCCATTCTCTTTATCGATTTTTACAGGAACGCTCGCCTTGGCTACGCTGATTTGCGGTTCGCTCGCCTACGACAACATCATGACCTTCGAAGGCCGCTTTCGGGAGCACATCCTGCCGGAGCAGGTCCACATCCTGAATGTGAGCTTCCTCGTGCCGACGATGCGCCGTGAGTTCGGCGGCTGCGCGGGCAATATCGCCTACTCGCTGCATCTGCTCGGCGGCAACGCGCGCATCATGGGCGCGCTTGGCGCGATCGACGCGCAGCTCTACATGGACCGCTTCAGGCAGCTCGGCCTCTCGACGGAAAACGTCCTGGTGGTGCCGGACACGTACTCGGCCCAGGCGATGATCACCACCGACCTCGAAAACAACCAGATCACCGCGTTCCACCCTGGTGCGATGATGCAGGCGCACCTGAACCGCGCCGACGAAGCGAAGGGCATCACCCTCGGCATCGTCGGACCGGACGGTTACGACGCCATGATCCAGCATTCCGAGCACCTGGCAGCGGCCGGCGTGCCGTTTATCTTCGATCCGGGCCAAGGTTTGCCGCTGTTCAACGGTGAGTCGCTGCGCCGCATGATTGAACTTGCTACTTACGTAGCTGTCAACGATTACGAAGCCAAACTGGTGAGCAACAAAACGGGTTGGTCGATCGAAGAGATCGCCGGCAAGGTCGAAGCGCTGATTGTCACGCTCGGCGAACAAGGCGCGCAGATCCATCACGCCGGTGGCATCGAAGCCATTCCGGCGGTCAAGGCACAGCAGGTGCTCGACCCTACGGGCTGTGGCGACGCGTTCCGCGGCGGCTTGCTCTACGGCATCGAGAACAAGCTGGGCTGGGCGACCACGGGGCGTCTGGCAAGTCTGATGGGCGCGCTGAAGATCGAACACCAAGGCCCGCAAAACTACGCGCCCAACCGGGCGGAGATCAACGAACGGTTCAAGCAGGCGTTCGGATACGACCTGCAGTAATGCCGCAAGCTATTGGAGTTAGGGAATGAGAACAACGAGTCGCCTGGTAGTGGCCGCCTTGATCGCCGGTTCGCTGGCCATGTCGGGGTGTGCGTACAACAGCAGTTCTGCCGACGTCTACACGGCGTCGCAGGCACAACGCGAAGAAACGGTCCGCATGGGCACGGTCGACAGCGTTCGGGCCGTGAAGATCAGTTCGAACAACGGCCAGCCGAGCGGCTTGGGTGCGATCGGCGGCGGCGCGTTGGGCGCGGTGGCCGGCAGCGCGATCGGCGGTGGTCGCGGCTCGATCGTGACGGGCATCATCGGCGGCCTGGCTGGCGCAGTGGCAGGCAATGCGGTCGAGAACGGCGTTGCGGTGCACGACGGCCTCGAGATCACCGTGCGACTCGATAACGGCGACATGCGCGCGATTACCCAAAGCGCCACCGGCGAAATCTTCCGCGCCGGCGAGCGCGTCCGTCTGCTTTCCAGCGGCGGCGTCACGCGCGTCACACACTAAGTTTCCCCTCTCGTGCGGTCGCGCTTCACGCGCCACCGCGACGACTTCAAACGCATGCCCTCTGTGCATGCGTTTTTTTTCGCCTGCGGGTTTCGAACTCGCTTCTCAAAGCCAGCACCCTCGCCCGGGCAAAAAAAATCCCGTCGCCAGAAACCCGGCAACGGGACCCTGACCGAGTAGCGCTCGGTGATGCTGCTTCAAGCGCTACTCGATCATCGACACACAGTAAGACGTGTCGAAATACTTCTACTGCTTACGGACGGCTGCCCGTCGGGAACGGCCATGCAGCTGCCGGGTTCAGCGCGGTCTTCACCGTCGCCGCCGGTGCGCTCGAGACAGAAGTCGCAGCGGGAGCAGGTGCAGCCTTCTTGGCAACAGCCTTCTTCGCAGGGGCAGCCTTCTTGGCAGGAGCAGCGGCCTTCTTCGCGGCAGCCTTCTTGGCAGGCGCAGCCTTTTTAGCGGCAGCCTTTTTCGCAGGCGCAGCCTTCTTGGCGGCAGCCTTCTTAGCAGGCGCAGCTTTCTTGGCAGCAGCCTTCTTAGCAGGCGCAGCCTTCTTGGCAGCAGCCTTCTTAGCCGGCGCCTTCTTTGCTGCGGCCTTCTTCGCCGGTGCTGCCTTCTTTGCTGCAACCTTCTTCACAGCTGCTTTCTTAGCCGGCGCTGCCTTCTTTGCCGGTGCCTTCTTCGCTGCAACCTTCTTCACTGCGACTTTCTTGGCAGCGACTTTCTTTGCCGGCGCAGCCTTCTTCGCTGCAACCTTCTTCACTGCGACTTTCTTGGCAGCGACTTTTTTCGCCGGAGCGGCCTTCTTTGCCGGAGCAGCTTTCTTGGCTGCGGGTTTCTTAGCTGCTGCTTTCTTGATAGTTGCCATCATTTTCTCCTTCAGGTTTTCAGATGAGAGTCAGTTCAAACTACACCCTTCGTCAAAACCCGCTTCCCGCGGACGCTTCTCAGGGCGCGCGCTACGAAGCGGGCTATTCATCGGCGTACGCAGGTGCTGCGCGCTTACGCTAATGAATGCGGTAAGGCGCGCCGTGCCCTTGGGCACCGCGCGCCAGATCTGGTCGGCGCTGGATCTCAGCGCCGGCAATTGCTTGATCGGGCCGCTGGCGGCAACGCCAGCGGCTTTTTCCGGGGGGAAGTTTGCCCATCCCACTGAAGGGTTCGCAAAGTGCCAGTCATGTTTGTGGGCCGCGAAGGCACGCGGCGCACTGGGCACAATTTGCATCAGGCGGTTCTGCTCCTAACTAAATTGCCGCGGCCGAAGCCTGCCGGCATCCCCAAAATGAATGCATCTGCGACACGAACCCGGATCACTCCCAGGTCAGCGCGCCGCCAGTCTGATATTCGATCACTCGCGTCTCGAAGAAGTTGCGTTCCTTCTTCAGGTCGATCATCTCGCTCATCCACGGGAACGGGTTTTCCTCGTTCGGGTACAGCGGATCGAGACCGATCTGCTGGCAACGGCGGTTGCAGATGAAGCGCAGATAGCTCTTGAACATCGACGCATTGAGGCCGAGCACCCCGCGCGGCATCGTATCTTCTGCGTAACGATATTCAAGTTCGACCGCTTGCTGGAAGATCTCGCGGATTTCCGCGCGGAACTCAGCCGTCCAGAGTTGCGGGTTTTCGAGTTTGATCTGGTTGATCAGGTCGATGCCGAAATTGCAGTGCATCGACTCGTCGCGCAGGATGTATTGGTACTGTTCCGCGGCGCCGGTCATCTTGTTCTGGCGACCCAGCGCCAGGATTTGCGTAAAGCCGACGTAGAAGAACAGGCCTTCCATCACACAGGCGAACACGATCAGCGAGCGCAGCAGGGTCTGGTCTGCCTCGAGCGTGCCGGTCTTGAAGGCCGGGTCGGTCAGCGTATGGATGAACGGAATCAGGAATTCGTCTTTCGCGCGGATCGAGGAAACCTCGTGATACGCGTTGAAGATTTCGCCTTCGTCGAGGCCCAGGGACTCGACGATGTACTGGTAAGCGTGCGTGTGGATCGCCTCTTCGAACGCCTGGCGCAGCAGGAACTGGCGGCATTCGGGCGCCGTGATGTGGCGGTAGGTGCCCAGCACGATGTTGTTGGCGGCCAGCGAGTCGGCCGTCACGAAGAAGCCCAGGTTGCGCTTGACGATGCGGCGCTCGTCTTCGGTCAGACCGTTCGGGTCTTTCCAGAGGGCGATGTCGCGCGACATGTTCACTTCTTGCGGCATCCAGTGGTTGGCGCAACCAGCCAGATACTTTTCCCAGGCCCACTTGTATTTGAACGGCACCAACTGATTGACGTCGGTCTGGCCGTTGATGATGCGTTTGTCGGCGACATTGACTCGCGCTTCGGAGGCGGCAGCCGTTCCGGTAGCAGCGTGGGTCACATGAGCGACGGGAGCGACAGCGATGTCGTTCGCGAAGATGTCTTGAGCCGAGGGAGCGTGAGGAGCGGAACGCGTTCCGACTTGCGAACCGACAGCCGATCCCGCAGCGTTGCGCAACACATTCTGTTGCGTAGCGCTCGAGGGAGTTACGGCAGTGATCTCGTCATCCCAGTTGAGCATAAATGTCACCATCAATTTAGAACGGTTTGTACCATCTTTTCACGAGCGATAAAAGAGTTCGCTGATGAAAAATCCTGTTTTCGATTCGCGTTGCTACGTTCATACAACACTTTGTTCAACAGACTGTGTGTGTCGCCTCATGTGAAGCGTGTTGAACGCGTGTCGTCGAGGTGCTTCGCGAGCTCGAAGAGCAACGTGTCAAAGCGACGTTTCGCTGCTCTATCTATCTGTATTGCGGAGCGTGCTTGCAGCGTTTTGCGATTGCTTCCTGCTGCCTCGTGCTGACGTTCCGGCTGTCCCGTGCTTGCCTGTTCGTCAGTGCTGGCGAGGCGGAGTTCAATGCAATGTCGAGCGATGCATCTGACCGGTTGTGTCGATAGACCTTCGACCGGAGCGTTTGCTGAGCGCTTCATGTCGAGCGCTTCGTCGGTGCTGCCGACTGCTGACTGCGTCATCTACTACTTGCTTACCGCTTGCCTGCTGTTTGCCTGCCGCTTCACGACTTCAGTTGCTTGCCGTGCTTCGCTGCTTTTCGACGAGCGGCGCAACGTCGATTTCGTTTCGCTGCGCCGCTCGTCTACTTCGCTTATGCATCACTTCTATCAAGCTTGCTGATCGCTGCATTCGGGTCTTTACCTACAACCCGCTTAGCAAGCGGCGATCCTGCCGCCTGCTTCGTGCTTAGTCGCGATCGCCAGACTTCTTACTGGCAAGCTTCGCACTCGTCGAAACCAGGATCGCCCGGACGCATCATGCACACCGGACCATCTGCTTCCGGCGCTGCTTCGACTGCAACTGCCGGCGCTGCCGCCGCGACCTGGATGCCGCCCGAAGCTGCACCACCGCTCACGCCGAAGCCGCCTGCCGCGCCGCCGCCGACACCACCCGCACCGCCCGATCCTTCGCCGCCACCCGAGCTCACCGCGTTCAGTGCGCCATGCGCCACCGTCGACTTCTCGACGTGCGTCGCCGCCATCGTGCGGAGGTAGTAGGTCGTCTTCAGACCGCGCACCCAAGCGAGCTTGTAGATCTCGTCGAGCTTCTTACCCGACGCGCCGCCCATGTAAATGTTCAGCGACTGCGCCTGGTCGATCCACTTCTGGCGACGCGAAGCCGCCTCGACCAGCCACACCGGATCGAGTTCGAACGCGGTCGCGTAGATCGCGCGCAGGTCGGCCGGGATGCGGTCGATGCGCGAGAGCGTGCCGTCGAAGTACTTCAGGTCGGCGACCATGACTTCGTCCCACAGACCGCGTTCCTTCAGGTCGCGCACCAGGTAGTCGTTGACCACCGTGAATTCGCCCGACAGATTCGACTTCACATACAGGTTCTGGAACGTCGGTTCGATACAGGCCGACACGCCGATGATGTTCGAGATGGTCGCCGTCGGTGCGATGGCGACGCAGTTCGAGTTGCGCATGCCGTAGGTGGCGATACGCGAACGCAGTTCGGTCCAGTCCATCGATTCGCTCGAATCGACTTCGACGTAACCGCCGCGCGCTTCGGCCAGCAGCTTCACCGAGTCTTGCGGGAGGATGCCGCGATCCCACAGCGAGCCGCGGTAGCTGGAGTAACGGCCGCGCTCCTGCGCCAGCTCCGTCGACGCGTAGTAGGCGTAGTAGCAGACCGCTTCCATCGACGTATCGGCGAACGCAACCGCCTCTTGCGACGCGTACGGCGTGCGCAGCAGGTGCAGGCAGTCCTGGAAGCCCATGATGCCCATGCCGACCGGACGGTGCTTCAGGTTCGAGTTACGTGCCTTGGCGACTGCGTAGTAATTAATGTCGATCACGTTGTCGAGCATGCGCATCGCGACGCTGACGGTGCGCTTGAGCTTGTCGTGGTCGAGCGCCAGAGTGCCGTCCGCCTGTTCCTTCAAGTGAGCGACGAGGTTCACGGAGCCCAGGTTACAGACGGCGATTTCGGCGTCACTGGTGTTCAGCGTGATTTCCGTGCACAGGTTCGACGAGTGGACGACACCGACGTGCTGTTGCGGCGAACGCACATTGCACGGATCCTTGAACGTGATCCACGGGTGGCCGGTTTCGAACAGCATGCCCAGCATCTTGCGCCACAGTTGCGCCGCCGGAATCTTCTTGAACAGCTTGATCTCGCCGCGCGCGACCTTGTCTTCGTAAGCCGTGTAAGCCGTTTCGAATTCCGCGCCGAACTTGTCGTGCAGATCCGGGCAGGTGGACGGCGAGAACAGCGTCCAGTCGCCGCCTTCGTGCACGCGCTTCATGAACAGGTCGGGAATCCAGTTCGCCGTGTTCATGTCGTGGGTGCGGCGACGGTCGTCGCCGGTGTTCTTACGCAGCTCGAGGAATTCTTCGATGTCCAGGTGCCACGTTTCCAGGTACGCGCAGACCGCGCCCTTGCGCTTGCCGCCCTGGTTCACGGCGACAGCCGTGTCGTTGACGACCTTCAGGAACGGCACGACGCCTTGCGACTTGCCATTGGTGCCCTTGATGTGCGAACCCAGAGCACGCACACGCGTCCAGTCGTTGCCCAAACCGCCGGCGAATTTCGACAGCAGCGCGTTTTCCTTCAGCGCTTCGTAGATACCGTCGAGGTCGTCGTCGACCGTGGTCAGGTAGCACGACGACAGTTGCGAGCGGCGGGTACCCGAGTTGAACAGCGTCGGCGTGGACGACATGAAGTCGAAGCTCGACAGCACGTTGTAAAACTCGATCGCGCGCGCTTCGCGGTCGATCTCGTTCAGCGACAGACCCATCGCGACACGCATAAAGAATGCCTGGGGCATTTCGATGCGCACGCCGTCGTGATGCAGGAAGTAGCGGTCGTACAGCGTCTGCAGGCCGAGGTAGCCGAACTGCAGGTCGCGGTTGTTGTCGAGTGCGGCGCCGAGGCGCTTCAGGTCGAACTGCAGGAGTTTGTCGTCGAGCAGTTCGGCTTGCACGCCGCGCTTGATGAATTGCGGGAAGTACTCGGCGTAGCGCTCGCCCATTTCCGTTTGCGTGACTTCCTCTTCGAGGATCTCGCGGCGGATCGTGTGCAGCAGGATGCGGGCCGTGACCTGGCTATAAGCCGGGTCTTTTTCGATCATCGTGCGGGCAGCCAGAATTGCCGAGTCGTAGACCTGGCTCATCGGCACGCCGTCGTACAGATTCTTCACCGTTTCCGCGATGATCGGATCGGCGCTCACGGCGTCGCCCAGGTTCGAGCACGCCAGTTCGATGATGCCGCGCAGCGCAGCCATGTCGAGCGGACGCGTCACGCCGTTGTCGGTGACGTTCAGACCCGGCGTGCTGGCGACGATCTGGTCGTCATGACCGCGCGCTTGGGTGCGCTTCTCGCGATACAGCACGTAGGCACGCGCGACGTTATGTTCGCCGCCGCGCATCAGCGCGAGTTCGACCTGATCCTGGATGTCTTCAATATGGAACGTGCCGCCGTTCGGACGGCTGCGCACGAGTGCGCGCACCACGTTCTGCGTAAGTTGCTCGACCAGTTCGCGCACGCGAGCCGACGCCGCGCCTTGACCACCGTTGACGGCCAGAAATGCCTTCGTCACGGCGATGGCGATTTTCGACGGCTCGAACGACACCACGCTGCCGTTACGACGGATCACCTTGTAGTCGGCGTAGGTCACTTGCGGCGCGAGCGCCTGGGCGCCTTGTGTCTGGCCAAAGGCCTGGCCAGCCGGTGAACCCTCGTACCGGGTCGTCGCGTTGTCGGTGGTTTGCATGTGCAAAGCTCCTGGTCTTGGAAATGTTGCGGAGATAACCGCGGATTAAAACGAACGCTGCGCCGCCGCGTGCGCAAGCGATGGGGTGCAGAAAAAAGGCCGGCTGAGCCGGGTGGCGGGATGCGACAGCAGTGAAGCCTGGTTCGAATTGAAAACGGTCTTCATCATGTGTGTCGCGATCACTTGCTATGCCCTTTTCCTGAATGTTTCTGGACGCTGCCGCTTCTCTCGACCGGCCACGCCGCAGGAATATTTATCGCCGCCCGGAATGCTTGCGGCGCCGTGCTCGGGAAGCGGGGCGCCGCAAACTTATGCACTCAGTTATGCACAGAGTTATACACACCGGACACAAGATATAGTGCGAAACTGAATTTCTGGCACCAAGTATAGTGTAGTTTCAAGACAGGTCAAATCGTTTTATTTGCTTTCAAAGGCTTGACTTTTGCATAGCGCGACGCGAAGCCGACTCCCCGGAGAACAAGGCAGCGCCTTGTTCTCCTCGCATCACGCGAGGTTGCGCGAAGGGTCGTTACAGCGTTTTGGAAAACTTGAGATAGGGGAAGTACTGATCCGCCAACGCGGTATCGCGCTGCAGACGCTGCCACTCGAAATGCGGCCCTGGATCGGTCTTGCGACCGGGGGCGATGTCCGAGTGACCGGCGAGGCCCTCGACCGGATAGCGGGCCTTGAGCGCCGTCACAAGTGCACCGAGCGTGCGGTATTGCGCCGCTTCGAAAGCAGTCGTATCACTGCCCTCCAGCTCGATGCCGATCGAGAAATCGTTGCAGCGCTCGCGGCCGAAAAAATTCGACGGTCCGGCGTGCCATGCCCGCTCGTTGCAGGACACGAATTGCTCGAGCGCGCCATCGCGATGAATCACGAAATGCGCCGACACCCGCACGCCGCGCAGATGCGTGTCGTAGTAAGGGTGAGCGTCGCAGTCGAGGGTGTTCAGGAACAGTTCGGCGATCGCCGTGCCGCCGAACTCATTGGGCGGCAGGCTGATGTTGTGGACGACGATCAGCGTCGGCACGGCCCCGTCGGGCCGCGCTTCAAAATTCGGCGATGGCAGCTTGCGTGCGGCGGCGACCCAACCGTCGGCGTCGACGGCGAACTCGACGCTCATCGAGCGTCGCGGCCCGAGGGACGCGCGCCATGACGCTGCGCGTGCGCGGCGCTGCAGAAAGGCTGCCCCGCCACCACCACGGAGTCGCTCTTCGGCGCGTGCACGCCGCACTCGGCGCAACGGATCATCGGCTCGGCGAGTTGGGGGCGCGCTTGCGGCGCATTGGACCCACGCGCGCCGCCATTCGGAGCGCTCTGGCCTCGTGGACCGCCGGCGCCCGCGGCGCCATTCGCACCGGCGCCGGTGCGTTGCGACGCTTGCGCGTCGTGACGACGCAGCGCCTTGACCAGCCACTGGCCAACGATGAACAACAGGATCAGCAGAAAAATTTGTCGCATAGCAGGACACTCACACTACAGCACGGTGCAACAGCACCTCGAATACGAAACGGCTGCCGACGTACGCCAGCAACAGCGCGACGAACGACGCCAGCACCCAGCGCAATGCCGCACGGCCGCGCCAGCCGGAAACCTTGCGCGCGGTCAGCAGCGCGCCGAACATCACCCACGAAAGAATCGCGAACACGGTCTTGTGATCGAGCCGCAAGGCGCGGTCCACCAGTTGCTCGCTAAACAGGATGCCCGAGACCAGCGTCAGCGTGAGCAGCACGAAGCCGGCGCCGATCAGACGGAACAGCAGCTTTTCAAGTGTCAGCAGCGGCGGCAAGGTGTCGAGCCAGCTCGACAGCCAGCCGTTGCCCGCCGCAGCCGCATTGCGTTGCGACATGCCGCCGCGCATGGCATGCAGACGCCGCTCGACCAGCAGCATCAGAACCGCGTGCAGCGCCGCGATCGCGAACAGACCGTACGCGATATTGGCGATCAGGAAATGCAGCTTGAACATCGGCGCGGCTGAATACGGCAGCACACGCACGCCATTGAACGCCAGCGGCAATAAAGAAGCGACGCAGGCGAGCGGCAACACCAGCAGGCGCAAGCCGTCGAGAGGAAAGAAAAAGCTCTCGATCCAGTAGATGCCGGCGCCGAGCCAGAACATCGCCGACAGCGCGAACGCGAAACCGAACACCATCGCGTTCTGGGGAAAGATGGTGGTGTGCAGCAGCACGCCGTGGGCCAGCAGCGCGACAAACAGCAGCGCGCGGCCCGAGCTGCTCATGCCGGAAGCGGCCGATGCGGCCGGGATGCCCGCGGAGACGGGCACCGGCGGCACGCTCTCGAGCATGGGGCGCAAGGCGGCGTGCCGGTGCGAGCGCCAGCCGGCCACGGCGAGACCGCCGTAGAGGAGCGCAGTGAGGGCATACAGTACAATATCCATATTCGAAGTTTACACTAGGCCCCTGCTCCGCGACGTCTCCCGCTTCGCGCCCCGCTCCGGCCGCACAGTTCATCGCTCCCCATGCTCGACAATCTGACTCAACGGATGGCGCGCGTCGTCAAGACGCTGCGCGGCGAAGCCCGGCTCACCGAGGCGAACACCCAGGAAATGCTGCGCGAAGTGCGCCTCGCGCTTCTCGAGGCGGACGTGGCGCTGCCCGTCGTGCGCGAGTTCATCGCCAAGGTGAAGGAAAAAGCGCTAGGCGAGGAAGTGCTCAGCAGCCTGTCGCCGGGTCAGGCGCTGGTCGGCGTGGTGCAGCGCGAGCTGACCGCGATCATCGGCGGCGACTATGAAGGCAAGGCCGTCGAGCTGAATCTCGCCGTCACACCGCCGGCTGTCATCCTGATGGCGGGTCTGCAAGGCGCCGGTAAGACGACCACGGTCGGCAAGCTCGCCAAGCTCCTGCGCGAGAAGTACAAGAAGAAGGTCCTCACGGTTTCGTGCGACGTCTACCGCCCGGCTGCTATTGCGCAGTTGAAGACGGTGACCGAGCAGGTCGGCGCGGATTTCTTCCCGTCGGAACCGGATCAGAAGCCGGTGGATATCGCGATCGCCGCGGTAGATTGGGCCAAGCGCCACTACCACGACGTGCTGCTGGTCGACACGGCCGGCCGTCTGGGTATCGACGAAGCGATGATGGCCGAAATCGCCGCGCTGCACAGCACGCTGAAACCGGCGGAAACGCTGTTCGTCGTGGACGCGATGCTCGGCCAGGATGCGGTCAACACCGCGAAGGCCTTTAGCGACGCATTGCCGCTCACCGGCGTGGTCCTCACCAAGCTCGACGGCGATTCACGTGGCGGCGCGGCGCTCTCCGTGCGTCACGTGACGGGCAAGCCGATCAAGTTCGTCGGCGTCGCCGAAAAGCTCGATGGCCTCGAAATTTTCTACCCGGATCGCATGGCGAACCGGATTCTCGGCATGGGCGACATTCTCGCCCTCGTCGAAGAAGCGCAGCGCGGCGTAGACGTTCAGGCCGCGCAGAAGCTCGCCGACAAGGTCAAGAAAGGCGGCGACTTCGACCTCAACGATTTCCGCGCGCAATTGACCCAGATGAAGGGCATGGGCGGCCTGTCGTCGCTGATGGACAAACTGCCGGCCCAGTTCCAGCAAGCCGCCGCCGGCGCCGACATGGGCCAGGCCGAAAAGCAGATGCGCCGCATGGAAGGCATCATCAACTCGATGACGCCGCTCGAGCGCGCCAAGCCCGATCTGATCAAGGCCACCCGCAAGCGCCGCATTGCCGCCGGCGCAGGCGTGCAGGTGCAGGAAGTCAATCGCATGCTGAATCAGTACGACCAGATGCGCACGATGATGAAAAAGCTGAAGGGCGGCAATCTGCAAAAGATGATGCGCGGCATGAAGGGCATGATGCCCGGCATGCGCTAAGCTTTAGCAAGACGGCGGCGCGCGTGCTTCCGTGCATAAACAACGGCACGCGCGGCTGACTCGGAATTTGTGCGGGTTTATTCTGTACCGCACGCCGTCGTTCTCACCCACACTATGTATACAGTTACCGCCCGTCAGACGTCATGAACCGCGAAGAAGCTCTCCATATTTTTAGCCACTCCGAAGAAATCGTTTCGGCCGACGACGTCAACGCGTCGATCAGCGGCATGGCTGCCGCCATCCGCAACGAGATGAGCGAGGACTTCCCGCTCGTGCTGTCGGTGATGGGCGGCGCGGCGGTGTTCACCGGCATGCTGCTGCCGCACCTCGATTTCCCGCTCGAGTTCGACTACATTCACCTGACCCGCTATCGCAACACCACCAAGGGTGGTAATGAGATGCAGTGGCGCGTGGCGCCGGCTGAGTCGGTGAAGGATCGCGTCGTGCTGGTGCTCGACGACATCCTCGACGAAGGCGAGACGATGGCGGCGATCCGCGACCGCATCCTCGCGATGGGCGCGAAGCGCTTCCTGAGCGCGGTACTGTGCGAGAAGATCATTCCGAAGGCCAAGCCGCTGCGCCCGGATTACTGTGGTTTCGAAGTGCCGGACCGCTACGTGTTCGGTTGCGGGATGGACGCCAAAGGCTACTGGCGCAACCTGCCGACTATTCGGGCGTTGACCGAAGGGGCTTAATTCAAAGCCTGGTTGTTCCGGCGGCGCCACGTACGGCGCGCACCGACGTAAAAAAAGCGGCCCGCGGGCCGCTTTTTGTTTGTCAGGCTCGCGATAGCACTGCTGCACTACCGTGCCGAACCCCGCACTGGATCTCACTCAAAGTTGATGCACAAAAGAGCGGATACCGCCGAGCATCATTTCGACTGAGATCGCCACCAGCACCAATCCCATCAGCCGTTCAAAGGCCATCATGGCGCGCTCACCGAGCCACGCCTGAATGCGCTCCGCCAGCATCAGCACGATCGCGCAGACGATCATCGTGACGGTCAGCGCACCAATCCACTCGAACATCTTGCCGGGCGCCTGCGACGTCAGCAGCATCACCGTCGCGAGAGCCGACGGACCCGCCAGCGCCGGAATGGCGAGCGGCACAATGAGCGGCTCGCCGCCGCGCGTATCGCCGCCGAACGGGCCGTCAGGATGCGGAAACACCATCCTGAGCGCAATCAGAAACAGCACAATCCCGCCACCGATGCGCAATGACTGGTCGGTCAGACTCATCATGCGCAGGAAGCGGTCGCCGACCACCATGAACACCAGCAGGATCGCGAAGGCGATCGCCACCTCACGGAGGATGACGATCGTGCGCCGCTTCGGCGATACGCTGCGCAGGCAACTGATAAAGAGCGGAATATTGCCTAACGGATCAGTGATCAGAATCAGCAGGACGGTCGCAGATACGAAGGTGTACTCCACCGTCCGCTCCGCTTATTGCGCCAATGCTGCGCGAACCTTGCCGATCACCGTTTGAGCGGCGTCTTCGACCGGCAGCAGCGTCGCTTCAGCGTCGCGGCGGCCTTGATACTCGAGCTTGCCGTCCTTGAGACCACGATCGCCGATCACCAGGCGATGCGGCACGCCGATCAGTTCCCAGTCGGCGAACATCACGCCCGGACGTTCGCCGCGATCGTCGAGGATCACGTCGACACCGGCTTCGACCAGCTCCGCGTACAGCTTGTCGGCCTGCTCACGCACGGCTTCGCTGCGGTCGTAACCCATCGGGCACAGCACAACCTCGAACGGTGCGATCGACTCCGGCCAGATGATGCCCTTGTCGTCGAAATTCTGTTCGATCGCCGCGCCCAGAATCCGCGTGATGCCGATGCCGTAGCAGCCCATTTCCATCGGCTGCGGCTTGCCGTTCTCGTCGAGACAGGTGGCGTTCATCGCTTCCGAGTATTTCTTGCCGAGCTGGAACACGTGGCCGACTTCGATGCCACGGCAGATGTCGATCACGCCCTTGCCGTCCGGCGACGGATCGCCCTTCTTCACATTGCGGATATCGGCGACGACCGGCTCCGGCAGATCGCGGCCCCAGTTGACACCGGTGGTGTGGTAATCCACTTCGTTCGTACCCACCACGAAGTCGCTCATGTTGGCGACCGTGCGATCCGCGATAACCTTGATCGGCTTCTTCGTGTTGATCGGGCCGAGGTAACCCGGCGGCGTGCCGAAGGTCTCGATGATCTCGGCCTCGGTCGCCATGCGGAAGTCCGCCAGACCCGGCAGCTTGCTTGCCTTGATCTCGTTCAGTTCGTGATCGCCGCGCAGCATCAGCAACCAGATGGTCGGTTCGGCGCCTCCGTTTTCCGTGGCGAGGATGATCGACTTGATGGTGCGCTCGAGCGGGATGTTCAGCAGCTCGGCCACGGCCTCGCACTTTGCTTTGCCCGGCGTTGCCGTCTTCTTCATCTCTTCGGTCGGCGCTGCGCGTTCAGCGTACAGCGGCAACGCTTCGGCCGCCTCAACGTTCGCAGCGAACTCCGAGGTCGGGCAATACGCGATCGCGTCTTCACCGGTGTCGGCGATCACGTGGAATTCATGCGAACCACTGCCACCGATCGAACCGTTGTCTGCTGCCACTGCGCGGAAATCCAGACCGAGGCGCGTGAAGATGCGCACGTACGCGTCGTACATCTTGCGATACGACTCGCGCAGGCCTTCCGCGTCTTTGTCGAACGAGTACGCGTCTTTCATGATGAATTCGCGGCCACGCATCACGCCGAAACGCGGACGGATCTCGTCGCGAAACTTCGTCTGGACCTGATAGAAGTTCACCGGCAACTGGCGGTAGCTCTTGATCTGGCCGCGCGCGATATCCGTGACCACTTCTTCGTGGGTCGGTCCGAGCACGAAATCGGATTGCTTGCGATCCTTGAAGCGCAGCAGCTCGGGGCCGTATTTTTCCCAACGGCCCGATTCCTGCCACAGCTCAGCCGGCTGCACCGAAGGCATCAACAGTTCGATCGCGCCTGCCCGGTTCATTTCTTCGCGCACGATGGCTTCCACCTTGCGGATCGAGCGCAGGCCGACCGGCAGGTAGTTATAGATGCCACCGGCAACGCGGCGGATCATGCCGGCGCGCACCATGAGCTTGTGGCTGACGATCTCGGCGTCGGCGGGCGCTTCTTTCAGTGTGCCGATAAAGAAACGGGAAGCTTTCATTCAGATTTTCCAAAAGCGGCGGCTCCGGAGGGACCGCCCGAAAGGTGAAAACGGTGGGGAAACCGACACAGACCCGGCCTTGCGCCGGCACGGACGCGCCGCATATCCGGCCAAACTCTGACCAGGAATTCGGCTCAGACCCGGCAAACGGCCTGCGCATACCAGGCAAAACCCCGGCAAAACCGGCCCGATCGCGGCGCCGAAGCCGCCGCGCAAAGCCTTTGCAGCAAGGGATAAGGCACGGAAAGACTGACAGGCTACCGCAAACGCGGGCCTTTTGCGGCGAATCGTTCCAATCTGGTGCGAATCGGTGCGTCGGGTCCGTTATCTGTTTATAATCAAAGCAATTTTAAAGGATTCGAAGGTGGTTGTATGCTGGATCGTGAAGGCTTTCGCCCGAACGTCGGCATCATCCTCTTGAACGCGCACAACGAGGTGTTTTGGGGCAAACGGCTCCGTGAACATTCCTGGCAGTTTCCGCAAGGGGGCATCAAGTACGGAGAGACCCCCGTGCAAGCGATGTATCGGGAGTTACACGAAGAAACCGGGCTGCTTCCTGAGCACGTCAAGGTGATCGGTCGCACGCGCGACTGGTTGCGTTACGAGGTGCCTGACAAGTTCATCAAGCGCGAAGTACGCGGTCATTACCGCGGCCAGAAACAAATCTGGTTTTTGCTCCGGATGGTTGGACGCGATTGCGACATTTGCTTGCGCGCCACCGACCACCCTGAGTTCGATGCGTGGCGTTGGAACGAGTACTGGGTGCCGCTCGACTGTGTGATCGAGTTCAAGCGGGATGTGTATCAGTTGGCGCTGACGGAGCTATCCCGTTTCATGCGCCGGGCTGCGCCGCGTGCGGAAAAACCTGGCGGGCACCATGGGCCGCGTTATCCCCGGATAGCGTCGTCAATGGAAAGTCCGCCGGATTCGACGATGATGACGGTCACCGCCTCGGTGACCACACTCACCATCGAAACGTCGATTCACACGACGATCGCGTCTGATTGCGGTCCGGGCTCCGGGTCGGTTGCCGAAGTTGGCTCCGCGCCGGAACACGAAGACGAATCGGAGCGCGAAACCGCTGGCTCGCTGTTCCGCCCTGGCGTGCGCAATTAACAATTCTGTGCGGCTGTCCACGCCGCCTCTACTGGTGCGGCTCAATGAGCCGCACCAGTGTTTCGAGGAAACCATATTGAAAGCACTTGCTCTCGTCGTGGCGTGCGTCGCCACTGGCGCCCTGCTGGCTGGTTGCGCCAGCAAACCCTCAAATAAAGACGACAGCGCGTTTGCCTATCTGCTGGACCGGCCGAGCAACTGGGTTGAAAACAAGGTGGACGCCTTGCCGCCGCTGCCGCAAGACTCGAATCTGCTGCCCTTCGAGGTTTCGGGCAATACGCCCCTGCAATTCGCGATCGATAGAAATTCGCTTACGGTCGGCACCGACGGCGTAGTGCGCTACACCGTCGTCGTAACGAGCCAGAGCGGCGCACGCAATGTGAACTACGAAGGGATTCGCTGCGATACGTATGAATGGCGCCAGTACGCGGGGCTGAACGCCGATCACGACGGCTGGGACCAGACCGTCGCCAATGACTTCAGGCGCATCGAGAATGGCGCGCTGAACGCCTATCAGGCGGTGCTGTATCAGGATTATTTCTGCGCGAACAAGATGCCCACGGGCAACGCCAAGCAGATTGTCGAGAACATCCGCTACAAGCGCACGCAGACCTCACTGGTTCACTAAAGCAGATTTTGCGAGCGGACTTCTTCGAAAGTGGAAGCCGCCGCGAACGTGAAAAAGCCGTTCCAGCTCACGCTGGAACGGCTTTTTTGTCTTCCGTGCGGGCGTAGTTCGGGAGTCAGACCAGCACAAGATTGTCGCGGTGAATGACCTCGGGCTCCAGCATATAACCGAGCACCGATTCAATGTCGCCGCTCGGACGCCGCTGGATCAGCTTGGTTTCCGCGCTGCTGTAGTTCGTCAGGCCACGCGCGACTTCGCGCCCTGCCGCGCTCAGGCAAGCGATCACTTCGCCGCGCGCAAACGCGCCCTGCACGCCAACGATGCCGATCGGCAGCAAGCTCTTGCCGCCTTCAGTCAGCTTTTCGACTGCACCGTCGTCGATCACCACGTGGCCTCGCACCTGCAGGTGATCGGCCATCCATTGCTTGCGCGCTGCCATGCGTGCCGTGCGCGCGATCAACTGCGTGCCGATCGCCTCACCCGAGGCCAGCCGTGACAACACGTCTGCTTCACGCCCGCTCGCGATCACCGTATTGGCGCCGCTATGCGCCGCGCGTTTAGCGGCAAGAATCTTGGTCAGCATGCCGCCGCGGCCCAGGCTCGAACCCGCGCCGCCCGCCATTGCCTCGAGCTCCGGCGCACCGGCATCGGCCTGCTGAACAAGCGTCGCGTTTGGATCCTTGCGCGGGTCGGCGGTAAAAAGCCCCTGCTGATCGGTGAGGATGATGAGCGCATCGCCTTCGATCAGATTGGCGACCAGGGCGCCTAGCGTGTCGTTGTCGCCGAACTTGATTTCGTCGGTGACGACCGTGTCGTTCTCATTAATGATCGGCACGACGCCCAGACGCAGCAGCGTCAGCAACGTGGAACGCGCGTTCAGATAGCGTTCGCGATCGGCCAGATCGGCGTGGGTCAGCAGAATCTGCGCGGTCTGGATCGAATGCTCGGCAAAGCGGCTTTCGTAGACTTGCGCGAGCCCCATCTGACCGACAGCCGCGGCCGCCTGCAATTCGTCGATTTCTCGTGGCCGCTTGGTCCAGCCGAGCCGCTGCATCCCTTCGGCAATGGCGCCCGAACTGACCAGCACCACTTCCTTGCCCTGCGCGCGCAGTGCGGCAATCTGCGCGGCCCAGCGGCCGATCGCAGCATGATCGAGGCCGCGCCCGTCATTCGTAACGAGGCTCGAGCCGACTTTCACTACCAATCGCCGTGAATCTGCGATGACGGAACGCATTGTGCGCGGTCTCCCAAGATGACGCGTGATGCATGCCGGCGGCCCGTGCAGGCGCCGGCGCTCAGGCTTGTTATTACTGCGGGTCGACGCTCGAGTCGTCCGACGCAGCGGCCGGTGCTTCCGGCTTTGCGCGGAAACGCACGTCGGCAGCGAGATCTTCGGCTTCCGCCGCGCGCTGCGCGTCCGAATGCGCGGCGATGTGGTCATACACCGCGTAGCAAAGACTTTCGCAGCCCTGGCCGGTCAGCGCCGAGATTTCGAACACCGGGCCTTCCCAACCGTAGCCTTCAAGGAAGGCCGATACGCGCGCTTCGCGCTCGTCTTCGGGCACCATGTCGAGCTTGTTGAGCACCAGCCAGCGGGGCTTCTCATAGAGCAGTTCGTCGTACTTGCGCAGCTCGTTGACGATCGCCTTGGCTTCCGCGACGGGATCGACGGCTTCGTCGAACGGTGCGAGGTCGACGATATGCAACAGCAAGCCGGTGCGCTGCAAGTGGCGCAGGAACTGGTGACCCAGGCCCGCGCCTTCCGCCGCGCCTTCGATCAGGCCAGGAATGTCTGCAATCACGAAGCTGCGACTCGGCCCGACACGCACCACGCCGAGATTCGGCGCGAGCGTCGTGAACGGGTAATCGGCAATCTTCGGCCGCGCGTTTGACACCGATGAGATGAAGGTCGACTTGCCGGCGTTCGGCATGCCGAGCAGACCGACGTCGGCCAGCACCTTCAACTCGAGGCGCACCATGCGACGCTCGCCGGGCTTGCCGTCGGTTTTCTGACGCGGCGCGCGGTTCGTACTGGATTTGAAATGCAGGTTACCGAGACCGCCCGCACCGCCCTGCGCGATCTGCACGCTCTGGTTGTGCTCGGTCAAGTCGGCGATCAGCTCGCCGGTTTCCATATCGGTAATAGTCGTGCCGACCGGCATGCGCAGCGTGATGTCGTCGCCGCCCTTGCCGTAGCAGTCCGCGCCGCGGCCGTTTTCGCCGTTGCGCGCCAAATGTTTTTTCGCGTAGCGGTAGTCGATCAGCGTGTTGATGTTGCGGTCCGCGACCGCAATCACGCTGCCGCCCCGGCCGCCGTCGCCGCCATCCGGGCCGCCGAACGGAACGAATTTCTCGCGGCGCATCGACGCGCTGCCATCCCCTCCGTCGCCGGCGATGACTTCAATCCTCGCTTCGTCAATGAACTTCATGCGTAACTCCGTCCCGTGGTGTGCTGCTAGATGGTGCTGCTGGGTTGATGCTTTCAGATGCTGCTATTTTGCCGCGCTCGCCGTACGGTGGGCAATCAGCCGATCGGCTAACCGCGCCGATTTGGCGATGCAATCCGCCAATTCTTCGGACAAAAAGCGCTGCAATAAAAAAAGCCCCGCGAACTTCGCGGGGCCTTTTTCCGGTCCTGAAGCCCGTGCCTGATTAAACTCAGACTGCTGCCGGGACGACGTTGACCATGTGCTTCTTCGCTGCGCCCTTCGTCGAGAAATTGACGTGGCCGTCCGTCAGCGCGAACAAGGTGTGATCCTTGCCGATACCGACGTTTTCGCCCGGGTGCATACGCGTGCCACGTTGGCGAACGATGATGCCGCCAGCGTTGATGGCCTGACCGCCGTAGACCTTGACGCCGAGACGCTTCGATTCAGAGTCGCGGCCGTTGCGGGATGATCCGCCTGCCTTTTTGTGTGCCATTTGATTTGCTCCTTAACCGTTGCGCTTACGCGTTGATCGCGTCGATGCGCAGTTCGGTATAGTTCTGGCGGTGGCCGCCATGCTTCTGGTAGTGCTTCCGGCGACGCATCTTGAAGATGGTCACTTTTGCGTGACGACCTTGCGACACGACGGTAGCCTTGACGGAAGCCCCACTGACCAGCGGCGTACCGAACTTAATCGATTCGCCTTCGCCCACTGCGAGAACCTGGTCGAGCGTGATTTCAGCGTCAATGTCTGCCGGTATCTGTTCTACTTTAAGTTTTTCGCCGACGGCAACTTTATACTGCTTGCCACCGGTTTTTATGACCGCGTACATTGAGAACCTCACTCTGTGTTCATTTTTCCCACGCACCGCGCGCGGAAACCCGTGATTATACATAGAGTTAGCTGCTCGGTCAAAACTCATTGAGAGTCGCCGCGCACACCGCCCGGCGCCTTGCCGTCCAGCCCTGGCACACGGCCTCGCCGTGGCCTCCGTCGCGCCGTGCCGCAGCCTGCGACCCGGAACTGTCGCGATTCGCCTTATAATTCGCGGCACTACCCAATTCAGCCATCATGTCGTCGACTGCCACCCCCTCCTCCAACGCCGCCAGCCTGCTTGCTCCGATCGCCGAAGACATGCAGCAGGTCAATCGCGTCATACGGCACCGTCTGGCGTCCGACGTGATGCTGATCAATCAGATCTCTGAGTACATCATCAGTGCCGGGGGCAAGCGGCTGCGGCCCGCGCTCCTGCTGCTGGTGGCGGGCGCGCTGGGTGAAACCACCGGTCATCGGCACGAGCTCGCCGCGGTGGTGGAATTCATCCACACGGCGACGCTGCTGCACGACGACGTGGTCGACGAATCCGACCTGCGGCGCGGCCGCCAGACCGCCAATGCGCTGTTCGGCAACGCTGCGAGCGTGCTGGTCGGCGATTTTCTCTACTCCCGCTCGTTCCAGATGATGGTCGGCGTGGGCAAGATGCGCGTGATGGAAATCCTGTCGGAGGCGACCAACATCATCTCCGAAGGTGAAGTGCTGCAGTTGCTGAACATGCACGACGCCGACGTGGACGAAGCGCGCTACATGCAGGTGATCCGCTACAAAACCGCCAAATTGTTCGAAGCCGCCGCCCAGCTCGGTGCCGTGCTGGCCGGTTCGGACGCGAAGACGGAAGCCGCTGCCGCGGAATTCGGCCGCCGCATCGGCACCGCGTTCCAGATCATGGACGACTGGCTCGACTACACGGGCACGGCTGAATCGATGGGCAAGAACGCCGGCGACGATCTGCGCGAAGGCAAACCCACGCTTCCGCTGATTTATCTGATCGAACGCGGCACGCCCGAGCAGTCGGCACTCGCGCGGGAAGCCATCGAGCAAGGCGGCACCGATCGTTTCGACACCATTTTTGAGGCGATCACGCGTTCCGGCGCATTGGATCACACGCTCGAGTGCGCGAAGCAGGAAGCGATGGCCGCAGCTGCAGCAATTTCTTCATTTCCGGATTCCATTTTCAAAGATAGCCTGCTAGAATTATGTTCTTACTCGACGGCAAGACAGTCTTGAACGAGACTGAAACACCGTAAGAGTCCAGCAGTACAGATCGGGGTGTAGCTTAGCCTGGTAGAGCGCTACGTTCGGGACGTAGAGGCCGGAGGTTCGAATCCTCTCACCCCGACCAGATTTGCCTTGTTAGTTCAAGGCTCGAAAAACCGCCCAGCTTGCTTGGCGGTTTTTTGTTTTGGGCCGCGATTTTCTGCACCGCACCGACGCCTTGCGGCTCCGTACGATTTGCCCCAAACGTCATAGACCCTCCGCGGAGGCGGCTCGCCCAGCCCCCTCTGCTATATTCTCTCCATCCCGTCCCCTATCCTTCACTACGCGTGGAACAACTTCCCTTATGGGCGCAGATCGGCGCCGTCTTTCTGCTGCTTATCTGCTCCAGCTTCTTTTCGATTTCCGAAACGGCGATGATGGCGATCAACCGCCATCGCCTGAAACACCTTGCCAACCAGAATGCGCTCGGCGCAAAGACCACTCAAGGCCTGCTCGCGCACACCGATCAGCTGTTGAGCGTGGTCTTGATCGGCAACAATCTGTTCAACACGATCATCCCGGTGCTCACCACCTCGATCGCGCTGCACACCTTCGGCCGTAACAACGTAGTGCTGTCGATCGCGACCGGCATCGTCGCGTTTCTGATTATCGTGTTCGCGGAAATTACGCCGAAGATCGTCGGCGCAACCTTCCCCGAGAAGATCGCCCTGCCGGCCAGCCTGCTGATCGCACCGATGATGCGCATCGGCAGGCCGCTCGTCTGGTTCGTCAATCTGTTCGCGAACACGATCTTGCGCGTGCTGCATATCAATACCAAAGGCGCGCACGATCAGCGGCTTTCCACCGAAGAGCTGCGCACCATCGTGCTCGAATCAGGCAGCTTCATGCCGACCAAGCACCGCAGCATTCTGTTGAACCTGTTCGACCTCGAGAACATCTCCGTCGACGACGTGATGATCCCGCGCCGCCGCATCGAAGCGCTCGACTTCGACGCGCCGTTCGAACAGATCCTGCATCAGCTGGAAACCTGTTATCACAACAAGCTGATCGTCTATCAAGGCGACATCGACCGGGTGCTCGGCGTGCTCCACGTGCGCAAGACACTGGCTGCGCTGCACAACCAGGAACTCGAGCGCGAGACACTGCGCGAGTTGCTGGCCGAGCCGTATTTCGTGCCGAGCGGCACGCCGGTATTCCAGCAACTACAGTACTTCCAGGAAAGCCGTCACCGCACGGCGCTGGTCGTGAACGAATACGGCGAGTTGCAAGGGCTGGTCACGCCGGAAGACATCATCGAAGAGTTGATCGGCGAATTCACTACCTCGATTCCGCGTAGTGCCAATTCACGCGGCGGCTGGAACGAGAACGGCGAATGTATCGTGGCGGGCAGTATGCCGCTGCGCGAACTGAACCGCTGGCTGCATCTCACGCTGCCGACCGACGGACCGAAAACGCTCAACGGCCTGATCCTCGAGATCCTCGAAGAGATTCCGGACGGCGACGTCTGCGTGCAGATCGGCGAGGTGAAACTCGAAGTGATGCGCAGCGACGACCAGGCGATCCGCACCGTCAAGCTGTTCAAACCGCCCGTTCGCGCGGGCGCGAAAGCCATCAAGGCGGCGCGCGGCTAAGGCCTGCACACCGCACAGCGTCGCACATCGGCTCGAAACGCGCCATTAGCCGATCGGCTGAATGGTGGTGCCTGCGGCCTTACCGGATGATGAAGTCGTCGTGTTCTACAGGCGGCTCATCACCGGTCTCTCATGCAAGATTCTCTTCAACGCACGGCGTCGTTGCGGGCTGCCGTCTTAGATGGCGAAAGTCCAGCCCAACCCAGACATAACGCCTTTGCAGCAAACGCCAATGCCAGTGTCAATAGCAACCAAAGCGCGAATCTCGCCGACTCTGACAACGCGCCCGCCGTACGCCTGCTAACCGACACCTTGCAGGAGGCAACCCGCCGCAATGCGTCGGACCTGCACATCGAACCGGCGGAGCATGGCTGGCGCGTGCGCTTACGTATCGACGGCGTACTGCATGAAATCCCTCAGCCTCCCGCGCATCTGCGCGACGCGTTCATCACGCGCGTGAAAGTGCTAGCGCGCATGGATATCGCCGAACGGCGCGTACCGCAAGACGGACGGCTGCGGATTGCCACGTCACCTGGCCGCGTCGAAGACTATCGTGTTAACTCGCTGCCTACGTTGTTCGGTGAAAAGCTGGTGTTGCGCAGGCTCGACGCACTACCCACCGATCTGTCGCTCGACTCGCTCGGCCTCGATCCACAGCAACGTGAAGCCGTCGATGCCGCGATTCGCGCTCCGCACGGCCTCGTGCTCGTCACTGGCCCCACCGGTAGTGGCAAGACGCTGTCGCTGTATTGCTTCTTGCACATGCTCAACGATGAGGCGCGCAATCTGTGCTCGGTAGAGGATCCGGCGGAGATTCAACTGGCGGGTATCAATCAGGTAAGCGTGCGCGAAAAGGCCGGCCTGACATTCGCGGTGGCGCTGCGTGCATTTCTCCGTCAGGACCCCGATGTGATCATGGTCGGCGAAATCCGCGACGACGAAACCGCCGATGTTGCCGTGAAGGCAGCGCAAACCGGTCACCTGGTGCTGTCCACCTTGCATACGAACGACGCACCTGCGGCGGTCGCGCGCCTCATAGACATCGGCGTCGAACCGTACAATCTCGCCGCCGCGCTACGGATGGTGACGGCACAGCGGCTGGTGCGGCGGCTCTGCGTGGCATGCCGCGCACCGGCGCAGCAATCGGCAGCGGCGCTGCGAGCAGCAGGCTTCACTGACGATCACCTCGACAGCTGGCAACCATTCGCTGCAACCGGATGCGAAGCCTGCCACGGCATCGGCTACCGCGGCCGCGTCGGAGTTCACCAGGTGATGCCTGTCTCCGATGCGATGCGTGAGCTTATCGTGGCACGAGCAGGCACCCATGAACTGGCCCGGCTCGCGCAAACCGAACAAGTCGCCACCTTGCACGACGCGGCCCTCGCGCGCGTACGCGACGGCACGACGAGCCTGGCCGAGGCGTTGGCCGCCACCGAGGTCGCATGAGCACAGCGACGACTCACCCACCGCCAGCGGCCGAGCTGCGCTTCAAATGGCGCGGCGTCGATGCCGACGGCGTACAGAAAACCGGCGCGCTCATTGCGCCGGACGTCAGCACAGCACGCGCCATACTCAAACGCGAAAAGCTGTTCATCGTCGAACTCGCGGCACGCGGGCCAGCGCCGCGCCCCCAAACCCGCACCAACGACGTCACGGTGTTCACCAGGCAGCTCGCCAGTCTGCTACGCGCCGGCTTGCCACTCGCGCCTTCGCTGGAACTGCTGGCGCAAGCGGATGGTTCGCGCCGGCAAAGCATGCCGCGGATCGTCGGCGCGCTGGCACGCGGCATCACCGGTGGCCTGCGCTTTTCGGCAGCGTTGCAGCGGCATCCGGCGCAGTTCAACGCGCTGTACTGTCAACTTGTCGAAGTCGGCGAAGCAGCCGGCGCGCTGCCTGCCGTCCTCGCCCGGATCGCCGACGACCGCGAACGCGCCGCCGCGCAGCGTGCCAAGGTGCGCGCGGCGCTCACCTATCCGGTCGCGATCCTGTTGCTTGCCATCGCAATTACCGCCGCGTTGCTGGTGTGGGTCGTGCCGACTTTCAAGCAGATCTTCGACGGCTTCGGCGCGAAACTACCCGCGCCCACGCAGTTCGTGCTGGCTTTGTCAGCGGGTGCCGCGCGGTGGAGCATTCCTCTGGTCATCATGGTTTTCGCCGCGGGCTCGGCTATGACGTTTCTGCTACGACGTTCTGAAGCAGCGCGCATCCGGTTCTCGCGCATATCGCTGACAATGCCGGTCGCCGGTCCGTTGCTGCGCACCTTGTGCGCGGCGCGCTGGAGCCGCGCACTCGGCACCTTGCTGTCGGCGGGCACACCGCTCGCGGACGCATTCGATTCACTGACTCACGCTACCGGCAACGCTTTCTTCGATCGCGCCACCGTGGAGATTGCTGCGCGGCTGCGGCGCGGCGAACGGCTCGCCGCCGCAATGCGCGCGGCGCACTGCTTTCCACCGGAGGTCGTGCAGCCGGTTGCGGTTGCCGAGGAGTCAGGGGCGCTCGATACGATGCTGATCGATGTGGCGTCGCTCGCCGATCGTCAGGTAGACGAAAAGATCGGCACGCTCTCGAGCCTGTGCGAACCACTTGTCATCATCGTGCTGGGCACGCTGGTCGGCGGCCTGGTGATCGCGATGTATCTTCCCATTATTCAACTCGGCAACGTGGTGTAGCATCGCAGCCGAATCCCACCCTTTATATGCAGGCTACCCTTCCGCTCGTGTCAGATACTTCTTCCAGCCTGTTTTCGGGCCTGCTGTCCGGCCACGTCACAACCGGTCTCGGCCTCGCGTTCGGCAGCTTGCCCAGCGGCCTGCAGATTGCATTCGCGATCGTGTTCGGGCTGGTGATCGGCAGTTTCCTGAACGTGGTCGTGCATCGGGTGCCAATCATGCTGGAGCGTACGTGGCGCGAGGAAGTCAGCGAGGCCACCGAACAAGTGCCCGAAGACGACGGCCTGCCCGCCCGCTACAACCTGTGGGTGCCGCGTAGCGCGTGCCCTCATTGCGGCCACGTGCTCAGCGCGTGGGAGAACCTGCCGGTGCTGAGCTATCTGCTGTTGCGCGGACGCTGCTCCGCATGCAAGACACACGTAAGCCTGCGCTACCCGCTGCTCGAAATCGCCAGCGCCGCCTTCGCGGCCGGGGCGCTCGCGCTGTATGGGCCGACGGGCATGGCACTCGCCGCCTTCGGACTATGCGCCGCCTTGCTCGCAATGAGCGCGATCGATATCGACACTCATCTGCTCCCTGACTCCATGACACTGCCGCTCCTGTGGGCCGGCTTGATCGTCAACTTCAACGGCATGTTCGCGAGCCTGCACGATGCCGTGCTGGGCGCGATCTTCGGCTATCTGGTGCTATGGGTCGTACATTGGCTGTTCCGGCTGGTACGCGGCGTCGAAGGGATGGGTTATGGCGATTTCAAACTGCTGGCTGCGCTCGGTGCGTGGCTCGGCTGGGCCGCGCTACCGCAAATCGTGCTGATCGCGGCCGTCGCCGGCGCAGTGGTCGGCCTCGCGGCGACGTGGCGCGGCCGCATGCGCTTCGAAGAGCCGCTGCCGTTCGGGCCGTTTCTCGCAGCGGGCGGTGCTGTTACGCTATTTCTCGGCACACCGCTTTATCTGGCGTTGGGAGGCTGAAGCATGTTTGCTGTGGGACTGACCGGTGGCATAGGCAGCGGCAAATCGACCGTGGCTGACCTGTTCGCCGCGCACGGCGTGCCGCTTGTCGACACAGACCTGATTGCGCACCGCATCACGGCGCCACACGGCATCGCAATGCCGCAGATCGCCGCGGAGTTCGGCGATTCGTTCGTCGCGGCAGACGGCTCGCTCGACCGCGCCCGCATGCGCACGCTGGTATTCAGCGACGACGGCGCGCGCAAACGCCTCGAAGGCATCACGCATCCATTGATTCGTGCGGAGACCGAACGCGAGCAGCGCGAGGCGCAAGGGCCGTACGTAATCGTGGTGGTACCGCTGCTGGTGGAGTCGGGTAGCTGGAAGACTCGCGTGAATCGTGTACTGACCGTCGATTGCAGCGTCGAGACGCAAATTTCGCGCGTGATGAGCCGCAACGGCTTTAGCCGTGAACAGGTGCTGGCGATCATCGCCCGCCAGGCAACGCGCGAAGCACGCCTCGTCGCAGCGGACGACATCATCGACAACGATAACGCGCCGCTCGAGGCACTCGAGGCGCAGGTCGACGCACAGCATCGCGTCTATCTGTCCCTAGCGGGCACCTGAGAATACGCTGAACGTGGCTTGCTGCCATGTTTGCTCAGCCATGCAGTGACAGGCACACGCAAAGCACGCGCCAAACCGCCTGAAACATGTGAAAAAAGTTGCGAAAGCGCGCTGAAAAAGTGCGTGATTGCTAGGGTAGTCTCACGGCATTAGAATGTTCTGCATTCCCGTCACCGACCACGCCCGAGGCGAGCCCGCTTGATCCTTTACGAGTATCCCTTCAACGAGCGAATCCGGACGCTGTTGCGCCTCGAAGATCTGTTCGAGCGCTTCACGTTCTTTCTGACTCAGGAAGACGCCAGGGAACATCACGTCGCACTGACAACGTTGTTCGAAATCTCAGAGGTTGCGGGTCGCGCGGATCTGAAGTCCGATCTGATGAAGGAGCTCGAGCGCCAACGGCAAACGCTGGCGCCGTTCCGGGGCAATCCGGGGATCGAGCAGAACGCGCTGGAATCCGTGCTAGGGGAAATCGAGCAAACCTTGTCGGGGCTTTCACAGATGCAGGGCAAGACCGGTCAGCATCTGGCGGACAACGAGTGGCTCGCCAGCATTCGCAGCCGCGCGATCATCCCTGGCGGCACTTGCAAGTTCGATTTGCCTTCGTACTACGCATGGCAGCAGATCCATCCTGATCAGCGTCGGCAGGACATCGCCAAATGGGTCACGCCGCTGCTGCCGTTACGCGACGCGGCAACAATCGTGCTGCGCCTCGCGCGCGAATCGGGTCAGGCGTCCAAGGTCATGGCGATGCAGGGCAGCTATCAGCAGATGCTGTCAGGCCGTTCATACCAATTGATGCAGGTACGGGTGGCACCGGAATTGCGGGTGATCCCCGAGGCCAGCGCCAACAAGTACATGCTCTGGGTGCGATTCACAGTGCAGGACGGCGATTTGCGTCCGCGCGCGGTGGATGTCGACGTGCCGTTCCAGCTCACACTTTGCAGCCTGTAACGCCGGCCCTGCAGACCTGAATCGAGGGGCCGCGCCTTTAAAGCGGCGAAAAATGCCCCTATATTCGTAACTTGTTCCGTTTCCGATTGACTGCCTGACCGTATGCCTACCGTCGTCAAATGCCCCACTTGCGGCAAGGATGTCCGCTGGACTCCAGAAAGCCGCTTCCGCCCGTTCTGCTCTGACCGCTGCAAGCAGACCGACCTCGGCGCCTGGGCCGCTGAGAAGTACAAGATAGGCGGCACAGAGGAAGAAACGCCGTCGGATGAATCGCCCGGCGGGGACTACAACCCGCATTAAGCGCTGCAGACTGCAGACGCTCACCGCTTGCGCGCGTGCTGCGACCAAGCAAAACGGCGCTGCTCACGCAGCGCCGTTTAAAACCGCCGACCATTTCTCTAGTTTTTCTCAGCCGCGAGCCATTCCAGCACGGGAATCGTCGCCGGCAGCAGTGGCGAAACATCCGCCGGCAGCGCCTGCCACACAAATGCCTGGCCTTCGCGGCCATGCGGTTCGCCGGACCACTGCGTCACCTTGCAGAAGAATAGCCGCACATAGGCGTGCGGGTAATCGTGTTCGAGCGTGTGCCAAAGATGGCTCGCCTTGACGTCGATACCCAGTTCCTCGTGCAGCTCGCGGGCTAGCGCGGCCTCGACCGACTCGCCCGCTTCCAGCTTGCCACCCGGAAACTCCCAGTACCCCTCGTACGGCTTGCCTGCCGGGCGCTGTGCCAGCAGATAGCGTCCGTCAGGCTGAATCAGCACGCCGACCGCGACTTCAGTCACCGGGCGGCCAGCCACGTTCTTTTGCGCATCGCTCATGCCGGGGTCTTCCGTCCGGACCAGTCGCGAGCGAATTGCCACGCGACGCGCCCCGAGCGCGACCCGCGCTCCAGCGCCCACACCAGCGCATCGCCGCGAGCCGCTTCGACTTCCGCGTCGTCGCAGCCGAAATGGCGCAGCCAGTGGCCGATGATCGACAGGTAGTCGTCCTGCTTGAACGGATAGAAGCTGACCCACAGCCCGAAGCGCTCGGACAGCGAGATCTTCTCTTCGA
Source organism: Paraburkholderia aspalathi (assembly GCF_900116445.1). GTDB lineage: Bacteria > Pseudomonadota > Gammaproteobacteria > Burkholderiales > Burkholderiaceae > Paraburkholderia > Paraburkholderia aspalathi. Next base: position 42,703 of record NZ_FPBH01000037.1, read on the forward strand.
CCAGCTCGCCCGGATGAATCTCGCCGTCGGACGTGTGCTTGTACGTCTCGTTGTCGCTCATATACTCGGGCAACAGATGGCGGCGATTGGACGTCGCGTAGATCAACACGTTGTCCGACTGCGCAGCGATCGAGCCATCGAGCGCGACCTTCAGCGCCTTGTAGCCCGACTCCCCATCTTCGAACGAAAGGTCGTCGCAGAACACCACGAAGCGCTCCGGCCGCTGCGCGATCAGATCGACGATGTCGCCGAGATCGTGCAGATCGTCTTTATCCACTTCGATCAGGCGCAGGCCGTCTTTTGCATAGGCGTTCAGGCAAGCCTTGATCAGCGACGACTTGCCGGTGCCGCGCGCGCCTGTCAGCAGCACGTTGTTGGCCGGCTGCTTGCGCACGAACTGACGTGTGTTCTGCTCGATCAACCCTTTCTGTCGATCGATGTTTTGCAGGTCGTCGAGCGTGATCGACGAAATGGCGGGCACCGGCTGCAGATAGCCGCGCCCCTGGCGCTTGCGCCAGCGAAAGGCGACCGCCGCCGACCAGTCGATCTCCGGTGCAGCGGGCGGAAGCATAGCTTCGAGGCGGACGAGCACGGCTTCGGCCCGGGTCAGAAACTGTTCGAGTTTGTCCATGGCTGTGAGATAAGCGGCCTTAAGCGCCGCGTAATAAACCTGGTTACGAACGATAGTCGGCGTTGATGCTCACGTAATCGTGCGACAGATCGCAAGTCCAGATCGTGGCTTGCGCATTACCGCGGCCGAGTACGACACGAATGCCGATCTCGCTCTTTTTCATGACGCGCTGGCCATCTTCCTCACGGTAGGCCGGGTTGCGGCCACCGGCGGTAGCAACCAGCACGTCGTCCAGATACAGATCGATCTTGCCGACGTCGAGATCGTCCACGCCGGCATAGCCGATGGCCGCAAGAATGCGGCCGAGATTCGGATCCGATGCATAGAAGGCTGTCTTCACGAGCGGCGAGTGGCCGATCGCGTACGCAATCTGGCGGCATTCGCCGACGCTCGAGCCGCCTTCGACATGCACGGTCATGAATTTGGTCGCGCCTTCGCCGTCGCGCACGATCAGCTGTGCGAGGGTCTGGGCGACTTCGGTCACCGCGTCGCGCAGCGCTGCATAAGCGGGCGAATCGGTGGACGTGATCGCCGGCAGGCTCGATTTGCCCGAGGCGATCAGGATGAACGAATCGTTGGTCGACGTATCGCCGTCGATCGTGATGCAGTTGAACGAGCGGTCCGCCACGTGCTTGACCAGTGCGTCGAGCACCGGCTGCGCGACGCTAGCGTCGAACGCGAGGAAGCCTAGCATGGTCGCCATGTTCGGCTTGATCATGCCGGCGCCCTTGCTGATGCCGGTGAGCGTGACCGTGTGGCCGTCGATCGTGACCTGGCGCGAGGTGGCTTTCGGCAAGGTATCCGTGGTCATGATCGCCTGAGCGGCGTCGTACCAGTTGGCTTCCTTGCGGTTCGCCAGCGCCGCGGGCAGACCCGCCTTCAGACGATCGACCGGCAGCGGTTCAAGAATCACACCCGTCGAAAACGGCAACACCTGTTCCGGCGCGATATCAACGAGACGCGCGAGCTCGACGCAGGTTTCGCGCGCGGCCACGAGGCCGGGCTCACCCGTGCCTGCATTTGCGTTACCGGTGTTGATCACCAGCGCGCGAATCGGCTTGCCGCCCGCGCGCACGCGCTCCAGATTCTCTCGGCACACAGTGACGGGTGCGGCGCAAAAACGGTTCTGCGTGAACACGCCGCCTACTGTCGCGCCTTCGCCGACAGAAATGACCAGCACGTCCTTGCGGTTCGGCTTGCGGATATTCGCCTCCGCCCAGCCCAGCGTGACGCCGGCGACAGGGTGAAGTTGAGTGGGATCGATCGAGGGGAAATTGACAGCCATGGTCGCGACCTGTCGAAGAAAATGCCGGCAGGCGCCGGCATCGAGGGATCGGTAACTGATGGCTCAAGCCTGTAGCCGAACCACCGCGAAATCATCAGCAAAACATTGTGTAAAACGAAGCGGCGCGCTTAAAGCGCGCCGCTTTTCGGCATTATGCGATCTTGCCGTGACACTGCTTGTACTTCTTGCCGCTGCCGCACGGGCACGGGTCGTTACGGCCGACCTTCGGCACGTTGTCCACGCTCACGTCCGACCCAATGGCATGCGAGGCGCCGTGGCTCATCGCGTCGCCGATCATGGCGGCGGTAGCCGCTTCCGCAGCGGCAGGCGCTGCTGCTGCCGCTTCGGCGAATTCGGCGTGACGGAACTCGACGTTTTCGAGGTGGCCGCCTTGCTCTTCGAGTTGCTCGGCGGCCTGTTCCAGCTGTTCCGGCGACTGGATCTGCACGTTCATCACCACCCGGGTGACTTCGAGCTTCACGGCGTCGAGCATCGCGGCGAATAGTTCGAACGCCTCGCGCTTGTATTCCTGCTTCGGATTCTTCTGTGCGTACCCGCGCAGATGGATACCCTGGCGCAGGTGATCGAGCGCGGCCAGATGCTCGCGCCAGCTACGGTCCAGCGTTTGCAGCATGATCGAGCGTTCGAACGCGCTGAACGATTCGCGGCCGACCTGTTCGACCTTCGATTCATACGCTTCGTCTGCGGCGGCTTCGACAGCTTCGAGAATCTCGTCCGCGCTGATCGAGTTCGACTCGTTGATCATTTCCTGAATCGCGAGGTCGAGCTGCCATTCGTTGCGCAGCACTTCCTCCAGCTCGGGCACGTCCCACTGCTCTTCGATGCTGCCGGCCGGCACGAACTGGTGAACGATATCGGCGATCACGCCGCCGCGCATCGCGCCGATCGTTTCGGTGATGTCGTTCGCTTCGAGCAATTCATTGCGCTGCTGGTAGATTACCTTGCGCTGATCGTTCGACACATCGTCGTATTCGAGCAATTGCTTGCGAACGTCGAAGTTACGCGCTTCAACCTTGCGTTGCGCCGATTCGATCGAACGCGACACGATGCCCGCCTCGATCGCCTCGCCTTCCGGCATCTTCAGACGGTCCATGATCGCGCGCACGCGATCACCAGCGAAAATGCGCAGCAGCGGATCTTCCAGCGACAGATAGAAGCGCGACGAACCCGGATCGCCCTGACGGCCGGCACGGCCGCGCAACTGGTTGTCGATCCGGCGCGATTCGTGACGTTCGGTGCCGATGATGTGCAGACCGCCCGCGGCCTTCACCTGATCGTGCAGCGCCTGCCATTCGTCGTGCAGCTTCTGGATACGGCGTTGTTTCTCTTCTTCCGAAAGCGTTTCGTCCTTCTCGATGAAGGACGCCTGCTTTTCAGCGTTGCCGCCGAGCACGATGTCAGTACCGCGACCGGCCATGTTCGTGGCGATCGTGACCCGCTTCGGACGGCCTGCTTCGGCGACGATCTCAGCTTCACGCGCGTGCTGCTTGGCGTTCAGCACTTCGTGCGGCAACCCGGCCTGCTTCAGCAGATGCGACAGCAGTTCCGAGTTCTCGATCGACGTCGTGCCGACCAGCACCGGCTGACCGCGCTCATGGCAATCGCGGATGTCGCGAATCACCGCGTCATAGCGCTCCTTGGCGGTCTTGTAGATCTGATCCTGCTTGTCGATCCGCTTCGGCGGACGGTTGGTCGGGATCACGACCGTTTCGAGACCATAGATCTCGTTGAATTCGTACGCTTCGGTGTCGGCCGTGCCGGTCATGCCGGACAGCTTCGCGTACATACGGAAATAGTTCTGGAAAGTGATCGACGCGAGCGTCTGGTTCTCGCTCTGGATCTTGACGTGTTCCTTCGCCTCGACGGCCTGGTGCAAACCATCCGACCAGCGGCGGCCCGACATCAGACGGCCGGTGAATTCGTCGACGATCACGACTTCGCCGTTCTGCACGACGTAGTGCTGATCCTTGAAGAACAGCGTGTGCGCGCGCAGTGCAGCGTACACATGGTGCATCAGCGTGATGTTCTGCGGCGCGTACAGGCTTTCGCCCTCGCCAATCAGGCCCCATTCGGCGAGCAGACGCTCAGCCTTTTCGTGGCCCGATTCCGTCAGGAAGACCTGGCGGCCTTTTTCGTCCAGCGTGTAGTCGCCCGGCTTTTCGACGCCGGTGCCGTCCGCTTTTTCTTCGCCGATCTGGCGTTCGAGCAGCGGCGGCAGCGCATTCATGCGCACATAGAGTTCGGTGTGATCTTCGGCCTGGCCGGAGATGATCAGCGGCGTACGGGCTTCGTCGATCAGGATCGAGTCGACCTCGTCGACCACCGCGAAATTCAGGGCTCGCTGCACGCGCGCATCGGTCTCATAGACCATGTTGTCGCGCAGGTAGTCGAAGCCGAATTCGTTGTTGGTGCCGTAGGTGATGTCTGCCGCGTACGCTTCCTGCTTCGCGCCATGATCCATCTGCGACAGATTGATGCCGACCGAAAGACCCAGGAAGTTGTACAGACGCGCCATCCATTCGGCGTCGCGTTGTGCCAGGTAGTCGTTGACCGTAACAACGTGCACGCCACGACCGGACAGCGCATTCAGGTACACCGGCAGCGTAGCGACGAGCGTCTTGCCTTCGCCGGTGCGCATTTCGCCGATCTTGCCGTAATGCAGGACCATGCCGCCGATCAGCTGCACGTCGAAGTGGCGCATTTTCAGCGTCCGCTTGCTGGCCTCGCGGCACACCGCGAAAGCCTCCGGCAGGAGCTTGTCGAGCGACTCGCCACTCGCGACGCGCTGGCGGAATTCACCCGTTTTGGCGCGCAGTTGGTCGTCCGTCAATTGCTCGATCTGCGGCTCGAGCGCATTGATCGCCGTGACGGTCTTTTGATATTGCTTGACTAGCCGCTGGTTGCGGCTGCCAAAAATCTTCTGTAGAAAACCGGTGGTCATCGGATCGGTGTCTGCGTCGCGGCTTCGGCTGGTTCGCGGCGTGCAAGTTCATGCACGTGCGCTCCGGGGTCGGAAGGGCCTCGGCGGCTTAGTCCAAGAGTGAATTCGAATCGGGCATTTTAGCACGCGCCCCCGGCCGCGCCTGTGTCAGCCGTGCGACGTTGGCAGGGCACAGAAAGCCCGCCGCAGCGACGTCCGACGGTACGCATTGAGGCGGGTCCGCATGCATCCCGCGCGGTACAATCGCGGCGTGAACGCACATAGGGTGCGAACGCGCCGTTACTATTGAACATGAGCCGTATTCCGTCCTTTTCAAGGCCGCCGCCCAAGCAGTTCAAAGCGCGCCGCCCGCAGCCCGTCGCCGAAGTGCTGAATCGCACCGACGCGTTTGTGGCCCTGCGCGCGGGCGTCGAGCAGATTGCGGCGCTGGAAAAGGATCTGCGTGAACTGCTGCCGGATTATCTGGCCACGAGCGTGGAGCCCAGCTTCATCAAGGAAGGCGTGCTGGCCCTATTTGCCGCGCACAATGCGCTGGCCGCCCGTCTGCGCCAGATCGAACCGAGGTTGCTGTCGGATCTGCAGCAGCGCGGCTGGCCGGTCAATGCGCTGAGAATTCGCGTGCGGCCGCAGCCTCTGAAGGAGCCGCCGCCGGTCAAACAGGCGCGTATGACGCCGGTCGGCGCGGACGCGCTGCACGCGCTCTCCCAATCGCTCGCGCCCTCGCCGCTGCAGGAAGCTTTGGCGAAAATGGCAGCGCGGCATCGGAGAAATCGCTGAGCAAAAAATAAGCGGCCCATCTGGGCCGCTTATTTTTCATCCATTCGCTTCGGACATTTCATCCGAAAGCGCTACGCCGATCAGGCAAATGCCGTCTGCGTTTCGTACGCGAAGCCGCGCGGCGCCTTCTGCGTGTCGTCGAACGTGACGACTTCGTACGCATCTTCATGCGCCAGCAACTCGCGCAACAAAGCGTTGTTCAGGCCGTGGCCCGATTTGTATGCCGTGTACGAAGCCAGCAGCGGATGGCCGACCACGTACAGGTCGCCAATCGCGTCGAGCATCTTGTGCTTCACGAATTCGTCGTCGTAACGCAGGCCGTCGTTGTTCAGAATGCGGTATTCGTCCAGCACGATGGCGTTATCCATGCTGCCACCGCGTGCCAAACCGAGTTCGCGCATCATTTCCACTTCATGCGCAAAGCCGAACGTACGCGCACGGGCAATTTCCCGCACATACGACGTATTGGCAAAATCCACTTCCAGCGCCTGGCCGGTTTTATCCACAGCCGGGTGACGGAAATCGATGGTGAATTTGAGTTTGAAACCGAAATACGGATCGAGACGCGCGAATTTATCGCCGTCGCGAATTTCAACCGGCTTGGTGACCTTGATGAATTTCTTCGGCGCGTTCTGTTCTTCAATACCGGCCGACTGAATCAGAAACACGAACGAACCCGCACTGCCGTCCATGATCGGAATTTCTTCCGCGGTGACGTCGATATAAAGATTGTCGATGCCGAGGCCTGCGCATGCGGACATCAAATGCTCGATGGTCGACACGCGCGCGCCGTCTTTCTGCAGTACGGAAGCCAGACGCGTATCGCCAATCGCCATAGCCGACGCAGGGATATCCACCGGCGTAGGCAAATCCACCCGCGAAAACACAATGCCGGTGTTCGCCGCCGCCGGGCGGAGCGTCAATTCGACTTTGCGGCCGGAGTGCAGGCCGATGCCGACTGTCTTGACGATTGATTTGATAGTGCGCTGCTTCAACATGGTGATCTTCTATTCGATTGAAAATCCCAATCGGGACTTTTTATTCCATAGCGCGAAGTATACTCCAATACCCTAAGGAGCGTCGTTACACGGAACGTATCAATCTGTTTCGCTGCATTACCCAAAGCGCGCCCGTCAGGGAAAGCGTGACGGGCCGATGTCCGGAACGGAGGCGTTTCCGGTCATCGGCCCGAGTAACGGCCCGTCACAAAAGCGTCTTATGCGCCGTTGCCCTGATACAACGCGGTAACCGCGCAGATCGAGGCAAAGGCATCGAACGCCATCGTAACTAGCTCAACGTAGCGAGAATACTCCCTGCATCGCTGACTTCGAATTTGCCGGCAGCCTCGACGTTCAACGTCTTGACCACGCCGTCGTCGACAACCATTGCGTAGCGCTGGGAACGGATTCCCATGCCGCGCGCCGACAAATCCTGCTCAAGACCGAGCGCCCGCGTGAAAGCCGCACTGCCATCCGCCATCATGCGCACCTTGCCCGAGGCGTGCTGATCGCGTCCCCACGCGCCCATTACGAACGCGTCGTTGACGGACACGCACCAGATCTCGTCGATGCCAAGCGCGCGCAACTGCTCGGCGTGCTCGACGTAACCCGGTACATGTTTGGCTGAACAGGTCGGCGTGAACGCACCGGGCAATCCGAAGATCACCACGCGCTTACCCGCCGTCTGCTCGTGCACGTCGAAGCTGTTAGGCCCCAGCGTACAGCCCGCCCGCGCGTCTTCGACGAACTCGAAGAGCGTCGCGTCGGGCAGCTTTTCACCTACTTGAATCATGCTCAGTCCTTTGCATCGATGCGAAGCACACTCGCACGCCATCGTGTCGCAGTGAAATTCAGCGTCTGCCTAACTGCAGGCTCCGCCATCCGGCGACAGTTGCCCCATCCGCTTCGCGAATCCGAAGAGGGCACTTGTCCTTGCCGCGAATCAGACGATACGCGGCTTGTTCGCCGTTCACCCGCCACGCTCATGCATTCGTCCGCCAGTGCTACGCTGCTGTACAACCCGCAGCACCGCAACGAAAGCCTGCTCGCGCGCTCAGTCCGCCTGCTTGCGCAGGAATGCCGGAATGTCGTACGTGTCGACGCCCTTTTCCTGCAGCGCCTGCACGTGCGAAGCCGCCGTATCGCGCGACGTACGCCACACAGCCGGCGTATCCAGCGCGCCGTAATCGGCCGTGCTTGCGTGCGACTGCGACGTTGCGTAAGCAGCGTGCGCGCTGACCGGCTGATTGTCCGTGCCGGTGCGCAGCAGCGTCATCGGGGCCGATTGCTGCTTCTTCGCCGCACGGCCCAGACCCGTTGCCACGACCGTCACGCGCAGCGCGTCGCCCATTGCATCGTCGTACACCGCGCCGAAAATCACGGTTGCGTCTTCAGCAGCATAGCTCTTGATGGTGTTCATCACTTCGCGCGTTTCCGACAGACGCAGCGAACGGCTCGACGTGATGTTGACCAGCACGCCACGCGCGCCCGACAGATCCACCCCTTCCAGCAGCGGGCTGGCCACAGCCTGCTCGGCAGCCAGACGTGCGCGATCGACGCCGGCAACCGTCGCCGTGCCCATCATCGCCTTGCCCTGCTCGCCCATCACCGTCTTCACGTCTTCGAAGTCGACGTTCACCAGACCGTCGACATTGATTATTTCCGCGATGCCGGCAACTGCGTTGTTGAGAACGTCGTCTGCGCACTGGAAGCACTTGTCCATCTCGGCGTCATCGCCCATCACCTCGAACAGCTTGTCGTTCAGAACGACGATCAGCGAGTCGACGTGATCCTCCAGTTGCTGCGAACCAGCTTCTGCTACACGCATGCGCTTGCCGCCTTCGAATTCGAACGGCTTGCTGACCACGCCAACAGTCAAGATACCCATTTCTTTGGCGATCTGCGCGACCACCGGTGCTGCGCCCGTGCCCGTGCCGCCGCCCATACCGGCGGTGATGAACACCATGTGCGCGCCGCGCAGTGCGTCGGCGATGCGCTCACGTGCTTCTTCTGCTGCCGCGCGGCCCATTTCCGGCTTGGCGCCAGCGCCCAGACCCGTGTTACCGAGCTGGATCACCGCGGATGCACGCGAACGCGACAGAGCCTGCGCGTCCGTGTTCATCACGATGAAGTCGACGCCTTGCACGCCTTTGTTGATCATGTGCTGAACGGCATTGCCGCCAGCGCCACCTACTCCGATCACCTTGATGATGGTGCCGTTCGTTTCGGTTTCCAGCATCTGGAATTCCATGTTGCCTCCGTCAAGATAAAAAATTGCAGCCACTTCGGCCGTTATTCGGCAGGAGATCGGGCAACCTCCTGTCGCGCGCCAGCCGCCGGCACCAGCGCGTGTTTACGTAAAACCGTTCAAACCCAGAATTCGTTAGAAGTTGCCGAGGAACCAGTCTTTCATTCGCGTGAAGACCTGACCCATCGACCCCGACTGCACCGCGACCTTGCGGCCGCGCATCCGTTGCGAGCGTCCTTCGACGAGCAGGCCCATCGCCGTCGAATAACGCGGGTTACGCACGACGTCCGCAAGACCGCCCGCGTATTCCGGCACGCCAATGCGCACCGGCTTCAGGAAAATGTCCTCACCGAGTTCGACCATGCCGAGCATCATCGACGCGCCGCCGGTCAGCACCACGCCGGAGCTCAACAGTTCTTCGTAACCCGACTCGCGCACCACCTGCTGCACGAGCGAAAACAGTTCTTCGACACGCGGCTCGACCACCGCCGCCAATGCCTGGCGCGACAGCGTGCGCGGACCGCGCTCGCCGAGACCCGGCACTTCGATCATTTCGTCCGGATCGGCCAAGGCCTGCTTTGCAATGCCGTAGTCGACCTTGATGTCTTCCGCGTCCGGCGTCGGCGTGCGCAGCGCCATCGCGATGTCGCTCGTGATCTGGTCGCCGGCGATCGGAATCACCGCCGTGTGACGAATCGCGCCTTCGCTGAAAATCGCGATATCCGTCGTGCCGCCGCCGATGTCGACCAGCACCACGCCGAGTTCCTTTTCGTCTTCCGTCAGCACCGCCAGCGACGAAGCGAGCGGCTGCAGGATCAGATCGTTCACTTCGAGCCCGCAGCGGCGCACGCACTTCACAATGTTCTGCGCCGCGCTCACTGCGCCGGTGACGATATGCACCTTCACTTCCAGGCGGATGCCGCTCATGCCGATTGGCTCGCGCACATCTTCCTGACCGTCGATGATGAATTCCTGCGTCAGGATGTGCAGCACCTGCTGATCGGTCGGGATATTGATCGCCTTCGCCGTCTCGATCACGCGCGCGACGTCCGTCTGCGTGACTTCCTTTTCCTTGATCGCCACCATGCCGCTCGAATTGAAGCTGCGGATATGGCTGCCGGCGATCCCGGTGAATACGTTCGTGATCTTGCAGTCGGCCATCAGCTCGGCTTCCTCGAGCGCGCGCTGAATGGACTGCACGGTGGCTTCGATGTTCACCACCACGCCCTTCTTGAGCCCCTTCGATTCGCTCTGGCCGAGGCCGATCACCTCGTAGTGGCCCTCGCCCTTCAACTCGGCGACGATAGCCACTACCTTCGACGTCCCAATGTCGAGGGCGACCAGCAGATCTTTATAGTCTTTACTCATAGCGTGCTCATTGCGTGTGATGTCCGTTTACTTCTTGCCCTTGTCGGGTTCGCTGATGAAACGCATGCCAGCGGCACGAATCGCGAAACCGTTCGGATAGCGCAAGTCCGCATACTCGATATCCTTTCCCCAACGTTGCGTCACCGCGTTCCACGCCGCGGTCAGGCGCTTGCTCCGATCGAGCAATGTGTCCTGATTGCGTTCGCGCCCAAGTTCCACCTGCATGCCGTTCGACAGCTTCACCGTCCACGCGTAACGCGGCGACAGCGTGACTTCTTCGGGCGTCGCGCCCAGCGGCGCAAACCACTTCTTGAAATCGCTATAACGCGCGACGACTTCTTTGGCCGTTCCGTCCGGACCGTCGAACGCGGGCAGCTCCTCTTCGAGCTCGCCCTGGTTCGCGGTGAACAGTTCGCCGTCCACGCTCACCAGTTGATCGCTGCCCCACGTTCCAAGCGGTTTGTACTCTTCAAGCGTGACAGCCAATGCATTCGGCCAAACCCGCCGCACACTCGCGTGACGCACCCATGGCATCTGCTCGAACGCCTGGCGTGCGACGTCGAGATCCACCGTAAAAAAGTTGCCTTTCAAGCGCCCTACTACACCCGCGCGCACCGTCGGCGAATTGATGTGCTCGGTGTCGCCGTCGATCTGGATTTCGCGCAACGCGAAATTCGGACGCTGGATGAGCCAGTAACCGCCTGCCGCCAGCAGCACGAGCACCAGCAACGCATGCAATGCGTTGGCGGCGAGATTGAGCTGGCGAACGTTGTTCCACATGGAGTTGCTTTCGGGTTGCCCCGCTTAGTCCTTTGTTAATCCTTGAGCGTCAGCGCCAACACGCCGACCACCAGTTCCTGATAGCTGATACCCACCGCACGCGCCGCTTTCGGCGGCAGCGAGTGATCGGTCATCCCAGGCGCCGTGTTCACTTCCAGAAAGTACGGGTTGCCGTCTGCGTCGAGCATGAAATCGGCGCGACCCCAATCGGTGCAGCCAAGTACGTCGAACGCGCGGCGCGCCAGCACTTTCAGGCGTGACTCTTCGTCAGCCGCCAGACCGCACGGAATCAGATACTGCGTGTCGTTCGCGATGTACTTCGCGTGGTAGTCGTAAAACTCGCCAGCCGGAATGATGCGGATCACCGGCAGATCCAGATCGCCGGCGATACAGGCCGTGAATTCGCCGCCGCCCTCGATGCTCTTTTCCACCACGACGATCTTGTCGTACTTGACCGCTTCGAGCAGCGCGGCCGGCAAAGCGTCCGCGCTTTTCACCTTGATCACTGCAACGCTCGAGCCTTCGCTGGCTGGCTTCACGAATAGCGGCAAGCCGAGCTTCGCGACGATGTCTTTTGCGCGTGCTTCGTAGTCGTCGCCGCGCAGCACAGCCTCGAACGGCGGCGTCGGAATGCCGAGTTGCTGCCACACGAGCTTGGTGCGGAACTTGTCCAGACCGAGCGCCGAGCCGAGCACGCCGCTGCCCGTGTAACGGATGCCGTAAAAATCCAGCGCGCCCTGAATCTGGCCGTTCTCGCCATAACCGCCATGCAACGCGTTGAACGCGCGCACGAAGCCTTCGTCCTTCAATGCGGCGAGCGGCCGCTCAGCCGGGTCGAACGGATGCGCGTCGATACCGGCGTCGCGCAGACCTTGCAGCACGAGGCGGCCGGAATTGAGCGACACCTCGCGCTCGGCGGAATCCCCACCGAGCAGCACTGCTACCTTGCCGAATTGTTTAGGGTCGATGCTGCTCATTTCACTCACACCTTCGTTTCTTGCGCCAGGCGACCCGGCACACCGCCGATCGAACCCGCGCCCATCGTGATCACCACATCGCCGTCGCGCACTACCGCTGAGAGCGCGTCCGGCACTTCATCCACCGTATCGACAAACACCGGTTCGACCTTGCCCGCCACGCGCAGTGCCCGCGCAAGAGCGCGGCCATCCGCAGCGACGATCGGCGCTTCGCCGGCCGAATACACTTCGGTCAGCACGAGCGCGTCGACGGTCGACAGCACCTTCACAAAATCTTCGAAGCAATCGCGCGTACGCGTGAAGCGGTGCGGCTGGAATGCCAGCACCAGGCGCCGCCCCGGAAATGCGCCACGCGCCGCCGCCACCGTTGCCGCCATTTCAACCGGGTGATGGCCGTAATCGTCGACCAGCGTGTACGCGCCGGCCGGTTTGCCTTCCGATACGACCGGCACTTCGCCGTAGCGCTGGAAGCGTCGGCCCACGCCGTTGAAATCCGCCAGCGCTCGCTGGATATCGGCATCTTTCACTTCAAGTTCAGTCGCAATTGCAATTGCGGCCAAAGCGTTCTGCACGTTGTGCTCGCCCGGCAGATTCAAGACGATGTCGATCGGCGCCGCGTCTTCACGCAGTGCCGTGAAATGCATCTTGCCGCCGCGCGCTTCGACATTGACTGCACGCACCTGCGCGTCCGGCGTAAAACCGTAGCGGATGATCGGCTTCGACACGAACGGCAGGATCTCCTTCACGTTCGGATCGTCGACGCACAGCACCGCTATCCCATAGAACGGCAGACGGTGCGTGAATTCAATGAACGCCTGCTTGAGTCGCGCAAAGTCGTGTCCATAGGTGTCCATGTGATCAGCGTCGATGTTCGTGATGACTTCGATCACCGGGAACAGATTCAGGAACGACGCATCCGACTCATCCGCTTCAGCGACGATGAAATCACCCGTACCCAGACGCGCATTCGCGCCCGCGCTGATCAGGCGCCCGCCGATCACGAAGGTCGGATCGAGTCCGCCTGCCGCCAGCACGCTCGCCACCAGCGAGGTGGTCGTGGTCTTACCGTGCGTGCCGGCAATCGCAATACCCTGCTTCAGGCGCATCAGTTCCGCCAGCATCACCGCGCGCGGCACGATCGGAATGCGGCGATGACGCGCGGCCAGCACTTCCGGGTTGTCGCTGCGCACCGCGGTCGAAACGACCACGGCATTCGCGCCTTCGATGTTCTCCGCCGCGTGACCGATCGCGATGCGCGCGCCGAGCGCGGCGAGGCGATCGGTGATCGCGTTGCTCGACAGATCCGAGCCGCTCACCTGATAGCCGAGGTTGACCAGCACCTCCGCGATGCCGCTCATGCCGACACCGCCGATGCCGACAAAGTGAATATGTTTGACGATGTGTTTCATTGCTTTCCTTCTGGGCTCGCGCCCGAAATCGAACCCGCCACAGTCGCGCAAATCTGTGCGACCTGTTCTGTGGCGTCGGGTTTCGCGAGCGAGCGCGAACGCTCTGCCATCTCTGCGAGGGTCTCTCGCGTCTGGCTGCGCAACCAGTCAGCGAGCATTTCCGCCGACAGATCGCGTTGCTGCACGACCAGCGCCGCGCCGTTATCGGCGAGGAACGCTGCATTAGTGGTTTGGTGATCGTCTACTGCAAACGGGAACGGCACGAAGAATGCCGCCACGCCTACTGCTGAAATCTCCGACACGGTCATCGCGCCCGAACGGCAGATCACCAGATCCGCGTTCGCGTACGCGCTCGTCATGTCGTCGATGAAAGGCACGAGTTCTACATCGGCGCCGGCCTGCAGGCCCGCTGCCGCATAATTCTCACGCAGTGCTTCAATATGCTTCGCGCCCGCCTGATGCACGATGCGCGGACGTTCATTCGGCGCCAGCAGCGCAACCGCGCGCGGCACCACTTCGTTCAATGCGGCTGCACCCAGACTGCCGCCCACCACCAGCACATTCAGCGGACCGCTGCGCGCTGCGTAGCGTGCTTTGGGTGCAATTGCGCCCGCAAGTTCCGCACGAATCGGGTTTCCAGTCCATTCGCCGTGCGGCAGCGCATTCGGGAATGCAACCAGCACGCGTTTCGCGACTTTCGCGAGGACCTTATTGGCGAGACCCGCAATCGAATTCTGTTCATGCAGCACCAGCGGACGGCCGCTCAACGCGGTCATCAAACCTGCCGGAAACGTGATGTAACCGCCCATGCCGAGCACGACGTCCGGCTTCACGCGACGCAGCACGCTCAAACTCTGCGAGCACGCGCGCAGCAGGTTCAGTGGCAACATCAGCTTGGTCTTCAGGCCCTTGCCGCGCAGTCCGCCAAAGCGCACGTATTCCATCGGGATGCCGTGCTTCGGCACCAGCGTGGCTTCCATGCCCGCGGGATTGCCGAGCCATACGACCTTCCAGCCCCACGCCTGCATCAGGTGCGCAACCGCGAGCCCCGGGAACACGTGTCCCCCGGTGCCACCGGCCATCACCATCAGCGTGCGTTGCGGGAGAGCCGTCATACTTTGCCCCCACGCATCAACACCCGGTTCTCATAGTCCACACGCATCAATACAGCCACCGCCACGCAGTTCAGCACGATGCCCGAACCGCCGTAGCTAACGAGCGGCAACGTAAGACCTTTAGTCGGCAGCAGGCCGAGGTTCACGCCCATGTTGATAAAAGTCTGCGCACCGAACCAGATGCCGATACCCTTCGCGACCAGCCCGGCAAAAGTGCGGTCAAGTGCGAGCGCCTGACGGCCGATCTCGAACGAACGGCGTACGATCCAGTAAAACATCAGGATCACGACGAGCACACCGACAAAACCTAGCTCCTCGCCGATAACGGCGAGGATGAAGTCGGTATGCGCTTCCGGCAGATAGTTGAGCTTCTCGACACTGCCGCCCAAACCCACGCCAAACCATTCGCCGCGCCCGAAAGCGATCAGCGAGTGCGTCAATTGATAAGCCTTGCCTTGCGCATAACGGTCGTCCCACGGATCGAGGTAAGCGAAGATCCGCTCGCGACGCCATGGCGACGCCCACACGAGCAAGCTGAACGTGCCGACCGCAGTCGCCACCAGACCGCCGAACAGCTTGCCGTTCACGCCGCCGAGGAACAGCACGCCCATCGCGATCGCGGCGATCACCATGAACGCGCCCATGTCCGGTTCGAGCAGCAGCAATGCGCCGACGAGACCCACTGCAACCGCCATCGGCAGAAAGCCCTTGGCGAAGCTGTGCATGTATTCCTGCTTGCGCACGGTGTAATTCGCCGCGTAAATCGTCACGGCGAGCTTCATGATTTCCGACGGCTGCATGTTCGTGATGCCGAGCGGAATCCAGCGACGCGCACCGTTCACGCCCTTGCCGACGTGCGGGATCAGCACGATCACCAGCGCGGCGAGCGAAATCAGGAACAGCTTCGGCGCGTACTTATCCCACGTCGAAATCGGAATGCGGAACGACACGACGCCGATCACCGAGCCCATCACCACGAAAATGATCTGGCGCACGAGGAAGGCGTAGTCGCGGTACGACGCGTATTTCGGCGAATCGGGCATCGCGATCGACGCCGAATACACCATCACGACGCCGAGCCCCAGCAGCGCGACGACCACCCACAGCAACGAGTGATCGTAGTCGAGCATCCGCGAGCGCAGCGGACGAACGCCGTTCACGGCGCTCGCGAGACCACTGCCGCCCGAGCGACCCGAGGCGCGGCCCGTGCTACCCGTATCGCCATTACCGGCACGGGAGCCGGCCAGGCGCGAACCGAAGCGTTCTGACCAGCTCATATCATCGTCCCCCGTTCTGCCGCGATGTCTTCCACCGTGCTGCGGAACACCTGCGCGCGATGGGCGTAACCCTTGAACATGTCAAAGCTCGCGCACGCCGGCGACAGCAACACGGCGTCGCCAGGTTGCGCCAATGCGGTGGCGGCCCGCGTCGCTTCTTCGAGCGTCGCGTGGTCGGTCATCGCGATGCCGGCGTCTTCCAGCGCGGCGCGAATCTGCGGCGCATCGCGACCGATCAGCATCACGGCGCGGCACCACCGCGTCACCGGCTCGGCAAGCGGCTCGAAATCCTGGCCCTTGCCGTCGCCACCGGCGATCAGGACCGCGCGCTGCGCGAGGCCGTCGAGCGCGGCAACTGTCGCGCCGACATTGGTGCCCTTGCTGTCGTCGACGTAATCGACGCCTTCGATCGACGCGATCAATTCCACCCGATGCGGCTCGCCACGGTATTCGCGCAGGCCGTGCAAAAGCGGCGCGCCAGGCAGACCGATCGCGCGCGCCAAGGCATACGCGGCCAATGCGTTGGCGGCGTTATGCAGGCCGCGGATACGCAATGCGTCCGCCGGCATCAGGCGTTTGAGCGCGATGTTCTTCGGCGCCGCCACTTCGTTCTTGCGACGGCGCGTCGGTGCGGGTTCGTCGCTCACGTCGCGATCGTGCGCCTCGACCAGCCAGATCATGCCGTTGTCGCGCAGCAGACCGTAGTCGCCGTCGTTCTTCGGCTCGGTCACGCCGAACGTGACCATCGCGGCATCGCTATCGGCCGAAGGCGCGAGCGCCATCACGCGGGCGTCGTCGCGATTCAGCACGCGCACGGTTTGTGTACCGAAGATGCGGCCCTTCGCGGCAGCGTATGCGTCGAGCCCACCATGCCAATCCAGGTGATCCTGCGTGATGTTCAGAACGACCGCTGCATCGGGCGTAAACGTATGCGCTGTTTCCAGCTGGAAGCTCGACAGCTCCAACACCCACACGTCGGGCAACGCGGTGTTGTCGATCGCTTCGCTGAGCTTGTCCAGCGCCGCCGGGCTGATGTTGCCCGCCACCGCGACCTTCTTGCCGGCGCGTTCGCACAGCAAGCCAGTAAGACTCGTCGTCGTGGTCTTGCCGTTGGTGCCGGTGATCGCGATCACCTTCGGCACGTAACCGCTTTCGCCAAGCGTCTTCAATGCTTGCGCGAAGAATTCGAGTTCGCCCCAGACAGGGATGTCCCGCTCACGCGCCGCGGTGATGAGCGGCAGCAAGTCAGCGGCGAGCGGAGACAAGCCCGGGCTGATCGCCACGAGTTCGACGCCTTCGAGCAACGAGAGCGAGAACGGGCCGCCAACGAATTCGGCGTCGACGCTGTGCGCTTCCAGCGCGGACAGGTTCGGCGGCACCTCGCGCGTATCGGCCACACGCAGCCGACAGCCGTGCCGCGCGCACCAGCGCGCCATCGCGAGACCGGATTCACCGAGTCCCAGCACGAGCACCATCGGCTTTTGCCGATCCCGAAACTTCTCGCCAAACATCGCCTGCTTCCCCTAAATACGACTTAACGCAACTTGAGCGTGGACAAACCGAACAGACACAACATCAGGGTGATGATCCAGAAGCGCACCACTACCTGCGTTTCCTTCCAACCCGACAATTCAAAATGGTGATGCAGCGGCGCCATCTTGAAGAGGCGCCGGCCTTCGCCGTAACGGCGCTTGGTAAATTTGAACCACGTCACCTGCAGCATCACGGAGAGCGTCTCCGCGACGAAAATGCCGCCCATGATGAAGAGCACGATTTCCTGACGCACGATCACGGCCACCGTGCCAAGTGCGCCGCCGAGCGCGAGCGCCCCGACGTCGCCCATGAACATCTGCGCCGGATGCGTGTTGAACCAGAGGAACGCGAGCCCTGCCCCACCCATCGCCGAACAGAAGATGAGCAACTCGCCAGCGCCGGCGATATGCGGAAACAGCAGGTACTTCGAATAGACCGAACTACCCATCACATAAGCGAACACGCCGAGCGATGCGCCGACCAGCACGACCGGCATGATCACGAGGCCGTCGAGACCGTCGGTAAGGTTCACCGCATTGCTCGCGCCGACAATCACCAGATACGTCAGTACGATGAAGCCCCACACGCCGAGCGGATAGCTGATCGATTTGACGAACGGCAGCATCAGGTCGGCGCGCGCCGGCAAGCCCATCGACAAACCGCTGCGCACCCACGCCATGAACAGGTCGAACACGCGCACGTTGCTCGCTTCGGACACGCTGAACGCGAGATACACCGCCGCGAACAGGCCGATCACCGACTGCCAGAAATACTTTTCGCGCGACGACATCCCGCGCGGGTCCTTGTAGACCACCTTGCGGTAATCGTCGACCCAGCCGATCACACCGAAACCAAACGTGACGAGAATCACGATCCAGATGAAACGGTTGGTCAGATCGGCCCACAGCAACGTTGCCACGGCAATGCCGAGCAGAATCAACACGCCGCCCATCGTCGGCGTACCAGATTTGACGAGGTGCGTTTGCGGGCCGTCTTTACGAACGGCCTGACCGACCTTCATCGCGGTCAGCTTGCGGATCACCGCCGGGCCACAGACGAGCCCGATCAGCAGCGCGGTGATGGTGGCCATCACCGCACGGAAAGTCAGATAACTGAACACGCGCAAGAAGCTTGCGTCATTCTGCAGCCATTGCGCCAGCGCCAGTAGCATGCTTCGGTCCTTCTATTTCAATGTGCAGCAGGCGTATTGCCCGCTGCGTTGGGTTGTGGACTCGTTACGGCGTCCACCACGCGTTCCATTTGCATGAAACGCGAGCCTTTCACGAGAAGCGTTGCAGCGGCGCCAAAACCCGCCTGCTGCAACTGCGCGACCAGCGTGCCGACATCGGCGACGTGATGCGCGTCCGCGCCATACGCAGTGCAAGCGTCGCGCGAGGCGTCGCCCATGGCGTACAGCACGTCGATACCGCGTTCTTTGGCGTAGGCGCCGATTTCACGGTGAAACGCCGGGCCGTTGTCGCCGACTTCGCCCATGTCGCCCATCACCAGCACACGCGGTGATGCGCGCGATGCGAGGACGTCGATCGCCGCGCGCATTGAATCGGGGTTGGCGTTGTAGGTGTCGTCGATCACCGTTGCGCCGGCGAGTGTGCCGAGCGCGGCGCGCTTCACCTGCAAACGGCCCTTGACGGCGCCGAACGATTCGAGGCCGCGCTTGATTGCGTCGAGCGACACGCCTGCGGCGAGCGCAGCCGATGTCGCGGCCAACGCGTTGTGCGCGTTGTGATCGCCGAGCACTTGCAGCGTGACGTCGACGTGGCCTTCCGGTGTGTCGATGCTCAGAACGTTGCCGGCGAACGTGCCGGTTACGGCGGCTTCGGTCACGCGATCGGCGGTGTTCAAGGCGAAGTCGATGATGCGATTGCCGGTTGCGGCGACGCGCCAGATGCTCGCGTAGGCATCATCGGCCGGGAATACGGCGACGCCTTCCGGCGAGAGCGCGTGAATCACGCTGGCGTGTTCGAGCGCGACGGCTTCGACCGTCGCCATGAATTCCTGGTGCTCGCGCTGTGCGTTGTTCACCACCGAGACCGTCGGCTCGGCAATCTTCGCAAGCAGCGAGGTCTCGCCCGGATGGTTCATGCCGAGTTCGACCACCGCCAGTTGATGCGCGGCGTGCAGACGGAAAAGCGTGAGCGGCAAGCCGATATCGTTGTTGAAGTTGCCAGCAGTCGCGAGGCGTGCGTCCGCGCCGACCGCAGCAGCGAAGATCGACGCGATCATTTCCTTGACCGTGGTCTTGCCGTTGCTGCCCGTCACAGCGACGAGCGGCATGCTGAATGTGCGCCGCCATCCGCGCGCAAGCGCGCCGAGCGCGACACGCGTATCGGCTACGCGCAATGCAGGCACGTGCCAGTCTTGCGGCGTGCGCGTCACCAATGCTGCCGTGACGTTGCGCGACGCGACTTCCGGCAGGAAATCGTGCGCGTCGAAACGCTCACCCTTGATCGCGACGAAAAGATCGCCTGGACCGGCACTGCGGCTGTCGGTCGAAACGCGTTCGAACGTGACGTTGTCATCACCGAGCACGGTGGCGCCGGGAATCAGCGCGGCGGCTTCACGCAGCGAGAACATGCTCATTCGCCACCTCCGCGTACGTGCGTCGCCCGTGCGGCAAGCGCAAGGCGAGCGTGGTCCTGATCGGAGAAAGCGCGCTTCTTACCCATGATTTCCTGTGTTGCTTCATGCCCCTTGCCGGCCAGCACGATAACGTCTTCGCGCGCGGCGCCGCGGATCGCTTGCAGGATCGCGCTCGCGCGGTCCTCGATACGGCGCGCCTTCGACGCGTCTTTCATGCCCGCGGCGATCTGCTCGATGATCGACTGCGGATCTTCGCTGCGCGGGTTGTCGCTGGTTACGACCACGCCGTCGGCGAGCTTCTCGGCGATCGCGCCCATCAGCGGACGCTTGGTCGCGTCGCGGTCGCCGCCGCAGCCGAACATGCAGATCAGTTCACCACCGCGTGCGGCCGCCATCGGGCGCAGTGCTTCCAGGGTCTTTTCCAGCGCGTCCGGCGTGTGCGCGTAATCGATCACGACGAGCGGCTCGTCGTTCTGCAAGCGGCCGCCGAGACGTTGCATGCGGCCATTTACCGGTTCGAGCTTCGCCAGTTCGGCAAGCGCTGCGTCGAACGGCACGTCGGCTGCAAGCAATGCACCGAGTACGCCGAGCAGATTGCTGACGTTGAAAGCGCCGAGCGTTTGCACTTCGACGTCGGCGTTGCCCCAGTCAGATGTGGTCAGATGAAATGCGGTGCCGGTGGCGGTTGCACGCACATTCGAGGCGAGCAGCAACGCGTCGGCTTGCGGCGCGTCTTTCAGCGTTTCGTCGAGACCGTAGGCGATCGTGCGAGCATGGCCCTTCGTGCTCGCGAGCAGACGGCGACCTGCGGCATCGTCGCGGTTGATCACTGCGGCGCGCAGTTCCGGCCATGCGAACAGACGCGCCTTGGCGGTTTCGTAGGCTTCGAACGTGCCGTGATAGTCGAGGTGGTCTTGCGTGAGATTCGTGAACACGGCGATGTCGAACGCCGTGCCGTTCACACGGCCTTGATGCAGCGCGTGCGACGACACTTCCATCGCCACCGCTTGCGCGCCGGCGTCGCGCAATTGCGCAAGACTGCGTTGCAGTTGCGGCGCGTCGGGCGTCGTGAAACCGGTGTGTACGAGTTGACCCGGCAGACCGGTGCCGAGCGTGCCGATGATCGCGCAACGCTTGCAGAGCGCGGTCAAGGCCGCCGAGATCCATTGGCTGCAGGAGGTCTTGCCGTTCGTGCCGGTGATGCCGACCGTCAGCATGCCGTCGCTCGGATCGTTATACCAGGCGCTCGCAATCGAACCGGCGAGTTCGTTCAGCGCCGGCACGGCCAGCGTGGTGGACGAGTCGATCGCACCGCTAAAGCCTTCGGGCTGGACCAGCACGGCTGCCGTGCCACGCTCGATCGCGCCGTCGATAAACGGGCGGTTGTCCGCGCCGTCGACCGCATAGGCGAAAAATGCGTCACCCGCCGCAAGCGAACGCGTGTCGGCGTGCAGATGCGCGCCTGGCTGCACGCGAGCGTGCAGCCAGTTGAGTGCGTCGGCAATTTGCCGGTGCGCTGGGTGTTTCTTACGCAGCGCGCTCATCGCACAACTCCGGGATGGCTTTTCGCGTTGGCGACAATCGTCATTTTCTTCGCGCCGGCGCTGGTGGAAAGCTTCTTGACCGTTGCGGGCGAGGGCGGTGCGCTTGGCGCAGCAGGCGCCGAATCGTCCGACACGACCATCTGTTTGACCGGCATATCCGGCGGCACATTCAGCGAACGCAGCGTGTCGCCGACAATCGACGAGAACACCGGACCGGACACCTGACCGCCGAAGTGGCTGCCCGCCGTCGGTTCGTCGACCGACACGGCAACGACGATGCGCGGATTCGGCATCGGCGCCATGCCGACGAACGAAGCGCGGTACTTGGAGTGGTCGTAGCCGTGCGCGCCGTGCTTGTACGCGGTACCGCTCTTGCCGCCGACGCGATAGCCGGGCACGGCCGCATCTGGCGACGTGCCACCCGGCGCCGTGACGGTTTCGAGCATCGCGCGCACTTCGCGAGCGGTGGTAGGCGCGAAAATTTGCGGGCCCGTGGCCGGCTGATCGCCAGGCGTGCGGAAAATCGACACTGGCATGATCTCGCCGTCATGCGCGATCGCGGTGTACGCACGGCCCAACTGGAACAGCGACACCGACAAGCCGTAGCCGTACGACATGGTCGCCTGTTCGATGCGGCGCCAGCTCTTCCACGGACGCAGACGGCCCGCCGCCGCGCCCGGGAAGCCGACCTTCGGCGCCTGGCCGAGACCGATGCTGGTGTACATGTTCCACATCTCTTCGGGCTTGAGCTGCATGGCGATCTTCGTCGCGCCAATGTTGCTCGACTTCTGGATCACGCCACCCACTGTCAGCACGCCGAACGCGCTGTCGTCGGTAATCGGCGCACCGTCGAGCACAAAGCGGCCCGGCCCCGTATCTACCAGTGTAGTCGGCGTCACGCGGTGCAGGTCGAGCGCGAGCGACACCGTGAACGGCTTCATGATCGAGCCCGGCTCGAAGGTGTCCGTGAGAATGCGGTTGCGCAGCTGGTCGCCCGTGAGGTGCGAACGGTCGTTCGGGTTATACGTCGGGTAGTTAACCAGTGCGAGCACTTCGCCGGTCCGCACGTCGATCACCATTGCCGCGCCGGCCTTCGCCTTGAATTTCTCGACGGCCGCTTTCAGGTTCGTATACGCGATGTACTGAATCTTGCTGTCGATCGAGAGATCGACGTCCTGGCCGTTGTGCGGCACGACCTGCTCGTCCACGTCCTCGATGATGTGGCCCATGCGGTCTTTAATGACGCGGCGGCTGCCCGACATGCCGGCCAGCAACTTCTGGTCGCCGAGTTCGACGCCTTCCTGGCCTTCGTCTTCCACATTGGTGAAGCCGATCAGGTGAGCCGTGATCTCGCCTTCTGGATAGAAGCGCTTGTATTCGTCGCGCGCGTATATGCCGGGGATGTCCAGCGTGGTGACTTTCTCGGCGACGTCGACCGGCACCTGCCGCTTCACATAGACGAAGTTCTTGTCCTCGGACAGTTTGGCGCGCAACTCCTTGTTCGTCATGCCGAGCAGCTTGCCGAGCTGGGTCAGCTTGTCGGCGCCGAGGTCGTCCGGCACCGAGTCGGGAATTGCCCAGATCGCGCGCACCGGCAGACTCGTGGCGAGCACGAGGCCGTTGCGGTCGAGAATCTTGCCGCGCGTGGCCGGCAGTTCGAGCCGGCGCTGATAGCGGATTTCGCCCTGCTTCTGATAGAAGGCGTTGCCCGGCCCCTGAATCCAGAAGGCGCGCGCGGTCAACGCGACAAACGCCATGAACAGCATGAACACGACGAGTTTCGAGCGCCACATGGGCAGGCGCACCGACAGGATCGGGTTCGCAGAAAAGGCGACGCTTTTGCGAGTCGACGATTTTTTCATCGCACGCCTCCGCGACGGGTCGCAAGCGGCGCCGACGCCGGACCGGAAGTCGGGATCGGTGCGTCCTCCGCCTTGGCGGCGCCCGGGTCGAGCGTCAGGTATTGGGTACGCCCGGTCGTGACCGATTGCATCTTCAGGGAATCAGTGGCGATCTGCTCGATGCGCGACGTCTTCGACAACGCGCTCTGCTGATATTGAAGCTGTGAATAATCCTGCTGCAACTGGCGCTCCTGCGATTGCGCGCGTTGCAACTGGATAAAGATCTGACGCTGCTGATTGGTGGCGTTAACGACAGACAAAGCGCAGCCCATCACGATCATCAGCAGGAAGATATTGAGGCGGCTCATGGCGCGATTCGCTCCGCCACACGCATCACGGCAGAACGGGCGCGCGGGTTCGCGGCGACTTCAGCGTCGCTGGCGAACATGCGGCCAATGATTTTGAGCGGAGGGCTCGGCAGATCGACTGCACGAATCGGCAGACGGCGATCCACCGCAGGCGTACTGGCGTGCGCCTGCATGAATCGCTTGACGATCCGGTCCTCGAGCGAATGAAAGCTGATGACCACCAGCCGCCCCCCTTGCTCCAACAGCGACAACGCTGCTTCTAAAACGACTTGCAGCTCCGCAAGCTCTTGATTGATGTGAATCCGTATAGCTTGAAAGGTGCGGGTTGCCGGATCCTTGCCCTTCTCACGGGTTTTGACGACGTTAGCCACGATTTGGGCAAGCTCGCCCGTGCTGACGAGAGGCCCAAGACGGTCGGACTCTGCCCGGCGAGCAACAAGCGCCTTTGCAATCTGAAAAGCAAACCGTTCTTCCCCATAATCTCGTATCACCTCCGTCAGTTCCTGCACCGTGGCCCGCGCCAGCCAGTCAGCCGCTGACTCGCCGCGCGTCGGGTCCATCCGCATGTCGAGCGGGCCGTCGGCGCGGAAACTGAAACCCCGCTCCGGATCGTCGACTTGCGGCGACGACACGCCCAGATCCAGCAAAACACCCGACACCCGCCCTACCCCGCGCTCCGCAATCGCGTCACGCAGCGAAGCAAAACTCTCGTGCACGATGCCAAAGCGCGGATCCGCAATCTGCTGAGCCGTGGCGATGGCGAGCGGGTCTTTGTCGAACGCGATCAGGCGCCCGGCTTCACCCAGCCTCTCCAGCACCAGGCGGCTATGACCGCCGCGCCCAAACGTACCGTCCACATAAACGCCGTCTGCGCGCGTGACCAGCGCTTCGACCGCCTCTTCCAGCAGCACCGTGCGATGCTGCAATTCGTTTCCCATCGCAGGTGCCATATATGTAGTCCGCGATCAGAACGTGAAATTCTTTAACGCTTCGGGCATGCCCTCGGCGATCGCTGCCTGTTCCTTTGCTGCGTAAATTTGTGCGTCCCACAACTCAAAGTGACGACCCATGCCGAGCAGGTTCACTTCCTTTTCCAGCGAGCCGGCCGCGCGCAATTCCGGCGACACGAGCACGCGACCCGCACCGTCCATATCGACGTCCATGGCGTTGCCGAGGAAAATGCGTTTCCACCAGGCTGCGTTCATAGGCAGCTTGTCGACCTTGTCGCGGAAGATCTCCCACTCCGGGCGCGGAAAGAGCAACAGGCAGCCGTCCGGGTGCTTGGTGATCGTCACCCGGCCCTCTGCCTGTGTTTGCAGCGCATCCCGATAACGAGAGGGAATCGACATCCGCCCTTTCGCATCGAGCGTCAGCGCCGACGCCCCTTGGAACACTTCGCTCTCCCATACCGGCGTTTTTTCGCCAGCTATCCGATTCGTGAAAATCTACCCGAAACCGCCTGTGAGATCACACAAAAATACACTTTCTCACACTGTCTCCCACTTTAGAGTAACGCTAAACAGGGGTCAAGGGAGATACACGCTTTTCGAGCGAATTTTGTTTGTTAGAACAAGGACTTAGCGCGACTCCTTCACGTCAGACATAAAACGGAAAACCGTTATAAATGAATGAGCTAGTGAATCTTGTGAAGGTGATACGTGAAAAGTGCGAGGGAAAGGCGCGGAATGTAAGAGATCGTGAAGCGCGATCGGGAGGTGTTTGCTGGCGTTCCGGGTATTTCGTGCGGACGACGCGCGAGGCGTCGTCCCACTTTCAGGCGGTGCGTGAGCAGAAGTCTCGAACTTATAGGTAATAGGCAGTGCGGGTCATGACTTTCGATACTGCGCGCATCAGTGCGCGTGCGGGGAATGGCAACTCGACGCCGCCTGCATCCATAGCGGATTTACCGTGCTCCGCTTCATCTACGCGCATCTGTTCGACGATCGCGCGCGACTCGCGGTCGGCTGCGGGCAACTGATCCAGATGGCTATCCAGATGCTGTTCAACCTGGCGCTCGGTTTCGGCCATGAAGCCTAGACTCACGCGATCACCCATGCGGCCCGCTGCGAGGCCGATTGCCAGCGCGCCTGTATACCAGAGCGGGTTCAACAGACTTGGGCGCGAATCGAGCGCCTCGAGGCGTTTGGCGGTCCACGCCAGATGATCCTCTTCTTCTATGGCAGCGTGATTAAACACAGCTCGCAAAGACGGCGACCTGGTCGCGAGTTTCTGAGCTTGGTAAAGCGCCTGGGCGCACACCTCACCGACGTGGTTCACCCGCATCAAACCAGCCGCGTGGGCGCGCTCCTCCGGGGACAGCTCAGCGGGCTCCGCCGCCGATTCTTGCGGAACCGGCAATGGACGACTCATCCGCGACACGCCGGTCATTGAGCGTAAACCCCGATCAAACTCGCTAATCAACTCGTCCAGAAACATTCAGCACTCCCTGATTCGACAACCGTCCCGCCGCGCTGACCGGCCCACGCGACAAGACTTTGCTGGGTAAACCCGGCTTCGCGAAGACCTTGAATTCAAACGAATCCGACGGCCAATTTGAGATTTTAGACCATGTTGCGTAAACGAAACAGGACCGGCCCTGGCCGTCTCCTTTTTCTTTGTGCCATGTATGCCTTTTGTTACATTACGTGCAACTTCTCGCGAAGTTGGACAAGCAAGGCCTCAACGCTAGACAAATATTCGCCTTGTACAAAAGATTCGTAATCCTTGGAGATCATTCGATGAAAAAGTCGCTTCTCGCTCTCGCAGCACTGGGCGCATTCGCAGGCGTCGCACATGCTCAGAGCAGCGTGACCCTGTACGGCATTATTGATGAAGGCTTCAACATCAACACCAACTCGGGTGGCAAGCACCTGTACAACCTGTCCAGCGGCGTCATGCAAGGCTCGCGTTTCGGCCTGCGCGGCACGGAAGATCTGGGCGGCGGTCTGAAGGCAATCTTCGTGTTGGAAAACGGCTTTGACGTGAACAACGGCAAGCTGGGTCAAGGCGGCCTGATGTTCGGTCGTCAAGCTTACGTCGGCCTGTCGAGCCAGTTCGGTACGGTCACGCTGGGTCGTCAATACGACTCCGTCGTCGACTACGTTGGTCCGCTGGAAGCCGGTGACCAGTGGGGCGGCTACATCGCTGCTCACCCGGGTGACATCGACAACTTCAACAACGCGTACCGCACCAACAACACGGTCAAGTACACGAGCGCAAACTACGGCGGTCTGACGTTCGGCGGCACGTACAGCTTCGGCGGTGTTGCTGGCAACGTTACGTCGAACCAGATCTGGTCGTTGGGCGCTGGCTACAACAACGGTCCGTTGGTCTTGGGCGTTGGCTATTTGAACGCGCGTACCCCGGCAGCTTCGGGCGGCCTGTTCAACAACGGCGGCACGACTACGGCAGCGAACGCAGCTGTGACGTCGCCGGTCTACGCAGGCTTCGCTTCGGCTAACACCTACCAGGTGATCGGTGCAGGCGGCGCATACACGTTCGGCGCAGCAACGATCGGTGCTACGTACTCGAACATCCGCTTCGGCAACCTGGGCGCGTCGTTCACGTCGCCGTTCAAGGGCCAATCGGCTACGTTCAACAACGCGGAACTCAACTTCAAGTATCAGTTGACCCCGGCGTTGCTGGTCGGCGCAGCGTATGACTACACGCGCGGCGCGGAAATCAACGGCGCATCGCGCGCTCAGTACCACCAAGGTTCGGTTGGCGTGGACTACTTCCTGTCCAAGCGTACCGACGTGTACGTGATTGGTGTGTACCAACACGCTCTGGGCGAAACGCTGAACGCAGCGGGTGCTACGGTCAACGCAACGGCTGGCATCAACGGCCTGTCGGGTTCGTCGAACCAGAACCAACTCGCAGCTCGCGTTGGTATCCGCCACAAGTTCTAATAAGTCGTAATAAAGCAGTTTGCCTCAAAGGCGCCTTCGGGCGCCTTTTTTTATGGTTGCGCGCCGCATCGCGCGGCCCGCTGTTTTGCGTGAATACGACGGCTCAAAGAGAAAGGCCCGGCAGACTTTCGTCTGCCGGGCCTTTCTCTCTTTCTTTCACTCAGTGCGTTACTTCGTGTCGGCTTCGGCCAGGCTGCCGATGAGCCTGATGCGCGTGACGCGCTTACGCCCGGCCGTCGCGCAATTCGCGACGCAGAATTTTGCCGACATTGCTCTTGGGCAGTTCGGTCCGGAATTCGACGATCTTCGGCCGCTTGTAGCCGGTCAATTGCTGTTTGCAATACGCGAAGATGTCCGCATCGGTAAGCGCCTGGTCCTTCTTCACGACAAACAGCTTCACCGCTTCGCCTGAATGCTGGTCCGGCACGCCAACCGCCGCGACTTCGAACACACCCGGCAGCTTGGCAACCACGTCTTCGATCTCGTTCGGATAGACGTTGAAACCCGAGACAAGAATCATGTCCTTCTTCCGATCGACGATCTTGACGAAGCCATTTTCGTTCATCAAGCCGACATCTCCCGATTTAAAGAAGCCATCCGACGTCATGACCTTGGCGGTTTCGTCCGGGCGGTTCCAGTAACCCGCCATCACCTGCGGCCCGCGGATGCAGATTTCTCCCGGCTGGCCGAGCGGCACCTCGTTGCCTTCGTCGTCGCGAATCGAGATTTCCGTCGACGGCAGCGGCAAACCGATCGTGCCGCTATATTCCGTGACGGTGACCGGATTGCAGGTGACGCACGGCGAGGTCTCCGACAGACCGTAGCCTTCGATGATCGGCGTATGCGTGTGCTCGAACCAGCGCTTGGCGACCGCTTCCTGTACCGCCATACCGCCGCCATTTGCTGCGATCAGCTTCGAAAAATCGAGTTTGTGGAAGTCCGGGCTGTTCAACATCGCGTTGTACAGCGTATTGACGGCGGGAATCGTCGTGATCGGATAGCCTTCCAGCGCCTTGATCATGCCGGGGATATCGCGCGGATTCGGAATCAGCACGCCAAGGCCGCCGGTACGGATCGTTAGCAGCCCGCAGACCGTCAGCGCAAAGACGTGATAAAGCGGCAACGCAACAACCGTGACGAACTGATCGATGTCCTTGCGGTTAGCGCGAACCGGATCGAGCCAGATTTCCGACTGCAGCACGTTGGCGATCAGGTTCCGATGCAGGAGCGTCGCGCCCTTGGCCACGCCGGTCGTGCCGCCCGTGTACTGGAGAAACGCGACGTCGTCCGGACCTTGCTGGACCGGCTTGAAACTCTGACGGCCACCCTCGGCGATCGCGGTATTAAATTTGACGTGGCCCGGGAGACTCCACGCCGGCACCATCTTCTTCACTCGCCGCACGACAAAGTTCACCAGCGTACCCTTCACGCCCATCAGATCGCCCATTGCTGCGACGACGATGTGCTTGACCGACGTATTGCCCACGATCGCCTGCAGCGTGACAGCGAAGTTCTCGAGCAGGATGATCGCTTCCGCGCCGCTGTCCTTGAGCTGATGCTCGAGTTCCCGCGGGGTGTAGAGCGGGTTCACATTCACCACCACGTAACCCGCGCGCAAGATCGCCGCAATCGCGACAGGATATTGCAGCACGTTCGGCATCATGATCGCGATGCGCGCGCCACGGGCAAGACCCCTCGACTGAAACCACGCGGCCAGCTTGCGCGAGAGTTCGTCGAGCTCGCCGTAGCTGATCTCCTTGCCCATGCAGACGAACGCAGGTTTGGCGCGGTGGTCGCGGAAGGCTTCTTCGAGCAGTTCGGCGACGGACGAATAGCGAGTCGGATCAATCTCTGCGGGAACGCCGGGTGGATAAGATTTCAGCCAGATTTTGTCCATGCAGCGTCTCCTCCTTTATTTTCGAATGGTCGTGCTAAAAACGCATCGTAGCATGGGCATCCCTGTGCTATTCGTGAAAAGCGGCCAGGTTAGACTGCAACCTCGAACCCGCTGCGAGCCGTTGCCGCGAGATTTTTGAACGTGTTTTCAGGCGCGTTCGACTTCGACGAGGCAGTCGTAAAACGTGGCCGATCCGCCCAGATCGGTGAGCGCCTGGCTGGTGACCTGATTGGCGTTACAGCCGTCGGGCGCGAGCTTCTTCCACCATATCGACAGCCCGACCACGAGCCCTTTACGTGTCTTGTCGGTGACACGGGCACGCGCCTGCATCGCGCCGCGATCGTTGAATATGCGCACCAGGTCACCGTCAGCGATGTTTCGCTGCTGCGCGTCGGACGGGTGGATGTCCAGGTGCGGCTCGCCCTCTGTGGAACGCAGGCTTTCGATATTCACGAAAGTGCTGTTCAGGAAGTTACGAGCAGGCGGCGAGATCATTGCAAGCGGGTAACGAGCGGCGAGCTCGGGCGCACCGTCTTCGGATTCGTAAGGCGGCAGGTAGTCGGGCAACGGATCGAGCCCTTGCTGCGCAAGGCGCTCGCTGAAGAACTCGCATTTGCCCGACGGCGTGCGAAAGCCACCCTCTGCGAATGGTGCGTCAGGCAGATTCAGCGCCGCCCAGCCGGTTTTCTTTAGCGAGTCCCAGTTAACGCCTTCCAGCGTTTTGTCGTTCCAGCGGAAAGCAGACTGCGCGATAGCGTCGTCGCTCTCGTAAAGTGCCGGCTCCTGCAGGCCCATGTGGCGCGCCAGGCCGCGAAAGATCTCCGTGTTCGGGCGTGCATCGCCGACCGGCGCAATCGCCGGCAAGTTGACCATCACATGTGTGTGTCCGTACGACTTGTGCACGTCGAGGTGCTCCAACTGGGTCGTGGCAGGCAGAAGTAGATCGGCGTAGTCCGCGGTGTCGGTCTGAAAGTGCTCGAGGACGATCGTGAACAGGTTTTCGCGTGCAAAACCTGCGGCAACCCGTTCCGAGTCCGGCGCGACCGCCACCGGGTTCGAGTTGTAGACGATGATCGCCTCGACTTTCGGGCCGAACGTCGCATCGCCCGGATGCAGCAACGCGTCGCCGATCGCGTTCATATTGATGACGCGCGAAGTCTTGGCGGGCCAGCCCGGCATCAGGTCCGGGCGCTGCAACGCGTGCGAATCCACCGGCGCCCATCCGCCCGAAGACAGCAACACACCACCCGCTCGGTCGCGCCATGCGCCTGTCAGCGAAGGTAAGCAGGCGATTGCGCGTACGGCGTTACCGCCGCCACGCACCCGTTGCAGGCCATAGTTCATCCGGATCGCGGCCTTTTTCGTGCTGCCGTAAAGGCGCGCAAGATCGACGATCACCTGCTCGTCGACACCGCAGATTTGAGCTGCACGTGACGGCGGATAACTGAGTGCGCGATCCTTCAGTTCTGCAAAGCCCAAGGTATGAGCCGCGATGTAGGCGTGATCGAGCAGATTTTCCGCGATCAACACGTTGATCATGCCGAGCGCCAAAGCGCCGTCAGTTCCCGGCTTCAGTGCAATGTGCTGGTGACATTTTTCCGCCGTCAGCGACCGGTACGGATCGATCGCGATCAGCCTTGCACCGCGACGCTTGGCTTCCTGGGCGCGTGTCCAGAAGTGCAGGTTCGAAGCGATGGGGTTCGAACCCCAGATCAGGATAACCTCGCTTTCGCCGAAAAACTCGGTGAGCATGCCAATGCCCGCGCCGTAGGTGTATTTCAACCCCGCCGCACCGGCGGCTGCACAAATCGTGCGGTCTAACTGCGATGCGCCGAGTTTGTGAAAGAACCGTTGCGCAATGCTGTCGCCTTGAACCAGGCCCATCGTACCGGCATAGCTGTAGGGCATGATGGCTTCGGGCGCACGGCGCGCGATTTCCGACAGGCGTGCTGCGGCGAACTCAAGCGCCTCGTCCCAACTAATCGGCTCAAAACGGCCTTCGCCTTTGCGGCCGACGCGCTTCATCGGAGTCGTCAACCGATTCGGATGGTGCACCCGCTCGGCATAGCGGTTGACCTTGGTACACAGCGCGCCTTGCGTCGGCTGGTGATCGGGGTCGCCGACGACCTTGATCGCCCGCCCGCCTTCGACGGTTACGCGCATCGCGCAGGTATCAGGGCAATCGTGCGGACACACCGCGCGGGCGAATTCAGTCGGAGCATTCATCGGCGGTCCGTCCAGGAGAGCAGTAAGCGGCGGGGCAATCCCGAATTTTATTACTTCCGTGGCCCGTTGACCTGCGTGGTGCCGCCAAAAACGCCTTCGGCGTAGAATCGGTTATCAACGTGCCCGGGCAATATGGCCCCGAGCGATTCCACGCAAAGCAAAGCACAAGCGCACCATCATGAAACTGATCCCAGAAATCCAGGCCGCTCACGGCGAAATTCAAACCCTTCGACGAACGATTCATGCTCACCCCGAGTTGCGTTATGAAGAAACAGCAACAGCGGATCTGGTTGCCAGGACACTTGAGTCCTGGGGCATCGAGACTCATCGCGGATTGGGCAAAACAGGCGTAGTCGGCGTACTGAAGCGCGGCAACGGATCGCGCTCGATCGGACTGCGCGCCGACATGGATGCATTGCCGATTCAGGAGCTAAACAGCTTCGATCATCGTTCGCAGAACGACGGCAAAATGCACGCGTGCGGCCATGACGGACATACCGCGATGCTGCTCGGCGCTGCGCGGCATCTGGTCAAACATGGCGAGTTCGACGGCACGATCGTGTTCATCTTTCAACCGGCAGAAGAAGGCGGCGCCGGCGCGCAGGCAATGATCGACGATGGGCTGTTCACGAAGTTTCCGGTCGATGCGGTCTTCGGCATTCACAACTGGCCGGGCATGCCGTCAGGCCACTTCGGTGTGACCGAAGGGCCGATCATGGCGTCCAGCAACGAATTTCGCATTGAAATCAAAGGCGTGGGGTCACACGCGGCGCTGCCGCACAACGGCCGCGACCCGGTGTTCACCGCGGTTCAGATTGCGAGCGGGCTGCAGAGCATCATCACGCGAAACAAGAAACCGCTCGATACCGCCGTGTTGTCGATCACCCAGATTCACGCCGGCGACGCGCTCAATGTCGTCCCGGACGATGCGTGGATCGCAGGGACAGTGCGGACGTTTACCACCGAAACGCTCGATCTGATCGAAACACGCATGCGCAAGATCGCCCAGAGCACGGCCGAAGCTTACGACTGCTCGGTCGACATTCACTTCCATCGAAACTACCCGCCGACGATCAACAGCAGCGAAGAGACCCGCTTCGCGGCGTCGGTCATGAAGGAAATTGTCGGTGCGGAAAATGTTGATGACTCAGTCGAACCGACGATGGGCGCTGAGGATTTTTCGTTCATGCTGCTGGCGAAGCCGGGCTGCTACGCATTTCTCGGTAACGGCGACGGTGGTCATCGGGAATCAGGACATGGTGCCGGGCCTTGCATGCTGCACAACGCGAGCTATGACTTCAACGACGAGCTATTGCCAATCGGCTCGACGTATTGGGTTCGGCTGGCGCAGCGATTTCTGGCACAGGAGAAATAAGGCGGCTGAATGGATCTGGGAGACGGCTTGTGATTCAGCCGTCGACTGTAGCTGCGCGTATGTCGACGCGCGGCACTACTGACGTCCGACGTGCTTGCATGGAGCTGACGCGGTACGCGAACGCGCTGCGGATCGGGAAGGAGTGAGTAGCGTTGCTGACGGAATTTTCTTCAGAGCCGTAAACGCAGAAACCCCACCTTTTAGGGGTGGGGTTTCTGGACTTGCTGGGGAGCCTGACGATTACCTACTTTCACACGGGAATCCGCACTATCATCGGCGTGGAGTCGTTTCACGGTCCTGTTCGGGATGGGAAGGGG
>NZ_FPBH01000047.1 GCF_900116445.1 Paraburkholderia aspalathi
AGATAAACCG
Organism: Paraburkholderia aspalathi; assembly: GCF_900116445.1. Lineage (GTDB taxonomy): Bacteria > Pseudomonadota > Gammaproteobacteria > Burkholderiales > Burkholderiaceae > Paraburkholderia > Paraburkholderia aspalathi. The sequence continues at coordinate 11 of NZ_FPBH01000047.1, forward strand.
GATTGCGCAGCCGTGCCGACAGATTCGGCGCGCGTTCGAGTTCGGTCTCGCGGGCCACGTCGTAGACGCGCGCGGTCAGGGTTTTCTTCAGGTAGTCGTGGGAAGCCATGCGGGTGGCGCGGTGCGCTTTGCGAGACGGGAAAGGGTCAATGATAGCGCCAACGGTGTGCACGCTGGCCCTCTGTGAACCTTGGGCGTATCCCGGCGCGCCGCCGGTAAAGCCCAACCCGACCGTCCGGTCGGAGAATCGATCGTATGCGCTCGAGACCGCCGTTCAGGACAAAAACGCCAAAAGTCCTGCCACAACCCTGATTTCAGGCGTCAACGCGTGGCGGGATCATGGGGTAGAATTCCATTTTGGAATAAGGATCGGAAGATGCACTGGCAGCCTCGGATCGCCCACTTGATGCCCGTCCCGCGTGAGTCTTGCCCCGCGGCGGAGCGTCACGTCCGCCACGCGCGATCGTGTAGCTGTCTCTGAGCGCCGTGAAGCGACTGATGTGGGTAGGCCGTCGGTTGCGCTTCGCTCCCCTAGAAGATTTCCAGCATTGCGCCCCACGCGCACCGTCCGCCGACGCCTCACAGAGATGAGCGCGCCCGGTTGACCCACCGAGTCGTCCGAACATGAACGCACCTCAAGTTTTCGATCCGCACGGGGCCGCCACTGCGGTGGCCGCCGATCCCGAAGCGCGTCTGCGCGAAATTCCCTATAACTACACGTCGTTTTCCGACCGCGAAATCGTTATCCGTCTGCTCGGCGACGAAGCCTGGGCGGCCTTGGCCGAACTGCGCGCGGAACGCCGCACCGGCCGCTCGGCACGGATGCTGTACGAAGTGCTCGGCGACATCTGGGTCGTACGCCGCAATCCTTACCTGCAAGACGACCTGCTCGACAATCCGAAACGCCGCGCGCTGCTGATCGAGGCGCTGCATCACCGTCTGAGCGAGATTGAGAAGCGCCGTCGCGCCGATCTGGTCGAGCACGGCGATGAAGCGGGCGTCGATCGGGCCGCTCGCGTCGAAACGCTGGTGGCGGCTGCTCGCCGTGCCGTCGACGATTTCGAGAGCGAATTCCAGAAGACCTTCGATCTGCGCCGTCGCGCGAACAAGGTGCTGGGCAAGGTTACGGAAAAAGACAACATCAAGTTCGACGGCTTGTCCCGCGTCTCGCATGTGACGGATGCGACCGACTGGCGCGTCGAGTACCCGTTCGTCGTGCTCACGCCGGATACCGAGGCCGAGATCGCCGGCATGATCAAGGCGTGTTTCGAGCTCGGTCTGACCGTGATTCCGCGCGGAGGCGGCACGGGCTATACGGGCGGCGCGGTGCCGCTCACGCCGTTTTCGGCCGTCATCAACACTGAAAAGCTCGAACAACTGGGCGCGGTCGAGATGACCGAACTGCCGGGCGTCGAGCGTAAGGTGGCGACGATTTTCTCCGGCGCGGGCGTGGTCACACGCCGCGTGACCGAAGCGGCCGAGCAGGCCGGCTTCGTGTTCGCGGTCGATCCGACCTCGCTGGATGCATCCTGCGTCGGCGGCAACGTCGCGATGAACGCGGGCGGCAAGAAGGCGGTGTTGTGGGGCACGGCGCTCGACAACCTCGCCTGGTGGCGCATGGTCGACCCGGAAGGGAACTGGCTCGAAGTTACGCGTCTAGACCACAACCTCGGCAAGATCCACGATATCGAAGTCGCGCGTTTCGAGCTGAAGTGGTTCGACGGCAGCCACGCGCCAGGCGAAAAGCTGCTGCGCACGGAATCGCTCAACATCAAGGGTCGCGTGTTCCGTAAGGAAGGTCTCGGCAAGGACGTGACCGACAAATTCCTGGCCGGTTTGCCAGGTGTGCAGAAAGAAGGCTGCGACGGCTTGATTACGTCGGCGCGCTGGGTGCTGCACAAGATGCCGGCGCATACGCGCACGGTCTGCCTCGAGTTCTTCGGCCAGGCCCGTGAAGCGATCCCGAGCATCGTCGAGATCAAGGACTATCTGTTCGAAACGTCGAAGCAGGGCGGCGCGATTCTCGCCGGCCTCGAGCATCTGGACGAGCGCTATCTGCGCGCGGTCGGCTACGCGACCAAGAGCAAGCGCAACGCGTTTCCGAAGATGGTGCTGATCGGCGACATCGTCGGCGACGATGCGGACGCGGTCGCACAAGCGACCTCGGAAGTCGTGCGCATGGCCAACGGTAAGAGCGGCGAAGGTTTCGTCGCCGTCAACGCCGAAGCGCGCAAGCGTTTCTGGCTTGACCGCAGCCGTACCGCCGCGATTGCCAAGCACACCAACGCGTTCAAGATCAACGAAGACGTGGTGATCCCGCTCAACCGGATGGGCGAGTACACCGACGGCATCGAACGCATCAATATCGAACTGTCGATCAAGAACAAGCTGCAACTAGTCGACGCACTCGAAACGTTCTTCAAGGGCGGCAAGCTGCCGCTCGGCAAGAGCGACGACGCCAACGAAATCCCGAGCGCGGAGTTGCTCGAAGATCGCGTGCAACAGGCGCTCGACGTTCTGAAGAAGGTGCGTACGCGCTGGGAATTCCTGCGCGACAAGCTCGATCTGTCCGTGCGTGAGGCGCAGCACTATCTGGTCGGCCTCGGCTACGAAGGGCTGGCGGAGAAGTTTGCCGATCGCGCCGACGCGCAGCCGGATGCGACCGTGTTCCATATCACGCAAGACCGTACGGTGCGCGTGTCGTGGAAGGCGGAGATCCGGGCTGAATTGCGCCAGATCTTCAACGGCGGCGAGTTCAAGCCGATCCTCGAAGAAGCGCAGGCGATTCATAAGAAGGTCCTGCGTGGCCGCGTGTTCGTCGCGCTGCACATGCACGCGGGCGACGGCAACGTCCACACGAACCTGCCGGTCAACTCCGACAACTACGAGATGCTGCAGGACGCCCACACGGCGGTCGCGCGCATCATGAAGCTGGCGCGTTCGCTCGACGGCGTGATTTCCGGCGAGCACGGCATCGGCATTACCAAGCTCGAATTCCTGACCGAGGAAGAGATCGGCGAATTCCGTGCGTACAAGCAGCGCGTCGATCCGCATGGCCGCTTCAACGCGGGCAAGCTGCTCGAAGGCGCCGACCTGCGCAACGCCTACACGCCGAGCTTTGGCCTGATGGGCTATGAATCGCTGATCATGCAGCAGTCCGACATCGGCGCGATTTCCGAGTCGATCAAGGACTGTTTGCGTTGCGGCAAGTGCAAGCCGGTGTGCGCGACTCACGTGCCGCGCGCGAACCTGCTGTACAGCCCGCGCAACAAGATTCTTGCGACCTCCTTGCTGGTCGAGGCATTCCTGTACGAAGAGCAGACTCGCCGCGGCGTGTCGATCAAGCACTGGGATGAGTTCAACGACGTCGCCGATCACTGCACCGTCTGTCACAAATGCGTGACACCGTGCCCGGTGAAGATCGACTTCGGCGATGTGACGATGAACATGCGCAACCTGCTGCGCAAGATGGGCAAGAAGAAGTTCAATCCGGGCAACGCGGCCGGCATGTTCTTCCTGAACGCCACGAATCCGCAGACCATCAACCTCGCGCGTACCGCGATGATGGGCATCGGTTACAAGGCGCAGCGCCTCGGCAACGATGTGCTGAAGAAGTTCGCGAAGAAGCAGACGGCGCACCCGCCGGCAACCGTCGGCAAGCCGAAGGTCACGCAGCAGGTGATCCACTTCATGAACAAGAAGATGCCGGGCAACCTGCCGAAGAAAACAGCACGCGCGCTGCTCGATATCGAGGACAACAAGATCGTCCCGATCATCCGCAATCCGAAGACGACCACGGCCGATACGGAAGCGGTGTTCTACTTCCCGGGTTGCGGCTCCGAGCGGCTGTTCTCGCAAGTGGGTCTGGCGACGCAAGCGATGCTGTGGGAAGCGGGCGTGCAAACCGTGCTGCCGCCGGGCTATCTCTGCTGCGGCTACCCGCAGCGCGGCTCGGGTCAGTTCGACAAGGCCGAGCAGATCGTCACGGATAACCGCGTGCTGTTCCACCGCGTCGCGAATACGCTGAACTATCTCGACATCAAGACGGTGGTGGTGTCGTGCGGCACGTGTTACGACCAGCTCGCCGGCTACGAATTCGAGAAGATCTTCCCGGGCTGCCGGATCATCGACATTCACGAGTTCCTGCTCGAGAAGGGCATCAAGCTCGAAGGCGTGAACGGCGTGCGCTACATGTATCACGACCCGTGCCACTCCCCGATCAAGACGATGGACCCGGTCAAGCTCGTCAATCAGCTGATGGGATCGGAGAAGGACGGCTACAAGATCGAGAAGAACGATCGCTGCTGTGGCGAATCCGGCACACTCGCGGTGACGCGCCCGGACATTTCGACGCAAGTCCGTTTCCGCAAGGAAGAGGAAATGCGCAAGGGCGCCGCGAAGCTGCGTGGCATTCCTCTCGTAGCCGAGGCGGGTGCGAATGGGATCAACGCGGCTAATGCATCGGCCGGCGCGGCGGGTGCGCCGGATGGCTCCGTGCTCAAGGCGGGCGACGGGCCGCAACCGAACGGCGCCACTGAGGTGAAGATCCTCACGAGCTGCCCGTCCTGCCTGCAAGGCCTGTCGCGCTATAACGAGGACGCGGGCACCGAGGCGGATTACATCGTCGTCGAAATGGCGCGTCACGTGCTGGGCGAAGACTGGATGGCGGATTACGTCCAGCGGGCGAACAATGGCGGAATCGAGCGCGTGCTGGTTTAATGGCACGACTGACGATTTTTGCCTGAGGACGACGATGGAATGCGTTTTTTGCCGTGAAGATGGCGGCGATGTGCTGTGGCAGGACGACACCCTGCGTGTCGTCCTCGCCGACGAACACGACTACCCGGGCTTTTGCCGGGTGATCTGGAACAAGCATGTCGCTGAGTTTTCCGATCTCGCCGAGACCGACCGCGATCGCGTGATGCAGGCCGTGTATGCGGTCGAGCGTGCGATCCGGCGCATTCTCCAGCCGGTGAAGGTCAACCTGGCGAGCCTCGGCAACCAGGTGCCGCACGTGCATTGGCATGTGATTCCGCGTTTTTCGAACGACGCTCATTTCCCGCTGCCGATCTGGGCGCCGCGCCAACGCACGGTGTCCGAAGCCATGCTGTCGTCGCGCCGCGCGCAAGCTACCCTGCTGCGCGAAGCCGTGCGGCAAGAAATCGAACAGGCGTTTGGCTGAACGGTTCAAACCTGGCGTTCAGCGCCAGAGGCGGCCCGGCGCTTTCTAATGAGGTCAATATGAGTGGCTTGACTCGCGATACCCCGGTGCCGACCGGCGTGGTCGTGCATTCCAAATCGCGCGTACTCGAATTGCAGTACGCAAATGGCGAAACGTATCGCCTGCCGTTCGAACTGCTGCGCGTGTATTCGCCGTCGGCAGAAGTGATGGGCCACGGGCCCGGCCAGGAAACTTTGCAAACCGGTAAGCGCGACGTCACGATCACCATGATCGAAGGCGTCGGCAACTATGCGCTGCAGCCGACTTTCTCCGACGGACACGCCACCGGCATCTATTCCTGGGACCTGCTGCACGACATGGCTGTCCGTCAGGATGAACTTTGGCGCGACTATCTCGCCAAACTGGCAGCGGCCGGCGTCGACCGCGACGCCCCAATGGCGCCAGCCGGTGCTGCGCACGGGCACTGTCACTGATACGATTCGCCCTGGTCGCCGCACTGATGCGGCGCAACATTTCAGAATACGCGAAAGGACGAGCGCGATGAGCAAAACCCACTTCGGCTTTCAATCGGTCGACGAACAGGAAAAAGCGCAGAAGGTGGCGGGCGTGTTCCACTCGGTCGCCTCCAACTACGACTTGATGAACGACCTGATGTCGGGCGGGTTGCACCGGGCGTGGAAGATGTTCACGATCGCCCAGGCCAACGTCCGGCCGGGCTTCAAGGTGCTCGATATCGCGGGCGGCACGGGCGATCTCTCAAAGGCGTTCGCCAAACAGGCGGGCGACACCGGTGAAGTCTGGCACACCGACATCAACGAATCGATGCTGCGCGTGGGCCGCGACCGCCTGCTGGATAAGGGCGTCATCACTCCGGCGCTGCTCTGCGACGCCGAAAAGATTCCTTTTCCGGACAATTACTTCGATGTAGTGACCGTGGCATTCGGCTTGCGCAACATGACGCACAAGGATGTGGCGCTCGCCGAGATGCGACGGGTGTTGAAGCCGGCAGGCCGTCTGCTGGTGCTGGAGTTCTCGAAGGTGTGGGATCCGCTTAAAAAGGTCTACGACGTCTATTCGTTCAAGGTGTTGCCGTGGCTCGGCGACCGGTTCGCGAAGGACGCCGAGAGCTACCGCTACCTGGCGGAATCGATCCGGATGCACCCGGATCAGGAAACTTTAAAAACAATGATGGAACAAGCGGGCCTGGACGGCGTCAAATATTACAATTTGTCAGCTGGCGTGGTAGCTTTACATGTGGGGACCAAATACTAGGGTTCCTAACCCATCGATTTTTAAAGGAAAGTACGAAAATGTCCGATTCAGGTGTGTTATCTCCCCGTAAGGTTACGAGGTCATTGGTGAGAAGAATCGGACTGATCGCGATGGTCGGTCTGATCATGGCCGGCTCTCTCGCCTCGCTCGATGCGGAAGCCCGCCGCATGGGCGGCGGCCGTAGCATTGGCCGTCAGTCGAACACGGTTCAGCAACAGTCCGCTCCGTCACAACCTTCCCAAAGCAATCAGGCCATGCAGCAGCGCGCGCAGCCGGCACCGGCGCCCGCGCCGACTCCCGCCGCAGCGCCTAACCGCTCGCGCTGGCTCGGGCCGATCGCCGGTCTTGCTGCCGGTCTCGGTATCGCCGCGCTGTTGTCGCACTTCGGTCTGGGCGGCGCGTTCGCCGGCGCCATGGCCAACATCATCGTGATCGCGGTCATCGCAATGATCGGCATCTGGCTGATCCGCCGCTTTATGGGTCGTAAGCGCGATACGTCGCAACCGGCGTACGCAGGCGGGGCTCCGTCGCTGAATGCGGGCGGCACCGGCTATACCCAGGAGCCGCGTTACTCCGCTCCGCCCACCGGCTCGTACCTCGAACCGCAAGGCAACCCGCTGACCACGCCGTCCATCAACGCTGCCCCGGCCGTGCCGGCCGGCTTCGATTCGGAAGCCTTCCTGCGCAACGCGAAGGTGTACTTCGTGCGCCTGCAAGCCGCGTGGGACGTCGGCAACACGGAAGACATCCGCGAATTCACCACGCCGGAAATGTTCGCGGAAGTGAAGGTGGATCTGAACTCGCGCGGTGCCGAGTCCAATCAGACGGACGTGGTGCAACTGAATGCGGAGCTGCTGGGCGTCGAAGAACGTGCGTCCGAATACTTCGCCAGCGTGCGCTTCTCCGGTTTGATCCGCGAATCGGCGGGTGCGGCGGCTGAGCCGTTCGTCGAGGTCTGGAACCTGACGAAGGCGAACCGCCCCGGCGAAGGCTGGCTGCTGGCCGGCATTCAGCAGGTGGCACAGCACTGAGCCAGCGCTGCTTGCCCTGACTTTGCGCAAAGCATTGGCCGTTCGGCATAGCAAGCCGCGAAGCGAACGGACGTTACAATAGGAACCCGCGCGGGCACCTCGCCCGCGCGGGTTTTTTCTTGCCACTTTCAATGACCCTCGCCGCCAAGCCCTTCGCTGCTGCTGTCAATCATCTGCTCGCCCGCGAATCGTGGGCTCGAGAGCGCCTCGCCCCTTACGCGGGCAAGACCGCCAGACTGTCCTGTCCGCCAGTCGTGCTGATGCTGCTGGTGCAACCCGACGGCTACCTCGGCGCGCTCGGCGAAACCGATGCGCAACAATTCGATGTGACCATCTCGGTGCCGTCCGACGCGTTCCCGGCCTTCATGCAAGGCGGCCAGGCCGCCGTGATGAAGCACGTGAAGATCGAAGGCGACGCCGAGTTTGCGACCGTGATCGCCAAGCTCGCCGAGCATCTGCGCTGGGAGCCCGAAGAAGATCTGGCGAAGCTGATCGGCGACGGTCCGGCATGGCGGGTGGCTTCGGTTGTGCGCACGGTCGGTGAACACGCGCGGCGTACCGGGCGCAACCTGCTCGACACCGCCGCCGAATATTTGCTCGACGAAAACCCGCAACTGGTGCGCCGCGCCGCGCTGGAAGACTTCAACGTCGAACTGGCCCGCGCCCGCGACGCTTTGGCGCGCGTGGAGAAGCGCATCGAGCGTCTTGAACAGAAGGTCGAAGCCCGCGGCGCAGATGCGCCGGGCGGCGCCGCCACGTCGCGCGGCACGCGCTAGTCATCGGGCACAACTATGCGTTTTCTGCGTTTCCTCAAGATTTTCTTTACGGTCATCCGCTTCGGTCTCGATGAGATGATGCTCAGCCGCGTCAATGACCGGCGTGTGCGTCTGCTGCTGCGTATCACCACCATCGGCCGCAAGTTCGACGCGCCTCCGGGTGTGCGTTTGCGGCTCGCGCTCGAAAGCCTCGGGCCGATCTTCGTCAAGTTCGGCCAGGTGCTGTCCACGCGGCGCGATCTGCTGCCGGTCGATATCGCCAATGAACTGGCCAAGCTGCAGGATCAGGTGCCTCCGTTCGATTCGGCGGTGGCGATCGGGCTGGTCGAGAAGTCGCTCGGCGCACCGGTCGACGTGCTGTTCGACGATTTCGAGCGGGTGCCGGTGGCGAGCGCGTCGATCGCGCAGGTTCACTTTGCGAAGGTGAAAGCAGGGCAGCACGCGGGCAAGGCGGTCGCCGTGAAGGTGCTGCGGCCGAACATGCTGCCGGTGATCGACTCCGACCTGGCCTTGCTGCGCGACATCGCTGTCTGGGCCGAGCGTCTGTGGGCCGACGGCAAGCGCCTCAAGCCGCGCGAGGTGGTCGCCGAATTCGACAAGTATCTGCACGACGAACTCGATCTGATGCGCGAAGCGGCGAACGGCAGCCAACTGCGCCGCAACTTTGCCGGGCTCGATCTGCTGCTGGTGCCGGAGATGTACTGGGAGTTCTGCACGCCCACCGTGCTGGTGATGGAGCGTATGGTCGGCGTGCCGATCAGCCAGGTGGAGACGCTGCGCGCGGCCGGTGTCGATATTCCGAAGCTGGCGCGCGAAGGCGTCGAGATTTTCTTCACCCAGGTGTTCCGCGATGGTTTTTTCCACGCCGACATGCACCCGGGCAACATTCAGGTGAGCCTCGATCCGGCGCACTTCGGCCGCTATATCGCGCTCGACTTCGGCATCATCGGCGCGTTGTCGGACTTCGACAAGAACTACCTCGCGCAGAACTTCCTCGCTTTCTTCAAGCGTGACTATCATCGTGTCGCCACGCTGCATCTGGAGTCCGGGTGGGTGCCGCCTACCACTCGGGTCGAGGAACTGGAAAGCGCAATCCGCGCGGTTTGCGAGCCCTATTTCGACCGCGCGTTGAAGGATATTTCGCTCGGCCAGGTGCTGATGCGCCTGTTCTCGACTTCGCGCCGCTTCAACGTGGAAATCCAGCCGCAACTGGTGCTGCTGCAAAAAACCATGCTGAACGTGGAAGGGCTCGGCCGCTCGCTCGATCCCGAGCTGGACTTGTGGAAGACCGCCAAGCCCTATCTCGAACGCTGGATGAACGAGCAGATCGGTCTGCGCGGCTGGTACGAGCGGCTCAAGATCGAAGCGCCGCAGTGGAGCAAGACGCTGCCGCAGTTGCCGCGCCTGATCCATCACGTGCTGGCTCAGCGTCACGACCACACGCGCGGCGCGAACGACGACATGATTCGCCAGATCCTCCTCGAGCAGAAGCGCACCAACCGGCTGCTGCAAGGGCTGCTGTTGTTCGGCGTGGCAGTGGGCGTCGGCGCGGTGTTGGCGCGAGCGTTTCTGGCGTTCGCTTATGGCGGGTGATCCCGCCCCGATCCTGATTCCTACGAGGCATCCCATGAGCGACCCGACCCAGCCTTCCGTGCCCGACTTTGCGACCCGCGATCCCAACTCGCCCGAGTTCTGGGACGAGCGCTTCGAACGCCATTTCACGCCGTGGGATCAGGCGGGTGTGCCGTCGGCGTTCCAGTCGTTCGCTAGCCGGCACACCGGCGCGGCCGTACTGATTCCCGGCTGCGGCAGTGCCTACGAGGCGCTCTGGCTGGCTGGGCAGGGCAACCCGGTCCGGGCGATCGATTTCTCGCCGGCCGCCGTAGCGGCAGCGCGCGAGCAGTTGGGCGCGCAGCATGCGCAACTGGTCGAGCAGGCTGACTTCTTCGCTTACGAGCCGCCGTTCACGCCGGCCTGGATTTACGAGCGCGCGTTTCTGTGCGCGCTGCCGTTGGCGCGCCGTGCAGACTACGCGCAACGAATGGCCGCGTTGTTGCCGGAGGGCGCACTGCTGGCGGGTTTCTATTTCATCGGCGCGACGCCGAAAGGGCCGCCGTTCGGTATCGAGCGTGCCGAACTCGATGCGTTGCTCTCGCCGTTCTTCGATCTGATCGAAGATGAAGCCGTGACCGACTCGATTGCCGTCTTTGCCGGCCGCGAGCGCTGGATGACCTGGCGCCGTCGAGGCTGAGCGGGCCGCCGCGTTTGACGATGGAGCAGGCCGCACTTGATTCGATAGTGGCCGCCCCCATTTATGTGGGCGGCGGCTGCGCCTGGCTTTTGTCCCGGAAATTCGCGGGTGCCTAGCCATATGCGGCTATAATTCAAGGCTTTGCAAGCGTTTACAAGATTTCAGTAGGGAAAAGTTCATGCCGATCTACGCTTATCGTTGCGAGTCATGCGGCTTCGGGAAGGACGTGCTTCAGAAGATGAGCGACCCCCAGTTGACGCAGTGTCCCGAGTGCGGGAAAGACACCTTTCGCAAGCAGGTGACAGCAGCCGGTTTCCAGTTGAAGGGCTCCGGCTGGTATGTGACCGATTTCCGCGGCGGCAATGGCGGCGCAAGCGCGCCGGCCAAGCCCGACGCGAATGGCGGCTCGAATGCGAATTCGGGCGAAAACGCTGCAGCCGGTAATAACGGCGCGGCGAATTCCGACACGGCTTCGGCCAACGGCACGGCCGCCGCCGCTTCGTCGGGCGCCGCCGCAACGCCTGCCACGCCTGCTGCCGCACCCGCCGCATCGTCGAATTCGAGCGGCTCCGGCAGCGCCTAGTAGCACGGCCGCCCTTATGGGCGGCGCACACGCCGCGCGTCGGGTATCGGCTCGCGCGGCTTTCTGGCGGTACACATGACGACGAAAAAAACGACGCTCAAATCGGTGTTCCTGACTGGCCTGCTGGTGCTGGTGCCTCTGGCTATCACACTGTGGGTGCTCGGCCTGATCATCGGCACGATGGACCAGACGCTATTGCTGCTGCCGACCTCATGGCAGCCGGAGCGCGCGCTCGGCTTCCGTTTGCCGGGCCTCGGCGCGGTGCTGACGCTGGCGTTCATCTTTGTCGTTGGGCTGTTGACGCAAAACTTCATCGGGCAGAAGCTCGTGAAGTGGTGGGAAGTCGTGGTCGCTCACATTCCGGTGGTCGGCCCGCTCTACACCAGCGTCAAGCAGGTGTCGGACACCTTGTTGTCGAGTAGCGGCAATGCGTTTCGCAAGGCGCTCCTGATCGAGTACCCGCGCCGCGGTTCCTATACGATTGCGTTTCTGACCGGCATTCCGGGCGGCGACGTGGTCAATCACCTGAAAGAAGACTACGTCAGCGTGTATGTGCCGACTACGCCGAACCCAACGTCCGGCTTCTTCCTGATGGTGCCCAAGAGCGAAGTGATCGAACTCGACATGACGGTCGACGCTGCGCTCAAGTACATCGTCTCGATGGGCGTCGTGGCGCCGTCCGCGCCGCCGGCGCCGGTGCGCCGCACGACAGTCGAGCCTCCGCTGTAATGCCGGTGCGCAGCGTTTATCGCCGCGCGCCGTCCAACCAATGCATAACGAAAGACAAACATCATGTCGATGAGATCTGAATACTGCGGTCTGGTGACCGAAGAACTGCTGGGCCAACCCGTCTCGCTGTGCGGTTGGGTAAGCCGCCGCCGTGACCATGGCGGCGTTATCTTCATCGACTTGCGCGACCGCGAAGGCCTCGTTCAGGTCGTCTGCGATCCGGATCGCGCGGAAATGTTCAAGACTGCCGAAGGCGTCCGGAACGAGTTCTGCCTGCAGATCAAGGGCGTGGTTCGCGCCCGCCCGGAAGGCACGACGAACGCCTCGCTGAAGAGCGGCAAGATCGAAGTGCTGTGCCACGAGCTGATCGTGCTGAACCCGTCGATCACGCCGCCGTTCCAGCTCGACGACGACAACCTGTCGGAAACCACGCGCCTCACGCATCGCGTGCTCGACCTGCGCCGTCCGCAGATGCAGCACAACCTGCGTCTGCGTTACCGCGTCGCGATCGAAGTGCGCAAGTATCTGGATTCGCTGGGCTTCATCGACATCGAAACGCCGATGCTCACCAAGAGCACGCCGGAAGGCGCGCGCGATTACCTCGTGCCGTCGCGTACCAACCCGGGCCAGTTCTTCGCGCTGCCGCAATCGCCGCAACTGTTCAAGCAGCTGCTGATGGTCGCTAACTTCGATCGCTACTACCAGATCGTCAAGTGCTTCCGCGACGAAGACCTGCGCGCCGACCGTCAGCCGGAATTCACGCAGATCGACTGTGAAACCTCGTTCCTGTCGGAACAGGAAATTCGCGATCTGTTCGAAGCGATGATCCGTCACGTGTTCAAGGAAACGATCGGCGTCGAACTGGCCGAGAAATTCCCGGTCATGGAGTACTCGGAAGCCATGCGCCGTTTCGGTTCGGACAAGCCGGACCTGCGCGTGAAGCTCGAATTCACCGACCTGACCGACGCGGTTAGAGACGTCGACTTCAAGGTGTTCAGCACGCCGGCCAACACGAAAGACGGCCGCGTCGCGGCGATCCGCGTGCCGAAGGGCGGCGAGCTCTCGCGTGGCGACATCGACAGCTACACGGAATTCGTGCGTATCTACGGCGCGAAGGGTCTGGCGTGGATCAAGGTCAACGAAGTGGCGAAGGGCCGTGACGGTCTGCAAAGCCCGATCGTCAAGAACCTGCACGACGAAGCGGTCAAGGCGATCATCGAGCGCACTGGCGCGCAAGACGGCGACATCATTTTCTTCGCGGCGGATCGCGCGAAGGTGGTGAACGACAGCCTGGGCGCGCTGCGCCTGAAGATCGGTCATTCGGAATTCGGCAAGGCCAACGGCCTCGTCGAATCCGGCTGGAAGCCGCTGTGGGTGATCGACTTCCCGATGTTCGAATACGACGAGGAAGACAACCGCTACGTCGCCGCGCATCACCCGTTCACGAGCCCGAAGGACGAGCACCTCGAGTATCTGGAAACGGATCCGGCGCGCTGCCTCGCCAAGGCCTACGACATGGTGCTGAACGGCTGGGAAATCGGCGGCGGTTCGGTGCGTATCCACCGTGAAGAAGTGCAGAGCAAGGTGTTCCGCGCGCTGAAGATCGGTGCGGAAGAAGCGCAGGCCAAGTTCGGCTTCCTGCTCGACGCGCTGCAATACGGCGCGCCGCCGCACGGCGGCATCGCATTCGGTCTGGACCGCATCATCACGATGATGGCCGGCGCCGATTCGATTCGCGACGTGATCGCGTTCCCGAAGACGCAACGCGCGCAGTGTCTGCTCACGCAGGCGCCGAGCGAAGTCGACGAGCGCCAGTTGCGCGAGTTGCACATCCGTCTGCGTCAGCCGGAACCGAAGGTCTAAGCTGGATCAAACTCACGCTGTCTGAAAACGACAGCGTGAGGTGACGAAAAAGCGAAACGAAAAAGGCGCGTGATGCGCCTTTTTCGTTTTTTGCGTTACAGTCGCAGCAACCGGTCTCGACCGCTTATTGGACCATTCGCCGACATGTACCGCGCAAGCGTTGCGCCCAGTCTTTACGCCATGCCGAAACCGCCGAAGATCCCGCAATCCGTACTCGTCGTCATCCATACGCCCGCGCTGGACGTGCTGTTGATCCGGCGCGCCGATCACGCAGATTTTTGGCAATCGGTGACCGGCTCGAAAGACCAGCTCGACGAGCCCTTCGTCGAGACGGCGACGCGCGAGGTGGCGGAGGAAACCGGCATCGTGGTCGGCAGTACGCTCGTGCCGCATAGCGCGCTGTTCGACTGGCAGTATTCGATCGAATACGAGATCTACCCTCAGTTCCGGCATCGCTACGCCGAGGGCGTAATCCACAACACGGAGCACTGGTTCAGTCTGGAAGTGCCCGAGCAGCTGGAAGTGACGCTCGCGCCGCGCGAGCACACCGCGTTCCTGTGGCTGCCCTATGAAGAGGCGGCCTCGCGCTGCTTTTCGTCGTCGAATGCCGACGCGATCCTGCAATTGCCAAAACGGCTCGCTGGGCGCCTGAATGGCCAGCCCGAGGAGCGTGCCCGGTGAGCGTCGGCGGCGCGCGCCGTTTCGCGCGACTCCGTCAATCGCTCCTTGGCCGCCGCTACTGGCAGCGCTACCGCTTCACCAGCGGCAACGAGGTCAAGCTGCTGCGCTCCGGCGACGAGTTCTTCGCCGCGCTGATCGAACGCATCGACGCGGCGCAAAGCGACGTCGTTCTCGAAACTTATATTTTCTGTGGCGACAGCGCCGGTCAGGCCGTCAGCGCGGCTTTGCTGCGCGCAGCCTCGCGCGGCGTGAAAGTGCGCGTGATTACCGACGGTATCGGCACCGAGCGCCTGCCGATGTTCAACGAATGGCCGCTCGCCGGCGTCGACCATCGCATCTACAACCCGCATCTGTTCGGCCGCTTCGGCTTCTCGCGCACGCACCGCAAGATCGCGGTGGTGGACGATCAGTTCGGCTACTGCGGCGGCATCAATATCGTCGACGATTACGAGAACAACGGCGAGACGCTGCCTTACCGGCGCTGGGACTTCGCGGTGGAATTGCGCGGGCCGGTGGTCGCCGATATCCGCCAGGCGTTCGAAGTGCAATGGCAGCGGATCCGTCTCGGGCATCGGCCGCTGGACTCGCTCGAGCCGGATCTTGCGCCGAAGACCATGGCGTCGCTCGGCACGCTGCGCCGCCGGCGCCGCAATCGCAACGAGGCGCTCTGGGCCGGAGGGCTGCCCTGCGTGGCCTTCGTCGCCCGCGACAACCTGATCAACCGCCGCGCCATTGAAAAAGCGTATCTGACCGCGATCGGCCAGGCGCGCAGCGAAGTACTGCTGGCTAACCCGTACTTCATGCCGGGCCGCAAGCTGCGGCGCGCGCTGGTGTTCGCGGCGCGGCGCGGCGTCGACGTGAAGCTCATTATCGGGCGCAAGGAGTTCAAGGCGCTCGATTACGCCGTGCCGTTCCTGTATCGTGCGCTGCTCAAAGCCGGCGTGCAGATCGCCGAGTACGAGAAAACCATGCTGCATGGCAAGGTCGCGGTGGTGGATTCGAATTGGGGGACGGTCGGTTCGTCGAACCTCGATGCGTTGAGCCTGATGCTCAACAACGAGGCCAACGTGGTGCTGGTGAACGACCCGTCGATCGACGCGCTGCGCGAAGCGATCATCGCCGCGTTCAAGGAATCTCGCCGGATCGACGAGGCGCGCTATGATGCCCGTCCGGCGGGCGAACGCTTGCTCAACTGGCTTGCCTACACGACCTATCGGGCCGTGATGAAGCTATTAACGGTGGGTGGCTATGACTAGCTCATCAGCACCTCGCACATAACCGCAAGGGCGCAGCGTCAATGAAAGGGACAAAAAGAAGGCAAACGCCTCTAAAAAATCTCCTTCCTCTGATTGACGGATGCCGCAGAATTGAAACCGGGTTAGAAACCGGTTTCTAATAAAGTCCTTGTTTCGCGGACGGCAGCACTCAATAATAGTACGGCCGTTCGATTTTCTTTCGGTCACATTAGAACGGTAAAAAGCTATGCGAAAAGGCGAACAAACACGAGTCGCGATTCTCGAAGCAGCACTTGATCTGGCAAGCCGCGACGGACTGGAAGGTCTGACGATTGGGTTGCTGGCCGAGCGCATGCAGATGAGCAAAAGCGGTGTGTTCGCGCATTTCGGGTCGCGCGAGGATTTGCAGGTCGAAGTCGTGCGCGAATACCACCGTCGTTTCGAAGACGAGGTGTTTTTCCCGAGCTTGCGTGAGCCTCGTGGATTGCCGCGCTTGCGCGCGATGATTTCCCGCTGGATCGAGAAACGCATTCAGGAAGTCACCACGGGGTGCATCTACATCAGCGGCGCCGTCGAGTACGACGACCGCGGGGATAACCCGGTGCGTGAACAACTGGTGTCGAGCGTGACGATCTGGCGTGCGGCGCTTACGCGGGCAATTTCGCAGGCGATGGAAGAAGGGCATCTGCGTGCCGATACCGATCCGCAGCTGATGCTGTTCGAACTATACAGCTTCACGCTCGGCCTGCATCACGACGCGCGCTTCCTGCACTTGCCGGATGCAGTGCGTCTCACGTGGGCCGCGCTGGAAAAATTGATTGTTTCGTATCAGAGCGAAAGCCGTTAGCAGAACCGCCGAACTTAAAGCAGATTCAGCGGCGCTGAAAGATCCGATCCACGGACTCAGCTAACGGCCTGGCTCCTTGTCAAACTTGGGAGAGAGTCATGGGACAGTACGCCGCGCCGCTGCGCGACATGCAATTCGTGTTGCACGAGCTGCTTAACGTCGAAGCCGAGATCAAGCAGATGCCGAAGCACTCGGATCTCGATGCGGACACGATCAACGCCGTGCTCGAAGAGGCCGGCAAGTTCTGCTCCGAAGTGCTGTTCCCGCTCAATCACAGCGGCGACCAGGAAGGCTGCACGTACGTCGGCGACGGCGTCGTGACCACGCCGAAGGGCTTCAAGGAAGCCTACAAGCAATACGTGGAAGCCGGCTGGCCGGCGCTCGGCTGCGATCCGGACTACGGCGGCCAGGGCCTGCCCGCGTTCGTGAACAACGCGCTGTATGAAATGCTGAACTCGGCGAACCAGGCGTGGACGATGTACCCGGGCCTGTCGCACGGCGCGTACGAATGTCTGCATGCGCACGGCACGCCGGAGTTGCAGCAACGCTATCTGCCGAAGCTGGTCGCGGGCGTCTGGACCGGCACGATGTGTCTGACCGAGCCGCACTGCGGTACCGATCTCGGCATCCTGCGCACCAAGGCCGAACCGAACAGCGACGGCTCGTACGCGATCAGCGGCACGAAGATTTTCATCTCCAGCGGCGAACACGATCTCGCGGAGAACATCGTTCACCTGGTGCTCGCGCGTCTGCCGGATGCGCCGAAGGGCACCAAGGGCATTTCGCTCTTCATCGTGCCGAAGTTCGTGCCGAACGAAGCGGGTGAACCGGGCGAGCGCAACGGCGTGAAGTGCGGCTCCATCGAACACAAGATGGGCATTCACGGCAATGCGACTGCCGTGATCAATCTGGACAACGCGAAGGGCTGGCTGGTCGGTGAGCCGAACAAAGGCTTGAACGCGATGTTCGTGATGATGAACGCCGCGCGTCTGGGCGTTGGCATGCAGAGCCTGGGCCTGACCGAAATCGGCTATCAGAACTCGCTCACGTACGCGAAAGAGCGCCTGCAAATGCGTTCGCTGACCGGCCCGAAGGCGCCGGAAAAAGCGGCTGACCCGATCATCGTGCACCCGGACGTGCGCCGCATGCTGCTCACGCAGAAGGCCTATGCCGAAGGCGCGCGCGCGTTCTCGTACTGGTCCGCGCTGCACATCGACAAGGAACTGTCGCACGCCGACGAATCGGTGCGTAAAGAAGCGGCGGATCTGGTCGCGCTGCTCACGCCGATCCTGAAAGCATTCCTCTCGGACAACGCGTTCGAGAGCACCAACCACGCCATGCAGATCTACGGCGGCCACGGCTTCATCACCGAGTGGGGCATGGAGCAATACGTGCGCGACGCGCGCATCAACATGATCTACGAAGGCACCAACGCGATTCAGGCGCTCGACCTGCTCGGCCGCAAGATTCTCGGCGACATGGGCGCGAAGATGAAGAAGTTCGGCAAGCTTGTGTCGGATTTCGTCGAAGCCGAAGGCGTGAAGCCGGAAATGCAGGAGTTCATCAACCCGCTCGCCGACATCGGCGACAAGGTGCAGAAGCTGACGATGGAAATCGGCATGAAGGCGATGCAGAACCCGGACGAAGTCGGCGCTGCCGCCGTGCCGTATCTGCGTACCGTCGGCCACCTGGTGTTCTCGTACTTCTGGGCGCGCATGGCGCGTATCGCGCTGGACAACGAAGCATCGGGCGATCCGTTCTACAAGGCGAAGCTCGCGACCGCACGCTTCTACTTCGCGAAGTTGCTGCCGGAAACGGCCATGACCATCCGTCAGGCGCGCGCCGGTTCGAAGTCGATGATGGACGTCGAAGAGTCGCTGTTCTAAAGCACACACTTCACGGCAAGCGCCACGCCTTCAGAAGGCGTGGCGCCTTCCACCGCCACAAGTCACACATCGCGAAACATAAGAGACACCTTCGCGACACCGCATAACTCCCCGGAGGAACGACGTGAGCAATCTGATCATTCGCAAGGTCGCTGTGCTCGGCGCCGGCGTGATGGGCGCGCAGATCGCAGCGCACCTGATCAACGCCAAGGTGCCCGTGCTGCTGTTCGACCTGCCTGCCAAAGAAGGCCCGAAGAACGCGATTGCCCTGAAGGCGATCGAGAATCTGAAGAAGCTGTCGCCTGCGCCGTTCGGCGTGAAGGACGACGCGCAATACATCCAGCCCGCGAATTACGACGACGACATCGAGAAGCTCGCCGAGTGCGACCTCGTGATCGAAGCGATCGCCGAACGCATGGACTGGAAGCACGACCTGTACAAGAAGGTGTCGCCGCACATCGCACCGAATGCGATCTTCGCGACCAACACGTCGGGTCTGTCGATCACCGAACTGTCGAACGGTTTCTCGGATGAACTGAAGGCGCGCTTCTGCGGCGTGCACTTCTTCAATCCGCCGCGCTACATGCACCTGGTCGAACTGATCCCGACCGCGACGACGCGCCCGGAAATCCTCGACCAACTCGAATCGTTCCTGACGAGCGTGGTTGGCAAGGGCGTCGTGCGCGCGAAAGACACGCCGAACTTCATCGCCAACCGCGTGGGTATTTTCTCGATCCTCGCTGTTATCACCGAAGCCGCGAAGTTCGGTCTGCGTTTCGACGAAGTGGACGACCTGACCGGCTCGCGTCTGGGCCGCGCGAAATCGGCAACGTTCCGCACGGCGGACGTGGTCGGTCTCGACACCATGGCGCACGTCATCAAGACGATGCAGGACACGTTGAAGGACGACCCGTTCTTCCCGGTCTACGAAACGCCGCCCGTGCTGGCTGAACTGGTGAAGAAGGGCGCGCTGGGTCAGAAGACCGGCGGTGGCTTCTACAAGAAGGAAGGCAAGGCGATCAAGGTGCTCGACCCGAAGACGGGCGCGTACGTCGACGGCGGCGCGAAAGCCGACGAACTGGTGGGCCGCATTCTGAAGCGCCCGCCGGCAGAGCGTCTAAAGCTCCTGCGCGAATCGGAGCATCCGCAAGCGCAATTCCTGTGGTCGATTTTCCGCGACGTGTATCACTACATTGGCGTGCATCTGGAATCGATCGCCGACAACGCACGTGACGTCGATCTGGCGATTCGTTGGGGTTTCGGCTGGAACGAAGGTCCGTTCGAAGGCTGGCAGACGGCCGGCTGGAAGCAGGTCGCCGAATGGGTGCAGGAAGACATCGCGGCAGGCAAGGCGCTGTCGAACGTGCCGCTGCCGTCGTGGGTGCTGGAAGGTCCGGTTGCAGAGAAGGGCGGCGTGCATACGAACGAAGGTTCGTGGTCGCCGGCTTCGAAGACTTTTGTGCCGCGCTCGTCGCTGTCGGTCTACGACAAGCAGGTGTTCCGTGCCCCGCTGGTCGGCGAAACGTCTGCTGATCCGAAGACCTACGGCAAGACGCTGTTCGAAACCGACGCTGTGCGTGCGTGGGTCGACGACCGTGCCGGCGAGAACGACGTCCTGATCGTGTCGTTCAAGAGCAAGATGAACACGATCGGACCGTCGGTGATCGACGGTCTGACGCAAGCCATCGAACTGGCCGAGAAGGACTACAAGGGTCTGGTCGTGTGGCAGCCGACGTCGCTGAAACTCGGCACGCCAGGCGGCCCGTTCTCCGCAGGTGCGAACCTCGAAGAAGCCATGCCCGCGTTCATGATGGGTGGCGCGAAGGGTATCGAGCCGTTCGTGAAAAAATTCCAGCAAGGCATGCTGCGCGTGAAGTACGCGAGCGTGCCGGTCATCTCGGCTGTGTCGGGCATCGCGCTCGGCGGCGGCTGCGAGCTGGCGCTGCATAGCGCGAAGCGTGTCGCGCACATCGAAAGCTACATCGGTCTGGTCGAAGTCGGCGTGGGTCTCGTGCCGGCGGGCGGCGGTCTGAAGGAAGCGGCACTGCGCGCGGCAGAAGCCGCAACCGCAGCCGGCGCGACCAATGACCTGCTGAAGTTCGTGCAGAAGTCGTTCGAAAACGCGGCAATGGCGAAGGTCTCGGCCTCGGCACTCGATGCTCGCGCAATGGGCTACTTGAAGCCGTCCGACACGATCGTCTTCAACGTGTTCGAACTGCTCGACATCGCGAAGAAGGAAGCGCGTGCGCTGTCCGCCGCGGGTTACCGTCCGCCGCTGCGTGTCACGCAGGTGCCGGTGGCGGGCCGCTCGGCGATCTCGACCATCAAGGCATCGCTCGTCAACATGCGCGACGGCCGTTTCATCAGCGAGCATGACTACCTGATCGCCAGCCGTATCGCGGAAGCGGTGTGCGGCGGTGACGTGGAGGCCGGCAGCCTCGTCGACGAAGAATGGCTGCTCAAACTCGAGCGTCAAGCGTTCGTCGATCTGCTCGGCACGCAAAAGACGCAGGAACGGATCATGGGCATGCTGCAAACCGGCAAGCCGGTGCGTAATTAACGCGGCGAGCGACCGCAATAAATTGCATGGGACGGGAGTAAGCGCTAAAGCGCTAACTCTGGTCGACAAAGGAGCTTCAAATGGCAAAGCAATTGCAAGACGCATACATCGTCGCCGCGAGCCGCACGCCGATCGGCAAGGCGCCGCGCGGGATGTTCAAGAACACGCGCCCGGACGAACTGCTGGTGCACGCGATCAAATCGGCCGTGGCGCAAGTGCCCGGCCTCGACACCAAGGTAATCGAAGACGCCATCATCGGCTGCGCGATTCCTGAGGCCGAGCAGGGCCTGAACGTCGCGCGCATGGGCGCGCTGCTGGCGGGCCTGCCGAATACGGTGGGCGGCGTCACGGTGAACCGCTTCTGCGCTTCGGGCCTCACTGCGCTGGCTATGGCGGCTGATCGTATCCGCGTCGGCGAATCGGACGCGATGATCGCGGGCGGCTGCGAATCGATGAGCATGGTGCCGATGATGGGCAACAAGCCGTCGATGTCGCCGCATATCTTCGATCGTAACGAAGACATCGGCATCGCCTACGGCATGGGCCTGACCGCGGAGAAGGTCGCCGAGCGCTGGAAGATCAGCCGCGAAGCGCAAGACGCGTTCTCGGTCGAATCGCATCGCCGCGCCATCGCTGCGCAGCAAGCCGGTGAGTTCAACGACGAAATCGCCGCGTACACGATCACCGAACGTTTCCCCGATCTCGCCACCGGCGAAGTGCGTATCAAGACGCGTGAAGTCGCGCTCGACGAAGGCCCGCGTGGCGACACGTCAATGGAAGGCCTTGCCAAGCTGCGCACTGTGTTCGCTAACAAGGGTTCGGTGACGGCCGGCAACAGCTCGCAGACGTCGGACGGCGCGGGCGCGCTGATCGTCGTGTCGGAAAAGATGCTGAAGGAGTTCAACCTGACGCCGCTCGCCCGTTTCGTCAGCTTCGCCGTGCGCGGCGTGCCGCCGGAAATCATGGGTATCGGTCCGAAGGAAGCGATTCCGGCCGCCCTGAAGGCCGCCGGCCTGAAGATCGAAGACATGGACTGGATCGAACTGAATGAAGCATTCGCCGCGCAATCGCTGGCGGTGATTCAGGACCTCGGCCTCGATCCGTCGAAGATCAACCCGCTCGGCGGCGCGATTGCACTCGGCCACCCGCTGGGTGCGACCGGCGCGATTCGTGCGTCGACGGTGGTGCACGGCCTGCGCCGCCGCAACTTCAAGTACGGCATGGTGACGATGTGCGTCGGCACCGGCATGGGCGCGGCGGGCATCATCGAACGCCTGTAATCATGTTCGCTCAGATTCAAGCGGTGATCCTTGTCGCGATCGCTGCGGTAATCCCCGCAGCGGTTCCCTAGGGATCGCGGAAACGGTTCGCAGGCCGCCTGGCTTGCGAACCGTTTTTTCATTCAGCAGTAACCAGGAGTACGAGGAGATGACAATGGATATTCTGGTCGAGCGCGCCGACGGCGTGCTGACGATTGCCTTCAACCGGCCCGAAAGGAAAAACGCGATCACGGCTGCGATGTATCAGACGATGGCCGACGCATTGGTCGAAGCGCATTGCGATACATCGATCCGGGCGATTCTGATTCGCGGCGGCGCCGGCATTTTCAGCGCCGGCAACGATCTCGAAGATTTCATGAAGAAGCCGCCAGGCGGCGAAGACGCGCCGGTATTCCAGTTCCTGCGTGCGCTCAGTTCGGCGGAAAAGCCGGTGGTGGCTTCGGTGGCGGGCCCGGCAGTCGGCATCGGCACGACGCTCCTGCTGCATTGCGATCTGGTCTACGCGGCGAACACGGCGAGCTTTTCGCTGCCGTTCACGCAACTCGGGCTCTGTCCGGAAGCGGCGTCGAGTTTGCTGTTGCAGCGCGTGGCCGGCTATCAGGCCGCAGCGGAAAAGCTGCTGCTCGGCGAAGCGTTCGACGCCGCCGAAGCGCACCGTATGGGTTTTGTGAATCGCGTGCTGCCCGCGGCTGAGGTCGATGCGTTTGCAGCTGCGCAAGCGGCGAAGCTGGCGGCGCTGCCGGCGTCGTCGCTGCGGGTGACGAAGAGTCTGATGAAGCGCGCGAGCCAGCATGAACTGCAAACGCAGATGAGCGAGGAAGCGATGCACTTCGGCAAGATGCTGATCGCGCCGGAAGCGCGCGAAGCGTTCAAGGCATTCTTCGAGAAGCGCAAGCCGGATTTCCGGCAGTTCGACTGAAGCGGTGGCGTTCAGGCGCCTGAATCATTTTCAGGCGCCTCGCGCACTCAAGCTTGCGTCGGCTGCAAAGTGTCGTAGTCGACGTAGCTGGTTTCCCGGCAGAAGCTGACCAGCCGTACGCCCGCTTTGCGGGCAATCGCAATTGCCAGCGAAGACGGCGCTGAAATCGTCGCGACCATCGGCACGTCGACGCGCGCCGCCTTGCGCACCAGCTCGTAGCTCGCACGGCTCGACAGAAACACAAAACCTTCCCGAGTATCCACGCGATCGAGCACCAGCTGGCCGATCAGCTTGTCGAGCGCGTTGTGGCGGCCGACGTCTTCGAACGCGTAGCGGATCGCGCCTGCCGCATCGCACCATGCGGCGGCGTGCAGGCCGCCGGTCAGGCGCGTCAGCGCCTGGTGTTCCGGCAATTCGCGTGCGGCACGCGCGATCGCATCCGGTGCCAGCCGTTGCAGAAAGCCGGTGTCCGGCACGCGTTCCGGTTTCAGATCCAGCAGATCGATGCTTTCGATCCCGCATACGCCGCAGCCGGTGCGCCCGGCGAGCGCGCGGCGCCTTTCCTTCAGCGCGACGAAAGCTTGCTGCACCACCTTCAATTGCACTTCGGCGTGCGGCAATTCGTCATCGTCGTGCAGCTCGACCTCGATGTCCTGAATGTCGCTGCCGCGTTCCACGATGCCTTCCGAAATCGCAAAACCGACCGCGAACGCTTCCAGGTCGCGCGGCGTGCACATCATCACCGCGTGCGAGATGCCATTGAAGACGAGCGCTACCGGCCATTCCTGACCGACGTGATCGGTGACGGTTTCGACCGCTGCGCCGCGATGCCGGTGCACCTGGCGCTCCACGGCGCCCGTCTGCCCGTCTGTGTCCAGTTCGTTCAAGCGACTTCACTCCTTTCATGCTGCGCGTGTCTCTGTGGCTTGCAGCGTTGCCCTGCGGCGCGAAGCAGCGCCAGACCACGCCGCCATCGCGCGAATAAGGTTCTAAAATACCTCAAGCTGGGCTTGCGCGTTGCCCGCCACCAAAGAGGAATACTGTCATGGGACTCAACGAAGCACCGCTTCTGTTCAACTTCGAAGTCGCGTCCTCGGAGAATTTCACCTACATCCCGATGTCGGTGCGCTTCAATCTCGATCGTTTCGGGCTGCGCATCACCCTTGAGCAGTGGCAAATGCTGCCGCTCGAAGACCGCAAGCTGCTTGCGCGATTTCCGGTCGAAGAAGACGCGGAAATCGAGCCGAATTTCGACCACGCACTGTTCGAGATGCTGCGCACGCACGCGAATGTCGAGCCGGAGTGGTTCACGCCCGAGGACGCGCCTGCCTGGCGCCGCACGGATGCCGTGCCGGACGGCGTAGTGCATCAGGCGGGGCTGGCCGGCCTGCCCACGCCGCGTGTCGCGCAGTGGGCCGAACTCGAGCCGTTCAAGCGCTACGTCCTCGCCAAATTGTCGCGCAAGCCGGAAAGCAACCACGACTTCGTCCCGGCGATGAGGGAATTCGGTACAGCCGGTTAGGCGCTGCTGGCTACTACAGACCACCCAGGGACGTCCGGCCAGCCGCTGCCGCCCAGGCACCTCCAGCCAGACGTCCCCAGCTCAATCCGCGAAATATTTCGCCTCGCCCCCTCAATCTGTTCCGAACCCTGCCGTTATCCATGGGTTGGCGCGTAAAAAGACTCGACCCGGTGCGACCCGACGCACCGAAAGCGACCCGCGCTCCCGCCCTCAGAACGATTGACGTTCGGAACCCATGACTCCTTTTTTATCGAAGCGGCTGCTGATCAATCTGGCGGTCGTCGCCGCGGCGGTCGGCGCGAACGCGTTCGTCGCCTATACGCAGATTTGCGGCCAGCGCGACGCCGACGCGCGCATGCTGCGTTCGACGAACGTGCGTCAGAATCTCGACGCATACCATACGGCGCTCGACGGCGGGCTGGCCGCGCTCGGCCGTTTCGAAGCAACGGGTGAGGCCGCGCCTGTCAACGAGGCAGCCGCCATGGCGGCTTCGCTGGCCGGTCTGGAGCGCGAGTTGCGCAACGAGCTCGCCGGCGAACCGGCCATGCTCGACACGCTCGCAAGGCTGAGCGTGGACAGCCGCGCGCTGCAACACGATATCGATGACGCGCTCCTGAAGAGCGCCAGCGCCACGCCGGATGAGTCGCGCGCGTGGGCGGCCTCGGCCTATACGCATCTCGGGCTGGGTCTCGGTCGTGTGGAAGACGCTCTGGCGGCGTTGCGCAAACAGGAGAACGAGGCGCTGCAGGTGTCGCTCGCGAGTTCCGCGAACGAAACCCAGCGCGCCATGTTTCTGCTGATCGTGACGATGCTGGCAGGCAGCGCGCTTCTGATTTTCACGTTCGGCGCCCGCGAAAGCAGCGCGCGCGAGAAACTGCGCACGGTGCGCGCGCTCGGCCGCAACGATGAGCGCTTCCGCGGCCTGTTCGACGACCATCCGGTGCCGATGTACATTTTCGATCGCGAGACCTTGCGCTTTCTTGCCGTCAACGCGGCGGCGATTCAGCAATACGGTTACTCGGAAAGCGAATTTCTCGGCATGACGATTCGCGCGATCCGGCCGAATGGCGAAATCTCGCGCCTCGAATCGCACATGCAGCGCAGCGACACCGCTCAACACGGCCGCACGATGGCGGGTGTCTGGCATCACCGGCGCAAGGACGGCTCGATGATCAGCGCCGACATTTCGTATCACGCGCTCAACTTCATGGGCCGCGCCGCTTTCTTCGTGCTGGCCGACGACGTCACCGAGCAGATCAACACCGAAGCCGAAGCGCAGCGTTCGAACCAGATGCTCGAAACGGTGATGGACAACATCCCGCAGCGCATTTTCTGGAAGGATCACGAGTCGCGCTATCTCGGCTGCAATATGGCGTTCGCGCGCGATGCGGGGCTTTCTTACCCCGAGCAGGTGGTGGGCAAGAGCGACAGCGACATGCCGTGGCGCGCCTTCGCCGACCTGCTGAACGAGCACGACAAGGAGGTGGTGACCACCGGCGTGCCGAAGATGAGTTTCGAGGTCGACCTGGTGATCGACGGTGTGCACCGCACCACGGTCACGAGCAAGCTGCCGTTCACCGACGGCGACGGCCGCGTGATCGGCGTGCTCGGTTCGTATACGGACATCACCGAGCGCAAGCGCGCCGATCTGGCGTTGCGTCTGCAAAGCCGCGCGCTCGATGCGAGCGTCAACGCGATTCTGATTACCGCGCCGTCGCCGGCGGGCAATCTGATCGAATATGTGAACCCCGCGTTCATGCGGATCACCGGCTACGATCCCGCCGAAGTGATCGGTCACGATTGCCGCGTGCTGCAGCGCGACGACCGCGACCAGGAAGGCGTCGCCTTGATCCGCCAGGCGCTCGCCGCGAATCGCGAGGTGAGCGCCGTGGTGCGCAACTATCGCAAGGACGGCGCGCTGTTCTGGAATCAGCTGTTCATTGCGCCCGTGCCGAACGCAGAGGGCGTGATCACGCACCACATCGGCGTGATCAATGATGTGACGGATCTGATCCGCTATCAGGAACAGCTCGAGTATCAGGCCAACTACGACAGTCTCACGCGCCTGCCGAACCGCAACCTGCTGCGCGATCGTCTACAGCACGCGTTGATCGTGGCGCAGCGGCATCATAAGGGCGTCGCGGTCGTGTTCATCGATCTGGACGGTTTCAAGAACGTCAACGACAGCCTCGGCCATAGCGTCGGCGACCGCTTGCTGAGCGTGGTGGCCGAACGGCTCGCCCGTTGCACGCGGACCAGCGACACGGTCGCGCGGCACGGCGGCGACGAGTTCGTGATCGTGATGACCGATACCGTCGACGAGCAGTCGCTGATCGCGTGGATGGAGCGGGTGCGCGCGTCGATTTCCGAGCCGGTCTGGCTCGACGGCACAGAGTTGTATGTCGGTTGCAGCATGGGCGCGAGCCTCTTCCCGCAGGACGGCGAAGACGCGGAAACGCTGATGAAAAAGGCCGACCTCGCGATGTATCGCGCGAAGGACATGGGCCGCAATACCTTCCAGTTCTACCAGCCGGAGATGAATGCGAGCGCGGGTGCGCGCATGAATCTCGAACGGCGTTTGCGGCGGGCTTTGCGTGACAATGAGTTCCTGCTGCACTACCAGCCGCAGGTGGATATCGTGAGCGGGCAGATCGTCGGCACGGAGGCGCTGGTGCGCTGGCGCGATCCGGAAGTCGGCTTGGTGCTGCCGTCGCTGTTCATTCCGGTCGCCGAAGAGAGCGGGCTGATCGGGCCGCTGTCGGAATGGGTCTTGCGCGAGGCGTGCCGCCAGAACAAGGCCTGGCAGGACGAAGGACTGCCGCCGGCGCGGGTGTCGGTGAATCTGTCGGCGCGCGTTTTTCAGCAGCGCGATATCGCGAAGCTCGTCATGCAGGTGCTCGCCGAGACGGGGCTCGAACCGCAGTATCTCGAACTTGAGCTCACCGAAAGCACCATCATGCGCAATGCCGAGGAGGCGGTGTTGATGCTCAACGAGCTGCACGCGCTCGGCATCGGTCTTGCCATCGACGACTTCGGCACCGGCTATTCGAGTCTCAGCTATCTGAAGCGCTTCCCGGTGGACCGGTTGAAGATCGACCGCTCGTTCGTGTCGGATATCGGCGTGTCGGGCGACGATGAAACGATCACCTCCGCGATCATCGCGCTCGCGCATTCGCTGAAACTGCAGGTGATCGCTGAAGGCGTGGAGACATCGGCGCAACTCGACTTTCTGAAGGAGCGTGCCTGCGACGAGATGCAGGGCTTCTATTTCGCGAAGCCGATGTCGACGGACGCGATTTCGGCCTTGTTTCAGGGAGGAGTGGGGCGGGAAGCGGAGACGGTGTAGTTCGGCGTCCCGCTCCCCGCCGCGTGTGCCTCAGGCGGCCGGCGTATCGAGGAACACCGGCAGTTGTTCGGCTACCTCGGAAAACGCCTGCAAGTGGGGATACGCCGCTTTGGTGACGATCTCCGAAATGTACATTTGCGTGAAATTCCAAGCGACGGCCACCGCCACGTCCGCCGCACCAAAATGGTTCGGTTCGACCGGCAACGGGGCCGACGCGAGTTCCTCTTCGAGTTCGCGGTACGCGGCGTGCAATTGCTCGGTCACGCGATCGACCCACGGCTCGTGCTGTTTGCCCGCCGGGCGCAGATTGCGTTCGTAGACGATTTGCACAGTCTTTTCACTGGCGGCCAGCGCGAGGCCGGTAAGGCGCGCGGCGCGCAGGCAGTGCTCCGGCTGTGACGGGAAGATCCGCTGATCCGGCGCGGCGAGCGTGGCGAGATACTGCAGGATCACCGTCGAGTCCATCACGCTCTGGCCGTTGTCGAGGATCAGCGTCGGCGCTTTCACAACCGGGTTGATCTTCGCGAACGCCTCATACGTGCTGAACACGGAAATCGACTGGTGCTCGAAGTCGAGTTTCAGCAACTTCATGCAGATAGCGACGCGGCGCACGTAGGGCGAATCCAGCATTCCGATCAGTTTCATCTTATTTCCGTTAGAAGATCTATAAGGTTAGCCTGAGCGGGCGAAGAGGCGGCTGTTCGCTTGCCAGACGGAGCTTGTGATGCATCAGACCAATAGATTAAAGCGCTCGGCGAGGCAAAAAAAGCGACATTAATCGACGGTTTACGTCAGAATTTCTTACATGAAGCCGATCCCACCCCTCACTGCTTTGCGCTGCTTCGAAGCCGTCGCCCGCCTGGGCGGTGTGACCCAGGCCGCGCGCGAATTACATGTCACGCACTCCGCGGTGAGCCAGCAGATCAAGGTGCTGGAAGATTCGATGGGCGTCGCGCTGTTCGTACGCGAAGCGCGTGGCCTGCGGCCCACCGAGGAAGGCCGGCTCTACGCGCTGGAAATACGCTCGGCGTTGCGCGACATTACGCGGGCGACGCGCCGAGCGCAGGCGCGGCCCCACGAAAGCGAATTGATCATCGCGACCGTGCCGTCGTTTGCGCAGCATTGGCTCGTGCCGCGTCTCGCGAGTTTCCGCGAGATGCACCCGTACTACCGGGTCCGTCTGCTGACGAGTCTGCAGGTCGAGGATTTGCGCCAGGGTGTGAGCGACATTGGCATTCGCATGGGCCAAGGGCATTGGCCCGATGTCGCGCAGCAGAAACTGTTCGACGACGAAGTGCTGGTAGTCGCGGCGCCACACTTCACGCTCGCGCCGGGGGGGCGCCTCCCCGTTACAGCCGAGGACGTGATCGCGTGTCCGTTGATCTCCAGCCCCAACACGCCGTGGGCCGAATGGTGCCAGGCGGCGCAGGTGGCGGAGCCGGCCGCCGAGGCGGTCGTGCTGTCTGCAAACGATTCGAACATCGTGCTGGGCGCGGTCTTGCTGGGGCAGGGCATTGCGCTCGAACGGCGCAGTCTGGTCGCGCATGCGCTGGCCCGCGGTGATCTGGTGCAGATCACCGATATCCGCGTGCCGTACCGGTATCCGTACTGGCTGGTGTGGCAGCAACGCGAGACGCTGAACGCGAAGCAGGCGCATTTTGCGCAGTGGATCGAAGCGCAGGTCGACGGCTATTTGCGTAGCGGCGGGTGAGATTCCAGGACGATTGGCGCGCGCAGACTTTCGCTTACGGGGGGATTACCGGTTTGCGCGCGAGGGGCACTCGTATATATTTGGGATTCCCATCTCTGACTTCGCTGGGAACCACGAAGCATCGATTCACGTGGCGTTGCGCCCGCTTTTCGCTGCTCGCACTTGGTCACGGGCGTTTCGCCGTCGAATATTTGCCAATCCGACTGGAGAGAGAAATGACGTCTTCACCTGCAAAGAAATGGGCTGTGTTGTTGACATCGGTTGTACTGAGTGTGGCTTCGGTTGCACCGGTGTTCGCGCAAACCGCCGGTAGTGCGCCGGCGGGTGATGAAGCCGCTGCCGCCGCGCCGTCGGCCGCCGCATCGAAGGCCGCTGCCAAGGCGCAACGTAAGGCCGCTCGCAAGCAGGCGCGGGCGAAGAAGAACGCCGAGTTGAAGCAACTGGAAAGCAACGGGTACAACCCGTCGCGCAACGATCCGAACTATCCGACGGATCTGCAGAAC
Source organism: Paraburkholderia aspalathi (assembly GCF_900116445.1). Classification (GTDB taxonomy): domain Bacteria; phylum Pseudomonadota; class Gammaproteobacteria; order Burkholderiales; family Burkholderiaceae; genus Paraburkholderia; species Paraburkholderia aspalathi. The sequence continues at coordinate 30,188 of NZ_FPBH01000047.1, forward strand.
GCGCAGAAGAAGGCGGCAGCGGGCGCGGCGGCGAGCCAGTAAGCGGCTGCGGGCCGGATGAAGGTTGCCGGCTCTGTTGTGCTTGCGCTGGGGATCCCGGCAAAGTACGACGTATGAAACCAAACGAGGCGCCCAGGCGCCTCGTTTTTCGTTCAAATTCCGCCGCTCAATCGAGCACCGGCAGCGCGCGCGGGCGCCGGTCACTGTCGGTTGCGACATAGGTCAGGGTTGCCTCGGTGACCTTCACGAGCTCTTCGGTCAGGCTCATGCGCTGCGCGTAAACCTCGACCGCCACCGTCACCGACGTGGTGCCCGTCTTGACGATATCCGCGTAGAAGCTCAGCAGATCGCCGACGAACACCGGCTGCTTGAAGACGAACGAATTGACCGCGATGGTCGCCACCCGCCCATTGGCGCGGCGGCTTGCCGGAATCGAGCCGGCAATGTCCACTTGCGCCATGATCCAGCCGCCGAACACGTCGCCGTGGACGTTCGCGTCCGACGGTTGCGGCATGACGCGCAAGGCGCAAGGCTTTTGCGGAAGTTGAAGAATATCGGTCATGGGGATGAAAAGCGGCGCCAGCCAGCTTCTGCGACAATAGAAAGATCAGGAATTGTACGGGAAAGCGCCCAGCCGGGTCGCGCGACATAAAGCAGGATGCCACCTTGGCACGCTGCCGGTCGGCGCTCCTGCGAGCCTCCGTCGCTTCCACACTCTCCCCAGCCGATCCCATGCGCCGTACGCCCTCGTCCGAACCATCCCCGATCTCGACCCAGCCGCGCAACGACTGGCAAACGATCCTGTCGCTGCTGCCCTACCTCGCCACCTATAAATGGCGCGTCGGCTTCGCACTGAGCTGTCTGATCGGCGCGAAGGTCGCCAATCTCGGGGTGCCGATCGTGATGAAACGGATCGTCGACAGCCTCGCGTCGGTGCAGCATCTCACCGCGCTCGGCCGCGCGCACGATTCGCCGGCCATCGTGCTGCTGGGCGGCGTCGGTTTGCTGGTGGTCGCCTATGCGGTGGTGCGGCTGTCCACGTCGCTCTTTACCGAACTGCGCGAAATCCTGTTTTCGAAGGTGACCGAAAGCGCGGTGCGGCAACTCGCGCTGAAAGTGTTCCGCCATCTGCATGCACTGTCTTTGCGGTTCCACCTCGATCGGCAGACGGGCGGCATGTCGCGCGATATCGAACGCGGCACACGCGGCATCACTCAACTGATTTCGTATTCGCTGTACAGCATCTTGCCGACCCTGGTCGAAGTCGGCCTCGTGCTGGGTTTTTTCGTCGTCAAATACGAGGCGTATTACGCGATCGTCACGTTCATTGCGCTTGCCGTGTACATCACGTTCACTGTGAAAGTCACCGAGTGGCGCACGCATTTTCGCCGCACGATGAACGACCTGGATTCAAAGGCGAATTCGCGCGCGATCGATTCGCTGCTCAACTACGAGACAGTGAAGTACTTCGGCAACGAAGAGTGGGAAGCGCACCGTTACGACGAAAACCTCAAGCGCTATCGCACGGCCGCGATTAAATCGCAGCGCTCGCTGTCGGCGCTGAACTTCGGGCAGCAGGCGATTATCGGCACGGGGCTCGTGTTCATTCTGTGGCGCGCGACCGAAGGCGTGATGGCCGGGCGCCTCACGCTCGGCGATCTGGTGTTGATCAACACCTTCATGTTGCAGCTCTATATTCCGCTGAATTTTCTCGGCGTCGTGTATCGGGAGCTGAAGCAAAGCCTCACCGACATGGACCGCATGTTCACGTTGCTTGGCGCGGCCCAGGAGGTGCCCGATGTGCCGGACGCGCCCGAGTTGCGGGTGAGCGGTGCGCAGGTGCGCTTCGAGCATGTGAACTTCTCGTATGAGCCGGCGCGGCAGATTCTGCACGACGTCAGCTTCGCGATTCCGGCGGGCGCCACCACGGCGGTGGTGGGCCATAGCGGTTCGGGCAAATCGACACTCGCGCGGCTGATGTTCCGCTTCTACGATCTGGACCGGGCGACGGGCGGCGCGATCACCATCGACGGTCAGGATATTCGTGACGTCACACAGGATTCGCTGCGTGCTTCGATCGGCATCGTGCCGCAGGATACGGTGCTGTTCAACGATTCGATCTACTACAACATTGCTTATGGCCGCCCATCGGCCACGCGCGAGGAAGTGATCGCGGCGGCGCGTGCGGCGCATATTCACGACTTCATCGAAGGGCTGCCGAAGGGGTACGAGACGCCCGTCGGCGAGCGTGGCCTGAAGTTGTCCGGTGGAGAAAAGCAGCGTGTCGCGATTGCGCGGACCATCCTCAAGAATCCGCCGATCCTGCTGTTCGACGAAGCGACGTCGGCGCTCGATTCGCGCTCGGAGCGCGCGATCCAGCACGAGCTCGATCAGATCGCCCGCGAGCGTACGACGCTGATCATCGCCCACCGGCTTTCGACAGTTGTGCACGCGCAGCAGATCATCGTGATGGACAAAGGACGGATCGTCGAGCGTGGGACGTACGCCGAGTTGCTGCAGGCGAACGGCTTGTTCGCGCAGATGTGGGCCTTGCAGCAGCAACGTGCCGCAGAGGCGCCGGAGTCGGCTGAAACGGTGGGTGCGGGGGATGGCGGGCGGTGAGTTTTGCGGCGGCGTTGGGCGGCGTGTTATCGCTTCCTGCCGCTCATCACCCTCGAGTACTCAGCGTGCACTCACACGCTGATCTAAAGCCTGCAGTTGCGCCGGCGTACCGACATTTTCCCACAATCCTTCATACAACTCGCCGCTCGCGAGACCGTTTGCAATCGTCGCGCGATAGTAAGGCGTGAGCGCGCGCCGCGTGCCGCGCGGCAGATCGCGAAACATACGCGTGTCGTACAGACCGATATTGCCGAACGTAAAGCGCGGTTGCGCCTCGAGCGACAGCACGCCGTCGACCAGACCAAAGTCGCCGTTCGGATGAAACGCCGGGTTCGGCACCATCACAAGATGCATGCCGGGTTTGCGCAATGCCGCCAGCGTCTCAGCGCGAGCGTTCAGCGCGGCGTAATCGAAATCCGCGTACACGTCACCGCTTACCGCGACGAACACTTCGCTAGCGCCGTCATCTTCGAGCAGCGGCAACGCCTGAACGATCCCGCCGGCCGTTTCCAAGGCTTCATGCTCGGCTGAATAGCGCAATTGCACCCCCCAGCGCGAACCGTCGCCGAGCGCGGCCTCGATCTGTTCGCCGAGCCACGCGTGATTGATCACAATGGTTTGAAAACCGGCGTGCGCGAGACGTTCGATCTGCCACACGATCAACGGCTTGCCACCCACTTCGAGCAAAGGCTTCGGGCATGTGTCGGTCAACGGACGCATGCGCTCGCCGCGCCCGGCGGCGAAGATCATCGCTTTCTTCAGAGACATCGTCATCGGTCAGAACGTGTAGCCGACTTCATTCGCGCGGCCTTCGAGCTCGTCGAGCAGCTTCGCGAACGGACGCAGCGGCGCATAGCGTTCCGCGACCTTGCGGGCATAGCCGATGAAACGCGGCAGATCTTTCATGTAATGCGGCTTGCTGTCGCGGTAATTGATCCGGCAGAACAGCCCCAGCACCTTGATGTGCCGTTGCAGACCCATCCATTCGAGCTGGCGGTAGAACTCTCCGAAATCCGCATCGACCGGCAGCCCGGCTTTTTTCGCGCGCTCCCAGTAGTACACGAAGCAATCCAGCTCGAACTCTTCGTCCCAACTGAGGAATGCATCGCGCAGCAAGGAGGCGACGTCGTACGTGATCGGGCCGTACACCGCGTCCTGGAAGTCCAGCACGCCGGGATTCACGGGGTTCGGCAGGGCAGCGACCATCAGATTGCGCGGCATGAAATCGCGCAGCATGAACACTTGCGGTTGCGCCCGGGCGCTCGCGATCAGCAGCGCGAAGGTGCGATCGAGCAGCGCACGGGTCTTATCGTCGACCTCGCGGCCCAGATGGCGGCCGATGAACCACTCGGGCAGCAACTCCATCTCGCGGCGCAGGAAGGCTTCGTCGAACGGCGGCAGCACGCCTTCGCGCGAGGTGAGCTGCCAGCGGATCAGCGCGTCGAGCGCGTCGTGCATCAGCGAGCGGGCGCGACGCGGGTCGTCGCCGTTTTGCGCCTCGGTCAGCGCGCCGAGGTAGGAATCGGTGCCCAGATCGGTGACGAGCATGAAGCCGGCGTCGAAATCGACCTCCAGCACGCGCGGTACATGTACGTTGGCGGCCTCGAGCAACTGTGCGATTTGCACAAATTCGCGGCACTTTTCGGGGGGCGGGGCATCGACAGCGATCAGGGTGCCGGTGCCTTCGCCTTCCGCCGCCTTACCGGCGAGCCGGAAATAGCGCCGGAAACTGGCGTCGGACGAAGCCGGGAGAAGCGTGCCGAGATCAAGCGCATAGCGCGCTGCGTGGGCGTTCAGCCAGGCCTTGAGCAGTTCGAGGCGGCTGTCGGAGTAATCTTGGGTAGCGTTTTTGGCAGGGGGGAGCGTCATGAAAACCGGCAGCAAATTCAGAGGGGCAACGTCTTGCCATATAATACCCCACGACTTTTTTGACGCGACTCACGCCAGCTTTCGCGTGTCCGCTCTACCGCCCGCCTCATCGTTCGACAGATTGTAAATATTGATGTGCAGCCGACTGTCACGGTCGGGATGTGCAGGCGGTGGATCGTGACTACAAAAGCTGACGGACGGGCCGATTCGCCAAACGATACATGCCGCCTAGACAGCTTTCCCAAACGACTCCCTCTTGTGCTGTAGTCCCGCGCAAAAGGCGGCTCGTCGCGGCGTTGATCGCCGTTCCGGGCCTGATGCCCGCGCTTGCGCACGCCCAGCTGGTGGGGGAAGCCGCGCAGCCGCAACCTATCGACGCGCCATGGGGCATGCAGCTCGCCCCGCAGCTCGAAGAACATCCATTGCAGACCGGCCAGAAGGCGGCCACCTTTGTGCTCGGCGACACGACGAGCGGCACCACCGACCAGGACATGGCCGCGAAAGGCTCGGCCGAGGTGCGGCGCAATACCTTCGTGATCAAGGCCGACGCGCTGCACTACGATCAGGACACGGACATGGCCGACGCATACGGCCAGGTTTTCCTGAACAACAACGGCGCCGCGTTCACCGGCCCGGAAGCGCATATGCGGGTGGACTCGAGTGAAGGCTTCATGTCCGCGCCGAAGTACCACTTCAACGTGACGGGCGGCTCGGGCAGCGCGGAGCGCGTCGACCTGCTCGACAGCGAACGTTCGGTGTTCACGAAGGGCACATACACGGCTTGCTCATGCACGGACAAGCCGGGCTGGTATCTCAAGGGCAGCGAGTTCGATTTCGACACCGGCGCGGACGAAGGCGTTGCGTACAACAGCGTGCTGTTCTTCCAGGGCGTGCCGGTATTCGCTTCGCCGTGGTTGTCGTTCCCGCTATCGGGCGATCGGCGCAGCGGGGTTCTGCCGCCCACGTTCTCGCTGAGTTCGTCGAACGGCTTCGAACTGTCGGTGCCGTATTACTTCAATATCGCACCGAATCGCGACCTGACCGTGACGCCGCGGCTGATCTCGAAGCGCGGCGTGCAGTTGCAGTCGACCTTCCGTTATCTGTCGCCCACGTACTCGGGCTCGATCACCGGTGAATACCTGCCGGACGACCGTCTGACGAAGACCAACCGCTACGCGCTGTACATCCAGCACAACCAGAACTTCGGCAACGGGTTCGGCGGTTACATCTACTACAACAAGGTCTCGGACAACACGTATCCGGAAGACCTGTCGTCGTCGGTCAGTCAGTTCATGAACGGCACCCAGCTCCTGTATCAACAGGAAGCCGGGGTGACCTATAACAACGGCCCGTGGTCCGTGCTGGCCCGTGAACAGCACTGGCAGACGCTGACGCCTTCGGTGGCGCCGTACGGCCGCGAGCCGCAGTTGAACGTGAAGTACGCGAAGTACAACGTCGGCGGTTTCGACTACGGCGCGGAAGCCGACTACACGAACTTCCGCATCACCACCGCGGACACGACCCAGGGTCAGCGGGTGATGTTCAACCCGTACCTGTCGTATTCGGTGGTCGGACCGGGTTACTTCGTTACGCCGAAGGTGCAGTGGCACTTTGCGTCGTACAACCTGAACAACATCACTACGGCCGGCACGCCGAAGAATTTCACCGAGTCGATCCCGACGCTCTCCTTTGACACCGGGCTGATTTTCGACCGTTCGGTGCGGATCTTCGGCGAGGATTACATCCAGACGCTGGAGCCGCGGCTCTACTACGTCTATACGCCGTACCGCAACCAGGAAAACGCGCCGTTGTTTGATACGGCTGACTCCGACTTCGGGCTGGCGGAAATCTTCACGCCGAACACCTTCGTCGGTAACGACCGGATCGCCGACGCGAACCGTCTGACCGCGGCGATTACCACACGCTTCATCAACCCGGCCACGGGCGACGAACGCGCGCGTTTCGTGATCGCGCAGCAGTATTACTTCCAGGATCAGCGCGTCACGCTGCTGCCTACGCAGACCAGCACGCAGGCCACGCACTCGGACCTGATCGCGGGTGCGTCGCTCAAGCTCGGCGCCGGTTTCGCGTCGGAAACTGCGTTCCAATATAATGCCGACAACAACCAGTTGACGAAGACGAGCATCGGCTTCGGGTTCAGTCCGGCCAGCGGCAAGGTGATCAATGTCGCGTATCGCTACACCCGCGCGAACACCACGCTGGATAACCAGCCGATCAACCAGGTGCTGATTTCGGGCCAGTGGCCGCTGACGCACCGTGTGTACGGGGTAGGCCGTTTCAATTACGACCTGGGCGGGCATCGGATCGTCGACGGTCTGGTCGGCCTGCAATACGACGCTGACTGCTGGACGCTCGGCGCCGGGATCCAGCGCTATGCGAACGGTCTGAATACGTCGGGGCAGAATCAGTCGAGCACGCGGTTTCTCGCGCAGTTGACGTTCAAGGGCTTGTCGAGCGTCGACAACGGGCTGATTTCCGCGTTCCGCAGCAGCGTGGCGGGCTATACGCCATTGCCCCCGCCGCCGCCGCCGGAAGCGCGTTTCACCAATTACGAATGACGCTCGCCCGATCATTTATAGCATGCGAAAAGACGGGCCAGGCGCGCCCGACATCATTGGAGTATCTGTGGCAATCATGAAAAAGCTTCGCTTGGCAACGCTTGCGGCCGGTCTGGTCGCCGCGGCGTCTTTCCTGTCGGTTGCGCCGGTTCAGGCGCAGGCGCTGTCCGGCAATAGCGGCCAGACGGTCGACACCATTGCCGCAGTGGTCAACAACGGTGTCATCACGCGGCGCGAGCTCGACGAGCGCATCGGCCTGATCACCCGCCGGTTGAACCAGCAGAACGCGCCGGTCCCGCCGATGGACCAATTGCGCCAGCAGGTGCTCAACCAGATGGTGCTGGAACGCATCCAGCTGCAGAAGGCGAAAGAAGACGGCATCAATATCGACGACGCCGCTGTGCAAAAAACGCTCGAGCGGCTCGCGCAGGCGAACAACCTGACACTCGAGATGTACCGTGCGCGTATCGAGGCGCAAGGCGTGCCCTGGACCACCTTCACGAACGACGCGCGCACCGAACTCACGCTCTCGCGTCTGCGTGAGAAGGAAGTGGACAGCAAGGTCACGGTGTCGGACGCCGAGGTCGCGAACTACATCGCCAGCCAGCGCGGACCGAACTCCGGTCTGACGAGCGATCTGCACATTCAGCACATCTTCCTGAAGGCGCCGCTGAACGCCTCGGAAACCGACATCGAAGCCGCGCAGCAAAAGGCTCAGGCGCTGCTGACCGAAGCCAAGGGCGGCGCCAACTTCGAAAAGCTGGCGAAGTCGAATTCGCAAGCACCGGATGCCTCGAAAGGCGGCGATACGGGTTTCGTGACGCCGTCCAAGCTGCCGCCTGAGTTCGTCAAGGCCGCCTCGTCGCTGCGCCCGGGCGAAGTCAGCCCGGATCTGATCCGTACCAACGACGGCTTCGAAATCGTGCGCCTCGTCGATCGTCGCGCGGGCCAGGGCACCAGCTCCGATGCACCGAAGCTCGTACAGACGCACGTTCGCCACATTCTGCTGCGCGTCGGCGACGGCATGTCCGAGCCGCAAGCGCGTCAGAAGCTGCTCGAAATCAAGAACCAGATCGCCGCAGGCGGCGACTTCGCCAAGTTCGCGCACACCTACTCGCAAGACGGTTCGTCGTCGCAAGGCGGCGACCTCGGCTGGATCAGCCCGGGCGAGACGGTACCGGAATTCGAGCGCGCCATGAACAACCTGCAGGACGGTCAGATCAGCGACCCGGTGCGCAGCGAATACGGCTATCACCTGATTCAGGTGATAGGCCGCCGCGAATCGGAAGGCTCCGTTTCGCAGCAGATGGATCTGGCGCGTCAGGCAATCGGCCAGCGCAAGGCGGAACAGGCCTACGCCGACTGGTTGCGCGAACTGCGCGATACCGCCTATGTGGAAGTGAAGCCGCAGTTGACGAGCGCGCAATAAACGTCATGACAAGCGCCGCGCAGTCCACCAGCCTGCCGTTGCAGATCGCGATCACGACCGGCGAGCCTGCCGGCGTCGGTCCCGAGCTGACCGTGCAGGCGCTGGCGGGCGCGGCGGCGCATTGGCCCGGCGCCGAGTTCACCGTGCTGGGCGATGCGGATTTGCTGGCGGAGCGTGCGCGTGCGGTAGGCGTCGACTGGGCTGCGCTGGTAGCGGACGGCAAGCGCGTGCGGGTGCAGCATCGGCCGCTCGGCGCACCCTCGCTGGCCGGCAAGCTGGACGCCGCCAACGGCCGCTACGTGCTCGATCTGCTCGACAGTGCGATCGACGGCGCCGTGGCCGGCACCTTCGACGCCATCGTTACGGCGCCGCTGCAAAAAAGCACAATCAACGATGCCGGTGTGCCGTTCACCGGGCACACGGAATACCTCGCCGAGCGCACGCACACGCCGCGCGTGGTGATGATGCTGGCCGGCACCGGCAAGCGCCCGTTGCGCGTTGCCCTCGCTACCACGCATCTGCCGCTCAAAGACGTCTCCGCCGCGCTGACGATCGAAGGCATCGTCGAGACGCTGCGCATCATCGATCACGATCTGCGCCACCACTTTGGCCTGCCTGCGCCGCGTATCCTCGTGACGGGGTTGAACCCGCATGCGGGCGAAAACGGCTATCTGGGCCGCGAGGAAATCGAGGTGATTTCTCCCGCCCTGAAGCTCGCGAACGATCAAGGCATCGACGCGCCTGGCCCCTATCCGGCAGACACCCTGTTTCAGCCGCGTTATCTGGAGCAGGCCGATTGCGTGCTGGCGATGTTCCACGACCAGGGCCTGCCAGTGTTGAAGTACGCAACGTTCGGCGAAGGCATCAACATCACGCTCGGCTTGCCGATCATCCGCACCTCGGTCGATCACGGCACCGCGCTCGATCTGGCCGGCACCGGCCGTGCCGACTCGGGCAGTCTGATCGCCGCGATCGATACGGCGGTTTCGATGGCCCAACACCGCCGCGCGGGCTGATCCAGCGATTGCGGCGCGATTTGGTTCGCGCTTTTCTGGGTTTTCCTTTCCGGGTGCCTGACGTTTGCGCGTTCGTTGCGCAGTCGTTGTGCGTATTCCTGGTTTGTTCCTATTCTTAAGCAGTTCTCTTTTTAGCGTTTCTTCGATGTCCACCAGCAGACAGCAACCGGGCCGGCACCAAGGCCATATCGCGCGCAAGCGTTTCGGACAGAATTTTCTGGTCGATATGGGCGTGATCGATTCGATCGTCGACGTGATCCGGCCGCAGCGCGGCGAGCGCATGGTCGAGATCGGGCCGGGGCTTGGCGCACTCACCGAACCGCTGATCGAGCGTCTGGCGACGCCCGAAGCGCCGTTGCACGCCGTCGAGCTGGATCGCGATCTGATTGGCCGCCTCAAGACAAAATTCGGCGACCTGCTCGAGCTGCACGCGGGCGATGCACTCGCGTTCGACTTCGGCACGCTGGCCGCACCGGGTGAGAAGGCGTCGCTGCGTATTGTCGGCAATCTGCCGTACAACATCTCGAGCCCGCTGCTGTTTCATCTGACCGCATTCGCGGATCGCGTGATCGACCAGCACTTCATGCTGCAGAACGAAGTTGTCGAGCGGATGGTGGCGGAACCGGGTACGAAGGCGTTCAGCCGCCTTTCGGTGATGCTGCAGTACCGCTACGTGATCGACAAGCAACTCGACGTGCCGCCTGACGCATTCAACCCGCCGCCGAAAGTCGATTCGGCGATCGTGCGGATGATTCCGTACGAAGTGCATGAACTGCCGGCCGTGGATGAGCGCGTGCTCGGCGAAGTCGTGACGGCGGCTTTCTCGCAGCGCCGCAAGATGCTGCGTAATACCTTGGCCGCGTTTCGAGATTCGGTGGATTTCGAGGCGCTCGGCTTCGATCTGCAACGCCGTGCCGAAGATGTGCCGGTGGCCGAATATGTGCGTGTGGCGCAGATCGTGGCGGCTTCGCCGTCGCGTGGCGCCGCGGCCGCGGAAACTGGGACTGACGACGCCTGAGTGGCGTTGCACGGTCTTGAAGGAAGCGCGCTGCGTCCTGCAGCGCGCGTGAAACGCCCCACGCCTTAAGCGGCAACCCGCTTCGCCGGCAGATTGACCAGCGCGATGCCGGTCAGCACCAGCGCCGCGGCCATCAGAAAGCGCAGGCTGAACGACTCGCCGAGCAACAGCACGCCAAAGGTCACGCCGAACAACGGCGTCAAGAACGAAAACACCGAAAGGCGCGACGCGATGTAACGCGTCAACAGCCAGAACCACAGCAGATAGCTGACGAACGCCACGATCACCGCCTGGTACGCGAGGCTCATCACTGCCAGTGGCGTGACGGTTTCCACGCGTGCCTGCCCGAGCCCTAGTGCGAGCGCGAGCAGCACCACCGCCGACACCGTCAATTGATAGAACAGCGTCTTGCTGGCGCTCGTGCAAGCGAGACGTGTGGCGCGCACCACCACCGTGGTCGCGGCCCATGTGATGCCGCCCAGCACGCCGAGCGCGTCGCCGGCAACGCCCTTCAGCGTCGAACCCTGCGCCCCGTGGCCATGCAGGAAACCGTCGGCGAACGCCAGCGCGATGCCGGCAAACGCCACCAGGATGCCGAGCCACTGAGTGCGCCGCATGCGCTCGCCAGCGACGAACCAGTGCAGCCCGAGTGTCGTGAAGCACGGTGCGGTGTACAGAAAGACCGCCATACGCGAAGCGCTGGTCAGCGTCAGGCCGAGAAAAATGCACACGAATTCCCCGGCGAACAGCACGCCCGCGAGCAAGCCGGCGCCCAATGTGCCGTCGTCGCGAAAGAGCGGCGTACCGCGCGAGCGGGCCCAGCCCCATACCAGCACGGCTGCGATTGCCGAGCGCAGGCCGGCCTGGAATACCGGTGGTAGTGCGGCGTTGGTGCTCTTGATCGCGACTTGCTGGAGTCCCCAGATCGCGCACAAACCGATCATCAGCAGGATGGCGAAGCTATCCAGGGTGCGGCGCGTGGATAGGGCGGTGGTGCTCATGGGTTGTGCAGGGTCACTGTCATAAGTCATACGATATCAAAGCTATCTGCCCCGTAATGCGATGACCCCATCGCCTACGCGTGCTTCTTTCAGGCTGCAAGCACTTCGATGACATAACAACACTTACTTCAGTCTATTTTCTTACAGCCCCTATTTCGCGCTAAGGTTCACCCACACGCATTTCGTCAGCTTATTCAAACAGTCTGAATTGGCTGTTGTGCGAGGTTCCAACGCGGACTTCGCATCCTACCTGTCGATTTGCGCGGCCTCAGATGAACAGCGTGCCGGTACTTTGCAGCAGGCGTGGCGGTGTCGAAATATCCGTGAAAAGCGGGAATCTGTATGAGGAGACGAAATGAAGCGCGTAAGCAAGTGGGCGATGGCGGTGGTGCCGGCAGCGCTGGCGTGTCAAATGGCGCACGCTCAATCGAGCGTGACGCTCTACGGTGTGATCGACGAAAGTGTGCACTATCTGACCCACGCAAACCAGGCCGGCGATTCGTCGATCGGACTCGGTAACGGCGGCATGACGGAAAGCCGCTGGGGGATAAGGGGCGTCGAGGATCTGGGCGGCGGCTGGTCGACGTTCTTCAAGCTCGAAAACCGCTTCTACATGAATACCGGCCAAAGCGATCCCACCTTGCCGTTCTTCAATGAAGCGCAAGTGGGCGTGCGCTCGGATTCCCTTGGGCAGGTGATCTTCGGCCGTCAGTACAACGTGATGATCGAGGGCATTACCATCGGCGGCTACGGCAGCAATATCTGGATTCCATACGATTTCAGCTTCCAGCCGGAAGTGACGATGACAGGCGGCATCTGGACCAGCAACCAGGTGCAGTATCAGGCGAAATATAACGGTTTCCATGTTGCCGCCGGCTACGCATTTGGCGGCAACGCGGGCAATTCGTACGGCAGCCAGATCGGCATGGCGCTGGCTTACGCGCCGGGTGGGCCATTCACCTTCGGCGGCGCGTATCAGGAGTCGAAAGATTCGGTCAACGGCGCCGCCGCGAAAGCGTGGACCTTCGGCGGGTCGTACACGTGGAACCTGACCCGGTTCTCCGTCGGCTATATCGTCGATCAGAATGACGCCGGCTTTTCGAATTTCGCCAACGGGCCATTCACCGCACCCGCGTTGGCCGCGCTCAAGTACACGGACTTTTCGCGGCGCCGCATGATCATGGGCGGTATCACACAGCAGGTCAGCAACAAGTGGCACTTCGCCGCGAATGTCTGGCGCACGCTGCAGGACGGCAAAACTGCCGCGCAGAACGGTTCGGCATGGCAGTACCAACTGGTCGCCGACTACAACTTGTCTCTACGTACCGATATCTATCTGGAAGGCGACTACTCGCTGTACCGGGGTGACCTGATCGGCGCGCAGTTGCAGGGCGTCAACGGTGTCGGGCTTGCGCAGAAGGGTAGCCAGATCGGTTTGATGGCGGGCATGCGGCATCAGTTCTGAGTACTTGCCTACTTCGGTGCGCGCCCAGATTGCCCTCTACCGTGCTGAGATGTTCGCCGTTCACGTTCACGGTGTAACTCGCGGTGGCGAACATGCTGCCGCGCGTCTCACCCCGCCGCGCCCTCCATACGCCGCTTCGACCGTTGCGGATCGATCAACGCGAAACCTGCTGTACCCACGATCAGCAACAACGTGCCGGTTACCGCGAATCCGATCTCATAGCCACGCACGTCGCCTGCGGCGCCGAGCAGCTTGCCCATCGCGACGGGGCCGATCAGTCCGGCGGTGGTAACGATCGAGTTGGTGATGGCGAGCAGGGCGCCGCGCCGTGCCGCCGGTGCGACTTCGGCGACTAGCATCGGGCCGAAGGTGAACGTCTGGATCGCCAACGCGCTGGCGAGTCCCATCAACGCCACCTTGAGGAACGGCGGCGCACCGAGCAGCAGCGAGCAGTACGCCAAACCGCTCACCACGCATGCGGCACTGATCAGTTTGCCGCGCGCCACCTTCGACGGCACGCCGCGCTTGAGCATGCGATGCGAAGCCATCGCGAGCGCGATGCCGAGCGGGATCTGCGCCGCAACTTGCAGCGCGAACAACCAACCCGCCTGGGTCGCGCCAAAGCCAAGGCCGAGCCGGAAATACGCAGGCACCCAGGTGAAGCCAATCGCGATCACCGCATAGCCAACAAAGCATTGCAGCATCACGCCGATAACCGTGCGGTCGCTCAGCATGCGCCGAAAGCGCAATGACGCAGCACGTGGACCGGCCGCTGCGGCGACAAACGCGGGTGACGGGTTGTGCTGACGATTACCCGTCTTGCCCAGGCACAGCCACAAAACGGTCCAAACGATGCCGACGGCGCCGAGCGTGAGAAATGTCGCGTGCCAGTGCCACCGCTGCGAGATATAGGTAAGCAACGGCCCGGCGATGATGACGCCCGCAGTCGCCCCTTGTTGCACGATGGCCGTGGGCAGATTGCGTTCGTGGTCGTCGAACCAGGTGTAGACCACATGCAGTGCGAGCGGCGAGGCCGGTCCTTCGCCCGCCCCCAGCAGAACGCGACACAGCAGCAGCACGGCAAAGCTCGTCGGCCATGCGAGCGGCAACTGCGCGACCGCCCAGATCAACGCAAGCGCGGCGAGCAGCCATTTCATATTGACGCGGTCGGCGATCAGACCGACGGCGATACCCGAGATCGAGAACAACAGGAAAAACGCGCTGCCGACGAGGCCGAACTGACTGTGCGTCAACTGCATGTCATGCATTAGCGGGATCGCGACAAGACCGAGCACGGCCTTGTCGGCGAAGTTGATCAGCATGAACAGGAACAGCGAGGCGACGATCACCCAGCGGCGTCCTTGCGCGGTCTCGCGAGCCTGGGTGGGATAAGCCGACGCTGTGTCGGCGGCTAGCGCCGTGCAGCGCTTCGTGCTGCTGAGGAAAGTGGGCAAAAGGTGTCTCCATTTCTGGCGCGGGGCGCTGGGTTTTCGCCCATTTGAGGTGGTATAACTGAATTGTTCAAGTGCATTCTCGTTATCGGGAGCTTGCAAACTATGCATGAGGTCAATTCCCGCCGCCTTACCCATCTGATCGCGCTCGCCGAGGAAGGCAGCTTTGCACGCGCGGCAGAGCGGGTTCATTTGAGCCAGCCCGCATTGAGCCGCAGCATTCAGGCGCTCGAAGAGGAAGTCGGCATGAAATTGTTCGACCGCGCCGCGCGCGGCGTCGCGATGACGGCGGCCGGGCGGCTGCTGGTCGAGCGCGCCCGGCGCGTGCTGTTCGAAACGCGCTGCCTGTTCCGCGACGTCGAATTGCTGAAGGCGCATGAACTCGGCGAGGTGCGCATCGGCCTCGGGCCTTACGCGGCGGTGGTGCTGCTGCCAGACCTGCTGGTGGAGTTCTCGCGGCGCTTTCCGAAGATCAAGGTGTCGATTGAACTCGGCGAAGGCGATGCGCTGTTCGCCAAGCTGCGCGCCGAGCAGGTCGATTTTCTTGTCACCGACCGCCGTGTGCCGCCCGTCACGCCCGATGTCACGTTGCAGCGTCTGCCGCGTCACGAGGGCGGCTGGTTCGCGCGGCCGGACCATCCGCTGTTTGCGCGCGGCACGGTGCAGCTTGCGGCGTTGCGTGAGTTCCCGCTGGTCTCGGTGACCTTGCCCGCATTCATGAAGGACGCCCTGCACCGCCTGCTCAAGTACCGCGCGCATGAGCAGATTCCGTTGCAGATCGAATGTAACGACGTGGCGGTACTGAAGGACGTCGTGGCGCAGACCGATGCCGTGCTGTTTTCCACGGCGTCCGCGGTGCGGCGCGATCTGGAGATGCAGCGGCTGGCGCGCATTCCGCTCGTCAATCCGCCGCGTCTCGCGCTGGAATTCGCGCTGGTGTATCTGGCCGAGCGCACGCCTTCGCCCGCCGCGTATTCCGCGTTGGGACTCGCCGAACAGGTGATGGAGGACGCCAACCGCGCCGCGCGGGGCTTGCTGCATCCCGAGTCATTGGCGACGTGAATGGACCGCTGAACTGTTGGTCGGTTGATCGCATGACCGGCCCTCGTGATTACCCTGGATGCGGTTGACACAGCGATCCCAATCGCGGACGATCCGGAATCAGGATTCCGGTTTGCCGTGAATCTTCAATTTTTCAGAACAGCGAACCGAGGCTGAACACCGCATGACGACGACTTCACCGCGCGGCCGCGAAGCGCAGCCCAGCGCCATCGCCGCGCCACGTCAGACGCGCAGTCAGCAAGGGCTCGTTCGCATGCTGCAAGCCGGACGCGAGTTGATCGAAGCGAGCGGCAATCTCGACGATCTGTCGATCAACGACATCGTCGAGCGTGCAGGTACGTCGATCGGCGCGTTCTATCGGCGCTTCGACAACAAGGACAGTTTCTTCGAAGTCGTCCAGGACGCGGCGATGCAGGAGGGGCTCGCGCACGTACGCGAGACCGTCGAGCGTGATCCGGCCTGGCGTTCGAACGACGCGGGCACGCTTGCCGACGCCGTCATTTCGTTTTACGTGATGACGTTCCGGCGCAATCGCGGGTTGTATCACGCGTCGTTACTGCGGGCGTCGCAGCGTAAAGCCAACTGGGACGCCGTGAAATCGACCAATCACGAGGTGCTGGCGATGATCGTGCCGCGTCTCGTTAGCGCGCTGGCAAAGTCGCGAGGCATTAAGGCCGGCGGCGACGCGATCCAGTCGCTCGAATTCGAAGTGCGCGCCACCCTGCAAATGATCCTCGGCATGCTGGTCAACAGCGTGCTGAACGACCCGGGTCCGTTGTCGCTCTCCAGCCGGCAACTGCGGTCATGGCTGCAAATCCGGGTGCGGCGTTGCCTTGGTTTGCCGGACGGCTGATTTTTTTGCCTAGAAATCGGAATCAGAATTCCGGTTCTATTAATCAAGAACAAATACAGATGCCGCGCGAGTGCCATTCTGCGCGGACAAATATTCAAGGAGACACCGCATGAGTTCATGTTGCCCCGAACGGGTCCGCAATCCCGCCTTCGATGCGCCGCATATCGGCGAACCGCTGGACGTCGCGTTCGACGCCGGCGTCAATCTCGCCTACGCCGTCGCCGCACCAACCGTGCCGCCGCGCCTGACCGAACACTCGCGGCGCATGGCGCAGCGTATCTATCGTGTCGCCGAACGCGTGTATTGCGCGGTCGGCTACGCGATCGCGAACATCATCTTCGTGGTGGGTGACGACGGCATCGTGGTCATCGATGCGACTGAGGCGGTGTCCGCTGCGAAGCGCATCTATGAGGACTTCTGCGCGATCGATCCGCGTCATGCCGAGCTGCCGGTCAAGGCCGTCGTCTATACGCATAATCACACGGACCACACCGGCGGCGTGCGCGCTTTCGTCGATGAGGCCGCGCTCGAGGCGGGCAGCGTCGAGATCATCGCGCATCGCTCGTTGATGGATACCGTAATCAACAACGCGAACCTCGTCGCACCGATTCTCGCCACACGTTCGGCCTACAGCTTCGGCACACTGTTGCCGGCCGGCGCGACCGGCAAGGTCAACGCGGGCATCGGGCCGGTGCTGATCGCCGAGCCGGCGAGCTTCTTTGCGCCGACCCGCGTGTTCGACGACAAGCTCGATATCGCGCTGGCCGGCGTGCGTTTCGAGTTCCGCTACGCGCCTTCCGAAGCCGACGACGAAATCGTCATGTGGTTGCCCGAGCTTGGCGTGCTGCTGTCGGCGGAAGTGATCCAGGGCGAATGTCTCGCGAACGTGCATACGCTGCGCGGCACGCGTTATCGCGACCCGGTGCGTTGGTATCAGACCATCGATATGATGCGCGGCTTCAACGCGGCGCATATGGTGCCGGCGCATGGCCGTCCGGTATCGGGCGCGCAGTATGTCGCCGAGGTGCTGTGCGTGTATCGCGACGCCATCCAGTTCATCCACGATCAGACCATTCGCCACATGAACTTCGGCATGAGCCCGGACGAACTTGCTGAGGCGATTCCAGCGCTGCCACCGCATCTCGCGGAGCATGCGTGGCTTGGCGAGTACTACGGCACGGTCAAGCATTCGGTGCGGCAGGTGTACAACGGTCAGCTCGGCTGGTTCGATGGCGATCCGGCGTCGCTCGATCCGCTGCCGCGTGCTGAACGTTCGCAGCGCATGGTGAAGATGATGGGCGGCGTGGAGGCGGTACGCGCCGCTGCGCGTATCGCCCTGGGTGACGGCGACTGGCGCTGGGCCGCGGAACTGGTCACGCTGCTGGTGCGCCTCGATACAAGCGACACTGACGCTCGCAGCATCAAGGCGAGCGCGTTGCGCGAGCTGGGCTACCGCACGGTGAATACCAACTGGCGCAACTGGTATCTGAGCGCGGCGCGCGAACTCGAACACGCCTACGACGAACTGCCGTTCGCGGGCAGCTCGAGCCTCGCCTCGACGGACGTGTTGCGCGCCCAACCGCTGCGCAATGTGTTCCAGCGCTTTAGCGTGAACGTAGATCCGGAACGTTGCGCCGATGTGCAGATGACACTCGCATTCCGCGTGACGGATCGCAACGAAACGCATGCGCTCGAATTGCGGCGTGGCGTGTTGCAGATTCACGAGCGCACACCATCGGCGATCGATGTTCAACTCGCGCTGGAAACCAGCACCCTGTACGGCATGTTGCGCGACATGGCGTCGCAGTTGCCCAAGTGCATCGAGAACGGCACAGTAGTACTGGAGCGCGGCACGGCCGAGCTGTTGCGCAGATTCTTCGATTGCTTCGACCGGCCCGCGCAGCGTATGCCCGCACTCACTACGCGATAGAAGCGGCTCGCATCGGCGTATCGGCGCAGCACCGAAAACGGCTGCGGCGCTCCCTGCAGCGCAGCGTGATTCCGGGTACATTGTCGTTCTCGACATCACGCACTTGGGAGTACACGATGCGCCTGCTTCACACCATGCTCCGGGTCGGCGACCTGGACCGTTCGATTGCGTTCTACACCGAGCTGCTTGGGATGAAATTGCTGCGCCGCGACGATTATCCGGAAGGCAAATTCACGCTGGCTTTCGTCGGCTATGAAGACGAACGCGACGGCACCGTTCTCGAACTCACGCACAACTGGGACACGCCGAAGTACGACCTCGGCTCCGGCTTTGGGCACCTCGCCGTCGAAGTCGCTGACGCGTACGCCGCCTGCGACAAGATCAAGGCCCAGGGCGGTAAGGTTGTCCGCGAAGCCGGTCCGATGAAACACGGCACCACCGTGATCGCTTTCGTCGAAGATCCGGACGGCTACAAGATCGAGTTTATCCAGAAGAAAAAGTGACGTAAGCGGCCGGGCGAGGACACGCAATGAATAACGGCAATCCCTACTTCAAAGAACTCGACGACATCCACGTCGAAATCCAGACTTTGTTCGACGGCTCCGCGGATCACGGCGCGCTGGATCGCATCATGGCGCGCTTCGCTCCGCAATTCACGCTGGTGATGCCGTCCGGTCTCGCACTGGACCACGCGGGCCTGCGCGAGATTTTTGCGAAGCTGAACGGCGCGCGCCCCGGCTCGCAGATCACGATTCGCGATATGGAGATCGTGTCCGAGTATCCGTCGGGCGCGGTGGTGAAATATCGGGAGTATCAACGCGACAACGCGGGCAATGCGAACGTGCGGCGCTCGACGGCGGTGATGGATCTCGACGCGCACGGCAAGGTGACGTGGCGTCACCTGCAGGAAACTTTCTGCACGGAGTGAGTGCTGGGTTTCAGAAAGCTGGCGCTTCGCGTTGAGGCGCCGGCTTTAAGTCCGCATGACCGAAGATGACCCGAAGGCCTCAAAGCGTCGGCAGCAATTCCGGCGGATGCGACTTCAACGTCTGCCGCGCTTCGCGGAATTCCGGAAAAATCGATTCGACTGTCTGCCAGAAGCGCGGACTGTGATTCATCTCACGCAGATGCGCGAGTTCGTGCGCCACGACGTAATCGATAATCGACAGCGGGAAGTGAATCAGCCGCCAGTTCAGGCGGATTTTCCCATCGCTCGAACAACTGCCCCAACGCGTGGCCGCAGAAGAGAGCGCATATGCGCGATAGTTGACGCCGAGCTTCTCGGCATAGATTGCAAGGCGCTCGCCGAACAGGCGCTTTGCTTCACCTTGCAGCCAGCCCTGCACACGATCCTTGATCTGCTGTGGGTCCGCTTGCAACGGCAGCGGCACTTGCAGTGCGGATTCATCCGCGTTGAACGCGAGCGTGCCTTGCGGTGAACCGAGCTTCACGCGCACCGGTTGGCCGAGATACGGCACTTCCGCACCGTCTTTCCAGTCGACCTTGGGCAACGCACGCTGTTCGACACGCGTCTGCCATTCGATCAGCTTCGTAAAAATCCAGCGCTGCTTTTCGGTGATCGCGGTTTCGATATCGGCGAGCGTGACCCAACGTGGTGCGGTAATCATCAGGCCGGTGCTGTCGATCGCAAAGCCGATCGAGCGGCGCGCCGAGCGCTTGAGCGCATAGTGCAGCGTGCGCGAACCAATGGTGAGGCTGCGCAGCTTGGTGCCGTCCGGTGCGAGCGGCACGGCCGGCTGCTGCCCGCTCTGCGAGCCCGCTGATGGTGCGGAGGGTGTTGGGGACGACGACGTCGACCCCGGCTCGGCGAAGAGCGGGAGATCGAGCTGCCGGTTATCGAGCGCCGCAGCGGGCTGCGACGTAGGAGACTTCTGCATCGGATTCGGCTTCGCGCAAATGCGCCTTCGAGGGCGCGGGCGCGTCAGATTGGTGCGGCGGCGGAGCTGCTTTCCGCCGCGCGGTACGCAGTAGGATCGATGCGGCGCATTTCAGCTTCGATCCACTGTTCGACGCGCGTGTTCACTTCATCGGGCGTGAGCCCCGTCGTGTCGATCGGCTTGCCGATCGACACTGTGACTATACCCGCATATTTGAGAAACGAGTTGCGCGGCCATAGACGTCCGGCGTTGTGCGCGATCGGCACGACCGGCGCGCCGGTGGCAATCGCAAAACGCGCGCCGCCGGTTTTGTACTTGCCTTGCTTGCCGGTCGGCGTACGTGTGCCTTCCGGAAACATGATGACCCAGGCGCCTTCGGCCATGCGTTGCTTGCCTTGCTTGATGACGGATTCGAACGCGTACTTGCCTTCCTTGCGGTCGATATGGACCATTTTCAACATGCCCAATGCCCAGCCGAAAAACGGCACGTACAGCAGCTCGCGCTTGAACACGTAGCACAGCGGCCGCGGCATCAGTGCCGGAAACGCCAGCGTTTCCCAGGCTGATTGATGCTTCGACAGCAGCACGGCCGGACCGTTAGGCAGGTTCTCATAGCCCTCGATCTTGTAGCGGATGCCGTTCAGCCAGCGCACCGTGTGAAGCGTGGCGCGGCACCAGCCGGCCGCCATCCAGTAGCGATTGTCGGCGCGCATGAACGGGAACGCGATGAAGCACGCGGTTGCGTACGGCACCGTGAAGAGCACGAAGTAGATCAGCAGCAGCAAAGAACGGATGAAGCGCATCGGCGTGGTCGGTGAGAGTTGGGGACGCGCGTGGCGCGCGTCACTCGTGAGCGTCGGAAAGGAAGTCGAGTGCGAACGCGCGCAGGTCGTCGTGCACGCGCGTGCCCTCGGGCAAGCCGCCCGCTGCGAGCGTCTTGCGGCCTTTGCCGGTCAGCACCAGATGCGTCGGGTGGCCGAGCGAGGCGCCCGCTTGCAGGTCGCGCATCGCGTCGCCGACCACCGGCGTATGGTGCGGATCGACTTCGAAACGTTCGGCGATCATCTTCAGCATGCCGGGTTTCGGTTTGCGGCATTCGCAGTGATCTTGCGCCGTGTGCGGGCAGAAGAACACGGCGTCGACGCGCCCGCCGACTGCCGCCGCCATGCGATGCATTTTCAGATGCATCGCATTGAGCGCGTTCATGTCGAAGAGACCCCGGCCGATGCCCGACTGGTTGGTCGCGACCGCCACGCGATAACCTGCCTGGTTGAGGCGCGCGATCGCTTCGAGCGAACCGGGCAGGGCAACCCATTCGTCCGGCGACTTGATGAACGCGTCGGAATCGACGTTGATCACGCCGTCGCGGTCGAGGATCACCACTTTTTTGGTCGGCATGGCGCGGGGCTCAGGCAGCGAGTCGGGAAATGTCGGCGACGCAATTCATCTGCTGATGCAGCGCGCCGAGCAAAGCCAAACGGTTGGCGCGCAACGCCGGATCTTCGGCGTTGACCATCACGTCGTTGAAGAAGGTGTCGACCGGTTCGCGCAGCGCGGCGAGCGCGGTGAGTGCGCCCGTGTAGTCGCGCGCGGCGAGTTGCGTCTGCACGCGCGGTGCAACCTGTTCGAGTTGCGCGTACAAGGCTTTTTCGGCCGCTTCGGTCAGCAGTGCAACCTGCACGCCGCCGGTCGCCGAACCTTCCGATTTCTTCAGGATGTTCGAAATCCGCTTGTTGGCCGCCGCGAGCGATGCGGCTTCCGGCAGCGCTGCGAATTCGCGCACTGCATCCAGGCGCGCGACGATATCGTCGAGGCGCGTCGGGTTCAGTGCCAGCACTGCGTCGATTTCACCCGGCGCGTAGCCGCGTTCGCGCAGCAGACCGCGCAGGCGGTCCATGCTGAATTCGTAGATCGCCTGCGTCGAATCGGCGACGCCCGGCACGGCGGCGAATTGCGCGTAAGCGGTGCGCAGCAATTCGATCAGATCGACCGGCAATTGCTTCTCGACCAGAATCCGCAACACGCCGAGCGCATGACGGCGCAGCGCGAACGGGTCTTTCTCACCGGTGGGTTGCAGGCCGATGCCCCAGATGCCGACCAGCGTTTCGAGCTTGTCGGCGAGCGCGACGACGGTGCCGGTTGCCGTGGCCGGCAACGCATCGCCGGAGAAGCGCGGCTGATAGTGTTCCGAGCAGGCCAGCGCGACTTCTTCCGGCTCGCCGTCGTGGCGCGCGTAGTACGTGCCCATCGTGCCTTGCAGCTCGGGAAATTCGCCGACCATGTCGGTGATCAGGTCGGCCTTGGCCAAACGTGCAGCACGCTTGGCGAGCGCGACATCTGCGCCGATCAGCGAGGCAATTGCACCGGCCAGCGCTTCGACGCGCTCGACGCGTTGCAGCGCCGAACCCAGCTTGTTGTGATACACGACGTTCGCGAGCAGCGGCACTCGCTCGGCGAGCGGCTTCTTCTTGTCCTGCTCGAAGAAGAACTTCGCATCGGCCAGGCGCGGACGCACCACGCGCTCGTTGCCTTCGACGATATCGCCAGGCGTTTTCGTTTCGATGTTCGACACGATCAGGAAGCGCGAGCGCAGCTTGCCGTTCGCATCCGTCAACGCGAAGTATTTCTGGTTCGTCTGCATTGTCAGGATCAGGCATTCCTGCGGTACTTGCAGGAATTCGTCCTCGAAACGGCAGGCGTAGACCACCGGCCATTCGACCAGCGAGTTCACTTCATCCAGCAGCGATTCGGGCATGACGACCTGGTCGCCGTCGGCTTGCGCGAGCAGATGCGTGCGGATGGTTTCCTTGCGGTCGGCGAAATTCGCGACCACACGGCCCTTGTGCATCAGCGTGTCGGCGTAAGAATCCGCGTGCTGGATCTGCACGAGGCCTTCGGACAGGAAGCGGTGGCCGAGTGTGGTGTCGTCGGCATCGACGCCCAGTGCCGTGACCGGCACGACCTGTTCGCCGTGCAAGGTGGTCAGACGGTGGACAGGACGCACGAACTGCACATTGGTGCCGTCCGGGCGCTGATACGTCATCACCTTCGGGATCGGCAACTTGGCGAGCGTTTCGTTGAGCGCGCTTTGCAGGCCTTCGGCGAGCGTGGCGCCCGGCGCGGCGTAGCGC
Organism: Paraburkholderia aspalathi; assembly: GCF_900116445.1. Taxonomy (GTDB): domain Bacteria; phylum Pseudomonadota; class Gammaproteobacteria; order Burkholderiales; family Burkholderiaceae; genus Paraburkholderia; species Paraburkholderia aspalathi. The sequence goes on from NZ_FPBH01000047.1 coordinate 53,512, forward strand.
AGGAAGAAAGCTTCGGCCTTGCCGTCCTGCGCGCGCTCCAGGTCGTTCACCGAAAAATCGGGGAAGCCGAGCGCAGCCAGTTTCTTCGCGAGCGGCGCGGTGGGCTGACCGTCTTTATCCAGCGCGACGGAAACCGGCAGCACTTTTTCGCGCACGTGTTTTTCCGGCGCGACCGAACGCACGTTCTTGATCGTGACGGCAAGACGGCGCGGCGTGGCGTAACGTTCGAACGACAGTTCGCCTTCGATCAGGTCGTGCGCCGCGAGGCGCTGCGCAATGCCTTCGGCGAACGCGTCGCCGAGACGCGCGAGCGCTTTCGGCGGCAGTTCTTCGGTCAGCAGCTCGACGAGCAGGGTAGCTTGATGGGGTTGAGTCATTTCTTGGTGTTCTCGTCAGTCCGGATCGATCTTGCGTTCGATTTTGAGCGGCGGCGCCCACGCGGGCATCGCGGCATCCTGTGCGTCGGTGGTCAGGCCGGGCACGCCGTGCACCGGATTGCCGAGCATCGGAAAACCGAGCTTTTCGCGCGAGTCGTAGTAAGCCTGTGCAACCAGACGCGACAGCGCGCGAATCCGGCCGATATACGCCGCGCGTTCCGTGACGGAGATCGCGCCGCGGGCATCCAGCAGATTGAACGTATGGCCGGCCTTCAGCACCAGTTCATACGCGGGCAGCGCGATCTGTGCGTCGATCATGCGCTTGGCTTCCGCTTCGTAGCTGTTGAAGAACGTGAACAGCAGATCGACGTTCGCATGCTCGAAGTTGTAGGTCGACTGTTCGACTTCGTTTTGGTGGTACACGTCGCCGTAAGTCAGGCGGCGAAGTTCCGGGCCGTTCGGGCCTTGCTCTTCCCACTCGGTCCAGACGAGGTCGTAGACGTTCTCGACCTTCTGAAGGTACATCGCGAGACGTTCGAGACCATAGGTGATTTCGCCCAGCACCGGCTTGCAATCCAGGCCGCCGACTTGTTGGAAGTAAGTGAACTGGGTGACTTCCATGCCGTTCAGCCACACTTCCCAGCCGAGACCCCAGGCGCCGAGCGTGGGATTTTCCCAGTCGTCTTCGACGAAGCGCACGTCGTTCTGCTTCAGGTCGAAGCCGAGCGCTTCGAGCGAGCCGAGGTACAGGTCGAGGATGTTTTCCGGCGCCGGCTTCAGCACGACCTGGTACTGGTAGTAATGCTGCAGGCGATTCGGGTTCTCGCCGTAGCGGCCGTCTTTCGGGCGGCGCGACGGCTGTACGTAGGCGGCTCGCCACGGTTCCGGACCAATGGCGCGCAGGAAAGTATGGACGTGGGACGTGCCCGCGCCGACTTCCATGTCGATCGGCTGGAGCAACGCGCAACCCTGCTTGTCCCAGTAGGACTGCAGTGTCAGGATGATTTGCTGAAACGTGAGCATGAAGTGCCTTTCGGGCATAGGGCCGCGCCGCAAACGCCGGAGCGCGCGAGCTGGCCGTGGAGCGAAGTGCTAAACCGTAGATTTTAACGGAAAGGGAGGGGGGTGTCCGTTTTGCGGGGTCGGACGGGGATTGAAGTGTTCTTCAAACGGAAAAAGGCCGCTGCAGGCGGCCGATAGTTGTTCGTTTCGTCGGGGTGTCCTGTCCGCTAACTGCTCAAACTCATCAATGCGTGCGTGGCGGAATCCGTCACTTCGACAAACCCGTCGATCTCCATCTCCAGTTCCCGCGGAAGTGCGAGCATATTGCACGACAACAAACGACCGTAGATATTTTCCGCACGTTCAAAGAAATTGTCTGGGTTGAACAAAGGCGGCAAGTGCCACCACAACCGGTATTCCTTCGACCACAACCACTCGATTAACGCCTGTGACCGATCGAGCCGGTCGTTTTCCACATAAATCACCGGCCGCGAGCGGGCAATCGTTTCCTCCGCCCCTAGCAACGCGTTCAACTCGAACCCTTCCACGTCGAGCTTCAGCAGCCCCACGGTATGTGAGCGCAGCGCATCGTCCAGCCGCACGCACGGAACCGGGAGCGTGTTCGCTGCGGCCTCGGTCTGCATCGACACGCCGCCAAAGTTGCCCAGCGCATCGTAGTCCGGTTGCGCGAAATACAGCGTCCCGGCTGCGGCCCCGCACGCGTACGGCCACGCGAGCACGTTACGCACACCATTGGCCGCGAGATTCGCACAGAGGTTCTGAAAGATCACCGGCTGAGGCTCAAAGGCGACGAGTACTTGGCGACGCGCCTGCGCCTCACGCGCCAGCATGATCGTATGCACGCCGATATTCGCGCCGACTTCCACGACGATGCCCGGCTGCACCAGCAACTGCCGCAACACGGCAGATTCGAGTTCGCTGCATTCGCCGTATTCGATGAGCGCGCGGCCTAGATAGAAGTCGTTCGGATTGGCGAGCATCCAGCCATGACGGGTCTGGACGAGTTGCGTATGAGCGCCAAGCGGCACCAAAGCAGGAGAGGGCGTAACCATGGACATTGAGCGGGAAAAAGATCACGCAAATGTACGATTCGCCGCTGCCCTTGTATATGAGACGAGCTCTTAAGGATTCTTATCTTTCTGCAAGAACTCGTCGTCTAAATCTAAGACTTAAGCGGCGACCGGTTCACAAGCCAATCGCCGTCACAAAGCCTTACGTCGCGGCCAGTTCAACTTTCGGCGCAAACGAATCGCTTTGCGCCATCGGCCAATATTTCTCGTACAACGTGTAACGATAGTTGCCGTTCAGCAGATCGTTCGGATCGAGATACTTCAACAGATCGGACATCAACCGCACTTCATGCGACGACACGCGCCGCACGATGTGATGCGCGCGCAGTTCCGCCGGGTGCTTGAGCCCCGCCGCCTGAATGATTTCCTTCAGCGCATGCAGCGTGTTGTGATGGAAGTTGAAGACACGGTCGGCCTTGTCCGGCACCACCAAAGCACGCTGACGCACCGGATCCTGCGTCGCGACGCCCGTCGGGCAGCGGCCGGTGTGGCAGGTCTGGGCCTGAATGCAGCCGACCGCGAACATGAAGCCACGCGCCGCGTTGACCCAATCCGCGCCGATCGCCAGCGTTTTGGTGATATCGAATGCGGTAATCATCTTGCCGCTCGCGCCGATGCGGATGCGCTGACGCAAGCCGATGCCGACGAGCGTGTTGTGCACCAGCAGCAAGCCTTCCTGCAACGGCACGCCGACGTGATCGGTGAACTCCAGTGGCGCTGCGCCCGTGCCGCCTTCCGCACCGTCGACCACGATAAAGTCCGGCAGAATCCCGGTCTCCAGCATCGCCTTCGCAATGCCGAAGAATTCCCACGGATGCCCGATGCACAGCTTGAACCCGGTCGGCTTGCCACCGGACAGCGTGCGCAAGCGGTCGACGAATTCGAGCAGGCCGCGCGGCGACGAAAATTCGGAATGGGTGGCGGGCGAGATGCAATCGCGGCCCATCGGCACGCCGCGCGTCTCCGCAATCTCGGGTGTGATCTTCGCGGCCGGCAGCACGCCGCCGTGACCAGGCTTCGCGCCTTGCGAGAGCTTCACCTCGATCATCTTCACTTGCGGCTCGGCGGCCTGCTTCGCGAACTTCTCCGCGCTGAAGGTGCCGTCGTCGTTACGGCAGCCGAAGTAGCCCGAGGCGATTTCCCAGATGATGTCGCCGCCATGCTCGCGGTGGTATTTCGACATCGAACCTTCGCCGGTGTCGTGCGCGAAATTGCCTTTCTTCGCGCCGAGGTTCAGCGCCATGATCGCGTTCGCCGACAGCGAGCCGAAGCTCATCGCGGAGACGTTGAAGATCGACATCGAATAAGGCTGCGCGCGATCGGGTCCGACCACGATACGGAAGTCGTGGTTGTCGAGCGTGGTCGGCGCGAGCGAGTGGCTGATCCATTCGTGCGCGACGGCTTTGACGTCGAGCTCAGTGCCGTATGGGCGGCTGTCCACGTCGTTCTTCGCGCGTTGATAGACGATGCTGCGTTGCGCGCGTGAGAACGGTTTCTCGTCGGTATCGTCCTCGACGAAATACTGGCGGATTTCCGGGCGGATGAATTCGAACAGGAAACGGAAGTGGCCCCACAACGGATAGTTACGCAGAATCGCGTGATGCTGCTGCGTCAGATCGAACAGGCCGAGTGCGACGAGCGCCACCGGCACGATGATCCAGAACCACGAAATGTGATTCGTCGCGGCAAACAGAGCGCAGATGGCGAACAGCACGACTGCGCACCACATCGCCAGATAACGTCGAGAAAACATGGGGACTCCAGTGCAGTGAGGATCGTCGCGGAGGGATCGTCAACGCTGTCGGCGCAAACGGAGTCTGCCGCGAGGGGAACGAACACCTGTTTGTTATGGTGAAACGAGCTGCGGCTCGAAGGTGAAGCGCATCGGTGAAGCGTGAAGTCTGAAGCTTGAAGATGAGGCATGCAGGTAAAGCGCGTGCGGCGGCGCTAAAGCGTTGCCGCACGATCGAATTCATGGTTCAACGGGCGGTGAGCAACGCTGCCTGTTGCGGCTGGCGCGCCGTTGGCTGCCCGGTCATCGCGTGTTCGATGATGCCGCCGCCGAGACACACGTCGCCATCGTAGAGCACTGCAGATTGCCCCGGTGTGACAGCCCATTGCGCGGCGTCGAAATTCAGCTCGAAAAGGCCTTCGCCGGCACCTGCCGCGCTGAAGGAGCACGGTGCGTCCGCTTGCCGGTAACGGGTTTTCGCGCCGCACGCGAAACCGTCGGCCGGCGGCTCGCCAGCGACCCAGCTCGTATTGCCCGCGGAGAGCGTATGGCTCAGCAGCCACGGGTGGTCATGGCCTTGCGCGACATACAGCGTGTTCGACGCAATATCCTTCCCGGCGACGAACCACGGCTCGCCGCTGCCTTCCTTGCTGCCGCCGAGCCCGATGCCCTTGCGCTGCCCGAAGGTGTAGAAGGCGAGGCCGATGTGTTCGCCGACCACCTTGCCGTCGGTGGTTTTCATCGGGCCGGGTTTGGTCGGCAGATAGCGGTTCAGGAAATCGCGGAACGGCCGTTCGCCGATGAAGCAGATGCCGGTCGAATCTTTCTTCTTCGCATTCGGCAGCGCGATCTGTTCGGCGATCTCGCGGACTTTGGTTTTCGGAATCTCGCCCAAAGGAAACAGCGTTTTCGACAACTGCGCCTGATTCAGCCGATGCAGAAAGTACGACTGGTCTTTCGTATGATCGAAGGCCTTCAGCAGTTCGAAGCGCCCGTTGTTCTCCCGCACGCGCGCATAGTGGCCGGTCGCGATGGTTTCCGCGCCGAGCGACATGGCGTGATCGAGGAAGGCCTTGAACTTGATTTCGGCGTTGCACAGCACGTCCGGATTCGGCGTGCGGCCGGCCGAATATTCGCGCAGGAATTCGGCGAACACGCGGTCTTTGTATTCGGCAGCGAAGTTGACCGCTTCGACGTCGATGCCGATCAGGTCCGCCACCGAGACGACGTCGATCCAGTCCTGCCGCGTCGAGCAGTACTCGCTGTCGTCATCGTCTTCCCAGTTTTTCATGAACAGGCCGACTACGTCGTAGCCCTGTTCCTTCAGCAGCCATGCGGTAACCGACGAATCGACGCCGCCCGACATGCCTACTACGACTTTCTGCTTGCTCATAAGGTGCTCACTGGGTACTGCGTGACTTCGTTGATCGTGGGTTGACCGTGTTGCCCTGTCGTTTGCCTCGCCGCTTGTGACGGATCAGGCCCGTTTCGTTTGTGCGGGTTGCGTACGGCTATTTACGCCTGTTTGCGCCCGACCGAATGCGTGTGCACGAAGTCGAGCGGGAAACGCCGTCCCGCGAGGTAATCGTCGAGACATTGCATGACAAGCGGCGTGCGGTGCCGTTCGGGGCAGGCGCGCAATTCATCAGCGCTCATCCACAGCGTGCGGACAATGTCGGGATCGAGCGCGCGCTCGGTATCCGCTTTGCCGCTCGCGCCGCAATAGGTGAAGCGCAGATACGTCACGCCCTCACTGCCGAGCCGCTCGAAATGCGTCATATACATGCCGACCAGCGCCTCGGGCGTGAACGGATGCGCGGTTTCCTCGAGCGTTTCGCGGATGACCGCTTCCAGAAGCGTTTCGCCCGCTTCCAGATGGCCGGCGGGCTGATTCAGGCGCAGGCCGTCGGCGGTATGTTCCTCGACCACGAGAAAACGCCCGTCACGCTCGACGATGGCCGCAACGGTGACGTGCGGCAGCCAAGTTTCCGGTTTCATGGGTGCGCATTTTACCGTTTATGGGCCTGGGCTGCCCGGAAGCGAGGCGGACGGCTGCGAGGGCCGCCCAGCCGCAGCCGGTGAGCCACCTCGGTCGCCGGGCACCCCCGGATTGTCCCCGATTTCTGCGCACCCCCAGGTTTCGGTTAAAGTGACGCCGTTAGCCGTTGCACTTGCAAGCCGGCGTGCCTCGTCGGCAGCTCTGTCGTAAAACAGGAAGTCGAGGAGGAGAAAAGATGCACATCGGAGTGCCAGCCGAGACGCGCGCGCACGAAACCCGCGTCGCCGCGACGCCCGAAACGGTCAAGAAGTATGTGACCCAGGGCCACCGGGTCACGATCCAGAGCGGCGCCGGCACCGGCGCAAGCTTTCCTGACGAAGCTTTTACAGCCGCCGGCGCGGAAATCGTCGATGCGGCTACTGCCTTTGGGGCTGATCTGGTCCTCAAGGTCCAGTCGCCGACCGATGCCGAGTTGCCGCTTCTGAAGCGCGGCGCGACGCTGGTCGGCATGCTCGATCCGTTTAATACCGAAAACTCATCAAAGCTGGCGGCTGCGGGCGTTACCGCGTTCGCACTCGAAGCCGCGCCGCGTACCACGCGGGCGCAGAGCCTTGACGTGCTGTCGTCGCAGGCGAACATCGCCGGGTACAAGGCGGTGCTGCTGGCGGCCACGCTTTATCCGCGCTTCATGCCGATGCTGATGACGGCAGCCGGGACCGTGAAAGCGGCCCGTGTGCTGATTCTCGGCGCGGGTGTGGCGGGTCTGCAGGCCATCGCGACCGCCAAGCGCCTGGGCGCCGTGATCGAAGCCTCGGACGTGCGTCCGGCGGTGAAAGAGCAGATCGAATCGCTCGGCGCCAAATTCCTTGATGTCCCTTACGAAACCGATGAGGAGCGCGAAGCCGCGCAGGGCGTCGGCGGCTACGCGCGGCCGATGCCGCCTTCGTGGCTTGCGCGGCAATCCGCACTGGTCCACGAACGGGCCAAACAGGCTGATATCGTGATCTCGACGGCCCTGATCCCGGGCCGCGCTGCGCCGACGCTGATCTCGGTAGAAACCGTGCAGGCGATGAAACCCGGCTCCGTGCTGGTCGACCTCGCGGCAGGACGCGGCGCCGAGTACGAAGGCCGTCGTGGCGGCAACTGTCCGCTGACCGAGGCGGATCAGGTCGTCCTGAAACATGGCGTGCAGATCGTCGGCTATACGAATCTGGCCTCGATGGTCCCCGCCGACGCGTCGTCGCTCTACGCACGCAACCTGCTCGACTTCCTGAAGCTGATCATCACCAAGGAAGGCGCCCTGAACATCGATCTCGCAGACGACATCGTCGCGGCCACGCTGCTGGCCCGTGACGGCGAAGTCACGCGCAAGGCATAGGAGAACGGCGATGGAAGTCATCAACCACACCGTTATTAACCTGATCATCTTCGTGCTGGCGATCTACGTCGGCTACCACGTCGTCTGGAACGTCACGCCCGCGCTGCACACGCCGCTGATGGCCGTGACCAACGCGATTTCGGCGATCGTGATCGTCGGCGCGATGCTCGCGGCAGGCCTCACCGTGGGCGACACCGGCAAGTTCTTCGGCACGCTCGCAGTCGCGCTTGCGGCGGTAAACGTGTTCGGCGGATTCCTGGTGACAAGGCGAATGCTGGAGATGTTCAGGAAGAAAGAGCCGAAGAAGCTGATCGCTGACAAGACGGCCAAGGAGAACGCGTAATGAGTCTGAACGTCGTCACGCTGCTTTATCTGGTTGCGTCGGTCTGTTTCATCCAGGCGCTCAAGGGGCTGTCGAATCCGAAGACGGCGCGCACCGGCAATACCTTCGGCATGGTCGGGATGGCGATTGCGATCCTCACCACTATCGCGCTGATCGTTAAACAGGCGAATGCGCTCGGTTCGAATCTCGGGCTGGGGCTCGGCCTGCTGCTAGTCGCGCTGGTGATCGGCGGTGCGATCGGCGCGTTTGTCGCCGCGCGCGTCGAGATGACCAAGATGCCGGAACTGGTCGCAGCGATGCACTCGCTGATCGGTCTTGCGGCCGTGTGTATTGCGTATGCGGTG
>NZ_FPBH01000060.1 GCF_900116445.1 Paraburkholderia aspalathi
GACGCGTTCGGCGTGCACTGCATCGGCGGTATCGTGGGTGCAATCCTGACCGGCGTGTTCGCGGTCAAGGACATCGGCGGCGCGGACGGCAGCGTGATCCTGCAAGCCAAGGGCGTGCTGACGACGCTGGTCTACAGCGGCGTGGTGAGCTACATCCTGCTGAAAGTCATCGACACGGTCATGGGCATCCGCGTGACGGAAGAGGGAGAGCGTGAAGGTCTCGACATAATCCTGCACGGCGAACTAGTCGAGTAGGACGCATGCCCACGGATCTCGAAGAGAACACTAACAGACGATTGAATCTACCTCGAAGACTGAAACTGAGAGGACGCCGGTCGCTATTTGGCCCGCGATCATCAACGCTGATGATTTCGTCGGCGTGGTCCAGGTCATAGCGCAAGTGATTTGTAGAAGCATGTACTGAAGTCCGTCTGGATACGACGTATCCAGCGGGTCAACGTGATTACTCGGGGATAAACGAGCATGAAAAAATCTCTTTTTGTATTGAGTGTTTTGGGCGCATTTACTGGTGCAGTGCATGCACAGAGCAGCGTCACGTTGTTCGGGCTTATCGACGAAGGGCTGAACTATACGAATAACGCTGGTGGCCATAGCCTCTATGCAATGTCGAGCGGCGACGCTCAAGGGTCCCGCTGGGGCCTTAAAGGCACCGAAGACTTGGGCGACGGTTTGTCGACGGTCTTCCAGTTGGAAAACGGATTTAACGTTAACAATGGCAAGCTGGGACAAGAGGGTCAGGAGTTTGGCCGTCAGGCATTTGTCGGTCTTTCCAGCGCGACGCTAGGCACGCTCACGTTCGGCCGCCAATACGATTCTGTTGTTGACTATTTGGCCCCGTTGACGGTCAATGGAAACTGGGGCGGTCAGATGTTCTCGCATCCGTACGATAACGACAATACGGACAACACTTTTCGTGTCAACAATGCGATCAAGTACGCGAGCGCAAGCTATGCGGGTTTCTCCTTCGGAGGCGCATACGCTTTCAGCAACTCGACCAACTTCGCCGTCAATCGAGCAGAGAGCGTGGGAGTCCAGTACTCCAACGGCCCATTGTCCGTTGCCGCTGCGTATCTGAACGTCGATAGCCCCAATAATGGTGCCGCCGGCGCTGTTGCGAATCTTGGCTCTAGCGGCACGGACGGCAGTTGGACTGCCGTTCGGCAACGCGTATTTGGGGCGGGTATAAACTACACGATCGCGGCCACAACGTTGGGTTTTGTCTACACGAATACGAATTTGTCGGAGCCGTCGGGGACGCAGTACGCTAGTCTGTCCGCGAGTCCCACACTCGGGGCAGCATCATCGCTTAAGTTCAACAACTTTGAGGTGAGCGCCAAGTATCAGTTTACGCCGACACTCTACGCTGGTGGCATGTACACATACACCCAAGGTACGTACGATGGCACGTCCGGCGGTAGTGCCAAGCCGAAATATCATCAGTTCGGTCTAATGGTCGACTACAACTTGTCGAAGCGGACCGACGTGTACGTGCAGAGTACCTATATCAAGGTTGCGAGCGCTTCTGGCGTGGAGGGTACTGGCTTGGAATTTGCCGCGAACGCGGATGCCACTGCTCCCTCGTCGAATGGCAAGCAGTTCATGGCTCGCATCGGAATTCGCCAGCAGTTCTGATAAAGCGGGCTCTCGATTTGTCGGCTCAGTACATCAGGAAAAGAGCTGGGGGCATGCACTCGGGCTCTCTTTCGCATGTCAAGTTTTGGCAGCATCTGTGCCGGTCGTAACGTCTGAGGTCGCAACGGTGGAAGACTAGGATGGCATCGTAGACTGTCGGATCATGGTCGATGCCCGATCGGATCCTGAAGACATTCAAGATGCGATCGGGATCATGGTTCTCGCGGAGCATGTTATGGCCGCGGTCGTCGGGTTGAGCTAGGATAGCCACTGATCTACCTCGGTCGAAGTATCGGTCTCCATCGCCCCCGGACACTCCGAGATTGACCGCTCAAACCGCTGCAGCGCGTCCTCGAGCCGCTTTTTTCCAAATTTAACTGAACAAAAGAATTATTCCGCAGGCCCAGCGGCTTCGGATTAGTTGCGTGATCTGCCGCTTGAACAAGCCGGGTTTCACAAGCGCGCGCACGCGTTTCCCGGCCCCTCTGTCGCGCTATCGCACCGGATTGGTGAAAATTAAGCGAAAGCTAAAGAAGGTGTTTGTCACGCCGATATTGAGCGTAGGTGAGCTGTTTTCTATCATGCGCGGATTTGCAATCCGCTCGGTGTTTTCCTTCGTTGGAGTTCGACTGTGGATCGTTCGGCGTGTAGGGTGAAGGCTGTCGAGACCTGTCCTGAGAACAATCGGCACAATTCGCCGCCAGCCAATGTGCCTAAAGTTCCGACTCAAGCCCTCAACGGGACGTCGCACCATCTATGAAGCGCAATCCCTTTTTCCGGCTGCTCGCGCGTCTTCGCGTGGGTCGAAAACTCCTGCTTATCTATCTACTGGATCTGAGCGCAGTCCTTTACATCAGCGGCATTCTGATCCGTGAGAAATATATCGGCATCGATTTCTCGGACAAGGAAATTGTTGGCAATGCCTATGTGAGGAACGTGCGCGACGCGCTGGTCGACGTCGCCCTCGCCGGCGCTGGCGAGCGCCCCTCCGCGGTCTCACTGCGACATACCGCAGCCAGTCTCGCCGATGCGGAACGCGTTTACGGTGCCAATATGGAGAGTGCTGCGCTTAACGAACGCGTGCGCGCAGCGCTTGAAGTGCTGGCGCACCAATCGGAACCCACGCCGGCAGTCGTGAGCGATGCGCTTGAAATGTGCCGCCAACTGATCACGCGCGTCGGCAATCAATCGAATCTGATTCTGGATCCAGACCTCGATAGCTATTACTCGATGTCGTTGTCGATTCTGCGCTATCCGGCGTTGCTCGATTCCCTCAATGGGGTAGCTCGGCAACTGCACAGCGTGCCACGCACATCGAGGACGCACGACGAATTGCGCACGCGTTATCTCGTGCTGGAAGGGCAACTCGACGCAGTGCTTCATGATCTGCGTTCCGATTTCGCCGAGACGACCGCGGCTAACCCGACTCTCGATGTCGCCCTTGGGCCATCGGTCGAGCAGATGCTGCTCTCGATCGAGACCTTTCGTAGTGCCGCGCGCGCCGTAGTGGACAGCGGCGTGGTCGATCCAGATCAGGTGCGCATTGTCGACGCCGCCCAGCAGACGGTGGTCAACCGCATTCGGGATGCGTGGAGCAACACCGGCACCCAACTGGATGAATTGCTGCAAGCGCGAGTGCGAAGACTGTTCCAGCGGATGTGGTTGCATATGGGCACCGCGCTCTTCCTGTTGTGCAGCATTCTCGGCATGGTCTACTTCGTCGCCCAGCAAATTTCGCGGCCGTTGCGCCAACTTGCGCGCGTGATGGATACGGTGCGCCGTACCGGTGATCATTCGCTGCGTGCGAGCTGGGAAAGCCAGGATGAAATCGGCCAACTGGTGAGCGGCTTTAACGAGATGCTGGAACAACTCGATCGCGAGCGGGACGTGCAGAAGGAGCTGGCCGCCACGGCTCGCGCATCGGCTGCACAGTACGCGCTGGTCGAAGCTACGCCGGTGCCAATGATGGTCACGGCCATTCCGGGTCATGAGGTGCTGCATGCCAACCAGCCCGCGCTCTACTGGTTGAATGGCTGTACCACCGATCCATGGGCCTCCGGTCTTGACTCCGCGGTGCGGGCGCGGTTTTTCCAGCAGCTGTCGGATCGTGAAGCGGTCGACGAGTTCGAGGTGCGCTGGAAAGCCACCAGTGAGCCGACATGGGCAATGCTGTCGGCGCGGCGGCTGAATTTCCAGGGGCGGGACGCGATGCTGACTGCGTTCACGCCGATCAATCAGATCAAGTTGATGGAGCAACGTCTTGAGTTGTGGGGCAAGGTTTTCGAGGCCTCGTCTGAAGCTATCCTGATACTCGACCACGACCAGCGGCTCGTGACCGCAAACGCCTCCTTTTATCGCGCGACGGGCTATCGTGCTGACGATGTCGCGGGCAAGCCACCGGCTTTTATCGTCGACCCGAAAGGCGACAGTGTGATCGAAAGCGTCACCGCGAGGGTCGATCGCTCCAGCACGTGGCACGGGGAAGCGCAGGTGCGTCGACGCGAGGGCGGCGACTATCCGACGTGGCTGATGGTCAGCGCCGTGCGTGATAAGCGTGGTAACGTGTCGCATTACATCTGTACGCTGATCGACATCACCGACCGGAAGAAGAGCGAGGCACGCATCCAGTTTCTTGCTGAACACGACGTCCTCACGGAGCTGCCCAATCGCGCGCTATTTGCCAAACGACTCGGCGTCGTGTTGGGCAACGCGCAACTGACCGGACAACGCGTTGCGGTTCTGTTTATCGACTTGGACCGTTTCAAGAATATCAACGACTCGCTCGGCCACCACATCGGCGACGGGCTCCTGCGATCCGTGTCGCGACGCCTGCTTCAAGCCGTGCGCAGCAACGATACGGTCAGCCGACTCGGCGGCGATGAGTTCACGGTCATTCTGAACGGGGTCACGAACGCGGCGGACGTGGCGCGTACCATCGACGAGCGCCTGATACTGCTTGTGCGAGAACCGCACGAGATCAGTGGAGTCACGCTGCAGGTTTCCTGTAGCATCGGTGTCGCGATGTATCCGGACGATGGCCTAGACATCGAAACGTTGATGCAGAATGCCGACGCGGCGATGTATCAGGCCAAGGCGGCGGGGCGCAATCTGGTCAAGTTCTTTTCGCCGGACATGGCCGAGCAAACGCGCTATCGCCTGGCGCTCGAAGCATGTCTGCGTACCGCGATCGAACGGAAAGAGTTGCAGCTCGCGTATCAGCCCTGTCTCGATGCTCGCACCGGGGCACTCGTCGCGGTCGAAGGGCTGCTGCGATGGAACAGCCCGCAGATCGGTACGGTGGCACCGTCGCAGTTCATTCCGGTCGCGGAAGAAACCCGTCTCATCATTCCTATCGGCGCGTGGGTGATCAACGAAGCCTGCCGTCAGATTGCCCAATGGCGAGCCGAAGATGTGCTCGACATTCGCGTCTCGATCAACCTCTCGGCAATTCAGCTGCGCGATCCGGAGCTGCTCGCGACGCTGCGCAATAGTCTCGCGACCCACGGGGTGCCGCCGGAAGGGCTTGAACTGGAAATCACTGAAACCGTATTGATGGATAACGCCGAGAATTATCTGGACGCAATCAGAGCGATTCGCGCCCTCGGCGTCAAGCTGTCGCTCGATGATTTCGGCACGGGCTATTCGAGCCTAAGCTATTTGAACCGCTTTCCGCTTGACCGGCTCAAGATCGACCGCGCGTTCGTGCACGACATGCTGGATGCACCGGCCGATCTCGCGATCATCAAGGCAATCGTCGAGCTGGGTCACGAGCTGGGCCTCCGGGTGGTCGCTGAAGGTGTCGAAAGCGAGCGAGAGGCGCAGATTCTGCGCGGCGTCGGCTGCGATGAACTACAGGGCTTCCTGTACTCAAAAGCACTATCGCCGGCGGAATTGTGGTCCTGGTCGAGCGAGCGAAAGGTGGCCTGAGTCACGAGTAGGCGCTGGCCGACATTTTGGTGCATCTGGTCGTTAGCCGAACGCAAGACGCGGCGATCTTCGTGCGGCATTGTAAGTACTCGGTTTCTCTCCTTGAAACTGTACATGCATGTCGCGTGGCTTGGCAGCATCTCGGCTGCGACGCGCGATCCGCAACTCGCCCTTGTGGAAAGTAAATTCGGCACGCAGCACCCGCAGTTCGTGTGTGGGGGTGACGAAGGAGGGGGCATCGCTGGACTATAAGACCAGCTATGTCGGCGCGCGTTTCAGCTCGCGTAATCGTACCAGTTCGCATACCCGTTGACGTTCGCAATGGAGGGAGTATTCATCGCCTTGTTTTCCTGAAGGTGGTGCTCCACGTTCGGTTATGAACGCTGAGGCGTAAGCATAGACACAACTGCGCGCCGGCGCTTTGTCAGAACCGGCGCATGTACGGCATGGCTCGCGATTTGGGGGCGTCAGCCTTTGGAGGTCGTCGCTGTCTCATCGAGCCAGCGAACGAGGTTTTGCACCGTGTCGCCATAGAATGTTCGATACAATTCCTTCGACACGTATCCGAGATGCGGGGTTGCAAGCACGTTTGGTAGTTCGCGCAATGGATGCGGATTGCCGAGTGGCTCGACATCGTAGACATCCACGGCAGCCCCCGCGATCTGTCCACTCGTTAACGCCTTGAGCAGCGCGGTCTCGTCGACAATCGGGCCGCGTGACGTGTTGATCAGTCGGCTTGTCGGTTTCATCCGCGCCAATTCGGTTTCCCCGACGAGACGATGGGTTCGGGAACTCAGGCGAACGTGGATGGACAGATAGTCCGCGGTAGAAAACAGCTCGTCTTTGCTGACTAACTGCGCACCATTTTCTTGTGCGCGTTCTAGGGTGAGATTCTGACTCCACGCGACGACGTTCATTCTGAACGCCCGCCCAATCGCCCCAACAGCCGAGCCCACGCGGCCCAGACCGAGTAGGCCGAGCGTCTTGCCCGCGAGTTCCTCGCCGACTGACTCTTGCCAGTTACCCTGGCGCAGCGATTGATTTTCGAGCGGTATGTTGCGGACCATGGCGAGGAGGAGTGCCCACGTAAACTCGATCGTCGGTGTGGAACTGTATCCAGTGTGAACGACCTGAATGTTATGCGCAGCCGCAGCGTCAAGATCGATCGATGCGTTGGCAGGACCGGTCGAAGCGATCAGCTTGAGGTGCGGCAGCCTTTCGATGATGTCGCGCGTGAGCGGTGTACGCTCGCGCATCACACACAAAACATTGAAGGGCCTCAAGCGATCGATCAGCTTTTCAACGTCGCCCACGTGATCGTTGAAGACGGTGATGTCTACGCGACCGTTTAGCGGCGACCAGTCGGCCATGTTCAGCGCGACGTTCTGGTAATCGTCAAGGATTGCCGCCTTGACTCGAGCTACAGTGGACATGCTGCTTTCTCCCTTCTGGTATGGCCGACGAACAGGGCGACTGCGCGCAGGTGCGCGGTCCCCACTGGGGGTGATCCGCCAGTTTGACGCAAACGGAACTTGTTTGCAGGTACGCACACTAGATGGTGATCACAGTGTGCGATGGTTTAACTAAATATGCGTCGATCAACGACGAAGCCATTGAGGATGACGGAACTATGTGCATCGAAGCTGTCTGGGACATCCAAACCGACACCAGCCGGCTAGCCATGCTCGACCCCAGCCGGCTAACCGCCCGCCTGATCGCAGCAAACCTGGCGGCAATGAGTGGGAAAGGGACTACGCCAACGTCCGGCGCAGGATGACCGACATGAACGCGCTCAACGCGTTGTGATCGCGTCCGACCTTCGCCCGCAAGGCCGCCCCTTCCCGTGCGCCGAGTAGCGCTGTTGCAAGTTGGCGTGCGGGAAGCTCGCGCGTGATCGACCCGTCGGCCTGTCCGCCGGTGACAGCTTTCTCGATCGCCGACATCCAGGACGAATAGATGGCCGAAAGATGCTCGCGGATCAGCAAACTTTGGCTCGGCAATTCAGCGCTGAAATTGCCAAGGAGGCAACCACGCGCGAATGCGCTTGCGGTAACCATTTTGTTGAGTGCCTGAAAGTACCTGTCAAGACGGTCCAGCGGCGCGACAGACTCATCGGCAAGAAGCGAGTGTCGCTCGCTGAGGCGACCGTAGTGATCGATTACCTTCGCCGCGAGGTCTTCCTTGCTGCCGTAATGATTGTAAAGGGAGCCCTTCTGCATACCTGCATCCTCCGTGATGTCCTGCACGCTGGAAGCGTTGAATCCCTTCTCGTGAAAGAGCTTCAGTGCGGAGGCGAAGATCTGGACAGAAACGCTGGGGCGAGCCATGTGGGCAAAGATAGATTTGGTTGTCTTGTACGCCGAGTTTGTCGCAGTACTGGGCTGGGGAACAAAGCGCAGTTCGGTCGGTGACTGAGCAAGAGACTGGCGCAGTCAGGAAAACTGCACAGCCACAATGTCGATGGAGACCAGTAGCGGCTCAGGCACAGGCCGGTTTCCGGCCCCCAGCGGGAAAATATGTCGTCGCGCGGGCACCATGAGACCGTTCGCTTCGGTGTAGTCGTGAATGTACTGTGCGCCGACCGTCCCGCCGAGGACATCTACCGCATAGTCATGTCGGCGCATCAGTCCATCGGCGTCAAAGTAGGTGACCTGCTCGCGGGTGTGGCTTGCCACGGAGTCAGGGAACGTCACTTTGAGCCTTCGCCAAGTTTCGCCGTTTTCGTTCCACGGTTCCAGTTCTTCGGTCACGAAGCCGGGCCACGTATAGAGAAAAGGTTGGTTCAGATAGGTCCACAGCGCATAGCTGTTGAAATACACGGCGTGCAGCAGATCCCAGGGAGTCTCGTTCTGGTGGCCTTGAAAAGCTGCGCGTGGATCGTTTCGCGATTCAATGACTTCTCCCGACTCGCTTTCCAGAGAAAGCCGCTGCGGCGTAAAACGAACCAGCCGGTCCGGCGAGCCGACGCGGTGGATCGTCGCCTGTTGCACACGCGTTTGCGCCTCGTAACGGCTGTCCTTGAACAGACCCGGTTGACCCTTGAACGCCCACAGGGCCCCACCCACCGACACGTCGACTGCCACGCCCTGAAACGCGTTCCAGCGCTCGAGGCCGCCATGCGCTTTGACTGCTAAATCAAGAAGATCGGACATCTTTCTACTCCTGTCTTAACACTTGATCACGCGAGCGAACTCGTGGATAACATTAGGTGTTGTGAAGCAATCGCCGCGGCTGCATCCGAAGGCCTGGGGTCACCGTGGCGGTAACGATTCCGCTGGCCGGGCGTGCACCTGCCCGGCGGGCGGAATCAGTTCGCCGGGCAGCTTGAGGGAAGTGAGCACTCGTATCAGCAGCAACGATCCTAGTTCGAAGAGTGCCCCGACGTAACCAAGATTCGCAGTGCCGCTCAACGCCAGCGTGACTGAGCCAATGGCGGCGCCGAGAGAGAAGCCGAGATACATAAACGAGGCATTCAGCGACAGCGCGATGGGAGCCGCCTTCAGGCCTATCGCGCTGATCAGTCTTGCCTGCTGTGGTGGATAGAAACTCCACGCCGAAATGCCCCAAAGGACGACGGCTATGCATACCGGCAGCGTTGCCATAGCGGGTGACAGGAAGTGCGCGCTGATCGACAGTGTGGAAAACGCGAAGGCCAAAACCACAAGTGCTGGGATCTGGACCGCAGCCGGGCCATGCCGGTCACTGAATGATCCGCCTAGCGCAACGCCGACTGCTGCAGAGATTCCCCAGACCAGCAGAACCAGACTGATCTGCGGTGCGGAAACGACGGTCGCACTCCGAAGGAACGGGGCCAGGTAGGTATAAACCGTATAGGCGCCGATCGCCCACAGCGTGGTAGTTGCGAGCGCATGGGCCACGACGGGCTGCCGTACCACGACGAGCCGCTCGCGAAGTGTGGCCGTGTGCAGCCCGGCTCCAATATGTACAGGCAGTCTGAGTTTCAATGCAACCGTTGCCAGTGCGGAGAGGGCGGCGACGCCCACGAAGGTCATTCGCCAGCCGAGCCGTTCGCCGACCAATGCGCCGATTGGTACGCCGAGCGCAATGGCGATGGTGATCCCGCCATTGACGATTGCGAGCGCCCGTCCTCTGCGCTCCGGCGTGACAAGCGCACTCGCGAGCGCGTTTGCGCCGGGCACATAGAGGCCAGCGGCGAGCGCGAGCAGGATACGTGCGCCGGCCAGTGTCCAGAAGCTGTGCACGCTCGCCGCTACGAGATTGGCAACGGCAAACGCGGCCAGAGAAAAGATCAGCAGGCGCCGACGGTCAACACCACCTAGCGCCGCGGTGAGAATGGGCGAACTGACTGCGTAAGCAAGCGCAAAGATTGTGACCAATTGTCCAGCGGTCGCGACTTTGACGGATAAATCGGCAGCAATGGTTGGCAGCAGCGCGGCGATCATAAAGCCCTCGGTGCCGACAGCAAATGTGCCCAGTGCAAGCCAGTAGAGTGAACCAGAGGGTTGTTTCGCGACAATCGTTGGGCCTAATGCGGGTGACACATCGGAAGATTTCACCGTTGGCAGCTCTCAAAAAATGGTCGTCGATCGCCTTGATCGTCGGAAACGCCCGTCCTCTTCGGAAACAAACAATATGACCGGACGTCTTAAAAATCAAGTTATATTTGTGCTCATGGCTTTGCGTGCTGCCGAGACTGGCGGATTTTCAGGCTATTTCATTAAATTCGCTTAAAATTGACTGACTATCGATCTGTTGAAAACAAGCAATTGTCAAAAAATATGGACGAACGTAGTGATTCTGTCAGGCATCTTGAACCGAATGGACTATTTCACCGATCCAAACGATGGGTGAGCGGTGGCACCGCAGATGAGCGTTGGTGGTGCGCGTGGCTTGGCGACGCCTCGTGGATGTTCCTACTAGAGATTCCTGCATTTATCGTCGCTGAGGTTACTCGTCGCAAGATAGGCTCGCAGTCGCTACAGTGATCGCACTCGCGATGGCAAATCCTGTTCTGTGCGCTTGGAGCCATCGCTCGCTGACCTAACAAGCTCAGATGGTGATTCTCGGAAATGCGTTTGCTGAGTCTTGCCCGCGTTGCAGAGTCCGCATCAATCCGATAGCCTTGCTCAGGTTCGTTCGCTCTGACAATAGGTTGGCCCCGTGAAGGACATTCTCTCCTTGAAGCTGCACACGCGTGTCGCGCGGCTTGGCAGCTTCTCGGCAGCGGAGCGCGAGTGCGGGCTCTCGCAACCTCAGGTTTCCCGCATCATCGCCAATCTCGAAAGCGATTTGGGTGCCCGTTTGCTTACGCGCACGACTCGTGCGGTCGTAATGACGGACGCCGACGCCAAGTTTCTCTCCCGGCTCGATCCGATTCTCATCTCGCTCAATGAGGCCGAACACGGCGTACGTGAAGGCAACGAGCTGCGCGGCACGCTTAGGATGAGCATGCCGAGTAGCGTGGCGATCCGTGAAGTCATCCCGCGCCTGGCTACATTCGTTGACTTGCACCCGGAGTTCCGAGTGCAGATTTTGCTGGGCGATCGCCCACATGACGTCGTCAAGGAAGCGGTAGACGTGGCTATCCGACTCGGGCGACTCTTCGACTCAAGTGCAACAGCGTCGATTATCGCCAAAATGCCGCGAGTAATCGTTGCATCCCGCGCCTACATCGAACGTGACGGCGCGCCCGCTACCCTGAAGAACTGACGCAACATCGGAGCGTCGGCGGTCCCGCGTCGGTGGTCTCCACCGTATGGAAATTTAAGCGCGGGATCGACGAGATTGTCATCGATCTCGAACCGCACTTTTTGACCGGCGGAAACGAGGGTTCCGTAGCGGCGGCAGCAGCGGGCCTTGGCATTACCTCGACGAGCGGGGGGGCGTGTCGCCGCGAACTGGGAGATGGATCGTTCGTTAAGCTGCTGGTGGACTGGAAAACCGCTGACATCCCGGCTTACGCCTAGTTTCCCATGGGACGTGCGACGCGGGTCGCAGGACGCGCGGTCTAGAGTATCTCACCGCCTGTTTTCAGCGCGACCAGCGCCTTTCTGTCTGACCGGGCGATTGGGGCGCGCGTTTCATTGGTGGCTAAGGTTCCAGACACAGTGGCTGGTCGTCTATGCGTCCCATACATAAGAGATAGCAGAATCGCGTAGCTACCGCTAGCGCTGGATCGCCATTATCTTTTACCCCACAACGCAACCAGAAGTGGAGGAAAAGACGGTGATCCGTTCTGTGCGTATCCATGAGTTCGGCAGTCCCGATGTGCTGCAGATCGAAGACGTGGCGATGACTCAACCCGGAGCAGGCGAGGTGCGTCTGCGCATTCGTGCCATTGGTCTGAATCGGACCGAGCTGACGTTGCGCTCCGGTCGCAGTCCGGTCAAGCCCACGCTGCCGAGCGGCCTCGGCTTCGAAGCGGCGGGTGTGATCGAGGAGCTTGGGCCGGATGTCTTCGGATTCGCTGTTGGCGATCGCGTGGCGCTGGTGCCCGCGTATGGCGCCGCGGAATACGCGCTCTACGGTGAGGTGTCGCTGGCACCCTCACGCTCGCTGGTCGCGATTCACGATGGCACTAGTTTCGTCGAAGCGGCCGCAACATGGGCGGCCTTTGGTACCGCGTGGGCCGGACTGATTGCAATTGGCAATCTTGCTGCCGGACAGACGGTGCTTATCTCGGCTGCATCGAGCAGCGTGGGCCTTGCCGCTATTCAAATCGCCAATCGCGTCGGCGCGCGTCCTGTCGCATTGACCCGGTCGCGGGCCAAGATTGATGTCTTGCTGCGCCATGGCGCAGCCGCCGCCATATCTACCGACGAGCAGGACGTGGTCGCTGAAGTCAAGCGCCTGACCGGTGATCGGGGTGCCGATCTTGTCTTCGATCCGGTCGGCGGTTCTGGCTTCGCTCACCTCGCGCGGGCGACCGCCAACGGCGGCACGCTGATTCTCTATGGGGCGCTCGCGACCGATCACACGGTTGTGCCGCCATTCGACATCCTGGCGCGCGATTTGACGATCCGCGGCCTTGCCCTCCCTATCCGCACACGCGACGACGTGCAACTGACAGCGCTTAAACGCTTTGTTGATGAGGGCATTGCCGACGGCACGCTGCGTCCCACAATTGCCCGCACGTTTGTCCTTGACGACATCGCCTCCGCTCACCGACTTATCGAAGCGGGCGAGCATGTCGGTAAGATTGTCGTGACGGTTTGATTATTCAACTCAAGACCTGAAACATGTCCACCCAACCAATTTTCACACCAATTCGTATGGGCGACCTCGATCTGCCCAACCGCATCGTGATGGCGCCGTTGACCCGCATGCGGGCAGGATCGAACGACCACGTGCCGTCCGATCTCCAGGCGGAGTACTACGCTCAGCGCGCCTCTGCCGGGTTGATCGTTGCGGAAGCGACCGCGATCAGTCCCGAAGGCTTCGGCTGGGCTGATACGCCAGGGCTTTGGAGTCCGCAGCAGGTGCGTGGCTGGCGGCGCGTCACGGATGCCGTGCATGCCAAGGGCGGGCGCATCATCGCGCAACTTTGGCATACGGGTGCGATCTCGCACCCGGACCTGCGCAACGGCGCACAACCGTTGTCGGCGTCAAACGTCAATCCGCTTCAGGAATCTGTGACGCCGGGTGGACGCAAGCCAACCGTCACGCCGCGCCCAATGACCCGGGACGAAATTCGCCAGACCGTCGCTGACTATGCGCGCGCAGCTCGCAATGCAATCGAGGCGGGCTTCGACGGTGTGCAGATCCTGGCTAACTATCTCTATCTGCTCGCACAATTCCTCAATCGCTCGACCAATCGACGCACCGACGGATACGGCGGCGGTCTGGAAAACCGGGCGCGAGTTCTGTTCGAGGTGATCGAGGCCGTGCTCGACGAGGTCGAATCATCAAAGGTCGGCGTGAAAATCAGCCCGATGCACGAGGGTGGCCCGTTCGCCGCGAATGAAGATACGCTGCCGATGGCGGAATACGCGATACGAGAGCTCAATGGCTACGACCTGTCGCATCTGCTGTTGATGGGCAATACGACTGACTTCACCGGTACGTCTATTGAACACCTTATGGGCGACGGCATGTTCCGCCATTTCCGTCCGATCTTTCGCGGGACGCTGATCGCCAACGTGAACATGGACGCCGAACGCGGCAACAGACTGATCGAGCAGGGGCTCGCCGACATGGTGGCGTTCGGACGGCCCTACATTGCCAACCCGGACTTGGTCGAACGGTTGGCGACCGGCGCACCGCTCGCGGAGGTCGACTGGACCACCGTCTATGCGTCGGGTCCGCAGGGCTATTCCGACTACCCAGCCAGCCACCTATCCGACGTCGCGCGGCGGTCGGATCCACTCACCACTCATCGAGACTGACATGAGCAAAACCTCACCCGAACAGAACAAGGCCATTGTTCTCGAAGCGTTTGACACGCTGTTCAACAAGCGCGACTATGCCGCCGCCGAACGCTTCTGGTCTGATCGCTACATTCAGCATAGCGCCCACATTGCACCGGGGCGCGATGGCCTGTTCGATCTCATCCGTGCGCTTCCCGACACCTTGTACTATGAGAGCCGGCTGGTCGTGGCCGAGGGCGACTATGTCATTGCACATGGCCGTTTTTCCGGCAACGGACGTCCCGCCGCATGGGTTGCCGCGGACATCGTCCGCTTCGAAGACGGCAAACTCGCCGAGCATTGGGATGTCCTTCAGGACGAAGCGACCAAGACCGAATCCGTTAGTGGCCTGCCGATGTTCGGCGACCAATTCCCTGCTTGATCACTGAGGCACCAACAAGGATACAACCGTGAAACTCATCGGTAACACCATCTTCATCACGGGCGGCGGCTCGGGCATCGGCCGCGGACTCGCCGAGGCGCTCCACCAGTGCGGCAACAAGGTCATCATTGCCGGCCGTCGGCGCAGCCGTCTCGACGAGGTGGTGGCGGTGAACCCCGGGATGGTAGCGATCGAGCTCGACATTGCCGATGCGGCGAGCATCGAGCGGGTAGCAGCGCAACTGATCACGGACCATCCAGATCTCAACGTGCTGATCAACAACGCTGGGATCATGCAGCCTGACCAGGCCGGTGGCCAGATCGACGATGCATCGATGGTGTCTACCATTACGACCAATCTGATGGGCCCAATCCGCTTGACGTCCGCGCTGGTCGAGCATCTCAAGTCGAAGAAAGACGCTGTGGTCGCCTATACCACCTCGGCGCTGGGGTTCGTTCCGTTGGCCGTGACGGCCGTGTACTCCTCAACCAAGGCGGCGCTGCATTCATACATCCTCTCGCAGCGCTTCATGCTGCGCGACACCCAGGTTCGGGTACTCGAGATCGCACCACCCTGGGTCCGTACGGACCTCATGAACAGCCGCGAAGCCGAACTGGCGATGCCGCTCGATCAGTTCATCGACGAAACCATTTCTGTACTCGGCACCGATGCTGACGAGATTCTGGTCGAAGGCGCCAAGCTGTTCCGCGGGAATCCGGGTCCCGGTGAACAAAGTCTCGTCAATGGCTTTAACGCGCAAATGATGGAAATGTTCGCCGGTTGATCCAGATGTCTTGTCATGAATGAGACGTGGTTGTGAACCTAGAAATTTTCGCTATCGAGAGAGTGCAACTGAGACCGTTTGCCAGAGAAATCACAATGAAGAAACTGAAGATTACTAGCGTTTTCGTGTGCTCGGACTAAGATGACGCGAAGGACGTAGTGTCGGGTCTGGCGACTGAGTCGGAGTTCGAGCCGATCAATGGAGGCAAACTTGCGGTGGCGCTTTATGCGGAGATGATTGGCATGTTTGTGGTGCGTCTGGCGATGGATTAAGGTTACGGCCGCACGATCAGCTTTCATGCATATCGGGCCGATTGATGAGCCTCCGCCTTCGCCTGACGTCTGTACGACGCGCTTTACGAAGGGGATCCCTACTGCATCGTCGGGTGCTGGCCGCTGACACTAGGCGACCCGGGGCGGGGAATTGTTTGTCCATTCCGGGATTAGTTTCGCACTTCGTGACGATGCTCGGCTCCGGTCGTAAGACGGCCTCAATTGTGAGCTAAAGCGACGGATAAGGGTCGAGATCCATACGCAAACATCGCTGGCAACCGTCGACTCTGCGCGATTTCGAGGCGCGATGAACACGGCTTGGTCAATGACTTCGTCGCGCAAACGATGAAAATGTTCGCCGATTGATCAGATGCCTTGCCGCATGTGGAATAGTCTCGTCGATGGTGTGTCGACCTGCGCATACTGCCCGAAATGAGCAGGTGATGACTGAGTCTGTTCTGACTTGTCTGCGAACGGCAGCCGTCGGTGAAACAGGAGATCCTACTTCAATTTCGGCTTACGTCCCGGTAGGCGCTGGGCGTGCTGCCTGTCCAGTGTCTGAAGGCGCGATGAAACGCGGTGGGGTCGTCGAAGCCGATGTCGAAGGCGATTGATGCCAGCGCGTCGTCCGTCGTGGTTAGTCTTTGAATTGCAATATCACGGCGCAGTTCGTCTTTGACCGCCTGGAAGGTTGTGCCCTCGGCGCCGAGACGGCGAGCCAGCGTTCGTGCGGAATAGTGCAGTGCATGCGCGACCACGTCGACGGTGGCGATTTCAGGTAGCTTCGACTCGAGATATTGGCGCACCCGGTGGCTTGCAACCTGATCGCTGAATGACGTGAAAATCCAGTCCTCAGGTGCACGCGCAAGAAACGTCCGCAAGTCGGATTTGCGCTGACGGATCGGCAATGCGAAGTAGCTCGCGTCGAATTGCATCGAGGTTTGCGCGCAGTTGAACTGAACGGGTCCTGGGAACAAATAGAGGTAGTCGCTCGCATGCGCCGGCCGGGTGAAATCGAATTCCACCTGCAGCAACGGAATCTTCTGTGCCACCAGCCACGATGCGACGCCGTGCGCCAGCTTGAGCATCAATTCCATACCCAGCACGCTCACCTCATGGCCGCCGCGCGGTTTGACGACGGCGATGCGCGCGCGGCCGGTGTCCACTGACGACTCGATTTCCACATCGTCGAGGATCAGATGGAAGAACTGCCCGAAACGATGCATTGCAACTTCGAGAGTTGACGCATCAAGTAAGCTCAAACACAGATATTTGAGGAAGCCGTTGCGCAGCGGACGAGAAAAAATCCCGGCCATTTCATCGTCCAGTTCGACAGCCAGCATGCGGTAAAGCGTGGCGAACTGCACTTGGGTGACGCGTGCACCGCGTTTGCCGAGTAACGATTGAGAGATGCCCGCGCGAGCCACGAATCGGTCAATGGACATTTTTTCTACGCTAACGGCTGCAAGAAATCCATTGATGAGGGATATTGGGACGGTTGCCTGAGGTGATGTCATGGCTAGCGGATGGAACCCTGCATAGATCGAGCCGTGGTGTCGCAATGTTCGAAGCTGGCAGATTTTGTCATGAAATCGGCATCATTGGGTAATGGGCCAGACAGTACCCGGCGTTACGCTTGGGCCGCGCTTGTGTTGTCTGCTGTGATGTGCGATTTGCAAAGTGAGAGGAGAAACAATGAAAATCCTGGTGCCAGTCAAGAGAGTGGTCGACTACAACGTGAAAGTCCGAGTGAAATCGGACGGCTCGGGCGTCGACATCGCGAACGTGAAAATGTCGATGAATCCGTTCGACGAAATCGCGGTTGAAGAAGCTGTACGTCTGCGCGAAGCAGGTGTGGCGACTGAAGTGATCGCTGTGTCGGCGGGGGTGACGCAGTCGCAGGAAACGCTGCGTACGGCGCTGGCCATCGGCGCGGACCGCGCGATCCTGATCGAGTCGGGCGAAGACCTGCAGCCGTTGGCGGTCGCCAAGCTGCTGAAGGCGCTGGTCGACAAGGAACAGCCTTCGCTCGTGATCCTCGGCAAGCAGGCCATCGACGACGATTCGAACCAGACCGGCCAGATGCTGGCTGCGCTGGCGAATCTGCCGCAAGCCACGTTTGCGTCGAAGGTCGTTGTTGCAGACGGCAAGGCGACGGTGTCGCGTGAAGTCGACGGCGGCGCGGAAACGCTCTCGCTGACGCTGCCGGCTGTGGTCACCACCGATCTGCGCCTGAACGAGCCGCGCTACGTGACGCTGCCGAACATCATGAAGGCGAAGAAGAAGCCGCTGGAAGTCATCAAGCCGGAAGACCTCGGCGTTGATGTGACGCCGCGCCTGAAGACGCTGAAAGTCGTCGAGCCGCCGAAGCGCTCTGCCGGTGTGAAGGTGCCGGATGTGAAGACGCTGGTCGAGAAGCTGAAGACCGAAGCCAAGGTGCTGTGAGGAGACGGACGAAATGACGAATCTGGTAATTGCTGAACACGACAACGCGTCGATCAAGGCCGCGACGCTGAACACGATTGCAGCCGCGCAGAAGATTGGTGGCGATATTCACGTGCTGGTCGCGGGTCACAACGCGCAGGCCGCAGCGGATGCCGCAGCGAAGATTGCAGGTGTTTCCAAAGTGCTGCTGGCCGACGCGGCGCAACTCGAAGCGGGTCTGGCAGAAAACGTCCAGGCAACCGTGATGAACATCGCGAAGGACTACACGCACATCCTTGCACCGGCAACTGCCTACGGCAAGAACATCGCACCGCGCATCGCCGCGAAGCTGGACGTCGCGCAGATCAGCGACATCACTGCAGTAGAGGGGGCCGACACGTTCGAGCGCCCGATCTACGCGGGTAACGCAATCGCCACGGTGCAATCGGCTGACCCGATCAAGGTCATCACGGTCCGCACGACCGGTTTCGACCCGGTTGCAGCAGAAGGCGGCAGCGTAACGGTCGAGAAGATCGAAGCGGCAGCCGACACGGGCCTCTCGCAATTCGTGAGCCGTGAAGTGACGAAGCTGGACCGTCCGGAACTGACCTCTGCGAAGATCATCGTCTCGGGTGGCCGGGGTCTGGGCAACGGCGAGAATTACACGAAGGTTCTGGAGCCGCTGGCGGACAAGCTGAACGCAGCACTGGGCGCATCGCGTGCCGCAGTGGATGCGGGCTTTGTGCCGAACGACTATCAGGTCGGGCAAACCGGCAAGATCGTCGCGCCGCAACTGTACATCGCTGTCGGCATCTCGGGTGCGATCCAGCATCTGGCCGGTATGAAGGACTCGAAGGTCATCGTGGCTATCAACAAGGACCCGGAAGCGCCGATTTTCAGCGTCGCCGATTACGGCCTCGAAATCGACCTCTTCGGCGCAATCCCCGAACTGACTGCAGCCCTTTAACCCTCGTTTCTTTGACGCAAGAATGATCGGATCGGATTGACGCAGTTAGACAAACATGAAACGCGAAATTGCCGTCGACGGTGTGCGGACTGGGATCGGCAGTTTGTGACGGCAGCCTGAAAGACATCGCGCCGGCGGAGTTGGCCGCATAAATCGTACGCGAGGTGCTCTTGCGTGTCGCCGCCGGAGGGGGGCGGAAGTTGGGCACGTCGTCCTCGGCAGTGGCATTCAGACAGAGCTGAAGCACATGTATTTGATGCACAGTCGCGAGGTGATCTTCCGCATTGCAGAACATTCTGCTGAAGACGATCTCGACGTGAACGTGCCGAATGAAGCGGTTGCGGCGAAGGCATACGCGGTGTCGAAGAAGTTGAAGTTCGACCTAGGGAAGATGAATGCCAACGATTCCGGCGTTTCAGTCGACCAATCCGATTGGCTCGACAGATGCACAATTATCGTCAGAGCGGTCGACGAGTTGCATCGCGTGGGCGGACGCTATGTGCTAGTCGCGATGTGTATTGGTGGTGCGCTGAGCATTGCCGCTGTGTTTGAGCGGATGTGAGTGTGAATTGAGAACGGTTGGTCCGATGCGGCAAAGTCCAGTGAAGGAGCACAAATGGATATTGAATCGGTAGGCGTGGTTGGCGCGGGAACGATGGGGCAGGGTATCGCCCAGATTTTTGCCTGTGCGGGTTTTAGCGTAGTTCTGGTGGATCTAAGCGAAGCAACACTGAAGAATGCAGTCGGGAGTATGGGTGGCAGTCTCGACCGGCTCGTCAACAAAGACAAGCTGACTGCCGTTGCAAAAGAGGGCGCGTTGGCTCGCATCACCACGTCGACAGACTACGCGAGATTGCGAACCGTCGACTTTGTGATCGAAGCGGCAACCGAGAATATTGATGCGAAATTGCGTATCCTGGGGAAAATCGGCGAGGCTGTCCGCGACGACGTTGTGATAGCTTCGAACACGTCGTCGATATCGATCACACGTTTAGCCGCGGCAATTTCGAATCCAGCACGCTTGGTCGGCATGCATTTTTTCAATCCAGTGCCCTTGCTTCCGTTGGTCGAAATCGTGCGCGGTTTGCAAACTGGCACCCAGGCGGTTGATGTCGTGCGGAAACTGACGGCCGCGCTAGGTAAAACGGCGATCGTCGTCAGCAGCTCACCAGGTTTTGTGGTGAACCGCCTGCTCGTGCCGATGATCAACGAGGCGTTCTGCGTTCTCGCCGAGGGCGTGGCAGTGGCCGAAGAGATCGATGCAGGCATGAAACTGGGCGCCAATCATCCTATGGGCCCACTCGCGCTTGCGGACGTGATCGGGCTGGATGTATGTCTGGCCGTGATGGATGTCTTCCATGCGGATTTCGGCGATCCAAAATACCGTGCGAGTCCATTGTTGCGTGAAATGGTCAGCGCTGGATTCCTGGGTCGAAAAACCGGCCGTGGGGTTTATGACTATAGGCCAAGTCACACGTGAGCTGTCCGGCCTCCTCTCCCTTGCGGGGGACGAGCCTGCATTGACTTCAGATTAGTCTGATTTTGAGCGTTCCGCTCGTTACACGTATGCGATTCAGGAGACGGATCGCGCCCGAGTATCATGCGCCCCAGGGAGACATGATCTTCTGTTCTGACCAAACTCGCCGGGCCTGTCGGTATTGCTGAATTGCCCACCTTGGGGGGACCCACCTGCTGACCGCTGCTGCGATTCTCGGCGAAATGGTAGAACTGGTACGCAGGTGGCAGACAGGATAGGCATGTCGGACGCCGTGGTCGCCGCGCGACACAATGCCGATCCATCAGATGCCTCGTCATACGCACGCTCATCGCGTAGTCGATTAGTTCGTCGCTGGGCAGGTCCTTCAGGCCTGCGAGGTGCAGCCAGCTCTCGTCGATCGCAATGTAGGCGATATCACGTCATGCTTCATTCGGCGCGGCCACTTGGCAACGCCGGCTCAACGGCTTCGACGCCACCGACAGAATGCCCTCCTGTTGATATAGGACTCAATGATTGACCGCCTTATGATCGCTGTTTCCGGTCAGAGAGGACCTGGCGAAAAATGAAACGCGTCCGCGCTTACATGCGATTCGCCCACTGACATTGCCGAACATATCGACGCGTCGAGAGTCTTCGCGCGGGATCTGTTGCGGTGCTTCTATATGAGTCATTCGATTGCCGCAGCGTCCTAATGACGGACCAGTCGATAGTCGCGGGCATACCCGGGATGCCGATTGTACGCAACAACGACGGTTTGCGCTCGATATGTTGAATCGTGTGACTTGGTGACCCGTCAGGTACTATTGCTCGCTTGGAAGCAGGCAATATCTGTTGGCCAAACGTCTCGAGCCTAGCCGTTTCGGTTGGATAAGAGAGTCGATCTCCGCACCTATTCGGAGGCAGTTCGCTCATTTATCCAGTGTGAAGATAGATATATAACATTAATTCAATTGTCGGAATGGATTACTTGCGCCAATATGAGGCGTGCAAAGACAAGTTGCCGGAAAGACACCTTCCTCACACTCAGGTAAGACGTCAGCAAGGAGTACTCCATAATCGACCAAATACATTCGATGTTGACCCTCCTGTCTCATGCCAGCTACCCGTTTGTTCGGGCAGTCCTGTTGGCAATCCGATCTCTCCTTCTGAATGGGCGCAAGGAAATGATTTTACGTGTGTGATTCACACACATCGTTTCAACTAAAAATGAAGTGATGGACCGCGAGATAGCGACTCGATTACGTTGGGTGCTGATGTATCACGAGACCGGCAACGCCGGTCTCGTATGCGCGCGGTGTGGCATCTCGAGACCGACGCTCCGCAAATGGTTACGACGCTACCGGGATGCTGGAGAAGAAGGTCTGCGCTCTCAAAGTCGCCGCCCTCTCAACAGTCCAAACCGAAAGATTTCCGAATCTGATCGGGCGACGATTCTCCGGCTGTGTGCAGAGCGCAAGGGAGCACGCCGGATTCAGAATGAGTTACGGCTACATGAACAAAGAGAACTGTCCCTCGCGACTATTCACAAGGTTCTGACCGAGGCATCTGTGAAGCCGTTGGTGCGTTCCAGGCGGCCGGCAAATCCAAAACGCTATAGCCGCCCGGTTCCCGGGGATCGAGTCCAGATGGACACGATGAAGATCGCGCGAGGCGTCTATCAATACACGGCCATTGATGACTGCTTGCGCTTCCGCGTACTGGCTGTCTACCCGCGCAGAAACGCCCGAAATACGCTGCTTTTTCTTGATCGTGTCATCGAGAAGATGCCATTTCCAATCCAGCGTGTCCAGACCGACAGGGGCGGCGAGTTCTTCGCCGAATCGGTGCAGCGGCGTCTGATGAGCGAGTGCATCAAATTCCGGCCGATTCCTCCACGCTCCCCACACCTCAATGGCAAGGTCTAGCGTTCACAGCTTACTGACCGCAACGAGTTCTGGTCCCACCATGCCCCGGCCGAGGACGAGATTGACCGACGAACTGAGGAGTGGCAGTTCGACTACAACTGGCGCCGCCCGCACGGCTCACTCGGTGGCAAGACGCCCGTTGACCGCGTCGCAGAAGTGGGCGAAATCACACCTCTCGCGGAGCAGGTGGAAAGCGCCTACGACGGGCTGAAAGAGAGAATCCGGCATCGCGAATGGCGAGTTGACAAGACCCTTGCCGAACATCATCGGCGCGCGCTTGAACTCGAGTCTCCTACCGGAGCCGCGAACTCAAGCGCGCCAAGAAAACGGCATTCAAGAAAGTGAAACGATGTCTGTGAATCGCACATTTTACGGCACGACCTGCTTGACAGGACGAATCAGAATCTCTTCGACGAGTACGCGCGAGGGTTGCGCGAAAGCGTAGACAAGTGCCCGTGCGACATCTTCCGGTGTCAGCGCGTTCAATTCACTGCGGCGTGTCTGTTGGTCGATGTTGTGACCAAATTCAGTCCACACGGCGCCTGGCTCGATCACCGAAACACGAATGCCTTCCCCGCCAAGTTCCTTGCGCAATGCGTCGTGAAAGCCGATGACGGCAAACTTGGTTGCGCTATACACCGACCAGCCTGGCACGCCATACCGTCCGCCAACGCTCGACACTGATGAGATCATTGCGCCGTCGCGACCTTTCATCAGTGGGATGGCCTCTCGGGAACAATTGAGCAAACCAAACAGATTGACGTCGATTTGCTCGCGCCACTCGCTCGGCTTGCTGTCGACAAAGGCTCCATGAATGCCTAGACCGGCGTTGTTGAATAGCAGGTCGAGACCGCCATGCTGTTTGCGTGCAAGGTCGAACAGTTCGGTCACTTGGTCGGCTTCCCGTACATCGACGTAGGCAGCTGTTGCAAGGGCGCCAATTTCGCTTGTCAGTGTATCGATGCGCTCCCTGCGGCGCCCGGCGAGTATGACGTGTACGCCTTCGGCTGCTAGAAGTCGGGCTGCTGCTTCGCCGATACCGCTGGATGCCCCTGTGATAACGGCGACCTTGCCCGCCAAATTCTGCATCTGCATATTGTTTCTCCTGAACCTTGTCGATTTGTAGCTCGCAGCCAGTTCAGACTCGAGTCTGAAAGAAAACGACGAGTGCGTTATTGAGTATGAGCACCGTCGTCCGGATCAGCAAGGCTTTCTTTGAGATCTTGCGTCTCCGCTTTGGCCTTAGTCGGTCCGATACGGCTTGCCGTGAGTCTAAGCACCCTCATTCACCGTAGCAATGGGCTAGAGTTTCATGTGCTTAGGAAGCAAATTCACAAATGCTTGGTCGCGGATTCTTCGGATGGGCCACTTTCGTGGCGATCGCCGGCGTTTGCAGTTTTAGTGCGGTGTCCCTAATGCGAGAAGTGTCTCAGTTGACATGGAGCTGAGCGGGAAGGGACGGGGACGCGGCGTCGCGTGCGGCATTTCGATCGCACGATCCGTTCGGGCGCTGAAGCGGGGCAACTGTTTGTGCGGGCCCACGTCTCGTTTGTGGATATCAAAGAACGACGGAAGGGGTGACGTTGACGACAGAAGGTCGAGTTGGCGCTGAGCGAACCGGAATAGTCGCAACTTGCTTAGACGATGCGGTCGCGCTCGACAAGCGGCTGCGTTGGTTACATGCACGCATTGTCCTGTCTGCGGTCGATGGCGAATTAAATAGAGATAGTCAGGCGCTTGAAACTGACGCGCGCCACGATGGGCTATTGTGTGATTTACACACATCCGGGATTCGCTGATTCGTCAATCACCTTGCTCACGAGCGATGACGGTGTGCTCGCGGGACGCAGTTTCCCATTTGGACCAGACTTCAATAGGAAGTATCGCGGGCGAGTACTGGGTCACTGGCTGACTTTACGCTAACAGCGCATGCTTTGGATACGGTAGGATCTACTTGTAATTGCTGATCAAGCGCGGATATTGACTGAAGTAGAGAGGTGAGTGACGCAGATCAAGGCTGCGAACGTCGCTTGGCCAATGGATATACGGAAGTGGGACCGCGCCAGCGGCGCGTCCCCAGCTTTGCTGACATGTGATGCCTATGCAGCGATGAACTCGTTCCACTTCTGAACCATGTAGATGTTCTCGTCCATCACCGCATTCCAGCAGGCAATCGCACCCATGCGCTGGTTGTACGAGCCGCCGTCGCGCACCGTGCCGGCCTTTTCGAGCAACTGGCCATCAGGTGCCTTGATGTCCTGCGCAGCAGCTTTGCCTTCGATCCAGTAGTCCCATTCGTAGGGCTGCATGTGCGTTTTCGCCGTCTCGAGCACACCCGAGTAATAGCCCTGGCGCATCAGGTAGGCACCAGCCCAGCCGTCTTGGAACCAGTTGACGAACTCATACGCGGCATCGAGCTTCCTGCCCTGCAGCGAGCGCGGAAAGCCGAACCCAGAGGCCCAGGAGCGATAGCCCTCCTTGAGCGGCTGGAATTTGCAGGCGATGCCCATCGTGCGCACCTTCGTCACCGCCGGCGACCACATCGACTGGATCACCACTTCACCGGAAGCCATCAGGTTCACGCTTTCGTTGAAGTCCTTCCAGAAGGCACGGAACTGGCCGGCACGCTTGGCTTCGATCAGGATCTTGATGGTCTGGTCGATCTCAGCCTTCGTCATGTTGCCTTTGTCACCGTATTTCACGTGACCCATCGCTTCGATCGCCATCGCCGAATCCATGATGCCGATCGCAGGAATGTTTAGTAGCGCCGCCTTGCCCTTGAACTGCGGATTGAGCAGTTCCGCCCAGCTGTCAATCGGACGATTGATGAGGTCCGGACGGATGCCGAGCGTATCGGCGTTGTATGTGGTGGGAATCAGCGTCATCCATTCTGTCGGTGTCGCAGAGAATTCGGTGGAGCGTGGACCGGTCAGAAACATCACTTTCTTCGGCGCGGTGCCCTGATCTCCGATCTTCTTGCCGTTGATCTCGCCGCGCGTCAGCACCGGTGTAATCTTGTCGGAGAGCTTGATGCGCTTCGCGTCCATTCCTGCGAGCGTGCCGGCTGGGATGAGCTTCCTAAGCGAGAAATATTCGGTATCGACTATATCAAACGAGTTCGGCTGCGTGATGATGCGCTTGGCGACGTCATCGGTGGTCACCGGCACATACTGGATTTCGATGCCAGTGTCTTCCTTGAATTTCCTTGCAATGTCAGCGCTCTGGTTCACAGCGGTGCCAAGGTAGCGGAGAGCGATCTTTCCTTGCGCATGCACATACGGGAATCCGACAATACCGGCAGTGGCGACGGCCCCTTTGATAAACGTACGGCGCGATAGACCTTTCTCATTTCCTTCGTCAAAACTGGAGTTGATCAGGACGGATTGGTCTGGTGTCACGATTTCGCTTTGTTTGGACAGCTCTTTGTCTTTGTATAGCTTGGTCATTCTGATCTCTTGTGGATAAAGTACCGGTTAAACGAAATTAGCAGCCGTCATCTCGCGCATTGGAGAAATGCACCAACTGGTGTCGGTGCTTCATGCTTGGAGGTTTGCGACCAGTGAACACAGGATCCGCGAATTACGGAATAGTGTTGCGCGGGTCAGGCGCCAGGAATCAAGGCTCTGAATGGTTCGCTTGCTGATGTCGCGCTCCCGACGATGACGCAGAAAAAATTTCATCAGCCCGCTGCAAGTGATGTGACGCAGCGGGCATCCCGTTCATGCGTGTGGACTCAGAACGAATGCCGAATACCAGCTGTTACTGCGAACTGGCTGCCATTGGGCAACGCTCCGTAAGTGCCCGCTGAGGCGTTGTCCATGTTGTACATAGCCTCCGTTGCGCCACCGAAGTTCTTCAAGTAGGCAAGGTTACCAATCAACGTCGTTCGTTTCGAAAGCGCATAAGACGCCAGCAGTCTGTACTCCGTCGTGTGATTGGAGAAGGAGGAATTATTTTTATAAAGATAGTCGCCCGACACTGTGAACGCTGGGGTGAACGGAATGTCGATACCCGCCTCATAGAGACTCGCACGTTGAGCAGGCTGTCCAGCAATTGACTGAAACGATCCTGAACCTGTCACATCGGCATGGGAATATCCGAAGCGGGCACGCACGATTTCGAAGTCGTAGCGTGCGCCGAGCGTCAGCAGCTTGTACTTGGCACCGCTTGCGGAACTGGAACTCTCCTGGTCGTAGGTGCCTCCAATATAGATCGGACCGGAAGAGTAGCGCGCACCAACATTGAACACCGAGCCGCGGGTGAAGTCGCCGGGCGTGCCCCCAAACGAGTAAAACGCCGCGCCTTGCAGGCCATACATAACTGGTGTGACGTACTTGACCGCGTTGTTGTAGTACTCGCTGATAGCGTCAAACTCGTGAAATTTGAATGCCGCTCCGGAGTTATATCCGCCGCCGAAGACGCTGCCCACCAGCCAGTCGTCGTTTAGACCCCATTGATGTCCGAAGGTCACAGTTCCGACCCGGGTCTCGAGTCCAACATAAGCGTTGCGATCGAAGCCCTGGTCATTCGGATTGTCCATCTTGCCATTTGACGGATTGAACCCGAACTGGAGATTGAAGATTGTCTTCACTCCGTCGCCGAGGTCCTCACTTCCTTTGAAGCCAAAGCTCGACACGCCGAGGATGCTGTCTTGTGCTTTGAGCACCGATTGATGACCATCGCCAACATGTGTCGCGTAAGCGAACCCTGTATCTATCTGTCCGTACAGCGTCACTGATTGTGCAAAGGACGAGGACGCACTCATGCCGATTACCGAGGCGGTCAAAGCCGACAGCAGGGGTGTGTTCATATGGTTCTTCAAGATGAAGGCTCCTAAATAATTCGCCTCACGCACCGACTCGGCGAACGATTGACTTGGCGAGTATCTGATATAGCCGCCCCGGTGCTTACGTGCGTATGCACATGGAACCTGCATGCTAGCGACGACATAAACATTGTCAACGATTTATAAAATATTGTTGGCGACCCGAAATCGGCGATGTGACGGATCGATAGTGATGGTCCAAGAGATGGGAAAGACCCGGCGAGTACTCGCCTGTTGCTTCGTCGGCGTTTGAGGATTGCATTGCTTGTTGGCATGAATATGCCTGGAAATACGGGCTAACTGGAGAGTTGGGAGAGCATCTCGTCGAAGGTGAGACCATTGATAGGTTGCCGTAAGGCGGCCGACCGCACGCTCCAAAAGTGTGCAAGAATCAATGCGCCTACAATGTCATCGGATTCCTTAGAAATCCATCCAATTGGTTGTAGTCGATGCAAAATATTGTCAACAATATTGAAGCAACCCTGCCAGACTCTAGTTGATCTAGTTCGGCTCCCTAACACACGAAGTCATGTCCATAAAAGAAGCTGTCACCTCACGTGGCCCGAAGCCCGAGACAATTGCCGGCCACATCCGGGCCGCTATCATCGAACACCGGCTGGCGCCGGGAGCGAAATTAGGAGAAGGGCAATTGTGTGAGGTTTTTGGAACCAAGCGAGGTACTGTCCGGCAGGCACTCGCACTGCTGGCGGCCGATCGCCTTGTCGATCTCGAGCCGAACCGCGGGGCATTTGTTGCTAGCCCGTCGTTGCAAGATGTACACGAGGTATTTGAAATGCGACGGATCATCGAGCTTGCAGTCGTCGAGAGAATCTCATCGCTTCGTACGCGACGACTTGGTGCAATACGGGAAAAGATTGGACGCGAACAAAAGGCCTTCGAAGGACGCAACTTTCCGTTGTGGGTACGGCTTTCTGGTGAGTTTCATACGGAGCTTGGTCGACTCACTGGTAACTCTGTGCTTTGCAATTGTCTCGATGAGTTGGTCGCTCGCTCGACGCTGATTTCGGCGCTGTACGAATCCTTCGGGCGGAGTTCGTGTTCCTATGAGGAGCACGAAGTCATTCTCGAAGCAATTGAGGCCGGGAACACAGAAGTAGCAGTCAGCTTGATGTCTCATCACCTGCAGAGCGTCGAGCGAAAGATGCTTGATCGGCCATCGCAGGGCGCCGCCGACCTTCGTGAGGTGTTCCGGAACGTGGAGTGACGGGGATTGCGCTGCTGTCCGCGACTATGACTGCTCGCGCGCAATGTGGCGCTCGAGGTTGAAAGTGTCGCAAGCCCCACGGGAGATTTCGCGCGCGATCTTGCGCACGTTCGTGTGCGCGGTGCAGGAGCTAAACTTTCAGTTGAAGCTGCGGCCGTATCATGAAGGGCAGCGCTAGCGTCCGACCCGCAGCGCTCCGAATATATCGATTGCCACGGCCGGACGGGGAATTGCTCGATGGGCTTTGAGGCGCTAGTTGTCCGGTGGGTGCTTGTGCAAGATTCGAGAGTTTTCGTGGGAGAAGGCGCTGTCGCAAAGAATGCGTCTGCGATTGCATGCGGGGGACGCATTGCAGCCACCGCATGTGCCTCAATAATCCACAAGGATGGTGACGCGGCGATTCGCAGCGCGCGCCGCGGCATCGTCGCCGATGATCAGGGGGAAGTTGTCCGCCCTGCCAATGGCGGCCATTCGGTGAGGTTCGATGCCCTTGTCGGCAAAGAATCGAACCACGACACCGGCGCGTGCCGACGACAACTCCCAGTTGGATTCGTACTTCGCCGTCGATATCGGCACACTGTCGGTGTGTCCCTCGACGAGGATGTTGTTCTTTGAGCGGTCGCGCAGTACCCCTGCGATCTGATCCAGAACGCCGAACGACCCCGGCAACAAGCGCGCGTCGCCCGAGTTGAAGAGAATTTTTGCGTTGATGGCGATTTCCACACCCTGTGAGGCATTCGAAATCGTGATCTGCCGGTTGTCCTGAAGTGGCGCCAACAGAGATAGAAGCTGCCGCCTCGCGGCTTCCGGTGCGCCGGCCGGAGCGTGAATGCTGCCGGAGGCCGTCGCCGACTTCACCTCGCGGCGCTCGAGCATCCTGACTTCGAGTTCCCGGTTTTTCGCCAGCTGCAGCGCGTAAAGCGCGAGGAACAGCACCATCAATGTGGTGATGAGGTCCGCATAGGAAATCAACCAGCGCCCGGACTGCGCCTCGCCATCGCCGCCGTCATCGTCGTGCCGATAGCCGGCTTTGTCCGCCGCAAGGCGCTTGTTACCCGAGGAGAGAGTCATGCTCGAAACGTCTGCTTCCGAATTGCGTTTGAATGAGCGCCTGGCGTGTTATCGTCAAGCGATCGCGACTAGCCACTCCGGGTTATCCCAGCAACTCAGCCGATCGTTCCCGGACATCACCCGCGAGCCGGGTTTCGATCGTATGGGGTGACTCCTTGCGTGAGATTGCAAGCAAGCCATCGAGGTACAGACGTCTGAAGCGCAATTCGCTATCCACCTGCGCCCTGATCTTTCCGTACAACGGCAGAAAGACCAGATTCGCCAACGCGAGACCGTACAACGTCGCCACAAAGGCGACCGCAATACCTTGCCCGAGTTGCGCCGGCTCGAGCATATGGCCCGTGAC
>NZ_FPBH01000048.1 GCF_900116445.1 Paraburkholderia aspalathi
TCCCGAACAGGACCGTGAAACGACTCCACGCCGATGATAGTGCGGATTCCCGTGTGAAAGTAGGTAATCGTCAGGCTCCCCAGCATGACCAGAAACCCCACCCCGCAAAGGTGGGGTTTCTGCGTTTACGGCACGAAACGCAGAGGCAGAACGAGTCTTCTGCCTCCAGCCGGGTCATCACGACGACGATGGCATGCTCACGCCGGGACTTAGTCCGGGCGTCTGTCCGTCCATCACAATGGTCGGATCTGAAAACATCATTCCGCGCAGCTTTGCCCAATGCGCCTCAGTTCTCCTTGCCTTACTTCTCCCCGATCCGCAGCACGATCGCGTAACCGTTGGCTCTTATCAATTCCGCGACATACATGCGCAGGCTCTCTGCTCTTCTCATTCCTCCCAGAGCACGTGAGATTGGACCCTACTTGCTGAGCGACAGCGCCAAAAAGTAGCTCTCCCGCAGGCGAAAAATCTGCAACAAAAACAGCTTCGCCACCCCTTTTTATTTCCCTCTTGCGCGCGCTTCGTCGCATCGCTTTGCCTTAACATCCGTCCCAGAATACTGTATAAATA
This sequence comes from Paraburkholderia aspalathi, assembly GCF_900116445.1. Classification (GTDB taxonomy): domain Bacteria; phylum Pseudomonadota; class Gammaproteobacteria; order Burkholderiales; family Burkholderiaceae; genus Paraburkholderia; species Paraburkholderia aspalathi. Next base: position 571 of record NZ_FPBH01000048.1, read on the forward strand.
TACAGTGAAAACTCGTCACCCCATGCTTGCCCGATGCCGGGCAGGGTGGAGTATTCCCTATTGAACGAGCGTGTCTATGGCAGCAGCGATTCATCTGGCGACGACAGCGTTGTCGTCGAGATTGCGGCGTCAGGTGTGGCAGGGCAATGAGCTTGCCGAGGCGGACTCGCGGGTGATTTCCAGCGGCTATGCTGCGCTGGATCAACTGCTGCCTGGGCAGGGCTGGTCGGCCGGCGGCCTGACAGAGTTATTGATTGAGCACGAAGGAGTCGGCGAACTGCGCCTGCTGGCCCGCGCGCTTCGGCATCTTACGGCACAAGCTGAACGGCACGTCATGCTCGTGGCGCCCCCTTACCAGCCCTGTGCTTCGGCATTGAGGTCGTGGGGTATCGATGTCGAACGCGTCTTATGGGTGCGTTCGAGTGAAGACCAGTCTCTGTGGGCTGCTGCTCAGGCATTGAAGCAGGATGGCATCGGCGCTGTGCTGGTATGGCTACCGAATGCGCGCGCCGATAAGGTTCGGCGTCTGCAGGTGGCGGCTCAGGAATCGGGATCGCTGGCATTTTTGATCCGGCCTGTCGAGGCAGCCACGCAATCTTCACCGGCGCCATTACGAATGATCTGCGAGCCGCTCTTGCCGGCCAATGCGCAGACGATCAACCGTCGTGAATGGTTGCAGGAGATTGGTATTTCGATCGACATCTTCAAGCGTCGCGGCCCGCCGTTAGCGGAGCCTCTGCGTCTCATTTTGCCGTTACAAAGCGTCTTGTTGCCGGAAAGCGGGATCGGTAGCAATCAAGGACGAGAGATCAAACATGTTGTGGATCGCAGTCACATTGCCACTCTTATCGCTGGAAGCGGTGAAGCCTCTCGAGCCGCTTCCGGATGGTTCGCTCGCGAAGCCGAATCGGTGTGAGTCCGGCGAGACAAGCCAACCTCCGGGTGCCGACAGCGTTACCGAGGCGCGCTGCTATGCGTTGGCCGATCACGCGCACATCGTGATGCCGGATTTCGACGCATTGCGTGCCGGGGTGCACGTGGGGCAATCGCGCTCGTACGCATTGGCCTTGGCGCCCGGTCTCAAGATGCTTGCCGCAGACACAGTCCGCGAAACGCAGGCGTTCGAAGCGATGGCGCTCGCTTTGCTGACGTACACCCCGAAGGTGTCGCTCGGGCACGCGCATACCTTGTTGCTGGAAGTCGGCTCCGGCTTGCGGTTGTTTGGCGGCTTGCGGGCGTTGTTGTCGCAGGTGTCCACGACGGTGGCTGAATTCGGCTATACGGCGCGCATCGCGTGTGCACCGACAGCCTGGGGCGCGTGGTTGTTGGCTCAGGCGCACGCCGATCGGCAGGGGCATCGTTGGCATGTGATAAAGGAGACGTCGCTTGCTCGGGTCCTCGACCGCTTATCCGTGTTGTTGTTGCCGGTTTCGCAGGCGGATCGCGATGCGTTTACGCATGTTGGTTGCGCGACACTGGCCGATTTGCGTCAGTTGCCAAGGTCGGGTGTCGTGCGGCGTTTCGGCAGCGGAATTCTGGATCTGCTGGCGCAGGCATATGGTGCGCGTCCGGATCCGCGCGAATCGTTTCGCGCGCCGGCATCGTTTCATGCTCAGTTGGAGTTGCCGTCGCGGGTCGACAATGCCGATGCATTACTGTTCGCCGCGCGTCGGCTGATTGTGCAACTGGCCGGATGGTTGAGCGCGCATCATGCAGCGCTCAGTGGTTATACGTTGTTGCTCGAACATGAATTGGCATCCCGTCATGCGCCGAAAACGTCGAGTCTGAAGGTCGCTTGGGCCATACCGTCGCGCGATGCCGAGCATCTGATCTGGCTGTTGCGTGAGAAGTTGAATCAGACGGTTCTGGTGGCGCCCGTGATCGAGTTGAAGCTGGTCGCGGATCAGATCGGCGACCATGCAGGGCGGTCGGACACTTTGTTTCCAATGCCCGAATCAGACGGCGATTCGATCGCACGTCTGCTCGAACGCTTGAGCGCGCGTTTGGGGCCGGAGAACGTGTTGCAGATGTCGGTGCAGGACGATCATCGGCCCGAGCGGGCAATGCGCGTCGAGGCCTATCAGGCGCAAGCGTTTTCGCGCAAGAAGCGCTCATCTGCGAAGACTAAGACAAAAATCAAAGCGGATAAAACCTGGCTGACCGATGAGTTGCAGCACGCTGCATTGGAGAGCGTGGGTGCAGACGACGATGGGGCGAGACACGCGGAACGCACAGCACACCCAGAGCACATATCCCGAGAGCCCGAAGAAGCGAGCGACGCTAAAAGCAGCTACCTATTCGTAACACAAGCGGCCGATGCTCAAGCCTCACTCGATCTGCCCGACAGTGCATTGCCATCACAGCCTCGCCCCGTCTGGATGCTCGACAAACCGCTGCACCTGATGATGCGCGACCAGCGGCCGATCTATCGTCGGCCACTGAAAATGCTCACGCGTACCGAACGGATTGAAGCAGGGTGGTGGGACGGTAACCTCGTCGAACGGGATTACTACGTTGCGGCAGACGATCGTGGGCATATGTTCTGGGTGTACCGGGAACGCCTTGGCGGCGAGTGGTATCTGCAGGGTTTATTCGGCTGAGCATCATGGCAGATTCCCAAGTCTCAGGTTCATTGGAGCAGGCGCTTGTGCCCCAATTGCCTCCGTATGCGGAGTTGCACTGCCTGACTAATTTTTCGTTTCTGCGTGGCGCTTCGCACCCGCATGAACTGGTCGAGCAGGCGATGTCGTGCGGTTATAGCGCGCTCGCGATCACCGATGAATGCTCGCTGGCGGGCGTCGTGCGCGCGCACACGGCGGTGAAAGAAATCGAACAGGAGCGGGAGCGCCAACGGAAGGAGCGCGATGACAAGGCGAAAACCGCGCAGGCAGGAGCGGCTTTGGAAGAAGCAGTAGAGCCGGCGGCCGCGAAGCCAACGTGCACCCCACAAGCAACCACCCAACAAGCAACCACCGAGCCAGAAACCCCTGACCAAGAGAAGCTAAAACCCATCCCCCACCTCATCATCGGCAGCGAACTCAATCTAACCGACGATGCAGGCGAGCCATTCTGCACACTGGTTGCGCTCGCAACCAATCGCAATGGTTACGGCAACCTTTCCGAACTGATCACGCTGGCCCGTTCGCGTGCAGACAAAGGCAGCTATCGCCTCGGTCCATCCGACTTCACCGACTCGCTACCGCATCTCGAGCATCTCAAAGCCTTGCCCGATTGCCTCCTGATCCTCGTGCCGCAGCGCACGGCGACGCTCTCGCACACATTGCGTTGTGTGCACTGGCTGGCATCGTTCGCGCCGCAACGCTCATGGATCGCACTCGAACTTTGGCAAACCGGTAGCGACGATCTTCAGATCGACGCATTGCGAATGATTTCAAAAGCGAGTGGTTTGCCTTTGGTCGCAGCAGGAGGCGTCCTGATGCATGTGCGATCGCGCAAGCCGTTGCAGGACACCCTAACCGCGATTGGCCTCGTCACACCGCTATCGGCATGTGGTCACGCGCTCGAGGCCAATGCCGAACGGCATATGCGTACTCGCGTGCGGCTCGGCAAACTGTATCCACGCGACACGCTCGAGGAAACGCTGCGTATCGCCGCCCTGTGTCGCTTCTCGCTCGACGAACTCAAGTACGAGTATCCGGAAGAACTGGTGCCCGCCGGTGAATCGCCATCAAGCTATCTGCGCAAACTGGTCATGGCCGGCGCGATGGAGCGCTGGCCGAAGGGAATAGATCTCAAACGAATCGATCAGATCGAGAAAGAGCTGCAACTGATCGCCGACCTGAAATACGAAAAGTACTTCCTGACGGTACAGGATATCGTGAGCTTCGCGCGCTCCAGAAACATTCTCTGTCAGGGACGAGGCTCAGCGGCCAATTCGATCGTGTGCTACTGCCTGCACGTGACGGAAATTGATCCGGTGCACATGAACATGCTAATCGAACGGTTCATCTCGCGTGCGCGTAACGAACCGCCTGATATTGACATCGATTTCGAACATCAGCGTCGGGAGGAGGTGATTCAATATATTTATGGGAAGTACGGCCGTCATCGCGCGGCGCTCACTGCAACGCTGATCACCTATCACGCCCGCAGTGCGCTGAAGGACGTCGGCAAGGCGTTAGGGCTCGAAGCGTCATTGATCGAGCGAATCAGTAAATCGCAGCAGTGGTGGGACGGCACGGATGCGGTCGCCAAATATCTGGCCGAAGCGGGCTTCGCTGCCAACTCGCACATCACGCAGAATCTGATTCGCCTCACCAAAGAGTTGCGCAACTTTCCGCGTCATCTGTCGCAACACGTCGGCGGCTTTGTGATCGCGAAAGACAAGTTGTCACGGCTAGTACCTATCGAGAACGCGACGATGAAAGACCGCAGCGTAATTGAGTGGGATAAGGACGACATCGATGCGCTCGATCTATTGAAAGTCGACGTGCTGGCGCTCGGCATGTTGTCGGCGATTCGTCGTGCGCTGGAATTCGTCGCCTTGCGGCGCGGTTTGCTGAAATTCAGGATGCAGGATATTCCGCGCGAAGATCGCGGTGTCTACGAAATGTGCGGTCATGCCGATACGATCGGCGTATTCCAGATCGAATCGCGTGCGCAGCAAAGCATGCTGCCGCGGCTGAAACCGAACAAGTACTACGATCTTGTGATCGAAGTTGCGATCGTGCGGCCCGGACCGATCCAGGGCGGCATGGTGCATCCGTACCTGCGTCGCAAGCAGGGTCTGGAGGCGGTGGACTACGCTAAAGATGAGTTACGCCCCGTGCTCGAGCGCACGCTCGGCGTACCGATTTTCCAGGAGCAGGTGATGCACCTCGCGATGGTTGCCGCGCTCTACACCGGCGAGCAGGCCGATCAATTGCGGCGCGCGATGGCCGCGTGGCGGCGCACCGGCAATCTGGCGAAGTATCAGCAGGATCTGACTGACCGCATGTCGGCGCGCGGCTACGAAAAGGAGTTCATCGCGCGCATCTGCAAACAGATCGAAGGCTTCGGCGAATATGGTTTTCCTGAAAGCCATGCGGCGAGCTTTGCCTTGCTCGTCTATCTCAGCGCGTGGTTGAAACGTTATGAGCCGGCCGCCTTTCTGGCGGGGTTGCTGAACAGCCAGCCGTTGGGATTTTATTCGCCGTCGCAACTCGTGCAGGATGCCAGGCGTCACGGCGTCCAGGTGTTGCCGCCGGACGTAACCTTGAGCGATTGGGAGTCGACCTTCGAAAGACGCGGCCATGAAGGGCAGCGGATTTCATCGAGCGAGACCTGTTTGCGTCGTCAGCAGGGCGCATTGTCTGCACAGCAATTCCGTGACATGTCGTTGCGGCGCTTCACATTGGCCCGGACGATCCGGCGTGCGGCAAAACAGCTGACCGCCCGCGTATTTCAATCGTCGAAAACCTATGGTGCACGCGGTCCGGCAGTACGCATCGGCATGCATCTGATCAAAGGTCTTTCGCAGGTAGCGGCCGAACGCATTATGGCGGCTCGCAGCGACGCGCAGTTTACCGACGTCGACGATCTGGCGCGTCGCGCGGCATTGACGCGGCGCGATCTCGAAGCGCTGGCCGCGGCGAACGCGCTGGTCAGCATTGCGGGCCATCGGCGCGAAGCGTGGTGGCAGGTGACCGCGCAGCACACGGTACCCAAGCTGCTGCGCGATGCGCCGATCGCCGAAGCGCCGTTGACATTGCCGCAGGCAACAGAAAGTCGCGAGATCGTCGACGACTACGCGAGCATCGGCCTCACGCTCAATCGTCATCCGCTCGCGCTATTGCGCGAGCGTCTTGCCAAGCAGCGTTTTCGCACGGCCGCAGAACTTGCCGCGTGCGGACACGGCACGCTGGCACGCGCCTGCGGCATCGTTACCGTGCGGCAGCGGCCGGGCACGGCAAACGGCACCGTGTTCGTTTCCATCGAAGATGAAACCGGTTCGATCAATGTGATCGTCTGGCCGGCGCTGGTGGAAAAACAGCGCAAGGTACTGCTGGGTTCATCCTTGCTGGCGGTGTATGGCGTCTTGCAGCGTGACGACGGCGTTTCTACCGGCGGTGACAGCGCCGGCAATGCGATGAACGCAAGTAAAACGGGCAACGCGAAACGGAAACAGAAGGGCGAGGTGATCCATCTCGTCGCGCATCGACTTGAAGATCACAGCGACTGGCTCGGCGAACTGGCTACGGCGAGCCGTGATTTTCATTGAGGCTGATCTGCCGCCGGCTCGCCCCGCCATGGAAATGCGGCCAGCACTTGCCGGATCGCAACGTCGAACGGCGTGCGGCGACCAATGCCGAGCGCCTCGAGCCGGTCCGACGCCAGGTGGCAGTTATGCGGACGCGGCGTCGCGTCGGTGGGCGTATGTTGTGGCGTCAGTTGCGCATCCAGTTGCAGTGCTTCGGCCAGCCGCACGGCGATTTCATACTTGTTCATCGGCTCATCCCCCGACCATTGCACGATGCCGCCGATCGCATCGCCACGCGCATGTCGTTCGAGCATCTGCCGGATCACGAACGCGACGTCCGGCGTAAAGGTCGGGTAGCGAATCGCCCATGCATCCATGATCGCGGCTTTGCCCTCGCGTGAAGCCGACGCGGCAATCGCCGGCACGAGACTCGTCACCGCCGATTCTGCCCAATCGACGATCGGCCCATAGAGCAGCGGCAAACGCAGCACGCAGCCGAGATCGGTAGATTCCGTCAGCGCGCGCTCGCCTTCGAGTTTGCTGCGCCCATAGGCATTGAGCGGCGCGGGCGCGGAATCGTGCTGATAGGGCGGGCGGGTGCCGTCGAACACATAATCGGTTGAGATCGAGAGCGTCCACGCGCCGCGCCGCGTTGCCGCCGTGGCCAGGGTGCGCACCGCATCGACGTTCAACGCCCGGGCGAGCGCCGGATCGTGCTCGCACACATCCGGCCGACGCTCTGCTGCGGCAATCACGAGCGCGTCCGGCGCTTCACGCTCGACAAATTGCTCGACCGCCCGCGCATCGCGAATATCCAGCGCGACCGTGTTCGGCCCCGGCCGGCTGAACGCCGTGGCGACAACTTGCCAATCAGCCTGCTGCGCCAGTTCGTCGACGAGAGCCCGGCCGAGCAGTCCGGAAGCACCAATGACGGCAACTTTGAACATAACGGTCGCTCGCTTAGCGGGCTGGGCCGCTGGTCACGCCGGTCACCGTGTAACCGGCCTCGTCGATTGCGGCTTTGAGCGTGTCGACCGGTTGTGCCGATTCGACTGCCACGCGGCCGGATGCCAGATCGACCTCGACCTGAGCGGCGCCATCGTGTTCACGGATCGCGTTCGTGACCGCAGCCACGCAATGCTGGCAGCTCATGCCTTCTACCTGGAATTCGATCGTCATCGGGATTGCCTCAAAAAAATGAATATTGCGATGCTTGAATTATGCCTGCCGATGCGCAATTGAGTGGCTGACCTTCCCACTATGGGAAGGTGTACGATCGACGCACACACTGGGGAAACAGTCATGAACATCGGTGAAGCGGCCCGCGCCTCGGGCGTCACGGCGAAGATGATTCGCTACTACGAAAGCGTGGGCCTGTTGGCGGCGAAGGCGCGTACGAGCGCTGGCTATCGCGTATACGGGCCGCAAGAGGTTCATTCGCTGCGTTTTATTCGGCAGGCGCGCCGTCTTGGTTTTCTGGTCGAAGACATCCGCCGCTTGCTGGCGCTGTGGCACGACCGGTCGCGCGCCAGCGCCGAAGTGAAGGCGATTGCGCTAGAGCACGTTGCGGAGCTCGATCGCCGTATCAACGAACTGACCGACATGCGCGACACATTGGCGCATCTGGCGGACCATTGTCACGGCGACGAGCGCCCGGATTGCCCGATTATCGAGCGGCTCGCCGATACCGATCTGGTGTCGGGGAAGGGTTGTCATCCGATCTGAAAGCGCGGAGTGCAACCTGTCGAGGACGTTATCGCAACCGAGCCTCAAAAAGCACCTAAATGGTGCAATTTAATGTGGGGCAGCATCAATCGCCGCAAGAAAATCGTCTTGAATTCAGATAAATCAACAGCTTAAGTGCACCACGGGCGTGCACCATTCCAAAACGGAATGCACGTCATGCGGGCATTTCACTAGCAAGGTTGCACCATAGGGCTATAATCCGGGTTAACCCTTTTACGGGAAATCCCTGATGCCGAACTCACCGGGGATTCAATCTGATCCTTGGAGAACATCATGTTTGCATACGTACTTGAAAAGCTGAGCACCTGGTTTGAAACTGCAGAACGCACTCGTCGTGAAGCCTATCTGGCGTCGTCGTCGGATATCGTTCAGCTCGAACAGCGCATCCGCTCGCTCGAAACCAACGGCTACTCGCTGTAAGTTTCAACTGCATCAAGTTTGACCCGGCAGCGCTCGTGCGCGGCCATTGCAGTAAAGTGTTGAGCCCCGTATAGACGGGGCTTTGTCACATCTGGACCACGAAAATCCACAGCAACTGGCGCTTCTTGGCGACTCATGGCTAATAACGACTAGCCTGAAGGATGCCGCCGCGGTAAGGTAAAGCGTTTTCTGCGCAATCCGGCATTCTCAAACTCAACCGGTCCGCCCATGCGTCCTGTCCGCTTGCTCAAATCCGTCCTGGCCATGACCGCCGCAGCTTCGCTGACAACGGTTTTTGCCGTATCGGCAACGTTCGCCGCGTCGAGCACTACCGCCCGCAAGCCCGTGATACTCGACTCGCAGAGCGGTATCAGCGATGGTCAGAGCGGTACCGTGCTTCAGACCGCGCCGCTCTCGCGGCAGCCGATCGTAGGGGCGCAGCCTATCGCAACGCCCACGGAGCTGGCGCCGAATTCGTCGGTACCGTTCGTTGTCGCGCCTTACATTCCGGTGCCTGTTGGCGGCGGCACGCCGTCGACACAACCGCAGCCGCAGACTCGTCCTGTACTTCGCGCGCAATAAGTCGCAAGAAGCGACTCCGCCGCGATATCTCCTAGTAGTTCTTTCCATCCATCCGTTGATGGTTCGAGCGGCAGGCCCTCTGCCGTGCTGCCGCATGTGCACGCGCGTCTTTATCTTCAGCTAACGCGCGAGACACTGCATACGCTATTCGGGTTTCGATGCATGGCGTGCGCGACACCGTCCGACGACAATCGTTGCGCGCTCTCTCGCCAACGATGTGGACCATGCATCGTACGTAGCGCCATCGCATCGAATGAAAACAGAACAAGGAGACATCACATGCCTATTCACTGGATGCGGCGTGCCGCCAGCACCTGCGCCACGTTGCTCGCGCTGAGCGTACCCGCGACGCTGCCCGGCGTCGCGCTGGCCAAAGACACTCCGGAAAAGCCCACGCTCACGATGGCCGTTGGCGGTTTGCCGGGCCTTTACTATTTGCCGGTACTCGCCGCCCAGCAGTTGGGCTACTTCAAGGACGAAGGGCTCGACGTCACGCTCGAAGATTTCGCGGGCGGCTCGAAGGCGTTGGAAGCGGTCGTAGGGGGCAGTGCTGACGTGGGAGCCGGCGCATTCGAGCACACGCTGTTCATGCAGGCAAAAGGGCAACACTACCGCGCGTTCGTACTGATGGGCCGCGCGCCGCAGATCGTTGTCGCGGTGCTGAAGTCGAAGGCGGATCAGATCAAGACATTGGCGGACTTCAAGGGCGCCAAAGTCGGTGTGAGCGCACCGGGTTCGTCGACGGATCTGGTGCTCACCGTGGCTTTGCGCAAGGCAGGCGTGCAGCGTAACGAGATTTCGGCGATCGGCGTGGGCAGTGGCGCCACGGTACTGGCCGCGGTGAGCGGCGGTCAGCTCGACGCGCTGTCCAATGTGGATCCGATGATGACCAAGCTGGCGCGTAGCGGCGCGATCAAAGTGCTGGTCGATACACGTACTGTGCAGGGTACGCAGGAGGTATTCGGCGGGACGATGCCGGCAGCGACGCTCTACGCATCGGAGACTTTCATCCAGAAGTATCCGAAGACGACACAGGCGCTCGCCAATGCGATCGTGCGCGCGGACCACTGGTTGCAGACCGCGAGCGACGCCGACTTGCTGAAGATGGTGCCGCCGGCCTATTTGCTCAACGATTCGGCGCTCTACGTGGAGGCATTCCACAACGTGCGCGACGCGTATTCACCGGATGGCTTGATGCCCGCGGATGGCCCGGCGACTTCATTGCGTGCTTTGTCGTCGTTCGATAACCGCCTCGATCCGAAAAAGATCGATCTGAACGCGACCTATACCAACGATTTCGCCCGCAAGGCAGCGGCGCAACTCAAGTAAGTGGACTGATGGCGGGTGATTTACCCGGCCGCGCGCGCGTCATACCTCTGGTAAGGCGCCCACGTGCGGCCCGGGGCGTGCTCAATCCCCGCGATATTCGACCTTGAACTGCGCGGCCTTGTCCTCGCCGAGCGCCTCGACCAGCCAGGGCATCTGGTCTTTCAGCGTTTTTGCCAGCGTATACGGCGGATTCAGGATGAACATGCCACTGCCGAACAACCCGAAGCCGTCGGTCGGCGGATTGCTGACGGTCAGGCTCACATGCAGCCAGTTGCGCTCCTGCAGCTTCTTCAACTGATCGGGGAAGCGCTGCGATTCAAGGCGTCTTACCTGCGGATACCAGACCGCATAGGTGCCGGTCGGAAAGCGCTTCAGGCTTTCTTCGACGCAGCGCAGTGTGCGCGTGTAGTCGCGCTTGTCTTCGTACGACGGATCGAGCAGCACCAGCGCGCGGCGCGGCGCCGGCGGCAGCAACGCGAGAATGCCGTCGAAGCCGTCGCCCGCATAAAGCATTGCGCGTCTGCCTGCGTCGCGGAAGTTATGGCGCAGCACGTCGATTTCAGTGGTATGCAGCTCGAACAGGCGCATGCGGTCCTGCTCGCGCATTTGCCGCCACGCGATATACGGCGAGCCCGGGTAGAAGCGCAACTGGCCGTCCGGATTCAGCGCGCTCACTTCGTCGACGTACTCCGCGAAGACCGACGGCAGGTCGTTACGCTCCCACAGTTTGGCGATGCCGGTCTGGAACTCGCCGGTTTTCGTCGCGTAGCCTTCCTTCAGCGAATAGACGCCGGCGCCCGCGTGCGTGTCGATATACCAGTAGGCTTTGTCCTTCTGGCCGAGGTAGCGCAGTAGCTGCAACACGACGGCGTGTTTCAGAACGTCGGCGTGATTGCCTGCATGAAAGGCGTGGCGGTAGCTGAGCATGATGAGGAGACACTGAAAGAGGGCGTGCCGGTCCACGGCGGATTCGGCGATGCGAGTGCAATGCGGCAGCACAACTGAAGTGCAGCGCGGTCGCGTATTGTACGCGACGCCGCGCTGCACTCCGCAGTGCGTTGCGCGTGACACAGTCCCGATAGTGCGTGGGCCATGCTCCGCGGACCGGTCCGCGCCCCGATCGGATCTGGACCAGTCCGGCGCGGCCGATCAGTCGTAGGCGTCGCCGATGACCGCCTCGATCCGCTCTTTGATCTCCGGCGTGATCCGTTCCGCCACCTCGGCGGATTTCATGTTCTCACCGATCTGTTCGACGCGCGACGCGCCGGTGATCACGGTGCTCACATTCGGATTCTTCAGAATCCATGCAATCGCCAACTGGCCGATCGTGCAACCCAGCTCGTCGGCCACTTCGCCCAGCTTGCCGACCACGTTGTTCTTGCCGGCGTCGGTGACCTGCTTGCGTAGCCAGTCGTAGCCTTGCAGTTGCGCGCGGCTATCGGCAGGCACGCCGTTGCGGTACTTGCCGGTGAGCAGGCCGGACGCGAGCGGGCTCCAGGTGGTCAGCCCAAGGCCGATATCCTCGTAAAGCCGTTTGTATTCCTGCTCGACGCGCTTGCGGTGGAACAGGTTGTACTGCGGCTGCTCCATGACCGGTTTGTGCAGATGATGCCGTTCAGCGATCTCGTAAGCGGCGCGGATTTCGTCGGCGCTCCATTCAGAGGTGCCCCAGTACAGGGCTTTGCCGCGCGTGATCATGTCGCTCATGGCCCAGACGGTTTCTTCGACCGGCGTGTTTGGGTCAGGGCGATGACAGAACACGAGATCGACATAATCGAGTTGCAGGCGTTTGAGCGACGTGTCGATGGCGTTCAGCAAATATTTACGGTTCAGCGTGTGGTACTGGTTCGGCGCTTCGTTGAGGCCCCAGAAAAATTTCGTCGAGACCACGTAGCTCACACGCGGCCATGCCAGTTCCTTGAGCGCCTGACCCATGATTTCTTCGGATTGGCCGGCGGCGTACACCTCGGCATTGTCGAAGAAGTTGACTCCCGCATCGCGCGCGGCTGCGAGTGACTCGCGCGCTGCACGATGACCCACCTGATTGCCGTAGGTGACCCACGAGCCGATGGACAGTTCGCTGACTTGCAGGCCCGAACGGCCTAGACGTCGATAATTCATGCATTCCTCCTTGGTAGTCATGCCGCCGGAATCCCGCTGAAACGTCCAGTTTAAAGAGATAAAGCGCAATGTGCAGTTTACGGATGCAGTTCACACGGTTCATGCACAATAGCAGCGTTGGCCGCAGTGCAGCATTCAGCCAAACGGTCTATGCCGTTTGGCTGACTTCACGCCGCCCGCGGTCCGTGGTCTCATTGCTCATCAACTGCATGGAGGTTCTGGATGTCGTCACTGAACACGAATCTGAATGGCAAGGTTGCGGTGGTTACGGGTGCCGCGAGCGGCATCGGCAAGCAGATTGCGCTCACGCTTTCCGCCGCGGGCGCAGCGGTCGCGATTGCCGACCTGAACCAGGACGGCGCGAACGCCGTCGCTGAAGAAATCAAAAAGGGCGGCGGCAAGGCAATCGGCGTGGCAATGGACGTCACGAACGAAGACGCCGTCAACCAGGGCATAGATAAAGTCGCGGCCGAATTCGGCTCGATCGATATTCTGATTTCCAACGCCGGCATCCAGATCGTCAATCCGATCGAAAACTATTCGTTTTCCGACTGGAAGAAGATGCAGGCCATTCACGTGGACGGCGCCTTCCTCACCACCAAGGCCGCGCTCAAGCACATGTACAAAGACGATCGCGGTGGCATCGTGATCTACATGGGCTCGGTCCATTCGCACGAAGCGTCGCCGCTGAAGTCCGCCTATGTGACGGCCAAGCATGCGCTGCTGGGTCTTTCACGCGTACTGGCCAAGGAAGGTGCGAAACATAACGTGCGCTCGCATGTGGTGTGTCCGGGTTTCGTGCGTACGCCGCTGGTCGACAAGCAGATTCCCGAGCAGGCCAAGGAGCTCGGCATCAGCGAAGAAGACGTGATCAAACGCGTGATGCTGGGCGGCACGGTCGACGGCATCTTCACCACGGTGGAAGACGTCGCACAGACGGTGCTGTTCCTGTCCACGTTCCCGACTGCGGCGCTGACCGGCCAGTCCTTTATTGTGAGCCACGGCTGGTACATGCAATAAGGAGGCGCCCATGGCGCAACGCAATCTCAAGCGGGCACGCGTCGGCGCACCCGGCGGCGGGGAAGGCGAGGGCGCCGGTCCGGCGCCCGCCGCGCATCCCGGCAAGCATCTCCAATTGCCGAACTACGAAACCGTCGCGTTGATGCTGCAAGGCGGCGGCGCGCTGGGCGCCTATCAGGCAGGTGTCTTTCAGGGGCTTTACGAAGCCGGTATCGAGCCGAACTGGCTCGCCGGCATTTCGATCGGCGCGCTGAATACGGCCGTCATTGCCGGCAATCCGCCGGAGAAACGCGTCGAGCGGCTGCTGCAATTCTGGGAGACGATCTGCCAACCGGCGTTCGGACCGCCGTTGCCGGCCTTTATCGAGCACGCGCTGTTTAATTCCAGTGAAGCCGTGCGCAAGGCTTTTACGGCGACCCAGGCGATGGGCGCGATCGTGGAAGGGCAAAAGGGCTTTTTCGTGCCGCGCTTCCCGCCGCCGTTGCCTACCGTCTCAGGGCCGCCGCAACTCGCGAGCTACTACGACACCACGCCGCTCAAGGCCACGCTGGAAGCGCTCTGCGATTTCGATCGGATCAATTCCGGTGAGATGCGTGTGTCAGTGGGGGCGGTGAATTGCGGTACCGGCAATTTCGCCTACTTCGATAACAAGCATACGAAACTGAGGCCTGAGCATTTCATGGCGTCAGGTGCGTTGCCGCCGGGTTTCGCGGCGGTCGAAATCGACGGTCAGTTCTACTGGGACGGCGGCTTGATGTCGAACACGCCGCTCTACGAGGTGATTCAGACCACACCACGTCGCGATACGCTTGCGTTCCAAGTTGATCTCTGGAGCGCGGTTGGGCCGGTGCCGGACAACATCACCGATGTTCAGGGGCGCATGAAGGACATCCAGTACTCAAGCCGCACACGTCTCGTGACCGATATGCTGCAACGTTCGCAGCGTTTCCGGCATGTGCTGCGCGAGGTGCTCGATCGTGTACCGGCTGACCAGCGCGACGATCCGTGGTGCAAGCTGGCAGATGATCTGTCCTGTTCGAAACGCTACAACGTGATCCATCTCATCTATCGGCAGAAGGAATACGAAGGGCATTTCAAAGACTTCCAGTTCGGCCTTTCTACAATGCGTGAACATTGGAGCAGCGGCCTGGAAGATATCCGCCAGTCGCTCGCGCAACCGGACTGGCTCGACATGCCTGATAACGACGCAGGTTTTGTCACGCACGATATCCATCGGGATTCGCGCTGAAACGGACCTAGGTGACAGAAGGAGTGCCGGCAGCGGGGCCTATCGGCGGGTCACACTCACACGTCCGGCAACAACAGCCGGCCAATAAAAAACGGCGCCCGAAAGGGCGCCGTTTTTACATGCAGCTTAAGCAGCAACAGCAAAGTAAAGCGCGTGCGACTAACGCCCGCGCCCTGAAAGCCTTACTTCAGCACATGAGCGATCGCGCTAGCCACCACGTCGAGGTTGCGCGTATTCAGCGCAGCCACGCAGATGCGGCCCGTACCCACTGCATAGATGCCGAACTCTTCACGCAGACGGTCCACTTGCGGAGCCGTCAGACCCGAGTACGAGAACATGCCGCGTTGTGCGTTCACGAAGCTGAAATCGCGATCCACGCCGCTGGCCTTCAGACGTTCGACCAGACCGTTGCGCATTGCGCGGATACGGTCACGCATTTCGGCGAGTTCGCTTTCCCATGTGGCGCGCAGTTCAGCCGATGCGAGCACCGCAGCAACCACCGAGCCGCCGTGCGTCGGCGGGTTCGAGTAGTTCGTGCGGATCACGCGCTTCAGTTGCGACAGCACACGAGCTGATTCTTCCTTGCTTGCCGTGATGATCGACAGCGCTCCGATGCGCTCGCCGTACAGCGAGAACGACTTCGAGAACGACGACGACACGAACACGTTCAGTTCCGATGCCGCGAACAGACGAACCGCTGCAGCGTCGGATTCGATGTTGTCGCCGAAACCCTGGTAAGCGATGTCGAGGAACGGCACCAGATTGCGCGCCTTGACGACTTCGACGATCTGCTTCCATTGGTCAACGGTCAGGTCGACGCCGGTCGGGTTGTGGCAGCACGCGTGCAAAACGACAACCGTGCCGGCAGCGTAGCTGTTCAGCGCGTTCAGCATGCCTTCGAAGTTCACGCCGTGCGTGTGCGCGTCGTAGTACGGGTAGTTCACGACTTCGAAGCCGGCGCCTTCGAACAGCGCGCGGTGGTTTTCCCAGCTCGGATCGCTGATCGCGACCTTGGAGTTCGGGTTCACACGCTTCAGGAAATCGGCGCCGATTTTCAACGCACCCGTGCCGCCCAGTGCTTGCGCCGTCACGACGCGACCTGCGGCGATCAGCGGCGAGTCGTTGCCGAGCAGCAGCGTTTGCACGGCAGCGTCGTAGGCAGCGATGCCTTCGATCGGCAGATAACCACGCGGCAGCGCGGCTTCGACGCGAGCCTTTTCCGCGTCGCGCACGGCGCGCAGCAGCGGAATCTTGCCTTCTTCATTGAAGTACACGCCAACGCCAAGGTTGACCTTGGTGGTGCGCGCATCGGCGTTGAAAGCTTCGTTCAGGCCCAGAATCGGGTCGCGGGGAGCAAGTTCGACGGCGGAGAACAGAGACATGATGGATGGGCAGCAGTTGTGAAAAGAGGGCGGCTTCAAGCCCGGGCGGGCCGGCCAACGGTGTCTGACGGACAACAACGGACAATTCAGACGGCGGGCGGGCATCGACAGGCGAGCGCAACTTGCCATTGTAGCGAATTCACGGGCGTTTTTCGGGCGACAAAGCCTGCTGGACTGAATTATTTGCTTGAAAAACAGGCACTCCGGCGTCATGTCGTCATAGCGGATTTGCCTGGAGCGAAGCCGGCGAAGGCCGAACAGCGGCCTCGAGCCGTCGGGAAATCGCCTCCGCATCGGCCAGCTGGCCTGCATCGTCCACCCCGCAATCCCTACGCAGACCCGCTCAGCCCGGGTTCCCGCAACCCGTTAGAATAGTTCTTTGCCCAAGGCCCGGTGCCGCCCCCATGTCCGAACAACATCTGACTGAAGTCGACGAGACGCTTGATGAATCCAAATTCATCACGTTCGAAGGCTCGCCGTTCCAGCTTTACCAGCCGTATCCGCCCGCGGGCGACCAGCCGACGGCAATCGACACGCTTGTCGAAGGCATCGAGGACGGTTTGTCGTTCCAGACGCTGCTCGGCGTGACCGGCTCCGGCAAAACCTTCACGATGGCCAACACCATCGCGCGGCTCGGCCGGCCGGCGATCGTGTTCGCGCCGAACAAGACGCTCGCCGCGCAGCTTTATTCCGAGTTTCGCGAGTTCTTTCCGCGCAATGCGGTCGAGTACTTCGTCTCGTACTACGACTACTACCAGCCGGAAGCGTACGTGCCGCAGCGCGACCTGTTCATCGAGAAAGATTCGTCGATCAACGAGCACATCGAGCAGATGCGGCTGTCGGCCACCAAGAGCCTGATGGAGCGGCGCGACGTGATCATCGTCGGCACGGTGTCGGCGATTTACGGTATCGGTAACCCCTCCGAATACCACAAGATGATTCTGACGCTGCGTACCGGCGACAAGCTCGGCCAGCGCGACATCATCGCCCGCCTGATCGCGATGCAGTACAACCGCAATGAAGCCGACTTCCAGCGCGGTTCGTTCCGCGTGCGCGGCGACACGATCGATATTTTCCCGGCCGAGCACGCCGAAATGGCGGTGCGCATCGAGTTGTTCGACGACGAGGTCGAGACGCTGCAACTGTTCGATCCGCTCACCGGCCGCGTGCGGCAGAAGATTTCGCGCTTCACCGTCTATCCGTCGTCACACTATGTGACGCCTCGCGACACCGTGGTGCGCGCGGTCGAAACGATCAAGACCGAACTGCGCGACCGGCTCGAGTTCTTCTACAGCAACGGAAAGCTTGTCGAAGCGCAGCGGCTCGAGCAGCGCACCCGCTTTGATCTGGAAATGCTGCAGGAATTGGGCTTCTGCAAGGGCATCGAGAACTACTCGCGGCACTTCTCGGGCGCCGCACCCGGCGAGCCGCCGCCGACGCTGGTCGACTATCTGCCGTCTGACGCGCTGATGCTGCTCGACGAGTCGCACGTGCTGATCGGGCAGTTGAACGGCATGTACAACGGCGACCGGGCGCGTAAAGAGAATCTGGTCGACTACGGTTTTCGCTTGCCGTCGGCGCTCGATAATCGCCCGCTCAAGTTCAATGAGTTCGAGCGCAAGATGCGCCAGGTGGTGTTCGTGTCGGCCACGCCGGCTGACTACGAAAAGAAAACGGCCGGGCAGGTGGCCGAGCAGCTGGTGCGTCCTACCGGCCTCGTCGATCCGGAAATCGAGGTGCGTCCGGCGCGCACCCAGGTCGACGACGTGCTGGCCGAGATCAACGAGCGCGTCAAAGTGGGCGACCGTGTGCTGGTCACGGTGCTGACCAAGCGGATGGCCGAGCAGCTGACCGAGTTTCTGGCCGACCACGGCGTCAAGGTGCGCTACCTGCACAGCGACATCGACACGGTAGAGCGGGTGGAAATCATCCGCGACCTGCGGCTGGGCACATTCGACGTGTTGGTCGGGATCAACCTGCTGCGCGAGGGGCTGGATATTCCGGAAGTCTCGCTGGTCGCGATTCTCGACGCGGACAAGGAAGGTTTCCTGCGCGCCGAGCGTTCGCTGATCCAGACCATCGGCCGGGCGGCGCGTAACGTGAACGGCAAAGCGATTCTCTATGCGGACCGGGTGACCGACTCGATGCGCCGCGCCATCGACGAAACCGAGCGGCGGCGCGCCAAGCAGATCGCCTACAACCTGGAGCACGGCATTACGCCGCGCGGCGTGGTCAAGCGGATTCGCGACATTATCGACGGGGTGTACAACGTCGACGACGCCCGCGCTGAACTGAAGGAACAGCAGACTCGGGCGAAATTCGAGGACATGTCCGAGAAGCAACTCGCCAAGGAACTCAAGCGCCTCGAAAAGCAGATGATGGAGCACGCCAAGAACCTCGAGTTCGAAAAGGCCGCACAGACCCGCGACCAACTGGCGCTGCTGCGGCAGCGCGTATTTGGCGCGAACGTCGGCGACCACGTGCCCGGCGTCGAATAAATTCTTCCTACGTATCAAGCAAGGTGCGAAGAAAGGCGCGGCAATGTGCCGCGCCTTGTCTTTCCTGCGCTTTACACCCGCCAACACCTTCGCCCGCGCTTTCCTTAACACAGCCTTAAGTCCCTGCTGCCGTAAGGCTTTGCGAGCGTCCTCGTTTGTTCTCCCTGCCGATCAATGATAAACTTGACCAATATTGAGAATGGTTCGCATTAACGTTCGTAATGCGATTGTCTGTGGTCTGTCGCCCCCTGTCGGTGGATGTGGGGCCGCGGCTTAAAACGCACGCGCACCGCACTGTTCCAATGAGTTCGATTCCAGTCTGATAAAAACAAGGAGTTTCAATGCGGATTTCTTCATTTGTGCGCGGTGGCGCAGCAGCGGTGGCCGCAGTAGCGGCGCTTTCCGCAACGGCAGCGGAATACCCGATCGGGAAGCACCAGATTCAGGGCGGGATGGAAATCGGCGCGGTCTATCTGCAGCCGATCACGATGGAACCCGAAGGCATGATGCGCAAGGCGTCGGACTCGGACGTCCACCTCGAAGCCGACATCCACGCGGTCAAGAACAACCCGACCGGTTTCGCCGAAGGCGACTGGATGCCGTATCTGCAAGTTCGTTATGAATTGACCAAAGCCGGTTCGAATCAGACCCAGAAGGGCGACATGATGGCGATGGTCGCCAACGACGGTCCGCATTACGGCGACAACGTCAAGCTGCAGGGCCCCGGCAAGTACCACCTGAAGCTGGTGGTCGAAGCGCCGATGCAAACCGGCCACATGGCGTTCGGCCGTCACGTCGACAAGGAAACCGGCGTGGGCCCGTGGTTCAAGCCGATCACGCTCGAATACGACTTCACGTACGCGGGTATCGGCAAGAAGGGCGGTTACTGATCAACGCGGATCAACGCGGATCAACGCGGTTCGCCGCGCCAAACGCGGGGCGGACCGCATGAATGAATGCAGCAGACGGCGCCGGGCGTAAACTCCAGCGCCGCGTTTTCCGGAAAGGCTAATGAGAATTGACCGAAAGATCGCGATCCTCGCCATGACCGTTTTGACGGTGGGGGCCGCGCACGCAGCGGATCTGCCGACCTTCAACCTGGAAATGAACGACGGCAAGCTCAATCCCGCGCGCATCGAAGTGCCCGCAGGGCAGCGCATCAAGATCGCGATACGCAACACCGGCAAGGGCGCGGCCGAATTCGAAAGCGTGCAATTGCGTAAGGAAAAAGTGTTGGCGCCGGGCGGCGATTCGTTCGTCGTCATCGCACCGCTCTCGCCGGGCGAGTACAAGTTCTTCGACGATTTCCATCAGCAGGCGCAGGGCGTAATCGTCGCGAAGTAAGAGTGGTGGCTTGGGGTGCGAGCGCATGCCTTGAACAACCGGATTGTGCGTTCGCCGAAGCAGTGGAAGGGTAGAGGGGAGAGCTTGGATGGGTCAGATTCTGTTCATCGTGTGGCGGGAAAGCGTTGAGGCCTTGCTGGTCGTCGGCATCCTGTACGCGTGGTTGAAAAATGGTGACGACGATGCGCGCCGCGGTTTGCCGTACCTGTGGGGCGGCGTCGCGGCCGGTGTGATCGCGGCGGTCGCGCTCGGCGCGGCGCTGGTTGGTTTCACCGAAGTGCTCTCCGGTGACGCGCAGGATTATTTCCAGACCGGCATGGTGCTGGTCGCGTGTGTGCTGATCGTGCAGATGGTGCTGTGGATGAAGCAGCACGGCCGGTCGCTCAAGCGCGACATGGAACAGTCGCTGCAAAAGAGCAAGCGCGATTCGAACTGGTGGGGTGTCGCATTGCTGGTCGCGTTGGCTATCGCGCGCGAAGGCAGTGAAACGGTGATCTTCCTGTACGGTCTCGGCTTTGGCCAATCGGGTCACGTGGATGGCAGCCAGATGCTCGCTGTGCTCATCGGC
Organism: Paraburkholderia aspalathi; assembly: GCF_900116445.1. GTDB lineage: Bacteria > Pseudomonadota > Gammaproteobacteria > Burkholderiales > Burkholderiaceae > Paraburkholderia > Paraburkholderia aspalathi. The sequence continues at coordinate 21,029 of NZ_FPBH01000048.1, forward strand.
CTCGGTCTCGCATTCATGACCTTCTATGTGCTGCAGTTGGGCGGCAAATACTTCTCGTGGCGGCTCTTTTTCCGCGTCACTGAAATCATGCTGCTGTTCCTCGGCGCGGGCCTGTTCCAGACCGGTGTCGACAAGCTGATCGACAAGGAAATCCTGCCGACGATCATCGACCAGATGTGGAACTCGTCAGCCATCCTCGACGATTCGAGTACCTTCGGTTCGCTGGTTGCGACGCTCACTGGCTATCGCGCCCACCCTGCACTGATGAATCTGGTCGCCTACGCCGCGTACTGGGCGGTCGTCTATCTGCTGGTGCGTCGCGCGAATCGCAAGCCGGCGCAGCAGGCTGCAGGGCGCGCGGCATGAGCACCGTCATGACCCGTCCGGGCCGCCTTGCCGCGGCCGGGCAGTGGATGCAGCGTCACGGCGGTTTGATCCGCGGCATTCAGTGGGTTGTGGTGGCGGTGTATGCGTTCCTGATTCTCGTGCCGGCGGTGACACCGCTGCCGGACGACACCGCGCATTTGTGGAACAACCTGACGCTTGCCGCGCAGTTCGTGTTCTGGGGCATCTGGTGGCCGTTCGTGCTGCTGTCGATGGTGATGCTCGGCCGGGTCTGGTGCGGCGTGCTGTGTCCGGAAGGCGCGCTCGCCGAATTCGCCAGCAAATATGGCCGCGGCTGGGCGATTCCGCGCTGGATGCGCTGGGGCGGCTGGCCGTTCGTCGCGTTCGGCATCACCACGATCTACGGGCAGATGGTAAGCGTCTACCAGTATCCGAAAGCGGTGCTGCTGGTACTCGGCGGCTCGACCTTCGCGGCAATGATCATCGGCTTGCTGTACGGACGCGAGAAGCGCGTCTGGTGCAAGTACCTGTGCCCCGTGAACGGGGTTTTTTCGCTACTGGCGCGTCTCGCGCCGTTTCACTACAAAGTCGATGAAGAAGCGTGGCGCCGTTCGTACAAGAACGGCGAACATGGGCATCGCGTGATTCCGATCAACTGCGCACCGCTGGTGCCGCTGCGCAATATGAAGGGCGCGTCGGACTGTCATATGTGCGGCCGTTGCAGCGGACACCGCGACGCGATCGCGCTGACGTGGCGCGCGCCGTCGTCGGAAGTCGTACAGCTCGGCGACAAACAGGCGAACCCGTGGGACACCGCGTTGATCCTGTACGGCCTGCTCGGCATCGCGATCGGCGCATTCCACTGGACCGCTTCGCGCTGGTTCGTGGACCTGAAGATGTTCTTTGCAACCTGGCTGGTCGATCACGACATCACCTGGCCGCTCGACACCAACGCGCCGTGGTTCCTGTTCACGCATTACCCCGAGCAGAACGACGTGTTCTCGTGGCTCGACGGCACGATGGTGATCGGTTACATCCTCGCCACGGCGCTGGTGTACGGCACGGTGCTGCTCGTACTGCTGATGGGGGCGTCGCGCATGCTGGGACGCTTCAGTTTCGTGCGTCTGCATCATTTGACGCAGGGCCTGATTCCGATTGCCGGCGCAGGTGTGTTTCTCGGCTTGTCGGCGACCACCCTGTCGCTACTGCGCGCGGAGCATCTGTCGTTGTGGTGGGCGTCGGATATGCGTATCGCGATTCTGGCGATTGCCAACCTGTGGAGCGCGTGGCTCGCCTGGCTCGTCACACGTCGCTATAGTGAGCGCTTCGTTCAGCGCGGCCTTGCGATGGTGTGGTTCGCAGCGGCGCTGGCGGTGGTCGATAGCGCATGGTGGCTGATGTTCTGGGGCTGGGCTTCGAAGTAAGTCTCAAAGAAAGCTTCAACGCGCTGCCGCGACCGGATCGGCACCCTGTAAAACAAAAGCCGTGGAGATGACAGCATCCCACGGCTTTTTCATTTTCTGCATGTGCGACACACGTCGTTTCGTATGTCCGCATTGGGTGAGAACCAAAAAAGCGGCCTGGCTGGCTGCGACGACTGGCTTGGTGTCTGCACGAAGGGGTCTAGTTCTCACGTGCAAGCCGTCGTGGCTGGCTAATGCCTAACACCTCTCGAGGAGGTGGTCCCCACAATACCCGGTACATACTGCTATTCGGTGTTGCCTGTTACTTCGTCAGGATCAGCTTGCCTAAGCGCGTCGCACGCAGCTGGTAGGTTTCGCCGTTATGCAGGATGCTGACGTGGCTATGTCCTTGCAGCAGCGCGTCGCTGCGCACCACCCGATCCGACTTCTCGCTCGTACCGCTCGCGTGATCCGCTGCAGGCTTCGCGGCGGTTGCCGTCGCCGTCGATGCTTTCGGACGGCTGGTCAGCGCGGCCGCCGGGCGGCGCAGGCTGAGTGTGGAAGAGCGGTTGAGATCGGTCATTCGTTTTTGCTGTTGGTCGATTCGATGGATTAATTCTAAATGATAACTATTCCCATTTACAAGAAAGAGAAATTCATCGGATTCGACTTTCGATAGTTGAATGACGCGGGCGGAATGCCCGCGCATGCATCAATGCAATGAACCGGGTTCCTGCTTGGCCTGCACGTACTGGCGGATCAGCCGCACGGTATCGATATCGTTCTCGCGATACGCCGACTTCACGATTTCCTGCGTCTGCACGGCGTCCTGGTCGTCGGATACGGGCAGGGTGGTCGTGTATTCGAAGCGCAGGAACAACTGCAGTTCGTCAGGCTGCTCGATCGTCATGGTCAGCGAGCCGCCGACATAGTCCGCCGTCGGCAGAATGTCGTAGCGCACGCTCTGGCGATCCTCCAGCGTGACACGGTCGCGCACGGTGGCCTGGCCGTAGTGCAACTCCCGTTCGAGCGTGTCGCCTTGTCGCGAAAGGATGGTGCAGCTGTCGAGTCCGATCACGAACAGTTGCGGCTGTTCGGCGCGCAGCACGAGACCCTCCCACAACTGCTCGCGGGTCATCGAGTCGACAAACGGATTCAACGGATCGTTGATCTGGATAAGGTGTTCGAAATTCAAAACGGCGGCTTCCTATGAAAGCGTTGCATAACGTTCAGCCCGGTTGAGCCGATCACGCCATTGTCGCGCTCCGCGAGCTATCGCGCCAATGTGCCGGCAACGAGGCCCGAATGGCCCGCACGACTTCAGACGACGGCAAGACCCGAGCGGATCGTGATCGAATGCGTGAGGATCTTGTGAACCGGGCACGCATTGGCAATTTGCAAGAGCCGTTCCCGCTGCTCGTCGGATAGATCGCCTTCCAGCATGATCTTGCGGTCGATGGTCGAGCCCGCGTCGCCGGTTTCGAGCGACAGCGCCACGCGCACGTCGGCGAGCGGCCAGCCCTTGCGCTGAGCGTACATCTTCAGCGTAATCGACGTACAGGCACCGAGGCTCGACAGCAACAGCGAGACGGGCGTCGGCCCGCGATCGCCGCCGCCAAGCGACTCGGGTTCGTCGGCGAGCCATGTGTGCTTGCCGTCGTCGAAAAGGACCTGGAAATTCGTCGAACCGATGTGGGCGGTGACGGTGGACTCTGCCATGCGCGCTCCTGAACAGGGACGGAAATCGCCGCGCGCCACGAGTCGTCACGTCTGGACGGTGTGGTGCGCGGCATGAATTGCTATTGTGAACGAATTCACCGGCCTTCGTGCCTATGCGCGGCGGCGGCGCGGGCGGCATGGTGAGCGCCGTGCCACCGCAATCGTGCGCGGCGGCGCGTGCCGGCGTGGCAGATCAGTGGGTGATCGCGCCCATGCGCCCGGCCTGGTAATCGGTCACGGCCTGACGGATTTCGTCTTCCGTGTTCATCACGAACGGACCGTAGCGCACCACCGGTTCTTTCAGCGGTACGCCACCCAGCAGCAGCACTTCGAGCGGCTCGGCGCCGGCCGTCAGCGTGATCGAGTCGCCGTCGTTCCCAAACACCACCATCTTCTGCGCGTCGATTTCCTGGCGTGCTTCCCCTTCGCCGTAGAAGCCCTTACCGGACAGGCTGTAAGCAAACACGCGATAGTCGGTCGGCACCGGTTGCTGGATCGTCGCGCCCGGTTGCAGCGAGAAATGCTGATACAGAATCGGCGTGCGCGTTTCGATCGCCGCCTTCACGCCGAGCGCTTCGCCCGCGATTACCTTCACGCGGACCTTGCCGTCCACGGACGTTGCGACCGGAATGCTTGCCGACGGTATCTCCTGATAGCGCGGCGCGATCATCTTGTCGCGGCGCGGCAGATTCACCCACAGTTGCACGCCATGCACGCGCCCACCGTCGCGCACGAACGACGGGTCCGGCATCTCACTGTGCACGACGCCTGCGCCCGCGGTCATCCATTGCACGTCGCCGGCACGCAGCGTGCCCGAATGGCCCGCCGAGTCCTTGTGGCCGAACTGACCCTCGAGCGCGTACGTGACCGTTTCGAAGCCGCGATGCGGATGATCCGGCGCGCCTTTGGCCTCGCCTGGCGCGTAGTCGATCGGCCCCATTTCGTCGAGCAGCAGGAACGGATCGAAATCCATCAGCAAGCGGGTCGGAAACGGACGGTGGACGATAAACCCGCCGCCTTCGGTCGTGCGAACGGCGGGAAACGTGCGTTCGATCGTGCGTGTCGTGCTCATCAAAAGTCACCTTAAAAAATGGGGAATAGCGTTATTTTTGAAACATAGAGCTATTATAGGGACCGTTTTCCTAGGCGCCAGCCACCCTCACGCAATGGATTGTTCTATTACTGGAACGATGAGATGAAGATCGATTCACACAATCTGAATGACCTGATGTATTTTTCGCAGGTCGTCGAACATGGCGGTTTTTCTGCCGCCGAGCGCGTGCTGGGCATTTCCAAGTCGCGCCTGTCGCGCCGGCTCACTGAGCTGGAGGCGTCGTTAGGCGTACGTTTGTTGCAGCGTTCCACCCGCAAGCTGGCGCTCACTGAAGCCGGCCAGCTCTTCTACCAGCACTGTCAGGCGATGCTGAGCGAGGCCCAGGCGGCGGTCAATGTCGTGCAGCAACTTCGCTCTTCGCCGCGTGGCACGGTGCGCGTGAGCGTGCCGGTGACGATTTCGCAGACCATCCTGTCGCAGATCCTGCCGGAATTCATGCATCGCTACCCGGAAGTGCGGGTGGTGATGCGCGTGACGAACCGTGTGGTTGATCTGTTCGAGGATTCGATCGATATCGCGTTGCGTGTGCGCTCCGCTCCGCCTGAGAACGCCAATATCGTCGTGCGGCCGTTGTGGCGCACGCAGCAGATGCTGGTCGGCGCGCCGAGCCTGTTGCAGCAGAATGCGCCGCCGCTATTGCCTGCCGATCTGAGCCGCTTTGAAACGCTCGACGTGCCGACCGGCGACGGACGCCACGTCTTCGATCTGATCGCCCCCGACGGCACGCGCCACGCGCACGAACACGAGCCGCGCCTCGTCACCGCCGATCTGATGACGATTCGTGAAGCCGTGCTGTCCGGCGTGGGTATCGCGGCATTGCCGGAGATGATGTACGGCAGCGCGCTGCGCGCGGGGCAATTGTCGCCGGTGATGCCCGGCTGGACCCTTCCGACGCCGCAGTTGTACGCGGTATTCGTGTCGCGGCAGGGAATGGTGCCGGCTGTGCGCGCGTTCGTCGATTATCTGGTCGAAATGCTCGATCCGGACGAAGGTAAGCACATTACGGGCGAGTGCCCGACGCGTGCGGCGGCGCAAGACGCAGCGCAGCCTGTTCTTGCAGTCGCGTCATAGCACTTATTAGACACGGCAACATCGCTTTTAGCATTTAAGCGCCGCCTGTCATGAGTACTTTCAATGGCAGTTTGCTTGAATGCGCGCGCTCGCAGGCCTATAGTGAAATCCCTTCGCTAAGGAGTCTCTTATGCGAAAACTCATGGCCTCTATGATAGTGGGCCTGATAGGGCTGACCGCGCTGTCCGTGTCGATCACGGCTGTCGCATGCGGTGACTCGAGCTATCAGTCATCTTCTGATGGTAAATGATCCCGCCGCCCGAAGGCGCCGAGTGCGCAAAAAAAAGGCCTTCATCTGACGATGAAGGCCTTTTACTTTTAGCCCTTGAAACAAGGGCTTTTCTGTTTTTTCGGCAGGCGCTGCGTAACAAGGGCAGCATTGCTGCGCTCAGATCACTTGCGCTTATTTGCCTTTGGGCTGCGTGACGAAACCGATCTTCGTGAGACCGCCGGCCTGCGCCGCCGACATCACCTCCGCCACTTTCTCGTACGCGACCTTGCGGTCCGCATCCAGATGCAGCTCCGGCTGCGGATTCGCTTGCGCAGCCTCTGCAATCTTCGCGCGCAGCGCTGCGTCGTCGACCTTCTTGTCGTCCCACAAGACGTTGCCGTCAGCATCGACGGAGACCGTGACTTGCGCGGGCTTGGTGTCTTCTTTCTGACTGCTCGCGTGCGGCAGATCGATTTTGACCGCGTGACGAATCACCGGAATCGTCACCATGAAGACGATCAGGAGAACCAACATCACGTCGACGAGCGGCGTCATGTTGATTTCGTTCATCAGGCCGTCGTCATCGTCGCTGGCGAAAGGGCTCATTGCCATCGGAGTGCCTCGTCGATCAGTTGGCGCGCGCGAGGCGCAAACCGTCGCCGCGCTTGGATGACGACAGGCGGGCGCCCGTCACGAAGAACGCATGCAGACCGTGTGCAAAGCGGCTCAGCTTGGCGACGATCGCCTTGTTGGCGCGCGTCAGTGCGTTATAGCCGAGCACGGCCGGAATTGCGACGAAGAGGCCAAACGCGGTCATGATCAGTGCTTCACCCACCGGGCCCGCGACCTGATCGATCGACGACTGGCCGCTTGCGCCGATCGCCAGCAGTGCGTGATAGATGCCCCACACCGTGCCGAACAGGCCGACGAACGGCGCCGTACTGCCGATCGAGGCGAGAATCGCCAGACCGCTTTGCATGCGCGCAACGCTTTCGTCCATCGTGTCCTTCAGGCAGCGCGTCACCCAATCCGACACGTCCATGCGATCGTGCAGATGCGGCTGCGTCTGATGATGGTGATCGGCAGCTTCCTGTCCCGACAGCGCGAGTGCGAGGAACGGGTTGTCGTGCGGCGTCGACGCTCCGGCGCCGAGCTTCTTCACCCCGTCGGCGAGATCGTCCGAATGCCAGAACTGCTGCTCGGCATTCTTCGTGAGACGCTTCAGGCGCATCACATTCCAGCCTTTGATGACGATCACGCTCCACGACATAACCGACATGATCAACAGCGCGAGCGCGATACCGCGCGTCACGAAATCCCCTTGCGCCCACACGTGCGCCAATCCGTAGTTTTGCATTGCAATTCCTTGTTTTTAAAATCTGCCTCAATCGTTCAGATTGAAGTTATAAGGCTGGGTGGCCGTGGCCCGAATGGCCTGACCGTTCTCGAGATAGGGCTTGCACGAGCTCGCATGCGCGGCGGCGATGGCGGCGTCGTCCAGGCGGCTGAAGCCGCTGCTCTTTTTGAGCGAGATGCTTTCAACCTTTCCTGTCGGTCCGATGACAAACGTCACATAGGCCGTACCGGTTTCGCCGCGGCGCTTCGACAGCGCGGGGTAGTCCGGCGTGATCATGCTGCACTCGATATGCGAGACGTTCTTCGGCGCCGTGATGTCCATGGTCGGACGGCCGATCGCCGGCGCGGCCTGAGCGGCTGGCGCCGCCGGTGCGGCAGGCGCGGGCGTCGGTTCGGGCGCGGCGACAGGTGTCGGCGACGGAGCCGCGGCGACCGGCAGCGGCGTGGGTGTCGGCGTAGGAGTCGGTTTGGGCTGGACCTTCGGCTTGGTGTGAACCGGCGGTGTCGGCTTGGGCGGCGGCGGGGCGATCGATTGCACCGCGACGGGCGCGGCGACCGGCGCCGGCGCCAGCAGCTGCGCGGTCATCACCTTCGCTTCGATCACGGGTTGCAGCGGTTCATGACGCAGCGTCAGGATCACCGCAAGCAAAGCGATGTGAATTGCCGCGACCGCAGCAGTCGCGGACAGCGCACGGGAATTCATTCGGGGGGACGAAGCCGACGTGGCGGCTGAAATGGTATGCGAGGCCTGCATGTTAGCGTGGCGGCGTGCCGTCGATGCGGCACGTCAGACAAGACATCGTCATGTTCGAAAGATCAGCAGCGAAATGAACAAAGTAGTCACGAAACCAATCAGCAATTCCATCTCGAACTCCTTTTAACGGGTGAGCGGGTAGCTGGCTGGTACGGATACTGGCTTGCTGACGGCAGTGGGATAACGCGTGAAGCAGCGCGTGAAACCGCGCTTAGAAACTGAGCATGAGGCAGTGAGGCAGTGAACACCCAAGGCGCGCCGCGTGGCGCCGCGCCCTCAAGCCGCGATTCAGGCGGCCTTGCGTTCGTAAAACGTCAGCGGGATAGCCTGCGAGTGATGATCGAAGCCGCAGCGGCTCGCGCACACGCCGCTTTCCATCATGACGCCGCGCACGGAATCCGCGCACTTGCCACAGCAGGAAGCGACGCCGAGTTCGAACTGGAGTTCGTCGAACGAATCGACGCCATCCGCGATCGAGGCACGGATCTTTCGGTCAGAAACAGACTTGCAGACACAGACAATCATGGCAGGGCGTCATAGCTAACGTTAATGCGAACTATTATCATTTTGATTGGCCGGTTTGGCAAGCGTCCTGCATGATTTTTTGTAACAAAACCAGACTCTTAGAAGGGTTTCGACTAAGGAGCGGGGGCCCGGCCAAGCGCCGGAGAAGGGGCGAAAACGGCTAAAAAGCGCCCCAAAAGGCCATGCGGCGGCGGGAAAACGCGCTGGCGAGAGGTTTTATGCGGCTTGGGAATCCGGCGCTGCCGTGCGGCGCGACGGGATTACAACCTGGTCGACTGCGGCGTCGATTTGCAGAAGGGTCGCGGCGAGCTGTTGCTGATGGGTGCCGTCGCTGGTCGAATAAAAGCGGGGCAGAACAGCGGCGGCGCTTTCCGGGGCGGCGCGCAATCCGTGCTGGTCGAGTACCCGCTCCAGCTGACGCGCAATGGCGACGCTTGTGTCGATCAGCATGAGCCGGTCGCCGACGATATCGCGGATCGCCGCATCGAGAAACGGGTAGTGGGTGCAGCCGAGCACCAGGGTGTCGGCGCCGGCATCGAGCATGGGTTGCAGGTAGCTGCGCAGTAGCGCGCGCAGTTCGGCGGAGTCTACGTCGCAGCGTTCCACTGCCTGCACGAGCCCGTGGCCCGGCTGGCAAAGAAAACGGCAATCGGCGGCGTAGCGCTCCAGCAGCCCCTGAAAGCGGGCGCTGCGCAAGGTGACCTGGGTGGCGAGCACGCCGGCTACGCGTGTTTTCGACTGCAGCGCGGCCGGTTTGATGCCTGGCTCGACTCCCACCAGCGGAATCGCCAGCTTTTCGCGGACCAGTGCGATCGACTGCGCGGTCGCCGTGTTGCATGCGACCACCAGCGCCTTCGCGCCCTGGCTGGCGAGCCATTGCCCGATTGCAAGGGTGCGGTCGGCGATGAAGTCGTCGTCGCGTTCGCCGTAGGGGGCGTAGAGCGAGTCGGCGACATAGATGAGCGCCTCGCCGGGCAGTTGCGCCCGGACCGCTCGCAGCACCGACAAACCGCCCAGACCCGAGTCGAATATGCCGACCGGCGCTCGCGAACCGCCACCTGAGGTGGCAATCGTGGCACTTGAGGACGGCGATTCTGCGGTCATAGGCGATGAGGACACGCGCGGCACAGCGGTCACGGCAAACTCACAAAACGGGGAAGTGCGCAAGTATACCGCCCGCGCTGGCCGTTCCAACGTGGTCCGATCAGGACTCGATCGAACCCATTGCGGTTTGCTGGTAGTTCTGGATGCCGACCTTGTCGATCAGGTCCAGCTGCGTTTCAAGCCAGTCAATGTGTTCTTCGGTGTCGTCGAGAATCTTCACGAAGATTTCGCGCGAGATGAAGTCACGCACGGATTCGCAGTACGCGATGGCTTCCTTGCAGGTGCTTTGCGAAATCTGTTCGAGCTTCAGATCGCACTCGAGGATTTCTTTGGTTTCTTCGCCGATCAGCAGCTTGTGCAGGTCTTGCAGGTTAGGCAGACCGTCGAGCATGAAAATGCGTTCGATCAACCAGTCGGCGTGCTTCATTTCGCCGATCGATTCGTCGTATTCATGCTTGCCGAGTTTCTCGAGTCCCCAGTGCTTGTACATCCGCGCGTGCAGGAAGTACTGATTGATGGCGGTGAGCTCGTTCTTGAGCTGGGAGTTCAGATACTCGATAACTTTCTTGTCGCCTTGCATGGGGTTTCCTTATTAGAGACTTGAATTTCCCAGAACAATAAACGCCGAAGGACAAAAAGCCAAGGCAAAAAAACAGTTTTTTGCCTTGATTTGCAAGGTTTTGTGCGTGATGCGTACCGTTCTCATTTCATCATAAAAAAGCCGGGGTTCGAGGCCCCGGCTTCTACTTTCCAGCTGTTACCGCCGATCAAACGCTGATCAAACCGTCGCGACTAGAATCTTGCCAATCTTGGCTTGCCATTCCTTCGGGCCAGTCTGGTGCACCGAGGTGCCGTTCGAATCGACGGCGACTGTCACCGGCATATCCTGCACGTCGAACTCGTAGATGGCTTCCATGCCGAGGTCTTCGAACGCGAGAACCTTCGCGCTGCGAATTGCTTTCGACACGAGGTAAGCGGCGCCGCCCACGGCCATCAGATACGCGGCCTTGTGCTTCTTGATCGCCTCGATCGCAACCGGGCCACGCTCGGCTTTGCCGATCATCGAAATAAGACCGGTTTGCGACAACATCGTCTCGGTGAACTTGTCCATCCGCGTGGCGGTGGTCGGGCCTGCCGGGCCGACGGCTTCGTCACGCACCGGATCGACCGGGCCGACGTAATAGATCACGCGATTCGTGAAGTCGACCGGCAGCTTTTCGCCCTTCGCGAGCATGTCGGCGATGCGCTTATGTGCCGCGTCGCGGCCCGTCAACATCTTGCCCGACAGCAGCAGCGTCTGGCCCGGCTTCCATGCTGCGACTTCTTCCGGCGTCAGCGTGTTCAGATCGACGCGCTGGCTCTTTTCCGTATCCGGTTCCCACTGCACTCTCGGCCATGCGTCGAGCGACGGCGCTTCGAGCTTGGCCACGCCCGAACCATCCAGTGTGAAGTGCGCGTGACGGGTCGCTGCGCAGTTCGGGATGATTGCGATCGGCTTGCTCGCCGCGTGCGTCGGCGCGGCCATGATCTTGACGTCAAGGACCGTAGCCAGACCGCCGAGACCTTGCGCACCGATACCGAGCGCGTTGACCTTCTCGTGCAGTTCGACGCGCAGTTCTTCGATCCAGTCCTGCGGGCCGCGTGCGATCACGTCCTGAATGTCGATCGGATCCATCAGCGATTCCTTCGCCATCACCATCGCTTTCTCAGCGGTGCCGCCGATGCCGATGCCGAGCATGCCCGGCGGGCACCAGCCTGCGCCCATGGTCGGCACGGTCTTCAGAATCCAGTCGACGATCGAATCCGACGGGTTCAGCATTGCGAACTTCGACTTGTTTTCCGAGCCGCCGCCCTTCGCCGCAACCTGCACGTCGACCTTGTCGCCCGGCACGATCTCGTAGTGGATCACGGCCGGCGTGTTGTCTTTCGTGTTCTTGCGCGCGCCTTCCGGCGGGCTCACGATCGATGCGCGCAGCACGTTGTCCGGGTTCAGATAACCGCGGCGCACGCCTTCGTTGATCATTTCGGTGACGCCCATCGTCGCACCGTCCCAACGCACGTCCATGCCGACCTTCACGAACACCGTGACGATGCCGGTGTCCTGGCAGATCGGGCGTTTGCCTTCGGCGCACATGCGGCTGTTGGTGAGAATCTGCGCGATCGCGTCCTTCGCGGCGGGGCTCTCTTCGAGCTCGTAAGCGCGGCCCAAGGCCTGGATGTAATCGAGCGGGTGGTAATAGCTGATGTACTGAAGCGAATCAGCAATGCTCTGAATCAGATCTTCCTGTTTGATGACGGTCATGATGGCTAGCTCAGTGGGGACAATGGCGCTTGTTATCAGACTCGCAGGGCAGTGCGGTCAGTCGTGCGCCTTCAGGGGAGTGGAACCGTTAGAACCCAGCGGCTGTATGCCGACGGGTTCCTGAAAATGTTTTGGATGCGTATGCGTGGTCAGGCGGTCGACCAGCGCCATCACCACCGCCGAGAGAAGGAACGCGACGTGGATGATGACCTGCCACATGATGGTGTGCGTCGAATTCTGGTCGGGGCTGATGAAGGTCTTCAACAGATGGATCGACGAGATGCTGATCAGCGCCATCGACAATTTAACTTTCAGCACGCCGGCGTTCACGTGGTCGAGCCATTCCGGTTCGTCCGGATGACCCTCAACGCCCAGGCGCGACACGAAGGTTTCATACCCGCCGATGATCACCATGATCAGCAGGTTCGAGATCATCACCACGTCGATCAGGCCGAGCACCACCAGCATGATGTTGGTTTCGTCGAGCGTCATGGACGCGCTGACCAGATGCCAGACTTCTTTCAGGAACAGGACGACGTACACGCCTTGCGCGACGATCAGGCCGAGGTAGAGCGGCACTTGCAGCCAGCGGCTCATGAAGATGAGGGCGGGGAGCGGGCGCAGCGGGCGGCGCTGACGGGCTGAGTCGAGGCGCGGAGCGGACATAGGCAAGAGTCAGATGAAACGCAGGTGACGGAACACGAACCAAATGCGCTGACCCGAAGCGCAAACAAACGCGCGGATCATGCACGCAAACGAGGCGCAGACGGCGCGGTACGCGGCCAGGGAAGGCCGGAAAAGCTCGCGTCAGGCGCGCTATTGTACAGCGTCGGGTGAATTTGCTGCGCCGCCGCGGGCAGTGCGGCGCTTATGAGGCCACCGGCGGCATCGCTTGACCTTCAGGCTCGCCGGTCCGATCCCTGCCGTCGCGCATCACGCAGGCGAGGTAATGAGACGCAGGGAGTAGCGATTCAAGCTGGAATCCACACGGCTAGTTCAGTTAGCATTGTAAGAGGGCGTGTGAGCCAGCATAAAGGCGAAGTGCCGGTGGGGCGCAAGTGATGCTTCCCGTGGACCCGATTTCGGCATGGATCGCTTGTATCGGCATGTCGATCAGTACGCATGAACGGACCGTAACGCGTAGCATGCCGTGCGTGACCAGTCTGAACCGCGTAAGGGTTTTCGCCCGTCACGCGATGCACCGCACGTAAGTGGCCGGTAAGTTGCAAAGTTTATGTTTAAGCATGAGAGCGGAACGCCAGCCATTCATTTATGTTGCGGTGCGGCATAGATGGAAGTGAAAGGTGAACGGGCCGCGGCGCAGCGATCGGTGATTGCTGCGCGAGGGTTGGAGACAGCGCGCGGCCTATCGATCACGAATGATCACGAATGGCGGCGGCATCATGACATGGCGAGCCACAGGCGCGCCGGCACAGGTTTTACGTTTCATCTTCACCAAGGGGTTGTCGATGTCTGCGATTGAATCGGTTCTTCAGGAACACCGTGTTTTCCCGCCCTCCGCTGAAGCAGCGGCAGGCGCGTCGATCTCCGGTATGGATGCGTACCGGGCGCTTGCCGCCGAAGCGGAGCGCGATTACGAAGGTTTCTGGGGGCGCCTCGCTCGCGAGACGCTCAACTGGAACAAGCCTTTCAGCAAAGTGCTCGACGAATCGAAGGCGCCTTTCTACACATGGTTCGAAGACGGTCAGCTGAACGCGTCGTATAACAGCATCGACCGTCATGTCGAAGCCGGTAACGGCGAGCGCGTCGCGATCATCTTCGAAGCCGACGACGGCACCGTCACCAATGTCACCTATCAGGATCTGCTGCAACGTGTGTCGCGCTTTGCGAACGCGCTGAAAAAACGCGGCGTGAAGAAAGGTGATCGCGTCGTGATCTATATGCCGATGTCGATCGAAGGCATTGTCGCGATGCAAGCGTGTGCGCGGATCGGTGCAACGCATTCGGTCGTGTTCGGCGGCTTTTCGTCGAAGTCGCTCAATGAGCGTCTGGTGGATGTTGGCGCCGTCGCGCTCGTCACCTCCGACGAACAGATGCGCGGTGGCAAAGCATTGCCGCTAAAGAATATCGCCGACGAAGCCATTGCCATGGGCGGCTGTGACGCAGTGAAGAGCGTGATCGTCTACAAGCGCACCGGCGGCAAGATCGCATGGGACGAAAGCCGCGATCTGTGGATGCACGAACTCACGCAGGCTGAATCGGATCAATGCGCGCCCGAGTGGGTCGGCGCCGAGCATCCGCTTTTCATCCTGTACACATCGGGTTCGACCGGCAAGCCGAAGGGCGTGCAGCACAGCACCGGCGGCTATCTGCTGTGGGCCGCGCAGACCATGAAGTGGACGTTCGACTGGAGGCCCACGGATGTGTTCTGGTGTACCGCCGACATCGGCTGGATCACCGGCCATAGCTACATCACGTATGGTCCGTTGACGCTTGGCGGCACGCAGGTCGTGTTCGAAGGCGTGCCGACCTATCCGAATGCCGGCCGCTTCTGGGACATGATTGCCAAGCACAAGGTCACGCTGTTCTACACCGCGCCGACCGCGATCCGCTCGCTGATCAAGGCCGCTGAAGCGGACGCGAAAGTGCATCCGAAGAGCTACGATCTGTCGACGCTGCGCATCATCGGCACGGTCGGCGAGCCGATCAATCCGGAAGCTTGGGTGTGGTATCACGAGAACGTCGGCGGCGGCCGCTGCCCGATCGTCGATACGTGGTGGCAAACCGAAACCGGCGGCCACATGATCACGCCGCTGCCGGGCGCGACGCCATTAGTGCCGGGTTCGTGCACGCTGCCGCTGCCGGGCATCATGGCGGCTGTGGTCGATGAAACCGGTCAGGACGTGCCGAACGGACAGGGCGGCATTCTGGTGGTGAAGCGTCCATGGCCATCGATGCTGCGCAACGTATGGGGCGATCCGGACCGCTACAAGAAGAGCTACTTCCCCGAAGAACTCGGCGGCACGCTATATCTCGCCGGCGATGGCGCGGTGCGCGACAAGGAAACCGGCTACTTCACGATCATGGGCCGCATCGACGATGTGCTCAACGTGTCCGGTCACCGCCTCGGCACGATGGAGATCGAATCGGCGCTCGTGTCGAACCCGATCGTGGCTGAAGCGGCCGTGGTGGGCCGTCCTGATGCGACCACCGGCGAAGCTGTGTGCGCATTCGTGGTGCTCAAGCGCGCGCGTCCTGAAGGCGAAGAAGCAGTGAAGCTCGCCAACGAACTGCGCGCCTGGGTCGCCAAGGAGATCGGTCCGATCGCCAAGCCGAAGGACATCCGTTTCGGTGAGAACCTGCCGAAGACGCGCTCGGGCAAGATCATGCGCCGCCTGTTGCGCTCGCTTGCGAAGGGCGAGGAAATCACCCAGGACGTGTCGACGCTGGAGAACCCGGCGATTCTCGATCAGCTCGGCGAGTCGCTCTGAGCTTAGGTTTGCCTGGGTTTTCAGCAAGGGTATGTCGAACGATATGCCCTTGGCTGGAGCCAGGTATCGACCACTTAGGTCAGGCAGTTAAAGCCATCGCGCGGACAATCCCGATTGCCTGCCCGGTGGCTTTTTGATACATAGGCGCATGGCTGCGCCACACCACACCTCTCACGCCACGCTCAATCCCGCACCCGAACCCCCTCCGGTCTCGGCAGCGATGGCGCGCGCGCATCAGAAATACTGGCGCTTCAATCTCGCGTTGATCGCGACGTTGATGACCTTGGGCTTCGTGGTGTCGTTCGTCTTGCCGCTGGTGGCGCCGGCGTTGGATCAGGTGCGCTTCATCGGCTTCCGGTTGCCGTTCTACTTCGGTGCGCAAGGGGCGATTCTGATCTACGTGGCGTTGATCGTCGTTTATATCCTGCTGATGCAGCGCGCCGACCGCCGTCTGCAACGCGCTTTCGATGCGGATGCCAGTGCTGGTGCCAACGCTGGTGCCAGTACCGATTCCACCGCGCCCACTGCGCGCGGAAGCTGAGCCGATGAAGCTCACGAACCGGCTGATCCGCTCATACGCGCTCTATACGCTCGGTTTCCTGCTTTTCATTTATGTGATGTGGCGCATCGAGCGGACCACCGGTCCCGGTGTATGGATCGGCTATGTGTTCCTGTTCGTGCCGATCGCGGTGTATGCGGTGATCGGATTGCTGTCGCGCACGTCCGACCTCGTTGAATACTACGTAGCGGGGCGGCGCGTGCCGTCTGTCTTCAACGGCATGGCGACTGCGGCCGACTGGTTGTCCGCCGCATCGTTCATCGGCCTCGCCGGGTCGATCTATGCGACCGGATATGACGGTCTTGCGTATCTGATGGGGTGGACCGGCGGCTATTGTCTCGTCGCGTTCCTGCTGGCGCCATATGTGCGCAAACTCGCGCGCTATACGATTCCCGACTTTCTCGGCACGCGCTTTTCGAGTAACGCGGTGCGTGGACTCGCTGCGTTAGCGGCGATTCTCTGTTCGTTCGTTTATCTGGTCGCGCAGATTCAGGGCGTCGGCTTGATCGCGACGCGGTTTATCGGCGTGGATTTCGCCGTCGGCATTTTCTGCGGACTCGCGGGCATTCTCGTGTGTTCGTTTCTGGGCGGCATGCGTGCGGTGACGTGGACCCAGGTCGCGCAATACATCATCCTGATCGCGGCGATTCTGATTCCCGTGTCGATGATCGCGCATAAAGATGGTCTCGGCTGGGTGCCGCAGTTCAACTACGGGCGCTTGATGGAGCGCGTCGAAGGTCTGGAGAAGCAGGTGCGCGACGCGCCGCTCGAGCAGACCGTACGCGACGACTATCGGCGGCGCGCCGAGTTGATGCAGATGCGGCTCGACACGTTGCCGCAATCGTTCGTCGACGAGAAGCTGCGCCTCATGCAGGAAGTCGCGGACTTACGGCGCCACAATGGCCCGCTGCGTGAGATCAAGGAACGCGAGCGGGCGCTCGAACAATTTCCGCGCGATGCCGCCTCCGCGCAGATCGTCTGGACCCAACGCCGCGATGAGATGCTGATGCGCGCGGCCGCGCCGGTGCCGATGCACGAGCCGTTTCCGGTCACGAGCGAAGAAAACAGGCGCACACACGAACGCAATTTTCTGTCGCTGCTGCTGTGTCTTTCGCTTGGTACCGCGAGCCTGCCGCATATCCTGACGCGCTACAACACGACGACCTCGGTGGCGTCCGCACGACGCTCGGTCGGCTGGACGCTGTTCTTCGTCGCGTTGTTCTATTTGACGGTGCCTGTGCTGGCAGTGCTGATCAAGTACGAGATGCTAACCAACCTAGTGGGCCATCACTTTTCCGATTTACCGCAGTGGCTTACGCAGTGGCGTAGGGTCGAGCCGAGTCTGATCAGTCTTGCTGACACGAACGGCGACGGTATCGTGCGCTGGAGCGAGATCCAGATGCAGCCGGATATGGTGGTGCTCGCCGCGCCCGAGATCGCGGGGCTGCCGTATGTGATGTCCGGACTGATCGCGGCCGGTGCGTTGGCCGCGGCGCTCTCGACTGCGGACGGTTTGCTGCTGACCATCGCCAACGCGTTATCGCACGACGTCTACTACCACATGGTCGATCCGACGGCATCGAGCCAGCGGCGCGTGACGATCTCGAAGATTTTGTTGTTGGGGGTGGCGTTATTCGCCTCGTATGTGGCTTCCCTGAATACGGGGAATATTCTGTTTCTGGTGGGCGCGGCATTTTCGCTGGCGGCTTCGAGTCTGTTTCCTGTGCTGGTGCTGGGGGTGTTCTGGAAGCGGACCACGCGGCTTGGGGCCGTGGCGGGTATGGTGGCGGGGCTGGTGGTGTGCATCTACTACATCGTGTCGACGTATCCATTCTTCACGCAGATGACGGGCTTTGCTGGCGCGCGGTGGTTCGGGATCGAGCCGATCAGTTCGGGCGTGTTCGGCGTGCCCGCGGGGTTTCTGGTTGCGATCGGGGTGAGCCTCGTGGACCGGAAACCGGACGCCTATACGAGGGCGCTGGTGGACTACATCCGGCATCCTTAAGCCGGTTTGCGCATGGGTCTGGCGCAGGGCCCGAAGTTTGCTATAATTCGGCTCCCCGCCGGAGAGATGGATGAGCGGTTTAAGTCGCACGCCTGGAAAGCGTGTATAGGTTAATAACCTATCCGGGGTTCGAATCCCCGTCTCTCCGCCACGAATTGAATGAGAAGCCGTTGAATCTAAAGAGATTCAACGGCTTTTTGTTTTATCGACCCACAAATCGACTATCAGGTGATTTTCTTCATTCGCTGAGTACGCGACAGAAAGCTCCTTACGACCGCACGCGGGCATCGTTCAGATTGGCCGGCATGAGAACATGCTTAGCCTGAACGACCGGCGATGTACTCGCATGCTCCACAAGCGCTCATTGAGTTTGACTCACTATCAATCGGCCACGAAACCAGGCCCGTGAACTGAGCGTGGTAGCGCCGCCATCTATTGATGAACCTCGACCTGGCTCGCGCCCGAACGCCGAACGCCGCACCTAAAAATCCCCCGCATACCCATAAAAACAAAATAAACAAACTTGCTCTAAACTACCTGCCGCCCCAGCCAGCCTAGTCGAGAGCAAGACACCAATGCCCATACCCCCAGCCGACCCCGCCGGCGACCCTAACTTCAGTCTGCCAAAACACCCCGCATTCCAGCGTTTCTGGTGTACCCGTATCCTTTCATCGCTGTCGTTCCAGATGCTCGCCGTGGCCATGGGCTGGCACATCTACGCACTCACGCATAGCGCCTTCGCACTGGGCCTAGTCGGCCTCGCCCAATTTCTGCCGATGTTCGTGCTGACGCTCGTGGTCGGCCACGTCGCTGATCGTTACGACCGTCGCCGGATTGCGGCCATCTGTCAAAGCCTCGAAAGCGTCGCTGCATTGTTATTCGCCTTCGGCACCTTCGGCGGCTGGATCAGCGCGCCGGTCATCTATGTGCTGGCCGCATGCGTGGGCGCGGCGCGCGCCTTCGAATCGCCCGCGGTTGCATCGCTGTTGCCGGGCGTCGTGCCACGCGGACAATTGCCCAAAGCGACGGCATGGGCCACCTCCGCAAATCAAACCGCCCAGATCGCAGGTCCAGCATTGGGCGGCCTGCTGTACGGTGTCGGTCCGGGCGTGGCCTACCTCGCGTGCACGCTGTCATTCGCGGCCGCCGCTGCCACTGTGTGGGCCATTCCGTTGCAGGCCAAGCTGGCGAGCCGCGCGCCGGTGACGCTCGAATCGGTGTTCTCGGGCATCGCCTTCATTCGCAAAGAGCCCGTGATACTCGGTGCACTATCGCTTGATCTGTTCGCCGTGCTGTTCGGTGGCGCGACAGCGCTGCTGCCGGTTTTTGCGCGTGACATCCTGCATACCGGACCGCTCGGTCTCGGCCTGTTGCGCTCAGGCACCGCCATCGGCGCGCTCGCGGGCACCATCTGGCTCGCGCATTTCCCGTTACGCAACCGGCCCGGCGCTGCGATGTTCGGCGGCGTGATTGCGTTCGGCGCGGCCACCGTGGTGTTCGGTTTGTCGCATCAATTCTTGCTGTCGCTCTTCGCGCTCATGGTGCTGGGCGCATCGGACACCATCAGCGTGGTGGTGCGCCTGTCGCTCGTACAACTGCGTACGCCGGACGAAATGCTGGGTCGCGTCAGTGCGGTCAATTCGCTTTTCATCGGGACGTCGAACCAACTGGGTGAATTCGAATCCGGTGTGACGGCAGGGTGGTGGGGCGCGCAACCGGCAGTACTGGTGGGCGGCATCGCAACGATTGCCGTCGCTCTGCTGTGGATGCGATTCTTTCCGGAACTCAAGAACACACGCTCGCTGGAGCGGGAAGAAGCGTTGGCGCCAAGTCATTGATCGCAACGTTGGAGGCGAAACCCTGCAATTGCGCGCTGCATCGCACGCGTGATTCGACGTGTGCTTCGACCCGCTATGATGGTGGCAACCTCACTCGGCCACCTTCATCATGCGGATCGCCCCTTTACCCCCGCTTCAATGCCTGATCGCGTTCGAGTCGGCCGTACGCCATGCCAGCTTCACTAAAGCGGCCGTAGAACTGCATCTGACGCAAAGCGCGGTCAGCCGCCAGATTGCGCAGCTCGAAGACTTCCTCGGCCGCTCGCTCTTCGTGCGCGAACATCGCGCCCTACGGTTGACGATCGCCGGCGAACGTTACGCGAAGCATGTGCAGTGGCTGCTTGCCAATTGCTCGGAAGCCACACTCGACGTGATGAAGCGATACGGCGATCTGGAGTTGACGATCGCGTGTTCGTCGGGCGTGGCGGTGTTGTGGCTTACACCTCGCCTCGGTGCGTTTCGCGCCGCCCATCCTAACGTGAAGATCCGGATGATCGTGCGCGACGGGCTCGCATCTTTGTCGCCCGCGGAATTCGACGTAGGTCTGTACTACATCCGCCAGCACGCTGAGCCGCATTTCACCGCCCGCCGCATTTTCGACGAAGACGTGTACCCGGTATGTTCACCCGGATATCTCGCCGGCCGCGTGCTGGAGCCCGCCGATCTCGCGCATGAAACATTGCTGATGCAGGAAGACGGCCAGCGGCAATGGATGTCGTGGCCCGAATGGTTCCGGCTTAACAATGTGCAGATGCCTGGCTCGCCACAGTCGGTCGTCATTAATCACTATCCGCAACTCGTGCAGATGGCGATTCTCGGCCAGGGTGTCGCGCTCGGCTGGCGTCACATGATTGATGCGTGTCTGAACGAGGGGCTGCTGGTGCGCGCCACGCGAGCATCGGCGAGCCACGGTGGCGGCTACTACGTCGTGTCGCCAAACGACCGCGCTGAGAACCAGGCGGCGCGCCTGTTTACGCGCTGGCTTTTCGAGCAGGCAGAGGCGCAGGCAAGCGGGCAAACACTCGCTGAGACGAGCAACACACGCGCAACCTGACTGCCTTTCGCATGCGCTACGCGCATGCGTGCATGCGAATCTTTCGTTTCGAAAACAAATCAGGTCTCTCTACGATCGGCTTTATGCATGCAGAGGCGACGTTCTATTCCGACGTGCCGCCTTGCTGGCAAACGCTCGCCCGACCCGTAGCCACGCAGCAGCCGCATCAATAGCGGCACAAGCAGCCTGATAAGGAAAGAGACCATGCAAGGAACGCTTTCATCCAACGTCGCGATATCCGTGGATTCGCTCGCGCAGCAGCGGCGCCGCGCGATTATCGCCACTGTGCTCGGCAACGGGCTCGAGTGGTTCGACTTCACCGTCTATAGTTTTTTCGCGGTGATCATCGCCAAGCTGTTCTTTCCGACCGGCAATGAACTGACCTCGTTGTTGCTTGCCGTCGCGACGTTCGGTGTGGGCTTTTTCATGCGGCCGGTGGGCGGCATGGTGCTCGGCGTGTACGCGGATAAAGTCGGACGAAAAGCGGCGCTCTCGCTGACCATTCTGCTGATGGCGGGCGGCACCGCACTCATCGGCCTCGCGCCGACCTATGACCAGATCGGTCTGTGGGCGCCGGTGCTGATCGTGGTCGCCCGCTTGCTGCAAGGTTTTTCGGCTGGCGGCGAAATGGGCACCGCCACCGCGTTTCTCACCGAATATGCGCCGGCGGGCAAGCGCGCATTCTATTCGAGCTGGATTCAGTCGAGCATCGGCTTTGCCGTGCTGCTGGGGGCCGGGGTCGGCACTTTTGTAACGTCGAGTCTGAGCGCCGATGCGCTGCATTCGTGGGGCTGGAGAATGCCGTTCCTCATCGGCATTCTGATCGGACCGGTCGGCTATTTCATTCGCAGCCGCATGGACGAAACACCGGCGTTCAGCGCGGTTACGGAAGAAGCCAAAAGCGATTCGCCGCTCGCGGAAGTGTTCCGTCGCTTTCCGCGCGAGACGTTCGCGAGTTTCTCGATGGTGATTTTGTGGACGGTGTGCACCTACGTGCTGCTGTTCTATATGCCGACTTATTCGGTGCGCACGCTGCATCTGCCGCAATCGATGGGCTTTCGTGCCGGCATGTTCGGTGGCCTGATGATCATGTGTTTCTCGCCGGTGGTCGGCAAGCTCGCTGACCGCTTCGGCCGCCGCCGCTTCCTCTCCGGCGCCGCGGCATTGATCCTGGTGCTCGCATGGCCGATGTTCGCTTACATCAACAGCGCGCCTGGGCTGGTTTCGCTGATGGTGTTTCAGGGCGTGTTCGGCTTGCTGATCGCCGCCTACACCGGCCCGATTCTCGCGGCCTTCTCCGAGCTGTTTCCGACCAAGGTTTTGTCGACGGGTCTTTCCGTTGCGTACAACTTCGCAGTGACGATTTTCGGCGGCTTCGCACCGTTCTTCATCACGTGGCTGATCGCGTCGACGGGCAGCAATATGGCGCCCGCGATCTACGTGATGATCGCCGCGACCATCAGCCTCGTCGGCACGTTCTATGTGCGCGATCCGCGCCGTAGCCACGCCTGAGAGGCAGCGCGTCCGGCGAACAATGGCCGGACGGATTCCTTCATCCAGTCAGGAAGATATCAATGAGCATTACGGTAATCAGCGGCGGCAACGTACTCGATCTGGTCCAGGGTGTGTTGCTCGAACACCATCACGTCGTGATCGAAAACGGCCATATCGTCGAAGTCACCGATCGTCCTGTCGATCTGCCGAATGCGTGCGTGATCGACGCACGCGGCAAGACGGTGATGCCCGGTCTGATCGATTGTCACGTGCACGTGCTGGCTTCGCGCGCCAACCTCGGTGTGAATGCGACGCAGCCGAATATCCTCACCGCGATTCGCGCACTGCCGATTCTGAAGGCGATGGTCGGCCGCGGCTTTACGACGGTGCGTGATGCGGGCGGCGCGGATTGGGGTTTGACGCAGGCGCTGGAGAGCGGATTGATTCCGGGGCCGCGTATTTTTCCGTCGGGTAAGGCGTTGTCGCAAACCGGCGGTCACGGCGATTTCCGTCCGCGTGGCGATGTACTCGAACCCTGTTCATGCGCCTTCCGCGCCGGGGCAATTGCGCGAGTGGTCGACGGTGTCGATGCGGTGCGGCTTGCCGTGCGTGAAGAGATTCAGAAGGGCGCTACGCAGATCAAGATCATGGCATCCGGTGGCGTCGCTTCGCCGACCGATCCGATCAGCAACACGCAATACTCCGAGGATGAAATCCGCGCGATCGTCGCTGAAGCGGAAGCAGCCAACACATACGTGATGGCGCATGCGTACACAGGCCGCGCGATTTCGCGTGCGATTCGCTGTGGCGTGCGCACGATCGAGCACGGCAATCTGGTCGACGAAGCCGCCGCAAAACTGATGCGCGAGCACGGCGCATTCGTCGTGCCAACGCTGGTCACCTACGACGCGTTGGCCAAACACGGCGCCGATTACGGCTTGCCGGCCGATTCGATTGCCAAGGTCGAGACCGTGCGGCAAGCGGGGCGCGACTCGCTGCAGATTTATGCAAATGCCGGTGTGCCGATGGGATTCGGTTCGGACCTGCTCGGCGAAATGCATACGTTCCAGAGCGACGAATTGCGCATTCGCGCCGAGGTGCTCGGCAATCTGGAAGCATTGCGCTCGGCCACCACGATTGCCGCCGATATCGTCGATCAGAGCGGCAAGCTCGGCGTCATTAAAGCAGGCGCAATCGCGGACGTGCTGGTGGTCGACGGCAATCCGCTCAAGGATATCGGCGTGTTGACCGGGCAGGGCGAGCGCCTCGAGTATGTCTTCCAGCATGGCGAGGTGGTGAGCGAGCGGGGCACGGTCGCGTCGCGCTAATCGGCAGATGCGTGTGCAGCGATCGGGCGCGGGCCCGGGAAATTCTCTAAGCCTCCGCCGCGCTCACACGCAACGCGGTCCATCGCACCGTCGCGAGAATCGATGCCGTAACGATCAACGCACCGCCGATCCATGCCGCCGTCGAAATCCGTTCACCTAACCAGATGCACGCGAACAGCGCACCAAAGGCGGGTTCGCTGCCCATCAGCAACGACACGCGCGTTGGGCTGCTGCGTTTGATCGCAAAGTTCTGTGCGAAGAAGGCGAACAGCGTACACGCGATCACCAGATAGCCGATGTAACCCCAGAACATGGCATGCCCGGCAAGCGACGGCAGCGGTTGCCACTGTTGCGGCACAAACAGCACCGCCACCGCCGCGCTGCCAAATGCCACCACGCCTGACTGAACCGCCGTCACCGACAAAGGCGGCAACGCGGAGTCGCGCATCACACGTTTAGTCACGCACACGTTCAGCGCGCGCAGCAGCGCGGCGAGCAGAATCAGCGCGTCGCCGGGATTGAAACTCAGCGCGCCATCCCCCGCTAGCAGCCAGGCGCCGAATAGCGAAAGCGCGACCGCCGCCCATTCGATGCGAGTCGGCTTGCGCTTGAGCAGCCACCATTCGACGAGCGGCGTCAGCACCACACATAAGCTGATCAGAAACGCTGCATTGGCCGCGCGCGTCAGCAGAATGCCGAACGTCTCGCAGAGAAAGATACCGAGCAGCAAGGCGCCCGCGATCAGCACGCCGCGCAGCGTGCGGGCATCGGCGGCGCGCAAATGACGCAAGGCGGGCGACAGGATCAAGAAGGTGATGCCGAAGCGGATCGCGAGCAAACCCAAAACTGGATAGAACACCAGGGCGCTTTTGACGACGCCGTAACTGGTGCCCCACACCACGGCAACCGCTAGCAGCATCAGATCGGAGAGCAGAAGCAGGCGTTCTTGTTTCGACATGGCTGACCTCGTGCAGATGAGCGCATATTGTCGAACTTTGCCTGTAAGGCGATAATCGGGTCGCTGCGCATAGCATTTATGTTTCAGATGCATCAATCGGCTCAAACCCCGCGAGCACCCGACGATGAACCCAACCGATCTTTTTGCGTTGCTGCCGGATATGGCGGTTTTCGCGCGCGTCGTCGATGCCGGCAATTTTTCGGTCGCCGCACGTCAGCTCGGCAGTACGCCGTCCACGGTCAGCCGTCAGATCAAACGGCTCGAGGACGCGTTGGCGACACGCCTGCTCGAACGGTCCACGCGCACGGTGCGGGTCACGGAATCCGGTGCACAGGTGGCGCGTTTCTGCCGCGACATGTTGAGCGCGGCATCGGGCGCGGTGGATGCCGCCGGGCAACTGGCGGCGCGGCCGCAAGGCAAAGTCCGCGTGAGCGCGCCCACCGCGTTCGCGAAGACCGTGATTCATCCGCTGATTCCCGGCTTTCTGCGCGCTTATGACGAAGTCGACCTGCAACTGCTGTTCACCGATCACGACGTCGACCCGCTCGCCGACGATGTCGATCTGGTGATCCGTCTGACCGAGCATCCTCCGCAAGGGCTCGCGGGACGCAGGCTGGGGGCCGTGCGCTGGCTGCTGGTTGCATCGCCGGCTTATTTGCGTGAGCACGGCACGCCGGTGCAACCGCGCGATCTCCTCAAGCACGATTGCATCTACCTCGGCGAAACCGCCGACGACAACCGCTGGCGCTTTCGCCGCGGCACGGAGACGCAAACCGTCGACGTGAAAGGGCGTTACATCGCCAATCATGCGGGCGCGCGACTCGAAGCCGCGCAGCAGGGTTTCGGCATCGCGAACCTGCCCGAGTTTGCCGCCACGGATGCATTGCTGAGCGGCGAACTCGTGCAGGTGCTGCCGGATTGGAATCTCGAAGCGCGCGCTTACGTGGGGTCGGTGTGGCTGTTGTATCCGCCGAACCGCTTCTTGCCGCCGAAGGTAAGGGCGCTCATCGACTATCTTGCCGAGCATATTCACGAAGCGGCTTAAGCACTGGCTTATCGCGTCGCGTAAGTCGTTTGCATGCCGTGGCCGGCCAACGGAGATTTGGATTGCGCGAAAGACGAACGTAGAATCGCTCGCGTCACCATGATTGATAACGATCGCGACGACCGACGCGACCAGGAGGAGAACGAACATGACTTTGCGTGAAACCGGGCCGATTGCGGCGACTGTCTATCGCGGCGAAGCGATAGAGAATACACATATCGCCCATGTCGCGGTGGTTCAGGCCGACGGCCGCCTGCTGTATTCATTCGGCGATCCGTCGCGTATCACGCTGGCACGCTCAGCGGCAAAACCGGCACAAGCTTTGGCGGTAGTCGAGACGGGCGCGCTCGAGCGTTTCGGTTTCGACGAAACGGATCTTGCACTCATGTGCGCCTCGCATAGCAGCGAGCCGCGCCATATCGAACGCACGAGACAGATGCTGGCCAAGGCACAGGTCAGCGAAGCCGATCTACGTTGCGGCGGCCATCCCCCATTGTCCGACGCGGTGTACGTCGACTGGTTGAAGCGCGATTTCAAACCGGACGCGGTGTGCAGCAATTGTTCGGGCAAACACGCCGGCATGCTGGCCGGGGCGCGTTCGATCGGCGCGGCAGTAAGGGGTTATGAACTGCCGGAGCACCCGCTACAGGTGCGCGTGAAGCATACCGTCGCGGAGGTGTGCGACTTGCTGGACGATGCCGTGCAATGGTCGATCGACGGTTGCAATCTGCCGACGCCGGCGTTCCCCCTCGACCGACTCGCCCGACTGTTCGCGAAGCTCGCAGCCGCGGAGGATGAGGTTTCGGCTTCGTCCGCGGCTTCTTCGTCCATTCCTTCTTCCATATCGCCACGCACCGCTGCGCTCGCACGCATCTATCGTGCGATGGCTGCGCATCCGGAGTGGGTAGCAGGCGAGGGGCGTTTCTGTACCGCCTTGATGCGCGCGTTCGATGGCGCGCTGATCGGCAAGGTCGGCGCCGACGGTAGCTACGCGATCGGCGTGCGTGCGTCCCGGCAAACTAAGCAGCTCGGCGCCAACGGTGCGCTAGGCATTGCGGTGAAGGTGGAGGACGGCAACATTGGCGTGCTGTATGCAACCGTTGCTGAACTGCTCGCGCGACTCGATATCGGCAGCCCTGAGCAACGTGCGCAACTAGACGCGTTTCATAAGCCGCGCATGATCAATACCATGGGCATCGAAATCGGCCACATGGCCTTTTCGCTTGCGCTTGAAGCGCATTCACACCGCGAGGCGTGAAGCTATGCGGGGCGCTGCAGCGGGTTACGCATCATCTTTCTTGAAGCGATCTTGTATGGCGATCAGTTGATCATCGCTGGTGGCCACGATCCACAGACGGGCGCGCTCGGCCATCAGGCGATTGTGATCTTTTAGCACGCCCATCGACACGGCCGTTTTCCACGCTACGGGTGCGGCGCGACTGGTTCTTCCGGACGGCGTGCCGACCAGCAATGCATAGGGTCCGAGGGGCAGCGAGACGAACGGCATAGCGGGCTTGACGCGCACGCGCCAATCGATGAAGGGTGAATCGCTGAAGAGAAGCGGCGTGGGCAGACCGTGCAGCACGGTGAAGTCATAGAGCGCCAGTTGTTCGCGCATGGGCGTGTAGACCCGTCGAATATCGTCGACGAGGGCCGCACGGATTTCGTCGTCGAACATTGCTTCTTGGGTGTAGTGGTCGACTGCTTGCAGCGCGTCGTGCTGATAGGCGCTGAAGATTGCCAGGTCGAGGCAATCGTGAACGGCGCGTTGGACTTCTGTGGCGGAGCCGGCTTCTTCGGGTTTGCCGAGTTGCGCGGCGCGCAGGAAGCGGGCGAGGGCGGCGTCCTGGGTTGCGGGGCCGGTGGCCAGTGGGTCGTCGGTGGCGTCTTTGTCGAGCGGGACGTAGAGGTATTTTTCTGCTGCGAAACGGGATTTTTTGCCGTCATCGAAGCTGATTTCGCCGGTGGCGCAGTTGAGGTAGCGAGTGCCGATGTGGCCGTGTTCCCACACGAAGTTTTTCAGGAAGGGGCGAAGGGGATGGAGTGGGTCAGGGTGTTGCATTTTTTTGTTGCACTCCGTGCGGGTTCTAGTTTGGGTATGGTCACATAGAAATTGGGGTTTATGGTTTTTTTCCCTGCGGGGCGGTTGTTTGTCAGTGTTCTTAGGGCTTTGGGCTTTCCTTGTTCTGGCTTTGGTGCCTTTCCTTGCATTGTTAGCGGTCTATTAGCGTTGCCCCTGTGCGGGGCGGCACCTACTTTTCTTTGCCGCCGCAAAGAAAAGTAGGCAAAAGAAAGCGGCTAGAAGCCTCTGCTAAGCGGGCACCGTGGTTTGCCAGGGGTAGTGGTGCGACTGGAATCCGTGTTCTCTCACATTCGGCGTTAGTGACAAAGGAGTCATCAGCCCCCACTCCGCACTGCGTGCGTCGCGGACGGGTCTGCAGGGGAAACCACCGGCTTCGGCTGAGGTCTGTGGGGGCCGTCGGCTTCGCCTCGGCGAGGCGCCTCTGCACTCGCGCCGGAAACCCGATGGCGAGGCGCGAACGTGAAAACGCAGCGATCGGTTTTATGAATGGCTCTTCGGCGCGCGCAGCGCCGCCGGAAGTATGACGCCCTTGTCACAAGCACGTGCGCGGGCACGAACCCAGATTCCAGATGCACCACTACCCGCAGCAGACCACGGTGCCCACTTAGCAGGGGCTTCTAGCCGCTTTCTTTGCTTATCTTTCTTTGCGGCGGCAAAGAAAGTAAGTGTGTAGTGGTTCAATGAACCTGGACACCTCT
>NZ_FPBH01000049.1 GCF_900116445.1 Paraburkholderia aspalathi
TGATAGTGCGGATTCCCGTGTGAAAGTAGGTAATCGTCAGGCTCCCCAGCATGACCAGAAATCCCACCCTAAAAGGTGGGGTTTCTGCGTTTACGCGGCAAAAACGTGGACGCAGAAAACATCGCCGCGGTGAGACTTTGCCCGAAGCGCTCCGGTTCTTCTGGTCTCACCCCTATCCGTAATGCCGCAAAATCGCCGACGGTACTCCCCTCACCGTCCTGCATCATCTCATCCGTTTAAGCCCTTTTCCGCACCGGCGTCTGATACGACAAGCCTGCGGTGAAGCGGTCGAGCCGTTCACTGGCGTCGGTGATCGCCCAAAGGGGTGCGCTGTGCAGTTGCCGATCGTAGTTCGATGCGATTTCGGCGAAAAGCGCGAACCCTGCGCTGTCCAATCTCCACTCGCCGGTCTCACGGCCGATATCGAAAACCGCTGACACCGCTCTCTCCGCCGCACCGATCTGCTCGCCAGTCGTCGAGCCAAAACCCGATTCAGCCAGAAAACCCGTCAACAGCATGACCTGGGTGAGCGTTTGCGCATCGCTCGTGCTGCCGGCACCCCGGCGCAAGGCGTCGAGCGCCAGATGCACGCGCAGGGCAAGGTCGTCGGCGACCTGCCGGGCGATGGGCAACAGCATGGCTTTGTCATGCCGAGCACGTGCGGCGCCAGTCTTGCGGGAAAACGGAATAGGTTGTGCCATGACGGTCCAGTGTTATGCCTGTGCAGATGCAATAACGGCGCGTACGGCAAAAGGTTGAGTCCTTATTAGGCGGCTATCACACCCCAATTCGGTCGTCGAAAGCAGTGGAATGGCTGTCTTAAACCAATTGGCATAGACTGACCGGTGCACTCGAGCTTTCATCTCGATTGCACGGTTTTTCCGATTTCCCTTGTTTTGTCGCAGCCTCGGATCGAACAGTCTCTGGAACTACCGGGTCCCGCATCATGGCAATTTCGGACATACCGGCCCTGCTTGGTCGTCGTGTCCCGGCGGTTTGGTCGACCGTGAACACGCTGTTAGTAAACTTCCGACCTAAGCCGAGCACATTCCGTTGTAGACGCCGCGCTACCCAGCCGCAGCATCTGTCAAATCGGCTTCACTCCTGATCCGGCTCATCAACCGGCGCCACACTGCGCGCCCTCACGCGCCGGCGAATCTCCGAATCGAGAATCAGCCGGCCACGCAATTTGCCCTTCATCCGTTTCACGTAGCGTGGCGCTTCGGTCATGTGGACCACCATCAACTCGCGCACCTTTTCCACATCGCGTTCACGCGCCGCTTTCGTGATCGCTTTGTGAATCTTCACGTTGGCGAGACCAAAACGTTCATGTTCGACCTGCGGCGTGTCGTTACGAAACTCGATCAATTGCCGGATCATTTCGTTGATCAACTCGCAGCTGAAGCGCAGGAATGGATTGGGATTCGCCGCCGCGAGGATGTCGTGAAAATTGACGTCTTCCTGACGTTGCCGAACGATGTCCTGTCCGCCATGTGACGAAGCCGGCCGGTCGCAGCACGCAATGCTTGCTTCGAGCGCCTCGAAGTCCTGCTCCGTCAGATGCGGCACCGCACCCGCCGCTAGCTCCGGCTCCAGCAATTTGCGCACGGTGTAAATGTCGTCGATCGATACATCCTTGAAGAACAGGTAATTCTGCAGGAGCTGTAGCGTGCGATCGAGCGGCACTTCAACCACCATGCCGCCGCCGCTTGGGCCCGTGGTCACCTTGATGAGACCTTGCACCTCGAGAGACTTCAGTGCCTCGCGAATCGTGCTCTTGCTCACCGAAAAGAGCTGCTGCAGTTCCACCTCGCGCGGCAGGCGGTCACCCGGTTTCAGGTCTTTCTCTGTGATGAGCCGCTTGATCTCTTCGGCGACCAGATCGCCACGCTTTTGCTGCTTGATCTCAATCGCGGCGCCAGCCTTGGCGCGGTCGATGGCCATTTTCGTTACTCCCAGTTTTGTCCTGCGCGCTTTTGACGGGCTGCCGGGCCCGTCATGGCACGGAAAGCCGTGCCGCTGCCGCCAGGAATTTTGCCTTATTGACACTCGAATTTATTGTACCTACGATCGAGTCCAACCTATTTATCATGATAAATAGAACAAAGCCGGTGTGGTGGAAAACTTCTCGGCGGCCAGCAGGCTTTCGTCGTCGTTCGCGCAGTCTTTCAGTTTCGCAGTCGGTCAGTGCGTGTCTCTTTCTTAAGGAGCGTCATTTTGAATCGCCGAAATATGTTGAAGCTGGCCGCGTTGTCGGCCGTTCCGGGGACGTTGGGCTCGCTAGTCGCGCGTAGCGCGTTCGCGCAGGCCGGCACCTTGCAGTTCGCCTGTCCGGTGCCGATGTCGGGCCCGTTCGCGGCGAACGGCAAGTATGCCGACCTCGGCATGAAGCTCGCTATCGAGCAGTACGGCAAGGTACTCGGTCAACCGCTTGCGTACACGGTGCTTGACACGGAAGGCAAACCCGCAACAGCCGTGCGCCGAGTGCAGGAAATCGCACAGCAGAAGAATGCACGCTTCTTTGCCGGCGGTATTTTGTCATCCGAAGCATTGGCAATGGGCAAGGAAGTCCAGAAAGCTGGCGGCATCTTTATCACCACTGCAGGCGCGGACGAAATCACCGGCAAGGACTGCAACGACGCGACTTTCCGCTGGTCCGTGCCGACTTACGGCGCGATCGAACAGACCGTGCGTCCGTTGATCCAGATGATGCCGAAAGCCAAGCGCTGGTACACCATCACGCCGCAATACGTATTCGGCGATGGTTTGCTATCGGCGGCCAAGGCGATTTTCAAGGAGAAGGGCATTGAGCACGTGGGCAATAGCTACCACTCGCTCAACGAGAAGGAATTCAGCGGCTATCTGACGAATGCAGTCGCCGCGAAGCCTGACGTTCTGCTGATTCTCAACTTCGGTTCGCAATCGTCCGATACGTTGCGCCAGGCCGTGAGTTTCGGCATGAAGAACAATTGCACGATTCTGCTCGCGTGGGCTTCCGGGTTGGAGCAGTTCGAATCGCTCGGTGCTGACCTGTGCGAAGGCGTCTATTTTGGCGCACAGTATTGGCACGACATCGACTCGCCGCTCAATCGCGATCTCGTCAAACGCAGCAATGCCGCGTTCAAGGCCAATCCCAACTACAGTCTCGCAGGTTCTTACATCTGCACAAAGATCCTGCTCGACGGCATCGTGAAAGCGGGCACAGTCGATCCGAAGAAGGTGGTCGCAACGCTCGAGGGGATGAAGTACGACGGCTTGACCGGTCCGGAGGAAGTCCGCAAGGGCGACCATCAGGTGCTGAAGAACTACTATTTGTTGAAGGGCAAGGCGAAGAACAAGATGAAAAACGCCGACGACTACGCGGATATCGTGAGCTCCGGCCAGTCGTTCCTCCCGCTCGACAAGACCGGCTGCAAGATGGCCTGATGCATCAGCGCCGCAAGCAACGCGGCACGCTCATTAGCGAAACTCCATCGCTACACCCTTTAGACGGACGCCATGAACGTTTATCTCCTGCAGATCGTCAACGGCATCGGAGTGGGAATGCTGTATTTCCTGCTCGCGGTCGGTTTGTCGATCGTGTTCGGCCTGCTGCGCTTCGTGAATTTCGCGCACGGCGCGTTCTATCTGCTCGGCGCGTACTTTTGCTATCAGGCCATGCAGTGGTCGATGAATTTCTGGACCGCACTCGTCGTCGTACCGATCGTCGTCGGTGCGCTTGCGTGGATCGTCGAGAAGCTGATTCTGCGGCACGTCTACGCGCAACAGCATGAGTTTCATATTCTGGTGACGGTCGGTCTCGCCCTCGTCGTGCAGGAATGTGCGATCCTGGTCTGGGGACCGCTCGGCGACAACGTACCGGTTCCCGACATGCTGAACGGCGTGGTGATCTGGGGCAGTTTCGTGTATCCGAAGTACCGCCTGTTTGTGATCGGCTTCACGGCTGTGCTGGCTGCGCTGTTGTGGTGGGTGCTGGAGGGTACACGGCTCGGTAGCGCGGTGCGCGCCGGCAGTGAATCGACGGAAATGGTGTCATTGCTCGGCATCAACGTGATGCGCGTTTTCAGCCTTGTGTTCGCGCTGGGCGCCGCCACTGCCGCTTTGGCCGGTGTGCTCGCCGCGCCGATTCGCGGCGTTGATCCGTTCATGGGCATCGAGGCGCTCAGCGTCGCGTTCGTCGTGGTGGTAGTCGGCGGAATGGGCAACTTTCTGGGCGCGCTGGTAGGCGGACTGCTGGTCGGCATCGTGCAGAGCGTGATGAGTACGCTGTGGCCGGAAGGCGCACGGCTGATGATTTATGTCGCGATGGCCGCCGTGCTGCTGCTACGGCCGAACGGCCTGCTTGGGAGAGCGGCATGATCGATACCTCGAAACCTGCTGTTCATGATGCCTCTTCCCGGCCGGCTCAACGGAGCTTGAAGCATGCGTTGCATCGCTATCGCTTCCTGTTGCTTGCGTTACTGGTCGTGTGCGTATTGCCGCTGACGTTACGTTCCGGATCGTTAGCCACAGAAGTACTCGTGTTCGCGCTCGCCGCGCTCGGTTGCAATCTGCTGCTCGGCCATACGGGTTTGCTCTCTTTCGGGCAGGGCATTTTCTTCGGACTCGGCAGCTATTGCGCGGGCCTCGTCCTGACCAAAACGGGCATGCCGATACCCGTGGCGCTGCTTGCCGCGATCGTGATCGGCGCGGCTGCCGCGGCGCTGGTCGGCTGGTTTTCGATTCGTCAACGCGGCACGTACTTCGTCATGTTGACGCTTGCATTCGGGCAGTTGTTCTACTTCCTCGCCTACACCACGCCCGATCTGACCGGAGGTGACAACGGCTTGCTCGACATCCCACGCCCGGCGCTGGGGTTATTCGGCAAGGCACTCTTACCGTTGACTTCGCCGTGGCAGTACTACGCTTTCGTCGCCGTGCTGTTCCTCGTGGCGTTCTGGTTGCTGATGCGTGTCTCGCATTCGGTATTCGGCCGCACGTTGCTGGCGATCCGCGACAACGAGGCGCGTGCGGCCGCAGTCGGCTATGACGTCAAACGCTTCAAGCTCATGGCGTTCGTGATCTCCGGCGCAGTGACGGGCCTCGCTGGCGCGTTGCACGCGCTGATGACCGGCATCGCGCCACTGTCCAATATCGATTACCACACGAGCGAGATGATTCTCGTGATGACGGTGATCGGTGGCACGGGCAATCTGTTCGCGTCGGTGCTGGGCGCGGCGTTCTATGTGCTGTTCGCCGACTGGTTGTCCACGCTATGGCCGCGCTGGCTGTTGCTGCTCGGCATCGTGCTGATCGCCGTTAGCCTTTTCATGCAGCGCGGGCTATGGGGCTTGGGCGAACGAATCTGGCAGGCGCTGCGGCGTAACTCATCCGCAGACGCTGACAACGATACTGGCAACCACGCAACTGAGGAGCGCATATGACCGAAGCGATTCTGCAAGCGAGCGACGTGGTGAAGCGGTACGGCAAATTCACGGCGCTCTCCGAAGTCAATCTGCGCGTTATGCCACGTACCGTGCATTCGGTAATCGGTCCGAATGGCGCGGGCAAGACGACGCTGTTTCACGTGTTGACGGGTACGTTGCCCATCACCGACGGGAAGATCATCTTCGACGGTCATGACGTCACACATGAACCCGACCATAAACGCGTGCGCCGCGGCGTCGCGCGTTCGTTCCAGGTGACGAGCCTGTTCGCCAATCTGAGCGTGCGCGAAAATCTGCGGCTTGCCGCGCAAGGTGTCGACGCGGTGCGTGCATTGAACGCATGGACGCCGCCGCATGGTGCACTCACTCACGCGGACACCGTTGACAGTGTGCTTGAACGCCTCGCATTGCAGCGCTTTAGCGAGGTGCCGGCGGGCGCGCTATCGCACGGCCAGCAGCGACGGCTTGAAGTCGGCATGGCGCTCGCAGCGCGGCCCAAGGCGATCTTTCTGGATGAGCCGACTTCCGGCATGGGCATCGACGACCTCGACGACATGAAGCAGTTGATCCGTGGCCTGCGTGACGATTACACCGTCGTGCTGATCGAACACAACATGGGCATCGTGATGGATATCTCCGACACGATCACCGTCATGCAACAAGGGCGCGTGCTGGTGGAAGGGCGCCCGGACGATATTCGCGGCGACGAGCGCGTACGCAGCGCTTATCTCGGCAACATGATTACCGGAGGCCGCGCATGATTCTCGACGTTCAGCAGATTCACGGCTTCTACGGCAAGAGCCACATCCTGCAAGGTGTCTCCTTGCAAATCAACGATGGTGAAACGGTCACGCTGTTGGGTCGTAACGGCGCAGGTAAGTCGACCACACTCAAGGCCATTGCCGGTGTTGTCACACCGCAGCGCGGTACGGTGATGTTCAACGGCACGACAATCAACGGCATGCCGCCGCACAAGATAGCTTCGCGAGGCGTGTGCTTCGTGCCCGAACATCGCGGCGTCTTTCGCCTGTTGACCGTCGAAGAAAACCTAAGGCTCGGCGCGCGCAAGGATTCGCCGTGGCAACTCGAAGACATCTACCGCATATTTCCACGGCTGAAAGAGCGGCGCACGAACGGTAGTGCACAACTCTCCGGCGGCGAACAACAGATGCTCGCGATCGGCCGTGCGTTGATGAATCATCCGCGACTGTTGATGCTCGACGAACCGGTTGAAGGCCTCGCGCCAGTGATCGTCGAAGAGATCGTCGCGCAACTCAAGTTGATCCGTGAAGCGGGCGTCGCGATTCTGCTGGTTGAGCAGAACCTGGAAGTCTGCACACAACTCGCGGATCGCCACTACATCATCGAACAAGGTGTGATCGTCTACGAAGGCGACAACGCTTCCTTCGCCGCCGACGATTCGATCAAGGACCGTTATCTGGGCGTGGGCGTCGTCTAACGCCCACGCTGTCTTCATTACGAGTACGAGGAAGCATCGATGCAAGTTCATGAATCAACAACCGTCGCGACGCTCGCTGATCTGCGTGTCGACGGTGCGCGGCTCTGGGACAGTCTCATGCAACTCGCGCAAATCGGCGCGACGGAAAAAGGCGGTGTATGCCGGCTCGCGTTGACTGACCTGGATCGCAAGGCGCGTGACCTCTTTATCGCGTGGGCAAAGGAGATTGGCTGCAGCGTGCGGATCGACGCGATCGGTAATATCTTCGTGCGTCGTGCGGGGTTGCGTGACGACCTGCCACCGGTGATGACCGGCAGCCACATCGATACGCAGCCCACAGGCGGCAAGTTCGACGGTAATTACGGCGTACTGGCTGGTCTTGAAGTGTTGCGCACATTGGCCGACGCCAACGTGCGGACGCTCGCACCGCTGGAGGTCGCGGTGTGGACCAATGAAGAGGGCTCGCGTTTCGTGCCGGTGATGATGGGTTCAGGCGTGTTCGCCGGTGCGTTCACGTTGGAGCATGCGCTCGAACAACGCGATCGCGAGGGTATTTCGGTGCGCGACGCGCTCGCGTCAATCGGTTATGCGGGTGACAGTGGGAAGCCTCATGTAGTCGGCGCGTATTTCGAAGCGCATATCGAACAAGGGCCGGTGCTGGAGGCGCATGACACGACGATCGGCGTCGTACAGGGCGCGTTAGGTCAGCGCTGGTACGACGTGACAGTGCACGGCATGGAAGCGCACGCCGGCCCTACACCGATGGAACTGCGCCGCGACGCATTGCTCGTTGCGGCCGATCTGATTCACGCGGTGAATCGCATTGCCCTCGATCACGCGCCGCATGGGCGCGGCACGGTCGGCTGGCTCAACGTGCATCCGAATTCGCGCAACGTGATTCCAGGCCGCGTGACCCTGACGGCCGATCTGCGGGCCGCTGACGATGCCTCGCTCACAGAGATGGATGCCGCACTACGCGCTGCCTGTGCGACCGCGGGTGAGAAGGCCGGCATCACGGTCGACGTCGAACAAGTGGTGTATTTCCCGCCCCAACCGTTCGCGGCGGATCTGGTCGCCGCGGTTCAACAGGGCGCGGACACGCTCGGATTTTCGTCGATGGACGTCATCAGCGGCGCGGGCCACGACGCCGTTTATCTCGCACGCGTCGCGCCAGCAGCGATGATCTTCGTACCGTGCAAGGACGGCATCAGCCACAACGAAATCGAAGACGCGCGCGCGGACCATCTGGAAGCCGGCTGCAACGTGCTATTGCAGGCGATGCTGAACGCCGCGCAAACGGCGGGGGGCACGGAAGCATGAAAGTCCTGATTGCAAGGATGAACCACGAGACCAATACGTTCTCGCCGGTGGCCACGCCGCTTGCAGCGTTCGGCCGCAATGGCCCGAGCTACGGCGAAGACGCGTTCAACGAAAACAAGGGCATGCAGACGGCAATGGCCGCGTTCATCGACGCAGCCGAGCGCGAGCATGCCGGGATCGTGACGCCCATTTCCGCATCGGCGAATCCGAGCGGACCCGTCGAAGCCGCCGCGTACGACGCGATCTGCGAGGCAATCGTTGCGGCCGCAACGGGTTGCGATGCCGTGATGCTTGACCTGCACGGTGCCATGGTCGCCGAAAATACGAACGACGGCGAAGGCGATCTGCTCGAACGCGTGCGCGCCGCGTTGCCGAACGCGCCGATTGCCGTCGCACTCGATCTGCATGGCAACGTCACGCAGAAGATGGTCGATAACGCCGACGTGATCGTCAGTTTCAAAACCTATCCGCACGTCGATATGTACGAGACCGGCGCGCATACGGCGCGTCTGCTGTTCGACCTGGTCCACGGCAGGGCGAAGCCGGTGATCGCATGGCGCCAGCCGCCGCTGCTCACGCATACGCTGCGCAGCGCGACGGCCGAAGGTGCGATGAAGCGCGCGGTAGACGCTGCACGCGCGGCTGAGGTCGATGGCGTGCTGGCTGTGTCGGTGTTGTCCGGCTTTTCGCTCGCTGACATCGAGGCGCCATGTATCAGCGTCGTCGTGGTGGCGAACGGTGACCGTGCGAAAGCGGAATCGGTAGCGGAGCGCATCGCGCGACAGATCTGGAACGAGCGCGAAGATTTCGTTTATCGCAGTGCGGCGCTGGCCGAATCTGTCGCACAGGCCGCGGCGCTCGCACAGGGCACGGACAAACCGGTACTGCTGCTCGATCACGGCGACAACTGCATGTCGGGCGGCACATGCGACACGATGGACCTGCTGGAGGAAGCGCTCAAGCAGAAGCTCGAAGGGGTTGTGAGCGGCCCGTTGTGCGATCCGCAGGCCGTCGCGGCGCTGATGGCTGCGGGAGTCGGCAGCACGGTGACGGTGACGATCGGCAACAAGGTCGCAAGCAGCGCGGTGACGCCGCGGCCGCCGGTTGCCGTGACCGGCGTAGTGCGCGCGCTGACCGATGGCGAATACGTGATCAGCGGTCCGACCTACACAGGCCAGCGTGCATTCATGGGGCGCGCGGCCGTGCTCGACACCGGCACGGTCAAGCTCGTGATGACCGAGCGCACACACGAACCGTGGGACCTCGGCGTGTTCGAGAGCGTCGGCATCGATCCGCGCCGCGCGCGTTTCCTGTTGCTCAAATCACGCATGTACTACCGGCCGGTTTTTGTGCCGATCGCCGTCGGCTTGGTGGAGTGCGACAGCCGTGGTGTGACGAGTTCGGATTACGGACTGTTCAGGTTCGAGCACGTGAAGCGGCCGGTGTTTCCGCTGGACGCGCAGACCGAATGGGCGTCGACAAACTGAAGCGGGTTGAACAACGATCCACACGACGAATCGACGGACATTCGCCCATGAACATACTTGTCCCGCAGGGCTTGTGCGACGCGTCCGGAGTCTCTATAATTCGCGCCTCTAAAGGCTCGTAGCTCAGTTGGTTAGAGCACCACCTTGACATGGTGGGGGTCGTTGGTTCGAATCCAATCGAGCCTACCAACGCATATGTGACGTAGACGAAAGCGGCTCCGCTTTCGTCTACTGTCATGTTCTCGCATCACATCGGCG
Source organism: Paraburkholderia aspalathi (assembly GCF_900116445.1). Lineage (GTDB taxonomy): Bacteria > Pseudomonadota > Gammaproteobacteria > Burkholderiales > Burkholderiaceae > Paraburkholderia > Paraburkholderia aspalathi. Next base: position 9,951 of record NZ_FPBH01000049.1, read on the forward strand.
CACATCGTCATCGTGCGGCTGTCCTGCCAGGTTCTCCCCTTCGTATTGGCTGTATTTCGCCACAGCCTGATTCGTTCGCTGTTCGAATCCGTAGAACAACGCAGGGGTCGTGCATAGAATCGTGTCGACCACCGCCGCGTCCAGGCCGAGTTCCAATAGCGTCGATAACGACTGGCCGTAGTTCATCACCTGCTCGTACTGAGTATGGGGCCAGTCGCTTCCCCACATCAGCCGCTCAGCGCCGAAGTGTTCGACAAGCAGGCTCGTCGCCTCACGCACAAAACCCGAACCCGGAACCGCACATCGGTACGCGCCCGAGACCTTGACCCACACCCGACCGGTTGCGCCATAACCGAGCAACCTCTTGAAGCCGGGATCGTGAATTCCTTTCTCAGGGTCGGGGCGTCCGAAATGATCGACGACCACGGGTACGCCAGCTTCGAGCAAGCGGTCGAGCATCGGTGCCAGGTCCTGCGCATTCCGGTGTAGTTCGACGTGCCAACCCAGCCTCGCCAGTCGCTCAAGCAACGGCGTCCATGATTTCGCCCCCAGATCCGGCAATGCCTGCTCGATCAGATTGAGCCGTATGCCGGTTACGCCGCGACCATGTAGGTCCGCCAGCGTTTCCTCTGAAGCATCGGGCGCAACGACCGCTACGCCCCTTAAGCGGTGCGTATCTCGCGACAGTGCTTGTAGCAGGTAGCGATTGTCCGTCCCGAGAAAACTCGGCTGCACGAGAACCGCGCGCCCGATGTCGTGCGTGTTCAGCAGTTGCAAATACGTGTCGAGCGTGGCGTCGTAGCCCGGCGCGTAGCGCCGGCTATCCGTGAGCGGCAAACCTCTCTCGAAGACATGCGCGTGAGTGTCCACGCGGCAGGAGTGGGACTGGGCGACGGATACGGGAGCACTCATGATCAACCCCGCGGCGGGTCCAGGGTCAATCGCGCGTTGTCGACGGTATCGGGAGCCGATTCAGGCACCACGCCACGCAGACGTTTGCCGCGCGTCTCGGGCAGCAGCAATACAGCGAACATCGCGAGGCCGTAAGCAATGGCCGCGTCGATTCCGATTGCCATGCCGAGCGACATCGAATGACTCATGTAGCCGACGAGCACGGGGAAGCCCGCCGAGGCGATCCGTCCGAAGTTGTAGCAGAATCCGACGCCTGTGCCGCGCATGTCGGCCGGATACAGTTCGTTGAAAAGCGGGCCGAGACTCGCTGGAATGCCTGCGGCGAACAAGCCGAGTGGGAAGCCCAGCACGAGCATTTGCGTGTTGCTCAGCGGCAGCATCACGTAAGCGAGAACTGTAACGATGCAGCAGAACGCGAAGAGGGCGACATTGCGCCGACGGCCAATGCGGTCGAGCAGATAGGCGCTCGCCATGCAGCCGCACCAGAAAGCCACGATGACGACCGCCAGATAGCCACCGGTGTTCAGAACCGACAGGTGCCGTTCTTTGGCGAGGAAGGTGGGCAGCCAGGTCATGATCGCGTAGTACCCGCCATGCGCGCCAGTGCCCAGCACGGCGCCGATCACGGTGGTCCGGAGCACACGCGGCTGGAAGACCTGGGTTATCTGCCCGAGCACCGAGACCTTAGGAGCAGCGCTTGCCGGCGCGACGCGTGCCGGTTCCTTCAGATTGCGCCGGACGAATAGCACCAGGCCGGCGGGCACGAGGCCGACGGCGAACATCACGCGCCATGCGGTGTCCGACGGCAACCAGGAGAACGCCGCGGCATACACCAGCACGGCTGCGCCCCAGCCGACCGCCCAGGCGCTTTGCACGGCGCCCATCGCTTTGCCGCGGTGTTCGGTGCGAATGGTTTCCGCCATCAGTACCGCACCTGCCGCCCACTCGCCACCGAATCCGAATCCTTGCAGCGCCTTGAGAACCAGGAGTTGCGGGAAGTTTTGCGCGAACGCGCAGAGAAAGGTGAAACCGGCGAACCAGAGGATCGTTATTTGCAAGGTCCGGACCCGTCCGATGCGGTCCGACAACGCGCCTGCGATCCAGCCGCCGAGCGCCGAAGATATCAAGGTCACGCTGCTGATCGCGCCGGCCTGCGTGTGGTCGATGCCGTACGCGGCAATGATCGCGGGGATGGCGAGGGTGAACATCTGCACATCGAGCGCGTCGAGCCCCCAACCCGCAAAGCACCCCCAGAAGGTGTTGCGTTCGAGGGGCGTGTCTTGCTTGTACCACGTGAACATAGCCGTCTCCGTCGTGCTTATCATGTAGTCATATATATGACTGTATGAATGGTGGTCGCAAAGCCACCAAAAGTCATTGAGTATTAACCCTTGCTCACGTCGCCGCCGCGGGATGTTGTACAGTAGTTACTCCTCTGAACAACTATATGAATGCTATGGACGCAACCTCTTTCGTGACCAAGCCGGATGGTCGGTTGCCCCGTTATCAGCAATTGCGTGACGACCTGGTTGGCCGCATTGCCGCAGGCGAATGGGCGCTGGAGGAACCCATCGCCACGGAGGCGGAGTTGGGGCAGTTCTATAACGTCTCCACTGGCACGGTTCGTAAGGCGATCGATCTGCTCGTTGTCGACGGCGTGCTCAGGCGCAGCCAGGGCAAGGGCACGTTTATTCGCCGGCCCCGTTTCGATTCGTCGCTGTTTCGTTTCTTCCGTTTCAAGTCGCGCGACGGCGAGCCGGTGCGGCCGACCGCGCGCGTGCTCAAGCGCGAGATCGTGAAACCCGGCGAAGAAATTCGCTCTACTTTGGGCATGAAAGCCTCCGAGAAAGCGATCCACCTCTCGCGTGTGCGCCTGATCGAAGGCCAGGCGGTTCTGTCTGAAGAAATCTGGTTGCCGCGTGCGCGTTTCGAACCCCTGGCCACGTTGCCGCTCGGTGATTTCGAGGACTTGTTGTATCCGTTGTATGAACGTCTTTGCAGGCAGATCGTGGCGTCCGCTACGGAAATCTTAAGAGTAGAACAAGCCACATCCGACGATGCCTCGCTTCTCGATGTAGCGGTCGGCAGCCCTGTCATCCAGGTCCAGCGTGTCGCATCGGACTTCGCGGGCACGCCGTTCGAATGGCGTAGCACGCGCGGCGCAGCCACGACGTTTCAGTACCAGGTGGAAATCCGCTGAGTCAGTGACCCGCTGGAATACCGCGGAACTGATCCGTCCCAACCTCACCTCGTTTTTTAAGCACCGCGGCTCCAGGATCGCTGGGCTGCACGCGCCTATCCGGGTATCACCCCATGGTGTCCGATGCTAGTTCATATAAACATATATATGACTATATCAATCTGGCCGTTTCCCTGGGCGTAGCGGCTGCCATGCCGCGAAGCGAAAGGCGAAGGCGGCCGGCGAGAAAACCGGAGCGGACATGTCTACGCAGGCAGGATTTGAGCAGCAGGTAATGAGGAAGATGGCGTGGCGTCTGATGCCGCTTCTGATCGTCATGTTTCTGATTTCGTTTATCGACCGCCAGAACGTCGGTTTCGCCAAGCTGGAGATGGTGCATGCCCTCGGCATGACGGAGGCGTCATATGGCCTCGGCGCTTCGCTGTTCTTCATCGGCTACCTTATCTTCGAGGTGCCCAGCACGCTGGCATTGCATCGCTTCGGCGCGCGGACCTGGCTCGCGCGGATCATGATGACCTGGGGTGTGGTCACGGTGCTGATGGCGTTCGCGCGCTCGCTGCCCGTTTTCTATTCCTTTCGCTTCGCACTGGGCGTTGCCGAAGCCGGCTTCTATCCCGGCGTCATCTACTACCTCACGCAGTGGTTCCCGCAAAGCTATCGCACCAAAGTGCTGGGGTTCTTCACGCTGGGTAGCTCGCTCGCCAACATGCTGGGCTCGCTGGTCGGCGGTCTTCTGCTGACGTTAGGCGGCACGTGGGGTTTCGCGGGTTGGCAGTGGGTGTTCATCGCCACCGGCATTCCCGCCATTCTGATTGCGTTCGTCGCGCTCAAATTCTTGCCGAATTCGGTGCAGGAAGCGCCGTTCCTTTCGCAGCAGGAGAAGGATGTCGTCATCGCCGCGCTCAAGCGGGAAGCGTCGGATGATGCCAAGGCGACGCGGCCTTGGGGCGCGTTGCTCGATCCGAAGGTTCTCATGTTCGCGTTGACGTACATGCTGATGTCGACGTCGTTGTACGGGGTGACCTACTGGATGCCGACGTTGCTGAAAAGCGATGGCGTGTCGTCGTCGCTGAACGGTCTGCTGAACATGATTCCGTGGGCGCTCGCGACACTGCTTCTGCTGTGGCTGCCTGGGAAGCTCAAGCGTGAGCGCGTCGTGTTGAAGGCGATGAGCGTGGTGGCCGGCATCGGCGTCGTTTGCTTTGCGTCGAGCCTGGTTCTGCCGACAGCGTCGCTGCGTTTTGCCGCGCTGTGTCTGGGCGGGGCGTGCATCCCCTTGCTCTATCCGTGCTTCTGGTCGCTGCCCCCGCGATTCTTCTCCGGCGCAAGGGCCGCAGCGAGCGTGGCGGCGATCAACGCAATCGGCAATCTGGGCGGCTTTGCCGGGCAGAACCTGATGCCTTATGTCGGCAAGGTGGCGCACAGCCATGTTGCGCCGATGCTGGTGCCGACGGCGTGCCTGTTTGCGTTGGGGATCGGCACGGCTCTGGCCGCGCTGATCGGCGCGCGTCGCAGGATGACGCTCGAGTCTGCGACGATTCGTCCGACGTAGATCCCGTCAGGGACGGAGCAGGTCGAAGCCGGCCAGCACGACAACCCCGCTTACCACGATCAGCGCTACCGAATGCTGTCCGAAGTAAAGAAGGGCCGCGGCCGACCAGCTCGTCGCTGCAAATGCTGCAATACGTTTCATGCTTTAAAACCCCAATGCGATAGCCAGCAATCCGCTGACCACCCCGCAAACCACCACGGCCAGCGCCACGACCGTCAGCACGCGCCTCGGGAACGAGCGCCCAAGCATGGCCATCGACGGCACGCTGATTAGCGGCAGCGTCATCAGCAACGCGCCAGCCGGACCCGCGGCCATGCCGAATGAGAGCATGGCCTGAATGATCGGCACTTCGCCCGCGGTCGGAATCACGAACAAGGTTCCGGCGATCGCCAAAGCGACGATCCACAGCAGGCTGTTATCGATGCTGGGTCCGATGTGCGGGAACAGCCATGCTCGCGCGGCGCCGAGAATCAGCACCAGGACGATGTATTCGGGAATCAGCCGCAGCGTCATTGTTCCGAGGATTTTCACCCAGCGTGTGAACGCGGTGCCCGGGTCGTCGGTGGTGACGAGTTGTGCCATGGCTTCGCGCGACGCCTCGGCTTCCTTCGGCGTGACTATGCGGTTCACCAGATAGCCGAGGCCGAACACCATCACGAGGCCGAGGGCGAGCCGCAAGCCCATCCATTGCCAGCCGAGCACGAAGCCCATGAAAATCAGCGTGGCCGGATTCAAAGCGGTATTGCCCAGCCAGAACGCGATCGCCGCACCCGGTGCCGCCTGACGGGCGCGCAAGCCGGCCACGACCGGCGCCGCGCAGCACGTGCACATCATGCCCGGCAACGACATCAAGCCGCCCTTCACCACGCTGCTGAAATCGGTCCTGCCGAGCGCGCGCGCGACCCATTGCGGCGGAATCAGCGCCTGCACCGCCGAGCCCAGCAGAAGCCCTAGCACCATGGCTTGCCAGATTGCCTTGCCGTAGGCCAGCGCGTAATCGATGGCGGCCTGCCACGAGGCTGCAGGCGCGCTCGGCGCCGTACCCATCAGGATCGACTTGCCGATGGAATGCTGACTTGCGGCGACGAACGCCCGGTTGTAGTACGGAAACCACTTCACATAGAAGAGCCCGACGACGGCGATCAGCAGAAACACGATCCAGCCGAGGGCGACGCGGGGCTGTCGAAGGGTTGATTGCATAGTGGATGGTCTTGAACGTTAATTTTTTTGGTCAGATGACGGCGAGCGCGCTGTTATCGAGTTGGGCAAGCAGGGCGTTGGCCTGCTCAACGACATCGGCGTCGTTGGGCCGAAAATTCATTTGCAACGCCTGCGGTAATTGCACGAAATGCTGATGGCTGCTGCGTGCATACGCCGGATCATAGTGCCGTTCGATCAGCTCGCGCGCGAGCTCGGCCCGGCTATTTTCATCGACGAGGTGTTGCCAGCCCGTGACACGTTCGCGGCTATGCAAACCGATCATCTTCTGCAACTGCGCTTTCAACGATTCAGGATCGTCGAACAGATGCGCATAGTCATGCAGCAGGAACGCCGCGCGGTCTTCGTGGCTCGATAGCACTTCGACGCAAGCGCCCTGATGAAACGTGTCGAGGAGCGCGAGCGGCAGTGCGATCGAACCGATCCGCCGGCTCTCCGCTTCGACGAACACCGGCCGTTTGGGATCGAATGTGCGCAGGGCGGTCACCAGCAGCGTGTCGAAGAGTTTTTGCGACGGCTGCTCAATGCCTGCCCATGCGCCGAGCAACGAGCCGCGATGGGCAGCCAGCGCTTCGAGATCCAGCGTCTGCGCGCCCGCCTGGCGCAGCGCTTCGAGCAGGCGTGTCTTGCCGCTGCCGGTCGGGCCCACTAGCGCGATGTAGTTGAACTTTTTCGGCAGCGTCTCGAGGGTGTCCAGCGTCGCGCGCCGATAGCTTTTATAGCCGCCGTCCAGCTGACGTGCCGGCCAGCCGATCATATTGAACAGCGTCGTGACCGAACCCGAACGTTTCCCGCCGCGCCAGCAATAGATCAGCGGCCGCCAGTTGCGCGGCCGGTCGGCGAAGGTGGTTTCCAGGTGGTGCGCGATGTTGCGCGCAACCAGCGCCGCGCCGATCCGCGTGCCTTCGAACGCTGAGACCTGCTTGTAAGTTGTGCCGACCAGAACACGCTCTTCGTTGCTCAGCACAGGTGCGTTGAGCGCGCCGGGAATGTGGTCTTCGGCGAATTCCAGAGGCGTGCGCACGTCGATGATTTCATCGAAATCACCGGCTTGATCGAGGCTGACGAGTAGGTTTTTCAAGGGGTTACGGACGAAACGGACCGGCGGGGGAAGCGAAATTATCGCATGCGGCGTGAATACGGGCTGGCGAGCCGCGCAGGCCTGCGTCCTGGACCTGCGTCTCGCCTTGCCTGGCCTGGCTTCGCCGATGAAACCCGCTTGCGCCTCAGCTAACCTCGACTCGCTTGTCTCCGCTGACCATTTCGCCGATCACGCACGCTTCGTTGAAACCGTCGGCGCGGAACAGGGCGAGCACCTCGTCGACTACTTCCGGCGCGCATGAAACCAGCAGGCCGCCCGAGGTTTGCGGATCGGTGAGCAGCGTACGGGCCGTCGACGGCAATGAGGAAGGCAAAACAATGTCTTTACCGTATGCGTCCCAGTTGCGCCCGGAAGCGCCAGTAAAAATGCCGGCTTCCGCGAAGCTGACCACGTCCGGCAGCCAGGGCAGATCCGCATAGCGCACGCGAGCAGTCAGATTCGATCCGCGCGCCAATTCCAGCGTATGGCCGAGCAAGCCGAAACCGGTGATATCCGTGAGGGCATGCACGCCGTCGAGCGCGGACAGCGCCGCGCCCGGCCGGTTGAGCTTGGTCGTGGCCGCGATCATCGCGGCATAGCCGTTTGAATCGAGCCGGTCTTTTTTCAACGCCGCCGACAGCACGCCCACGCCCAGTGGCTTGCCGAGGATCAGCACGTCGCCCGCGCGCGCACCGGCATTGCGTTTGACGCGCCGCGGATCGACCACGCCGATCGCAACGAGGCCGTAGATGGGTTCCACCGAATCGATCGAGTGACCGCCGGCGAGGGGAATGCCGGCTTCGGCGCAGACGGACTCGCCACCCTTTAACACCGCCGCGATCACGTCGTGTGGCAGCACATTGATCGGCATGCCGACGATCGCCAGCGCCATGATCGGCTTGCCGCCCATGGCGTAGACGTCTGACAGCGCATTGGTTGCGGCGATGCGGCCGAAGTCGAACGGATCGTCGACGATCGGCATGAAGAAATCGGTGGTGGCGACGATCGCCTGCTCGTCGTTGAGCCGGTAGACGGCGGCGTCGTCGGCGGTATCGTTGCCGACCAGCAGGTCGGGAAAGAACGGCAGCGGCGCGCTGCGCTTGAGCAGGTCGGCGAGCAGGCCGGGAGCGATCTTGCAGCCGCAGCCGCCGCCGTGCGACAGGCTGGTCAGGCGGGGCGAAGGGTTTGCGGCGGGGAGGGTGTCGGTCATGTGTGGCGCGGATTTCAGGCTTCGAATGACCACATTATGGCGGTTGTTCGAGCGCGGCGCAGGATAGCGGCCACCCACGGCGTGGGTCGTTGCGGACGCAATCAACTGATGCAAGAGGAATAGTGCTGCTTCCGTTAAACCGGCTGCGGCGCTTCATATTTAACAACTTTAAAGAGATGGGCAGTCTGGCTGCAGGACTTCATATCGGCCTCTATAATCGTTATTAGTATCCCAAAAAGAGCCGAGGCCATTACATGACCCACATGTCCCGGCGACAGTTTCTGAAGGTCTCCGCCACCACGCTCGCCGGATCAAGTTTGGCCCTCATGGGCTTCTCTCCGGCACCCGCGCTGGCCGAGGTTCGTCAGTACAAACTGTCGCGCACAACCGAAACCCGCAACACCTGCCCGTACTGTTCGGTGGGCTGCGGCATCCTGATGTACGGACTTGGCGACAACGCCAAGAATGCAAAGTCCAGCATCATCCACATCGAAGGCGATCCCGATCATCCGGTGAACCGCGGCACGTTGTGCCCGAAGGGCGCAAGCCTGATCGACTTCATTCACAGTCCGAGCCGTCTGAAGTATCCGGAGTACCGCGCGGCTGGATCAAATGAATGGAAGCGGATTTCCTGGGAAGACGCGCTCGATCGCATCGCCAAACTGATGAAGGAAGACCGCGACGCCAATTTCGTCGAGACGACGGAAGACGGCAAGAAGGTCAACCGCTGGCTGACCACCGGCATGCTCGCAGCATCGGCCGGTAGCAATGAAGTGGGATATTTGACGCACAAGACTGTCCGCAGTCTTGGCATGCTCGCATTCGATAATCAAGCACGTGTTTGACACGGCCCGACGGTGGCAGGTCTTGCCCCGACGTTTGGCCGTGGAGCGATGACGAACCATTGGGTCGACATCAAGAACGCGGATGTGATTCTCGTGATGGGCGGCAATGCGGCCGAAGCGCACCCGTGCGGTTTCAAGTGGGTCACGGAAGCGAAGGCGCATCGCAAGGCAAGGTTGGTCGTGGTCGATCCGCGCTTTACGCGCACGGCCTCGGTCGCGGATTACTACGCGCAGATTCGAACCGGCTCGGACATTGTGTTCCTGGGCGGGGTGATCAACTATTTGCTCACCAACGACAAGATTCAGCACGAGTACGTCAGGAATTACACGGATATGCCGTTCATCGTGCGCGAGGATTTCTCGTTCACGGACGGCCTGTATTCCGGCTACGACGCGGATAAACGCAGCTACGACAAGAGCACGTGGGACTACGAGATCGGCGACGACGGTTACGCCAAAATCGACCCGACGCTGCAGCACCCGCGCTGCGTCTACCAGCTGATGAAGCAGCACTACTCGCGCTATACGCCCGAACAGGTCGAACGGACCTGCGGTACGCCGAAGGAAAAATTCCTCAAGGTGTGCGAGATGCTGGCGTCCACAGCTGTCCCGGGGCGTGCCGGCACGATCCTGTACGCGCTCGGCTGGACGCATCACTCGATCGGCGCGCAGATCATCCGCACCGGCGCGATGGTGCAATTGCTGCTGGGCAACATCGGCATTGCGGGCGGCGGCATGAACGCGCTGCGCGGTCACTCGAACATTCAGGGTTTGACCGACCTGGGTTTGATGTCGAACCTGTTACCGGGCTACATGACGCTGCCGATGGAAGGCGAGCAGGACTTCGACGCCTTCATCAAGAAGCGCGCGAGCCAGCCGTTGCGGCCGAACCAGTTGAGCTACTGGCGCAACTACCGCGCGTTTCACGTCAGCTTTATGAAGTCGTGGTGGGGCGATAACTCGACCGCCGAGAACAACTTCGGCTACGACTATCTGCCGAAGCTCGATAAGTCATACGACATGCTGCAGGTCTTCGAGCTGATGAATCAAGGCAAGATGACCGGCTACATCGCGCAGGGCTTCAACCCGCTCGCCGCGGCGCCGAACAAGGCGAAGATCGGCGCGAGTCTGGCCAAGTTGAAGTGGCTTGTCATCATGGATCCGCTCGCTACTGAAACTTCGGAGTTCTGGAAGAACTTCGGCGAGTTCAACGACGTGGATCCGTCGACGATTCAAACGGAAGTGTTCCGTCTGCCCACCACGTGTTTCGCCGAGGAACGCGGCTCGCTGGTCAGTTCCAGCCGCGTGCTGCAGTGGCACTGGCAGGGCGCTGACGGCCCGGGCGAAGCGAAGAGCGACCTCGAGATCATGTCGGGGCTGTGGCTGCGCATTCGTAGGGCTTATAAGGAGAACGGCGGCAAGTATCCCGATCCGATTCTCAACATGAGCTGGCCTTACTCCGATCCGGAAAGCCCGACGCCTGAAGAAATCGCCATGGAGTTCAACGGCAAGGCCCTCGCCGATGTGACCGACGCTACCGACAAAACCAAGGTGCTCGCGAAGAAAGGCGAGCAGCTGGCGGGCTTCGCGCAGCTTCGCGACGACGGCAGTACTGCGAGCGGTTGCTGGATTTTCTGCGGTGCGTGGACTCAGGCGGGCAACCAGATGGGCCGTCGCGACAACTCGGACCCGACCGGCATAGGCAATACGTTGAACTGGGCATGGGCGTGGCCTGCGAACCGGCGGATTCTGTACAACCGCGCTTCCTGCGACGCCAGCGGCAAACCGTTCGACTCCACGCGCAAGCTGATCGCGTGGAACGGCAAGACGTGGAGCGGTGCCGACATTCCCGACTTCAAGGTGGATGAGCCGCCTGAAAACGGCATGAATCCGTTCATCATGAATGCGGAGGGCGTGGCGCGCTTCTTCTCGCGCGACGGTCTGGTGGAAGGGCCATTCCCCGAGCACTACGAACCGTTTGAAACGCCGCTCGGCTATAACCCGCTGCATCCGGATAACAAGGCGGTCGTCAGCAGTCCGGCGGCGCGCGTGTTCCCGGACGATCGGGCCGCCTTCGGCACGCATGAGAATTTCCCGCATACGGCCACCACGTATCGTCTGACCGAGCATTTCCACTACTGGACCAAGCACGCGCGTTTGAACGCGATTGTGCAGCCGCAGCAGTTCGTGGAGATCGGCGAAGATCTGGCGAAGGAAGTGGGCGTGGTCGCGGGGGATCGTGTGAAGGTGTCGTCCAATCGCGGGCACATCATCGCCGTGGCGCTCGTCACCAAGCGGATCAAACCGTTGATGATCGAAGGGAAAAAGGTCCAGACGGTCGGCTTGCCCTTGCATTGGGGCTTCAAGGGGCTCGCGAAACCGGGCTATCTCGTCAATACGCTGACGCCCTCCGTGGGCGACGGGAATTCGCAAACACCGGAATTCAAGTCGTTCCTCGTCAAGGTCGAAAAGGCATAAGGAAAAGAGATGGCACTGCAATCACTGGATATCAAACGCCTCTCGGCCACGACCTTGCCTGAACCGCAAGTGCGTGAGCCGGTGACGGGCACGGTCGCCAAGCTCATCGACGTATCGAAGTGCATTGGCTGCAAGGCGTGTCAGACGGCCTGCATGGAGTGGAACGATCTGCGCGACGAGATCGGTACCACGACCGGCATCTATGACAACCCGCGCGATCTGTCTGAGCATTCGTGGACCGTCATGCGGTTCTCGGAGTACGAGAACACCGAAGGCGATCTCGAGTGGCTGATCCGCAAGGACGGCTGCATGCACTGCGAGGATCCGGGCTGTCTGAAGGCCTGCCCCTCGCCGGGCGCGATCGTGCAGTACACGAACGGCATCGTGGATTTTCACGAGGAAAACTGCATCGGCTGCGGCTATTGCGTAACCGGCTGCCCGTTCAACGTGCCGCGTATTTCGAAGAAGGACAACCGTGCGTACAAGTGCACGCTGTGTTCGGACCGCGTGGCTGTCGGTCAGGAGCCGGCGTGCGTGAAGACCTGCCCGACTGGCGCGATCATGTTCGGCACCAAGGAGGACATGAAGCAGCAGGCGGCGGATCGGATTGTCGATCTGAAGGAGCGCGGTTTCCAGAACGCCGGTTTATACGATCCTGCCGGCGTGGGCGGCACGCACGTGATGTACGTGCTGCATCACGCCGACAAAGCCAACCTGTATCACGGCTTGCCGCAGAATCCGAAAATCAGCGTGATGGTTTCTCTGTGGAAAGGTCTGGCGAAACCGCTGGCGCTGGCAGGTATCGCGTTTGCTGCGGTGGCAGGGTTCTTCCATTACACCCGTGTCGGTCCGAACGAGGTGACGGAGGCGGAAGAAGCCGAAGCACAGCACGAAGCTGACGAAGCACGCCGTTCGCGGGAGGCATCCGATGAAGCACGCTGAAAATCATGAGCACGTTGTGCTGAAAGACGTGAAGGGCAACAGCCTGATCCAGCGCTACACGCCGAATGAACGGACGAATCACTGGATCACTGCTATCACGTTCGTTCTGCTGGCGCTCTCCGGTCTCGCCATGTTTCATCCGGCGATGTCGTGGCTATACGCGATCTTCGGCGGCGGGCAATGGACGCGGATTCTGCATCCATTTGTCGGCTGTGTGATGTTCCTGTCGTTCCTGATTCTTGCGTTGCGTTTCTGGCATCACAACTATCTGGACAAAGCCGACATCCAGTGGATGAAGCAGATCGACGACGTGCTCAACAATCGTGAGGAAAAACTCCCTGCGATTGGGAAATACAACGCCGGTCAAAAGCTGCTATTTTTCACTATGGTGATTTGCCTGCTGCTGTTGCTGGCGAGCGGCATTGTGATCTGGCGGCGCTATTTCTCGTTCTATTTTCCGATCGAGATCATTCGCCTCGCGGTGCTGGTTCATGCTGCGGCTGCGTTCGTGCTGATCGTCGGCATCGTCGTGCATATTTATGCGGCGTTGTGGATCAAGGGCTCGATCGGTGCGATGACGCGCGGTACAGTGACCTACGGTTGGGCGAGAAAGCATCATCCGAACTGGTTCAAGGAAATCATCGGCAAGTAGGAACGGCAACAAGCGTGGCGCAGCTTGCCACGCACCCCGAGCCGCCGCCCCTGTTCGACGAACTGCGGCGGCTCTTCAGTTTTTAGCGCAGTTTTCAGAGGTCGATACTTTGGTTCAACGCATTCTTGAGGCCGGCGATATCGAATCGCTCGACCACACGGCGATTCCCCGCATCCGTACGCCGGAACGGCTGGCGGTCTTTTCGGCGCGCGCCGCGCGGCTGCGCCAACTGGCGGCGCTCAGCAATCCGATCGCCGGCTATTTGCGTCTGATGGCTGTGCTGGCGGACGCGCAGCAAGCCGTGATCACCGGCTTCAAGGCAAAGCCGCCCAGCGCCGAGTTGATCGCGAGTGCACAGCAGCATTCCATGCCGCTGATTCCAGCGCTTTCCGGCGTGCGCGATCCCGCGTGGCACGAGGTTTTGCTGCATCTGCTCGACAAGGTGCAGGCCGCCGGCCCGCTTACACCGCCGCTAGAAGCGCTCATTGAAAAGCAGCGAACGCTGGATCAGGCCACGCTCGACACCCAGGCCGACGCGATCTTCGCGCAGCGCTTCGAGGAAGTCGATCCGGCGAGCGCGCCGTTCATCATGGCGGCGCTGCAAGTCGTATGGACCGACCTTGCTGCCGACATCGACAAGCGCGAGGTGCCGTACATCGAGACGCTGGGCTTGTGTCCGGTGTGTGGATCGCATCCGGTGGCAAGCATGGTGCGCGTGGGCGGTGCGTACGACAATTACCGTTACCTGCAATGCGGCCTGTGTGCGACGGAGTGGCACATGGTCCGCGCGAAATGCTCGAACTGCGATTCGACCAAAGGCATTGCCTATCACGCTGTCGGCTCGCAGGACGCCGACGAGGCCACGCGAGAAGCCGATTCGAAGAATGCGTCCTTGAAGGCGGAGTCGTGCGACGAATGCCATACTTACCGGAAGATCGGCATCCAGTCGAAGGACTACGATTTCGAACCGTTCGCGGACGATCTCGCCAGTCTCACGCTGGACCTGCTGATGGGAGCGGAAGGTTACCGGCGCGCGTCGCCGCATCCGTGGCTCTGGCCGGAACAGGCCGAACCTGCGGCTGATGATTCTTCCGGCGAGTCCGACTGAGAATGAGGATTGCCTCGTGAGCGATGTAACCGGCTCTGAATTGCGGGCGCTGATGGCGCGTGTGCCGTCGGTAGAAAAGGTGATGGCGTCGGCCGAGTTTGCGCCGTTGCTAACCGAGTTCGGCCGTACTCAGGTGTTGGGTGCTCTGCGTGACGCACTCGACGCCTGGCGCGTCAGCGCGCAGTCCGGCGATGCGTCGGTGAGCGCGCTCGATATCGCGCAACTACAGGTCACCGTCGAGGCCACGCTGCGCCGCCGCAACGCGGCCCGCTTGCGCAGCGTCTTCAATCTGACCGGCACCGTGCTGCATACCAATCTCGGCCGCGCATTGCTGCCCGACGAAGCGGTGCAAGCCGTCATGAAGGCGCTCACGCAACCGGCCAACCTCGAGTTCGATCTCGGCACCGGCAAGCGCGGTGATCGCGACGACCTGATCGACGAACTCATCTGCGAACTGACAGGGGCCGAAGCGGCTACCGTCGTCAACAATAATGCCGCGGCAGTGTTGCTTACGTTGTCCGCATTGGCGTCGAAGAAAGAAGTGATCGTGTCGCGTGGCGAGCTGGTTGAAATCGGCGGCGCGTTTCGCATTCCCGACATCATGAACCGTGCGGGCGCGAAGTTGCGCGAAGTCGGCACCACCAACCGTACGCATCTGAAGGACTACGACGAAGCGATCAGTCCGCAGACTGCGCTGTTGATGAAAGTCCACACGAGCAATTACGCGATCAGCGGATTCACCAAAGAGGTCGCGGTCGACGCCATCGCGCCGCTTGCCCACACGCGCGGTCTTGCCGTGGCGGTGGACCTCGGTAGCGGCACGCTGGTCGATCTGACGCAATGGGGCTTGCCGCGTGAGACGACCGTGCGCGAAACCATCGAAGCCGGTGCCGACCTCGTCACGTTCAGCGGTGACAAGCTGCTTGGCGGCCCACAGGCGGGGTTGATCGTCGGCCGGCGTGATCTGATTGCCAAGATCAAGAAGCATCCCCTCAAGCGCGCGCTGCGGGTCGGCAAACTGACGCTCGCGGCATTGGAGCCCGTGCTGCAGATGTATCGCGCGCCGGAAAAACTCGCTGAGCGGCTGACCACGCTGCGTTTGCTTACGCGACCGGGCGACGATATCCGGCTCACCGCGGAGCGGGTGCAGCCTGCGTTGCAGCGTGTGGCCGGCGATCGCTACGTCGTCGTGGCCGAGCCCATGTTCAGTCAGATAGGCAGCGGCGCATTGCCTGTCGATGTGCTGCCGAGCTACGGTCTTGTCGTCAGGACCGCCGACGGCAAGCGCAGCGGCCGTCAGTTGCTCGCGCTCGAGAAGCGCTTGCGTGAGATGGCGCGGCCGGTCATCGGCCGGATTGCAGACGATGCGTTGCGTCTCGATCTGCGCTGTCTCGAAGCCGCCGATGAAGCGCAGTTGATCGAGCAACTGAAGGACGTGCAGGCATGATCGTAGGTACGGCCGGGCATATCGACCACGGTAAAACGAGTCTGGTGAGAGCGTTGTCGGGCGTCGATACGGATCGACTCAAGGAAGAAAAGGCGCGCGGCATTTCGATCGAACTGGGCTATGCGTACGTGCCGCTCGACAACGGCGACGTGCTCGGCCTGATCGATGCGCCGGGTCACGAAAAGCTCGTCCATACGATGACCGCGGGCGCAAGCGGAATCGATTTCACGTTGCTCGTGATTGCTGCTGATGATGGCGTCATGCCGCAAACACGCGAACATCTGGCGATAGTCGAGCTACTCGGCATCAAGCGCGGCGCGATCGCGCTGACCAAGATAGATCGTGTTGATGCCGAGCGGTTGCAGCAAGTACATGACGAGGTGGCTGCGTTTCTGAGCGGCAGCGTGCTGCAGGACGCACCCGTGTTCGACACCTGCGCGACGCGTGAAGAGGATCCAGGCGTGGCCGCGTTGAAAGCGCATTTGCACGCCGCGGCAGTTGAGTGGCGCATGAGACGCGACGACGGTCTGTTCCGTCTCGCGGTCGACCGGGTCTTCACGCTCTCAGGCCAAGGCACGATCGTGACCGGGACCGTGGTGTCGGGACGCGTAGCGGTGGGCGACACGATGCTGCTCACGCCGAAAAATCAGCCGGTGCGCGTGCGCAGTATTCATGCGCAGAATCGTCCGGCCGAGACTGGAAGGGCCGGTGAGCGCTGCGCGTTGAATCTCGCGGGCATCGAGAAGAGCGCAATCGATCGTGGCGACTGGATTGTCGATCCACGTTTGTCAGAAGCCTCGGAGCGCATCGACGTCATGCTGACGCTGCTCGCCGACGCACCGTTGACGCTGGAGCATTGGGCGCCGTTGCATGTGCACCTCGGCACACAGCATCAAGTGGCGCATGTCGCGTTGCTCGATGGCGAGACGCTTTGCGCAGGTCAGCGGGCGCGCGTGCAACTCGTGTTCGAACGGCCGGTGTGCGCCCTTCCTGGCGACCGCTTTGTCGTGCGCAATGCCCAGGCTAATCGCACGGTTGGCGGCGGTCATGTGCTCGATCCGTTTGCGCCTTCGCGCAAACGTCGCTCGGCTGAGCGGCTGGCGTGGCTCGATGCGATTCAGGTCATGCTCGACACCGGCGCGCTGGATTCGCTTCTGGCAAGGGCGCCGCATGGATTGTCCCGTTCGTTGCTGGAACGACTGACGGGTATGCCGGCGGCCGTGCTCGCGTTGCCATCTGACGCACGTGTGGTGGAACTCCCCGGCGGTAATGACGCGTTGTTGATCGCTGATGCGTCATGGCGTGCCTTGAATGCGCGCCTTATTGCGGCGCTAAGGCAATACCACGAGCGCTCGCCAGACGAACTCGGCCCGGATGTATCGCGCTTACGGCGGATCGCAGCGCCGCTCGTCGACGACGCATTGTGGCGCGCACTAGTCGACGATTCAGCGGCGCGCGGCGAGATCGTCAGACGTGGGCCTTGGTTGCATTTGCCGGACCACGCGGTGACGCTCGACGACGCCGATCGCGCACTCGCTTCGGCGCTGCTGCCGGCGCTAAAAGACGGACGTTTCGATCCGCCTTGGGTGCGTGATCTGGCAAATGCACACGGCGTATCCGAAGACCGCGTGCGGCAGTTACTGCGCAAACTTGCGCGACAGGGCGAGCTTTTTCAGGTTGTGCGAGACCTCTTCTATCACCACGAGGTAATTCGCGAACTGGCTTTGATTGCGGGTTCCGAAGCGCAAAAGAATGCGGGTACGGTAGCGGCCGCGCCGTTTCGCGATGTCACTGGGCTCGGGCGAAAACGCGCGATCCAGCTTTTGGAATTCTTCGACCGGGTTGGATATACTCGCTTCCACCGTGGCCTACATCTGATGCGCACGGATAGTCGTTGGCTCGAACTGAATTGATTCAGTGTTTGAGTTGCAGGGCGTGGTTCAGGTAGTTCAATTTGTTCAATCACCGTAGGAAGGCATTCGCATCCGGTGGTGCGGCTGGACTTCAAATCCAGTTGAGGGCGTCAGACGCTCTCAGGTCGGTTCGACTCCGGCTGCCTTCCGCCCGGCATGGCTTCCCGGGCATTCCGATATCTTCCATAAACGTCTCGTAGATCGCTGATTTAAAAGCGATTTATGGGTAACGACGTGCTTGCTGCTTCCACTACGATCCGGCACAATTTACCCACGAAGTATGGGTAGGAAGATGGGTAAGTGGGTAGGAGGGAACCATGTCAGGACGACAGTTACACCGGCTCAGTGCGCTGCGGATTGCAAAGGAGGTGGCTCCTGGCCACTACGCCGACGGCGGTGGTCTCTACATGCAGATCGCGGACAGTGGTGCACGTTCGTGGGTGTTTCGCTTCAAGCTCAATGGGCGTGTTCGGGAGATGGGCCTCGGTCCGGTTTCGCGAGTCTCGCTTGCCGAGGCTCGGAAACTGGCTACCGGTTATCGTGAGATGGTCAGGGACCAGATCGATCCTATCCTTGCGCGACGCGAGGAGCAGCGTCGACAGTTGCTTAATATCTCGTCGGATGCCAACGTGACGTTTCGTGAGGCAGCCGAAGCGTACATCCGCGCGCGGGAACCTGAGTGGCGAAATCACAAACATGTCCAGCAGTGGGGCAACACGCTGAAGACATACGCCTATCCGGTGATCGGCGACGTCCGGGTGCGCGACATCGACACCGCGATGATCATGCGAATTCTCCAACCGATCTGGACGAAAAAGGCGGAGACAGCACGCCGCGTGCGTGGTCGCATCAAGGCGATCCTCGACGCGGAGGCGGTGCTGGGTCACCGCACTGGAGGCAACCCGGCACGTTACGTTGACCATCTGCAAATTGTGTTGCCGCGGTCAAAGAAACGTTCGCAGGTCAGACACCATCCCGCGTTGCCCTGGGAAGAACTTCCGGCGTTCATCCGCGAGCTGGAGCAACGTCCCCGGCGTGCGGCACGGATACTGCACCTTCTGATCCTCACGGCGACCCGCACGAACGAGGTGCGGTATGCGCGGCCGGAGGAGTTCGATCTGGACAATCGTGTGTGGTCAATTCCCGGCGACCGTACAAAAAGTGGCCGGCCGTTGCGCGTGCCGCTTTGTGAGCGGGCCGTCGACATCGTGCGCTGCGCGCTGCCCAAGGCAAAATACGGGTATCTGTTCCCGGGTTGCAAGGAAGGAAGTCCATTGTCGAACATGGCGATGCTGATTCTTCTGAAACGCATGGCACGGCACGGGATCACCGTGCATGGTTTCCGGTCGACGTTCCGCGACTGGGTGGCTGAATGCACGGAATACCCGGATTCGCTCGCTGAAGAGGCACTTGCTCACGTTATCGTTTCGCAGACAGTGGCGGCCTACCGGCGTCGCGACCAGCTTGAGCGTCGGCGCGTGATGATGGAAGATTGGGGAAGGTATTGCGCTAAGGAGCACGAAAAGATTGCGCCAATGGCTTCGGCTGTACCTCAAGCGTTCGCTGCATAATTGTTTTTTGAGGGCGCGGAAAATCGCCCGAAATGGGGGCGACATCGATTGGTTCACTTGCGCGAACCATTGCGATATGTTGCTGTCGATGCAGGATTGACACGTCGCAAAACCGAGGGCGGTCATGACGGATCGGCTGGTGTTTGTTCAACTCGAAGCAGTATCGTTCCTTGCGTGTTCTTGAAGCTCACGTCCCTTCTGCAAAAGGGCCGAATTTCGGTAAGGCGGCCGCCACATGACCAGTCAATAATTATCGCAACGGCCGACTCACCATCCGCGACAGAGCATTTAACGTCCGCAATTCTATGCGAGCGGTCTTCTACGCGACAATGTCCCGGCCGGCCGTAGTAGGGCGCGCTCGCCCTCCGCACGTCGCAGCCGACAGAGAGCTATTCGAAGGCCAATAATATGTTTCTCGATGTTCGCGTTGATCTCATCTATGACATTGCCGAAATGCGTAACAGCATCCCGGTCTACGCGAGAGGGTCCGTCGGCAAGTATAAGGTTGCGGAGACCGCGACCATGCTTATCTGATAGAAGTGCGTTGTACATGGCGCCCAGAACCGGCGGTAGCCTATCCTGCCATCCCTCGTTTTAATGTTCTTGAATTTGCCGTTCGCAAATCCCGTGAGCGAGGTTGACCGTGGCTGCGCACATAGATGAACTCCTACCGCAAGAAGACGTGTTTGCTTGCACAAGAAAATGAAACACCGTGTGCGGCAAGCTGAACCATCATGATAGAAAAGAACGGCGTATCGCGCGGACAGGTCTTCGTGTCCAAGCAAATAGTTGACCTACCCGAAACGTAATGGTGGGCGTGCTGGTGCAACATACGGAAGCATGGCTACCGGACATCGCGCAGAAAGATTTACGAGACTGGACCGATTCCCCATGCGAGGGTGCCGCCGCTCACGCAAGTTGAGCGGGATGACTCCGGCAGGTCGAGCGATAAAAACTGAGCTGTCCGGCGACGTAGTATCAAATTTCGCAATTGTCTGGCGCAGCGTGAAGCTCGAGGGATTCGACATGCTGTCTGGTGCCAACGCAAAAACCGCCAATCACTCGACTGAAAATCTGACCTGGTCGTGACCTTCGTGTGAGAAAAATCATGCGCTTTGTCACCATGCCACGGCGCAAAGAAAGTTTTTTTTCCGGCAAATTCCTGATCGTTCCGACACGTTCCATCGCTTCGAGTACCGCCTGTTTGCAGGGGTTGACGTGCGTTATTCCTCTTAGCAAGATGGGATGACGGCAGCGTGCAGGAGTGAATCATGCCGATGGTGAAGAGCTTTACCCAGGCACAGTGGGACGCTGCCGCGCGCCGTCTTGATGCGCTGCCGGAGAAGCCCGCGCATGAGCATCGCGTCAATGTCCGCGATGCAATGAAATCCCTGCGGTCTCAAATCATTGGCGCACAGAAGAAGGGGTATACGCAGGAAGAAATCGTCCAGCAGATCGCGCAGGACGGCGTGGAAATCAGTGCAGCCACGTTGCGATATGCGATGCAGCGCGCAGTCAAGGAGGGCCGGTCTGCACCGACGGAAAGGCATGTCACAAAAAATAGTGATGCGGCATTGCCTCGCGTGAAGAAAGCCAGCCACGCGAGGTCATCGCATACAGGCAATGCACGCACCGAATCGCAAAAGAAAAGGGATGGGGGAATAACCCGGCCGGAATCCACGCCGGTAAAGGGCTTCCTCGGATTTCCGATCAGGCCGGATACCGAAAACTTGTAGAGGTATGAAATGGCAACGGAAAACCACCCCATCTATATGGTCGGCGGCAGCAAGGGCGGTGTCGGCAAGAGCTTCGTCACGTTGGCGCTGGTCGATTATCTTCGTCGTTCGGACGTTCACGTCGTACTGGTGGAGACGGATACGTCCAATCCCGATGTCATGAAGGCTGTCCATGACGAGGTCGAATGCGCGTCATGCGATCTGGACGAGGCGGGGGGCTGGATAGATTTCGTCAATTTTTGCGATGCGCATCGTGATGCGACGGTCATCGTTAACACGGCGGCACGTAGTCAGACAGGTGTTGCGCAATACGGCGGAACACTTGCCGATACGCTGGACGAGCTGGCGCGGCGCCTCGTTGTGCTGTGGGTCATCAACCGGCAGCGTGACAGTCTCGAACTGTTGATGGAATTTGGCGAGAAGTTTCCACATGCGCTTACGCACGTTGTGCGCAATGGCTACTTCGGTACACCGGACAAGTTCACGCTGTACCGAGAGTCGAAACTTCGCAAGACTGTCGAGGCGCAAGGCCAGTCACTGGATTTTCCCGATCTTGCAGATCGGGTCGCCGACGAACTTCGCAGTCAGCGTCTGTCGATCCGCAGGGCGGCTGAGACGATGCACATCGGCGAGAGGGCGGAACTGCTGCGCTGGCGCGCCCTGTATAGCGACATGTTCGCGCGTGTGACGTCCGATGCGTAACCGGCGGGCGAAGTCGCCTGATGCACTCGCCCGGCTATTTCTCGATGTCGCGGGCGAAGTGCCCGATGATACGAGCTTGCTGCGCATGCGCCGGATATCCGGGGCGCTGAACCTGCGCGACAACGATGCACTATGGTCGATGATCGCTGTGCTCGAATACTACGCGCGGCTTTACGAAGCGATGCCGGATCGTATCCGCAAGGCTGGAGATGGTGGGTTCGATGCCGTGCGTCGGGAGACGGAGGAAGCAGCCGATACCCTGATGCGCCAGCATCGTGACGCGCTCGCGCGCTGCAAGGCCACGATCCAGTTGGCCGAGAGCCTGATTCGGGAACACGAAGGGAGGTATCAGGTTGCACTGGCAGAACTCAACGCGGCATCGATAACCTCGCTCGCTGAACGGACGGCGAACCGGGTTGCGAACGTGGCAGGTAACAGACTTGTCGGTGCGGCAGCGTTGGCGGCGCGGGAACACCGAGCGCGGCTGGATGAGGCAGCGAATCTTTTTGAACGGACGACAGAGGCTGCGGCCAGACAGGTGCAGGTGAGTATCGAAATATCCGGGCGGCGTCTGATACGTAGACTAGGTTATCTGTTGTCTGTCGCGGTTGGTCTGTTTGCGCTGCTGGGTGCTGTTGCATTCTGGGCAGGTGAGCGGTCGTATGCTCGCCATCGCTGTCGGCAAATCGAGCAATGATGGATGCCATTTCCTGGCTGCGAGAATTCTGGATGGTTGCCATTGAGGTGTTTGCCCAGCAAGCATGTAGGGTATGGAAATCATATACAACTCTGCCATGAACCGAAGCCTGTTCCGCAGCAATTTGCAGGATCGTAGACGAATTTTGCAGGATCGGGATAACGTTGAAGGAGTGCTTCATCGCATAGTGTGGACCACGGGTAGACCTCCCGAAGTCAATCGCAATAGGAGCATTCAATGACGGAATCATCCCCAAAAATATCGAGCAAAGTCGCCCTGATCACCGGTGCCAGCAGTGGCATCGGCGAGGCCACTGCCCGTCATCTGGCGGCGAACGGCTATCCGGTTGTTCTTGGTGCCCGGCGCACGGACAGGATCACCTCGCTTGCGCGGCAGATCCAGGAAGCCGGCGGCCAGGCGTTCTTCCAGGAGCTGGACGTAACGGATCTCGGCAGCGTTCAGTCGTTCGTCGCATCCGCTGAGGAGCACTACGGCCGTGTCGACGTATTAATCAACAACGCTGGTGTGATGCCCCTCTCGTTGATGGAAGACCTGCGGATTGACGAATGGAATCAGATGATCGACGTCAACCTCCGCGGCGTCCTTTACGGCATCGCATGCGGTCATGCCGATCATGCGCAAACAAGGCGCTGGACATATCATCAACGTGGCGTCGGTATCTGCTCACCGGGTAGATCCCACCGCCGCCGTCTATTGCGCAACCAAGTTCGCGGTGCGGGCACTGTCCGAGGGACTTCGGCAAGAAAGCAGGAATTTGCGTGTGACAGTTGTCAGCCCTGGCCTCACACGCAGTGAGCTGGCAGATGGGATCGGCGATGCACAAGTGAGGGCCGGTGTTCGCGCGATGATGGATCAGGCCTCTATTCCCGCATCGGCGATTGCAGAGGCGATCGGCTATGCGATCAGCCAGCCCGAGAACGTCGACGTCAACGAAATAATTGTTCGCCCTACGGCGCAGGGATGATCGACGTGATGAAACCTCAAAAAGACCAGGCGATAGAAATCACGACCTTCAGACTTGCCAAGGGTCTTACCGTCAAAGATTTTATCGCTGCTAATGCCGACATCGATGAATGGCTAAATTGCCAGCCAGGTTTTCAATCACGGCGCATCGCCGAGCTAGACGATGGCTCCATCGTCGACATGCTGATTTGGGATTCGGTCGCGAATGGCACTGACGCGGCAGAGCGGATCATGCTTGAGATGGGCCATTCACCCGTACATGCGGTGGTTGACCAGCGGTCCGTGGTCTGGCGCATAGCGAAAGTACGGCGTCAAACGGACCGAGCGACGTAGACTGTTGATTTGCACCGAATTCTGACCCCCCGGGGGTGCGCCCATAACTGGGGTTTGTCAGTGCGCCTTGCGCGCATGCTGCATGAGGTGCAGGGTGTTCGCACCCTGCGCGGATAGAAGTTCGTTCGGGCACTGGCTCGAACGCTCGTTACACCCCGACCCTGGATCAGGATGGGAACGGCCATGTCGTGCTAACGCTTCACCCGCTCAGCACAACATACAGGTGCCGCGATGAAGTCCAAGCCCTTCACGTGATCAAAATGGCTTGACAAACAAGTCCCCATAGAAGCGGCCGTTCGGTATCATTCCCGACGCTGGTCTTCCGCGACGGCAGTCTTCGGTGCGTCGCCCAGGGCGCGATATCGCTCCGACAGCGCTTCGTATAACGCAGGGGCAAACAGCTTCGACACCTGGCTCGAGATCAGCGCAGTCGCCATCAGCGAGATGACAAGCGCATGGCCGTTGATCATTTCGATGACGATCACGAACGCGGTAATGGGGCTCTGTGTAACGGCTGCGAGATAACCAACCATGCCAAGCGCGATCAGCATCGGGAGTTGCATCTGGCCGAATATCAGATGCAGCGCATTGCCGATTCCCGCGCCGATGGCAAGCGACGGAGCAAACAGGCCGCCTGGCGCTCCCGGCAGATAAGATCCGACCATTGACGCCATCTTAAGCAGCGGATAGGTGACGCCGAGCTGCGTGCGTCCTTCGAGCATCGCACGCGCCTCAGCATAGCCGCTGCCGAACGTATGCCCACCCGACGCAACGCCGATCACGGCGATGATCAGGCCGCAGGCAGCGCCGAAGGCGACTGGCTGGCGGCCTCGCCAGCTCGTGATGGAAGCCGGCATCCAGCGGCGGGTATTCAGCAGCAGCCAGCAGAACAGCCCACCTGCGACTCCCGACACCGCGCCGATCAGCAGGACCGCGACCGCGAGCAGGTCTGGAAAATGGCCACCTACGTCGATCGTGCCGAAGTAGGTGTAGTTTCCCTGTAGCCCCAATGAAACGACGCCGGCGAAAATAATGGCGGTGATGAGCACACCACTCGTGCGTTGTTCGAGGCTGCGGGTCAACTCTTCAATGGCAAAAACGACTCCAGCAAGTGGTGCATTGAAGGCTGCCGACAAGCCGGCAGCGGCCCCCGCGAGCGCGAGCCTGCGCTCGAGCTCTGTACCGCGAATGGCCCGGAATCGCTGCGGGTAAAAACGCCGCAGGTTAAACATAAGGGCCGCGCCAACGTGAATGGTTGGGCCTTCGCGGCCGATCGTGAATCCACCCAGTATTGACAGAAATGATACGAGTATCTTGCCGACCAGAATCCTGATGCTGAGAAGCCGGGGGGCAAGAGTGCCGTCGTCATGGAGTGTCGCTATTACCTGCGGAATGCCGCTGCCTTCCGCCCCGGGGAAAAAGCGTCGGGTCAGCCAGACGCCAGCCGCGCCAATGACGGGCGTAACCGGCAACGGAAGCCACCAGTAGCGCGTCGCATACCGCAGGAAAGCGTTATACCCAATGTCGATCAGCTGTGCGTAGAGGACGGCGAGGAGGCCTGTCGCTATAGCGCCCAGCCAGAACACACCGTAGTGCAGCCATAGTCGTCGGCCACGCTGTATTGTACGTTTGTCGATAAGCCCTGAAATATGCATGCCGCCGCCGAAAACTGGTAAGTATAGTAGATATAGCACAATGTGCCATATTCGAGCGCAGGCCGCACATAACATTGAGGCGAATGTCCGTCAGCGCGAATCGATCTTTATGGGCGCCCGGGTTTTCTGCCAAGTGTCCAGCCGAAAGACTCGATCTCGGGTTTGTGCAGCGCTGCCAGTTTCAGCAGGGATCGTTCGCCCTTCGCCGTGAGATGGACCCGTACCTGACGCCGGTCCTCCTCTCCAGGTTTGCGAATCACGAGACCAGCGGCTTCGCAGCGCGAGACCAAGGCAGCGGTGCCGTTCGGCGCCGCCTGCAGCCGTTCGGCCAGTTCGCCCACCGTCGCCCACGATCTGCCGGGGAAACCTCTAACCTGCAGCATGAGTTGATACTGCAAAGGCGTGACCCCTGCGGCATGAGTTACCTCTTCGGAAAACCGCAGGAAGCGTCGCAGCCTGTAGCGGAACTCGGACATCGTCTCCAGATCTTCTTTACTCAGTGTTTCAGGCAAAGCACCTTTGCGCGAACTCATTTGTTCTCCGGGCTAACAATCGGGTTTGAGATATTGAGCGCGGCACATCTGTCGCCGTGCCGACCACAGATGTGTTCAGCCAAGGCGTCAACTCAGCTGAGATGAATCGATGCTCGTTTGGGATTTTAAAGTGGGTCAGGCAAAGATGCGAACTAGTCAGACAAGCAGGCTGGTGGTTACGCTTGAGCTGGCAGGAAATGCCTGTATCTGACTGGCGAAAGCTGGCGGCCTGCTGCGCTCGGTCTGTTGCACATTCCTGTTGTACTTGTGGTCGACACGCAAGCAGAGGTCGGAGCATCATCTTCGGTTGAGCTGAGTGCCGATGGCATCCGGTATTACCTGCGTCTCCTGGTCCGCGATATACCGGACAGTCCCACATGATGCGACATTAGACTTCAGGGCTACCATTCGCTGAATCTGAGCTGCCCTATTTGGGGTCGATGTTGCCCCTTACGACGACGAGCCCCGAAACGGCGGCGTTGTCACGGTAGCTGGTCGGGCTGGTAGCGTGATGCGATGAAGACAACCACGCCGCTGTACCATCGCCATCGATTCCCGGGCGCCGTCATCAGTTGCGCCGTTCGCTGGTATTGATATGACTTTGCGTGTCAATCGCGAAATTGGTTTCCAGGTTGCATTGACGCATGAATTTCCTGAGGGCGGCGCAGCAGTAAGTCTCGACGGTGGATCACACTGACATCCGCGGGTTGGATACCGCATTACAGAGGTCCGCCTCATGAGCCTGCCGCTAACTTCCGCCGCAAGTTGGTGATGCCCGTTGCGTAATACCATCGCGGGTTGCTCGGATGCCGGGCTGCGCCGCCTTCAGGAAACTCCTTCCGTTGTTCGGGAAATCACACACAGGCCGCGGGCGGTTTGCTGCGAGGTATTGCAAGCGCCATGGCCAGTCGACTGATGTCCCAGATGAACGCCGCCAGTTCGCGGGCAATAGCCACGACCGTGATGTTGATGGGCTTGCCTCGCGCGGTCAGCCGGCGGAATCGTCGGCACAGCCGCACCTGGGCGTCCCAGGCGCGGTCGATGATGGCCTTGGGCAGACCTTCGAGACGGGCCTGGATTTCCGGACTGACGCGGGCAGGATGGCGGTAACTCCAGGCCGCTTCGACCAGCAGTCTTCGGGCGTAGCTGTTGCCGGTTTTGGTAATGCTGCCCTGGCGGCGTTTGCCTCCCGATGAATGCTCGGATGGCGTTACGCCGAGCCAGGCCATCAGCTGACGCGGGTGTTCGAAGCGGGACAGGTCGCCCACTTCTGAAATCATCCCGACGGCGGTAACGAACTGGACGCCCCGCATGGCCTGCAGGGCCAGCACTACCGGATAGAAGCGCCAGGAGATCACCGCTTCGCGTAGGGCTGTTTCGAGACGGGCGCACTGCGCAAGCCGGTCCTCGATCGTGCGCCGGTGTTCGTCAAAGGCAAGGTGCTGCCAGGCGCTGGGAAACGAACAGCGGCCCAGCCAGCGACGGTGCGCCTCGCCCCAGTTTGCGCTACCGGTATAACGGACGCCATGCGCGAGCAGGAACGACTTCAGTCGATGCCGTGCACGTCGCAGATCCTCGCGGGCAGCCGCCCACGCGCGGGCGAGATCTCGGAATGCCTCGTCTTCAATGCCGGGCACGTACACGGCCGACAGGTCGTCGGCGCACAGCGAGCGCGCCAGCTTGATGGCATCACGCCGGTCGGTCTTTACGCGCTCGCCCGGCTTGCGCGGGATCAGTGAAGGTGCGCAGACCATGCAGTCGAAGCCCTTCTGGACGAGCTGACGGTACAGCCCGTAACCACATGGACCTGCCTCGTACACGACGCGCACGTGCGGCGCCTTGGATTGCAGGCGTGTGCACAGGCGATCGATGTCGGCCCCGGTTGTACCGGTCTTGCCCAGCAGCTCGATCTCGCCCGCGTCGATCGCGTAGGCGACCGTGATCGAGTCCTTGTGAAGATCCAGTCCAACGTACACCGTGCTATCGTTTCGCATGCTGGCCTCCGTGGAGGAAATCGCCGGGGCATGGCCCAGTCCACGCCCGTGCGGCTCTGACAGCAATGCTAACCCGCGTTCAGTTTCCCCACGGCGGGCCAGCCCTTGCCTCACGCAAAGTCATATCAGTACCACCGCACCGCATGGCTGATGAACGTCGCCGGGAACCGGTGGCCGTGATAAAGCGATTTAGTTTTCGTGATCGCTTCATGTTACGCAAACACCCCGCCAACGTGACAGCGCCCAATAAGCGCGTCGCGAGACGTCAGCGAGTTGACAGCATGCACGAGTCGGACACACATAAAGAATTCTTTACTCTTTCCCCGCGTGCTACCTAGACGGTCTGGCCAGCCCCCCAATTGTTCACGAAATTTGACACTTCTAGACTCCGCAGCATGAGTACCTTACCAGGGTACATCCCCATGTTCGCCATCACGAGTGCCGTCCGACCAGCATCCGCGTCCAAATTCGACCCGCCTCTGCCTTGAGACTCCAAGGCGGACCGTTACCTTCACATGTAGCCGCCCAGAATCCCTCCTAATTCACCGGAAGCCGCAATGACCCACCCGAAAATCGATGTACAGGACGATATATTTCGTATGCCTAAGTATATTAAAATATCTCGTGTAAGGAAAGTAAGCAAACTCAAGACTTCCGTGGTCGTAGCAGGTATGTTGCTGGCCTCGTCCCTTTGTGCCGCAGCCACCGACGCAACATCGCTTTCCGGCACAGGCAATCCGAAGGTCGACGCATTGCTCCAGCAGATGACGCTGGGCGAGAAGATTGCCATGATTCGCGGTATCGCAGAGCCGGCGGCAACGAACCAGGGACAGGCCGGCTATCTGCAGGGCGTGCCGCGCCTCGGCATTCCACCGCTGCGTCTCGCCGACGGCCCCCCGGGCATCCTGACCCGAACTCCCTCTCCCGCGCTGACCGCGACCATGGGCCTGGCGGCCACCTTCAGCAAAAGCGACGCTCGTAAAAATGGCGAGGTCATCGCGCAGGAAGCGAGGCGCCTCGGCATCGACGTGGTACTCGAACCGTTCGTCAATATCGACCGCGACGTGACGTTCCGGCGCGGCTACAACACCTACGGTGAGGATCCCGTCCTCACCGGTGCGATCGGCGCCGCACAAATCAACGGGACCCAGGACCGGGGCGTAATGGCTCAGGCGAAGCACTTTGTCGGCTTCGACACCAACGCACACGACGTGACCATCGGCGCACAGGCGCTGCACGAGGTCTATCTAGCCCCGTTTGCCGACGCCATCAAGGTTGGCGTCTCGTCGATCATGTGTTCCTACAACAAGATCAATGGCGCGTTTGCATGCGGCAACAACGCGGTGCTTAACAAGGTGCTAAAGCAGGAAATGGGCTTCAAAGGCTTCGTCACCTCCGATTGGGGCGCCGTGCACGGCAACGACTACCTGAAAAACGGCCTCGACATGGAGATGCCCGGTATCGTGCCCGCGTCGAGCCCATTCGCCGGCATGATGAACTCCTACTTCGACATCGCCAGTGGAAAACAGGCCGCGATGGACCCGAAGTTCGGCGTGCTGGCAGCGCTGTTCGAAGGAAGCATCCCGGAGGAACCGAAGCACCCTCCCGTGAAGTGGGCGGCCGAGTTCCCGGCTGATCCTGATCCGCAGAACCTCTGGAACGCGATGAACGACGGCACGGCCGACGAGGCGATGATCACGCGGGCGGCGGGGCGCGTGCTGAACCAGATGGATCGGTTCGGCTACCTCGATGGCGTGCACGCCAGAGCGCGCGATAACGCGCAGAAAGCCGCGGATCTGCGAGTCAATGCTGTCATTCAGAAAACGAGCGAGGATTCCGCGGTACTGCTGCGCAACGAGAACGGCGCATTGCCGCTGAAGGGAAGCGACCTGCAATCGCTCGCGCTGATCGGCCCGGGCGCGGGACAGGTCGTCGCGATCGGCAAGGCGGGCGAGCGTTCGGTCGGCATTTCTGCGAATCAGGTCGGCCCGCTTGACGCGATCAGGAAACTGGCGGCGAATGTGCCCGGCACGAACATCACGTATGCCGTCGACGATGACATGACGGGCTCGCCTATCCCCGCCTCCCTCCTGTCTCACAACGGCAAGCCGGGCCTCGCTCGCACGGTCGCCGACAATACTGGCACAACGATCGACCCGTCCATCGACTTCACCACCCGGGGCGGCAATGCGTTGCCTGCAAACGGCAACGTCACCTGGAAGGGCACGCTTACGGTGCCTTCGGCAGGTTCGTACTGGCTCTACCTGCAGATACTCGGCGCACGCGGCACGTTGTTCGTCGACGGCAAGCGCGTCTCCGGCACCGGCTCAATGACAGGCGCACTGCATGGCGACACCGTGCATGCCAACCTCGACAGCCTTCTGCCGACTACCGATGGTCTGGACAACGTGCGTTCAGCCGTTGACCTCACCGCAGGCACACATGAAATCGCTGTGTCGATATCCGGGGACACGTCCAACCAGCCTCAACAGGTCCGGCTTAACTGGGTGACACCGGAGGTACGCGAGGCCAATCACGCAGCGGCGATCGCGGCGGCGAAACAGGCAAAGACTGCCGTGGTGTTCCTCTGGAGCCGGGGCGCTCCTGCATTCGGGCTGCCGGCCGACCAGGACAAGCTCGTCGACGACGTGGCTGCCGTGAACCCAAACACGATCGTCGTGCTCAACACCAGCCAGCCGATCGCAATGCCGTGGCTGGACAAGACGCGCGCCGTGGTCGAGATGTGGTGGTCGGGTGACCTTGGTGGCGTGGCGACGGCGAATGTGCTGCTCGGCAAGCGCAGCCCGGCGGGCCGTCTGCCATTCACCTGGGCCAACCACCTCGAGGACTATGCCGCCACAGACCCGGCCCATCCTGAACGCTCTGGACAGGGTGTGAACGGCAAGACCGTGTTCTCCGAAGGCGTCGATGTGGGCTATCGCTGGTTCGACAGGCAAAAGACCAAGCCCCTGTATGCATTCGGCTACGGGCTTTCCTACACCAGTTTCAAATATTCGTCGCTCACCGTCCGCAATGTGAAGGACGGGGGAATCGATATCGGCGTCGACATCCGCAACACCGGCCCGGTGGCGGGCGATGAAGTACCGCAGGTCTATCTCGGCGCGCCGCAAGAGGCACCCGAGGGCGCCCAGTTCCCGGTCCGTGCGCTGGTGGCTTTCGATCGCATCACCCTGAAGCCTGGCGAACACAAGCGGGTTGTGCTGCACGTTGCTCCGCGACGGCTGCAGTACTGGTCCACGAAGCAGGATGGCTGGGTGACCATGCGTGATGGACGTCAGGTGTTCGTTGGGGCTTCGTCCCGCGATCTGCGATTGAGCGCACCGCTACCGCGCGGCTGATTCGGACGATAGCTACTCAAGAGATGACCATGCGTAAAGCAAGATTCCTCGCAATACAGTGCATCACGGCCGCGGCCGGCACAATCGCCAGCATCTCCGCCCATGCACAAAGCAGCGTCCTGCTCTATGGCCGGATCGATAGCGGCATCGAGTATATGTCAGGCATCCCGACGGCGACCGGCGGCACCACATCACGCGTGCGCGCCGAGAGCGGCAACTGGAGCGGAAGCTATTTCGCCATGATCGGCGCAGAAGACATCGGCGGCGGAACAAAGGCCACCTTCCATCTAGAAAGTGCGTTTCTTGCCAACACCGGACAGGGCTCGCCCGATGGGCTGTTCAACCGATGGGCCACCGTCGGGCTGAAGAACGATAACTACGGCGCGTTTCAGATTGGGCGCCAACTCTTTGTCGCCAACAACATCGTCAGCTTCGATCCATACCTGCTCGGGTCATGGGCATCGACCTCGCTAACGCGCGGCAGAAGCTGGATCAAGGCGAGCAACGCCGTGTCGTACCAGTCGCCGAAGATTGCGGGCATCGACGTATACGGGCAATATGCGCTGTCGAACGCGACCAACTGGAACGGCAACGGCACGACGTCCCAGGGCCGTATGGCCGGCCTGCAGGTTACGTATGCATCGGCGTGGGTGATGGTGCGGGGCATTTATGACGAAATTCGAGACCCGACGAACGGCAAGTTCGACAATATCTTCCAGTACTCGCGGGAATATTTCGTCGGCGCCAATCTGTACCTCGGTCAGTTCAAGCTGCAGGGCGCATTCCAGACCCTGCACGCAGACTCGGGCAGTACGACTACCCTTCGGCAGGAGTGGGGGGCGGTCAACTGGACTGCGCAACCCGACATTGACCTGAAGGCCGCTGTGTTCCATGTGAACGCCAACGGGGGCGGCGGCAACGCGACGATGTACACCGTGGGCGCCGCGTACTTCCTTTCAAAACGGACGCAACTGGATGTCCAGCTGGCAAGCGTGCGAAACAGTTCGACGGCAAACTTCAGCCTCGAAGCGAACTCGCCGACTAACCCCGATAACCCAGTACCAGGGCATACGCAGTCGGGTGCTTATGTGAGCATCCAGCATTCCTTCTAATAATCTATCGGCAGATTCTCTACTCTGAATTCGCGCCGCGCGCGCCGGCGCGAATGCTTATGCACGCTCATACCGAAGACGCAGGATGCTCGCAGAGTTGAATCGCGCGCATCCCGGCCTCGAGATATGGCTCGAGCTGATGAACCGCCGTGTTGATTTGCTCGCTGAGGGCTTTGATATTGACGTACGGATGGGTGAAGTTGTTGGTGTCCAATAATTCTGCTAGCCATGTTCACCGCGGCGTGCACTGGACAACTGTGCATCGTCTGCGCCGGAGATTCCTGGCAGACCCCGTCGCGAGCTCAGTCGCTCCGTATCGCCGAGGCCCGTCACCGGACGGCGGTCGGTTGGGCAATGACGTCGATAAAGTGATCGACGAAGTAGTGCATGTCTGGCTTCCGAAGCAACGACAACTCGCCCATCCTGCAACGGATCTTGTGCTGGAGGTTCGACGCAGATGTGCGCTCGCTGGTCTCCAACTGCCGAGCCGAACGACGATCGGACGGCGATGGGCGAAGCATCGTGAGTCGGACGCTTTAAAGCGCGCGGCGCTCCCCGACGCCCTGAAAGCGCCAGGGTCGCTTGTCGCCAAATATCCCCTGGAGATCGTCCAGGTCGATCACACACAAGCGGATGTGCTCCTGGTGAGCGAGTACGACAGACGTGTGATCGGCCGCCCTTGGCTGACCCTCGCTCTGGACGTTGCGACCAGGTGCGTGCTGAGTTTCTACGTGAGCATGGACCGTCCGGGGGCGGCAACTGTGGGTCTGCTAATGACCAGAGCAGCACTATGCAAGGCGCCATGGCTTGCGAAGATTGAGGTGGACGGGGATTGGCCGATGCGCGGAATTCCGCAAGTCCTGCATCTCGACAATGCTGCCGAGTTCAAAAGCAGGGCCCTTCGCAGCGGTTGCCGGGAATACGGCATCGACCTTATGTATCCAGTAGGGCGTCCTCATTTCGGTGGCCATATAGAGCGCCCGAACCGGACTCTAATGGAAAGGGTGCGGGGCCTGCCGGGGGCGACCGCATCGTCACCGAAAGGTCACAAGGCGCGACAGTCCGAAAAGACGGCCGCGTTGACCCTGCGGGAGTTTGAGCAGTGGCTCGCGATCGAGGTCGCGAGACGATACCATCACGCCGCACATCACGGGCTACTCGGCGCGACGCCAGCAGGCATGTGGCGAATGCAGGCGCGTAGTGCCGATTCACGACAATTGCCAGCAACTGGAGGCGCAGCGTTGCGGTTCCTGATTCGTTTCTTGCCTGCAGCGCAAAGGACAATACAGGCGTATGGACTGACGTTTTTCCATATTCGCTATTGGCATCCAATATTCGTTGCATGGCGCGAGGCCCGGCGCACGGTAACTGTTCGCTACCATCCGGAGGATCTCTCTCGCGTGTTCGTGACCGCAGGAACGCGTGACTACCTCGAAGTCCAATACGCAGATATGCGGCGCCCGGCGATTTCGCCTTTCGAACAGCGAACCGCGCTAAAGGCCATCCGGTCGGAAGGACAGCAATCCGTCTCTGAGGCGCTGATTTTCCGAACCGTAGAGGAGCAGCGACGCCTAATCGCTAATGCCAGACGGACGACGGTCAGTGCACGTCGGCGGTCACGTAGAAAGTATGTTCCGTTGGAGGAGGTGCTTGAGAGAGTCGTGCAATTCAGGAGCGAGACGTCGGAGCACGAGGTCGAGACGGTCGATTACGATGCACCCGTTCAGGCATTCGATGTCGAGCAATGGTGAGGTGAAAGATGGCACGCTCGCGCATTTGCTGCCAGCCGCCAGAAAGCAGGCCGAGTTGGGGAACGACGAACGCATTATTGGGCTTCTTCGCGATCGCTGGATAGACTACCCGCGCGCCACGCAAGCCTTGCAGCAACTTGAGCGTCTATACGAGACGCCTCGCCGAGACCGGATGCCGTGCCTCCTTTTGCATGGCGATTCAAATATTGGCAAGACAAAAATCACCGCCAAATTCCGGCGAGCGCATCCCAACGAGTTTGACGAACGAAGCGGGGTCGAACGTTGTTCGGTCGTTTCCATGCAGATGCCGCCGACTCCAGACCAGCACCGATTTTATTCGGGGCTTCTTTTCGAGCTAGGAGCTTCGCACAATGCTGCTGCCGGTCTGGCGTCCCTGGAACGCCTGGCTCGTGACACTCTGAGACGCATTCGGGCTACTTCGTCACACCGGGCGCGTCGGTCAAACCGGGCGCTTTGCAGAGCGCATCGTCGCCCGCCGAATCGACGCGCGTCGATATTAGCGACCTGGTTCGACATCCTGCTGCAAAAGCAGCGCGACAAAGCCGCTGCCAAACGCTTCTTCAAACGTGTGCTGCGTTCGAGCCCGTTGCCGAGCAAGATCGTCACCGATCAGTTGTGCAGCTATCCGGCGGCAAAAGCCCTGATCCCGGAACTTGCGAACGTGAAGCACGTGTTCGTCAAGGCTGCGGCCCGACTGAACAACCGCGCAGAGAACAGTCATCAACCGACGCGCGAACGCGAGCGTCGCATGCGAGGCTTTCGCGACCCGAAACGCACGCAGGCTTTCCTTTCGAGCTTCGGTCCGATCCGTCAGCACTTCGCACTGAAACGGCATCTACTGCGCGCTTCTCTCTATCGCAAACAACTCGCGGCGTGATTCGCTGCGTGGTGCAACATCACCGAAGTCGCTCAAAATCCGTCCTCCGCCTTCTGAGGACGCTCTTTTCCGTCGTCTTTTCTCCTCAGCCTCGACAAGTTGACAAAGCCGTCTCATTGCTCAGAATGACTCGCCCGAGATTTTAACTGTTCTGAAACGCATTAACGGTGCGCGGTGCACGATTCACGGCTTACCGCGTACGCAGCGAGATCAGTCGCATAGTTCGCTATGCCATCAAGGAATGGTACGCAAGGCAGCCCCGGCATGCGACCCGTCGGTCGATGTGGCGGACGCCGCTTGAGCAGGGCAGCGGGCTATCGGCGTGGCTGCGCTCTTCATCTCCACGTGCTGATGCCTCGCGCCTCCGCGATCGCTTTGTCGTCGTGACCAGATCACTACTGTTCGCGTGATTTTGCTCTGCCCGTGGTTTGCACAACGGGTGTGCGCCCCTCATCACGTTCCCGGCTCCATTGTTCAAGTAGCGTGCGCGTCTGTTCGCGTATAGTCGACTTGATCTGTTCGGTTTTCTCTGCATCGATCCTATTCCAGCCAAAGACCGTCAGCGTCGAGCGGTGCGCGACATGAAAAATCACCAGTTGCCCATGCAGGCTGAACGTGCGGATCAGCGTGACCGGATCATCGGCGGCGTGTCCAGAAATTCGCGCCACAAGCGCAGTGCTCGCATCATTTAGCGGCTCGCGGATCCGGCCGGTGAGAATCTGCGTTGCACTTTCGGGTTCGTGTCCGGCCTGCTCGCGCGCGAAAAAAAGCCGCCTGCCGGGAATGTTGGCTTTCGCGAGGACGGTGTCAGCGATTGCTTCCTGAATGCGCATGAAGGCATCAATCAACGCTGCGGCGTCGGCATTTTCACGGAGCGCTTCCTCCGCGTGCTTGACGACCGGCCCGAATGCCTTCCATGCATCGTCGGCGAGCGCTTCGAGGCACGCGCGATACACACCTTCCTTGTTCTCGAAGTAGTACTGCAGCGCGGGCGCGTTGACGCCGGCGCGAGCCGCGATGTCGCGCGTCGACGCGCCCCCAAACCCGTGTTCGACAAACAGTTCGATCGCCGCCTCGATGATCCGGTGGCGCGTCCGATCGCCGCGCGCGTAGCCGCCCTCTGGCGAACGGCGCAGTCTTCTTTCGGTGTTCATCCATGTGTCTCCATTTCATCCGCAGAAATAAATCGCCTGACACAATTGTAGCGTCTGGAATAATTGCACCAACCGGAAATAATTTGATCGATACGAGGTTGGCGACCGGAGGCTCTCCATCCCGCCCGATGCCCACCTGCATCATGCGTCAGGCGAACCGTGCAGATCGCACTTTGCATCGTCGTGCTGATTGCCGGACCGGTTGGCTCGTCCGCCGGTGGACCGTTGGGCGCTTCATCGAAAGCTGTTGATGTTCGTTACTGACCGTCATTTGCGCCTCAGCCTTCAGAGCCACAGGGTGAGCCTAGCCGGACGGCGATAGCTCATGAGTGGAATGGCAAGCGCAGGGTTTGCCAGGAAACGGAGTTGCCCGACGCGCCCTCATTACCGCCTCGGTTTGTGGCTCAAGCGCCCTTCGGCGAAGGATAAAAAGTGCACATTGCCGATTGCACTAACCCACGCATATATCCAGCGTGGTGCGACAGTCTTCTCAAGGTCTCAATCGGCGAGCATGACACGGTCGGTTGCGGGACGCGTGCGACGCAACGCGTATCGGTTTCGCGAGCAATCATGGAACCGACATAAGGGATCTTCGTGCATCGCTAATGCTTGCGGGCTGCCCTGAGGCAGGGGCAGCCCGGCACTGTGAGAATCGGCAACGCTGTGGTTTTTCTTCTCGATGTCCTAAAACCCATGTTGCCGAAGGGAGATGCGTCAGGCGGAGCTGCTGGCGCAGACACCGCGGGGCAGACGTCGCTGGGACTCTGCCAGGATTTCCTGCGCCTTCAGAATGACCGGCCGGTCGACCATGCGGCCGTCCACAGCAACGGCCGCGCCGTGGGATGCAGCGGCG
>NZ_FPBH01000056.1 GCF_900116445.1 Paraburkholderia aspalathi
TTCCTCCCTTCAGGTTTATTCAACGCCTGCCCGCACGCGCCGTCGCGCGCCTCCAAGCTCGCAGACATGGGCAGGCGTCGAACAAACCTCAAGACGACCTGCCGGTCGAGACACGAAGTGACAGGCGGTTGATTGGTCATTGCGGCCGCTGTAAAAACCGTCACACCATGACAGGGTAGATCAGCCAGAACGTTCCCCGGCAGATCTTGATTGTGCTCTGACCGGGCAACAACATCCCGGCACCGCAGATACTCATCCAACGATCCCGATCTCCATTCAGGGGGCTCCAGCACTTTATTCGCTGATCGACCGACGCGTTGCCGCACGCACACTCGGTCATGAGCGGACGTGGTAGCACCGCTTGTTCGTCGATCAAGCGTTCATCCCCCGCCGCCGGTCTGTCCTGTGACGCAGCCAGATCGCAACCTGCCCAAGCCAACCGGACGCCTCCCGACGCTTACGCGCCGGGACCGGGCATTAGGTGGACTTCTACTAGTGTGTCACCGGGGGCTTGTCACCCTTGACCGACTCAGCCTCGTATCGAAACTACCTTCGGCTTGATGCTCTTGCGAATCTCGGCGAGTTCTCGTTCCCGGCGCTTGCCGCGCGGCTCCTGCCCGGTCAACCCCGAAGTCTGGCATGCGCCCGGCTCCCAGGTTCCCGCCCTGACCCCGCGACCGTAGCCGATAGCGGACGGGTGTCAAGGGGCGAGGGACCGTGTTGCCCGCACCCCTCCCTCGCCTATTTCCTTGACACCCGTCCGCTATCGGTTCCCTGAGTCGCACGGGCGAAAACCCGGGAGCCTGGCGGCAGCAAAGCCAACCCCGGGTTCCACCGGAAGGTGTCCAGCCGAAACGGTAAGGCACACCTCCTCGCCCGGTTTGTGCCCTCAACCCTTTGCTGTGGAGATTGCCATGCAACTCGCCTCTTCTTTCCGTCCTGGCTCCCCGGTGCTCCGTTCCCATGCGCCACTGTCCGACGAGCAAATCCATGACGTGGCCCCGTCGATCTTTGCCGAAGGCAAGCACGACAGCCGCTCCGACCGCTACGCCTACATTCCCACCATCGACGTGCTGCGCGGCCTGCGCAACGAAGGCTTCGAACCGTTCATGGTCTGCCAGACCCGCGTGCGCGACCAGAGCAGGCGCGAATATACGAAACACATGCTCCGGCTTCGTCCCGCAGACACGATCACTGGCGACGAAGCCAACGAAATCATCCTGCTCAACTCCCATGACGGCACGAGCAGCTACCAGATGCTGGCGGGCGTGCTGCGCTTCGTCTGCCAGAACGGCATGGTCGCGGGCGACAACGTGGCCGAGATCCGTGTGCCGCACAAGGGCAACATCGTGCAGAACGTGATCAACGGTGCGTTTGACGTGCTTGACGGCTTCGACCTGGTCCGCGAGCAAAAGGAAGGCATGCAGGCCGTCACGCTGAATCGCGACGAGCAAGTCGTCTTTGCCAGCTCCGCGCTCGCCCTGCGTTACGACCCGACCGACATCACCGCGCCTGCGCCGATCACCGGGAACCAGTTGCTCTCTCCGCGCCGTTTCGAAGATCGTCAAGACGACCTCTGGACAGTCTTTAATCGCGTGCAGGAAAACCTCACCAAAGGCGGATTGCACGGGCGCTCGGCAAACGGGCGTGCGATGTCCACCCGGCCCGTGACCGGCATCGACCAGAACGTGAAGCTGAACCGCGCGCTGTGGATGCTCGCTGACGCCATGCGCCAGATAAAGGCGTAATCGCATCCAGGATGGGGAACGTCGAAGGGTACCCCTCCGCTCATTCGATCCCGAATCCTGTTCGGGTCCATGCCTGATTGGCTCACTCCTGCCCGCACCAATGCGTGGGCGGGAGCCTGCTTTTATCTGAGATGCTCGCCCACAAGCACGGCCATGCCGACGAACATCCCGAGCAGGATAGCGGCCACCGCCCACAGGCGACGCAGTGCGCGAACAAAGCGCCGCTCGATCCTCTCGGCGCCTCCCTCTGCCCGTACAGTCGCCTCGGCTATCGCTCGCTCAAACGAGCCGACTGCACCATTCATTCGCTCACGCTGATCCTGTGCTGCCAGCGCCGCCGCACCGACAAACCGGTTACTGGCGATCCCTGCGACCCGATTGGCCATCCGGTCGGCCAGCACAGTAATCGATGCCTCATTGAGTTGTGCGAGTGCGGTCCGACATCCTGCTTCGTGCTCACGAATCATCTCCTCGGCCAGCTGTATCGTCGCCTTGCAGCGCGCGAGCGCGTCACGGTGCTGGTGCATCAGGGCATCGGTCGCCGCCTCCGCTTCCCGGCGCACCGCGTCGAAACCGCCGTCGCCCGCATGCCGGATGCGCTCGGGCATCGCCTCGTACAGCCGCGCGTAGTATTCGAGCATGGCAATGACCGACCACAGCGCATCGTTGTCGCGCAGGTTCAGCGTACTGGACACCCGGCGTATGCGCAGGAGGCTGGCGGTCCGGTAATTCGCCGGTGACGTCGAGGAACAGGCGGGCGAGCGCATCAGGCGACTTCGTCCGTCGATTACGCATCGGCGCTCACCCTGGCGAACATGTCGCTATATAGCGCGCGCCAGCGCAGCAGTTCCGCCCGCTCGCCGATATGCATCGTCTCCGCCGCCTTGTGGATCGACAGGCGCTGGCTGCGAAGCTCGTCGGCGACCCGATCCGCGAGATCGGGAAAGTCCAGCGACTTGCCCTGCGCCTCGACAGCCTTGCGGAGTTTCGACTCCCGGTACAGCGTGAACTTGTCCGGTGTTCCGAAATAGCCGTTGCGCACGACATGCGTGAGCGCATGCGGGAACGTCTCGCCAAACTCGATCAACAGCTCGAGGCTGTCACGCTGCCGGTTAATGATCCATAGCACGACGAGACGCCGCGCCAGTTCGTCCAGCGTACTTGCGAGTGTCCCGCCGTACTGCGCAACGCCTGTCTGACTCCGCGCCGCCGTGTTAACTACGACCGTCGCGTCCCGATGCGCATCGCAGAAATTGACGAAATCGATCCAGCCTCCCGGATCATCCAGATCACATGACGCACACTCGATTTCGTCATGAACGGCTTTCATGACATCGGGATTGGATGTATCCGTCTCCACCAGCACGACATGGACATCCGCGCGCCGCAGGTAATCGACCAGCGCCAGCGTGACGAAGCTCTTGCCGACACCGCCCTTGCTGCCGCCGACCATATAGATAGGGTGATTTTTCGTTGCCATGTCATACCTCTACAAGTTCTCGGTATCCGGCCTGATCGGAAATCCGAGGAAGCCCTGTACCTGAGTGAGTTTCGGCCTGGTTACTCCCCCATCGCCTTTCTGCTGTAATCCGGCGTGTGCATGGCCGGTATGTGACGACGTCGCCTGATTGACCTTCTTTACGCGAGGTGATGCCGTGGCGGTATGCGTTTTGACGTGTCGCTGCGCCTGCGTAGACTGGTCTTCTTTCCCAGCACGTTGCATCGCATATCGCAACGTGCTGGCGCTGATCTCCACGCCGTCCTGCGCGATCTGCTGGACGATTTCTTCCTGCGTGTAGCCCTTCCTCTGGGCACCAATAATTTGAAGTTGCATGGATTTCATTCCATCGCAGACATTAACGCGATGGTCATGCGCGGGCTTCTTCGGCAGTGCGTCGAGACGACGCGCTGCCGCGTCCCATTGCGCCTGGGTAAAGTTCTTCAACACCGGCATGATTCGCTCCTGCGTACTGCTTTCATGCCATCTTGCTAAGGGGAATAACGGTCGTCAATACCCCGAAACAGGCTTATTTCGGGTCGATGGAACGAACTGGAATGAGCGGGATTTCCGAGGAACAGGAAATTTTTTTGTGCCATCGCATACGGGCAACGTATCGGGATTTGCGCGCGGGAGAACCCAGCCACATCGCCCTTCGAATCGAGTGATCAACGGTTCTGCGTTGACAACGGGCAGCACACGAAATCCGTCGCCCGCCATATTGCGCCGGATAATCACAAAACTTGATGTGACGTATCCACCCGATGCAATTCCTGCTGCGCTGCCCGTGTAAGCCTCTTTGCTCAAGTTGCGCAGACATCGACACCCATGAACGAGGACTCAACACGGCATTTGAATTTTTGTGCGGGGAGCGCGGTCGCCCATGCTCATGCTTGTTGCGCCATGAGTCGTACCTTCGTGCTTCCGATCGATCATCTATTTGCGTGGGCAGCGATACCTGCTCACGCGATACACCATTTCTTTCAATCAGGACGGTTCATCATGCTGCGCGCGGTACGCGGCTTTCCTGCTCGGACGAACATATTTTCCTGCAGCGGGTGTCGATTTATTTGCGCGACCACGGTCAATCGCGCTCACGGGATTTGCGGACAGCAGATTTAAAGACATAAAAACGAGGGATGGCAGGATAGGCTACCGCCGGGATTGGGCGCCATGAACGGCGAACTTAAATTAGAGGATGAACTCGTAGCCGGGATGGATGATGGCGGATTACCAACATGCGCCCAATGCGATTTCTGATAGCGCTCGACGACTTCGGTGCAGGTCATTCAAACATCGATCGGGTCTGGCGACTTCAACCCGATATAGTCAAACTGGATCGCAGCGTCATTGCACAGGCAGCTCGGGAACCTCGCGTTGCGCGCATGTTGTCGCGCCTAGTCTCGCTATTGCATGAGACCGGCGCAATAGTTTTGGCAGAAGGCGTCGAAACGCAAGTTGAAGCACTTCTGTCGATGGAGTGCGATGCAGATTTCGTGCAAGGATTTTACTTTGCACATCCTGCTCCGGGCAGCGTAGACGAGGAGTCATGTCGAGCGGTCATGGACTCGATATCGGAGATATTTCGTACCCGTGTCGAACTGATTGAACGCGCGAATTCCACGCTGCTGTCGGCTTACACGGACGCTCTGCAGACTTCGGCGGAGAGGTTTTGCGCCGGCATCGATTTTCCTCGCGCTACACAAGGCCTCCTTCGCCTGGAGGGCGCAGCCCGCTGCTATTTACTGGACGGCCAAGGTTATCAGATCGGAGACGACATCAAAGCCACCCAGCCTGGCGTTTCAGCACCAAATCTGTTTGGATCCGAGGCCGTGGCGTCGGGAGGTTGTTGGGATCGGCGTCTATACTTTCGCGATGCAGTCAGTGAACCAGGGACGGTGAAGATTTCCGAACCCTATCTGTCAATCAACGGGATGCACCTGTGTGTCACATTTTCAATCGCGATCTCTGCTAGAGGATCAATGTGGGTGCTGTGCGCAGATACTGACTGGCAACACATGCAGGGCGCTACGACATCAACAATGCGATGAGCCGGAGTCGATGACAGGAGGATCGTCGGTTGCAGCATGAATTCGGATTTTCGCCTGCCGTCGAACGCCTTTCGGTGTGCCGGAGGCCTATACGCAAACTTGCAGTTCGTTGGTTCCAGTAGAGAGTCGAATGCGGACGCAAGCTGAGCGGTCGAGAAAGAACACCGCCACGTCTGTAGTTTGCTGATAGAGGTCGTTAATTTTGCTAGCGAACTTCGGCTTTCGCATAGGACCGCTCCCTGATCGGACATCCGCCGCGTATCGGCATCACCACAACTCGTCAAGATCCAGCGACATCTGTTCCTTCGTCGTGGCGTCAGAATGTGCGTCGGACGCAGAACCCTTTGGCAATGCCATTTTCAGCACATCGCGATGAAAAACCGCATCCGCGCATGCCCGGACAAAACCGTTACCCGGCTGCTTGGGGCCGGTGCCGTTTTCCAAACCGGCACGGCGGTCGTGCCCCGCCTGTACCCTCCCGTTCACGCCGCAACCGCCAGCATCGACCGACGACAATCCGGAGCGGTACAGGCACACGCGTACTGGGCCCGGGCCTCTTCATCCTCAGGGTCGTCGACGGCAAGCAGGTAATCGATGAACAGTTCTTCTCCCGCGTCGATCGGCCGGAGCGTCTGGATGAAAATCCGGCCATCATCCTCAATCGTCTCGCAGTTCGGCGTGCAGGCGTGGTTCAGCCAGCGCGCGCTGTTGCCGCCCCGGCTGCCATCAATGACGCGTCCGTCCGACAGGCCGAAAAGAGACGTATGTCCTTCGACGCTTTCACGCTGGTGACGTCGCACCGCATTTCGCCACGAGGTGATTTCACCCCTGTACTCAAGCACGCGCTCGGCCACCGCGAGCGCATGCATGGCGAACACGCCTTTGCCGTGAATTGGAGACCGCCGAACAATCACGCACCGCATACTCTTTCCTTTCCCGATGTCAGCACCAGTCTACGAGCAGCAAATTTCCGCATCCAGTGTGAGGGGATGAGCACGCGCTCGCCACGTTCGGATACCGGCGGGCAGATCGAAGCTGAAGAGTCGAGGTATTTGCTCCGCAGGCATCCCAGAATGACCGGCGATCGCCCGCGAAGATATCTAGCTTCAGAAAAGCTGATTACCCAGCTCACGCAGGCTGATCCACTTCACCGTGCTCACGAAGGTCCTGCCTGTGGTATCGAGCGATTCGATCATCGCGCGTTGCCCACGGGCTTCCGCAATGACGCGCACGATGCGCGTCCGGTAACGCGGTAACGCGCCGATCGTTGGGCACGAGATTTCGCGCCCGGTGCGCGATCGTTTCTTTCCCATACGGCTATCTATAGAGACATGCAGCGAATCGCAGGGGCCGCAGTACGTCGCGGCATCTCGCACTGACGCTACCAGGCCGACTGGCCGGGGTCCAGCCCTTGCCCGATCACCCCGTGCCGTCGCTGCCGCCAGAACCTGTAGCGGCTCTCGCGTCCGGTTTCACGCGCCGTTTACGGCGTCCTTGAACGCCTTGCCCGCCGTGAACTTCACCGTCTTCGCAGCAGGGATCTGGATCTC
This sequence comes from Paraburkholderia aspalathi, assembly GCF_900116445.1. Taxonomy (GTDB): domain Bacteria; phylum Pseudomonadota; class Gammaproteobacteria; order Burkholderiales; family Burkholderiaceae; genus Paraburkholderia; species Paraburkholderia aspalathi. The sequence goes on from NZ_FPBH01000056.1 coordinate 6,848, forward strand.
GGCGCCGGTCGCCGGATTACGGCCGACCCGCGCGGCGCGCGCGCCCGTCGAAAACGACCCGAAGCCGATCAGCTGGACTGTATCGCCCTTTGTCACCGCGCCGGTGATTGCGGCGATCACAGCATCGATCGCCTCGCCGGTTGTCGCCTTGCTTTCGCCCGTCTTAGCGGCCACTGCGTCTACCAGTTCCTGCTTGTTCATTGCTGCTTCCTCGTTGTGGTCGTGATGTCGCCACCCCACCCGATTGGCGCGCCTTCATGCAATCACCGCCAACAGGCGATCCTATTCCGCGACGACCGGATCAAGCAGGTGTGTCGACTTCACCGCGCGCCACGTGCGTGGCGCCCGGACGCGCCTGACTGGTCCCGAATTTAACGGGGATACATCAGCTTCAACCCTGATAACGCCATCCATCAGGGTGGCTTTCATGGTGCATCGGCGCCGTGATAACCCGCGTTATCACCGCAATCCCTTCTCACGGCATGCATTCCCAGGAATATCCAATGGCTCGCCCCAACGCCGGGAGAAGTCGAAGGGTCGAGACCGACCTATACCCACCCTGCAACTTTACGCGACTTCACCGGTGGGTTCCGAAGTACAGCGGCCATTCGAGCAGCCGACCCAGATGGCATGTGTTCGGCCATTGCCGTCATTCGGGTGGACCGGGTTCTATGTCAGCAATGTCATGGATTGCTGACGGTGGCGGCATCCAGCAGTCCGATGGCAGCTTCCTGCGTTCACGAACTCACACTCCCGACCCACTGCTGTCATTCGGGTCATCAAGTCGGCGATGGCCGCTTCCCAATTCCAAACGGTCATCCATCCGTACCACCTCTCGACATGTTTGCGTGCCCGTTAATAAGCTGAACGGCTTCGCGACATATCCTGGCGTCCAATTATTCGATCCGGGAAGATTCTCTTCCACAAAAGCGAGAATCCTCCGGATTCGGTCGCGCTCGTCCAACTCGTTCCGATGTGGCAGTCACCCGAGACTGTCGGCGTATAGCCCCTTACGCCAAAAGATGACGATGCTGTTCAATGAACTGTTCTGGCGTCGTCAGCGGTTGACCAGCAATTTCAGCCGCGCTGTTGTCGACGCCCACCAATAGCTGTTCCTGCTGATCGACCTTGATCGCCTTGAAATGCATTGCATATGAAGGATCGCCGTCCCAGCCGAGGATCTTGACGAATTCGTCCGGCGTGACCTGCTCGAAGCGCACTTCCTTTCCAAGCGTGGTCGCGAGGATGCCCGCAAGTTCGATGTGGCTCACTTCACGCGAGCCCGTGACCGTGATGACCTTGCTACCGAACGCGTCGGGATTCTCGAGAATCTTTACGATGACACGGGCGATGTCGACAGCGGCGATGGGCACGAAGCGGCTTTCCGGATCAAACGGCGTCAGATATCGGCCCGCACGGATTTCAGCCGCCGTGTACAGCACCCATTCGGAGAAGAAGTTGACTCGCAGATGCGCGGTCGGAACGCCCGAGCGGTCGAGGATCTGCTCGGAGAGCCAGTGATTCATCGTTGCCGGGCTGCGTGCGTGCTGGCGCGACTGCCGGTGCGACATGTACACGATCTGCTTCACGTCGTTCTCGGCTGCAGCCTGAGCGAAGATCGCGGTTGCTTCAACCGCACCTTGAGTCAACGGATAGCATAAGTACGCCGCCTCCACACCCTTCATCGCACCACGAACATCTTCGATCTTCAGCATGTCTCCAAGCACGATCTCCGCGCCCAGTTCCATCAGCGCCTTCGAGCGATCGTCTTCGCGGTGAACAAAAGCGACGACCTTGTGGCCGTTTTCCAGCAGGAAGCGAACGGTGGGAGCGCCTGTAACGCCAGTGGAACCCGTGACGAGAAACTTCTTCATAAAAACCTCCAGGGACAAAGGAAACTTGGCCAAAACTTGTATGCTGCAATCGCCACTCAAGCAGTATGGTCATCATGTTATAAAGCGCACAGCCGACAGTTCGTCTGAAAGGACAACATTCAAACATGACGATCATCATGCTTCCGTTGATGAAGCATGATGGTTATACTGCTTGTCGTCAACACCTTTCTTGCCACTTTCCGGAGGACGTATGCGTTACCCGCCAGAGGAGACCGCAGAGAAGCATGCTCGCATCCTCGAACAAGCTTCCATTCTGTTTCGCGAGCGCGGATTTTCCGGGGTCAGCCTCAGCGAGATCATGAAGGCGACGGGGCTGACACACGGCGCCTTCTATCATCACTTCGAGTCGAAAGAGGATCTGATCTCGGAGAGCATTGAAGATGCATCTTCCAAATTGCTCGACTTCATGAAGGAAAGCGCAGCCTCTGGTGAGTCAGTGACTCGATACGTCGACGGATATCTCACTGAGCAACATCGCGACGAGAGAGGCAACGGATGCCTGATCGCAGCATTGGGGAGCGAGATTGCGCGCGAGCCCGCGGCTCAACCTGCATTCACGCGGCATGTGGAGGGTACGCTCAGAGGTCTAGCCGAGCCACTTGCAAAAGCAAAAAAGAAAAATGCTCGTCGCGATGCGATTCATACGCTTTCGAGCATCGTCGGAGCCATCATTCTGGCTCGCGCGGTTGATGACCCTGAACTCTCGGAAGAGATTCTTCGTGAGGTGCGAGCGGCTCTGGACTAAATGCGCGTCTATCAGGTGATGTCCAATTGAGTGGGCGATTGTCTCTTGTAACTCCCCATCTTCACAGGAGTCCAACGAGACTGCAAACACGGTAGACAAGTTGATGTCCGCAGTGCAACGCATAGTCGACGTTCGAATGTCAGTGCAGATGCAGTGACCAGGGACCGCAGATGGCCGATAGCACCAGTTCGATGAAGGTGTCGCCGTGATGATGTTGGAATTTTCAATGGCAGTTTTCCGGCGGTTTGTGCGAACGCGTACTTCCGGCCACTTTCGGTCAGTCACGATCGACGATAGATGCTCGTTTGATTGTCGCGTGTGCACATGAAAGCGGCCATAGCACTTACCGGCGCCAATGGCGACCGCGGCTAGGAATCCGAACGGTATCTGACAGGGAGCGTTATGCTAACGCTCACGTAGCAGCGCAGCGCATTGTTCCGAGAGGATTTATTTCACTTTCCGAGCCAGCGGAGAATCACATGGCGAGTGCCGAAAAACATCATTATGTCCCGCGCTTTTACCTGAACGGATGGACTACGCCGGACGAATCGCAAGCTCTTCGCTTAACGCGGTTCCAGTGGAAAGGCGACAGATTTTTGATTGAGCGTGTCGTACCTCGTTCAACGGCATGCCTTGACAGGCTATATTCACTTGAAGGTGTCCCGGTTCAGGAGCAGCAACGGATAGAAACCGACTTTCTGGCCAAGCTCATCGATGACCCCGCTGGCGGCGTGCTACATCACATGCGAACAGCAGGACGCGGGCACGACCTGAAGCAAGAGCAGCGGGTCGCATGGACGCGCTTTATCATGTCGTTGCGAATCCGGTCGCCGGAGATCATGGCGCAACTCAATTCTGAGGCTCCGGCGGAACTGCGCAGAAACCTTGAAAGCGACCCCGAGGAATACGACAAACTAAAGGAAGAAGGCGATGCGGAATCGCCTTTAGAGTTTGTCGAAACATCTGCCCCGGGATTCATTGATGACTTCGGTAAGCGGTTGTTACCGGGGCTGATAATGGATGACAAGGCGTTTAAGCGAATTCATCAAATGTGGTGGTGGAGCGGAGACTTCAGCGACTCAAAGGTTTCACTTTTGACGAGTGACCACCCTGTAATCATCATGCCCGGCATTGACCATCCGGGATGCGTGCTTGCTTTGCCAATATCGTCAACGCTCGTTTTCTTCGCTTGCCCAGATGAGCGAGTAGTTCAGTTTCTTTTGCATTGGGACAAAACCTTACTCGTCGAATGGCTTAACGCCACACTCGTCCGGCTTGCATCGGATCAGGTCTATGCCATTGATGACAGTCAGGCGGAGTTCGTCCGAAATCTATTGAAGAGACCGGCAGTCGATTGAACACGCATACTGCCTGTTCGGCCTAGTGACGTGCGTGGCCCGCTGTAGCTTCGATGCGGCCGTTGGCCCGGCGCTGGGTCAACCGACGCTAGTGGGTCGGCTACGGAAGTTCAGCGTCGGACTAGGGCGGTCAACCTTGCATGGTCGTAATTCGGCTCAGTTCGGCCAACTACGGACGTTGGCCCACGCCGTCGAGTGCTCGGTCGAACGTCGGCTGCTGCTCCGGACCGGACCTGCGAGCAGATTTCAGCCGATCAGGTCATTGGCCAACGTCGGCCGGCAAATGGTTAAACTAATGCCTCTGGACCCTTCGAACCTAACCTGGCTATGCCCCTCTCAGTTGAGTTGCAGTGCTTCATATCGCGCTCCGCCTGGTCGGCTAAGTTGACACAGGAACAACTCGCTCGCGTCCAAAAAGATGCCTTTCAACGATCGTTTTCTGCGGGTGCCCTGGTCTGTCATCGCGGAGCCCCTGCGGATCATTGGATAGGCGTGATCGAAGGGTTAGTCAAAGTCGATACCGTCTCCAAAGGCGGGCGGGCTACAACCTTCGCCGGCGTGCCGGCGGGTTCCTGGTTCGGGGAGGGAGCCCTACTAAAGGATGAGCCTCGCCCATACTCGGTGGTAGCGCTGCGCGACAGCGAAGTCGGGTTTATTCCGTCCAGCACATTTGAGTGGCTGCTTGACAATAGCCACTCGTTCAGCCGATTTGTCATCGATCAACTCAACGCACGGTGTGGCTACTACGTCGGTCTGGTTGCAAACCTCCGTTTGCAGAAAGCCTCTGCAAGAGTCGCTTTCTGTCTCGCTGAACTGTTCAATCCGCAACTCTTTGGCGTCACTGATCTGATGCTGGGTCTTTCGCAAGAAGAAATTGGACGTTTGTCCGGCCTGTCCAGGCAGAACACCAACCGGGCGCTTCACGAGCTCGCTGATGCGGGGCTTTTAACGGTCGAATATGGGTCAGTCCGAATTCTTGACCTAACGGGGCTTCGAGATTTTGCGCATTCCGAAGATTGATTACGCCGCATGCGTGACTACGCGTCAGACAGCTTCGTAATAGCTTCCCGGCTGCCGGCCTGCGCACGGAGTCGAAATTTCTGAATTTTTCCTGTGCCTGTCTTTGGCAGCGCGCCGTACACAATCCTCACAGGACACTTGTAGTGAGCGAGCCGCTCCCGACAGAACGTAATCAGCTCTCGTTCAGAAGGTGCATTGACACCCTGTCTCAACTCGACAAATGCGCAAGGCACTTCACCCCACCTGGCATCGGGCTGCGCGACTACCGCCGCGATGAGCACTGCCGGGTGTTGGTGCAATACTTCCTCGACCTCGATCGACGAAATATTTTCGCCACCCGAAATAATGACGTCTTTGGAACGATCCGTGATCTGAATGTATCCATCCGGGTGCACCACGGCAATATCTCCGGTGTGGAACCAGCCACCCTCGAAGGCGTTTCGGGTAGCCTCCTCGTTCTTCAGATAGCCTTTCATCATGACATTGCCGCGCAGCAGTATCTCGCCCTCGCTCTTTCCGTCCGCGGGAACAGGCTCAAGCGTGGCGGCATTTGCGACGCGCATGGCTTCGAGTCCGGCGGCCCGCTGACCTTGCCGCGCCTTCAGGCGCGCCTGCTCCTCGTTGGCCGATGCGTGCCAGTCGGCCTGAATGAAGCAACTGACCGGTGTGCCGGAGGATTCGGTGATGCCGTATACGTGCTCAACCTCGAATCCCAGCTCGCTTACCGATTTCAACACGGTTGCCGGGGGGGGCGAACCCGCGGTGCGCACGCGAACGACGCGAGGTAACGGGCTACGCTCGCTGGCGGGCGCGTCTGCCAGTGCGGCCAGGACGATTGGCGCCGCACAAAAGTGATCGACACCGTACTCGCGGATGGCCCGAAATATTCCTGTGGCATTGACTTTGCGCAGACAGACATGGGTGCCACCCGCTGCTGTGACTGCCCAGGTGAAGCACCATCCGTTGGCGTGGAACATTGGGAGGGTCCAGAGATACACCGGCCCGCGCGGCATGCCCCAGTCAATCAACTGGAGCATGCTCATCAGGTGAACCCCACGGTGACTGACCACGACCCCTTTCGGGTCGGAGGTCGTGCCAGACGTATAGTTCAATGCGATAGCGTCCCTTTCATCCGCGGGCCATACGCCTTCGAAGTCCGGATTTCCCTCTCCGAGCAACTGCTCATAGTCGAGCTCACCTATCGATGCCCCCGGCGGCGCTTCGAGATCCGCAATGTCAATCACGAGTGGCCTGTCTGGAACATGCTCGAGTGCGTTCGCAGCAAGGGCGGCAAACTCGCGATCCACAAAAAGGACCTTGCATTCCCCGTGAAGCAGGATGAACCGAATGCCGTCGGCATCCAGCCTGCAGTTGATCGTGTTGAGAACAGCTCCGCTGAGCGGCACCCCGAAATGCGCCTCCACCAACGCGGGCGTATTAGGCGCAATGATCGATACGGTGTCGCCGCGCTTGACACCTCGCCGGACGAGCGCACTGGCGAGCCGGCGGCAGCGGCTGCGCGTCGCCGCCCAGGTCTGACGCATCTCGCCATGCACGATGGCGATACGCTCCGGAAACAGATCGGCGCATCGATCCAATGAATGCAGCGGTGTCAGCGGCACGTAGTTGGCTTCGTTTCGATCGAGGCCGCGCTCGTAGATTTTAGTGGCCATGTCGTGTCTCCTCACATGAATGTGAAAGTGTTCCGGGCATTGGTGGTGCGTAGGTGCAACCTCTGAATCGGATCGCTCAAACCTTGCGATGTCGCATCAAATCTAACCGTTGCGCCGGAATGGAACTGTCTCGAACAGGACACTCCTTGGGTTCGTAGGGGACGACGGGTTGCTGGACGTCAATTGTCATGTTCGAGACAACACGCCCTGTTCGCCCTGGCTAATCTTGCTCGCAAGGCAATGCTGCCGTGAAGGGAAGTTGCTTGAGTTTGCTGACGTTGAAGACAGATGGAGTGACAGATGAAGAGAAGTGAGACACCACCGGCGATGGACGCCGATGCGCTGCGCAAGGCCATCGAATGGGCGATTCTGTCGCGTCGCAGCGTCAGGGCGTTTCTGCCCACGTCGGTTCCTCGGGAGACGGTGGAATCGATATTGGACGTAGCGCGCTTCGCTGCCACGGGAGTCAACATTCAGCCCTGGCGCGTACACGTCGTCACGGGGCACGCCAAAGACCGTATCTGTGCCGCGATCCAACGGGTTAATGACGACTCGGCACTAAACGAGACATGCACGGACGAGTGGGACTATTACCCGCGCGAGTGGATATCTCCATACCTTGAAAGAAAACGGACGGTGGGTTGGAAGCTATATGGGTTGCTTGGAATCGAAAAGGGCGACAAGGAACGGATGCTGGCCCAGCACAGCCGCAACTATCAATTCTTTGACGCGCCCGTCGGCCTGTTTTTCACAATCGACCGCGTCATGCAGCAGGGTAGCCTGCTCGACTACGGCATGTTCCTGCAGAACATCATGATCGCTGCCCGTGCTCATGGCTTGAGTACATGCCCTCAAGCGGCATTTATGAAGTACCACAAAGTAATTTCGGAGCAACTCAGACTGGAGAAAACAGAGAGGTTCGTTGTCGGCATGAGTCTTGGATTTGAAGACGTCTCATGCGTCGAGAACACCCTCGTTACGGAAAGAGCGGAGGTTGCCTCGTTCACAACGTTCTATTCGGATTAGCGGTGCGCTTAGGAAACGGACGTCAGACGCCAGTCAGCGGCCCGTGTACCGAATGCATTAGCGGAGCGTCATATGAAAGGAAAACGGACATGCAAATCAGAGACAACGTTTTTGTAGTGACAGGGGCTGGTTCCGGCCTCGGAGCAGCCACGGCGAAGATGATCGTCGAGCGGGGCGGCAAGGTGGTCCTGGCGGACGTCAACCCCGAAGCAGGTGAGACCGTCGTCGCACAGCTAGGGCCGAATGCCCGATTCGTTGCCACCGACGTCGCCAGCGAACACAGTGCCCGGGCAGCTTTTGCAGCAGCCATGGAAATGGGATGCCTCAGGGGACTCGTCAATTGTGCAGGCGTTGCTCCCGCCGAAAAGGTCATCGGCCGTGAAGGAACGCACAAGCTGGACTCGTTCGCCCGAACGATCAATATCAACCTGGTTGGCAGTTTCAACATGATCCGCATTGCTGCGGAGACGATGAGCGCCTGCCCGCCAGAGACCTCCGGCGAGCGCGGCGTCATCATCAGCACAGCTTCGGTAGCCGCGTTCGAGGGACAGGTGGGACAGGCAGCCTACGCCGCTTCCAAAGGCGGGGTTGTTGCGATGACGTTGCCACTCGCGCGGGAACTCTCTCGCCACGGCATCCGGGTCATGACAATTGCGCCAGGCATCATGGAAACGCCAATGCTGCTCGGCATGTCCGTTGAAGTACAGGAGGCGCTGGGCAAAACGGTGCCGTTTCCAGCCCGGATGGGCAAGCCAGCCGAATACGCCGCTCTGGCGGAGCACATCCTCCTGAACGAATACCTGAACGGCGAGGTCATCCGCCTCGACGGCGCCATCCGTATGGCCGCCAGATAAACCGCATCCATCTTTTCAGCGAACGAATCATGTCCAAAGATCCCGTCGTTATCGTCTCTGTCGCCCGTACCCCTATTGGCAGCTTCCAGGGGAGTCTATCCGGTTGCACGGCGCCGCAACTCGGTGCCGTTGCCGTAAAGGCCGCGATCCAGCGAGCCGGCGTTAGCGCCGAGCAGGTGCAAGAACTCATCCTGGGTTGTGTGCTGCCAGCGGGCCTCGGCCAAGCCCCGGCGCGCCAGGCGGCCATCCGCGCCGGGCTACCCCTCTCGGTGGTCTGCTCCATAGTCAACAAAGTGTGCGGTTCCGGCATGAAAGCCGCCATGCTGGCCCATGATCTCCTGATGGCCGGCAGCAATGAGGTCATTGTTGCGGGCGGCATGGAGTCCATGACAAACGCTCCCTATTTCATCCCGAAGGCGCGAGGGGGCTTCCGCCTTGGTCACGGACAGATCCTCGACCATATGTCCTTCGACGGTCTGGAAGATGCTTATTTCGATCGCGGCCGTCAAATGGGCGCCTTTGCGGAAGAGTGCGCCGAGTCTTACGGATTTTCTCGGGAGGATCAGGATGCCTACGCAATAAATTCAACCACACGAGCCCAAGCAGCCATTCGGTCCGGTGCCTTCGCGTGGGAGGTTGCCCCGGTATTGATCTCCAGCAAAAAAGGCGAGGTTCTGGTGGAGCACGATGAGCAGCCGGGCAAAGCCAAACTGGACAAGATCGCCAGTCTGAGACCCGCCTTCAAGACCGATGGCACAGTAACGGCGGCTAACTCCAGTTCGATTTCCGATGGTGCAGCCGCGCTTGTGCTGATGCGCCTCTCAAGTGCCGAGAAACTTGGGATCAAGCCTCTGGCCGCTATCGTCGGGCACGCCACCCACGCTCAGGAGCCGAGATTGTTTACCACCGCTCCCGCGGTCGCGATTGAGAAACTACTGTCGAGGATTGGATGGGGGACGTCCAGCGTAGATTTGTGGGAAATCAACGAGGCATTCGCGGTCGCCGTGATGGCTGCCATGCAGGACATGACGCTCGATCACGACAAGGTCAACATACACGGCGGCGCCTGTGCCATCGGTCACCCTATCGGCGCGTCCGGAGCACGCATTCTGGTCACCTTGCTTGCGGCCCTCAGATCGACGGGCGGAAAGCGCGGAATTGCCAGCCTTTGCATCGGCGGTGGCGAAGCCACTGCCATGGCCATCGAGATGATTTAACGTAAGCGTCGGTCAGCCGGCGGACACTGTCACGCCTGCAAAGGGATGTAGCGATAAATGGTGTATCGCGCTTCGCCGGTTGGACTCGCATCGGGAGCTCTGCATGGACATACTTCAAGACATGCGCGTCTTTGTGCGCGTCGTCGAAACCGGGAGCTTCATGGCGGCGGCGAACGGCATGGACACCACTCCTGGCAAGACCTCACGCGCCGTTTCGGATCTGGAAGCACACCTTCGAACCCGACTGCTCAACAGGACCACACGACGCATCGCACTAACTGAAGCTGGTGAGCGATATTACGATCATTGCATGCAGATTCTGGCACTGATCGAACAGGCTGAGGCGGAGGCTGGTGACGCACATGCGCGTCCGTTTGGGAAACTGAGGGTTCGCACTCCCGTCGGGTTTGGACAGCACTACCTCATCAAGGCGATCGGCGCGTATCAAAAGCTATATCCGGAAGTGAAAGTCCGGCTGACGCTCGCCAATGGCACGCCGGATTTCATCGAAGACGGCTGCGACGTTGCAATTGTCGAGGCATTGGCATTATCAGATTCAGAGCTCATTTCACAGAAAGTCGGTAGTGCATTCAGCATTGTTTGCGCATCACGCACTTACATCGAGGCCCATGGCGTTCCGCACAAACCAGACGATCTCGAAGCGCATTCGTGCATCCACCTGAACACACCTGAATTTCCAATGAACGCGTGGACATTCGATGGGCCAAACGGAAAGGAGTCCGTTCGATTCCGGCCAGCCGTGCTGGAAGTCAATACACCGGAGGCTCTTGCCACTGGAGTACGGGAAGGACTAGGAATCGGCCTGATTCCGATCTACTCGGCGATCAGCGGATTGCGCAACGGTGAACTTGCCTGGGTACTACCCGAATACAGGTCGCAGGAGATTGGTCTGTACGCGATGTATCCATCGCGACAATACGTTGACGCGAAGATTCGCACCTGGGTGGACTATCTGAGGGATACGATGCCGGCGACACTGGCGGCTGATCAGGAGGCCGCTCGCAGATTTACTCAACGTTGATTGACTTCACCCACGTTTCTTCTCGATCTCCCAGGATACCGGTCATTCAGCAGTGATATTGCGGGGGAGGCTCGAGTGGCCGTAAAGGCACGGATTGCTCGTCGGCCAGCTTGATTGGTCGAATGGCGGTTGCACCTTCGAAGCAGCCGTTGCGGTGGCGCGATCTCGAACAGCAGTTCAGGGTCGGGTACGGAAGTTCGACACCCGGCCGAGATTCGTGAAGCTCGGACCGGCCGTGTGCTTCCGGGTTCGGTAGAGTCGAGTTGTGGCGCGGTAGCATTAGGTTCGGTTTGTCTGTTTCCGCCTCTTTCGTTTGGCGGTGCCCGAATATCCTAGCCTTAACCCCGTTTCCACAACCCGCTCATCGAACCGGACATGCAGATCTCCCGCATCCGGCTCTCGGACAAGACATCACGCCTTCGTACACGGCAAGTCACTACCAAGGCCCTTGTAGACGAACGAGACCAAAGTGCCCGTAGAGGTGCGAGGGTGGATAGCTCCCGCCCCGGCGACGTCTTACCTTGTGCTTGGTACGCAACCACCGGCGCAACCGCGTGCTGGTATAGCTATCGAGCGCCCGATATGCGCGACTGACCGTGCCTACCTTGAAGTAGTTCGCCCAGCCGCGTAGCGTGCGATTCAATTTGCCAATCAGCTCCGTGGTATCGAGCCACGTCATCGAAGCGGCGGTCAGCGCGTGGATCTTCTCGACCATGCGCCGGATACTGTTCTTCGACGGACGCATGCCCATACGGGCCTGTCCAGTCGTCGCCGAGTACATCCGCCCAAACGTGTAACCCAGGAAGTCGAATTCGCCTTCCGGAACCTTGCAGATTCGTGTCTTCTCCTCGTTGACCGTCAGCTTCAGCTTGCTCATGATCTCGCGCATGCGCACCAAGGCTTCTTCCGCTTTGCCCCGCTTGCACAGGATGCGGCTGCCAAGACTGCGCTGAAGTCCGAGCTTCTTCCATGCCAGCACAAACCGGCGCATGTAGATATTCGCCAGCAGAGGTGAGATGGGTGAGCCTTGCGGTATGCCGCGCCGGCTGTCCCGGGCCTCCGTCGTACGTTTCTTCCGTCCTCGGTTATCGGTTTCTTCTACGGGGCATTCCAGCCACATCCTGATCAGATGCAGCACTCGCCGATCAACGATGCGTCGCGCGAGCGACAGCATCAATTCGGCGTGGGGAATACTTCCGAAGTAGTCCGCGAGGTCGGCGTCAACAACGTCCGTTTGCCCTCGGTGCAGCCGCTCCTCCACCTCGATCACCGCTTGCTGGGCGTTTCGCCCCGGGCGGTAAGCGTATTGCTCCGGTGGAAGGTCAGCCTCGAAGATCGGTTCGAGCACGAGCATTGCTGCTGTCATGCACACCCGATCACGCAAGGTCGAGATGCCCAGTGGCCTCAGCTTGCCATTGGCCTTCGGGATAAACACTCGTCTGATAGGGTCCGGCCGGTAAGTCTCCTGCCTGAGCGCAAGCGCCAGTTCGCCGAGCCACTTCTGCACCCCGTACGCCTCGACCTCCGCGAAGTCCTGCCGATCGACACCCGGTGCGCCCCTGTTCGAGCGGCACTGAGCGTACGCATGCGCCAGCACATCCTCGCGATAGATCTTGTCGTACAGCGCGTAGAAGCGATACCCGGCTTCTGCCTTCGCTTTCGCGTGTAACGCCATCTGCAGTTTCTGAACACGACTCGGAGTTGATAGGTTGCCCAATCTCCACGTCCTCACTACGTATTGCGTCTGTCTTGAACTGAGGCCCCTTCCCTCCACCAGCATTACACCGGCTTCAACGGTAATACGGGCCTCTCCGTCACCCCAAGGCGCCCGGCCTGTCCCTCACGGGCGTCCGGTTGGTCATCCCTGACCACGCCAGGGGGCTTCCCGTGTTGCGAGCGCTTCCCTTGTGTGCATGCTGTCGCCACTACCCCCGGCGCAGCGACTGGGCGTCCTGCCTGCTCATTCACCCAGCCGTATCAGCCTTCCCCGACATGGCTCTCGGGTCGGCCTGCGCATCGTCCTTTTCGAGGCTTGCTCGGCGTTCACTCGCGTTACGGCCTGCACACTCGCGCTGTCACCGTATTTCGTGACACGCTTCACCGAAGGCTTCAACCGCTTCGTTACCTCCACGATTGCTCCGGTTGCTTCCGGCTGGAGCGGTTGCCGGGTGGGGCTTTCACCCACTGGAAAAGCGCCGCCTTTTCACGGCGCACGCCATGAAGCGACATTCGTATCGAATTGTCGAACGTCGATTCGCAGGTGCCAAAGCAGCCATTGCGGTTTCCGACTCGCTTCAATCTCCGAGCTTCATCCGCACCTTGCAGCCTATGCGTCCTTGTACCCGCGTCGTCGCCGCGACCGATCGGATGAATCCATACTGGCTCAATTTACATGCGGTAACCTGATTCCTGTATCAAGCTCGTCAAGTACAGGCGAGCGCTGCTTCACTGCTTCGCCTCCATTGGCTGGCCAAGCACGAATTGGCCGCCCTGGAAGCGTTGTGCTGGATCGTCACGCGAGTCACTCGGTGCGGTCGCGGGGAAACGTTCCGCGAACTTCGCAGCGCTGTCGCACGGGTTGAAGCCGAGGAAGCTGGCTTTCGTGTTGTCCCACCACTTGACCGGATTGTTCGACGCGCCGTACACGACCACGTGCCCGACGCAGTGCGTGAACAGCGAGCAGCGCACCAGTTCAATAAAGTCGCGATAGCTCAGATACGTGACGAGCATGCGCGGGTTCTTCGGCTCTTCGAACGACGAGCCGATTCGCAGGCACACCGTCTCGATGCCGAAACGATCGTAGTAATAGCGCGAAAGCGCCTCGCCGAAGCACTTCGTCACGCCGTAGAGACTGTCCGGGCGCTGCGGCGCGTCGGCGTCGAGCACTTGGGTGACCGGATGAAAACCGATCGCATGATTGGAGCTCGCGAACACGACGCGCTTCACGCCGTGCTTGCGCGCTGCCTCATACACGTTGTATGTGCCGGCAATGTTCGCTCCGAGCAGATCCTCGAACGGGGCGTCGACTGAGATGCCGCCGAGATGCACGATCGCATCGACGCCCTCGACAAGTTGCATCACCGCCGGCCGGTCCGCCAGATCGACGACGCTCGTTTCCTCGTGCGGCGCAGGTTCTCCGAGCTTCGAGATGTCGCTCACGCGCACGACATCGGCCCAATTGGCGAGCGCGCCGCGCAGCTGGCTGCCCAGGTTGCCGGCGGCTCCGGTCAGAAGCAGGCGCCGGAACGGCTTGAACGACGGCACGACTGTTTGGCTCATAAAAAAACTCCTGAAAAATGACTGGTGGAAAACGTTTTCTAAACGAGAGCGACGGATGAGGTTCAGCATCAATTGCCGGATGCGCGGCTATCAGACGGCGATTACGCCAAATGGCATTCGCCCGCCTGACCGCGCTTTCTGCGACAATCGGTAAACAAAAGAGAAAACGTTACCTTTTGCATGAAAAAACTTTCCCCAACTATTCGCGACGTCGCTGCAGCCGCCGGCGTGTCGGTCGCCACGGTGTCGAAGTACATGAACGGTGCGCAGCGCTTCTCCGCACCGGTCGAGGCTCGCCTGAAGGCTGCGATCGAGGAACTCGGCTACCGCTCGAATCCGCTTGCGCGATCGATGATCACCGGCCGCTCCCGCACCATTGGGCTGACCATTCTTGACATCAGCAATCCGCACTTCACGAACGTCGTGAAAGGCGCCAACCGCGTCGCGCTGCGGCACGACTACACGCTGCTGCTCGTCGACACTGACGAAAACCAGGCGCGTGAGCGCCCGCTGATCGAAGCGCTCGCGCAGCGGGTCGACGGCCTGATCGTCAGTTCGCGGATGCCCGACAATGACGCGCAGTGGTTGCTCGATCTCGGCAAGCCAGTCGTGCTGTTGAGACGTAGCGATGTGCTGCAGATCCCGAGCGTCGGAATCGACAACCGGCTCGCAACCTACATGCTCGCGCGGCATCTGCTCAACCTCGGGCATCGTCACATCGCCTACCTCGGTTTTGGGAAGGCACGCATCAACGACGAGCGCATTCGCGGCGCGCGTGAGTGTCTGGAGGAGGCCGGCCTCACGCTCGACGTGTACGACGCTCACGCGCCGACGGCGCATGCAGGCGAGGACGCGTGCTCGCGCGTGATGCTCGGTCCGCGCAGGCCGCAGGCGGTGATCTGCTACAACGACCTGATCGCGCTCGGCTTCATGAAAGAGGCGGCGTCGCTCGGCATCAGGGTGCCGCAGGAGCTCTCGGTGACTGGCGTCGACAACGTCCCGTATGGCGAGTACGCAGCGCCTGCGCTCACGACCGTCGATATTCAGAGCGAGAAGATGGGCGAGCTCGCGATGCAAAAGCTCATCGACGCGCTCGCGGGCCATGCGGAGGCTGGGCATTCGACGTTCGAGCCGAGGCTCATCGTCCGTGAGTCGACAGCGGCCCGCGGCTGACGCGCCTCGTGCTTTCACGCGTCGAGCTTCGCGGGCGTCATGCGCGGCGTCAGCATCTGCATGACGGCAAGCGCGACGAGATAGGCGAGCGCGCCGATCGCGAACAGTACCCAGTAGTGGCCCGTGCGTTGCAGGACCTGTCCGATCACTTCCGAGAACAGCACCGCGCCGATCGAGCCCGCCATCCCACCGATCCCCACAACCGCGCCCAGCGCGCGCTTCGGAAAGAGATCGGACGCCGTGGTGAAAAGATTCGCGGACCAGCCTTGATGTGCGGCTGCGGCCAGTCCGACGATCGCGACGGCACCCCAAAGATTATCGACTTGTGAGACGAACGCGATCGGCAGCACGCAGCACGCGCAGATCAGCATCGCTGTCTTGCGCGCGGCGTTCACGCTCCATCCGGAACGCAAGAGCGCCGAAGAGAGCCAGCCGCCGCCGATGCTGCCGACGGTCGTCATCGCATAGATGCAGACGAGCGGCAGGCCGATGTGCTGCATGTCCATGCCGCGCGACTCGTTAAGCCACTTCGGTAGCCAGAACAGATAGAACCACCACACCGGGTCAGTCAGGAACTTGCCGATCAGGAACGCCCACGTCTCGCGCTTTCTGATCAACGCGCCCCAGCCCGGCGCGCGGGCGTTCACGTTGACGGCATCGAGCGCCTCGACCTCGTCCTGTCCGCCCTCCACCTAACTCGTGTCTGCGGACCGGTAGAGCGCGAGCCATACGGCCAGCCAGACGAGGCCCATCGCCCCAATGATCACGAACGCCGCACGCCAGCCGAACGCCAGCGCAAGCGGCGGGATGATTGCGGGCGCGAACACTGCGCCGATATTCGCGCCAGAGTTGAAGATGCCGGTCGCAAGCGCACGCTCGCGCCGCGGGAACCATTCTGCCGTCGTCTTGATGGCGGCCGGGAAGTTACCGCCCTCGCCGATGCCAAGCAGCGCACGAACTATGGCAAAGCCGGCGACCGAGCCGACCGCCGCATGCAACACCGCAGCCGCGCTCCAGATCAGCATTGCAAGCGCGTATGAAATGCGCGTGCCCAGCCAGTCGACGATCCGGCCGAAGCACAGAAGGCCGACCGCGTAGAACGCCGAGAAGGCGATCACGATGCGGCCGTACTGCACCTGGGTCCAGCCAATGTCGTGCTGCAGCACCGGCGCGAGCAGACCGAGAATCTGGCGGTCCATGTAGTTGATTACGGTGGCGAAGAAAAGCAGCGCGCAGACCGTCCAGCGGTAACGGCTGGCGGCGGTGCGGGCGAGTCTGATAACGGCGGTTTGCATGTGAGTCTCCGTTGCGCGGCGGCGCTCGTCGCGTCGCGCTATGTGTCATTGAAGGCGGGGAGCGCCGAGGGTCGCTACGCGCGCCGCAGCAGGTGCGTTACGTCACGGGCACGTCAATTTAGGAAAACGTTTTTCTAGAATAGAAGCATTGAGACTCTCTGTCTAGTCCTTATTTTACCTAGTCTTGCGCACTGCGATTCAATGGTGGGACCATCTAACCCAGAAGTATGGTTAATCGTTTTCGTTCTCATGCGTCGCGGCCTCTCGGCAGGTCGAGACGGCGCGGAGATCAGGCGGACTGGCGGGACCCGGGTCGGTCGTGTCGGCGCGAACAGATTGAAACGACGGCGAGCGGATTTTCCCTGGGGTTTTTACTGGCTTCCGTCGAGCCAGTGCCTAACGAACAGCCGAACACGCTTGTGAAATTGCTTGTTTCAGCATCGATCCACTTACAATCAGGAGACAAAAATGCATTCGTCAAGAAGATCATCCGTTATTTTTGCGGCCAGTACACTGACGTTCCTTCTCGTCAGTGCCTGCGGAGGCGGCCTGAATGATGGTCCGAAAAATCCAGTTTCTTCTGCGTCCACCGTGTCTCTTCACGGAATCGTTTATGGAGCGACGGATACGAGCGTCCCGTCAGGAGCAGGCGTGTCCATAACCATGATGGGGCAGATGAGGGCGCTCTTTGATCTCATCAAGAAAGCGCCTGATTTCACACAGGTGGTGATGGATCTGGGCGACGGCAGCCCGGTCCATGTACTCGATACCAATACGGGCGATAAATTTCTCCCAGGCAAACTGGCGCTCGGCCTGTCGTACATATTGATCGACATGAAAGCGAAAGGGGATCCGAAATACGCGGATTACCTCGCGACGTATCAAAAGATAACAACCGCGATGATGACGCAGACAAGCGGCGCCAATTACACGTACGCGAATACATCCTGGGGCGAGTATTACTACCTCGTTGCGCTCAATAATTTCAAAGCGCACGGCATGCTCAACGAGGTCTTCAGCGACGCAATGCTCGCTACACTTCAAAATCGCCTGACCTTCTGCGATATGTTTGGCGCAGATGCAAGCGGCTCGAAGAATACGTGCCCCGCCACAGGTACGCCGATCGACGTTGCATCGCTTAATACCGCTCAAAACTACTATGCGGTTTCTTACGGTATTGCGGGGCTGAGACAAAAACTGGGGTGGAGCAATCCGACTTTCTCTTCCGCCACTGACCCGGCTGTGGCATCGATGGGTGCGCGGGACGCGCTTCTGTACACGCTCACGAATCACATTCGGAAAGACTCGTCTGGCGGTTTTTCCGACGAGGCCTCGAACACCCATACGACCTATTATGATCAGGCACGCTTCGATCGGTACAGCACGTTGCTAATTGGCGAAGTCGTTGAACGAACTTTCGAAATGGGCAATGAGGCGAATCTCACGCCCGAATTGAAATCCTATCTGCGCAAGTCAGTCGACCTCATTCTTCCGCAGCTCAACGCAGATGGCCAGGGTTTCAACTATGGCAGGTCCATCGGGCCGTACGGGGACTCCGCCTTTATGGAAATCCTGACTGCTGCGGCAAATGCTGGCGTACTGTCCGCTCAGGAGATGGAGGTGGCCTATTCGTTCATCTACAAGGCGGCCTATCGTTTCGACACGTTCTGGTACGACCCGACCTTGCCGACTCCATCCGTGAACATGTGGGTCAAGGGCCGCGGCACCGACGCGTATCGCGGCAAGCCCCGCGTGATGGGCGAGAACTTCAGCCTGCTGCACCAGTACATGTATGTGAACGCGTGGTGGGACAAGCTCGGTTTCAACGGCAAAGCGCCGATGTCTGATTCCGACCTGCAAGCGTGGCTGAATACAAAACCGCATCACACGCTCACCTGGTACAACTTGCCCACCGATACCGCGCATCCGTATAGCGCCGCGCTCATCACCGTGCGCGACGGCAAGCGGGTCATCAATCTGAATCTGAGCCAGGCACCCGACTACAATTCGTACACGCCCTATTACCCGACGCCGTTCTCCGACAACCTGATTTATGGCACAACGGATCTGGGCTATGCGTTGCTGATTCCGCAAGTTTCCTATAACGGGAAAACCTACATTCCGGTCACGTATTATAAGAACCTGAATGTTCAGGAAAACAACGGCCAAGTGGTCGTCTCTTTCGACACGACCAAGTTCCGGCAGGCCGTTAAGAATGCGACCTATGCCACGGATATCGACCTGCAGGTCCACACGGTTCTAACGTTTGGTCAAGGCACACTGACGCGAACCGATACGCTGAGTTCTGGGACGTTGACCGGCGCCATCGCGGTCGAGACGGACTTCACGTCCTTTGCGGATTTCCCGAACACCACAGCGAATAGCGATGGATTCTCGGTTAAGTACGCTAATAGTAATGCGACCAGCTATGGCACGATGGGTTTTGACAGTTGCGCCCTGTCTAACTTCGAAATGGCGGCCGGGGTAACCAATCCGTTGTCGACCACTCCGATCGGGCAGCTGCATTCGAACTTTGCCTGTACGACACGCCCCTTCGCACTCAACGCGGGAACTAGTCGTACGTTCAGCTGGACACTGAAGTACGCCGGTTCGAATTGATCCTATGAAGTGCGCCGGCCTTTTAAGGGCCGGCGTTGCCTCGCAAGGAAGTCTATGAGCTGAAAAGCTTCCCATGGTCGAACTCTCGTGATGTGTAATCTGGTGTGCACGTTAGCTGCCCCCCGAAAGGGCGTGCTGTGTCTGTTAGTAAATCATTACGTATGCGATTCATCGAAGTCGGTCTGAAATTTTGATGTCCGTCGACTGGCTTTGGATGCGATCCGGCCAACCCAAAGCTCGAAGAGGGACTGTTCGTTACTCGAAAGCGGTCAGCGGTCCGAACGGTTCGATCGTATCCGTCAGCGGAACCCGTGTTGACGGTGCCGCGCGGTTAGATGTCGACGATCTTCCGCAACAGAGCGTAAGAGACCCGCCAATGACCTTCCGAATCATTAACAGCGATGGACGCGGTTTTTGCGTTGAGGCGGACGATGATACCGACCCGCTCGCTCAGATGTTTGTCGGTGAAGCCGACGGTGTCGCCGATGAAGAATTCCTCTCGCTGAGCTCGCGGTGGCGGCGACGCAGGCGTGTGGGTTGGGCCGCTCGCAGTGTCAGGGATAACCGCCGCGTAGAGCACCGACCAACGCTGACGGCTCTGGTTGTCCTGAATCACCGCCTGGGTTTGCCTCAACTCCACCACCGTTCCGTGCGAAGGTGGTGCGAGCGGATCGCCCCCGATATAACTGACCTCCATTCCCAGGTGCAGGCGTTGACGTACTTCGAGAATACGTCGCGGGTCGTCCAGCATTTTGCCGATGGCGAGATAGAGGCGATACAACTCGGCGCTGGGCGCCTGCCGAAGCGAGTCGAGAATGTCCATGAATGTGTAGGCGTTTAACGGGCGAGCGGCAACAGTTCGTGCACGCGGTTGACAGGATACGACGGCAACTTCTCAAGTGTGTCCTTGAGCCATGCATAAGGCTCAAAGGCGTTCAGCCGAGCCGTGCCGAGTAGCGAGTACATCGTGGCGGCGGCCCTGGCGCCACGCGGCGAGCCCGCGAATGTCCAATTGGCTCTCCCCAGGGCGATAGGGCGAATTTGACGCTCGAGAGCATTGCGGCGTCCGGATGGGAAACGATAAATGCCGCGTCTGGTGTGACCGCGAGCGGGTGCGGCTCTGCACGTGGCTCGCTCGAGAGCTTCTTGCGCCACAGGCCGAAGGTACTGACGGCGAGCCCCTGCTCACGACAGAAACGTCGAAGGCCCAGTCCGCTTGTGGTCCACGCGATGACCATCTCGCGCCAGAATGCTTCGCCTTGCCGGGGGCGTCGCGCGCCCGTCGGTACGGCCTCTCCCGTTGCGTCGTCCATCGCATTGCTCCGTCGTTACGATGGCATCACCTTCGCACCGCGCTCACGTGCATTCAAGACGGGATGCGCTGACAGATACGTTCGATCGGCTGTAGCGGCCGACGAAGGAGCGTTCGTCTTTGACAATCGTATGGCCGCTTACGGGGCGGAGCCGACGCCTGAACGTCCGACCGACGACGCATGTGAACGGCGTTTTGTGGCCACACAGAGCCGGATGACAATCTGCTCAGCTCGCCCCTCGGCAGCCGGTCGAAGTATCTCCGCAGCGGACGCTCAGATTCCAACTCAGCCTGCCACGCCACCAATCCGAATGATCTGCGCGCCCGCCTTCAGCTTGTCTAGATAGTCTGCCCACAACTGCATCATCACCCGGCGCTCCCTGATGAACTTGGTCCGGTTATATGCCGAACCAAGATTATCCGGCACTGCATGTGCGAGTTGGTGCTCGATCACCTCTGGTTTCTGCTCAAGTTCCTCGTGCAGGATGGTACGGGCCATCGCGCGAAAACCGTGACCGGTAATTTCCGTTCGTGTGTCATAACCCAGTCGTCTAAGTGCGGCATTGATCGCCGCTTCGCTCATTGGACGCAACGTCGAACGAGCGCCGGGAAAAACAAACCGCCCCTTGCCGGTCAGTGCTTGTAACTCCCGCAGGAGAGCCACGGCCTGGGTTGCAAGCGGCACCAGATGCTGAGTCCGCGTCTTTGTCACAAGATAGCGCCACTCCCCCTTATCCAGGTCGAATTGCGCCCACTCAGCCTGACGAAGTTCGCCTGGCCGCACGAACAGCATCGGCGCGAGCTTGAGCGCGCAGAGCACGGGAAACGTCCCCGAGAAGCCATCGAAGGCCCTGAGCATCTCCGCCACCTTCGCGGGTTCGGTGAGCGCAGCAAAGTGCTTTTCTATGGGAGGCGGAATCGCTCCAATCAGGTCTTTTGCCGGATCGTTCTTTGCCTTGCCTTCCTTGATCGCATATCGGAAAACACGGCTGATTTCACTGCGCACCCGGTGCGCTGAATATCGAGCGCCCCTACTATCGATCCGCTTGAGCACCACCAGAATCTCGGGCGCGTCGATCTCGGTGATGGGTCGCTTGCCCAACCACGGGAATACGTCGTTTTGCAGACGGGCGAGTGTCTTTTCATGCTGACCAATCTGCACGACCGATTTGCGCTCCTCCAGCCAGTCGCGGGCTACGGCCTCGAATGAATTGTTGGCGTTGAGCCTTGCGGCACGCTTATCAGCCTTTTTGACGTCGCTCGGGTCGATCCCGGCCGCCAGTTGTTCACGCGCCGCACTTCGTTTCTTGCGCGCCGCTGCGAGCGATACGTCAGGGTAGACGCCCAGCGCCAAGAGTCTTTCTCTACCACCGAATCGGTATTTGAGGCGCCAGTATTTCCCTCCCGACGGCGCAATCTCCAGATACATCCCGCCACCGTCAGTCACGCGATAGGCCCTCTCGCGAGGGGCTGCGCGACGCACAGCAATGTCGGTCAGGGGCATGAGGAACTCCTGGGGGTATTTTTTGCAACGACGTCGGTTTTCACGCCAACATACCCCCTAAGATGCCCCCACATGCCCCCAGATGTCAACGGAACTCTGCGGATTCTCCCAGAAACAAAAAACCCTCGAAGCATTGCTGCATCGAGGGTTCAAGGAATTTCCAGGAATCGGGTGGAATACTTCCTGGTGCCGGGGACCGGACTCGAACCGACAAGCCGTTAGGCGGCGGATTTTAAGTCCGCTATGTTTACCAATTTCATCACCCCGGCAGGGGTCAGAACCACGCTGGACGCGAATTCTACCATTGCCCGGCGGGCACACCAAACCGGCGCAATCCAGCCGCGCCCCATCCCCACCCTCGCCCGCCAGGCATAAAAATTGGAGTCATCCGCAAGTCACAAACGTTCCTGATAATCCGCTGACGAAAACGTTTACATCACGCGCGGAAATCATGATCCCAACGATCAAAGACGTCGCCGCCCACGCGGGCTTCTCCATCGCCACGGTCTCGCGCGCGATCAACGCGCCGCATACCGTGAACCCGATCACGCTCGATAAGGTGCGTCAATCCATCGACGCCCTTAACTTCCGCCCCAGCCCGCTCGGCCGGCAGCTGCGCGGCGAGCGCACGCGCCTGATCGGCGTGATCCTGCCGACGCTCGCCAACCCCGTGTTCGCCGAATGCCTGCAAGGCATCGACGAACTCGCCGCGGCGCAAGGCTACCGGCTCATGCTGATGACCACCCAGTACGATGCCGACCGCGAACGCCACGCCATCGAAACGCTGCGCGAACATCGCGTGGAAGGCCTGATCCTGACCGTCGCCGATGCCGACACGCATCCGCTGCTCGACGACCTAGACCGCTCCGGTCTGCTCTACGTGCTGATGCATAACGACACCGTGCGGCGTCCGTCCGTCTCGGTCGACAACCGCCTCGCCGCGTTCGATGGCGTACGCATGCTGATCGCGCACGGCCATCGCCGCATCCTGATGCTCGCAGGCACGCTCGCCGCTTCGGACCGCGCCCGCCAGCGGCATCTCGGCTACGCGCAGGCGATGCAGCAGGCCGGCCTCACCCCTGCGCCCGCGCTCGAAGTCGATTTCAACGCGGACGAACTCGCGCCGTCCGTGCTCGCGCATCTGACCAACGGCCCGAACCGCCCGACCGCCCTCTTCTGCAGCAACGATTTGCTCGCCATGGTCGTGATGCGCGGCCTGCGCCGCGCGCGTCTGCAGATTCCGCACGACATGTCGATTCTCGGCTTCGACGGACTCGCCATGGGCGAATTGCTGTCGCCACCGCTGGCAAGCGTCTGCGCGCCAAATCGCGAGATCGGCTGCGCCGCCTGGCGGCGTTTGCTAGCTCGCGTAACCGGCACCGACGAAACGCATGAGGCAACGTCGCCCAAGCTGACCTTGCCACACAGCTTGCGCGAAGGTGCCACCATCGCGGCGATTTCGAACCGCACAGAAACGTCCGCTGCGACCTAGAGGCCGTTCGCATAGTCGCTTGCATAAACATCCAATTCGAACCCCGAACCACCCGCTCTCTTCCTCTCCAGGAGACCCGTAGTGATCCGCTCTTCAACACGCTTTGCTTCTTCCATCAAGCCACTCTGGCATCGTCTCGCCCGCACTACGGCCACCGCGCTGTCAGCAGGCATGATCGTCACGGCCGCGCTCGCCGCCCTTGCACCGCAAGCAGCCCACGCCGATGAAACCGCGATCTGCTACAACTGCCCGCCCGAATGGGCCGACTGGGCGAGCCAGATCAAGGCGATCCAGCAAAAGACCGGCATCCGCGTGCCGTTCGACAACAAGAACTCCGGTCAATCGATTGCGCAACTGATGGCCGAGCAGAAGAGCCCGGTTGCGGACGTGGTCTATCTCGGCGTTTCGTCGGCGTTCCAGGCGAAAGACAAAGGCGTCATCCAGCCGTACAAGCCGGCGCACTGGGACGACATTCCAGCCAACATGAAGGACCCGCAAGGCTACTGGTTCACGATCCACTCGGGCACACTGGGCTTTTTTGTCAACAAGGACGCGCTGGAAGGCAAACCGGTCCCGCGTTCGTGGGCCGACCTTCTGAAGCCTGAGTACAAAGGCATGATCGGTTACCTCGATCCGTCGAGCGCGTTTGTCGGCTATGCGGGCGCAGTCGCGGTAAATCAGGCGCTCGGCGGCACGCTCGATAACTTCGAGCCAGGCCTCGACTGGTTCCGCAAGCTGAAGGCCAACGCGCCGATCGTGCCGAAGCAGACCGCCTATGCGCGCGTGATGTCCGGCGAAATTCCGATCCTGCTCGACTACGACTTCGACGCCTACCGCGCGAAGTACAAGGATCACGCCAACGTCGAATTCGTGATTCCGAAGGAAGGCACGATCTCGGTACCGTACGTGATGAGTCTCGTGAAGGGCGCGCCGCATGAAGCGAACGGCAAGAAGGTGCTCGATTTCGTGCTGTCTGACGAAGGCCAGAAACTGTGGGCCGACGCCTATCTGCGTCCAGTACGCGCAAACGCAATGAGCCCGGAAACCGCCGCCAAATTCCTGCCCGCAAGCGACTATGCCCGCGCCAAACCGGTCGACTTCGGCAAAATGGCCGAGAAGCAGTCGAGCTTCGGCGAGCGTTATCTACAGGTGATGCATTGAACGACGTCACGTTCCCGCTGCGCTGGCGCATCGCTTTGATCGCGCCGGCGCTGGCGGTTTTCATCGCGTTCTGGCTGCTGCCGATGGGCGCGCTCGCACAGATCAGCGGCGACGGCCACGCATTCGCGACTTATCGCGCGATGCTGACGAATCCGCGCTACATGTCGAGCCTCGGCGCGACGGTGATGTTGTCCGCAGCGGTCACGGCGACGACGCTTGTGCTTTCCGTGATCGCCGGTTTGCTGCTGGCGCGCCGTGAGTTTCCGCTCAAGCGCACGCTGCTCGCGCTGCTGACGTTTCCATTGGCATTCCCAGGCGTCGTGGTCGGCTTCATGGTGATTATGCTGGCGGGACGTCAAGGTTTGATCGGTGCGTTATCGCTGAAACTCACAGGCGATCGCTGGGTGTTCGCTTACTCGATGAGCGGGCTCTTTCTCGGCTATCTGTACTTCTCGATTCCCCGCGTGATCGTCACCGTGATGGCATCGGCGACCAAGCTCGATGCCTCGCTCGAAGAGGCCGCGCGTTCGCTCGGCGCATCGCCATGGCGTATTACGCGCGATATCGTGTTGCCCGCGTTGTCGCCGGGCTTGATCGCAGCCGGCGCGGTATGTTTCGCGACCGCGATGGGCGCCTTCGGCACCGCCTTCACCCTGGCCACCGACATCGACGTATTGCCGATGACCATCTACACCGAGTTCACACTGAACGCGAACATGGTGACGGCCGCGGGCCTCTCGATCGTGCTCGGCATCGTCACATGGGCCGTGCTGGCGTTCGCCCGCAGCGTGAGCGGTTCGGCTGTCGCGGCAAGCGCATGAGCGGCGTGCCCAAACCCGATGACAAAACTTCGATGAACTCCATCAGTGCTCCAATCAAGCAGCCCGCAAAACCGCGCGCGCGGCGCCGCAGGTTGCTCACATCACGCACGTGGCTCGCAGCCGGACAGTGGTTCGTTACGCTGTTGCTATGCGCCTTTCTGATCGTGCCGGTCGTGATGTCGATCATGGCCGGCCTCACGGTCAACTACTTCAAAGGCGTATCGAGCGGACTCACGCTGCGCTGGCTCGGTGAAGTGTGGACGCAGTATCACAGCTCCGTATTTCTCTCGCTCGAAGTGGCGGCGATGACCTTGCTGATCACACTGCTGACCGGCGTGCCCGCCGGCTACGTACTAGCGCGCAGCAAGACACGGCTCTCACGCATCATCGAAGAATTTCTGGTGCTGCCGATCGCCCTGCCCGGTCTCGCTTCCGCGCTAGCGCTGCTGGTGGTCTACGGCGGCTTCACGATGTTTCGCATGAGCGTCGCGTTTATCGTCGTCGGACACGTGGTGTTCACGCTGCCGTTCATGGTGCGCGCGGTTGCGGCCGTGTGCGCGAGCAGCGATCTGCGCACACTCGAAGAAGGCGCGGCGAGCCTCGGCGCGAGCTTCTTTCAACGCTTCGTCACGATCGTCTTGCCGAATGCGCGACCGGGAATCGTCGCCGGTGCGTTGGCGGTGCTTACGCTCTCGATCGGCGAATTCAATCTCACGTGGATGCTGCATACGCCCGATACCAAAACGCTGCCGGTCGGTCTCGCCGACACCTATGCGTCGTTACGCATCGAAATCGGCAGCGCCTACACGATTCTGTTTTTCATCATGACGATGCCGCTGCTCGTCGCGATGCAATGGCTCGGCGTCGATGCGACCGGCCAGCGCAGCGCGGGCAAACAACGCAGCGCTGCCTCCCGTTCCAAGCCTACACCGACGTCCACGCCATGAAACTCGACTCCGTTCCCATCACGCTCACACAGTGCGCGAAAACTTTTCGCGGCACGCGTGTGCTCGAACCGCTCGATCTGCACATCGGCGCCGGCGAGACGCTGGTGCTGCTCGGCCCGTCCGGTTGCGGCAAGACCACCACGCTGCGCATGATCGCGGGCCTCGAGACACCTGACGCCGGCGGCTGCATCGCGTTCGGCGACGAAGACGTCACCGCCCTGCCGATCGAAAAACGCCAGGTCGGCATGGTGTTCCAGAGCTATGCGCTGTTTCCGAACCTGACCGTGCGCGGCAACATCGGCTACGGTCTGAAGATCAAACGCGTGCCGGCTGAAACCGCACGGCAACGCGTCGACGAATTGCTCGCAATGATGCGTCTCACCGCGCACGCGGACAAACCGATCGATCAGCTCTCCGGCGGCCAGCGCCAGCGCGTAGCATTGGCGCGCGCACTCGCCGTGCAACCCCGCGTGCTGCTGCTCGATGAACCGCTCACAGCGCTCGACGCGCGTTTGCGCGACACCTTGCGCAGCGAGATGAATACGTTGCTGCGCGAGCTGGGCATCACGACCGTCTACGTGACTCACGATCAGGCCGAAGCGATGGAGCTCGGCGACCGCATCGTCGTGATGAGCGCCGGGCGCATCGAGCAGATCGGCTCGCCGCGCGACATCTACTATCGTCCGGCGAACCGCACGGTCGCGCAGTTCGTCGGCACCATCAACCGGCTGGCTGGTGAACGGCGTGATGGTCTGTTGGCGACAACCGGCGGCGCTGTACCGCTGCCGTCAAGCGCCGGGCACGCTAGCACGGCACACGAATTTTTCTTCCGCCCCGAAGACGCGTATCTCGCCGACCCGGCCACCGCCCAATTGCGCGGCAACATCGAAAGCACGGCGTTTCTCGGCGAGCGCACCCGTTTGACGATCGGTGGCGCCGCACCGGACGCGCTACTGATCGATGTCGCGGGCCGCGTCGAACTCGCGCGCGGCACGCCGGTCGGGATTTCAATCGCGCAGGACGCGCTGATTGCGCTATCGTAATGACACAGCGCTGCGTTTCTAGCGCGCCATAAAGAAGGACATCCCCATGCTGCTGGCTCAAATTAGCGACCTCCATATCAAACGGCCCGGCGCGCTGGCTTACCGCCGCGTCGATACCGGCGCCTATCTCGTGCGCACTGTCGCCGCGCTCAATGCGCTGGAGCCGCGTCCTGACGCCGTAATCATGACCGGCGACCTCGTCGATCAGGGCGATCCGGAACAGTACGAACACCTCAAGACGTTGCTTGCGCCGCTCGAGATCCCCTACTTCCTGATGGTGGGCAATCACGACGAACGGGCTGCGTTGCGCGCGGCGTTTCCCGATCGGGCCGAATTGCGTAGTGGTGGCGAGTTCGTGCACTACGCGGTCGATGTCGGACCGCTGCGCGTGATCGCGCTCGATTCGATGGTGCCGGGCGAAAGCGCCGGCAATCTATGCGACGCGCGTCTCGACTGGCTCGAGACGCAGCTCGATGCGGCGCAAGGCAAGCCGACGGTGGTCGCGTTGCATCATCCGCCGTTCGTCTGCGGAATCGGGCATATGGATGAATTGCGGCTCGATCCCGCTGCCGCCGACAAGCTCGCCGCGTTGATCGCGCGTTATCCGAACGTGGAACGGGTGATCTGCGGCCATGTGCATCGGCCGATGTTCGTGCGTTTTGGCGGCACGATTGCGTCCGCGGTGCCGGCGCCCGCGCATCAGGTCGGGCTCGATCTACGCGAGGATGCGCCCTCCGCATTCGTGATGGAGCCGCCTGCGTA
The DNA here is from genome assembly GCF_900116445.1 of Paraburkholderia aspalathi. Classification (GTDB taxonomy): domain Bacteria; phylum Pseudomonadota; class Gammaproteobacteria; order Burkholderiales; family Burkholderiaceae; genus Paraburkholderia; species Paraburkholderia aspalathi. The sequence continues at coordinate 35,086 of NZ_FPBH01000056.1, forward strand.
TGCACTGCATCGCTACGATCCGGCGACGGGCGTCGTCACGCATCATGCATATGTTGATAAAGCCGATGGTCCGTATCCTTTTTACGAACCTGAAGGCGAGTTGATCGATTGAGGGTTTCGCCTCACCGGTTCAGAGCGCAACAAAAGTTTGCCGGACGCGCCGGGACAGCCTGAAATACGGTATCCCGAGCGCGGCAGCGACGACGGCCTGAATGAAGCCGTCGAACGGAATGGCAATGGCGACGCCAATGGTGTGGGTCATGTGATCGCCGAGCAGGTAGGCGATGGTTCGCATGACGAGGATGGCCAACAGCCACGCCTGCACCTGCAACGGAAAACGCGCCGAATTGCACCGCACGAGCAGCGCCAGCCAGCCTGCGCCGGTGACGATGAACATCCCGATGATCACGTCGCAGCCCACCATCGCGATCACGGTGCGATACCAGCCGTGCGTTTCAGGGCGCACGAATACCGCCAGCAGCTCCCATTCGAGCATCAGCTTGAGCGGATCGCGCAAGGCGAATGCGGTTGAAAGCGCCCATGCAGCGAGGGAGATCAAGGCGAGGAGCAGCCAGCCGCTGATGCGTCGAGGTTCGAGTATCGAGGGTGTGTTCATGAGATCGGTCACGTAATGGATCGCGTTGCGCGCGCCGATTCTACGAACGAAAACCGAACGACCATCTCATTTTGTCTGCGAGGGAGCGCATGTTGGGCCGTCAGCACGATCCTCCCTGCTCCGGTATGATCGGCACGCTTGAGGACCGCGCATGGGCCGGTCCATCGATCGCCCCCTCTCATGTCCACATCCGACGCCTCCACTCCCGCTTCCGCCGACCGGTCGTTGCGCGGCTTGCTGCTTCTGCTCGCGACGATTGCCGGTGTGGCAGTCGCAAACATCTATTACAACCAGCCGCTGCTAGACAATTTCCGCCAGTCGTTTCCGAATAGCGCATCGTGGGTCGGCGTGGTGCCTGCCGTGACGCAGCTCGGCTACGCAGCCGGGATGCTGTTGCTGGCGCCGCTCGGCGACCGCTTCGATCGGCGCCGCCTGATCCTGCTGCAGACTGCCGGCATGTGCGTCACGCTCGTGATCGCGGCTGCGGCGCAGAACTTGCCCGTGTTGATCGCGGCGAGCCTCGCCATCGGTGTGCTCGCCACCATCGCGCAACAGGCTGTGCCCTTCGCCGCCGAACTCGCGCCGCCCGCGCAGCGGGGACAAGCCGTCGGCACGGTGATGAGCGGCCTGCTGCTCGGCATTCTGCTGGCGCGGACCGCGGCGGGCCTGATCGCCGAGTATTTCGGGTGGCGCACGGTATTCTTCGCTTCGGTGGTCGCGTTGCTGGTGCTGGCCGTCGTGATCATCTTGCGCTTGCCGAAGAGCAAGCCGACTTCAACGCTCCCCTACGGCAAGCTGCTGGTTTCGATGTGGCATCTGGTCGTCGAGCATCGCGCGCTGCGTGAGGCCTCGCTAACGGGTGCCGCGATGTTCGCCGCTTTCAGCATCTTCTGGTCGGTGCTGGCCTTGTTGCTGGCGGGCGCACCGTTTCACCTCGGGCCGCAGGCGGCCGGCCTGTTCGGTATTGTCGGTGCGGCGGGGGCAATGGCCGCGCCGCTCGCCGGCAAGTTTTCCGATCGACGCGGACCGCGAGCCATTATCACGATGTCGATCGCGCTGGTGGCTGTGTCGTTTGTTGTTTTTGCCTTGTCGGCGAAGAGTATTGCCGGGTTGGTGATTGGCGTGATCGTCCTTGATATTGGTGTGCAGGCTGCGCAGATTTCCAATCAATCGCGGATTTATGCGTTGAAGCCTGAGGCGCGGAGTCGCGTGAATACGGTTTATATGGTGGCTTATTTTATTGGCGGTGCTGTCGGGTCGGGGGTCGGCGCTGCGGTTTGGCCGACCTTTGGGTGGGTCGGGGTTAGTGTTGCGGGGATGGTTTTTGCCGGGCTGGCGGCTTGGAATCATTTGAGGCTTCCAGCCGGGGTTCAGGGTTAAGGTTTTTTTGCCTGCGCGGCGCTTTTTGTTTGTGTTCTTAGGGTTTTGGGCTTTTCTTGTTCTGGGTTTGGTGCCTTGTTCTGGGTTTGGTGCCTTTCCTTGTTCTGGCTTTGGTGCCTTTCCTTGCATTGTTAGTGGTCTATTAGTGTTGCCCCTGTGCGGGGCGGCACTTACTTTCTTTGCCGCCGCAAAGAAAGATAAGCAAAGAAAGCGGCTAGAAGCCCCTGCTAAGCGGGTCCCGCAGCCCACACAGGGTAGTGGTGCATCTGGAATCTGTGCTCGTGCCGCTGCTTAGGCTTGTGACAAGGGCATCATACTTCCGGCGGCGCTGCGCGCGCCGAAGAGCCATTCATAAAACCGATCGCTGCGTTTTCACGTTCGCGCCTCGCCATCGGGTTTCCGGCGCGAGTGCAGAGGCGCCTCGCCGAGGCGAAGCCGACGGCCCCCACAAACCAAAACCGAAGCCCATGGTTTCCCCTGCAGACCCGTCCGCGACGCACGTAGTGCGGAGTGGGAGCTGATGAGTCCTTTGTCACTAACGCGGAACGTGGGAGAGCACGGATTCCAGTCGCACCACTACCCGCAGCAGACCACGGTGCCCGCTTAGCAGGGGCTTCTAGCCGCTTTCTTTGCTTACTTTCTTTGCGGCGGCAAAGAAAGTAAGTGTGTAGTGGTCCAATGACTATGGACACCTCTAAAGGGGATAATTCTCCAAACGAGGTGAGAAATGAGCAGACGGAACATACCCGAAGAATTCAAGG